>NZ_JBIBIB010000002.1:0-1142436 GCF_042957345.1 Achromobacter sp. NPDC008082
CGCCGATGATAGTGGACGGACGTCTGTGAAAGTAGGTCATCGTCAGGCTTTTATTCCGCAAAACCCCACAGGTAACCCTGTGGGGTTTTGTCTTTTATAGTGAGAACCCAAGGTGTTCGTGATATTAGGTGATACCTGATATCACTTGAGTAGTTGGGTGTTCGATGCAGTGCTGAAGCAGTACCCAGAATTCGAGCGGTTGATGAGTCACGCAACCCCTCAAGCAGTTACGCTTGACGACCATAGCAAGGTGGTACCACTCCTTCCCATCCCGAACAGGACAGTGAAACGCCTTCGCGCCGATGATAGTGGACGGACGTCTGTGAAAGTAGGTCATCGTCAAGCTCTTATCCCTCAAAGCCCCGCCGGTTCCCGGCGGGGCTTTGTTTTTGTGCGTTCGACCCTGGAAATGCGCGCAAAACCGTGTGCGTCAACCCTCGTCAATCAGGCTGTGAGCCGCGCCAATGTTGAATGTGCACAAATAACAACGACCGTGGGCGGGCGGAGTTTGTGCGGTAAGATTGACCGAGTCAATTCGTTGGAGCGTTATCGTGAGTGATCCCCAGACCCCTGTGCCCGGTACGACGTTAGACCTGCGCACGCTGACCCACGTGGCTTATGGCTTGTTTGCCTTGGGCTTCCTGACGAGCGGCATTCTGGGCATTGCGACGCTGGCTGCGGTTGTGCTGATGTACCTGAAGCGCTCCGATGCGGCCGGCACGGTATACGCCGCCCACTTCGACTGGATGTTGCGCACGTTCTGGTGGGCCATGTTGTGGCTGGCGATCAGCGGTATTGCCCTGTACATCTTCATCGGTTGGATCGGACTGATTGCGACGGTGGTGTGGGTGTTGTATCGCCTGATCAAAGGATGGCTGGCGTTGCTGGAAGGCAGCGCGCCAACCACGTACGCCTGAGCAGAGCTGTACGTTAGAAGGGCCGGCTTATCGCCGGCCTTTTTCATGTGTGTGCGCCTTGTGTGTGCGCCTTGTGTGGGCTCCCTGTGTGCGTTCCCGGTAGGCGTTCCCAGTAGATGCACCTTGTAGGCGCTTCCTGTAGGCGCTTCCTGTAGGCCCTTACAGGCAGCGCTTCCTGCAAGCGCAGCCGGCAGACACGCACTCACGCGCAAGCGTCTGCGACTCAATACCTGCCAGACACGCCTGCTGACCTTGATGCGCATTCGAGCAGGGTACGTGCGGGGATGCGCTCAGCGTGGCGCAGATTGCCTGTCTATGAGCGTTGCGGGCGTTCGTGGGTGCTAGGCGCCCACATTCGATTGTGCGGCGGACTGCCGTTCGCTGCCCGCAGGTACGAATCGCTTGAAGACGCGCATGCAGCTTGGCGATCAGAGGAGTTGACCGTAGAGCATCGTTTGGGAATTTGCCGTCTCCAAAGAATATGGAGGACCGGTTTGCGCGAAGCGTTGCGCTGGAAAATAGCGCTTGCGCGAGAGAGTTGGGCTAGCCCGGCGGTAAGCCAGGGCGTCGCGACAATCCAGTAGGCAGGGACGTACGGGGTACGCCCTTTGCCTGCTTACTTCAGATGTGCGTTGACCAGTTTGGTCAGTTCGAACATCGTGACCTGATCCTTGCCAAAGATCGGACGCAGCTTGGCATCGGCGTTGATGTTGCGCTTGTTGCTGGCATCTTGCAGGTTGTGCTTCTTGATGTATTCCCAGATCTTCTTGGTGACCTCGGTACGCGGCACGGCTTCCGAGCCGATGACAGCGGCCAATTCGGCGCTGGGGGTCAGGGGCTTCATGAATGCAGCGTTCGGCTTGCGCGCGGTCGCGGGTTTGGAGGTTGTGGCCATAATGCGGCGCTCCTTCTCTGGCTGTTGGAAAAATTGTCCTGCGGCCGGAGCATAACGTGTCTCTCTCGTAAAGACAAAGGCATTTATCCTCTGTAGCAACTAAAATGGGCGCACCGTCCCCTCTATCACGTCATTCTGTAACCTCCTATGTACGCACGATCTCCGTTGGAATCAATTCGGCTCTTTCATGACGAGTTGACAGCGCTGCGGCGCGATTTGCATGCACACCCTGAGCTGGGCTTCGAAGAAGTCCGTACCTCCGGGATCGTGGCCGGCGCGCTTGAGGCGCTGGGGATCGAAGTGCACCGTGGCATCGGCAAGACCGGTGTGGTGGGTGTCATCCGTGGCAAGCGTTGCGATAGCGGGCGCATGATTGGCCTGCGCGCCGACATGGATGCGTTGCCCATGACGGAGGACAACGACTTCGGCCACAAGTCCACCAAGCCGGGCTTGATGCATGGTTGCGGTCATGATGGCCACACGGCAGTGTTGATCGGCGCGGCAAAGTACCTGGCGCAGACGCGCAATTTCGACGGTACCGCGGTGCTGATTTTTCAGCCGGCGGAAGAAGGGCGTGGCGGCGCACGTGCCATGCTTGAGGATGGCTTATTCGACACGTTTCCGTGTGATGCGATCTATGCCTTGCACAACTGGCCGGGACTGCGGCCCGGCACGATCGGCATCAATCCAGGGCCGATGATGGCGGCAGCGGACCGCTTCGAAATCCAGATTACGGGCCGGGGCGGCCATGGCGCGCATCCGTATCAGACGATTGATCCGGTGACGATTGCCGGGCAAATCATCACCGCGTTGCAGACCATCGTGTCGCGCAATGTGAACCCGCTGGATTCGGCTGTGGTGTCGATCGGGTCGATGCAAGCGGGCCATCCGGGTGCGATGAGTGTGATCCCGCGCGAAGCCAAGCTGGTTGGCACGGTGCGCACGTTCCGCAAATCCGTGCAGGAGATGGTCGAGACGCGCATGCGCGAGTTGGTCACCGCCATCGCCAGCGCCTTCGGCGGCACAGCCGAACTCATTTACGAACGCATCTATCCCGCGACCCTGAACACGCCGCAGCACGCGAATCTGGTGGCCGATATCGCCACCGAGATGATCGGCAAGGAAAACGTGGTGCGTGATCTGGTGCCCTCAATGGGCTCCGAAGATTTTTCCTTCATGTTGCAGAATAAGCCCGGCGCGTATTTCCGGCTGGGCCAGGGCGGCGCCGAGTCCGGCTGCGTGCTGCACAACTCGCATTTTGATTTCAACGATGCGGTCATTCCCCTGGGCAGCGCGATGTTCTGCGCGCTGGCAGAACGGGGCATGCCGCTGGCAGATTAAGAAGCCTTTCATGTCTACTCAAAACACGACTCAGCTCACCATCACCCGCCCCGACGACTGGCACCTGCACTTGCGCGATGGCGCTGCGCTGGAAGCCGTGGTGGCGGATACCGCACGTCAATTCGCACGCGCCATCATCATGCCGAACCTGAAGCCGCCGGTGACGACCACCGAGCAGGCTTTGGCGTATCGCGGCCGCATCCTGGAGGCGTTGCGCAAGGCAGGCGGAAACCCGGACGGTTTCACGCCGCTGATGACGCTCTATCTGACCGACAACACGTCCCCCGAGGAAATCTTCCGCGCGCACGAGTCCGGCCAAGTCTATGCCGTGAAGCTGTATCCGGCGGGCGCCACCACCAACTCGGACGCTGGCGTGACCGACTTGCTGGGCAAGTGCACGAAGGCGCTCGAAGCGCTGGAGAAGTGCGGCATGCCCTTGCTGGTGCATGGCGAAGTGACGGACCCGGCGATTGATGTGTTCGACCGTGAAGCGATTTTCGTTGAACGCGTCATGAAGCCGTTGCGCCGCGCGTTCCCGGCACTGAAGGTGGTGTTCGAGCACATCACGACGAAGGAAGGTGCGGAGTATGTGCGCGACGCCGAAGGGCCGATCGCCGCGACGATCACGCCACAGCATCTGCTGTACAACCGCAACGCCATTTTTCAGGGCGGCGTGCGTCCGCATATGTACTGCCTGCCGATCCTCAAGCGTGAGACGCATCGCCTGGCTTTGGTCGAGGCGGCCACCAGCGGCAGCCCGCGCTTTTTCCTGGGCACCGACAGCGCGCCGCACGCGCGTGGCCTGAAAGAGCATGCGTGCGGCTGTGCGGGTTGCTACACCGCGCTGCATGCGATGGAGCTCTACGCGACCGCGTTCGACGCCGTTGGCAAGCTGGACAAGCTGGAAGGGTTTGCCAGCTTCCACGGCCCTGACTTTTACGACCTGCCGCGCAACACGGGCACGTTGACGCTCGTGCGCGAGACCTACCAAGTGCCCGACGAGCTGGCATTCGGCGACACGACGCTGGTGCCGTTGGCGGCCGGCGAAGCATTGGCCTGGCGCGCCCATAGCTGAGCGCCGGCTTTGCGCTGAAAATGCGCGGTCGACAATGAAAAACGGGGTGGACGGCAAGTTGCTGTCCACCCCGAATTTTTTGCTGTGTCGCAAAGCGTCTATATATATAGACAACCTACATACATGGCCTACACAGGCGTCCTGCCAAGACCAGCGCCTTAAAGCGTGCCGTCGCGGCGCGCTTCCAGCAATTCCCAGCGGGAGAATTTTTCTTCCAACTCGCTTTCCAGCTTGGCGAGTTCACCGTTGATGCGTTCGACTTCCGCAGGGGCGTCGCGGTACAGGCTGCCGTCGGCCAGCTTGCCTGCGAGTTCCGCCTGCTGCGCTTCGAGCGCCGCGATGGCGTCTGGCAGGCCTTCAAGTTCGCGCAAGTCCCAGGCATTCATCTTCGTGGCCTTGGCCGGCTTGGGGCGGGCAACCTTGGCGCGCGCGGCGCTGTCGTCGGCTGGCTTGACGGCAACGTCGGCGTCCTCGGCCGGCGCTGCGGGCGCCGGGCGCTGGGCGACCCATTCGTCGTAGCCGCCAACATAGTCGCGCCAGTGTCCGTTGCCCTCGTAGGCAATGGTCTGGGTGACGACGTTGTTCAGGAATGCGCGATCGTGGCTGACAAGCAGCACGGTGCCGGCGTATTCCTGCAGCAACTCTTCAAGCAGTTCCAGGGTTTCGATGTCCAGGTCGTTGGTGGGCTCGTCCAGGACCAGTACGTTGGCGGGGCGCGCGAATAGACGGGCCAGCAGCAGGCGGGCGCGTTCGCCGCCGGACAAGCTGCGCACCGGCGAGCCGGCGCGAGCGGGCGAAAACAGGAAGTCGCCCAGGTAGGTCATGACGTGCTTGCGTGTGCCGCCAATTTCAACCCATTCGCTTCCCGGGCTGATGATGTCGACGAGCGAGGCGTTTTCGTCCAGCTGCGCGCGCATCTGGTCGAAGTACGCAACGGCCACGTTAGTGCCCAGGCGCGTGGTGCCGGTGTCCGGCTGCATTTCGCCCAGGATCAGCTTGAGCAAGGTCGTCTTGCCCGCGCCGTTAGGGCCGATGATGCCGATGCGGTCACCGCGCAGGATGGTGGTGGTGTAGTCGTCCACTACGACCTTGTCGCCGAAGGTCTTGCCGACGTGTTCGAGTTCGGCCACGAGTTTGCCCGAGCGTTGGCCTTCCGCTAGCGCCAAGGACACATCGCCGATCCGTTCGCGGCGTTCGGCACGCTGGACCCGCAGGCTTTCCAAGCGGCGCACGCGGCCTTCGTTGCGGGTGCGACGGGCTTCGACGCCCTTGCGTATCCAGACTTCTTCTTGCGCCAGCAGCTTGTCGAAGCGAGCCTGTTCCAGGCGCTCGGATTCCAGCCATTGCGCCTTGCGCTCTTGCCATTGCGAGAAGTTGCCGGGAAAGCTCAGCAGGCGGCCGCGGTCGAGTTCGACAATGCGGGTGGTGACGGCATCTAGGAAGCGGCGGTCGTGGGTGATGATGACCGCGGCGCCGCGCCAGCTGCGCAACATGTCTTCCAGCCAGGCGATGCCCTCGAAGTCGAGGTGGTTGGTGGGCTCGTCCAGCAACAGCAGATCGGGTTCTTCGACCAGGGCGCGCGCTAACGCGACGCGCTTGCGGGTGCCGCCCGACAAACCGGCAATCTGCGCATCCGCGGGCAGGCCCAGCTTTTCCAGCATGGAGCGCACGCGGGAGGGGCGCTGCCAGTCTTCGTGGTCGCCTTCCACATTGCAGACCACATCGAACACCGTGGCGTTTTCATCCAGCTCGGGTTCTTGTTCGACCGTGGCGACGCGCAGCCCGGAATTGCGGGCGATGTCGCCGTCGTCGGGCAGCGTGCGGCCATCGAGCAGTCTCAGCAGCGATGACTTGCCGGCGCCGTTGCGGCCAATAAGGCCGATACGTTCGCCGGCCTGGATGGCGAAGTCGGCGTGGTCCAGCAGTGGGTGGTGGCCGTAGGCCAGCTGGATGTCGGTAAGGGTGATGAGAGTTGCGAGGGCCATGTAGGGGTTCGTTTTTGCGGCGTCTAAGCGGATCAGCGCGTATTGTCGCCGAAACCCCGTAAAGCTGTTTGACGACACTTCTGGCGCGCGCCAAGGGGACAGAGCCGTGACCTGTAATAGAATACGAACCGCAAGGCGGGTCGGGCGATCGCGGTGGATGCAAATCCATCGAGGAAGGTCCGGACTCCATAGGGCAGGGTAACGGCTAACGGCCGTCCGGTTGCGTCTTCGGGCGCGGCTGAGGAATAGGGCCACAGAGACGAGACTGGGAAGCGGGCGTGCATGGCACGCACCGATACGGCCATCTCCGTATCGCGCCCTTCGGTAACGAAGGGCGGCGTCGCAGGGTGAAACGCGGCAACCTCTATCCGGAGCAACATCAAATAGGCATGCGTGCGGCCCTCGGGTCGCGAAGGGCGGCTCCGTCCAAGCATGCGGGTAGGTGGCTAGAGCGGCTCAGCAATGATCCGCGCAGAGGAATGATCGTCCGCCAGGGCAACCTGGTGTACAGAATCCGGCCTATAGACCCGTCTTGCATCGAATTTTCCACGCGAGAGTTGGCCGGGCCGGGAGCCTGGCTGACTTCGGCCGCGCCCGGCGTTGGCTTCCCCAATTTTTTCGCAGCTTATCGCGGCAAGGTCGGCGGGAAGCCTCGCCACGACGGGCGATACGGCCCCACGTAAAACAATGCAAAGTCATCCTTAGGCGCTACTTCTGAAGAAGGACTTGTAGAGTGTGCCGCAACCTCCTGATTTATTAGGAGGTTTTTCTTTTTGCGGATTTACATATTGATCTAAGTCCTTGTTGTGATTGAAAAAATTGCAACCACGCGCTTGACCGCCCCTGTGCCATACCGTAGAGTGGGAAATAGTAGGAAATTGTGCAATTAAGTGGGGTAAAAGTGGTGTTTCAGGGAAGCAGCGCGCTCACGCTGGATGCCAAGGGACGGATCTCGATTCCGACCCGGCATCGTGACGCGCTGATGTCGCAGGCCGATGGCCGGCTGACCCTGACACGCCACCCTGACGGCTGCTTGCTGGTGTACCCGCGTCCCGAGTGGGAAAAGAAGCGCGAACAGATCGCCGCTTTTCCCATGACGGCTCGTGCGTTGCAGCGGCTGTTGCTGGGCAACGCTCAGGACGTCGAACTGGACGGCTCCGGCCGGGTCCTTATCGCTCCTGAACTGCGCAACGCTTCCGGTATGACGCGCGATGTGATGCTGCTCGGTCTGGGCGCGCACTTCGAGCTGTGGGACGCCGCTACTCTGGCCAGCCGCGAGGCTGAGGATTTGGCCAAGGGTATGCCGGATGTGTTGAACCAGTTTTCGTTCTGAAAAATTTATGGAATTCGAACATCGGCCCGTTCTGCTGGAGCCGACGGTGGACGCACTATTGCTGCCCGACTTCGGCGGCAAGGGCGCGACACGGTCGCACACGCAGACCGAGCCGGATACGGCTACGCGGGCGGAACGCGGTGTGTTTGTCGACGGCACTTTTGGCCGCGGCGGGCACAGTCGCGAACTGCTTGGACGCTTGGGCAAGTCCGCGCGGCTGGTGGTGTTCGACAAGGACCCCGAGGCGATCGCGGTAGCCAATGCGTTGGCGGCGGCGGACCCCAGGGTCACGGTCATTCATGGCGGCTTTGCCACCATGGCAGAAGAATTGCAGCAGCTCGGCATCGACAAGGTTGATGGCGTGATGCTGGATCTGGGCGTTTCGTCGCCTCAGATTGATGACGCAGAGCGCGGCTTCTCATTCATGAGAGACGGCCCGCTCGATATGCGGATGGACACCACTCGTGGTCCCACGGTGGCGGATTGGCTGGCGCAAGCCAGTGTGGATGAGATGCGGGAGGTCATAGCGGATTATGGCGAAGAACGGTTTGCTTTTCAGGTTGCAAAGGCGATTGCTGCTCGCCGCGCAACAAGGCCGCTGCGCACCACGCTCGAGCTTGCCGAGTGCGTCGCCAGCGCCGTCCGCACGCGCGAAAAGGGGCAGCATCCGGCCACACGCACCTTTCAAGCTCTACGGATTTACATCAATCGGGAACTCGAAGAGCTCGCGCGCACCCTCGCGGCAGCTCTAGACCTGCTTGCCCCAGGGGGGAGGTTGGCGGTGATCAGCTTTCATTCGCTTGAAGACCGCATGGTCAAGCAATGCATCGTGGCGGCGGCTCGTCCGGCCGCCGCGCATGCACGCCTGCCGCTGCGCGAAAGCGAAATGCCCCAGCCCGTCCTGCGTTCCCTGGGCCGTGTTCAGGCCGAAGACGATGAAGTCTCCGGCAATGCCCGCGCCCGCTCTGCTGTCCTGCGCGTTGCCGAACGCACCGAAACGCCGCTGCCCGCCGAGGGCGGTTTCGCGTTTGTGAAGATCGGCTCGCTGCCCGGCAGCGACCTGGCTCCGCCGCCTCGGCGCGGCGGCAAAGGGGGGCGGCGCTAATGGGCCGTGTGAACCTGATCGTTGCGGCGCTACTTATGCTGTCGGCCATTTCCCTGGTCACCAGCCGGTATCAGTCGCGCCAGCTTTTTGTTGAGCTGGGGCGCGATCAGGCGCAAGCGCGCGACCTCGAAACCAACTGGCGCCGCCTGCAACTTGACCGCGCCGAACTCGCCCGCAACGCGCGGGTGGACGTCATTGCACGTGACGGCCTGAAGATGATTCCCATCGTTCCGGACCGCACGCTGTATTTGAATCAAGCGCCCGTCTCCGCCACCGGAGGCGCGCAATGAAACGCGTTCCCTTCTTCGACAACCCCGTACTGCGCGGGCAATTGCCCACGTGGCGTGCACGCCTGGTGCTGATCCTGCTGTTTGGCGGGTTTACGGTGCTGGCTGGCCGCGCGCTGTTTCTGCAAGGGTTGTCGACGGAGTTCCTGCAGCAGCAGGGTGAACGCCGCTACGAACGCACGCTGACGCTTGCCGCCACGCGCGGCAAGATCATGGATCGCAATGGCGCCGTGCTGGCGTCCAGCGTGCCCGCCCGCGCTATCTGGGCCATTCCCGAAGACGCCAAGCAAGGCACGCCCGCGCAGATGGACGCGCTGGCCAAGCTGCTGGAAACGCCCGTGGCCGATCTGCGCCACCGCCTGGTCGACGAAGACAAGAACTTCGTCTACCTGAAACGTCAGGTCGCCATGGACGTGGCCGACAAGATCAAGCAGCTGGGCATGCCCGGCATTCATCAGCAGCCCGAAACCCGCCGCTATTACCCGGATGGCGACGTGATGGCCCACGTGGTGGGGTTCAACAGCGTCGAAGATCAGGGCCAGGAAGGCGTTGAGCTGACCTTCAACCAGCAGTTGCAGGGCCGCCCCGGCAGCCGCCGCGTCATCAAGGACCGGCTGGGCCGCGTCATTGAAGACGTGCAGGCCGTGACGTTGCCGGTTGATGGCCGGGATCTGCGCCTGTCCATCGATACCCGTTTGCAGTACCTGGTGTTCAAGGAATTGAAGGACGCCATGGACAAGCACCAGGCCAAGGGCGCTACCGCCGTGGTCGTGGACGTGCACACGGGCGAGATCCTGGCGCTGGCGAACGTGCCCACGTTTGATCCGAACAAGCGCGAGTCCTTCCACGGTTCCAAGCTGCGCAATCAAGCCATTACCGATACGTTCGAACCCGGCTCGATCATGAAGCCGTTCACCGCTGCGCTGGCGCTGGACCTGGGCCGCATCACGACGTCGACCTTGTTCGAAACCGGCAATGGCCGCTTCCAGTATCAAGGCAGCACGATCAGCGACGTGAGCCGCAATGGCACGCTGGACGTGGCGGGCGTGCTGCGCAAGTCCAGCAACATCGGCATGACGATGATTTCCGAGAAGCTGGAATCCCGCGAGATGTGGGATCGCTTCACCGAGCTGGGCCTGGGTCAGGCCCCTCAGGTGGGATTCCCCGGCGCGGCCCCTGGCCGTCTGCGTCCGTGGGACCGCTGGCGCTTGATCGAAAAGGCGACGATGGCCTACGGCTACGGCCTGTCTGTGTCGCTGTTGCAAGTGGCGCGCGCCTATACCGTGTTTGCCCGCAATGGCGACATGGTGTCGCTGACGCTGGTCAAGCGCGACAGCGACCCCACCAGCGTCAAGATCTACACGCCCAAGACCACCGCCATGGTGCGCGCGATGCTGGAAGCCGCCGCTGGCCCCGAAGGCACGAAGGCCGCTCAGGTGCAGGGCTATCGCGTGGCCGGCAAGAGCGGCACCGCGCGCAAGATCGTGGATGGCAAGTACAGCATGCAGCGTTACCGGAGCTCGTACGTGGGCTTCGCTCCGGTGTCTGACCCGAAGATTGTCGTGGCGGTGTCCATCGACGAACCGACAGTTGGCGGTTATTACGGCGGCGCCATTGCCGCGCCCGTGTTCTCCCACATCGTGGGGGGGAGCTTGAGGCTGATGGGGGTGCGGCCGGACGCGCCTTTTGAATCCACGATTGTTGCTGGTCTCAAGGAGCCAGGCAGATGAGCGCCAAAGGCTTCCTCTCTACCCCGGTCGCCACGGTTGCTGAAACCGTGGCGTGGTTGCATGCGCGCGTCTCGTTGACCGCGCACCTCAAGCTGGACTCGCGCGATATCGAGCCGGGCGATGTGTTCGTCGCCTGCCCGGGCCTGTCCAGCGATGGACGTCTCTATATAGATAAGGCGTTGGCGCTGGGCGCCAGCGCTGTGCTGTTCGAAGCCCCCGCCAACGACGCCATCCAGACCGCCGCGGCCGACACGCCGATGCTGCCGGTCACCGGCCTGCGTGCCTTGCTCGGCGAGCTGGCTGACACGTGGTACGGCCGTCCGTCCGCCGCGTTGGCGGTGGTGGCGGTAACGGGCACGAATGGCAAGACCTCGTCTGTGCAATGGATTGCGCATGCGCTGAGCCGCAACGACAAGCCTTGCGGCACCATCGGCACCTTGGGCGCCGTGCTGCCCGACGGCCGGACGCTGGGCGGCGACCTGACCACGCCCGACGTGCTGACCGTGCACCGTACGCTCGCCGCCATGCGCGACGCGGGGGCGCAAGCCGTGGCGATGGAAGCGTCGTCGATCGGTATTGAACAAGGCCGCCTGGACGGTGTGCGTGTGGCGCTGGCCGCCTTCACGAACCTGACGCGCGACCATCTTGATTATCACGGCACAATGGAACGCTACGAGGCCGCCAAGGCGCGCCTGTTCAATTGGCCGGGCCTGACCGCCGCCGTCGTCAACGCTGACGATGACGCCGGCCGCCGCCTGATCGCAAGCATGCCCGCAGGGATGGCGATGGGCTACAGCCTGAGCGATGCGGCTGAGCTTCCTGCCGCGATGCGCGCGCGTGATCTTCAAGCCACGTCGCAGGGCCAGATCTTTACGCTGATGTCGCCGCATGGCGAAGCCCAGATCGTGACGCGTCTGCTGGGCGCGCACAATGTGTCGAACCTGCTGTTGGTGGCGGGCGTGCTGTACAAGCTGGGCCTGCCGTTTGCGCAGATCGCGCGTGAACTGGCCGCGACGGACCCCGTTGACGGCCGTTTGCAAACCGTGGAAACGGTGCCGGTGTCGACGCAGACGCCGGCCGGCCGCGGCGGCCCGCTGGTGGTGGTGGATTACGCCCACACGCCGGATGCGCTGTCGCGTGCGTTGACCGCATTGCGCGCCGTAGCGGTGGCGCGGTCCGGCCGCTTGATCTGCCTGTTTGGTTGCGGCGGCGAGCGTGACCCGGGCAAGCGCCCCGAAATGGGCCGCATTGCCGCAGAGCTGGCCGACCATGTCGTAGTCTCCAGCGACAACCCGCGCACGGAATCGCCTGAATCGATCGTCGAACAAATTCTGACGGGCATTCCCGCAGCCGCCCACGCCGACGTTCAAGTGGATCGGGCACGCGCCATCATGCAGACCATCTGGTCCGCGTCGCCCGACGACGTGGTGCTGCTGGCCGGCAAGGGGCACGAGACCTATCAGGATATTGGCGGCGAAAAACTGCCTTTTGATGACCGCGAGTGGGCACGGCTGGCGCTGTTGCTGCCGCAGGTCAAGGGCGTGTCGACGGACACCCGCCGCATTGGCACGGGTGAATTGTTCGTCGCGCTGGTGGGCGAGAACTTTGACGCGCACAACTATCTGGATCAGGCCGAAGGCCGGGGCGCATGCGCGGCGGTGGTGGCGCATGCCGTGGGCGACGCCAAGCTGCCGCAACTGGTGCTGGGCGATACGCGCGTTGCGCTGATGCGCATCGGCGCGGCCTGGCGCGCGCAGTTCACGCTGCCTGTGGTTGCCGTGACGGGCAGCAACGGCAAGACGACCACCAAGGAAATGATCTCGGCCATGTTGGCCGAATGGCAGGGCGAGGCTGGCCGCTTGGCCACCGCCGGCAATCTGAACAATGACATCGGCGTGCCGCTGACCCTGCTGCGCTTGCGCACGGAACACCGCGCCGCCGTCTTCGAACTGGGCATGAACCACCCGGGCGAAATCGCGCAATTGGCCGCCATGGCCGCGCCCACGGTTGCGCTGGTGACCAACGCGCAGCGCGAGCATCAGGAATTCATGCACACCGTGGAAGCGGTGGCGCATGAGAACGGTGCGGCGATTGCGGCGCTGCCTGATGACGGCGTGGCCGTGTATCCCGGCGATGAGCCGTACTCGGCCATCTGGGACGCCTTGGCCGAACCGCGCCGCGTGCTGCGCTTTGGCTTGCAGCCGGGGCTGGATGTGTATGCGGAACAGATTCTGGCCGATGTCGGCGCCACGCGCTGCCGCGTCGTCACGCCCGTCGGCGTGGCCGATCTGGTGTTGCCCGTGCCGGGTTTGCACAACCTGCGTAATGCACTGGCCGCTATCGCCAGCGCCATCGCAGCGGGCGCGCCGCTGGATTGCGCGGTGCGCGCCCTGGCGGGATTTGTCCCCGTTGCGGGCCGCATGCAGCACAAACATTTGAGTGACGGAACGTTGCTCATTGATGACACCTACAATGCCAACCCCGATTCCGTTCGCGTGGCCATCGACGTGTTGGCGCGCATCGCCGGCAAGCGTGTTTTGGTGCTGGGCGACATGGGTGAAATCGGGGACAACGGCCCCGCCTTGCATGCCGAGGTGGGCAATTACGCGCGCGAGCATGGGCTTGACGCGCTGATCACGCTAGGCGACGCCAGCCGCGCGGCTTCGGCCGCATTCGGTGTTGGCGCGCACGCCTGCGCATCGGTAGACGAAGTGGTTGCCGCCTTGCGCGGTTTGCGCGCGTCCTGCGTATTGGTTAAGGGATCGCGCTTTATGCGCATGGAGCGGGTAGTGACGGCTTTTTCTATGAATGACGCGACGGCGGCCAAGGGGCAGGGAGAGCACCATGCTGCTTGAAATCGCCCGTCTGCTTTCTGATGATGTGCGCGCCCTGGGCGTGTTCGAATACATCACCTTGCGCGCCGTGCTGGCGTGCGCGACGGCGTTGCTGATCGGCCTGGTTGCCGGTCCGCGTGTGATTCGCAAGTTGACCGAAATGAAGATCGGCCAGGCCGTGCGCGCCTACGGCCCGGAAACGCATCTGGTCAAAACCGGCACCCCCACGATGGGCGGCGTGCTGATCCTGATTTCCATCGCCATCAGCACCTTGCTGTGGGCGGACTGGACGAACCGCTTCGTGTGGGTCGTGCTGCTGGTGACGTTCGGCTTCGGCTGGATCGGCTGGATGGACGATTACCGCAAGGTGGTTTATCGCGATCCGGAAGGCATGCCCGCGCGGCAGAAGTTCTTCTGGCAGGCCACGATCGGCATCATCGCCGCCGTGTACCTGGCGTTTGCCGTGTCCGCGCCCGCCAACACTGAACTGTGGCCGTTGTTCAAGGCCTGGGTCGGCAGCGGCTTCACGATGGCGTTGCCCACGCGTGCCGACTTGATCGTGCCGTTCTTCAAATCGGTGAGCTATCCGCTGGGCGTGCTGGGTTTTGTGGCGTTGACGTGGGCCGTGATTGTCGGCACCAGCAACGCCGTGAACCTGACCGACGGCCTGGATGGCCTGGCCATCATGCCAACCGTGATGGTCGGTAGCGCGTTGGGCATCTTCGCCTACGTGGTCGGTCGCGTCGACTATTCCAAATATCTGCTGTTCCCGTATATTCCTGGCGCCTCGGAATTGATGGTGCTATGCGCGGCGATCGGGGGCGCGGGCTTGGCATTTTTATGGTTCAACGCGTATCCGGCGCAGGTCTTCATGGGTGACGTCGGCGCGCTGGCGCTGGGCGGCGCGCTGGGCACCATCGCCGTGATCGTGCGCCAGGAAATCGTGCTGTTCATCATGGGCGGCGTGTTCGTGGTGGAAACGCTGTCGGTGATGATCCAGGTGACCTGGTTCAAGTACACGAAGCGACGTTATGGAACAGGTAGACGCATATTCCGCATGGCCCCGTTGCATCATCACTTTGAAGTGGGTGGCTGGAAAGAAACCCAGGTGGTTGTGCGTTTCTGGATCATCAGCATGATGCTGGTGCTGATCGGCCTCTCTACTCTGAAGTTGCGATGAACACGATTGAACCCTCCCGCGCTGACGCGCCGCTCGTCCTGATCCTTGGATTGGGCGAGACGGGTGTCGCCGCCGCTCGCTGGTGCGCCCGATTGGGCGCCCGCTTGCGCGTGGCCGACACACGCGCCGAACCGGGCGGCCTTGCCGCGCTGCGTGACGCGCTGGCGCAAAGCGATGTGGAATACCGTTTGGGCTGCGACGCGTCGTTTGATGTGGCGCTGCTGGATGGTGTGAACCAGGTGGTGCTGAGCCCCGGCCTGGCGCCCGCGCTGCCGCCCGCCGCCGAGCTGCTGCGCGAGGCGAAAGCCCGCGGCATCGAAGTCGTCGGTGAAATTGAATTGTTTGCGCGCGCACTGGCCGATCTGGCCGAGACGCGCGAATACCGTCCGCGCCTGTTGACCGTGACGGGCACCAATGGCAAGACCACCGTGACGGCGCTCACGCGCGACTTGATCGACGCCAGCGGCCTGACGGTTGTGGCGGCGGGCAACATCAGCCCGGCCGCATTGACCGCGCTGATGGACGCGCTGGACAACGACGCGCTGCCGCAAGTCTGGGTGCTGGAACTGTCCAGCTTCCAGCTGGAAACGACGCAGTCGCTGAGGGCTGACGCCGCCGTCGTGCTGAACGTTACCCAAGATCATCTGGACTGGCATGGCGGCATGGACGCTTATGCCGAGGCCAAGGCGCGCATCTTCAAGATGGCGCGCATCGCTATCGTCAACCGTGACGACCCGATGACGCTGCGCATGGTGCCGACGGTGAACGCGCTGAATGTGCGCAGTTTTGGCCGCGACATGCCGGAACTGGTGGGCGACATGGGCCTGGAACTGGGGCAGGGCGTGGCCTGGCTGGTGGCGTCAGAGCCCAGCGATTTCGACGAACCTGCGCCGCCCGTGCGCCGCAAGAAAGATGCGCCCGAACCCGTGCGCGCCAACGGCCGCATGAGCCGCTTGATGCCCGTGGACGCCTTGCGCATCCGCGGCATCCACAACGCCCTGAATGCGCTGGCCGCCTTGCAACTGGCGCGCTGCCTGGACTTGGGCTGGGGCGCCATGCTGCGCACGCTGCGTGAATATGCAGGCGAGCCGCACCGCGCGGCGTTCGTGCGCCAGATTGGCGGCGTGGACTACATCAATGACAGCAAGGGCACCAACGTGGGCGCCACCGTGGCCGCGCTGGAAGGCCTGGGCCAACCGGTCGTGCTGATCGCCGGCGGCCAGGGCAAGGGCCAGGATTTTTCTCCGCTGATCCCGGTGGTGTCGCGTCATGCGCGCGCCGTGATGCTGATCGGCGTGGACGGCCCCGAAATCGGCCGCGTGTTGGCGCCGACCGGCGTCAACTGCATCACCGTTGACTCGTTGCATGACGCCGTGCGCGGCGCGGCCGAACTGGCGCAGCCTGGCGACGCCGTGCTGTTGTCGCCGGCTTGCGCCAGCCTGGACATGTTCCGCAACTACCCGCATCGCGGGCAGGTGTTCGTGGAAGAGGTCGAAGACCTGGCCCGCGACCGTGGAGAGGTGGCATGAGCCTGATCGCCGATCTCACCGCCAGCGTCAATGCCGTACGGCCCGGCCGTACCAAGATGCGCAACTTCGATCTGCCGCTGGTCATCGCGGCATCGACGCTGTTGCTGCTCGGCTTGCTGATGGTGTATTCGGCGTCGATCGCGCTGGCCGACGGCCCGCGTTACGCGTCCTATGGGCGTTATTACTTCGTGATCCGCCACGGCTTGTTCGTCAGCGCCGGGCTGGTGGCGGGCGCCGTTGTGCTGGCCATTCCCATCCGGGTCTGGCAGCGCATGGCGGTGCCGCTGTTCGTGGTGTCGATGATCTTGTTGGTGGCGGTGCTGGTTCCCGGCATCGGCCGTGAAGTCAACGGCGCGCACCGCTGGATCCCGCTGGGCCCGCTGAACTTCCAGCCGTCCGAATTGATGAAGCTGGCCGCCTTGCTCTACGCCGCCGATTACACCGTGCGCAAGCAGGAACACATGCAGGCGTTCGCCCGCGGCTTCTTGCCGATGGCGTTCGCGCTGGCCGGCGTGGGCATGCTGCTGTTGCTGGAGCCTGACCTGGGCGCGTTCATGGTGATCGTGGCCATCGCCATCGGCATCCTGTTCCTGGGCGGCATCAACGGCAAATACTTCAGCAGCCTGCTGGCCGTGCTGGTGGGCACCTTCCTGATGCTGATCTGGTTGTCGCCGTGGCGCCGTGCACGTCTGTTCGCCTACCTGGACCCCTGGAATGAAGACAACGCGTACGGCAGCGCCTATCAGCTGTCGCACTCGCTGATTGCCTTGGGCCGGGGTGAATGGTTCGGCGTGGGCCTGGGCGCCAGCGTTGAAAAGCTGCACTACCTGCCCGAAGCGCACACCGATTTCCTGATGGCGGTGGTGGGCGAAGAACTGGGCTTTGTGGGCGTGATGGCGGTGATTACGCTGTTTGCCATCATCATCTATCGCGGTTTCGATATCGGCCGTCAGGCCATCGCCATGGAACGCACGTTCGCGGGCCTGGTGGCGCATGGCGTGGCGATGTGGTTCGGCGTGCAGTCGTTCATCAACATGGGCGTGTGCCTGGGCCTGCTGCCCACCAAGGGTTTGACGCTGCCGCTGATGAGCTATGGCGGTTCGGGCGTGGTGATGAACCTGTGCGCCTTGGCCATGCTGATCCGGGTCGACGTGGAAAACCGCGTCATGATGCGTGGGGGGCGAGTATGACCGCGGCCCGCACCATTCTGATCATGGCCGGCGGCACCGGCGGACACATCATGCCGGGCCTGGCGGTTGCCGATGTGCTGCGCGAGCGCGGCTGGCGCGTGCTGTGGCTGGGCAACCCCGACAAAATGGAAGGCAAGCTGGTGCCGCCGCGCGGTATCGAACTGGTGCCGCTGCGTTTTCAAGGCGTGCGAGGCAAGGGCGCATCCGCGCTGCTGAAGCTGCCGTTCTTGCTGCTGCGCGCGTTTGGAGAAGCCTGGTCGCGTTTGTCGGATGTGCGTCCGGACGTGGTGCTGGGCATGGGCGGCTACGTGGCGTTCCCGGGGGGCGTGATTGCTGCGCTGCGCGGCACGCCGCTGGTGGTGCACGAACAGAATGCCGTGGCAGGCACGGCGAACAAATGCCTGGCGAAGATGTCGCGCCGCGTGTTGAGCGGGTTCCCCGGCGTGCTGCCCAAGGGCGAAGCCATGGGCAACCCGGTGCGTGCCGACTTGTGCGCGCTGCCCGACCCGGCCACGCGCTACGCCAACCGCACGGGCCCGCTGCGCGTGCTCGTCGTGGGGGGCAGCCTGGGCGCGCAGGCGCTGAACACAACCGTTCCGCAAGCGCTGGCGCGCTTGCCGCAACAAAACCGTCCGATGGTCATCCATCAGGCCGGCGAACAACATTTGCCCGCGTTGCAGCAGGCCTATGCCCAAGCGGGCGTAACGGCCGATTGCCGCGCGTTCATCGATGACATGGCGGGCGCCTTGGGCGACGCGGATCTGGTGATCTGCCGCGCGGGGGCCATGACGGTGTCCGAAGTGGCGGCCGCTGGCGTCGCCGCGCTGTTCGTGCCGTTTCCGCACGCCATCGATGATCATCAAACCGCCAACGCGCGCTTCTTGAGCGACGCCGAGGCCGCCTGGCTCCAGCCGCAGACCGCCTTGACGCCCGAGTGGCTGGCGGACTGGCTGGCCCAGCGCACCCGACAAGAACTGGAAGCCGTCGCCATCCGTGCCCGCGCGCATGCGCACCCGGAAGCGGCAGCGCATATCGCCGACGTCTGTGAACAAGCAGCGGGGCGTTCATCATGAAACACAGAATTCAACATATCCATTTCGTAGGCATCGGCGGCTCGGGCATGAGCGGCATTGCCGAAGTGCTGCTCAACCTGGGCTACACCATCAGCGGCTCCGACCTGAGCGAGTCCGCCGTGACGCGCCGTCTGGCCAGCCTGGGCGTGAAGATCGCGATCGGCCACGTGGCCAGCAACGTCACGGGGGCGGGCGCCATCGTGACGTCCACGGCGGTGGCGGGTGACAACCCTGAAGTGATCGCCGCCCGCGCGTCGCGCATTCCCGTGGTGCCGCGCGCCATCATGCTGGCTGAGCTGATGCGCTTGAAGCGCGGCATCGCCGTGGCGGGTACGCACGGCAAGACCACAACCACCAGCCTTGTGGCCAGCGTGCTGGCCGCGGGCGACCTGGACCCGACGTTCGTGATCGGCGGCCGCTTGAACTCCGCCGGCGCCAATGCGCGCCTGGGCCAGGGCGACTACATCGTGGTCGAGGCCGACGAGTCCGACGCGTCCTTCCTGAATCTGCTGCCGGTGATGGCCATCGTGACCAACATCGATGCCGATCACATGGACACCTATGGCCATGACGTGGCGCGCCTGAAAAGTGCGTTCATCGAATTCACGCAGCGCCTGCCGTTCTACGGCAGCGCCGTGCTGTGCTCGGACGACGCCAATGTGCGCGAGATCATGCCCTTCGTGTCGCGTCCGATCACCACCTACGGCCTGAACGAAGACGCGCAAGTGCGCGCCTATGAAGTGCAGCCGGAAGGCACGCGCATGCGCTTCAACGTGCAGCGCACACACCGCGACACGCTGCTGCCGCCGTTGCAAGTGGTGCTGAACCTGCCGGGCCTGCACAACGTGCGCAATGCGCTGGCCGCAATCGCCGTGGCAACCGAATTGGGCGTATCCGACGACGCCATCTGCGACGCGCTGGCCGCCTTCAAGGGCGTGGGCCGCCGTTTCACGCAGACGGGCGAATTCCCCGTGCCGGCCAGCCATGGCGGCGGCACGTTCACCGTCATCGACGACTACGGCCATCACCCCGTTGAGATGGCCGCCACGCTGGCCGCCGCGCGCGGCGCCTGGCCTGACCGCCGCATCGTGCTGGCGTTCCAGCCGCATCGCTACACGCGGACGCGTGACTGTTTTGAAGATTTCGTGCGCGTGCTGGGCACGGCCGACGCGGTGTTGTTGACTGAGGTCTATTCGGCCGGCGAGCCGCCGCTGGTGGCCGCCGACGGCCGCGCCCTGTCGCGCGCGCTGCGTGTGGCCGGCAAGGTGGAACCGGTGTTCGTCGAAGACGTGGCCGAGCTGCCCCAGGCAGTGCTGGACTTCGTGCGCGACGGCGACGTGGTGATTGTGATGGGCGCGGGTTCGATCAGCAAAGTCCCCGGCCAAGTAGGAGAGCTGGCATGAGCACGCAATTCGGCAAAGTGGGTGTGTTGTACGGCGGGCGTTCCGCCGAGCGCGAAGTGTCGCTGATGTCCGGCAAGGGCGTGCAGCAGGCGCTGGCCAGCGCCGGCGTGGACGCGCATCTGTTCGACACTGGCGAACGCAGCCTGGCCGAGCTGGCCGCCGAAGGCTTCGACCGCGTCTTCATCGCGCTGCATGGCCGCTATGGCGAAGACGGCACGATTCAAGGCGCGCTGGAATTGCTGGGCATTCCTTACACCGGCAGCGGCCCGATGGCGTCCGCGCTGGCCATGGACAAAACCATGACCAAGCGGGTGTGGCAGCAGATTGGTCTGCCCACGCCCGACTTTGAAGTGCTGGACGCCGACACGGAACTTCGTCTGGTGCCCGACCGTCTGAGCTTGCCGCTGATTATCAAGCCGCCGCATGAAGGGTCCACCGTCGGCATCACGAAAGTGGTGGGCTATTCCGACATGAAGGAAGCCTACGCGGCGGCCGCGCGCTTTGACAGCGTCGTGCTGGCCGAACAATTCATCACCGGCCGCGAGCTGACCGTGGCCGTGCTGGGTGCAGGCAAGGGCGCACGCGCTCTGCCCGTGATCGAGATCGCGGCGCCCGGCGGCAACTACGACTACGAACACAAGTATTTCTCGGACGACACGCAGTACTTCTGCCCGGCCACATTGCCGGACGGCGTGGCTGAAGAAGTCGCCGCGATTGCTGTGAAGGCCTATCAGGCGCTGGGCTGCGAAGGCTGGGGCCGCGCCGACTTCATGCTCGACCGCAACAACCGGCCGTGGCTGCTTGAAATGAATACCTCGCCTGGCATGACCAGCCATTCCTTGGTGCCGATGGCCGCGAAGGCCGTTGGGATCAGCTACGCCGATCTGTGCGTGGCAATTTTGTCTGAGGCGTCGTGCAAAGTGCACAGCGCCGCGCGTAACGCTTGACCTGGATAATCCGTGTGGAACGACGCTCGTACTACCAACCTGATCGCCAACACGCTAGCCGTGATGGCGGTTTGCGCCATGCTCATCGCGGGCGTGGTGTGGGTAGCGCAGCGCCCGTTCTTCACGCTGACGGCCATCGAGCTGGAATCGATGCCGGACACCGAGCTGCACTATGTGTCGCCGCAAGCGGTGCGAGCCGCCATCGCGGGGCGCTTCAAGGGCAACTTCTTCACGGTGGACCTGGACGACGCGCGCGAGATCTTCGAGTCGGTGCCGTGGGTGCGCCATGCCACCGTGCGCCGGATCTGGCCCAATGTGCTGCGCGTGCGCATCGAGGAACAGCAGCCGCTTGCGCTGTGGAACGAGAACCAGATGATCAACACCTGGGGCGAAGCGTTCACGGCGAACACGGGCGAAGTGGACGACGAAACCGTCCTGCCGCAGTTCTCCGGGCCCGAGGGCACGGAGCCGCTCGTCGTGCAGCGCTATGCCGAGCTGGCGCGCTGGTTTGCGCCGCTGGACATGCATGTGAAGCAGCTGGAGCTCAGCCCGCGCTACGCCTGGCGGGTGGTGTTGTCCAACGGCATGATGCTGGACTTGGGCCGCGATCCGGGCGCCGATGCGCCGGACCCGCATGGCCTGCCCGGCGCTCTGCCGTTCGCGGCCCGAATTCAACGCTTTGTGCAGGCGTGGCCCGCCGTGTCGGGGCGCCTGGAAGGGCGCACCATCACGCAGGCCGACCTGCGCTATCCGAATGGTTTCGCCCTGGCGCTGGCTCCGTTGCCCGCGTCGGAAACCAAATCCAAATCCACACCGAAACCTCCCAAGAAACGCTAACGCCATGACCCGTGACATCAAGGACCTTATCGTCGCCCTCGATATCGGCACCAGCAAGGTGGTGGCTGTGGTGGCTGAAATTTTGCCCGAAGGGCGATTCGAAGTGCTCGGCCTGGGCCAGCACGAATCGCGCGGCATGCGCAAGGGCGTGGTCGTCAATATCGAGACCACTGTGAATTCCATTCAGCGCGCGCTTGAAGAAGCCGAGCTGATGGCAGATTGCAAGATTCGCGACGTCTACACCGGCATTGCCGGCAGCCATATCCGCAGCTTCAATTCCAGCGGCATGGTCGCTGTGAAGGACAAAGAAGTCACCGCCACCGACGTTGCCCGCGTCATCGAGACCGCCAAAGCGGTGAACATCCCGACAGACCAGCAGGTGCTGCATGTGCTGACGCAGGAGTTCATCGTCGACGGCCAGGAAGACATCCGCGAGCCCATCGGCATGAGCGGCCTGCGCCTGGAAGTGCGCGTGCACATCGTGACGGGCGCGGTCAGCGCCGCGCAGAACATCGTCAAGTGCGTGCGCCGTTGCGGCCTGGAAGTGCAAGACCTGATCCTGCAACCGCTGGCATCCAGCCTGGCCGTGCTGACCGCCGACGAGAAAGAACTGGGCGTTGTGCTGGTGGATATCGGCGGCGGCACGACCGACGTCGCCATCTTCACCGGCGGCGCAATCCGCCACACCGCGGTGCTGCCGATTGCCGGTGACCAGATCACCAACGACATCGCCGCCATGCTGCGCACGCCGACGCCGGACGCCGAAGAAATCAAGCTGCGCTACGGCGTGGCCAAGCAGGTGCTGGCCAGCCCGGATGAGTCCGTGGAAGTGCCGGGCCTGGGCGACCGCGGCCCGCGCCAAGTGAAGCGCCAGGCGCTGGGCGCCGTGATCGAGCCGCGCGTTGAAGAACTGTTCACGCTGGTGCAGCAGGTGGTGCGCGATTCCGGCTACGAAGATCTGCTGGCCTCGGGCGTGGTCCTGACCGGCGGGTCGGCGCAATTGCCCGGCATGATCGAACTGGCCGAGGACGTGTTCCTGAAGCCGGTGCGCGTGGCGGTTCCCGAATATGAAGGCAGCCTGGCTGACGTGATGCGCAATCCGCGTTTCTCGACGGTGATGGGCTTGTTGCAGGAAGCACGGATGCAGCGCGTGCGCGGCCGCAAGGTCGCCGCCCAGACCGGCAATTTCAAGAGCTTGCTGGCGCGCATGAAGGAATGGTTTATGAATTGAAAGGTGCAGGTTGGGGCCTGCTCCTTGGTGTGACTCGCGGTTGTTTTGCGGGAAGCGCCAGAAAGAGGAGGCGTCTCAAACCCGTCGCGGACCTATGTAGTCGGCATCGGCTTTGAGGCGATTCACAAAATATAGGTTGTTGGGGAATTTTTGTGATTTGCAAAATCGGACTTGTGAGGGAGTCATCATGATGAACTTTGAGATGCTTGAGAACAACACCAAAGGGACCGTAATCAAGGTCGTTGGTGTGGGCGGTGCGGGCGGCAATGCGGTCGCGCACATGATTCGCAGCGGCGTGCACGGCGTGGATTTCATCTGCGCCAACACCGATGCGCAGGCACTGGCGGCGACCAACGCCCCGGTGCAAATTCGTCTGGGCCGTACTGGCCTGGGTGCGGGCGCCAAGCCCGAGCAAGGACGTGCGTCGGCTGAAACCGCGCGCGAGGAGATCCGTGCTGCGCTGAACGGCGCTCACATGGTCTTCATCACCGCCGGCATGGGCGGTGGCACCGGCACCGGCGCAGGTCCGGTCGTGGCCGAAGTGGCGAAGGAACTGGGCATTCTGACCGTGGGCGTGGTCACCAAGCCTTTCACGTTCGAAGGCAACAAGCGCCTGAAGATGGCCGAAGACGGCATTGCCGAACTGGCCAAGCACGTGCATTCGCTCATCGTGGTTCTGAACGAGAACCTGTATGAGCTGATGGACGAGGACGCGACGCAGGAAGACTGCTTCCGTTCCGCCGACGACATCCTGCACAACGCTTGCGCGGGTATCGCCGAAATCATCAACGTCGAAGGTAACGTCAACGTCGACTTCGAAGACGTGAAGACGATCATGGGCGAGCAGGGCCAGGCCATGATGGGCACGGCATCGGCTTCGGGCGCAGACCGCGCTCGCGTCGCTGCCGAGCACGCCATTGCTTGCCCGCTGCTGGAAGGCGTGGACCTGAACGGCGCTCGCGGCGTGCTGGTCAACATCACCGCCAGCCGCACGCTGAAGATGCGCGAAACGCGCGAAATCATGGAAACGATCCGCAGCTACGCTTCGGACGACGCGACCGTGATCTTCGGTACGGCCTATGACGAGTCGATGGGTGAAAACCTGCGCGTGACCGTGGTGGCAACCGGCCTGGGCCGTGCGCAAGCGCGTCCGCAGCTGGTTCAGAACACCGCTGAGGTGCTGCGCACCGGTACCGACAACATGCCCATGGGCACGATGCCGGCCGGTCAAGGCGGCGATTACCGCAATCTGGACATGCCGTCGGTCATGCGCAATCCGCGCAGCCAGGCGTCGGCCCAGGTGCGTGCACTGGAAAGCTCGGGCATGGATCACTTCGACATCCCGGCGTTCCTGCGTAAGCAAGCGGATTGAACCTAAGAGCCGATCACAGGCTCTAATCGCACTCCCTCATCTCCGGCTCGCCTGTCCCCGCGGGCGAGCCGGAGGCGGAGCGGTCCGTGTTTCCCTTGCACGTTTCAAATAAGGGACGGAGGTATCGGTCGGTTCTGGCGCACGTTGGCGTCATGGATCGGACAGCGTTACAATACGTCAGTTACGCCGGCAATCTGTACTCTTCGTGCCGGCTTCTTGGCTCCAAAGCACCTAAGTCTCATGTTCCGACAACGCAGCATTCAGAATCTAGTCCGCACGACAGGCGTCGGCGTCCACTCCGGACGGCGGGTAGAACTCACCCTGCGTCCGGCACAACCCAATACCGGTATTGTTTTCCACCGCGTCGACCTGCCCGAGGTCGTGGACCTGCCCGCGCAGGCCACTGGCGTGGGCGATACGCGCATGGCGTCCGTCCTGCAACAAGGCAACGTCCGCGTCTCCACGGTGGAGCATCTCATGTCGGCATTGGCCGGCCTGGGTATCGACAACCTGCATATCGACCTCACTGCCGAAGAAGTCCCCATCATGGACGGCAGTGCGGCCACGTTTGTTTATCTGTTGCGCTCGGCGGGCATCGTCGAGCAGAACGCGCCCAAGCAATTCATCCGCGTCAAAAAGACGGTCGAAGTGCGTGAAGGCGAAGGCCGCAACGAGAAATGGGCTCGCCTGGAACCCCACGAGGGTTACGCGCTGGCGTTCTCGATCGACTTCCGCCACCCCGCCATTGATTCCACGGCCAATTTCGCCGAGATCGATTTCGCCACGCACTCGTATGTGCGCGAGATCGCCCGTGCGCGCACCTTCGGTTTCGTGAACGAAGTGGAAGCGCTGCGTTCGATGGGCCTGGCCCGCGGCGGCAGCCTGGACAACGCGATCGTCATGGACGAGTACCGCGTGCTGAACAGCGACGGGCTGCGCTACGACGACGAATTTGTGAAGCACAAGATCCTGGACGCCATTGGCGACTTGTATCTGCTGGGCAAACCCCTGGTGGCGCGCTATGTGGCGTGCAAGTCGGGCCACGGCCTGAATAACCAGCTGGCCCGTGCGCTGCTTGCTCAGCAAGACGCCTGGGAACTGGTCACCTATGAATCGCAGGCAGAAGCGCCGCAGGCCTTCCGCCACGAATGGAAGCTGGCGTAACGCCGCTTTCTGATCGGGCCTGAACCGGGGCGTGTCCCCGGTATTCCCATCAGGCCCCTGCTTAAGGATGGCGCTGGCCGCCATCCGTTAGCGCAAAAATCGCCATCCGGTTGCAAACCATCGGGTCTAAACCCCCGAGAACTTGGTTTCGCTTCGTTTCCGGGCGCCCCTGGCGCCGGACAGGGCCGGATGGCTTCAGCTACGCTTGTGATGCTTCAAAAGCTTGGCGACGGCGTCGGCCAACGGGCCGGGACGCAGCGTGTCATGCAACGATTTGAACGCGCCCAGTGCGGTGTCTCCGAGCGGTTGCGCCTCTTTGGGAGGCAGCGGCTGACGGGCGCCGGGCTTCGGTAAACCCGCTTGTACCTTGACGGCAATTTCGTTAAGGTTCCAGCCTTGGTCGGCCAGGGCGCGCGCCACGCGCGGCGCCAATTGCCGCATCTTGGCGGCATGCGCGGCGCTTGGCACCACCAGATGCAGGCACTGGTTTTCCAGTTTGCCGACCTGGCAGACAGCACCTAGCGGGGCGGGCAGAACCGCCGCCACCGCATACTGAATTTGCAAGTGCTTGCGGGCAGTCGCCAACACACCGGCGCCCCGCATGTCATGACCCAGCCATCCCAGAGCGGTATTTTCTTTCCGCCGGCTGGCACTGGAACGTTGACGGTATGAAGTGGGTCTATTCATCCCGGCTATAAAGATTTAGGAAGCACACCTTGAAAATCGTGATTATGCACGCCCGCGACGGGCGGGACGGGCATTTCACCCTGGGAGGAGCGCGACTGGCGTTGTTTCTCGGGGCCGCGCTCGTGACGGCAGCCATCTTTGGCGCCGCGCTGCAACGATACCTTACTCCCATGCTGCCGGCGGTTCAGACCGTCGGGTGGCCGTTGGCCACTCAGCCGGGCCGGGACACTGATTTCCTGCGTGGAAACATGAACTTGCTGGCCGCTAAAGTTGGCGCGTTGCAGGCCAAGCTGGTCAGTATCGACGGCCTGGGCCAGCGCGTGGCCAAGGTGGCCGGCGTGGCCTATACGGACCCGGAGCTGGCCAAGCAATTGGCCGTGGCCCAACCCGAAGCGTTGACGCAGCCCGAAGCCACGCAGGTCATGGACGACCTGTTCACCGACCACCCGCCGCCCAGCGCGGCGTCGGCCGAAGCCTTGGGCCGCCAGCTGGACGAAATCCAGGCCCGGCTTGCGCAGCAGTCCGACAACCTGAAGCTGCTGGATGCGGCGCTGACCAAGCGGTCGGCCGACCAGGCCCGCATGCCGACCGCGATGCCGATCACCGATTACCCCTATCTGAGTTCGTCCTATGGCTGGCGCCGCAACCCGGTGACGGGGCGCACGGCCATGCATGAAGGGCTGGATTTTGCGGCCCCGTCTGGCACGCCGATTCTTGCGGCCTCTGGCGGCGTGGTGCTGGAAGCCAAGTTCCAGCCCGGCTTTGGCAACATGGTCGAGATCGACCATGGCGATGGCCTGATCACGCGTTACGCCCATGCGTCATCGCTGATGGTCAAGCAAGGGCAGCTTGTCGAGCGTGGCCAGCAAGTGGCCCGCGTGGGCAGTTCGGGGCGGTCTACCGGCCCGCATTTGCACTTTGAAGTCCGCCTTGCCGGACAGCCGCTGGACCCCCGATTGTTCCTGGGTTCGCAGCAGCCCGCGCCGCCCGCGGTGGCGCAGGCCACCACAAATGAACCTGCGGCGCGCTGACCGGTCCAACAGGACAATCAAAGCACCCTGGTCATAGATCCAGGCTATTACGCTCCAGGTGCGTTAAACTGGTTCGTTTCCCAGCGGACCCCCGCTCAACCAATAACATCAAAAGTCACGGGCGACGCTGCCCAGGCCTTGTGCAGGCGCGGCGTGGTACGTGCGGCCGACATACGCATGGTTTCTCTGCTCAAAAAACTCATAGGTAGCCGCAATGACCGGCTGCTTAAGCAGTATCGCAAGCTGGTAACCCAGATCAATGGGCAAGAGCCCAAGATTTCCGCGCTTTCCGATGCGGAGCTGGCGGCCAAGACCGACGAATTCCGATCCCGATACGCTCAGGGAACGTCCCTGGACGACCTGCTGCCCGAAGCCTTCGCCGTGGTTCGCGAAGCCGGCAAGCGGGTATTCGGCATGCGCCACTTCGACTCTCAGTTGCTGGGCGGCATCGCGCTGCACAGCGGCAAGATCGCCGAAATGCGCACGGGGGAAGGCAAGACGCTGATGGCGACGTTGCCCGTTTACCTGAACGCGGTCGCCGGCAAGGGCGTCCACGTCGTGACGGTGAACGACTATCTGGCCCGCCGTGATGCGGAATGGATGGGGCGCCTGTACCACTTCCTGGGCATGACCACGGGCGTGGTGGTGCCGCAGCAGCCGAACGAAGAGAAGAAGGCCGCCTACGCTGCCGACATCACGTACGGCACGAACAACGAATTCGGCTTTGACTACCTGCGCGACAACATGGAATACCGTGTTGAGGACCGCCGCCAGCGCGTGCTGTTCTACGCCATCGTCGACGAAGTGGACTCGATCCTGATCGACGAAGCCCGTACGCCGCTGATCATCTCCGGCCAGGCCGAAGATCACACCGAGCTCTACATCCGCATGAACGCGGTGCCGCCGCTGCTCAAGCGCATGGCCACCGAGCCCAAGCCGCAGGAGCCGGAACCCGAAGGTGATTACTGGGTCGACGAAAAGAGCCAGCAGGTCTATCTGTCGGAAGCCGGCCACGAGAACGCCGAAGCCATTCTGGCCCGCCTGGGCATCTTGCCCGAAGGCGAGTCGCTGTACGACCCGCGCCACATTGCGCTGATGCACCACCTGATGGTGGCTTTGCGCGCCAACAACCTGTTCTTCCGCGACCAGCAGTACGTCGTGCAAGACGGTGAAGTGGTGATCGTCGACGAATTCACGGGCCGCCTGATGGTGGGCCGCCGTTGGTCCGATGGCCTGCACCAGGCCGTCGAAGCCAAGGAAGGCGTGAAGATCCAACACGAGAACCAGACGCTGGCGTCGATCACGTTCCAGAACTACTTCCGCATGTACGAAAAGCTGTCCGGCATGACCGGTACGGCCGATACGGAAGCGTACGAATTCCAGGAAATCTACGGGCTTGAAACGGTCATCATCCCGACCAACAAGCCTATGATCCGCAAGGATCAGAACGATCAGGTCTTCAAGACTGATCCGGAAAAGTACAACGCAATCCTGGAAGACATCCGCGATTGCCACGAGCGCGGCCAGCCCGTGCTGGTGGGCACGACCAGCATTGAAAACTCCGAGCTGCTGTCGGGCCTGCTGAAGAAGGCCAAACTGCCGCACGAAGTGCTGAACGCCAAGCAGCACGCCCGTGAAGCCGAGATCGTTGCCGAAGCCGGCAAGCCGGGCCACATCACCATTGCCACCAACATGGCCGGTCGCGGTACCGACATCGTGCTGGGCGGCAGTGTGGATAAGCAGGTTGACCTGATCCGCGCCGACGAATCGCTGTCGGAAGCCGAAAAGAACGCACGCATCGAACAGGTGCGCGCGGAATGGAAGCCGCTGAACGAGCAGGTCAAGGCCGCTGGCGGCCTGCGCATCATTGGCACCGAGCGTCACGAATCCCGCCGTATCGACAACCAGCTGCGTGGCCGTGCCGGCCGCCAGGGTGACCCGGGTTCGTCCCGTTTCTACCTGTCGCTGGAAGATTCCCTGATGCGCATCTTCGCGGGTGACCGCGTGCGCGCCATCATGGAACGCCTGAAGCTGCCCGAGGGGGAACCCATCGAAGCAGGCATGGTGACGCGTTCGATCGAAACCGCGCAACGCAAGGTGGAAGGCCGCAACTTCGACATCCGCAAGCAATTGCTGGAATACGACGATGTGGCCAACGACCAGCGCAAGGTGCTGTATTCGCAGCGTAACGACGTGCTGGAAGCTGCCAGCGTCAGTGAAACGGTGAACAACCTGCGCGACGCCGCCGTGGTTGAGCTGTTCAACACCTACGTGCCGCCGGAATCGGTGGAAGAGCAGTGGGACATCCCGGCCCTGCAAAAGGCGCTGGAAGCCGATTGGCACCTGCATCTGCCGCTGACCGAAATGCTGGAAAAAGAAACCAGCCTGACGGACGAAGAGCTGCGCGAACGCGTGGTTAACGCCGCGCGCGAGGCCTACCAGGCCAAGGTCGATCAAGTCGGCACGGAATCGTGGTCGCAGTTTGAGCGTTCGATCATGCTGCAAGCGATCGACACGCACTGGCGCGAGCACCTGTCGTCGCTGGATTACCTGCGCCAGGGCATCCACCTGCGCGGCTATGCGCAGAAGAACCCCAAGCAGGAATACAAGCGCGAAGCCTTTGAGCTGTTCTCGGGCATGCTGGACCGCATCCGCGACGACGTGGTCCGCGTGTTGATGACCGTGCGTGTGCAGTCGTCGGAACAGGTTGAACAAGCCGAAGCCGAAGCCGCGCAATCGCATGTGCAAAACGTGCAGTACCACCACTCTGATTACGACGAAGCGTTGGCCCAGACGGAATCGGATGACGGTGCGCAGCCCGTGCGCAATGCGCTGCCCAAGGTTGGCCGCAACGACCCGTGCCCGTGCGGCAGCGGCAAGAAGTACAAGCAGTGCCACGGCAAGCTCGTCTGATCAGGAAATAACGCCATGCTGCATTCTGTCGGCCGCACCGAATTCGACCACGCCGTCGTGATGGTGCGCGACCGGCTGGATGCGCTGGCGCCGCACTTCGAGCGCCAGGGCTTTCACCTGAGCGACAAGGCGGTGCACAACTTGGGCTCGTGCAATCGGCTGATCGTGCTGGAAGGCACGTATGTTGAATTGCTGGGCTGGCCGCAAGGCGCGCCGCCTGCCCGCAAGGAAATCGCTGATTCTCCGTTCGGACTGGAAGCGCTGGTGTTTCGCACCTATGACGCTGAGGCCACGTATGAACGGTTGAAGGCGGCCGGGTTCGCCGTGAATCCGGTGCAGGAACTGACGCGCCCCGCGATGCTGGACGGCCAGGAAGTGCAGGCCCGCTTTCATACCGTGCGTTTTGCCGAGCAGCCCTTGCCCGGCATTCGCATGTATTTCTGCCGCCATCTGACGCCCGAATGCGTTTGGTCTCCTGAATTGATGGCGCACCCGAACGGCGCGCGCAGCTTGTTGCGTATCGACGCGCGCGCGGCGGATGCCCGGGCCGTGGCCGAGCGCTTGGCGCTGGTGGCGGACGTTACCGCCGAAGCCGCCACGGGCGGCTGGGATGTGCCGCTGGCCAATCTGCGTATTCACGTGCAGCAAGACGCAACGGCGGTCACGCCGGTGTTGTCCACGCTGACGCTGGAAAACCGCGACGGCGCGCACTACACGCTGGATACCGGCCTGTAAGTCTCCCCCCGCAGCCCGCTCCCTGCGGCCTCTCTCCTGCAGGCCCCTTCTGCAGGCACTTTCTGCGGCACCTCCTGCGGCACCTCCTGCGGTTACTCATCCCTGTTTTTAATGCCCATCCCGGGCAGAAATGCGCGCGTTTTTGCCGTGCGCATTTCCGGGCAAACCCGAGTTGCGAAGCAAAGTGTATGCACTTTAGTATGCACTTCATCCCCCTTCGCCAGCCGCCCTGATGACCCACCCCCCTTCAGCCATCCGACCCGCTGCCCGGACGTCCGCCGGACAGGCGGAGCTGTATGGCGCGGTCAAGGCGATGGCGGTGCGGTTTGATTTCAAGCCGGGCGAACGCATCAACGAAGTCGAGCTCGCGCGCCGTTTGAACGTCAGCCGCACGCCGTTGCGTGAAGTGCTGAATCAATTGATGGTGGAAGGTTTTCTGACGCGGTCGGTGAACCGTGGCTTCATCGCCCGGCTGCTGGACGCCAAGCAGATCCATAGCCTGTACGAATATCGCGCTGTGCTGGAGGCCGGCATTGTGCGCGCGGCGTGCGAGCGCGCCAGCGACGAAGAACTGGCCAGCCTGCGCGCGTTCGTGGAGCGGTCGCGCGATGTGCCCGAAGACAGCGACGCCACGCGCTTGCTGGAGCTGGACGAAGCATTCCACCTGCATCTGGCGCGCCTGTCGCGCAACGAAGAGTTCGTGCGCGCCCTGGAAAGCGTCAATGCCCGCATCCATTTCGTACGCTGGATTGACATGCAGCAGGGCCGCCGCAGCCATACCCAAGGGGAACATCTGCGCATCGTGCAGGCGCTGGAACAGCGGGATGCCGATGGGCTGGCCGGGCTGATGAGCACGCATATCGGCCGGCGGTTGGATCAGATCACCGACGTCATACGCACCGGTTTTTCAACGATTTACATGCGGGACCAGGCCGAACCCGCCACGGCAGCGCCGGCCAACACTACAACAGCAGGGGAAAAAAAATGACTCATACGATGAAGCGGATTGCAGCGAGCTTATGCGCGCTGGCCGCGGTGGGGGGCGCCATGTTCGCCGCGCCCGCCGCCGCCGAAGAACGGCCATTGATCCTGGTCGTGCCGTACCCGCCGGGCGGCAGCACGGACATCCTGGCGCGCATCTTGCAGCCGCGTTTGTCGCAGCAATTGGGCGGGCGCGCCGTTGTCGTGGAAAACCGCCCGGGCGCCGCCAGCCAGATCGCAACGGCCTTTGTGGCCCGCGCGGAACCCGATGGCAACACGTTGCTGGTCAGCTTCGACAACCACGGCATCAACCCCGCCGTGAAGCCCAAGCTGCCCTACGACACGTTCAAGGACTTCGTCGCCATTTCGCAGACCGTGCGTTTTCCGCTGGTGATCGGCGCCAACCCGAACGTGCCTGGGGATAACTTGAAGGAGTTCCTGGCGGCCGCCGCCAAGGAATCGCCCAACAAGTTCAACTACGCCTCGACCGGTGTCGGGTCGCTGAACCACCTGGCGCCGGAAGAACTCAAGCGCCTGTCGAAAGTGGAGTTGCTGCACGTGCCATATGGCGGCGGCGGTCCGGCCATTCAGGCGGTGGTGGGCGGTCAGGCCAATATGACGTGGCTGAGCTTTGCGGCGCTGCGTGGCCAGATCCAAGGCGGCAAGATCAAGCCGCTGGCGGTAGCGGGCGAAAAGCGCCTGCCCGAATTGCCGAATGTGCCGACCGTGATCGAGTCCGGCTTCCCCGGCTTTGTCGCCTATTCGTGGAGCGGCATGTTCGCGCCCAAGGGCACGCCGGAAGCCACCGTGAAGAAACTGACGGCGGACTTCAAGGCGGTGCTGGCCGACCCGGAAATCAAGAAGAAGGTCACCGAAGCGGGCTTCGAGATCGTAGCGTCTGACGGCCCTGCGCTGGATGCGTACGTGAAGTCGGAGTACGACCGCTGGAGCGCCTTCATCAAGAGCAGCAACATCAATCTGGATAACTGAGCGGTGGGCGGCCGGACGGCTTGCCGTTCGGCCCCATCCGCGAAACACGTGGAGATGACATGGAAAATTTGACCGGCGCCGAAGCCATGGTGCGGATGCTGCAGCACAACGGCGTCAAACATATTTTTGGCCTGTGCGGCGACACCAGCCTGCCGTTCTACGACGCGCTGTACCGCCTGGACCACGGCATGCAGCACATCCTGACGCGCGATGAGCGCAGCGCGGGCTATATGGCGGACGCCTATGCGCGCGTGACCGGCAAGGTCGGCGTGTGCGAAGGCCCCAGCGGCGGCGGCGCAACGTATCTGCTGCCCGGCTTGGTGGAAGCCAACGAATCGTCTATTCCCGTGCTGGGCATCACGTCAGACGTGGCGGTGGGCTCGCGCGGCAAGTATCCGCTGACGGAACTTGACCAGGAAGCCTTGTATCGCCCGCTGACGAAGTGGAACCGCACGATTGATCGCGCTGACCAGATTCCGGGCATGGTGCGGGCGGCGTTTCGCGCCATGACGACGGGCAAGCCGGGCGCCGCGCACCTGTGCTTTCCGTATGACGTGATGAAGCAGCAAGTGGATGCGTCGGACGTGTGGGCGCAGCCCGAGCACGGCCAGTTTCCGTCCATGCGCTTTGCGCCGGACCCCGCTGACGTGGCCCGCGCCGCGCAGCGCCTGATCGGCGCGCGTTCGCCGGTGATCATTTGCGGCGGTGGTGTCGTCATCGCCGGCGCCAGTGGCGCCTTGCAGGAACTGGCGGAAACGCTGAAGGCGGCGGTTTGCGTCACGGTCAGCGGGCAGGGCAGTTTGGCCGATACGCACCCGCTGAACGCAGGCGTGGTGGGTTCGAACGGCGGCGTGATGGCCACGCGCGACGTGGTGGCCGCTGCCGACGTGGTGCTGTTCGTGGGGTGCCGCGCGGGGTCCACGTCGACCGAGCACTGGCGCTTCCCGAACCGCGACGTGCCGATTTTGCACATCGATATCGACCCGATGGTGATCGGCGCCAACTACCTGACCGAAGTGGGTCTGGTGGGCGATGCCAAGCTGGCGCTGCAAGCGCTGGGCGCCGAAGTGCAGGCGCGTCTGGCGCATCGCAACGCCGACGCCGTTGACGGCGCGGTGCTGGCTGGCCGCGCCAAAGCGGCCCGGCTGGCGCAACTGGAGCCGCTGGCCAACAGTCTGGAAGCCCCGATCCGCCCCGAGCGTGTCGTGCAATCGCTGAACCGCCTGCTGCCCGATGATGCGATCGTGTGCGCGGACCCTGGCACGCCTTGCCCGTATTTTTCGGCTTACTACGACGTGTCGCGCCCCGGCCGGCACTTCATCACCAACCGCGCGCACGGCGCGCTGGGCTTTTCGATGTCGGCGGCGCTGGGCGCCTGGGTTGGCCGGCCGCAGTCCAAGTGCGTGTCCGTGATGGGCGACGGCAGCTTCGGTTTCACCGTGGGCGAACTGGAAACCATCGTGCGTCACAAGGCGCCGCTCTTGATGATCGTGTTTTCGAACTCGGTCTATGGCTGGATCAAGGCCAGCCAGAAGGCAGGCTACGACCAGCGCTACTACAGCGTGGACTTCAACCGCACCGACCATGCCCGTATCGCCGAAGCGTATGGAGTGAAGGCGTGGCGCGTGGAAGACCCGTCCAAGCTGGACGCCGCGATCAAGGCCGCCATGGAACACGACGGCCCGGCGCTGATCGACGTGGTGGCGCAGCCGCTGCAAGACGCGGCCGCGCCGGTCAGCCAGTGGATGGGCTGATACGGCATGGCGGGGATGCGGCAACGGTGGCGCAGTGTTGCGGCATCCATGCATAAAGGGGCCCTTCGGGGCTCCTTTTTTTGTGCCGGAGCGCGGCGCGCGCTCCTATACTGATCCGCTTCGGCGCGCAGGCGCGTGGCCTGCGGCACATTACAGGGGAATCGGGCATGGACTTGGGGATCAGTGGCAAGACGGCTTTGGTGTTTGGCGGCAGCCGCGGCATGGGCCGGGCTTGCGCCCTGCAATTGGCGCGGGAAGGCGTGGCGGTCACCATCGCGGCCCGCAATCCGCAAACGCTTGAGCAAGCCGCGGCCGAGATCTCGCACGAAACCGGCATCGGCGTGGGCTGGGTATCGGCCGATCTGACGCAAGCCGCCGGGCGCGATGCGGCATTGGCCGCCTGCCCGCACCCCGACATCCTGATCAACAACGCCGATGGCCCGATGCCGGGCGACTTTCGCGACTGGACGCGGGACGACTGGATTGCGTCGCTGGACGCGATGATGCTTGGGCCGATCGACATGATCCGCCGCGTGGTCGACGGCATGATCGAGCGGCGCTTTGGCCGCATCGTGAATATCGTGTCGCGCAGCGTGAAGGCGCCGCATGCGGAGCTCGGCCTGTCCAACGGCGCGCGCTCAGGGCTGGTCGGTTTTGTGGGCGGGCTGGCGCGGCAGACCGTGCGCCACAACGTCACCATCAACAACCTGCTGCCGGGGGCGTTCGCGACCGATGCGCAGGTGCGGCACATCCAGGGCATGTTGGAGCAGTCCGGCGGCAAGACGTTCGACCAGCTTTGGGACGAGCGCAGCCGCGCCAATCCGGCGGGGCGCTACGGACAGCCCGAAGAAATGGGCGCCTTGTGCGCGTACATCTGCTCGGTGCATTCCGGCTACATGACCGCGCAAAACATCCTGATCGACGGCGGCGGCTACCCCGGCACGTACTGAGGATTCCCCATGGACCAGACAGACATCAAGATCCTGGCCTTGCTGCAAAAGGACGCCACCTGTTCGGTTGCTGAAATTGCCGAGCAGGTGAACCTGTCCGTCACGCCATGCTGGCGCCGCATCCAGAAGCTCAAGGACGATGGCGTCATTGCGCGCAACGCCATCCTGCTGGACCCGCGGGCGCTGGGGCTGAACCTGACCGTCTTTGTGTCCATCAAGACTAGCCAGCACAACGAGAAGTGGACGCAAAGCCTGATCAACGCGGTGATGGCGCTGCCCAATGTGGTGGAGTTTCATCGCATGGCGGGCGATATCGACTACCTGCTCAAGGTGGTCGTGGAAGACATGGCCGCGTATGACCGCTTTTACCGCCGGTTGATCGGTGCGGTGGATCTGCTGGATGTCAGCGCGAGCTTCTCGATGGAAATCATCAAAAGTACGACGGAATTGCCGCTGGACGCGGTGTAACGGCCGGCGCGCAATTTTTTTTCTTGGGCGAGGGCTGCGGCGGATGCAAATTTCTTTCGGCGTGTTGCACAAGGCCCATCTCGCAATTCTTTTGCGCGGCGCTCGGCGTAGGATATCGCTCATTCCTGCTAGGGAATGAATCGGGATATCAGAGGACCCTATGTCGTTGGCAGTACCCGCCGGCTGTGCCGGTTTGGCCAAATCGCGGCAAGCGCTATCGGTGGACGACCTGCTGGCCGGCTGGAACGGCGCCGACGATTTATGGGTGTTCGCGTATGGGTCCTTGATCTGGCATCCCGGTTTTGCCTGGCGCGAGCGCCGCTTGGCGACGGTGCGCGGCTATCACCGATCGTTGTGCTTGTGGTCTCACGACCATCGCGGCTCGCCTGATAACCCCGGGCTGGTGTTCGGCTTGAACCGGGGCGGTTGCTGCCGTGGCGTGGCATATCAGATTTCGGCGGCCGATGTGCGCGACGTGTTCCAGGCGCTCTGGCGCCGCGAGATGGTGACCGGCGCCTACACCCCCCGTTGGCTCACGTGCCATACCGAAGCCGCGCCGGTGCGCGGGCTGGTCTTCCTGCTGAACCGCGCTTGCGATGAATACGCCGCTGACCTGAGCGACGACCGCCTGCTCGCGTGCATACGCAATGCCGTCGGGCATTCGGGGCCGTGCCTGGATTACGTGGTGGAGACCGAGCGTGCGCTGCGCGCGCACGGCATTGACGATTGGCGGCTGGGCGATCTGGTCCGCAAGCTGGGCCACGCTTTTTGACGCTTGGGCCCTGCGCCTTAGAAGTGCCAGCGGCCGAACATGTACAGCACGTTGCCTGCGCCGGAGGCGCCGGGAATGTAGGTGGCGTAGAACATGGCGTCTTTGTAGCCTGCGCCCACCAGCGGCAGGATGCCGGGGAACGGCACGTAGCTCATGATGTCGTGCCGCGCGGTCAGGAACACCGTGTAGCCCGCGCCCAGCCGGAAGTTCTCGCTGACTTGTCCGATCTTCAAAAAGCCGTAGCCGGCAATCGGTTCGACCTTGCTGTGCGAATCCAGGAACGCCATGGCGTACAAGCCCTGCCAGTCGCCGTCCTCGTCGTAGATGCTGCGGCCATAGCCGCCACCCCACGCCAGTTCGTTGAAGCTGTCGATTTTCTCTTTGCTGTACATGGCGCGGTTGTGCCAGGCGTAGCCGGAAACGTAGAGGTCGTGGCCGCCTTCGGTCCAGATCTGGTCCAGGCGATTACAAGCGGACTGCGCCCAAGAGGGCATACCATCACAGGCTTGAGCAGCGGCGGCGAAAGTCGAGAGCAGCAAGCAAAGGACGGCTGCCCGGAATTTGGCGGTCATTACGGGTACTAAGGGATGAAGATGACAATTCCATTACTTTACATGGAGTCATGGGCATATCCCTGTCAGACCGCTGTCATGAAACAGTGTTCGAATGCCTCTGCCCGCGGAGCGCGGGCAGAGGGCCAACATAGATTAAGAATTCTCTGTGGCGGCCAGGCTACAGCAGGAAGAGCGTCGCCAGCCCCAGGAAGATGAAGAAGCCGAGCGAGTCGGTGGCGAAGGTCAGCAGCACGGACGATCCCATCGCCGGGTCCTTGCCGAAGCGGGCGCGCACCATCGGCACCAGCACGCCGACGGACGCGCCGACCAGCATGTTGCAGATCATCGCCGCCATCATCACGAGGGCGATCGAGAGCGAATGCGAGATCACCCAGGCGAACAAGGCGGCGACCAGGCTGCCGCACAAGCCCACCAGCAAGGTCACGAACAGCTCGCGCTTGACCAGCTGCCACAGGTTGCGTCCGGTGATCCGGCCCATGGCCAGCGCGCGGATGATCAGCGTCATGGTCTGGTTGCCGGAGTTGCCGCCAATGCCGGCCACGATGGACATCAGGAAGGCCAGGATGACGATCTGGCTGACCGTGCCTTCGAACTGGGACGCCACGAAAGACGCCGTGGCGGCGGTACAGAGGTTGAACAGCAGCCACGGGGCGCGGTTGCGCAAGGCGGTGCTGACCGGGGCGAAGATGTCTTCTTCTTGCAGACCGGCGCGCGACAAGGCCTGTTCTTGCGAGTCTTCACGCATCACGTCCACGACGTCGGCGATGGTGACGCGGCCGATCAAGCGGCCCTGGTCGTCCATCACGGGGGCGGACACCAGGTCGTAACGTTCAAAGGCGCCGGCCGCGTCGGCGTCGGAATCCAGCGGGTTCAGCGCCAGGAAATCCGAATTCATCACGGCGCGCACTTCGGTTTCGGGTTCGCTGACCAACAGGCGCGACAGCGGCAGAATGCCTTGCAGCTTGTCCTGGCGGTCCACCACGAAAATTTGGTCGGTGTGGTCGGGCAGCTCGTGCAGGCGGCGCAGATAGCGCAGCACCACTTCCAGCGTGACGTCTTCACGCACCCGGACCATTTCGAAGTCCATGATCGCGCCCACGCTGTCTTCCGGATAGCCCATGGCTTCCAGCAGCTGTGCGCGTTCTTCTTCGGTCAGGCCCTTTTGCACTTCCGCCACCACGTCGGGCGGCAGGTCGGGCGCCAGGTCGGCCAGCTCGTCGGCGTCCATGTTGCCGGTGGCGGCGACCAGGTCTTGCCGGTCCATCGCTTCAATCAGCGATTCCCGCACCCAGTCTTCGACTTCCAGCAGCACGTCGGCATCGTGCTCGGGGCTGACCAGCTTCCAGATGGCCTGGCGTTCGTCCTTGGGCAGCGATTCCAGGATGAAGGCGATATCGGCCGGATGCAGGCCGTCTAGCAGGGTCTTGAGTTCGGCCTCGTGCTGGCGGTGCACCAGGTCTTCAACCAGCGTGGCTTTGGCGTCGCCTTCTTCTTGGCGATGCACCAGATCGGCTACCAATTGCTGGCGGCGCAGGCGTTCCTGCACTTCGGCCAGGGCGGTCTGTGCGTCTTCCGGGTCGAGGCGGCGTGGCGTCGCGGGCGGTTTCTGCGCGGCGGCGGACTGCGTCATGCGTTACGGCTCAAAGAGTGGGGAGGGGGCGGCTGCGCCGCGCTTCGTCGGTGGCGACGTATGTCAGGGTGGCCTCGGTGACCTTGACGACTTCGGCGTCCAGGCGTTGGCGTTCCGCGTAGACCTCGACCGACACCGTGATCGACGTCGTGCCGGTCTTGACGATGGCGGCGTAGAAACTGAGGAGGTCGCCCACGAACACGGGCTCTTTGAACTGAAAGGCGTTGACTGCGACGGTGGCGACGCGGCCAGCCGCGCGGCGGGCCGCCGGAATGGAGCCGGCGATGTCGACTTGGGACATGATCCAGCCGCCAAACACGTCCCCATGGATATTTGCGTCGGCCGGCATCGGCATGACGCGCAATACCGCGTCGCGATCGGCGGGCAAAGTCGTAAACGGGGATTTGTTGCTGGAGGTCATGCGGCCGACTCCACTGCTAGGGAACCAGCCGATTATGCAGGAAAAAAGCGACTGCGGCGTGCATGGAAGGGCGGCCGCCGCGCTTTGCGGCGGCGGCCGCGCGGATCAGGTCGCCAATTTGACGATGCCGTAGCCGCCAACCAACAGCCACGCGTACAGGATCAGGCCCAGGGCCATCACGCGGGGGCCGGCCTTCTTGATCTGGGCAAAGCGGGTTTCGATGCCCAGCGCCGTCATGGCCATGGTCAGCGCAAAGACATCCAGGCGGCGGATGGCGGCGATGGCGTCGGCGGGAATGATGTTCAGCGAATTGATGATGGCCAGCACCAGGAAGCCGACCGCAAACCAGGGGATGGGCAGCTTGGCGCCCTTGGCCTGGCCGCCCGCGTGGCTGGCGGCGCTGCGCAGGTACATGCCCAGCACCAGCAGCACCGGCACCAGTAGCGCCACGCGGGTCATCTTGACGATGGTGGCGACTTCGGTGGTGGCGGGATCAATATTGCTGGCCGCGCCGACCACCTGCGCCACTTCGTGGATGGTGCCGCCGATATAGATGCCGAGCGCCTGGGTGTCCAAGTTGAGCCAGCCGGCGTGATAGAGGATGGGGTACAGGAACATGGACAGCGTGCCGAACAGCACCACGGTGGCCACGGCCACGGCGCTCTTGTGCGGGGCGGCGCGCAAGGTCGGTTCGAACGCCAGCACGGCGGCCGCGCCGCAGATGGCGCTGCCTGCGGCGGTCAGCATGGCGGTGTCGCGATCCAGGCCCAGCATGCGCTGGCCGACAACGGTGCCAATCAATAAGGTGCCGAGCACGACGGCCACGGAAACGGCCAGCCCGGGCAAGCCCACGGCCGCGATCTGCTGAATGCTGATGTTCAAACCGTAGAAGGCGACGGCGATGCGCAGCAGGCGCCGCGCGGTGAAGTTCACGCCCACGCTCCAATCCGCCGGCATGGTGCCGCGCAGGAAGTTGCCATACAGCATGCCGCAGACAATGCCGACCACCAGCGGCGAAAAGCCCAACTGGCGAATGGCGGGCAGGTCCGCCAGCTGCATGACGGCCGCGGCCATCAGGCCGACGAACAGCACGCCGTTGAGTTTGTCGCGCCACGGGGTGGCGGTGGCCGATGCTGCGGCAGCCGATGCTGCGGCAGCCGGTGCTGCGGCAGCCGGTGCTCCCGGGGCTGCGGCTGCTGTCGCGGGAAGTGGAACTGCGGTGCTGGTGGTGGTGCTCATGATGGCCCTTTGGGCATATCTAAATAACTTCCCGAAATATTAGATGTGCCACTACTATTTGAAAAATCTTTATTTTGAATATGTAATATCGGAAATTCTGATAGTTATCTGCCTATGACCCCAGATCAGTTGCTGACCTTCGCCTGCGTCGCCGATACCGGCAATATCAGCCGCGCCGCGCAAGTGCTGCATTTGTCTCAACCCGCCGTGTCGGGCCAACTGCGCATGCTGCAAGAGTGGTTTGGCGAACCGCTGTACCGCCGCAGCGGCCACGGCATTGCATTGACCGAGGCCGGCGAACGGCTGGCCGAACAAGCCCGGCAACTGCGGCAGGTATATCGGCAGGCGCAGGCGGTGCGGGAATCGTGGCGCGGGCTGGAAACCGGCGCGCTGCGCTTGGGCGCCAGCACCACGCCCGCCAGCTATCTGCTGCCCAGGCTCGTCGCCGATTTTCGCCACAGCTTTCCTGCGGTCAGCCTGCATCTGTCGGATGGCAACACGCGCGAAATCGTCGAGCGGCTGCCCGCGCTGGACCTGGCCTTTATTGAAGGGGATGTGCCCACGGGCCTGCCGGCGGATACGGCGGTGCACGCCTGGCGGCAGGACGAAGTCGTGGCGATCGTGCGGGCGGACCACGCGTTGGCCAGCAAGGGCGCGGTGACGTTGCGCGACCTGGCCGCCTCGCCGCTGGTGATGCGCGAACCCGGCTCCGGCGTACGCCGTCTGGTCGAACGCGCGTTCGCCGATGCCGGGCAGGCGCCGTCGGTGGGGTTAGAGCTGGCGGGGGTGGAAGGGGTGAAGCAGGCGGTGCGCGCGGGGCTGGGCGTGGGCTTTGTGTCCGTCATGTCGATGCGGCATGAGGACGGTGCGCTGGCGGCGTTGCGCTTGTTGCCCAAGCCGCTGACGCGCACGCTGAGCATTCTGGTGCCGCACGCGGACGCCGCGGCCCGCGCCGCCGAACGCTTTTTGGCGATGTGCCTGGCGGTCGGGGCGGCGGACGGCGGGTAGGGCGCTTGCCCCTCAGGCTTTGGCCAGACGCTTCAACGCCAGCTGGACCCAGTAGGTGCCACCCAGCGGCAGCAGGTCGTCGTTGAAGTCGTAGCTACCGTTGTGCAGCATGCAGGGGCCCAGGCCGTGGCCGCTGTCGCGGTGTTCGCCCGTGCCGTTGCCAATCCACACATAGCAGCCCGGCAGTTCCTGCAGCATGAACGCGAAGTCTTCCGCGCCCATTGTGGGCTGCACGTGGTCGTTGACGTTGGCCTCGCCCACGATGTCGCGCATCACGTCGGCGCAGAACGCCGCTTCTTCAGCGTGATTGATGGTGGGCGGGTAATTGCGCTGGAACGTGAATTGCACGTCGCAATCCATGGCGGCGCAGGTGTGGCGCGTGATCTCTTCCATACGGCGTTCGATCAGGTCCAGCACGTCCAGCGTGAAGGTGCGCACCGTGCCGCGCAATTCGGCGTGATTGGGCACGACGTTGTCGGCGCTGCCGGCGTGAATCTGCGTAATGCTGAGCACCGCCGCGTCCAGCGGATTGCGGTTGCGCGTGATGATGGTCTGCAACGACTGCGCCAGCTGCACGGCCGCCATGACCGGGTCGATGCCCAGGTTGGGCATGCCAGCGTGCGTACCCTTGCCCTTCACGATAATCGAAAACTCGTTGCTGGACGCCATGATGGGGCCGGGCGTCACGCCGAATTGGCCCGTCTTCATGCCGGGCCAGTTGTGCATGCCGAACACCGCTTCCATCGGGAAACGCTTGAACAGGCCGTCATCGATCATGCGCTTGGCGCCGCCGCCGCCTTCTTCGGCGGGCTGGAAAATCACGTACACAATGCCGGCGAAATCACGGTGTTGCGATAGATATTGCGCCGCCGCCAGCAGCATGGCGGTGTGGCCGTCGTGGCCGCACGCGTGCATCTTGCCTTCGTTCTGGCTGGCGTGCGCAAAGGTGTTGACCTCTTGCATCGGCAACGCGTCCATGTCGGCGCGCAGGCCCACGGCGCGTTCGCCCGGCTGATTGCCGCGAATGATCCCGACAACGCCCGTGCCGCCCAAGCCGCGGTCGACCTCGATGCCCCATTCTTCAAGCTTGGCCGCAACCACATCGGCGGTGCGGAATTCTTCGAAAGCCAGTTCGGGATGCGCGTGGATGTCGCGTCGGATCTTGGAAATGTCTTGATGCCAGGCGACGATGGGTTCGAGCAGTTTCATGGGGAAAGTCAGGCGGAATTGGGGAACGCAACAAGGTTATCATCAATCAAAAATCTATTTAATGGAGACAAATACCATGACGCGTCCGTGGCTTGCCCATTACCCGAAGGGGGTTCCGGCGGAGATCTCCACTGAGGGTTATTCCTCGTTGGCCGACTTGCTTGACCGGGCCTGCAAACAATATGCGTCGCGCATCGCCTGCACGGCGATGGGCAGCGACATCACCTATGCGCAGCTGGATCACTATGCCCGCGGCTTCGCCGGCTGGCTGCAAAGCCTGGGCCTGCCCAAGGGCGCGCGCGTGGCGTTGATGATGCCGAACGTGCCGGCGTATCTGGTTGGCATGTTGGGCACGTTGCGCGCGGGGCTGGTCGTGGTGAACGTAAACCCGCTCTACACCGCTGACGAGCTCGAACGCCAACTGCAAGACAGTGGCGCATCTGTCATCCTGATTCTTGAGAACTTTGCGAACACCTTGCAAGCGGTGAAGAACCGCGGCCAGCTCAAGCACATTGTCGTGACCGGGCCGGGTGATTTGCTGGGCGGGCTGAAGGCGCCTTTGGTCAACTTTGTGGCCCGCCATATCAAGAAGATCGTCAAGCCGTGGCGCATCGACGGCGCACATAATTTGCCAGCCGTGTTGCGTGATGGCGCGCGTGCGCCGTTCACGCCACCCGTCTTGTCGATGGACGATGTGGCGGTGCTGCAATACACGGGCGGCACGACGGGCGTGCCCAAGGGCGCGATGCTGTCGCACCGCAATCTGGCGGCCAACGTATTGCAGACGGAAGCCGTGGCGCAGCCCGTGGTGCACGATCTGGCGCGCACGCAGCTCACTATCATCAGCGCGCTGCCGCTGTACCACGTGTTCGCGATGACGGTTTGCGGCTTGTACGGCCTGCACGCGGGCATGCGCAACGTGCTCATCATCAACCCGCGCGATCAGCCGTCGCTGATCAACGCGTGGCGCAAGGTGCCCATCAATCTGTTCCCAGGCGTCAATACGCTGTTTAACGCGCTGGCCCATAACGACGACTTCGCGAAGCTGGATTTCTCGGCATTGCGGTTGACGTTGGGAGGCGGCATGGCGGTGCAGCAGTCGGTGGCGGAGCGTTGGCTGAAGATTACCGGCCGGCCGCTGATTGAAGGTTATGGCTTGTCCGAGACCTCGCCTGTCGCCACCGTGAACCCCACCGACGCCACCGCGTATTCAGGCTCGATCGGCTTGCCGCTGCCTTCCACCGACGTGGCAATTCTTGATGATGCGGGCCATGAAGTGCCGCTGGGCGAGCGCGGCGAAGTAGGCATACGCGGGCCGCAGGTGATGCTGGGGTATTGGCAGAAGCCCGAAGAAACGCGGCAGTCGATGACGGCCGACGGTTACTTCCGCACGGGCGACATCGGCATCATGGACGCGCAAGGCTACACGCGCATCGTCGACCGCAAGAAGGACATGATTGCGGTGTCGGGCTTCAAGGTCTATCCGAACGAGGTCGAAGCGGTTGTCGCGCAAATGCCCGGCGTGCTGGAGTGCGCCGCCATCGGCGTGCCTGACGAGCACTCAGGTGAAGCCGTGAAGGTGTTTGTTGTGAAGAAGGACGCGTCGCTGACCGAGGCCCAGGTGCAGGACTGGTGCCGCGAAAAGCTCACGGGCTACAAGCGCCCGCGCTTCGTGGAATTCCGCGAAGAATTGCCGAAGAGCAATGTGGGTAAGATCCTGCGCCGCGAACTGCGCCCCGACGCGCCGGCCAAGGCGCCCCAGGACGCTGCGGCCGCCTGACAGGCCTTATGCCGGGTCGGACGGCGGATTGTCCAGGTGCGGGGCAATCATGTCGTGCAGGGCGCGTTCGATAGCGGGGTTGCCCGCGACGACGCGTCCGCCGATCGGCCAGGGGTCAAGCTTGTGCATGTCTGTGCAGGTGCCGCCCGCTTCGCGCAGGATCAGCGTGCCAGCGGCCACATCCCACGGCGCCAGGCCCATTTCCCAATACCCGTCGTAACGGCCGCAGGCGGTCCACGCCAGGTCCAGCGCGGCCGCGCCCATGCGGCGCACGCCGCGCGCACGCTTGATGGCGTCGTTCAGCATGGGCATGTATTGATCGGCGAACGAAAAATCGCGGAAGGGGAAACCGGTGGCCAGCACCGAATCTTCAATCGTCTGCGTGCGCGAACACTTGATGCGGCGGCCGTTCAGCCACGCGCCAATTCCGTACACCGCCGTGAATAGCTCTTCGCGGTTGGGGTCGTACACCACACCGATGACGGGGGTGTCTTCCTTTAGCGTTTCCGTGGCCGACACCGCCGTGCCTGCGTGGGCGATCAACGCAATCGATACCGCGTAGTGGGGAATGTCGTGCAGGAAGTTGGTGGTGCCATCCAGCGGGTCGATGTACCAGGTGGCGCTGCCTTGAGGCTTGCCGCCCGTTTCTTCGGCCACGATGCCGAACTTGGGCGTGCGCGTTTGCAGCTCCTGGATAATCACGGCTTCGGCCTCGCGGTCCGCCTGGGACACGAGATCGTTGCGCGCCTTGCGGTCGATCACAAGATCGGCGCGATGGTGCGCGTAGGATTGCAGAATGGCCGCGCCTGCATGCGCCGCAGTGACTGCCGCATCGATCGCGGCGCACAGGTCGATGGGCTGGGCCAGTGAGCGGGGCTGATCATAGGTATCCATGTAAACCAGTGTAAGCCCAGCTATGCGTCAAACCCGTGGCAGCGGCTTGAAAGGCGGATTCCGCGTGGCGTCCATCCAACGGCCGCGCCCGCATCGCTCGATAATTCGCGCTTGTCTCAACTTTGATTATTTCCCCCCGGATTCCATGTCCTCGTCTTATTTGCCCCTGACCCCCGCCGTGACGGACATCGATGCCGACGGCCAGCTGTTCAGCCCCTTGTATGACGATGTGTATCACGCGCCGGCTGGGGCACTGGGGCAGGCGGAGCACGTGTTTCTGCGGGGTAATGGCCTGCCGGAACGCTGGCGGGGGCGCGATGCGTTCACCGTCTGCGAAACGGGATTCGGCCTGGGGCTGAACTTTCTGGCGCTGTGGAACGCCTGGCGCCATGACCCGCAGCGGCCCGCCGCCCTGCATATGGTGTCGATGGAGGCGCATCCATTCACGCGCGAGAACCTGGTGGCGCAGTTGGCCCGGTATGCGCCCGCGCCGCTTGAGGAGCTGGCGCAAGCGTTGTGGGCGCAATGGCCGGCGCTGCTGCCTGGCCTGCACCGGCTGGAGTTCGAAAATGGCGCGGTCACGCTGACCCTGGGTTTTGGCGATGCCCAGGGGCTGGCGCGGCGCTTGAACGCGCGGGTGGATGCCTTTTTTCTGGATGGTTTCGCGCCAGAACGTAATCCCCGAATGTGGGCCTCGCCCCTGTTGCGCGATCTTGCCAAACTGGCGGCGCCCGGGGCCACGGTTGCGACCTGGGCATGCACCAGCGAGCTGCGGCATGCCTTGCAGGGCGCCGGTTTCGACGTGGAGTGCGCGCCGGGGTATGACGGCAAGGGGCTGATGACCGTGGGTACGGTTCGCGCGCCGGGCAGCGCGGCAGCGGCCCCGCGCTCGACGGTCAGGCATGCCGTGGTGGTGGGGGCGGGGCTGGCGGGTGCGGGCGTTGCGCAGTCGCTGGCGGGGCGGGGATGGCGCGTTACGGTGCTGGATGCCGGTCGCGCGTTGGGAGCACCTGCGCATGCAGGGCATCTGGCGGCGGCGCTGACCCCGGTGATTGCGCGTGACGACAACGCCCGCGCGCGGCTGTCGCGCGCAGGCAGCCAGCGTGCCGAAGCCCGCTGGAAAGGGCTTGCCGGCGGCGCCGCGCCCCGTGTCTGCGGCACGGTCCAGGTCGAGCGCGATGCGGGCAAGGCCGCCGCGCTGGCCGGCACCTTGGAAACGCTGGCGTTTCCCTCTGATTGGGTACGCATGGTGGACCGCGACGAGGCCAGTGCGCTGGCGGGCCTGCCGCTGGCGCGTGGGGGCGTGTTCTTTGCGCAGGGCATGCTGGTGCAGCCGAATCGTCTGATCGATGCGCTGCTGCAAACGCCGGGTGTGACGGTGGCGCCTGCCAAGGCGGCGCGGTTGGAACCCGTGGGGCCGGGCTGGCGCGTGCTGGATGAGCAGGGCCAGGAAATCGCGCATGCCGAAACCGTCATTCTGGCCAACGCGTTTGGCGCGCAGGGCGTGCTGGCCGACAGCGGTTTGCTCGATCCTTTGCCGCGCATTGCGCAGATGCATGCGCTGGCGGGCGAGGTCACGCTGGTGCCCGCGGCGTCGCTCGCGGGCGGCCCGCGCTGCATTGTCGGGGGCGAGGGCTATCTGCTGCCCGATGTGGGCGCCGGTTGCGTGCTGGGCAGCACGTATATGCACGGCGCCACGCAGACGCAGGTCAGCGCGGAAGGCCAACGCGTCACGCTGGACAAGGCGGCCGGCCTACTGAGCGGTCACTTTCCCGACTTTGATGCATTGGTGCCGGGGACGTTGCCGGGCTGGGCCGGATGGCGCGCGGTGTTGCCGGGGCGCTTGCCTGCCGTGGGCGAGTTGCCGCATGCTAGGGGCGTGTGGCTGGCTGTCGGCTACGCCTCGCGGGGGCTGTCCTGGTCGGCATTGATGGGTGACGAGATTGCCGCGCGGCTGGCGGGTGAGCCCGGTCTGCTGGAAACCGATCTGGCCCAACTTGTTTCACCGCGATGAAAAAAAGTCGAAGGCTTGAGGGGGCCGTCAGTCAGGTGGCGTAGAATTGCAGTAATTGCCAGGATTTGGCGCCAAATAGGCCGCTTTGGGCTCAAAATTGGCGTTTCGGCCACGCGCGGCATCATCGCCGATTCGTGTCAGCCGAGGGCTTTATGCCCCCTTTTTTGGATGAGATTGCCGTCCAAAAGAGGGACCGAGTTTATTTCAAAGCTCAAATCCGTCAAAATAGCGTCTTTTGATGGTTTTTGGCTTAAGCCGGGGGATGCTCTGTGCCGCCCAAGTTCGACTTTGCCCATACTACCCAGCTCGATAACATCGAGCTGCTGACGTCCCGCCCTAGTCGCTTCGATTTCGATGCGGGCGATGGGTTGCACCTGGTAGTCGAGGCGCATGCGCCTGGTGTTTTTCGCCTGCGCTGCGGCGAGGCGAACCACCTGAATGATGACAAGCCCAGTGCGCGTGCGCGCGCTGTGGCCGAGATGCTGCTCGCGCGCCAAGAGGCCGTGGGCGAAGCTGCCATTGCTCCCCGCGAAGGGGGCGACGGTTGGCGCATCACACAGGGCGATGTTGCCCTGGAAATCCAATCGAATCCCGTGCGCGTGGCGATTTACCGCAACGAAGAACGGGTATTCGAATCCGAGGTTTCCGCGCATACGCCCGCATTCGGGCATAACGCGCTGGACCAGGACGACAGCGCGGTCTGGACGGCGGGGTTCACCCTGCAGCCCGACGAGCGCGTGTTCGGCCTGGGCGAAACCCCGGGCGATCTGAACCGCCGCGAAGAATCGGTCGTTTCCGATGACCCCGAGCACCGCGCCTTGCCGTTGGCATGGAGCCCGCGAGGCTGGGGCGTCTATGTGAACACGATGCGCCGCATTGAACATTCGGTGGGCGTTGCGCCTGCGGATTCGGCCTACGTGCTGACCGTGGACGACGCCGTGCTGGATCTGTTCCTGTTCGCCGGCGAACCCGCTGAAATCCTGAACCAGTACACCGCGCTGACCGGCCGAGCCGGCCAGCCCGTGCTGTGGGCGATGGGCGCATGGCTGCAACAGGCCGCGGGCGAAATGCCCACGCAGACGGTGGCTTTGGTGGCCCGCATGCGCGAAAACCAGATTCCGGTTGACGCCGTGACGCTGGCGCAGCCGGCGGCCTGGGGCTTCCAGGCGGACAAGGCCGTGTTCGAATGGGACGCTCAGCGTTTCCCGGACGCCAAGCAGATGCTGGCCTTGTTCCACAAGCACAACGTGCATGTCTCGGCTTCTGGTTTCCCCGGCGTGCTGAAGACCAGCCCGCTGTTCGAAGAACTGGAAGACCGGGGCTGGCTGCTGGCCAAGGACGACGGTTCCGCGCAGGTGTTTGACGGCAACGCCGCCACATCGGGCCAGCCTTATGGCCTGCTCGACCTGACCTATCGCGACATCTACAACCTGTGGGTTGAGCGTCATCGCCAATTGGTGGAAGACGGCCTGGACGCGCCCGCGTGCGACGCCCAGATCGCCATCCCTGACGGCGTCACCGCCCGCAACGGCGAAACCGGCCCCGCGCTGCGCAGCATGTATCCGCTGTTGGTGCGCCGTGCTTTGTTTGACGCCGTCGCCGGCCTGAAGGTCCCGCCGGAAGGCGTGGTGCCCAGCGCCGACTTGTTCCCCGCCGCGCAGCGCCTGCCGTGGCAGGTGGGGCCGCAGGCTGAAAACACCTGGGACGGCTTGCGCCATACCTTGCGCACCGCCTTGTCGATTGGCGCCAGCGGCTTGCCCGTGCAGGTGCATGGCATCGGTTCGGCCTCGCGCGACCGCTCGGGCATGACGTCCGAGCTGTACCTGCGCTGGCTGACCGTGGGCGTGTTCTCGGCAAACTTCTCGTTCCAGGGTGTTGAAGGCTTGATGCCTTGGGACTTCGGCGAAGAAACGCTGGCGCAGGCCCGTACCTGGATGCAATGGCGCTATCGCCTGGTGCCTTATGTGCTGGGCGCCATCGAAGATTCGGCCCGTACCGGTTTGCCGGTGCAGCGTTCCATGGCCCTGTCGTTCCCGAACGACCCGCATGCCCATGAGTGGGACTTGCAATACCTCCTGGGCCCGGCCCTGCTGGTGGCGCCGGTCACCGAACCGGGCAAGCAGGTGCGCGTGTATCTGCCCAAGGGCGAAGCCTGGTGGGATCTGAACACGGGTCACCGCTACGAAGGCGGCACCACCTGGACGATCGACTGCGAGCTGGGCCAGTTCCCGGTGTTCGGCCGCGAAGGGCACATGCTCTGTCTGGGACCGGCCGCGCAGCACACGGGCGAGTTCAACTCGGCGCGTATCCTGGATGAAGTCTGGATGTTCGGCATGCCGGTGCATAACCCGGTCGTCATGCGCAACAAGATCCGCGTGATGCAAATGCAGGGCTCCAGCTACATCAAGGGTCTGGAAGGGCTGCGGATTTCGCCGTCCGAAGGCCTTGAGGTCAAGCGCCGGGGCGCGGAAGTCCGCATCTCTCGCGCTCGCTGACAATCGCGTGGCCGGTTGACCGGCCACCGTTATAAAAGGGGCAGTCAGGAAGGCTTTCCTTCCTGACTGCCCTTTGCGCCTTTTTGGTAGCCGCCAGATCGCAGCATCGGTTGTAGGCGCTGTCGGAGACGCCGCAAGGCGATGATGGCGACTATATTACTTATAGTTATTAAAAATGGAAAAAACGGTCGTTCTCTTTAGAAGAGAAAAGATACAAAATCGCTTGCCATGATTCACATCGAGAACCTATCCAAGACCTATGCCACGCCGCATGGACAATTCCAGGCGCTGCGAGGCATCAACCTGCACATCGAGCAGGGCGAGGTCTTCGGCATCATCGGCCCCAGCGGGGCCGGTAAAAGCACGTTGGTCCAGTGCATCAATTTGCTGGAACGCCCCAACGAAGGCACGATCACCATCGGCGGGCAGGGCCTCACCGGGCTGAACGAAGCGCAGTTGCGCGGCCAGCGCCGCCGCATCGGCATGGTGTTCCAGGGCTTTAATCTGCTGTCGCGCCGCACGGTCTACGGCAACGTGGCCTTGCCGTTGGAAATTGCCGGCGTGGCCAAGGCCGAGATTCCGGCCCGTGTCGAGCGTCTGCTGGCGCTGGTGGGCCTGGAGCATCTGCGCGACCGTTATCCCAGCCAGATCAGTGGCGGCCAGAAGCAGCGCGTGGGCATTGCGCGCGCGCTGGCCAACAACCCGGACGTGCTGCTCAGCGATGAAGCCACGTCCGCGCTTGACCCTGAAACCACGCACAACATTCTGGCGCTGCTGCGCGACATCAACCGCAAGACGGGTGTGACGGTCGTCATGATCACGCACCAGATGGAAGTGGTGCGCGAAGTCTGCGACCGCGTCGCCGTCTTGTCGCAAGGCGAAGTGGTGGAAGTGGGCAGCACGCGTGAAGTGTTTGCGCAGCCGCGCCACGAAGTCACGCGCGGCATGGTGTCGGCCGCCACCGCGTCCGACCTCACCGACGCCACACTGGCCGCCGTAAAGGAACGCATCGCCACGCTCACCGCCGCCAAGCCGGGCCAGGCCGTGCGCCTGTTGCGCCTGTCCTTGACCGGCACCGATGCGTCGGGCTCGTTCCTGTCCGACCTGGCCAAGCAGTTTTCGTTGGACGTGGGCCTGGTGCAGGCCCGCGTTGAAGATATCCAGGGCGTGGCCGTGGGCACGATGTTCGTGCTGGCCCAAGGCGCGCCCGCCGCGGTCAAGGACGCGATTGCCGCGTTGACCGCCCGTGACATTACCGTTGAAGAAATAGCTCATGAGTCCGCAACTGATCGACCTGCTTATTACGTCGCTGCTTGACACCTTGTTGATGGTGGGTGTGGCCAGCGCCATCGCGGTGGTCATCGGCATTCCGCTGGGCGTGACGCTCACGGTGACCGCGCGCGGCAACATGCTGGAGAACCAGCCCGTCAACCACGTGCTGGGCGCCATCATCAACGCCACGCGTTCGGTGCCGTTCGTGATCTTGATGGTTGCCATCATCCCGTTCACGCGCCTGGTTGCGCAGACCTCCATCGGCACCACGGCCGCCATCGTGCCGCTGTCGGTAGCCGCGATTCCGTTCATGGCCCGCATCGCCGAAAACGCCATGCGCGAAGTGGACCCGGGGCTGATCACCGCGGCGCGCGCCATGGGCGCATCGCCGATGCAGATCATCATGAAGGTGCTGCTGCCCGAAGCCTTGCCCGGCCTGATCGCCGCGACCATCGTCACCGTTGTCAGCCTGATCGGCTATTCGGCCATGGCCGGCGCCATCGGCGGCGGCGGCTTGGGTGACCTGGCCATCCGCTACGGCTATCAACGCTTCCAATCGGACGTCATGGCGGCCGTCGTGATCGTGCTGATCGTATTGGTTCAGGCGATCCAAAGCCTGGGCGACCGCTTCGTGCGCCGCCTGTCGCATCGCTGATCACAAAGACGCCCATTCTTTCTTCTCTCTACTTCCGTTATTCGGGAACTCGCATCATGAGCATCAAGGTTTTGAAGTCGCTGGCCGCGTTCGCCCTGGGCGCCGCCGTTTTCGCCCAGCCCGCGCTGGCTCAGGACAAGCCGCTGAAGGTGGGCGTCACCGCCGGCCCGCACGCCCAGATCTTTGATGTGGTGAAGGCCGAAGCCGCCAAGCAGGGCCTGAACTTGCAGATCATCGAATTCACCGACTACGTGCAGCCCAACGTTGCGCTGGCCTCGGGCGACCTGGACGTCAACAGCTACCAGCACCAGCCGTATCTGGACAACGCCAACGCCGACCGCGGCTACAAGCTGGTCAGCATCGCAAAGACCGTGATCTTCCCGATCGGCATCTACAGCAAGAAGATCAAGTCGCTGGCTGAGCTGAAGGACGGCGCGCGCATCGCGCTGCCGAACGACCCGACCAACGGCGGCCGCGCGCTGTTGCTGCTGCAAGCCAATGGCCTGATCAAGCTGCGTCCGGAAGCCGGCCTGAAGGCCACGCCGATCGACGTCGTCGAGAACAAGAAGAAGCTGCGCTTCATTGAACTGGACGCCGCGCAACTGCCGCGTTCGCTGGATGACACCGACGCGTCGGCCATCAACACCAACTTCGCGCTGGAAGCCGGCCTGAACCCGACCAAGGACGCCATCGCCCAGGAATCGCCGGATTCGCCGTACGCCAATGTGCTGGTCGTGCGTGAAAAGGACAAGGACCGCCCCGAGTTCGCCAAGCTGATCAGCATCTATCACAGCCCGGCCGTGAAGCAGTTCATCGAGACCAAGTACAAGGGCGCCGTGGTGGCGGCCTGGTAAGTCCAGGTTCACCCCAGCCCAAGAACGGCCGCCTTGCGCGGCCGTTTTTTTATGAACGCTGAAGGGCGCGCGGAGGAAACTTCATGGCGGATCTTCGTCAAACCTTTTGACAAGATAAAAAAAATCCGCCATAATTTCTGGCTTCGGTCGGGCTGATAGCTCAGTCGGTAGAGCAGCGGACTTTTAATCCGTTGGTCGCGAGTTCGAGTCTCGCTCAGCCCACCACCCCCGCTTTTTGTTCAAGCGGAAAGAGAAACAAGCACCTGCGAGTGATCGCGGTGCTTTTTTTTCGTCTGTCGTGAATGCGTAGAAAAGATTGCGTAGAGAGAAATTACGTAGAAAAGAGATTGGGCAGAAAAGCGTGCTTCAAGAAGGCGTGCGCGCCGACGCATCTGCCAGCGCATGCAAGCTTAGCCCGCACGTGCGCGCCCGTTCAGACAGCGATTCGCTTTGGGCCAGCGCCCGCCGGCTTTCTTCCAGCAGTACATCCAGCTGTTCCTGCAACGTAGACGCCATGGCCCACGCGCGTTCGGCGAAGCGGTCGGAGAATTGATCCACGCAGGTCTTGCAGATGGCGGCGCCGTTCTTCTCAAGCAGCGGCGCGCCTTGCGCCAGCGTTGATTGGCAAAACATACAGGCGAGGGCGCGGTTCATGCGGGCGGCTCATCATCGGGTGGGCGGACGGCGCCGTGCAAAACACGGCGCCTGCCCTTAGACAACGGCCTGGCGGGCCAACTCTTAAGTCAGCCAAGCGCCCTAGGACGAACAGACTCGGACAAAAGGATGAGGCAACCTTAGCCCGCGTAGGCGGCCCGCAGCGCGACCGGGGCGGGTTCTGCCGTGACGTCGATGATGGTTTCGGCCGGCACCTTGAAGAAGGCGGCGGTGGCGGCCAGGCGCTTGGCCTGATCTTCCAGCGAGGACGCCGCGGCGGCCGCTTCTTCCACCAGCGCGGCGTTCTGCTGGGTTACGTCGTCCATCTGCGTGACGGCGCGGTTGATCTGGTCGATGCCTATGGATTGCTCGGTGGATGCCTCGGTGATCTCGGCCATGATCTGCGTCACGCGCTGCACCGAGCTCACGATCTCCTGCATCGTCTCGCCGGCCTGGCGGACCTGTAGCGCGCCGCTGTCCACATTGCTGGTGGACTGCTCGATCAGGTCCTTGACCTCGCGCGCGGCCTGCGCGCTGCGCTGCGCCAACGACCGCACTTCGCCCGCCACCACTGCGAAGCCCTTGCCCTGTTCACCCGCGCGGGCGGCCTCCACGGCGGCGTTCAGCGCCAGGATATTCGTCTGGAAAGCGATGCCATCAATCACCGAGACAATCTCGGCGATCCGGCGCGAGCTGTCCGAAATGCGCGCCATGGTCTCCACCACTTGATGCACGGCGTCGCCGCCACGCATGGCCACGCCGCGGCTTTCGGCGGCCAGCGCGTTGGCCTGATGCGCGTGCTCGGTATTCTGTTTCACCGCCGTGGCCAACTCTTCCATGCTGGCCGCGGTTTCTTCCAGCGACGCGGCCTGCTCCTCGGTGCGCGAAGACAAGTTCGTGTTGCCCGACGAGATTTCCGCTGCGCCCGTGTTGATTTCATTCACGCTGCGGCGCACTTCCGCGACGGTGCGGGTCAGGCTGTCCTGCATGCGCTTGAGCGCGGCGAACAGCACGCCAATTTCGTTATCGGCGCCCACGGCCACGCGCTGGGTCAGGTCGCCCGACGCGATACGGTCAAAGTGCACGGCCGCGTCCTTCAGCGGCGACAGCACCTGGCGGCTGATGAAGCGCCAGCATCCAATCGCCAGGACCAGCGCCAGGGCCAGCATGACGATGGTCGAGATTTCCGCCTGGTCGTAACGCCGGTCCGAGGCGGTGTTGATCTCGACCGCGCGTTGTTCCGTGTGGTTCAGGAAGGCGGTGACGCGTTCTTCGAAGCGGGCGTCAGCGGCTCGGGCGTCTGCGACGGCGGTGACGTACTGCTCGGCCGATTGCTTCTGCAGGGCCTCGCCCAGCGAGTCAATGCTGCGCACATAGGCATTGAACGTGCCATCCAGATCCCCCGCCAGTTTGCGGCCGGCTTCCGACAATTTGGGCACGCGTTGGTAGACGCCGTAGCGCTGGCGCGCCTCGTTCAGGAACTTGGCCGCCTGATCCACACTTGCCTGCGCCTGCGCGCCGCGGCCCGCCTGCACATCCAGATAGGCCGCCACCAGCGTGATGCGGGTGCGCAGCAACAGCACCTGGGTTTCATAAAGCGGGCGTGTCTGTTCCGTGGAAACGCGGTTCAGGTCGTCGACGGCCTCGTCTGCTGCCTTGGCGAACAACCAGCCCATGCTGGTGGCGCCGGCCAAGGCCACGACGAAAAGAGTCAGGACGGCGAGCAGTCCGGTTCGGATTTTCAGGTTCTTAAACATCGCAAGGCTCCTGCAATGGCGGAAGGCGCAAACGCCGTCGACCGTGATCTAGTGGTAAACCCGAGCCAAATGTAAGTTTGAATTACATATTTAACAATTGATCATTTTTCACTGGCACGTTCTGGTTTCGGCAACGCCCGGATGACAAGGCGGCAAAGAGGGGGCAAGGAGGCGGCAAGGAGGCGGCACAAGCGGCGCAGACGGCACAAGCGGCACAAGCGGCACAAGCGGCACAAGCGGCAGACGCGCGCAGGGCCGGCCCGGAATCAGAACAGCGGTGGCGTGTCGCTGCGGATGAAGCGCAGAAAGCGGTGGGCGGCCTCTGGCAAGGGGCGGGACACATGGGTCTGCACCTGGATCTGGCCGCCATTGAGCAGGGCGTCGTCGACGGGGCGGCCAATGAGCCGGCCGCTATCCAGCTCTTGGGATGCCGAGAGCCGCGCGCACAAGGTCACGGCGTTGCCGGTCAGTACATAGTTGTAGACGGCGTCGGGCAGGTTGGACGTGAAGGCGGGCGACAAGGTGGTGTTGTACAGGCTTGATGCCATATCCAGCAGCCGGCGCAGCGCGCTGCCGCCTTCGGGCAACGCCAGCGGATAGGCCGACAGTTGCGTCAGATGCAGGGCGTCGTGAACGGCCAGAGGGTGGCCGGGGCGCATCACGGCAACGATCTCGGCAGGACGCGAGAAGATGACGGCGATATCTTTTTCCGCAGCATGGCTGTACGTGACGCCGATGTCCGCCTGCGCCGAACGCACGCGTTCGGTGACGAGCCCCGCATCCAGCACGGTCAGGTTGAATCGCACTGACGGATGTTCGGCCTGGAACGCCGCAAATTTCTGCGGCAAGGCCTGCGCCGCAAATCCGTGCGCGCCCGCCACTTTCACCGTTTGTGTATAGCGGCCGTTTTGCCCGCCGATCTCGGCATAGGTGCGGGCCGCGTCGGCTTCCACCCGGCGCGCGTGGTCCGCCAGGATACGGCCCACTTCGGTTACGCGCATTCCCTTCGGATGCCGTTCGAACAGCTGGTTTTGCAGCCGCTGCTCCAGGCCCGCAATCTGCCGGCTGACGGCGGAGCTGACCACGTTCAGGCGAGCCGCCGCGCCATTGACGGACCCGGTGTCGACGACGGTCAGAAAATAACGAAGCGCGGTGCTGTCGAATTGGAATCGCTTCATTGATGTGAATGCCGTAAATCTCAATGTCGAGTCCAGGCGGTTGGCAGCCGCAAAAATAGCGCGTGCTAAAGCGGATGGCGTTGGAATAGCCGCCCGCCACGGCGTCTCGTGAACGCGCAGGCCAACAGGTACGGACCACGGAAGCGATGGCGGATTGCGCCATGGATAGGCAGGCAAGCGTCATCCGGAGAGCCCGGCGCGCCAGGATGCCCGCCCCAATCATGCAGGACAGGCGGATGTGCCAGAGGTGGAATTTATTCCAGCTCCACCTTTTGCCACAATCGCAAATTTATCAATATTGCATTCTAATTTCGGCAATTACCCTATTGCCGCGGCGCAATGGCGAATTGCAGTGTGTGCGCGCCAATGCAAAGCGCGCCCGTAGGCGCGCTGTGAAGACTCGGGATGGACGGCGGATCAGTCCACCACGAAACCGCTGGGGCCGCTGTGGCCCAGCAGCTCGCGTGCGCATTGCATTGCTTCGTTAGCCGTCGCCACCGCCAGGAACGGCATGCCGAAGGCGCGCGCCATCTTTTCGCCGCGCTTGCGCATCTTGTCCAGCGCGTCGGGCTCGCGTTCGATGGCAATGAACGCGCGGCAGCGCGCCTTCAAACGCGGCATGTTGGTGGTCTGCCATTCCACCATGGCCTTGCGGTCGTCATGACCCGCTTCTTGGCGCATGTCAGGCACGACCATGACAAAGGTCTGCGGGTTGTCCACCAGCATTTCCATTTCGCGTATCCAGCTGGCCGAATAGCCCGCGGGCGCGCCGCCGTGCTTGGCCGTCACGATGGGGAAGTGGGATAGGTCGTGGAAGAAAAACTGATCGCGGTTCATTCGAATTCTCCGTGAGGGATGACGGGGGCGCTGGGTTTGCAGCCACACCCGCCGTAGAGCACCAGGCTGTAGGAGTCCAGCGCGAAGCCACTGCGCTTGGCGATCTTTCGCACCAGTTGCGCCATGGCGGGATCGCTGGATTCCAGGATCTGCCCGCATTGCGTGCAGACCATGTGGTCGTGATGCCCCTTGTCATTGAGCTCGAACACGGTGGTGTGCGCGTCGAGCTGAGTCCGTTTGAGCAGTCCGGCGTCCTCAAGTTGCGTGATGACGCGATAAACCGTCGCCAGGCCGATGCTGCTGTGGTCCGAGATGAGATTCCGGTAGACGTCCGCCGCGCTCATGTGCTGATTCGCGCGCTGATAAAAGATGTCCAGAATCTTGATTCGAGGGAAAGTGGCTTTGATGCCCGCGTCGCGCAGCCGCGTGATGTCCATGTGATTTCTCCGTTCGGGGGGCTGATGCCCGACTGATGAGAATGATGTACATTTTCATGTACGCCCGCTAACGGGAACCCGTCAACCTGTAGCTCAAACCTGCCAACCATGCTTCACGTGGCTATCGCGCCCGCCCAGTCCAATGTGCTGCTGACCCCGTTCAGCGTGCAGGGCCGGCGGGAATCCAAAGGCATTGCCGTGCCCTCGCATGTTCATGACGAGGGCATGCTGGTGCTGGTGCATGAAGGCTTAGTCGTGGTGCAAGCGGGCACGGACGTCTGGACGGTGATGCCGGGCAGCCTGGGCTGGATTCCCCCCGGCATGCCGCACGGCGCAAGATGGTTTGGCGATGCGCGCGGTTCCTTCCTGTACGTGCGGGCGGATGCCTGCCACCGCTTGCCGCCACACTGCCGCTCGTGGCCGTCATCCAAACTGATCGAAGCGCTGATGGACCGCTTCGTCAGCAAACAGGCGGGGGACTTGTCCGAGGCATATCAGGCGCAGTTGTTCGACGTGTTGCTGGAAGAGATCAAGCAGCGCGAGCACGCGCCGCTGTTGCTGCCGATGCCCGCCGATCCGCGCTTGCAGGATCTGGCCAACACGTTGCTGGGCCAGCCTGACGATACGGCAGGCATTGAGGAATGGGCGCAGCGATTGAACATGTCGTCGCGCACGCTGATGCGCCGCTTCCGGCAGGAAACCGGCGTGACGCTTGGGCAGTGGCGTCAGCAGGCGCGCTTGTTGCGTGCGCTGGAAATCCTGTGCCGCGGCGGTTCCGTGACCGAGGCCGCGCTGTCCGTGGGCTACGAAAGCACCAGCGCTTTCATCGGCAGTTTCCGCAGCGCGTTTGGCGCAACGCCCACCCGCTATCTGGCTGACCGCGACTAGCCGCTGTTTGTAGCAAGGGTGCCGCAGCGCTGCTGCTGCTGCTGCTGCTGCTGCTGCTGCTGCTGCTGCTGCTGCTGCTGCCGCTGCTGCTCCTTATTGCCGCGTCATACTGCCGCTTCTCTTGCGCAGCGCTTTTGCCGTCGGGCTGCTGCCTTTACACGTCTTCACTTTTCTCCGACATTTTTGCGGATCTTCATTCGCGCCGCCTCCCTAGTATGGCGTCCGGGGGTGGAACGCTGTCGTCGGCCACCCAAGATGCTTTTGGGGTGTGACATGGATGACCTGCTGAGCCCGCCGCGCACCGGCGCGCTGCTCATACATGGGCTGGGCGGTACGGAATTCGATATGGGCGGCCTGCATAAAGTGCTGGCGCGTGCGGGCATCGATACGCATGGCGTGACCTTGCCGGGCCACGCCGGCCGGCCGGAAGACCTGCTGGATGTGCGCGTGGAAGACTGGATGGAAGTCGTCACGCAGCGCTACCGCGAACTGGCCGCGCAGTATGACGTGCTGCACGTGATCGGCATGTGCCTGGGCGCGCTGCTGGCCGTGGAGCTGTGCAAGCGTGAATCGCATGCGCGCGGCGCGTTGGTGGTGCTGTCGGCGCCGGTGTTTCTGGACGGATGGAGCACGCCCTGGTATCGCGGCCTGCGCTATCTGCTGTATCGCGTGCCGGGCGTGCCGCGCCGGATTCGGGTGCAGGAAGAAGACCCCTACGGCGTGAAGAGCGAGTTGGTGCGCGCCTTCATCAAGGCGGGGTTCGCGCGGGGCGATGGCTTTCATTACCAGTGGGTGCCGCTTGCCTGCGTGCGGCAAGTGGACCGCCTGCGCGGCATGGTGCAGCGTGGCCTGGACACGCTGCGTTGCCCAACGCTGATCATGCACGCGGAAGAGGATGAGCTGACCAGCCCGCGTTCCGCCCGCTTTCTGGGCGACCGCATTCCGGGCGCGGCGGTCGTGCTGCTGCAAGACAGCTATCACATGATCTGCGTCGACCACGAGCGCGAACGGGTCATGCGCAGCGTGTTGGCGTTTGTGGGCAAAGACCCGGAGCTGGTCAGAACCCGCAGGCGGCCAATGCCGGCATCAACGGCATCAACGGCATCGCACGTGGAAGCCCAAGCGCTATCCCAAGCGCTATCCCAAGCGGTTCAGGCCGCGGCGGGCTGATTCGGATGCAGCGGGCCTTGCGGGTCGTTTTCCGCATCCGGCCGCGGCGCCACGGGCGGCAAGCCAAGTCCGGCGCGCAAGCGCTGGCAATCGGGGTTGGGCGAACCATCCGGCATCCAGATCTCGAATTCACGGCACGGCGTGGGCCGGTTTTCGTAGATGGCGCAGTGGATGCCCGGCTGGCCCAGCTCGCCGCGCAGCGAGATGCAGCGCCCGCCGCCCATTTCCGTACCCTTCATACAGGCTCGCAATGGGCTCATCTGCGTGACGAGTTCCACAGGCACCTGGCCGCCGTTTTCGCCCGCGAGTTCGCCGCAATAGAACGACACCCTGAAGTGCGAACAGCATGCGCCGCAGTCCAGGCAGGGGTTGGCGTTCGGGTCGTCACCAGCCAGGACGGCGGGGGAGACGAAGGTGAGGACAGCGGTCTCTAGCAGGGACATGGGTCGGGAGTTCGAAAGTCTGCCCCTGTCCGGTGCCCACGCAAAACGGGCTTGCGTGGTTGCAAGCCCGTTGACGGGTCCGGAACGCGCGCGCAGAGGGACGGCGCGGGATCAGGGCTGCAAATAATAGCTGGATTCGAACTGCGGTCGCTACGACTTTTTTCGGGGACGTTGCTGCGGTAGCATCGGTAGCCTGATTGCCGCCTGGAGCTTTGCCTTGAACGCCAAAACCGAATTTCCCGATGGGCTCGCCCGTTGCGGCTGGGTGGATACGTCCGCTGAATACATGGCCTATCACGACACCGAATGGGGCCGCCCGCAAGGCGATGACCGCGCCCTGTTCGAACAACTCTGCCTGGAAGGTTTCCAGTCGGGGCTAAGCTGGCGCACCATCCTGAACAAGCGCGAGGCCTTCCGCCGCGGCTTCGCCAATTTCGAACCCGCCAAGATGGCCCGGTTTGGTGAAAAGCAGGTGCTGGCCTTGCTGAACGACGCCGGCATTGTGCGCCATCGCGGCAAGATCGAAGCCGTGATCAACAACGCGGCCCGCGCGCTGGAGATGATCGAAAAAGAAGGGTCCTTGGCGGCGTTCTTCTGGCGCTACGAAGCACCGGAAGGCGCGCCGTCCACGTTGGGCGCGTCTACGTCCGAACAGTCCATCGCCTTGTCCAAGGCGCTGAAGAAACTAGGCTGGAAGTTCGTCGGGCCGACCACCGTGTATGCGTTCATGCAGTCGGTCGGCATGGTGAACGATCACAGCCCGCAATGCCATTGCCATGCGCTTAGCGAGAAAGCGCGCAAGGGCTTCAGGCGGCCGAAGTAAGCGGCCGAAGTAGGCCTCCCCCTCACGTGAACAGCCCAGGCAGTTATTGGGCCTTCTCGCCATTGCCCGGCAGGCTGTAGCGGCCTTCGCGGTACGCCCAGCTGGGCCACAGCGCATGCGCCAGCGCTTCGGTGGCCAGTGCCGGGTTCAACGGCACGGGGGCGTAGTCTTCCGGCGCGGTGTAGCGGTATTGCACGGGTGTCTTGTTGGGGGCCAGCACCAGCAGCTCGTCTTCCTTCAGATAGCCGTAGGTGTTGTCGTACTGCATGATCGCGCGCCCCGGCGTGCTGCGGGTCAGGTCGTGGCCAATCATCGGGTGTTCGGTATCCACGCCAATCAACGACAGCAGGGTTGGGGGCAGGTCGATCTGGCTGATCAGGCGGTCATCGCGGCGCGCTTCAATGCCCGCGCCCAGGATCACAGCTGGAATATGGAAGTGGCGCACCGGCACCAGGCTGGCGCCGAACACGCGGGAATCGTGGTCGGCCGCGACCAGGAACACGGTGTTCTCCCAATAGGGCGACGCCTTGGCGCGTTCAAAGAAACGGCCCAGCGCCCAATCGGCATAACGCACCGTGTTCTCGACCGTGGCGGGGTTGCCTTCCGTCTGGATGCGGCCAGCGGGGTATTCCCACGGCGTATGGTTCGACACGCTGAACGCCAGCGTGAAGGTGGGCTTGTCGCCATCTTCGCGCAGCAGCCGGTCAAGCTGGTTGAACATGTCTTCGTCTGATGCGCCCCAGGTGCCGACGAAGGCGGGGTCAACGAAGTCGGCGCGGTCAACAATCTGCTTGAAACCGTTGCCCAGGAAGAAGCCCTTCATATTGTCGAAGTGCGATTCCCCGCCATAAATAAAGCGCGAATGGTAGCCGTGACGGCCCAGCAGATCCGCCAGCGAGAAAAACCCGCGCTGTGAACGGGGCAGCTTCAAGACGGCTTGCGCGGGCGTGGGCAGAAAGCCCGTTACCACCGCTTCCAATCCGCGCACCGAACGCGTGCCGGTGGCGTACGCCCGCGTGAACGCCCAGGCCTCGCGCGCCAGCGCATCCAATTCCGGCGTCAGGTTGGCGCCGCCCAAGCCGGCGCTGTATTGCGCGCCCAGGCTTTCTTCCAGGATGATCACCAGGTTCAACGGGCGTGCCGTTTTGCGGGTGGCGGGCTGGTGGTGCAGGCTGGGGTAGTCGGGGTTGGACGGCGGGTTGGGCAGGCCGGCTTGCGCCAGCACCAGGTCATGCATCTTGTCGTCGTCCATGCCGCCATACACGGCGGACGCCGACTTTTCATTCTTCATGCTGTAGACGGCATAGAACACGTTGTAGAGCGAGTTCAGGGCCAGCGTGTTGAGCATGCCGTCAGAGGAATACGCCACCGACGATGGGTTGATGGGGCGATGGCCCAAGGTGCCACGTATGGCCAGGATGACGACAGCCAGAATGACAATACTGGCGATCGGCATCTGCCACCAGGTCAGCGGCGCGTCGGGCTGGGCGTGGCCGAACAGGTTGAAGGCGCCCCAGCCGATCAGGGCAAGCGCAGCAAAGCCGCCCACCAGCGCAAGCTTGTAGCCGCGCCACAGCATGCCGGATACTTCGCGCGGGTGCTTCAGGTATTCCACAAACAGGCGGTTGGGCCGGCTGTCGTATTCGATGATGAAGGGCGGCGAGGCCACTTCCAGAAAGGCCAGCAACACAAAGGCAACCAGATACCAATAACCTGCAATCGTCGCGGCGATGGGAAAGTGCCCCAGCAGCGGCGACAGCACGGCCGGCAGCGCGGCCAGCACCGCGATTTGATGCGCGTCGATTCGCAGCCCGCCCAACAGCAGCGGAGCCAGGCCGCCCGCATTGCGCACGCGCCGCCATTGCCAGGCGGCCAGCGCCAGGCGGCTTAGCGTCAGCAATGCAAATGCCGCCACCACGAAAATCAAAGTCGAATGCCGCATCGGGCCTCCAGGTTGTTCTTGCTATCCAGCCCAGCAGGGCGGACTCAATCGATCGGCATTGGAACAGGCGCCGCGTTGAAAATTCCGTGAAATTTCGCAGGCGGACCGCTATTTTGCCGTCCGCAGCCATTTCGCTTTGTAACTATCCGGCGTCGGGCCGGGCACGCTTCATGCTGCGCGACGCCTGAGCGGCGATGCATTGTCCCGCCGCGCGGGCCACATGCAGGCGGAAAGATCCGCACACATTATGGGACCGGCAAGCTTAACCCTTGCGGTGAGCCGCGATACGCTTGCAGGTAACGAGGGCTGGCGGTCACAGGCTGGCCTTAACGCCAAGGATAGTAACCATGACGCGCACAAGAAAAATAGCGATCGGGATTGTAGGCGGGCTTGCCCTGCTCGTGCTGGTGGCAGGGGTGGTGATCGCCACCTTTGACTGGAACCGCGCCAAACCCATGATCAACGAGCGCGCCAGCGCCGCCATCGGCCGGCCTTTCGCCATCAACGGGGACTTGAGCGTCAAGTGGGAACGCGAGCCGGCTGAGGGCGGATGGCGCGCCTGGGTGCCATGGCCGCACGTCATCGCCAACGATATCTCGGTAGGCAATGCGCCGTGGGCCAAAGCGCCGAACTTCGCCACGCTCAAGCGCGGCGAGTTCAGCCTGGCGCCGCTGCCGCTGTTGCGCCAGCGCGTCGTCATCCGCAAGATCCAGCTGACCGAACCCGCCGCGGATCTTGAACGGCTGGCCGACGGCCGCGCCAATTGGGTCTTCACCCTGCCCGAGACGGGCGAGCCGTCGCCCTGGGTGTTGGACATCAACGAAATCGGTTTCGACAAGGGCCGCGTGGGCTACGTCGATGAAGTGCTGAAGGCTGACCTGACCGTGCTGGTCGACCCGCTGGGCAAGCCCGTGCCCTTCGCGGACGTGGCCGGCGCCGCCTTCGTGCCGCAAGACGGCCAAGCGCCCGCGCCGCGCGACTACGTGTTCGGCTGGAACGTGGAAGGCAAATTCAAGGGCCTGCCCACCAAGGGCGAAGGCAAGGTAGGCGGCATGTTGGCGTTGCAGGACGCCAGCCAGCCCTTCCCCGTGCAGGCCGACGTGTCCATCGGCGGCACGCGCGCGGCGGTGACGGGCACCTTGACCGACCCGGCCCACCTGGGTGCGCTGGATCTGCGCCTGAAGTTGTCAGGCGCATCGATGGCGCAGCTGTACCCGCTGACGGGCGTGACGTTGCCCGACACGCCGCCGTACTCCACGGACGGTCACCTGATCGCCAAGCTTCAGAACCCCGGCGGCGCGGTTTTTGAATACAAGGACTTCAACGGCAAGGTCGGCAATAGCGATCTGCATGGCGACATCACGTTCGCGCTGGGCGCGCCGCGCCCGAAGCTCACCGGCAAGCTCTCATCCAAGCAGTTGCGCATGGTGGACCTGGGGCCGTTGATCGGCGTACCCGCAGGCGGCACGGCGGCCGCGCCGGCCGACAAGTCCAAGGATGCGCCGGCCAAGCCCAAAGGCGGCAAGGTGTTGCCCACCCAGGCCTTCCGCACCGACCGCTGGCGCGACATGGACGCCGACGTCGCGCTTGACGCCGGCCGCATCATCCACGACAGCAAGCTGCCCTTGTCTGACTTGTCTGTGCATGTGGTCTTGCAGGACGGCAAGCTGACGCTGGACCCGTTCCGCTTTGGCATCGCCGGCGGCAACATCAACGGCACCATCAAATTGGACGGCGCCACCGAGACGATGAACGGCCAGGTGGATCTGCATGCCCGCCGCCTGCGTCTGAAGCAGCTGTTTCCGGCAACCGAAGCCATGCAGAAAACGCTGGGCGAGTTGAACGGCGACCTGGCCGTCAGCGGCACGGGCAATTCGGTGGCCGCGTTGCTGGGTACGGCCACGGGCGACGTGAAGATGCTGGTGAACGACGGCGTCATCAGCCGCAGCCTGATGGAAATCGCGGGCCTGAATGTGGGCAATTACGTGGTGTCCAAGCTGTTTGGCGACGACGAGGTCAACATCAATTGCGGCGCGGCCGACCTGGAAATGAAGAAGGGCGTGGTGACGCCGCGCGTGTTCGTGTTCGATACCGAGAACGCGCTGATCACCATCACCGGCACGGCGGATTTCAAGAACGAAACCATGGACATGGACATCACGCCGGACAGCAAGGGCTTCCGCATCTTTTCGCTGCGCTCGCCGTTGTATGTGCGCGGCACCTTCGGTTCGCCGGACGTGGGCGTGCATGTGGTGCCGTTGGCGGCGCGCGGGGCAGGGGCGGTGGCCTTGGGCGTGCTGTTGACGCCCGCCGCTGGTCTGCTGGCGCTGATTGCGCCCAGCACGAACGACGAGAACGCGTGCGGCCCCTTGCTTGAGCAGATGCGCAAACCGCCCAAGGCGCCCGCGCCTCCGGCGGCGAAGGGCAAGTAAGGCCGCTTGAGCCTTAGCCAGCCGTAAGCGGCCTTCGGCCACGCTAGCTCGGCGACGCCTGCCGCACGCCGTCGCGGGCGTCGTTGTCGGCCACGCACACCGCGTTGCGCCCATGATTCTTGGCGTAGTAGAGCGCGCGGTCGGCACGCTGGTACACGGCGTCCAGCGTCGCGCCGTGGTCGGGATAGCGCGCTACGCCGACCGATACGGTAATGGGTGACCCAATCACGCCAGGCGGATCTTGCGCCGCCAGGCGCTGGCGCAGGCGTTCCGCGGCGGCGACGGCGGCGGCCAGCGGTATGCCCGGCATCAGCATGACAAACTCCTCACCCCCGGCGCGCGCCAGCGTGTCGCCACTACGCGAGCTGTCGCTCATCACCATCGCCAGCGCTTGCAAGGCGTGGTCACCCGCCGTGTGGCCGTAGCGGTCGTTGATGCTCTTGAAATGGTCGATGTCGATGACAAGCAGCGCCACTGGCGCTTCGTCAGCCTGCAAGAGCGCCAGCGCTTCGTCCAGGCCGCGCCGGTTCAGCAGCCCCGTCAGCGTGTCGGTGGTGGTCTCGCGGCGCAGATCGCGAATCTTGTGATGCATCGACGCCAGCCCCATCAGCAGCCCGCGTCTGAGCTGCGCCGCTTCGAAGTACCACGAACGCACGTTGCGGATGCGCTCCGCGGAATCCGGGTCCTGCATGTGCCGCGCAATGCCCGCCAGTTCGCCCAACGGCCGCGCAATCCAGCGCGACAGCAGCCAGATCGACGCCACCGCCAGCAGCAGCAGCGGCAATGTGTTGCGGGCGGTGGCCATGAGCAGGTCGCTCAGCGGCTGCAGAGTGCTGTCCACGGGGCGCTGCGCGATGATGCTCCAGCCGGTGCTGGCTACCGGCGCGTACCCCGCCAGCATGTCGCGGCCATGCTCGTCCTTGAAACGCATCTCGCCGGTTTCACCGCGGCGCGCGGCGGTGAACACCTCGTTGTCGGGTGCGGTCTGGCCCAGCAGGCTGCGGTCGGGGTGATAGATCAGCGTCCCGTTGCGGTCCACCACGTACAAATAGGAATCGTCGCGATAGAAGTGCTGGCCCAGCAGGCGGTCCAGCACATTGTCTTCGTGCAGATACAGCGTCCCGGCGATATAGCCCAGATAGCGGTAGTCGTGCGAGAAGATCGGGTGCGAATACATAATCAGCCAGCGGCCGTTGCCGGCTTTGAAGGGTTCGCTGATGATCGGCATCTTGGTGCGGATCGCTTCCTTCGACGCATCGCTGGTCAGCTGTGTGCCCAGCAGCTCCGGGTACGACGACGACACCGCAATCACCTTGCCCTGCGGCGACACCACCACGCTGGAATTGAAATGGCCCAACTGCTCTTGCTGGCGGCGGGTCTCTTCCGCCATCAGGTTGGGATGCGCTTCCATGTCGGCCAGCATATCGGCGCTGTAGGACAGATAGCGAAGCAGGTCCCCCAGAAACCCATTCGTGGTGATCGCCAGCTTGGACGCGTAGGCGCGGTTGACCTCAAGCGCGTTGTGCAGCAGCAGATCACGCTGCACCAGGTAGCTGGCATGCAGGCCGCCCGCCACGACCAGAATGACCGACAGCAGGCTGATCCACAGGATAAGGCGCCGAAGGTCGATACGGAACATGACAGTAATCGTCAGGAACGGGCGCCGCCCGACGGAGCGCCGCCCGGCGGGACGCCGCCCCGCGGAGCGCCGCCCGGCGGAACGCCACCGGGCGGTACCCCCGATGGCGGCCGGCTGCCGGTCAGCGCATCCCAGGCGCACATGGCCTGCCGCGCCACGGCCTGCAAGGTCTTGCGGGTGGCGCCGTCGCGGGCCTGGATCGACATGCCGTGCAGCACGGTCGTAAAAAACGCGGCCAGGCTTTTCAGGTCAGCGCCCGCAGGCAGTTCGCCCTGCGCGACGCCAGCGGTCAGCCGGGCCAGGATGCGGCTTTGCATCTCGCGCCGGCTGTCGCAAAGAAAGCCGCTGACGCTCGCCTCGTTGACGCTGCCCGATGGCGCGCCCAGCACGATCATGCATCCGGGCGGAAAGCCCGGCGCCGTGAAGCGTTCGGCTGCGGCCAGCAGCATGTCTTGAATGCCTTCGCGTGCGGTGGCGGCGGCTTGCAGCGCACGGCGCGACGAACCGCCTTCGGTGTCGCGGTACAGCTCGACCGCTTCGCGGAATAGTCCTTCTTTTGAGCCGAATGCGCCGTAGAGGCTGGGCGAGTTGATGCCCATCGCTTCCGTCAGATCGGTTAGCGATGCTCCTTCATATCCCTTCGACCAGAAAACCTCCATGGCCTTGTGCAAGGCCTGGGCCCGGTCGAAGTTCCGGGGACGCCCACGTTCTGCCATGCCCGCGATTTTACTCGCGTCGGATATTTTGTGTTGATCGATAAAAAAATGATTGACGGATGAGATTCGCCGCTGCGATGATATTTGTACTGATCACTACAAATTAAGGACTAGCGATGGGCAATCTGAATGGAAAAGTCGCGTTCGTGACCGGCGGCAGCCGAGGCATCGGCTCGGCGATTGTGCGGCGGCTGGCGGCCGACGGCGCCGACGTGGCCTTCACGTATGTCAGCGCGTCATCGGCAGCAACCGCGCAGGCGTTGGTGAACGAACTGTCGGTAGACGGCCGCCGCGTGCGCGCCATCCAGGCGGATTCCGAAGACGCGCTGGCGGTGCGGCAAGCGGTCGAACAAGCGATCGACGCGTTAGGACCGGTGGACGTGCTGGTCAACAACGCGGGCATCTTCGTCGCGGGCCTGATCGGCGACACCAGCATGGATGACTACGAGCGCACGATGGACATCAATGTGCGTGCGCCTTTCGTGGCGATCCGCACCGCGCAGGCTTCCATGCCGGATGGCGGCCGCATCATCAACATCGGCAGCTGCCTGGCCGGCCGGGCAGGGCGCGCAGGCGTCGCGCTCTACGCCGCCAGCAAGTCTGCGTTGGTCGGCCTGACGCAAGGCTTGGCTCGCGACCTGGGCGCACGCGGCATCACCGTCAACGTGGTGCATCCCGGCCCGATCAACACCGACATGAATCCCGCAGACGGCGACCGCGCCGGCGAACTCGTGGCCGTGCTGTCCTTGCCCCACTACGGCGAAACGCGCGACATCGCAGGCATGGTCGCCTTCCTGGCCGGCCCAGACGGCCGCTATGTCACGGGCGCGAGCCTGTCGGTAGACGGGGGCTACGCCGCCTGATTTCGACCCCGCTAAAACTTTTTTCGCACTCGACTTGCACAAACCAAAAAACCTACATATAATCTTGCTTCTTCGCACTACACACATAACGAAACGCAAGCAGCAACGACGGCAACGTCGATGATTCAAGCGGATTGAAATGAGTGAATTGCAGGGCTGTTAGCTCAGTTGGTAGAGCAGCGGACTCTTAATCCGTAGGTCGAGTGTTCGAGCCACTCACAGCCCACCAGAATTCTCAAAACGCCACCCAATCGGGTGGCGTTTTGCTTTGGCATCAACCATATTCCAACTGATAAAAATTCTGGCTGGCGATCAGTGTCGCCCCGCATGACGTGCGCATGCCTTCTAGCGCGGTCTTGCGGTCTGAGCTGACGTTTTGTACGCCTTCGACGATGGTGTGGGTGTCGCCGCATTTGGGGCAGGTGACGCGGTCGCCGAGGCGGGCCATGGGTTGGCCGAAGATGACGACGGTTTCATCGCCGGTCACGACGACGCCGCCGTGCGACGTCTTGTCGCCCTTGCGGATGACGGAGCGTTGAGACATGGGCGCGAGATATTTGTTTACAGATACGTGCCGTCCGGCGCGAGCCGGGCGGGGCCAACCACGAACGTGCCATCGGGCGCCATGCGCACCGGGCCGCCGCTGCCTTTGTACGTGCCGTCGGGGGCGCGCTGGGGGGTGCCGGCAACGTAGGTGCCGTCTGGCGCGCGGGTGATGGGGCCGTCTCCACCGACGTAAGTGCCGTCCGGCGCGCGGCGTGGCGTGCCAGAGATGAAGCGCCCGTCGGGCAACATACGGATCGATTTCGTCGTCATGAATGCTCCTTCGGTAGGAGCGCAAATCATAGCGAAGCATCGTGATGCGCCTTGTAATAGGACGTGTCATCTTTGAACGTTATACGTAAGCAGTTGTGGGATGATTTGCGCCTACTACAGACCTGCGCCTATGACAGACATCAACGCCTTGTTGCAACCGATCCCCGGCGATGCGCCCTGCGGCGTCGACCTGGTGTTTTCGCCCGAGTTCGACGCCATTCGCGAGGCGCGCCGGCATGACGATCCTCAGCTCGATCAGGGCGATTGGGTCATTGATCTGAAAGAGGCCGACTGGCCTGAGGTGGCGCGCATCTGCTCCACCGTGCTGCGCGAGCGCAGCAAAGACATCCGGATTGCGTCGTGGCTGGCGGAAGCCTGGGCCAAGACACGCGGCTTTGCGGGCCTGCGTGATGGCTATCTGCTGATTGATGGCCTGTGCCGCGACTATTGGGATGGCTTGCACCCCGTGCCGGAAGATGGCGACGTGCAGCAGCGTGTGGGCAATCTGGCTTGGCTGCTGTCGCGTTCGCAGCAGCTGATCGGCGAAATTCCGCTGACGCAGGCCGACGGCGCGCGCTATGGCGCGGTGCTATGGGAGGCCGCGAGCCAGCTCGCCAACGCCGTCAAGCGTACGCCCGACAACGCCAATGAACTGACGCGCGGCAAGCTCACGCTGGACCGTTTCGATGCAGCGCGCCGCGACACCCCGCCGTCGTTTTATTCCGAATTGGATACCCAGCTGGAGGGCTGCGCGCAGGCGCTGGCGCAACTGGAGCGCACGCTGGACGAGCGCTTGGGGGATGAAAGCCCCGCGTTCTCACGCGTGCGTGAGTCGCTGCGCAATGTGACCGAACTTGCGCATCGCTTCGCGCGTGACGCCGGTTTGCTGGTGCGTGCCGATCTAGCGCCCGCGCAGGCGCCCGCGGCGCCCGCCGTTCCTGTTCGAGTGGAGCCTACCTTGCCCGCTGCCGATCATTTTTCTGCCGCCGACACGCCCGCGCATGTGGCCGTAACGCCCGCTGTGCGTGGCCCGATCCAGACGCGTGAACAGGCGTTGGCGCAGTTGCGCGATGTGGCGGACTTCTTCCGCCGCACCGAGCCGCACAGCCCGGTCGCCTATCTGGCCGACAAGGCCGCAAGCTGGGGCGAAATGTCCTTGCACCTGTGGTTGCGCACGGTGGTCAAGAACGACGAAACCCTGTCCGGCCTGGAAGAATTGCTGGGCATCAAGAAGGCCGGCGACAACAACTGACGCCGGGGATGGCGCAGGTTTCAGCCTGCGCCATCGCCCTTCACCGCGCCGCGCGGAATTCAATACGCCGGTTCTTCGCGCGGCCTTCCGCCGTAGCGTTCGTCGCCACCGGCTGATCGGGGCCCGCGCCCATGGCTTCAAAGCGCGATACCGGCAAGCCTTTGTCCACCAGATAATCCCGCACCGCGTCCGCACGCGCCTGGCTCAGCGCCAGGTTGGTGCTGCGGCTGCCCGAGCTGTCGGTGTGGCCGATGATCTGGATCTTGTCGGCGCGCAGCTTGGGCACCGCGTCGGCCACGCGGTCCAGCAGTTCGCGGCCGCGCGCGGTCAGGCGAGTGCTGCCGGTTTCAAACTCCACCACGCGGTTGCTCAGCAAGTTGTCCAGCACATCTTGTTCGTCCTTGCCTGCCGACACGCGCAAGCCGTTGACGATCTTGTAGGTGGGGTTAAGCGACGTGGCAAAGGTGCTGGCGATCTGCTGGCGCGAGGCTTCGTTGTCGACTTCACCGCGCAGCCGGATCTGCGTGCCGTCAATTTCCAGCTGGCCGCGGTTGATCTGCTTGAGCGGGCTGTCCAGCAGCTTGCCCACGTGTTGCGACCAGTTCGGCGGGGCCACGACGCCGCCCACATCGATGCGGTCGATCACATTGCCCACGCCATAGACTTTTTGCAGGCGCGCCAGCACGTCGGCCTTGGTGGCTTCATCTGGCACGGCGCCGCTGGCGACGACCTGGCCGGGTTGGGGGATGACATTGGCGGGAACCACCGTGGCGGCATCCTGCGCGTGGGCCGCGCACGACAGGGCGGCGGCCAGGACGAGAGTAAGCGTGCGCATGCCTAGGCTCCGATAAAGACTTCGCGAAACGTCTCCAGCGCCTGACGCAAAGAGAGCCGCGGTTGATCCAGATAGCTCGACAGCTTGGCCAGGCCATGGCTGGCGCTGACGTGGTCACGCACCCACGGCGCGTCTTCCAGCACGATGTAGTGCTGCGACAAGGTCTGCGGCGTGGACAGCAATGTCGCCAGCGTCTGCGGCGACGCGCCACGAAAGCCTACGACCAGCCGGTGCTTGCCGGCGATTTGCCCGATGAACAGGGCGATCTCGAAATCCGCGCGGGTAAGAAAGGGCGCGATCAGCGTCATCCAATAGGTGGCCACCAGATTGATGTAGAGCGGATCATCCGGCAGCGGCAGGGCCAGGCCCGTGTCCAGCTGCGACGAGCCACTGGACATCACGGGCGCCAGCAGAATGCCCAGCGCCAGCACGATGTCATGCATGCTGGCCGCATGGCCGTTGCCGCGCAGCATGGCTTCGACGCGTTCAATGGTCTGCAAGTCGATGAAGGCGTCGAAACCGTCATCGGCGGCGGTACGAATTTCGCCTTCCAGGTCGTTCAACGTTTGCAGCGCGGGGGCGGGGTCGCCGTCATGCATCAGCTGCGCGGCGGCCGTACCCATGCGGTTCCACATGCGGCTGAACGCCAGCGGGCTGCGCGCAATGAAATCCAGCGGGCGGGCCACTTCAACAGACGTTGCGCTGATGAACGGAAAGCGCCGCCCGGATTGGTCGCGGCTGGGCTGCAAATGGCCGGCAATGGCCAGCTTGCCGCGCGAGCCCAGCACCGCAAAGGGAACGGGCTGCGCCTCGTCGTACAGCGTTTTCCAGTGCGGGTCCTGCGCCAGCACCTCCATGGTGTTGGCTACCCACGCATCCAGCGTCGCCATCAGCTGCGGGTGCGAGGTGTTTTTGACGAAGTCGCCACGGGACGGAATTTTGCCGAAGTAGGCCGTACGGAACATGGGAGACTGCGGGTTGCTCATTGCTGCGCTCCGGCAGGCGTCGGGGCGACGGAGGGTTGAGGGGACGCGCCCGCCACCGAAGCGGGAAGGCGCAGGTTGCGCAAGCCTTGGCTGCCCGGCTCGGTGCCGCCGGCGCTGGCCGCTTGCGCGTTGCTGATGATGCGTAGCTTGACGGGCACGGTGATGTTCGACTTCGCCCAGCTCATCTCGAAACTGCCGTCCGGGTTGGGCTTGCGTTGCGAGCCCGAGATCAAACGTTCCAGGCCGAAGCGGCCGGGTTCGTTGACGATCTCGACCACGGTGCCATCAAAGGCGGTGGCCGTGATGCGCGCGCCCGGTGCGCCTTGCGCGTTGGGCCACACAAAGTTCACCCATTGCGGCGGCGTGTTGCGGTAGCGCAGCTGCTGGCCATCGATCTCGATCGTGTATTCCGTAACGCCGCTTGCCGGCTTGGGCTGAATCTGGAACAGCGTCTGCGGCTGGCTGGCCGCGCCCGAACCCGCCGCGCCACCGGCAAGCGGCGCCACCCACTGCGCGAAGTTGGCAGTAAAGGACGGCTGCAAATCAATGCCCATATCGCCCCAGGTGCGCGCCGTCAGGATGTCGCCACGGCGCACGGTCAGCGGGCCAAGCGTGTCGTTGACGTACTTGGCGATGCTGCCTTGCGGGCCGAAGACTTGTCCGATTTCTTCGCCGCTGGCTTCGATGCCGGCCTTGGTCGAGAACGGATACTTGTCGGCCAGCCCTTGCGTGAACGGCTGATAGACCTGCGCGTTCCAGACCTTGTTGAGTTCGGTCTGCGCCGGTTGCATGGCCACCGCATAGCCCTGAATCAGCGGGCGCACCAGCAGCGGGCGCAACGTTTCGCGCTGCGCGGGCGTCAGGCCCGCCAGCATCTGCTCGTCGACGAGTTTCAGCGCATCGGCCAGTTCCGAGTCCTTGCCTTCCAGCGTCTGGCGCATCAGCAGCAGCGCGCCGGGGCCGGGGTCGCCCTGGTTGTTGATCAGGTTAAAGCGCGTACGGATCTTCGACAGGGCGTTCATGTAGTTGCCCATCAGCGACTGGTTCTCGCGCGTGACGACCAAGCGCGCCACGTCAGAGAACTCGCGGCCCACCGGCCCCATCGGAATCTGCTCACCGCCCGGCGCCACTTCGGTGGGTTTGGGCTGGCCCTGGCGCAGAATCACGCGCTTGAACCACGCCACCACGCCCGTCTGCGCCTGCGAAATGCCCGTGTTGATCAACGATGGGTTATCCCACGACGTCTGTTCATACGTGGTGTTGATCAGCTTCACCAGCGGCGAATTCTGCGGATCGCCCAAGCGGTTCATGCCATGCACCGCTTGATCAAAACTGGTGAACGGCTTGATCGTGACCCCGCGCAGCATCTTCTGCCATTCCTGCGCGTACTCGGTCTTGTACATCGTGGCCAGACTCTTCTGAATCTGCTCCGGGCTGCCTTCCAGCGTGAGGTCGTCGCGCGCGTTCACGCCCAGCACCCAATCGCTGGTCTGCACTTCGCGGCGCGCCGCTTCGCCGATGGCGGGCTCGATGTATTGCTCCCAGGCTTCGCGGGTGAACGTGCCGGGCACGGCGTAGCTGCCGGCCACGACGGCCGCGTCGGCTTCGCCCATGATGCGCGCCACCGTCATCGCCGGGAAACGCGTGGCGGCGCGCGCCTTCAGCGTGGCGTAGGCGCGTTCGCGCGCCGGCATGCCCTGCATCACGCTGCGCAGGTTGCCGCGCGTGCGCTCGACCATGGCCAGGTTGGTTTCAATTTGCGGCCAATCGGCATCGGCTGCGCGCGCCACATAGAACGAGATCAGCCGTTCGGCGCTGCGGATGAGTTGATCGCGCGGCATCGCGCCCCGGTTGGTTTCCAGCCAGCCGCGCCAGAAGCGGGTGATCTGGTCCGACAGATGGGTGGGGTCCACGTGTTCGCGATTCGCCATCATCAGGTACGTCTTCAACGCGTTGTAGGCGTCGTCAACGTTGGTGGGCGAGGCGTCCTGGAACAGGGTGTCGCCGGCATTGGCGCGCACGGGCTGCGCCTGCGGTGGCGGCGCCGTGGGCCGTGCGCCGGAAGCGGCGGCCTGCGAGACATCGACGCGGCCCAGATAATCTTCCAGGCTGGCTTTCACCGGCACCAGCATGAACTGGCGCAGGCCGTTGTAGTACTCGGCCAGCAGGCGCTGCTTCAACACGTCGCCCTGATACAGCCCCAGGCCCAAGGACAGCGGCCGGCTGGCGGAATAGCGGTCCAGCTGTTCGATGCGGTCTTGCAGAATCTCCATCGCTTCCAGACGGCTCTGCAAGTCAGTGCGCTCGCTTTGCAGGCGCACGACCTTGTCCAGATCCGCCTGCACATTGGTGGCCAGTTGCCGGTTGCCCAGATACGACCAGCTCCAGCCGCCCAACACCAGGCCCAATGCCAGCACCAGCCCGAAGAACGTCAGGTAGCGCATGCGGACCTTGTTCGGGCTGGCGTGCTGGCGCACGAGCTTCTTGTCCGCAAAGATCACGCTGGAAAACAGATCGCGCAGGAAGAAACCGTTGTGCGACGTGACGCTGCGTGCGGCTTCCTGCGAGGCCGGGCGCAAGGTGAAGCGCTCGGCCAGTTTCTCGGTAGAGGTGCTGCGCGAAGCGCCTTCCTGCAAGGCGCTGGTGAAGTAGAAGCCACGGAACACCGGCTTGTACTGGAACGGGTTGGTCTCGAACAGCGTTGACAGGAAGGTGCGCAGCGCGGGTTTGATGCCTGCGAATTCCAGCGGGAAGGTCAACAGGCCCGGAGGCAGCGTGCCGCTTCTGCGCAGCGAAATTTGCGCGGTGCCCATTTCCTTCAGGCCTTCATACAGCTCGTCGAAACGATCGTCGAACAGCGTCAGCACATCGCGGCTTTCGTCGGCGCCATAGGGCAGCGTCGCGCCCCACACGCGGTCGCGTTCGCGCGCATCGGCGTCGGCAAAGAATTCCGAGAAGCCGGCAATCAAATCCGCCTTCGTGAAAATCACGTACACCGGCGCAAACACTTCCAGCCGGTCCGTCAGTTCCTGCACGCGCTGGCGCAGGTTCTTGGCCAGGTTGATGGCGAACTCGGGGCCGGAGTCGGTAAGCTCGCTGATGCTGGCGGCCACGATGATGCCGTTGATCGGCGCCTTGGGGCGATGGCGCTTGAGCAAGTCCAGAAAGCTCATCCACTCGTTGCGGTCTTCTTCGTGTACCGAGTAGCGGCCCGCCGTGTCCAGCAGAATGCCTTCGGTGGTGAAGAACCAATCGCAGTTGCGCGTGCCGCCTACGCCGCGCACCGCCGCGCCGTTCTTGTCCGCAAAGGGAAACTGCAAACCGGAATTGATGACGGCGCTGCTTTTGCCGGCCGCCGGGTTGCCGATGACGATGTACCAGGGCAGCTCATACAGCGCTTCGTTGCCCGAGGTCTGGCCAATTTTCGACGTCTTGATCGTGCGCACGGCTTGCGTCAAGCGCGTGCGCAGCGCATCGATTTCGCTGCGGTTGGCGGCGGGGCTGGCGGCGGCGCCGGTTTGCACCTGCTGCTCCAGCATGTCGCCCAGTTTCTGGTTCGCGCGCCGGGTGCGGCGGCGGCGCCACAGCTGCACGCAGAGCCACAGCACCAGTAACACGCCTAGCAACACCCCAGCCCAGACGAAGGCAATCTGCATCGTGTCGGCAAACAGGAACAGGAACACGATCAACGCGATCAGTCCGATGACCATGAAGGTGCGCGGGTTGGCGAACACGCGCGCGCCCCAATAGCGGACATCGCTCATGGCGCTGGAAAATCGAGAAAGGAATCCTGATGGGCTACGCATGGTTTTCGCTATTGTTTTAGGGTCAGGCGGTAGCGCGGGCGGCGGGTCGGGAGACCAGCGCCGCGCAGCGCAATGCGGGGTCTTGCAGGGTTAAGGTCAGCACGGCTTGGTCGAACTGCACGCAGGCGTCCGCCGCCACGGCCAGCGTCAGCAGTGACGCCGCCGCGCCGGTGTGGCCACAGGCAGCGCCAACCGACTGGCAATCTTTGGCGGCGTCCATGTGGGTGAACAGCTGCGAGGCCACACCCAGCGGTTCCAGCGGGCGGCTGCCGCGATGGTCGGCGTCGCTGACGATCTGGATCACGCTATCGGCGGTGACGTTCGCACGTTCAAGCAGATCGCGCGCCAGGTCAGAGAACGCCGCTTCGGCCTGCGCGCCGCGCGCATCGGCGGGCTTCTGCCGATGCATCACGGGCGACAGCGCCACGCGCACTTCTGCGTCGGCATCGGCAGGCCCCAGCAGCAAGCCCGCCGCGGCTTCGCCCGGCACGCGGCCGTGCGGATTGGCGTGGGTGAGCAGGGTGGCCTCGGCATCCCATTGCGCGACACGCTCGGCGTCCACATAACCGTCACCCGCCAGCACCACGCGCCACGGCGGCGGGGCATCGGTGGCGGCGGGCGCGGACGCCAGTTCGCGCAGCAGCAGGTCTGCGGCCATGGCGTCGCGCGCCAGATGCTCGGTGGCGCTGACGCGCGCATCCGGCCAGACGCGGGCGGCGGCCAACACTTCGGTGCGGACACGCTGGCGCGCGGCCTCGGGCCAATCCGCCGGCAGCAAGAGTTCGAAACGCAGCAGGGGCCAGTCTTCATCGCGGGCTGGCACGTCCAGTTCCGTGACGTGGCGATGCGCTTGCCGAGTCAGCGTGCTGGCGATATCCGTCAACAGCGCCGTCACGCGTAGCGCGGCGATGGCCAATGCGTCAGGCGGCGCGCCGCGTTCTTGCGCGGTCGCGTAGAGCGTCATGTCGTCCAGGCCCGGCACGCGCGCGGCGAATACCGGAAAGCCTTGCTGCGTTTTCAGTTCCGGGTCGAGTTCGGGGCGCTTCTGTTCGGCCAGCGCTTGCGAGATCGATGCGGCGTCGTCACCCGCCGACGCGCGCGCGGCCACGGCGATGACGTGTAGTTCCACGGCGCGCGCGGGCGCCCCAGTGGCGGCTTGCGGCGCGGCGGCCGGTTCGGGCTTTGGTGCGCGTGCAGCCCGCACGGCGCGCACGCCCAGCCACAGCGCGGCAAGCATCGCCAGCGGCAGCGCAAATAAGTAGAGTCCGATGTCGACGCCCGTGGGCAGCGTGCGGGATTCCTGCCACCAGATAATGACGGCCAGCCACACCACTGCGAACAGCGCCAGAATCAGCAAACCTTTTTTCAGTACGCGAGCCATGGGTGCCTGATCAAAGGGGTTTCGTGACAGAGGGCAGGGCGATCCACCACAGCGCGGTCATTTCGCGGCCTCCCGCGCGCGCTGCATGACGCCCGGCCGGCGCAGCTCGACGTGGCCGAAGTCCATCATCTTCCAGCGCCCGCCCCACGTCAGGCCGACCAGTTCTGCGGTTTCGCCAAACAGCTCGTAGCCGCGCATGGCCCAGGGGTCTTTTTCCGAGATAACGATCTTGCCGTCGCGATAGAACGCGCTGTCCGCTGCCAAGCCATATTGGTGATAGCTCTGGAACGCGCCGGCATTCGTCACGTGCGTGCCCATGCCCGCCAGTTCTTCTTGCCGCTCGGGGCTGCGATAGCCCTCGATCAGCGCCATTTCATAGCCATGCTGTTCACGCATGATGCGGTACGCCAGCAGCAGACGCTGACGGAAATCCGCGTCGAACAAATCCCAGTTACGGCTCGCGCCACCCAGCTTCGGACGCACCAATTCCACCTCGCGCGTGGTGAAGGCTTCAGGGGGCAAAGCAGGCGGCGGCGCCAGGCGTTCACCTTCCAGCAAAGCCTGAATTCGACGGTCGGGACCGGTCGTTTGGGTGCTGTAAACGAATGTGTGATTGTGTCGCATGACGAAAGCGAAAAGTGACGGAAGCAATACAACTGTCAGCCCGATTGCGACCTGCCAGCGATGCCTTCCCACCCACTCCATCGACGCATTCATGCCGCCTTTGACGGCGCCCGCCGTGCCGCCGACGGCGCCTCCGGCATGGCTCGCGCCACGCGTTGCGCCCCGTGCTACGCCCTGTACACACGCGCGCAAACTCCGGACTGCACCTTGGCGCAGCGCCGGAAAAAACAGGAGAGCGGAGACGCCCACCGCCAGTAAAAAATACAGGGGCAGTAGCAGCAACAAGTTAGGTCCCTCATGTGAAGGCGTAATCTTTTGTTCTATTCGCGCATGAGGCAAGTGATCCGGCGTTGCAAACAGCGTCCGACCCTTAGGAATCGTAACAAGGAGCAATGATCGAAATAGGCCTATCGGGTATTCTCGTCGAGCTTGGTTACAGGGGGGCTGCACACGCCTCCTGCTGACACGGGAACCCGCATGGCAGAAGAGAAAAAAGAAGCTCGCCCTACGATGACCGCGCCGAGTTTGCTCAGCGCCTCTGCGCCCGCGCGCGGCGAGGCCGAATCGTCGCGAATTCTTGCCGCGCTTGAAGGGCGCGCGCCAGAAGCCGAAGTCAAACATCTTGCGACGCCGCGCGATGGCCGCGCACGGCGTTGGGTGGCGCTGGCGTTATTGCTGGCGCTGATGGCGGGCGGCATCAGCTGGATCATTCACGAGGACGGGGCCGCGCCGATGGTAGCGCAGGCTCCGGCTTCTGCTGCCTCCGCTTCCAACCCCGTTGCCGCGTTACCGCAAGCATCGATGCCGAGCCCGTCTTCGACATCGGGCGAGCTTGCCATCAAGCCCATGGATAAGCCGCCCGACGTGGCCGCCATCATTGATGAGGCGCCGCCCGCGCGCGATGCAGGCGTGGGCCGTGGCGAACCCGACCCGCAAGGCGAACCTACGAATCCGCTATCGATGTTGGCGATGACGACACCGCCCGCCGCGGGATCGCCCGCCGCAGGGTCGCCTGCCGCCGCTCCCGGTCCCACGCGCCAGGCCGCTGAGCAACGTGCGCAACACGCGAACGCGCCGCGCGCCGCGAAGCCCGCCAGCACGCCGCCGCGCAAGACGGCCAAGCCTTCTGATACCGACGCCGCGCTGTTGTCCGCGTTGATGAACTATGGCTTGCCGCCTGCATCGCCGCCTGGCACGCGTGTGTACAAGTCGGAAGGCGTCTTCATGCGTGAAATGCCGGGCTCGCCGCTGTCCGAGCGCTTGAAGGAATGCCGCAAGCTCAGCTTTATCGAAGGCGAACAATGCCGCCTGCGCGTGTGCGCGGGGCAGTGGGGCACCGCACCCGAATGCCCCACACCGCAGGCCAACGTCGAACCCTGAAATTTGCCGTCCGTATCGGGCCGGTATCGCTAACGTCCCCCACGAGGTTTTTGCTCCATGGCTGTGAACGCAAGCAACGGCAGCGCCAGCGCCCACTCCCGTCTTTACCGTCTTGACGGCGAAGGCGCGTTGGCGTCCCTGCAAGTCGAAGGCTGGGTCGCGCGCGAAGGCCTGTCAGCGCTGGGCGAGATGCGCGTCGTGGCGCTGGCCGACGACGCGGCGCTGGACCTGAACGACATGGTGTCGCGGCCCGCCACGCTGTGGACCACGCGCGCCGATGGCAGCGAGATCGGCCGCAGCGGTGTCGTGCGCGCAGCCGAGATGCTGGGCGGCAATGCGGGCAAGGCGCGCTACCGCGTGACGGTGGCGCCCTGGCTGTGGCTGGCCACGCAACGGCGCGACAGCCGCATCTATGAAAATCAGCCCGTCCTTGAAATCGTGCGTCACGTGCTGGATCGCTACGAGGGCTACACCTACAAGATCGCCGCGGAGGTCGAGCGCCATCTGGCCGATCTGCCCGCGCGTTCCTACACCACGCAGTATCGCGAAACTGATTACGCCTTCTTGTCGCGCCTGCTCGCGGAATCCGGCCTGGGCTGGACCACTGTTGAAGACGACGCCGCACCCGCACGCCACGCCGTGCTGATCTTTGCCGACAGCCGCAGCCTGGCCGAAGACGCCGAGTCCGCCAGCGCGGGCGTGCGTTTTCAGCGCGCGCATGCAACGGAATCGCGCGACGGCGTGCAGGCCTTGGCGCGCAGGCAGCGCCGCGGCGTCGAACGCGTTACCGTGCTGGCCTGGCACGACAGCGGCAAACACGCCGTCACGGGGCAGGCGTTGGCCGGCCCCGCCAGCGGCGCCGATGACGAGAGCGCGGGGCTGGAATGGTTTGAACCCCTGGGCCACGGCGGCCTGCTGAACCAGGCGCACGCGCAGTTCCAGGCCACCTTGCTGATGGAAGCCGTGCAGGCCAGCGCCGAGACATTCCTGGGGCGCGGCAATGTGCGCACATTCCGATCCGGCACGCGCTTCACGCTGCAAGACATGTCGCCGTTGGGGCCGTCAGGGGAATCGGGTTTTGAACCGGTGTTTGCGTTGGACCGTGTGGAGCATGCCGGGATGAACAACCTGCCCGGTCAGGCCGACGCCAATCTGGCCGACAAGCTGGGCGCGTTGGATGACTATCTGTGTTTTGAAGACGACGAGCCGGCGGCGGGCGACGACGGAGAATACGCGGGATTGCGCGACGGACACCGCGACGGACAGCGCGGTGAACAGCGCGACTGGCAACGCGACGGACAGCACAACGGACAGCACAGCGGAGCGCACAACGCACAGCACAACGCACAGCAAGGTGACGGCGACATTGGCGCCGGCCGCCCCGACGCCGCCGTGCTGGCGCGCGCGCACGAGGTCGGCTACGCGAACCGCTTTCGCGCGGTGCGCTGCGACCGCCCTTGGCGCGCGATGCCCCCCACCGCGCGCGGCGCCAGGCTGGCCGGCGCGCCTTCTGCCGTGGGCGTGCACACCGCCATCGTGACCAACGCCGAAGGCGCCACCGAAGCCAGCGGCGAAGACGAGATCTACCGCAATGCGCGCGGCGATGTGCGCGTGCGCTTTCATTGGCAAGCCGACGGCGACGGTCTGGCCAAAAGCCGCTGGGCGCGCGTTGCGCAACGCCAGGCGGGCGCGGGCATGGGCATGAGCTTTGTGCCGCGTATCGGCCAGGAAGTGCTGGTGCGATTCCTGGATGAAGATATCGACCAGCCGCTTGTCGTAGGCGCCCTATACAACGGACGCGGCGAAGGCGGCATTCCGTCCACCCCCGGCGGTAAAGCCGGCGAGCCGATGAACACCGAGGTCTATGCCGCGGCCAGCGATGGCAAGCCCAGCGCACAAGCCAACCTGGCCAGCGGCAACGCACCCGCCTGGCACGGCGCGGCGGGCGGCGACGAGCAGCACCGCAATGCGGCCGCGCTAAGCGGCTTCAAGAGCAAGGAGTTCGGCGGCGACGGCTACAACCAGATCGTGTTCGACGACAGCGACGGCCAGCTGCGCATGCAGATCAAGTCCACGCAGTCCGCCAGCGAACTGAACCTGGGCCATCTGATCCACCAAGCGGGCAACTATCGCGGCAACGTGCGCGGCGTGGGCGCGGAATTGCGCACCGACGGCTTCGGCGCGTTGCGCGGCGGCGGCGGTGTTCTACTTACCACCTACACGGCGGGCGGCAGCGAGCCTGCCGGCGATGCCGCAGCGCCGCTGGCCTTGGCTGGGCAGGCCGACATCATGGCGCAGTCATTCGACGGCGTGGTCGGCGCGCACCAGGGCGTGCGGCTGGCTTCGGCCCGCGGCACGACGTCCGCGGGCGCGAGCCGGCTGGACGGCGAACGTGCGCCGCTTGCCGCAATGACGCATGCCGTGTCCGGCACCGTCGCCGGCGACGCCCTCGGCGGCGCATCAGGCGATGCCGCGGCCAAGCACACAGAAGTGGCCGACGGCAAAGTGCCGCACCTGACCGATCCGCTGGTGCTGATGGCAGGCCGCGCCGGGCTCACGCAAGCCGCCGGGCGCAACGTGCAAATCACGGCCGGCGAGCTGGTGCATTGGTCCTCGGGACAAGACCACAACCTGGCCGTCATCGGCTCGTTGCGCGTGCACACCGGCCAGGCGCTGGGCATTGTGGCCGGCGTGCAGCAGGGCGGCGCCGAGTCGGGCCTGGACCTGATCGCCGGCACCGGCGAAGTCGACGTGATATCCCAGCACGATGTGCTGACCGTGCAGGCGCAGCAAGACCTGCGCATGATCAGCGCCAACGCCGGCATCGAATACGCGTCGCCCAAACGCATCCGCATCGCCAACGCAGCGGGCGCCAGCATCGTCATCGAAGGCGGCAATATCACCGTCACGGCCCCGGGCCGCATCGACGTCAAGACCGGCAACAAGCAATTCGCCGGCCCGACGCAAATGCCGTATCCGTTTCCGCAATTTACCGTGTGCAAGACCTGCATTCTGGACGCCCAGGACAGCGTGCAGTCGATCACTGACAAGGCGTGATGGCGATGGCTTATTCCTGGCAGCAGGCGCTGCTTTCCACAATGGCTGAATTGCCGCAACACCGCGGCCCCTATGGCGAAGCCGCGCGCGCCTATGTGATCGTCGACTTTCGTGGCCACCCCGATCTGCTGGCTCGCATCACCGCCACTGAAGACCTGAGCTTCGGCTCGATCTGGGCGCAGACCGGCCTGGATATCTATGGCGACGTAGCGCCCCTGCTGATCGAAGTGGACGGCGCCTCGCAAGGGGTGCTGCGCGGGCCGCGCCGGGCTGATTTCAGTACTCCGCTTGTGCGCGCGTTGAACGCCTTGCATGAACGCAATGGCGGCCGCTACGCAATGATGAGCTTCGCGTCCGCCGTGCCGCTGGAAAAACTCATCGCGCACTTCGGAAGGTTTTGCGACTACGCCTTGCCCGACGCCAGCGAGTTCTTCCTGCACTGGTATGACGCCCGCATCCTGGCGCGCGCCCTGCAAGTCTGGACCGCCGAGCAGCGCACGCGCTTCGCCTCGCCGCTCATCACCTTGCGCTACGCGCTGCGCGATGGGACGCAGGCGGAAGTGTCCGGCACGGGCAGGCTGCCCGCAGACCCGCCCGACGGCATCCAACGCTTCACGCCCGAGCAGCACCAGATGCTGTTTGATCTGGACTACCCGGACAAGCTCGCGGTGCAACTCCGCCGCTTGTATCCCGGGCTGCTGCCCGGCGACCCGGATCAGGATGCGCTGGTGCCTCGCGTGCAAGCCCAGCTGGAGCGCGCGCGGGCGCATGGGGTGAAGGGCGACAAGGACACGTTTGACTACGTAGCGTGGGGCGTGTCGATTTCACCTGCTTTTGATGAGCATCCGTTGATTCGCGAGGGCTTGCGGGGATATCGGCCGGATGCTGACGGCGCGCTGGCGAAGGCGCTGGCGGACGTGCCGGATGCGGTGTGGGATGAGGTGCAGGCGTTGCATTGGGCGGGTTGATCGCCGTGCAGCCTGGATATCTCATTAGGGAGACATGATGTTGCTGCAAGGGCTATTGATCAGCTTAATACCGCATGCAGTATCCGGAGAGGCAAGAAGTCTGGTGCGAAGCCCAATGGACAGTCGTAGCAAAGAGATTGTGTGAATCTGAATAATTCGGGAGTCAAGGATGCGTAAAGGGTTGATCGGCGTGCTCATCTGGCTTGGCCTATTGGCGGGCTGCAATGGCGAACCAACCTACCAGGGTGTGAGCGTCATTACCTACAACTACACGCCGTGGGACTTAACTTCCGTTCGAATCGTCGATGCGTTCGGTGGCGCGGCCGGGAGTGGAATGATTCGGTCCGGAGGGGGGGAAGGCAGTGTCTCATGCTGCTACACGCTCAAGGGAACTGACTTTACTGTTAAGTGGCGTGGCGGCGATGCAGACTTGATGCGAAAACACATGTTCGATGGGAAATTCGATGACGTGATCTTTACCAAAGAGACCAAAGTTGACTTTCCTCCTCAGGAGTCTCCTCCTGGAGACGGTCCCATCTTTTTGGAATTGCATATCTATCCAGATGAGCACATGGAGTTTGCCTTGAGTCGAAAGCTGCTTGGCCAAGCCAGAATTCCAATCCCAGAGACGACCAGGTGGCTTTACGAGCATCACCGAGATGAATTGATGGATTACGAGGATATACATGAACTACGGTATGTCCTCGCAAAGGTCGCGAAGCAAGCGTGGATTCGCTATCGTATCGAGGACGCCGAGGATATGAGGGCGTATATGTATCTTTACTTCACTGTTGCGTCGAATTTTGATAACGACGCCGACCTGGCGAAACTACTGCAGGAGCCGAAGCGAAAGCCAGGTGATTTTGGTCGTGCCGTCGCCGCCCTTACCAAGGAAAAAATCGCCCAAGTTAAGGCTGCTGGAACGCCTCCTGGGGATAAGAATGTCTAAGTTGCAGTTGCCAGAGCAGGATCGCACCCCAGCCTCGGTATTGAAAGCGATCGCGCAGAACGAGGCCGCCTACCCCAAGGATTCTTGCACCGAATGCGGTCTGACTTTGCGGATGGGATTCTTCTTTGATGGGTTTGGGAGCAACAAAGACCTGGACGAGAATGCGCCAACGTTCTTGTCGAATGTGAGCAGGTTGTGGATGGCCCATTTCACCGAGGAGGATAGCGAGCGCCCAAAGAAGCAGCATTGGCTACGTTTTTATTATTCCGGCATCGGCGTCGAGCTTAACCATGGCGCCAAGGTTGATGAATTCGTCAACGCGATGGCGATCGCCGGTGGAAAGCTGGCCGATAAGGCTGTAGCTAGTGTAAAGGGCGCTGCCCAGAATATCACTCGCCTTGACGAGATTCCCAATGTTGATGGGATGGCTCGGGCACGAAAGGCGGTGCAGGAGTCCCTCAAGAATGGCTCCTATCAACCTATGGTTAAGACGTACAAGGATGTCATCAAGGAAGTCCGAACTCTGCCAGAGAAGACCGTGCGGATCTGGAACGCGTGGGATTTGGAGCGCGTCGGCACCCGCGCAGAAGCCACAATTCGAGGTGCTTGGACGGGGTTTAAGAAAAACCCATTGAAGGTCGCATGGACCAGTGCCAAAGAAGCCACCAAGGCCACCATCATGGAAGGCGTTCCGATCATACGGGACAACGCGAGCGTTGCTCTTCTGATGGGCACTGGTATAGACACTCGGTTGGATGCGGCAAAGCGTCAATTCAAGCTAGCCTACGAAACTGCCAACGCGGGTACTGAAAAAGTCGTACGTATCGAGATTTCAGTATTTGGCGCCGACCGAGGCGGAGTAATCGCAAAACAGTTTATCAACGATATCGTAAAAAAGTATAAGCGCCGTCATGATCAGGACCTTGCCATCATTGGCAAAGATGGAGCCCCTGATGCTGAAATTCGTATCCGATTCTTGGGGCTATTTGATTCTGTTGCGTCGATCATGGACGAGAATACCTTTCTGGGGTTTCTTCCCTTCACGGACCTTCTCAAGCAAAGTCATAAGGATCGCACGCTGACCGTGCCCGCCGCTGTTGAAAAGGCCGTTCACTTCGCTGCGGCCCATGAACTACGTCGCAACCAGCGCATGGATTCGTTGGAAAAGACGCGCGGCATGCAATATCTGCATCCGGGTTCTAGTGGCGACGTTACGGGTGTAGCACCTCCCGGCGCACTGGGGGCTCGGCCATCCTTATCGCGTGTTCCTCTACGAGAGATGATGAACCTCGCGATATCGCAGGGAGCCGCGATTCATAGCATGGAATATCTGGCCAAGACTTTGCCTGCCGCCTACAACTTAATGACTCTCGCCGTCCCCATCGAAGACGAAGGCCAGAGCTACCACGTCCCGGAACTCGTCGCGGCCTACCGCGAACTCGTCAAATACGAACCCGGTTGCGATTTCGCTCCGCACATGGAAATCTTCTTGCGCTGGCTGGCGGTGCGGTATCAGGACCCGGTGTTTCGCGCCGGTCTTTCAGACCCCGCCGAAGCATGGCTCAAAGACCGCGATTACATGACTCCCGAGCAAGAGGCCCAGGAGGAGGCGCGGCGCTTGTCGACGCTGTCGCGGGAAGAGCTTGCCAAGCCCGAAACCACCGCGCGGCATCGCGAACTCCAAGCCCTTGCGAAAGAACGCCGCGAGCGCGCCATGGCGAGCCGGGGAGAAGCGCCACCGCAACGATTCAAGCCACTCTGGGATCGTCTGGAAGAGGAATACAAAAGCCTTGAAAAGGCCGAGCAGCGGGATGCCGAAACCGAGCTGCGTCGTAAGAACTGGGAACAGCATGCCCCGGAACAGCTTCGCGTGATGGAAATGTGGGCCCCAGAACGGGATGCCAACGAAGCCATGCGCAATGGGGCAAAGCCGGGAGACGCCCAGACCGCACAGAAGGCCCCCGACCCGCTGGCCGACATGAAGGCAGAACGCGCCATGCAAAAGCGCCTGCTGACCGCCTGGCGCGATGCGCGCGACGGCAAGACGCAGTTGCCACCCAAGGTCATGACCTTGTTCGACTGGCTGGTGCACGACGCCATGTTGAGCAGTTGGCCCGATCACCTGTTGGCCAGCACCACGATGTACTTCCGCGTGCGCGACAAAGACATATTCGCCAAGACCGATGCGAAGGCGGAAATGGAGCAGCGCGCCAAGGACATGCGCAACGCGGAAAAGGTGGAAGCGCTAGCGGCACGATCAGAGCAGAACATCCAACAAATGACACCCACCCGGCCTTGAAGGCGCGAGCAACAGGCCTGCGTACGGCGTGAATCGCGTTGCGGGTTGGGTCGGGCCGCGCATCGGCAGCGCGGCGCGCTTACTTCTTCCCGGCTTCGACCTCGATCGTCACCGTATTCGACTTCACGGTTTCCGCCTCGATATACACCTCGTACGTCGCGGGCGTGGCGGGCAGATGCAGAACGCCGGCCATATCCGTGGTGAAGCGCGTTTCCACGGTCATGCCTGGCGGCAGAGGAATCTTCGGCGGGGGCGCGCCTTCGCTGGGGTCGACCGACACATTGGGCAGCTTGGGCCGCACGTAGTTGAAGGCGATGCCGCGATAGACCTTGCCGGTGCGCGTGTCCACCGCCACGAAGCGCGGCAGCTGCGGGTTGTCCACGACGGGCAGGATGCCGCGCGCGCAAACGGGAATCGTCAGTGTGCTGCCGTCGCGGATCGTCACGCGGGTAGGCGCGGCAATGCGCATCTGCGCGTCGTAGCCTTGCAGCGGCGGCATGCAGGCATGTTCCTTTTGCGAGTGCGAAGGCACCGAGGCGAAAGTGGCGGGTTCAATCCAGTCGGTCGTCATGATGGGCATGTCGGAATCTAAATTTGCGTGAGCGGGCGGCGGTGGTCGTCGGAGCGAAGGCGGCGTCAGAACGCCGACCAGCCTTCGGAGCAGTCGACCTTGCGCACGGCCTTGCTGCAACTGGGGCAGAAATGAATGTTCGCGCAGGTGATGCCGTACATCACGCACTGCCCGATTTCTTCGTTGTACTCGCCATTCTGGTCGGGCAGGCCGTAATAGCAGTGGCCCCCTGCGTTGTAGTAGAAGTGCGGCGGCGGGTCCAGCATTGAGTCGTCGGCGGATTCGTCCTGGTTGCGCAGGCCCGGCCAGTCGGGGCCGCTGGGCACCATGCCCAGCAAGTGGCCCATTTCGTGGGCAAGGGTTTCGGTCAGGTAGGCCTGCGAATTGGGCTCGTAAGGGTCCAGCGTGGATACGAACAGCAGGTTGGTGCCCGTGATGGCAAGGCCGGCGTAGCTGGCGGCCACGGTGTTGAACTGGATGTTCAGGATGCCGGTCAGCGGGGTGGGCGACACGCGGGTCAGGTCCACGGACACGGACCAGACCGACCCATTGCTCTCGCGGATGGGCGTGATCAGGTGGCGCGGAATCGGAATCGAGCGCTCAGCGCCCGAGGCGTCTGTGTAGAGGTAGCGCGCATGCACCAGCCAGTCGTCGCTGGCGTCGAATTCGTACCAGAGGCTGGATTGGCTGCGGTCGTCGTTGACGATAGGCACCGTCATGACGCGCCCGCCGGGGCCGGCAGGCACCGGCAGCCGCATGTCGCCGCTGACGCCCGGCGCGGCCAGGCGGTCAACGTGGCAAACGACCAGCGTATAGGGTTCGCGCTGCTTGCCTGCCGAGCTGGCATAAACTGCGCGCACGGCGTTCATGATGGCTTGCTGGGACTCGGGGGTGTCGGCCGCATCAACCGCCGAGCGGCCACGGAATTGCAGGCGTGGGAGCTGGATCATGTCGATGCCGTGCAGCGCGAATTCCGCGGTGACGGGGGTGACGTCGGCCAGGTGGCCGGCCGGATGCGCGCTCATGCACATGACTTCCTGGATGTACAGGCGGCGCACGGTCTCGACGCGTTCGGTCTTGATCAGCTGTCCACGTTCGTCGCGCACTTCGAACAGGTACAGGTTCAGGCCGGCGGCGGGCAGCGTGATGTCGTCAACGATGCGGGTGCCGTCGGCGTTGGTGACGTAGCTGCGCGGGTTGCTGTGCGGTTCCTGATAGCTGGCGCGGCGGCCGCGTTCGCGCGCGGAGTAGGGAATGTTGGCGGGGTCGGCCTTGACCGTGATGGTGAAGCGGTGCTGGCCGGGGCGGTTGAATTCCACGTGGATGCGCGGGCGGTTCGATTGCCGTTCGGTGGTGGTCAGCGCGCTGCCGTCGTTCCAGCGGTCGGCCACTTGGGCCAGGTTGACGTATTGCAGGCGCGCGCCGTCCTGGCGGGCGCGGTAGGTGGAGATACCCGGCACCACGCGGCCGGAGCCTGCGGGTGCGCCGCCCGGCAAGTTCGTGCCTTGCGTGCGCGCCGTGGTTCCCAACCCCACCGAGTCCAGCACATCGCGCGCGATCTGCGGCAGCGGCGAATCGGCCACGCCGGGAATCTTCATCAGCACGTCGGCCACCTTGGGCAAGGTCTCGGTGGCAAGCGTCGGAGATTGCAGAATGGCCCCGATCACCCCCGGCACCGACGACGATGACAGCCCCGGCATGCTCAGGATGGCGCCGGCCACGGACGGGATGTTCGATTGATTGACGTCAGGCAGGTTGAATAGCGTGTCGACGGCGGAACTCAAGGCGGCCATGCGGTCGCCGCTGGCGTTCAACGCCTGCGTCATGACCGGCACGATGGCCGCGCCGACGTTGGCGCTGACGCCGCCTGCGGCGAACGTGGACGCGCCGGACATCGCCGTGGATGCGCCGGACATTGCCGTGGATGCGGCGCTGGCCTGCTGCGCAAACGTCGCCAGGCCGCCGCCTGCCGCCACGGCCCCGATGCCGGATGCGCCGGCGCCACTGCTGGTGGCCGCGGTGCTGGTAGCGGCGCCGGCCCCCGCGGCGGCTGACAAGTCCGTCGCGCGGGTGGCGGGTGTGCTGTCCGACATGCCCGCCGCGCGCGCGGTCGTGCTGCCCAGGACGGTGTCGGGGGGAGAAGCGGGGGCGGTGCTTGCGATGGGCGCAGCGGTGGTGGGTGCAGTGGCAGTGGGGGCAGAGGCAGTGGGGGCAGAGGCGGTGGGCGCAGTGGCGGTGGGAGCGCTGCCTGCCGGCGAGCCCGTGGCCGCGCTGCTCGTTGTAGCGGCGCCGGCTGTCGCGGACGGTGGAGCCGCGGCAGGGGAGGCGCTGGAGGGAGTATCGACGCCACCCGGGTTCGTGGAACCGGTGGCGGCAGCACCTTGATGCACGGAGCCTGCCGGGTTGCCGGTGTCGGCGGACGCGGCGGTTGTAGCGGTTCCGACGTTGGCGTGGCTGCCTGCGTGGGTGTTAGCGGTAGTGCCGGTATTGGTGCTCGCAGTGCCGCCAGCGTCCGCGCCGACGCTTGTACCCGCACCGGACACAGCGTCCGTTCCCGCGACTCCACCCGAGGCTGAACCTGCTGGCGCGGCTGCGCCCGTAGCGGCAGCGGCCCCGGCACTTGCTCCGGCGCCTGCACCGGTGCCTGCACCTGCATCTGGACCTGCACCCGCACCTTGCGCAGAGACGGCCGCCACGGTTGCATCGCCGCCTGTCGCAGCTGTCGAGGCCGAGGCAGCGCTGGAACTCGTACTCGCCGCAGCGGCGGTCGCACTGGTTCCCGCGCTGGCGGCGCCAATGGGCGCATTACTCGCAGCCGACGTGTCGGTGCCCGGAATGCCCAAGGCGCCACCGCTTGCACCCGGAAGGCCCGCGCCTTGCGGCAGCGAGGTGCCTGATGCCGGAACGAAGCCGGGCGTTTGCGTGGCGGCTTGCGGTAGGGACGGCGCGCTGTTCAGCACGGTCTCCGATCCCGGGACGCTGGTGGTGCTGGCGACAAGGACGTTGGAGTCGCTGGTGATGCCAGCGTTGGACATTGTGGATAGGCTCGCGCCGTGGCTCGCTTCTGTGACCTGCGTGTACGCCTCCACTTGGGGCAGGGGGGCAGCAACCGACGGGAGCGTACTCGTCGTGACGTCAGGCACGTCGACGCTTGCTATCGCCGTGCCGGCAGGCGATGCGACGTTGCGCAGATCCAAGGCGCCGGACAAGGTGCTGTCAGCGGCGGATACGGTTGATGCGGCGCTGCTGGCTGCGGAGGCGGTGGCGCTGAACAAGCCGCTGGCGCCTGCTGCGAGCGTCGTCAACAAGGCCGCGTTCGGGACGGTGGAGGGGCGTTGCGCCGCGTCGTCTTTATTCGTGGCGTCTGCTTGGGATGCGGTGTGTGCGGAGGATGCGGCGGCTTGCGTCGTATGTGTCGTATGCGGCGCATGCGTAGTGTGCGCGGTATGCGCGGTATGCGTGGTATGCGTGGTATGCGTGGTATGCGTAGCATGCACTGGATGCGCGGGATGCGCGGGATGCCCGGGATGCATGGTTTGCATAGACGGCGACGCGGATGACTGCGACGATCCATGCACCTTCTCGCCGGCAGGCGTCGCGTGACGCGTATCGCTGCCAAGTCTGGCGGCAGGGTGGTGGTGCGATGCTGCCGCGCCGGGCGTAGCGTGTGTTGGCGTCTGCGTGCTGGCGTCCTCGCGGGTGTCGTCATCCGAGCGCGAGCGTAGTGGCGTGGTTGCCGATACCGTTGCCGTAACGGCGGCCAACAGACCGGTGCTGGCGATCGCGGCGTGGGGGATGCCGGTTCCGATCAACGGCTGCGAGACGGTGGATGCCGCGGGCGGTGCCTCGTCGGCGGCAACCGGTGTGGGCAGCGATGTCGCGGATGTGGTGTTGACTGAGGCCGTGCTGACTGAGGCCGTGTTGATTGAGACCGTGTTGACTGAGCCGGGCAGAGATGTGTCGCGCGCCGAAACATTTTCCGGGTTGCTATTCAAACCGTTTGCGTAAGGGGCCACGCTGGTCTTGTCGAAGGCCGAAGCGTTGATCGTTGCGCCCAAGGCCGCCGTACTGGTGGCGGCCGCGCCCAGATTCATCGCGTCAAGGTTAACGGGAGCCGCGCTGGCGGTTCCGAAGCTTGCCGTGCCTGCGTTGGCTGTCTCTGCGTGGGTTGCAACGACGCCAGCCGCATCGGCACCTAACGCGCGCGTGCTTGTCGGGTGGTCCGCCTGAATGGCCGCTTCCGAAGCGACATGTTCTGCCCTCACGCTTTGAACATCCGCCGCGCTGGTAGCGTTGGTCAACCCTGCGGAATTGAAGTTCGGCGTGGATAGGTCAGCAGTCGAATAATCCGATGCGAACGTGGCCGGCGTTACGACTGCGGGCGCATCGATTCCTGGCGCATCAATTCCTGGCGCATCAATGGCGCTCACGCCGAATGGTGTATTGCCAAGGCTGGTCGTGTCGATGCCCGTTGCCGCAGGCGCGGCGGCCAACGTGGTAGTCGGGATGGCGTTGCCGGATGCCGATTGCGCCAACGCGTTCGTTGCCGCAATGCCTGCGCCCGCTATGCCTGCACTAGCGGCAACACCAGCGCTCACACCGGCGCCTGCACCCGCGGCGGCACCCGTGCCAGAGTTAACACCAGCGGCATTCACGGGCGCGCCTATTCCCGCCACGGCGGGCGCTGGGGATGCCGAGAACACCGGAGTGTTGGCGGTACTTTCCATCGATGCAGGCGACGTCGCGGATGCTTGCGCTGCGGCCATCGGCGATGCGGCGGCAGTCGCTGCCGCATCAGGCGTACCGGAAGACATGCTGGTGCTGGTGGACGCTGACATCGGAGCGGGCGCGGTGGAGGCCGGCGACACGCTGGCAGGCGCGCCACCCGATGCGGTGGCGCTGCTTGTTCCATTTGCGCCACCCACGTTTGTCGAGGTTGTATTGGGCGTGGAGGCGGCGGATGCCGCAGGCGTCGGAGCGGCAGTAGACGCCGTCGCGGTAGAAGGTGCGGCCGCTGCACTCGGCGCCGTGGTGGCAGGCGCCGATGCGGATGCCTCCGGCGAAGTCGATGCCGAGGGAGGAGCCGAGGCCGAAACAGGAGCCGAAGCAGGAGCCGAAGCCGAAGCCGAAGCAGAACCCGCCGCCGATGCAGATGCCGTTGCCGCACCGCCCGCCGTACCCGCTCCTGCCGCACTCGCCTGCGGCGCGGCCCCGACGTTTGCCCCGACACCTGCACCCGCTTCCGAACCCACCCCTGCACCCGCGCCAACGCCCGCAAATCCTGCCGCGCTGCTGATCATCTTCGATGCGCCTTCGGGCGCAACGGATGCCAGCATGTCGGTGGCGGCGGGCAGGGCCGATGCCGGGTTCTTGATCAATTCCGCCGCCTTCGTGGCCGTGCCAACCGCCGACGCCGCGCTGTCGATCATGCCGCTTGCGCCCGGCGCAACCGAGCCCAGCAGTCCCGACGCGGCCGGTAGCGCCGACATCGGGTTGGCGATCATGGCTTGCGCTTGCGACACCATGCCCATCGTGTTCTTGGCGGTCGACATCAGGCCGCCCAGGGCGGGGCTTGCGTTGCCCAGCAAACCAGAGCCCGCCGAGAGCGCGCCCATCGGATTCTTCGCCAGGCCGGCCAGCGTGTTCGCCTGGCCTGCCAGTTGCGACAGCTTGGATGCAGCGCCGGCCGCGGTCTTGCCAAGTTCACTCAAGCCGCTGGGCATGATGTCACCCAGCCCAGCCGCTGCACCCGCGCCCGCGCCGGTGCCCGCGCCGGTGCCCGCGCCGGTGCCCACGCCACCAAACCCCGCCATCAGACTCGCCCCGGCCTTCTTCGCCGCGGTGGCGAACACGCCGTCCTTGTGCACCAGTTCCGCACTGACGATCAGCGGATCGTCCACGGTGGTGCTGGGCAACGCCGGAAGATTGGCGGCGTCGCTGCCGGGGCCGACGAAGTTGTGCGTCGCGCCCTTCACCGAGAACAGGCCCGGCCCCTTGAAGACGATGTTCGCACCGTCCAGCGTGACGCTGCCGCCTGCCGCTTGCAAGGTCACGCGCTGGTTGCCCAGGATCTCGATGCCTTCGGCGGATGACGTGACGGTGATGTCCTGGCCGGCCAGCGCTTCCAGGATGTCGGTGTGCGCGTGCAAGGACACGGGCGCTTGCGCCGAGATGGCGCGGATCGGGCCTTGCTGTGAGAACACGCTGGCCGAGCGCGCCGAGACGGCCGCGTAGGTCTGCTGGGCCGCCACGTGGGCGTCGGACTGCGCGGTGGTGTGCAGGTGCTCGCCCGCGTGCAGCACGGCGCTGGCGGGCGTGGCCAGGTTCAGCGAATTTGGGGTGTCGATAAACAGATGCGGGCCGTTGATGCGTTCAACGGGGGCGTCACCCGTGCGTTGGCCGTTGGCGGCTTTGCCTGCGGCTTGTCCGTTGACTTGCGGCGTGTAGCGGCCGTCTTGCTCCGGGTCCAGCGCCTGAAGCAATGCGTCGTAGCCCTCGGCCGCGGCCAAGGGGCGCGCCTGATGTTGGCTGGCGCTGTCGTTCAAGCGGCGCGAGGCGTCTTGCGCGCCGCGCAGCAGCAACAGCGCTTCTTCGGCGTCGGCCTGTGTGGACTTGCCTTGTTCGCGTGCGGTGGCCGATATCAGCATGCCCTGGCCCGAACGCGCCACGGTCCACGCGTCCGAACGCAGTTCGAAGCCGGTGCCGCGCCATTGGCCGCGGTTGGCGTCGTCCAGCTGTTGCTCCACCAGGTAACCCAGGCCCAGCTGCGTGGCGGCGGTGGAGCTTGCCAGGCGCGTGCGCAGTTTGCCCTTGGTGTCGTCAAAGACCCATTGGTTGCGCCCCGCGCCGTCCAGCCCCTGGCTGTGCCAGCCGCTCAAGACGCCCGCGTGATTGGCGTCGCCGTTTTCTCCGGCGGACCAGGGCGGCAGGTCGGCGTCGTTGTATAGCTGGCCCGCAACAACAGGCTGGTCGATATCGCCATCAATAAATTCGACGATGACTTCGGTGCCGCCGCGTGGCAGATGGTGCGCGCCCCAGTTGGGGCCGGCTTGCGAGCTGGCCACGCGCAGCCAGGTGCCAGAGCGTTCGTCGCCAGGGGCGTTGCCGCTGGCGTCGCCATGGGTGCGATGGGGCAGGCCGCCGGTCAACGGTTTTTCCCCGCGCTGCCACGGGAATTGCACCTTCACGCGCAAGTCGCGGTCGGACGTGATGGGCGCGTCGCTGGCGCTGACGACCACGGCGGCCAGGCCCTCGGGGGCGGTGGGGCGCGGGCGCCAGACCGGGATCAATGCCGCGGCTTCGGGCTGCGCGCGAAAGCGGTTGCGGTAGGTGCCGCGCTCCATGTCGGGCGTATTCAATACTTGCGCCGCCTGGCTGCCCAAATTGTTGGTGGCTTCGTGCGTGACGTCCAGCAAGACGTAGCGGTTGCCGCCCAGTTCGTCCACGGCCTGCCCGCCGCCGCCTGCGGCATAGCGGTCGTGCTGGCTCAGCGCGAACACGCGGCCGGGGGCAAGCGTGCGGGCGGTGCCTGCGCCTTCAAAGCGCACCAGCGTGGACTCATGGGCGCGCAAGGCGCGCGCCACGCTTTGTTCGGCGGCGTCATCATCGGCGTAGCGGCCATGGCCGGCATAGTCGTAGTCCTCAAGCACGGGCAAGGCTTCGACCTGCACCTGCGAACGGGTTTGCGCGGCGTGCGCGGTCAGTGAGCGTTCGTTCCAGGCTGCGCGGGCGACGGCGTTCGGGCGCACCGTCTGCATGGCCGCAAAGTGCGTGATGCTGTCGCGCGTTTCGGTGGCGTCGCTGCGATGAAAGCGCAAAGGCGATGCCGGGTCTTCGGGGCGCGCCGCGTCGGCGTCGAAGATGACGACGCGATGGCGCGCGCCGCCGCCTGCGGACTGCCCATCGTCCTGCTGGTGTTCGAAGCGATAGCTCAGGCCCGCTTCGGCCAGAATGCGCTGCACGAACTCCAGGTCCGACTCGCGGTACTGCGTGCAAGCGGCGCGGGGCTTCAGCGCAGCAGTCACTTCAAAGGCGAACGCGGCCTGGGGATAATCTGAAAACACCTCGCTGACGATGTCTTGCACCGACAGGTCCTGATAGATGAAGCTGTCGCGCCGCAAGGCCAGCGCGGCCATCCACGGCGCGGCGTGCAAGCGGTAGCGGGCCAGGCCGCCATCCGCGCCCAAGGCATCGACGCCATCCACCACCGCATGCCAGCGCCGCAGCGAGCCATCGGCCTGCAACAGGCTGACGCTGATCTCCTTGCCCAGCAACGCCGCCACGTCGAGCTCGGCGCTGGCCGCCAGGCAGTCCAGCGTCAGCGAGAACAGACGCGAGACGCCTTCGCGCAAGCTCATGTGTTCGGCCACCAGCTCGGCGTCCAGCGGCGTGCTCACACGCAGCAGCCGCGCTTGTTGCGACAGGGTGGCGATGTTCAGCGTAGAGTAGGCCGGGGCGTTCGAAGACAAGGCGTTCATAGGACTTGGCGGTGTTCGATCGGCAGTGCCGAAGGCGCGGCGGGCGCGCCGGAAGGGGCGGGGACTGCGGTGCGTTCAGGGGCTAGGGCAGCGAAATGGTCAGGTGCGCGGCGCGTGGACCCAGCTTGACGATGTCGTGATACGGGGCCATCGCGGTTTGCATTTCCGTGTTCAGGAAGTGGCCCATGCCCAGGAACGCCAGCAGGCCCAGCAGCGCAAACACCGCCATGATCGACCACAGCGGCACGTCGCGCTTGAGCGTGTGGGCCACTTTGTCGGGCAGGGGCCAGTGCGGCGCAAAGCCGGTTCGTTTGCCGCGCAGCAACGCAATTTCGTCGCCCAGGCGCGCGGTCAGATAGCCCAGCTTTTCCTGGCCTTCGATCAGGTACTTGCCCTGAAAGCCCAGCAGCAGGCACATGTAGTAGATCTCTAGCGATTGCAGGCGCGGCGCGCCTTGGGCGCGCAGGTCTTCAAGCCGGGCAAAGAAATTCTCGCCGGCCAGTTGTTCACCGAACAGCGTCAGCTGCAAGGGTTGCAGCATCCATGCATCACGAATGGCGAAGCGGGAATTCAAGACGGTTTCGTCGACGGCCGCGCAGAAGGCGTACTTGGTGGCGTACACGTCTTCGGCGGGAATATCCATTTTCTTGGCGGCGCGCTCGTAGTCCGCCAGGAACTGCTGCACGCGCGCGGAGAAGGCCGCCGCATCCGTGGGCTCCTGCCCGCTTTTCACCAGGAACAACATCAGGAAGCCGTCGTACAACAGGTCCAGCAATGACTTGGCGGGGCGGCTGGCGTGGAAGTCGGCCGCGCGCGGGGGCAGGGTGGCGCCGGACATCAGGGAAGGGGTGTCAGCGGTCATGGCGGTGTCGTTCCTGTCAGCGAGTCACTGCGATCAAATCCAGCTTGAGTTCGGGTATGCCTGCGGGCGCATAGATGGCGATGCTGCGCGCTTGCAGCATGCGGTCATACAGCGAGCCGCGCGTCTGCAAGGCGAAATAGACGGCGCCAGGCTTGACCGGCACGGCAGGCGGCACTTGCGGCGTGTAGGTCAGCGGCACGCCAGGCATGGCCGACAGCACGAGCTTGTCCACGTCTTCCGGCGCACCCACCTTGAAACGCATGGGCACGCTCTCGGAGAGTTCGGCCGCCGGCGTCGCGGCCTGCACCGCCAGATACAGCGAGGTGGTTTCGTCGAGCTTCTCGGAGTCGAGCCGGCCCATGTGGAACGAGGGCCGCAGTTCTTCAAGCACGATGGAGAAGTAGCGGGTAGAGATCACCGTTTCAAGCAGGTCGCGCAGGATCTCGTCCATGCGGGCAAACGCCGGGCCGGGCGCGTCGTGGCGATACACGGGCAGATCGGCCAGCGTGTGGACTTTCGAGAACGTCATCAGCGCGCCGGCCAGCCGGGCCAGTTCCTGGAACAGGCGTTCGGGATGCAGCTGCGGATGATGGAACAGGTGCGAGAGCGTGGCGTAGGCTTCGTTGGCGGTGTGCAGCAGCCAGAACGAGGCCACGTCGCCCGAGCGGAATTCAATGATGTTCTTGCTGGGCTCGCGATGAAACCCATAGAGCGCATTGACCTTCGCTTGCAGCGCGTCGAGCAGGCGGCGCAGCTGTTCGTGCAGCGCGCCCGAAGCTGTCAGCGACAGGCTGGGCGCAATGAATGTGCTGTCGAGTTCATAGCCCGCGCTTGCCGTGCGGCGCACGCGCGCGACGGGTATCGCCAGCAGTTCGTCGCGCGGTTCGAATTCGGAAATCAGGCGCACGTCTTTGCGCAGAAAGGCCAGCTCCGCAGTGGTGGCGCCGGTGTAGAGATCCGGTGCGGGCGTGTTGTTGTGCGTGTAGCGCGTATCGAAACTCGCCGCCTGGCCATCCCGGTAGTTGCCGCCAATGGCCTTGAGCGGATGAATCGCCAGATAGAACACCGCTTCGCTCACGCCGTCCAGCGCGGTCAGCGCAACCGGCGGCGGCAGCTCATCGCCGTGGGGCGCGTTGTAGAGCTCGCCGTCGGGAAACACGGCGCTCATTTCGGTGGCGCGCAGCATGCCGTTGGCCAGCGCCGACGCATCAAAGCGCGCGGATCGCAACCCCCATGCATACGGGTGCAGCGCGCGGGCCATCTCGGCCAGCCGGTCTTCGTGATACGCGTCCTGCCGCTGGAAATGCTGCGGCCGCAGGAACAATCCTTCGCCCCAAAGGACTTTGGCTGAATAACTCAAGTTGGCGCTCCCTCTCTTGTCTTTCTATGTCTATCTATATAGAAGGCGGGCGGCCGCGCAGTGCGCGTCAACCAGGACACTGCACGCCGGAAAGGCGTGCGGGGTCAAAGGCTGGTATGCCCGCCGGCAGTGTGGGTTTGCCAGTGGCCACAGTCAGCGCGCACGCATGCGCGCCTAAAACAATGCCACTGTCTTCCACACCGTCGACCTTGAATACGTACTTCCAACGCATCGGCGCGGGCGCATAGAACAGCCCCGCGATCGCAATGTATTCCGCTTGTTTGGGGACCTTTTCCAAGGTCTCGTAACGCTGGCCAGGTGTGAGTGTTAGCTCGCGTACGCCCAACATCGTTTCACCCAGCGCGGCTTTCTCTTGCGCAGTGTCTATCAATTGCGTGAGCGGTGCACGCTGGAATTGCTCAGGATTCTTCAGGTAGTATATTTTTGTAACGACAGCCATCGATTGCCCGCTGCTGGCATTCAAATTTTCTCCGGCGTGAATCGCCAATTTCACTTCTACAGGCGCGTTTTCAGGCTTTTTCAGGCCTGCCATCTCCATCGCATTACCGGTCAAACCGGCCACTGCGCCGATAGCCGAAACGGCCGCACATCCAGTAACGGCGGTGCTTGCAAGCGTGCAAGCGGCCACTGCGATCAAACGTGATAAATGGATATGTTTGGACATGGCCCTTTATACCGGAACTGTGTGAAGCAATACAGATCGCAGCATGATGAATGCAATTTCGATGCACGTAACATGAAGACACGCGCTGTAGCTTGGTACTAACAAAAGGTTGTTGAAATACGGCCCCTAGTTACAACCTTGCTAGGTGCTTAAAAATGCCCTTTTCCCGCCTCGTTGTTATTGCTGGTGTTGTTGCAGTAATGGCCGGCTGTGCCACCGTCAAACCACAGTCGGAAGCTGAGTTCAAACAATCGATGGAAGCCGCGCAAAAGACGCTGGAGCAGAAGGGTGCTGACCAGGCGGTTGTGCAATTCGAAGAGATCGCGCAACGCAATCCGTCCAAGGGCGAACCCTGGTCCTACATTGCCAAGATTCGTTTTGACGAACAGAAATATGGCCAGGCGATTGTTGCGGCCGATGAAACGCTGAGCCGCGACCCGCAGGACTTTGTCGCCAAGACCGTGCGCGCCGTGGGGGGCTTGCGCGTGGCGATGCAGTCGCTGGCGGACCTGCGCGCCGATGCGCTGTTGGCGGGCAACGCGCGTGCCGATGCGGTGGCGCTGGCCGCATCGATGCGCGAAACGCTGGGGCAGGATGTGCTGTTCCCAGAAGGCCGCCGCCCGCCGCCGCCGCGTCCCCGCCAGCCCCCGCGCAAGGTGGAGCCGGCGCCCGATGCCGCCACCTCCGGCGCTGCAACCCCGTCATCGCAAGCCGCGTCGTCCGGCGCGGCGCCCGCCACCGTTCCCGCAACGCCGCCAGCGGCTCAGCCGTCGGCGACGAAACCCGCTTCCCCGCCCGCCCAGCAGCCTAACCGCGCGCCGAATCCGTTCGGCGACCTGCTTACCAAGTGATTCGCCTCAGTGTGCGCCGCGCCCTGCGGCGCACGCTTGACCGACAGACACGATCCTTTGCACGGAGCCTTCCATGGCCAAGAAAGAAAGCGTACAGAAACGATTGCAGAAAGTCCGTCCGCCGCGCGTTCAGCTCACGTATGACGTGGAGAAGGGCGACGCCATCGAACAGAAGGAATTGCCCTTCGTGGTCGGGGTGGTGGGCGATTTCAGCGCGCAATCCGAAGCGGAGCTGCCGCGGCTGAAGGACCGCAAGTTCGTCAACATCGATGTCGATAATTTCGACGACGTGATGCGCGGGCTGGAGCCGCGCGCGGCCTACCGCGTGAAGAACAGCCTGACGGAAGAGGGCGGCACGTTCGGCGTCGATCTGAAGTTCCGCTCGATTGAAGACTTCCGTCCGGAAGCCGTGGTGCAGCAGGTGGACCCGCTGCGCGAGCTGCTGGACATCCGCACCAAGCTGGCCGACCTGCGCAACAAGCTTGCTGGCAACGACAAGCTTGAAGACCTGCTGGGCGAAGTGCTGACCAGCACTGAAAAACTGCAACAGCTGACCAGCGAGACCGACAAGGGAGGCCGCAATGAGTAATTCCGCCGCCGCACAGAACACTGCCGCTGCCGCATCGGCCGGCTCCGAAAGCGGGCTGCTGGACCAGATCGTCGAGCAAAGCCGCGTCGCCAAGTCCACCGCCGAGCATGACCGCGCCAAAGACATCATTGGTGAGCTGGTGCGTGAAGTGATGAAGGGCACCGTGGTTGTCTCCGACAACCTGTCGGCCATGCTGGATGCGCGCGTGGCCGAGCTCGACCGCTTGATCTCCGCGCAGCTGAGCGAAGTGATGCACGCGCCTGAATTCCAGAAGCTGGAGAGCACGTGGCGCGGCCTGCACTATCTGTGCCAAGAGACCGACACCAGTCCCATGCTGAAGATCAAGGTGCTGAACACCACCAAGCGTGACCTGGTTCGTGACTTCCAGACTGCGATCGACTTCGACCAGAGTTTGATGTTCAAGAAGGTCTACGAAGAAGAGTTCGGCACCTTCGGCGGCGCGCCGTTTGGCGCCTTGCTCGGCAACTTCGAGATCACGCGCCAGCCCGAGGACATGTACTTCATCGAACAGATGTCGCACGTGGCCGCGGCTTCGCACGCGCCGTTCATCGCATCCGCGTCGCCCGAGCTGCTGGGCCTGGACAGCTTTGCCGACCTGGGCCGCCCGCGCGACCTGGCCAAGGTGTTCGACACCGTGGAATACACCAAGTGGCGCAGCTTCCGGGATTCTGAAGATTCGCGCTATGTCGGCCTGACCATGCCGCGCTTCCTGGGCCGCCTGCCCTATGACCCGGTGGAAGGCACCACGGTTGAAGGCTTCAACTTTGTTGAAGATGTCGACGGCACCGACCATTCGAAGTACCTGTGGTGCAACGCCGCGTGGGCGTTCGGCGCGCGCCTGACCGCCGCGTTTGCCGACTTCGGCTGGTGCGCGGCCATCCGTGGCGTGGAAGGCGGCGGCCTGGTCGAGAACCTGCCCACGCACACGTTCAAGACGGACGACGGCGAAATTGCGCTGAAGTGCCCAACGGAAATCGCCATCACCGACCGTCGCGAAAAGGAGCTGAGCGATCAGGGCCTGATCCCGCTGGTGCATTGCAAGAACTCGGATTACGCGGCTTTCTTTGGCGCCCAATCGGTGCAGAAGGCCAAGAAGTACAACACGGACAGCGCCAACGCCAACGCGGTGTTGTCGGCGCAGCTGCAATACATCTTCTCGGTATCGCGCGTGGCGCACTACCTGAAGGCGATGATGCGCGACAAGATCGGCAGCTTCGCATCGGCGCAGTCCGTAGAGAGTTTCCTGAACCGCTGGGTGTCGCAGTACGTGCTGCTGGACGACAACGCGACGCAGGAACAAAAAGCGCAGTTCCCGCTGCGTGAAGCTTCGGTGCAGGTGGCCGAGGTCCCGGGACGTCCTGGCGTCTTCCGTGCCGTGGCGTTTTTGCGGCCGCATTTCCAGCTTGACGAACTCTCGATCTCGTTGCGCCTGGTTGCCGAATTGCCGGCCCAGGCCCAGAAATCCTGAGCGTCATTGCACTGACAACTCATCCATTAAAAGAGGTTATCAACAATGAAGGACATCTACGTCAAGTTCGGCAATCCGGCGCTCAAAGGCGAGTCGCAAGACAAGGACCACCCGGATTGGATCGAAGTCAGCTCGTGGCGCCACGAGATCATCCAGCCGCGTTCGGCCACCGCTTCGACCTCGGGCGGTCACACCGCCGAGCGTACCGAACATGGGGAAATGATCTTCACCAAGGACCTGGACGTGGTCAGCCCGCTGCTGTATCAGCACGCCTCCGGCGGCACCACCTTTGACGAAGTCACCATCGACTTCCTGCGCGCCGACGGTGAAGGCAACCGCGTCAAGTACCTGGAAATCAAGCTGAAGTACGTGATCATCGCGCGCGTGGCGCCCGAAGTGGTGGCCGAAGGGCTGCCGCACGAGTCGTTCTCGCTGAAGTACGCCGCCGTGCAATGGAAGTACACGCAGCAGAAGGTGGGCGGCAATCAAGGCGGTAACGCCCAGGGCGCCTGGAGCCTGACCAAGAACGACAAGACCTACTCGGTCTGATCGCCGCTGCGCCAGGCAAGAAGACCGCGGCCCGAGCCGGGTCGCTGTCTTTTTTATTTGAGGCCCCGATGAAAGGATTCGAACCGAGTCTGTTTGACAAGCTGTTCGAAGGCGAGGGCCAGTCGCCCTATGCGCTGCGGCGCTTGTCGATCGAAGAAATGAAGGAGACGGTGGCGCGCGACATCGAGGCCTTGCTGAACACCCGCATGGTGTTCACCGAGGAAGATCTGCGGCGCTACCCGAATTGCCAGCGGTCGTTGTTGACGTACGGGCTGTCGGATTTTTCCGGCCTGAGCCTGGCCAGCCACTACGACCGCGAGTTCATCTGCCGTTCGCTGGAACAGGCGATTGCGCGGCACGAACCGCGGCTGACCCATGTGCGGGTGATGCTGCAAGTGGATAGCCGGGCGACGTCGGTGCTGTATTTCGCCATCACGGCCATGCTGGATGTGGGGCCTGCCCATGAACCCGTGACCTTTGATGCGACGTTGCAGCCGTCGACCTTGCAGTACTCCGTGACCAAAGGCTGGGCCAAGAGCCCAGCCACGGTCTGACGCATCACACGCAGCGGGTGCACTGGCGCGCTGGAAAGGAAGACATCAATGGAAGAATTGCTGCCTTATTACGAGCGCGAACTGGGTTTTCTGCGCACCTCGTCGCGCGACTTCGCCGAGCGTTACCCGAAGATCGCCGCGCGCCTGGGCCTGTCGGGCGAGACCTGCGAAGACCCGCACGTCGAACGCATGATCGAGTCGTTCGCGCTGTTGAGCGCGCGCATCAACAAGAAGCTGGACGACGATTACCCCGAATTCACCGAAGCGCTGTTCGAGGTGATGTACCCGCACTATCTGCGGCCGTTTCCGTCGTGCAGCGTGGCGCAGTTTGACCTGGGCGGCGCGGGCGCGCAATTGACCGCGCCGGTGCGCATTGCGCGCGGCACGGAATTGAAATCGCATCCGGTGCGCGGCGTGTCGTGCCGCTTTCGCACGGCGTACGAGGTGACGCTGGCGCCCGTGGAAGTGCAGCGCGCGGGCTTTGTGTCCAGCGCCAATGCGCCGGCCACCGCCAAGCTGCCCGCCGGCGTCACCGGACGTTTTGCGGTCACGTTGGGATGCCAGGGGGAAAACCAGCACTTCGGCATGCTGGGTGTGGATAAGCTGCGCGTGTACCTGCACGGCGAACCGTCGTTCGTGGCGGCGCTGCGCGATGCGCTGTTCCTGCGCACGGCGGCGGCCTATGTCGAGCTGCAACCCGGCCGCTGGGATCGCCTGCCCGCGATTCCGCTGGCGCAAGTCGGCCTGGCGGAAGATGACGCGCTGATTGATTTTCCGGCCAGCTCGCATCCGGCATACCGGCTGCTGGCCGAATACTTTGTCTTTTCCGAGAAATTCAATTTCGTCGATATCGATCTGGCGGCGTTGCGCCCGTACCTGGGCACGGTGCGCCAGTTCACGCTGCATCTGCCGGTAAGCGGCCTGCGGGCCGATTCGAATACGGCGCGGCTGCTGGAATCCACGTCGGCCGACAATCTGCGGCTGGGCTGCACGCCGGTGGTGAACCTGTTCACGCAGCGCGCTGACCCCATCCGCGTGACGCATGCGTCCGCGTCGTATCCCGTGGTGGCCGATGCGCGCCGCGCCTACGGCTACGAGGTCTATTCCATCGACCGCGTGCGCCAGGTGCGGCAGAACGCCCAGGGCGATGCGGTGGTGGACTTCCGGCCGTTCTATTCGCTGCATCACGGCGAATCGCCCGAAGCCGCCGGCCATTACTGGACGATGCGGCGCGACGCGGCCATCGCGCAACGCAGCCCGGGCTACGAGACCGAGATTTCCATCGTCGATATCGATTTCGACCCGATGGTGCCGCAAACCGAAACGCTGAGCCTGGACCTGACTTGCACCAATCGCGACCTGCCGTCGCAGATTGCCGTGGGCCAGTCGGGCGGCGACCTGTTTCTGGAAGGCGGAACGGTGGCGCGCAGCATCCGCATGCTGCGCCGGCCGACGAACTCGCACCGCTTCCAGCAGGGGCGCGCTGCGCATTGGCGGCTGATCTCGCACTTGGCGTTGAATCATTTGTCGCTGGTGCAAAGCGGCTTGCCCGCGCTGAAGGAAACGCTGCGCCTGTATGACCTGTCGGGCTCGCCCGTGGCGGCGCGTCAAATTGAAGGGCTGGTCGGGCTGGACTACAAGCCGGCCACGCATTGGATGCCGGGAGAGCCGTTCGCGACCTTTGTGCGCGGCATCGAAATCCGCCTGACCGTCAACGAAGACCATTTCGTGGGCACGAGCCTGCACACCTTCGTGGCGGTCATCAACCGATTCTTTGGCCTTTACGTGCACGCCAACAGCTTCGTGCAATTGGTTGTGCTGTCGCGCCGTGGCGCAGAGGAACTTCTACGATGCCCCCCATGCAACGGCGACGCCATCCTAGCGTGATGGACACGCTGCTGGCCGAGCCGCAGCGTTTCAAGTTTTTCCAGGCGGTGCGGCTGCTTGAACAGTGCTTCGCAAAGCAGGAGCGCGGCGCGACGCGTCACACCGTGCCGGTGCATCTGCGCTTTCCCAATTCGCCTGGGCTGGGTTTTCCGCCGAGCGAAATTGTTGACGCCGTGGCTTATGACAAGAACGGCGTCGTGCTGGCGGACGAGACCGCGCGCAAAGCCGCCGTGGCCGAAGGGCGCTTGGGCCGGGTGGACCTGACGCCCGCCTTCTTCGGCCTGCTGGGTGCGCAAGGGGCCTTGCCGCTGCACTATTCCGAGATGCTGGCGAACCGGGAAAGCCTGCGCCGGGACCGGGGCGCGCGTGCGTTCTTCGATATCTTTTCGAACCGGGCGGCGGCGCTGTTCTATGCGGCCTGGAAGAAGTACCGCATGCCGTTGCGGCACGAGACCGAGCAAGACCACCATTACCTGCCGCTGTTGCTGGCGCTGGGCGGCATCGGCCATCCAGCGCTGCGCGACCGTCTGCATAACGGCAAGGGCCGGGTGTTTGACGAATCTGTCGCGCACTACGCCGCGGCGGCGCGCCAGCGGCCCGTGTCGGCGCCGTTCCTGCAACGCGTGTTGCAGGACTACTTCGGCGTGCCGTTGCGGGTGGAACAGTTCGTGGGCCGTTGGTATGACGTGCCGCCGCAAAACCGGACGCAGCTGGGCCATCCGGGTGCGGTGCTGGGCGTGTCGGCGTTGGCGGGGGATCGCATCTGGCAGCGCGACCTGCGCATCCGCTTGTGGATAGGCCCCTTGTCGGGTCAGGCCTTCTCGGATTTTCTGCCGGGTGGCGAGCGCGCGCAGGCCCTGGAGAAGCTGCTGACGATGTTTGGCGGCATGACGTTCGAATACGAAGTCCGGCTGGTGCTGGCCCGCGAAAGCGTCACCCCCAGCCAGCTGGGCGCGGGCGGCGACGTGCGGCTGGGCTGGAATTCGTTCCTGTGCAGCGGCCCGGCCGAGACGGATCGCGACGACGCCAGCTACGAACTGCACACCATTCACTGATTCTGAAAACAACATAGATACTCATGGCCACACCGCTGAAGACGTTGATCGGGAAGTTGAACCAGACCTGCCGCCAGGCCGCCGAGCGCGCCGCCAGTCTGTGCATGGCGCAGGGCCATTACGAGGTGGATCTGGAGCATCTGTTCCTGGCGCTGCTGGAAAAGCCCGCCAGCGATGTCAGCATCATCGCGCGGCGTTGCCACATTCAGACGGATGCGCTGGAGGCCGACCTGAAGGCGGAGATCGGCCGCTTCAAGAACGGCAACACGCGCACGCCGGTGTTTTCCGCGCACCTGCCCAAGCTGTTCGAACACGCGTGGCTGATTGCGTCGCTGGACACGCAGACAACACGCATCCGTTCCGGGCACTTGCTGCTGGCGCTCTTGACCGAACCCGATCTGGCGCAACTGGCGCGCCGCGGTTCGACCTTGTTCGAGTCGTTCCGGCTGGACGCACTGAAGCATGACTTCGCCGCGCTGACCGAAGGCTCGGAAGAGGCGGGCCAGGCGGTGGGCTTTGCCGATAGCGCCGCGCCACAAGGCGAAGCCAGCCAGCCCGCGCCGGGGCTGTCGCAATTCCCCGCGCTGGACCAATACACCACCAACCTGACCGAGCGCGCGCGCGAAGGCAAGATTGATCCGGTGATTGGGCGCGATGCCGAAATCCGCCAGATGATCGACATCCTGACGCGGCGGCGGCAAAACAACCCCATCCTGACCGGCGAGGCGGGCGTGGGCAAGACGGCGGTGGTGGAAGGCCTGGCGCTGCGCATCGTGGCCGGCGACGTGCCGCCCGCCTTGGCGGATGTGACGCTGCGGGTGCTGGACATGGGCTTGCTGCAAGCGGGCGCCAGCGTCAAAGGGGAATTCGAGAACCGCTTGAAGAACGTGATCGACGAGGTCAAGAAAAGCCCGTCGCCCATCATTTTGTTCATCGATGAAGCGCACACCATGATCGGCGCGGGCGGGCAGGCGGGCCAGAACGACGCGGCCAACCTGCTCAAGCCTGCGTTGGCGCGCGGCGAGCTGCGCACCATTGCCGCCACCACGTGGAGCGAATACAAAAAATACTTCGAGAAGGACGCGGCGCTGGCTCGCCGCTTCCAGGTGGTGAAGGTGGAAGAGCCCGACGAAACGCTGGCCGCCTCCATGCTGCGCGGCATGGCGCCGCTGATGGAGCGCCATTTTGGCGTGCGCATTCTGGACGAGGCGATCAGCGCGGCGGCCCGCTTGTCGCACCGCTATATCACCGGCAGGCAGTTGCCCGACAAGGCGGTCAGCGTGCTGGACACGGCCTGCGCGCGCGTGGCGTTGGGCCGCAGCGCCACGCCGGCGCTGATTGATGATGCGCGCCATCGCCTGACGCGATTGCGCACGGAGCAAGCGGCGCTGCGCCGTGAAGCGGCGACGGGTGCGCCGCACGCGCGTCTAGCCGAACTGGATCAGGAGATTGCTGCGGTCGAGCAGACGCTGGCGGATGCCGAAGCGCGCCACGCGGCGGAGACGGGCTTGGTGGAACGCATCCACGCGTTGCGCGCCGAGCTGGAAGCGCAGGGACGGGACCCGGCCTCGGCCGAAGGCGCTGTACCGCAGGCTGCACCTGCGTCGAAGCGCAAGTCGGCCGCGCCGGCATTGTCGCCAGAACAACAACGCTTGGCCGGCCTGATGGATGAGTTGCGCGCGCTGCAAGGCGAGCAGCCGCTGGTGCCGGCCTGCGTTGACGCGCAGATCGTGGCCGAGATCATTTCCGCGTGGACCGGCATTCCGCTGGGCCGCATGGTCAATGACGAAATCCGCACCGTGCTGCAATTGCAGCCGATGCTGGCGGAACGCGTGATTGGCCAGGACCACGCGCTGCATGCCATTGCGCAGCGGGTGCGCACGGCGCGCGCCGGTCTGGAAGACCCGGACAAGCCCAAGGGCGTGTTCCTGTTCGTGGGGCCGTCGGGCGTGGGCAAGACCGAAACGGCGCTGGCCTTAGCCGATATTCTGTACGGCGGCGAGCGCAAGCTGGTCACGATCAACATGAGCGAGTATCAAGAGGCGCACAGTATTTCGGGCCTGAAGGGTTCGCCGCCGGGCTATGTGGGCTACGGCGAAGGCGGCGTGCTGACCGAAGCCGTGCGGCGTCAGCCCTACAGCGTGGTGCTGCTGGATGAAATTGAAAAGGCGCATCCCGATGTGCTGGAGCTGTTCTTCCAGGTGTTCGACAAGGGCGTGATGGATGATGCCGAAGGCCGCGAAATTGATTTCCGCAACACGCTGATCATCCTGACGTCGAACGTGGGCTCCAGCACCATCATGCAAGCCTGCTTGAACAAGCCCGCCAGCGAGCGGCCGTCGCCCGAGCAGTTGTCGGAATTGCTGACGCCGCAGCTGTACAAGGCGTTCAAGCCTGCGTTCCTGGGCCGCATGAAGACCATTCCTTATTTCCCGGTGGATGACGATGCGCTGGCGCACATCATCGGCTTAAAGCTCGGCCGCATTGCGCGCCGGGTGCAGGCTACGCACCGCGCCACGTTCGAATGGGACGACGCGCTGGTCGACGCCGTGCTGGCGCGTTGCACCGAAGTGGACACCGGGGCGCGCAACGTCGACCACATTTTGAACGGAACGCTGTTGCCCGAAATCGCCGAGCAGGTGCTAAGCCGCATGGCGCAGGGTGAAGCCATCGCCAAGATCCGCGTGGGCGCGGGCAAGAACGGCGACTTCCGTTTTCGCATGAGCTGACGCAGGAGACGCCGACATGGCTCTTGAACTCGCCGCCGCCAGCCTGTTGGGCGCAGGCTACACCCAAGCGGATCGCCTGCTGGATCTGAGCACGCCGTTGGGCCAGGACAAGCTGCTGGCGGAGCGGCTGCAAGGCGCCGAGCAATTGAGCGATGGCGGCTTTGCCTTGCTGGTGGACGCGCTGTCTGATGACGCGCACATTCCGCTGAAGTCGCTGATCGGCCAGCCCGCGCAGGTGTCGTTGCAGACGGCCTTGGGCCGGGACGAACACCGCGTCTGGTGCGGCCTGGTGTCGGAAGCCCGCTTTGAGGGCGCCAACGGCGGCTTTGCGCGCTACCGCTTGCGCATCGAACCCTGGCTGGCCTTGTTGCGGCAGCGGCGTGACAGCTATGCGTTCCAGGACTTGTCGGTGATTGACATTGTTGACAGCGTGTTCGGCGACTACAACGGACAAGGCGCGGTGGCGCCGCAATGGCGCTGGGAAGTGAAGGACCGCGACGCGTATGCCAAGCGCAGCCTGACCATCCAATACCGCGAAACCGACTACGCCTTTGTGGAACGATTGCTGGCGGAAGAGGGGTTGTTTTATTGGGTGGAACACGAAGCGGGCGAAGGCGAACCGGGCAGCCATACCGTTGTTATCGCTGACCACAACGGCGCGTTTGAAGCCGGCCCGCAAGAAAGCGTGAAGTTCCAGCGCGCGGACGCCACTGAAACCGAAGACACCATCCAGACCTGGCGCCAGAGCTGCACGTGGCGCACCAACGCCGTGCGCCTGGCCACGTGGGATTACCGCGCGATGCAGGCGCGCAAGGTCAGTGCGCAGGTGGAGGACAAACTGCCCAATGCCCTGGAGCTGGCTGATTCCGATTACCCCGGCCAGTACCTGTTCGAGGACGGCGGCCAGGGCGAGCGTCTGGCGCATAACGCGCTGGCCGCGCAACGCGTGCGGCAGTCGCTGTACGAAGGGGAAGGCACGGTGCGCACGCTGGCGCCCGGCCAGCGCTTTACGTTGACGGGCCATTGGGCGCCGTCGCAAGGGGCGGGCGCGGATTTTGTGGTGCTGCGCATGCACCACGACGCCCGCAACAATTTCGACGAAAGCCTGGGCGCGGCGGTGGCGCAGGCGCTGGGCGCAGCGGGCGAGCCGCAAGACGCCGACGCGGATTTCTATCGCAATCGGTTTGAAGCCATTGCCGCCACGCTGGAGTACCGGCCCAGCACGGTGGACGGCCATGGCGCGCGGCTGCATCCTCGCCCCACGGTGCATGGCGCGCAGACCGCGTTGGTGGTGGGGGCGGGCGACCCGGTCTATACCGACCGCGACCACCGCATCAAGATCCAGTTTCATTGGCAGCGCGGCAGCGCTTCCAGCAATCGCCAAGACCACCCGGCAGGGGCCGACAATGCGCCCGCCAGCGAGGCTCTGGGCACCTGGGTACGCGTGGCGGAACCCGTTGCCGGGTCGGACTGGGGCGGACATTTCGTGCCGCGTCTGGGGCAGGAAGTGCTGGTGCAATTCCTGCATGGCGATATCGACCGCCCGGTGGTGGTGGGCGCGCTGTACAACGGCGCAGGCACGGAGAACGCGGCGAACAATCAGGTGCAAGGCGGCGCGGCCAAAGCTACCGGCAATGCGCCCGCGTGGTTCGCGGGCAGCGAGGCTGGCCACGCGCACAACGTGGTGATGTCGGGCTTCAAGACGCAGGCGCTGGCCGAAAGCGGGCTTGGCACGGGCGGCTACAACCAGCTGGTGCAGGATGACACGCCGGGGCAGTCGCGTCTGACCGCGTCGACCACGCAAGCCGAGGCGCGGCTGAACCTGGGGCATCTGAAGCAGCAGCGCGACAACGAACGCTTGTCGGACCTGGGCCACGGCGCGGAGCTCGCAACAAGCGAAGCGCTGGCGCTGCGGGCGGGCGAAGGCCTGCTGATCAGCGCGGATAAGCGCGAAGGCGCGGTGGGCGGGTTGCTGGATAGCGAAGAGGCCATCCAGCAGATGGAGAAAGCCATCGAGCAGGCGAACGAGTTGTCGGCAACCGTGGTTCGGCAGGAAGCGCTGCTGCCGGGCGATAGCGAGAAGACACGGCCGCTGAACGAGCTGGACGCGGTGCGCAAGGTGATGGAAGGCACGAAGGGTGAAGACGGCGTCAACGTGCCCGCCTACACGCTGCCGCACATCCAGGTGAGCGCGCCCAAGGGCATTGGCCAATACACGCCGAAGAACGCGTACACGGTGGCAGGCACGACGCTATGCCAGGTTGCGCCGGATGTGAACTGGGCCGCGGGCGCGAACCTGGCGGTGTGCGTGGCGCAGGGCGTGGTGCTGTTCACCAAGGGGCTGGGCGGCAATGGCCGGGCGGTTGAGGAGCAGGGCATTCGTCTGCATGCGGCGGGCGGAAAGTTGCGCATGCAGAGCCAAAAGGCGCGCATGCGTCTTGCCGCCGAGAAGGCGGTAACCCTGGTGTCGGCGCAAGGCGCGGTGGATGTGAATGCGTCAAAGAAAGTGCTGGCCACGGCGGCGGGCGCCTATATGCGCATCGAGGGCGGCGGTATACAGCTGCACGCGCCGGGCAAGGTGGAACTGAAGGCGGGTGTGCATAGCTGGGTGGGGCCGCAAAGCGGCGCCGGCCCCGCGCAGCCGCCGCAGGGCGATATGGAAGGCTGCGCTGCGGCGCTCGAAGATGCGGCCGGCAGCGGCGCATTGGCGGCATGACGATGAACCGGATGCCGCGCAATCCTTACCCCGCCACGGCGCGCGCCGAAGACAGCGTTGAACGCGCCATTGCCGGTTTGCGCGCGGTGCTGGACGGCCGCGCCAACCGCCGCGTGCTGCTGTTGTGCGATTCGACGCTGGCCGACCCGCTGGCGGAAGACATCGCCACGGCCGGGCTGGTGCGCCGCGACGTTGATCTGATTTCGCAAGGGGCAAGCGCGCCGCCGTTGTATCTGGCCGAAGTGCCGGATGAGATCCGCCATGAACGCCTGATCAACGCCAGTATCCGCTTGGCTGTGGACGAAGCCATGCGCGCCGCGCCTGCGGCCAGGCGGCCGCGGTCGATGTCGGCATGGCTGGCCACCGATTTGCCGCTGGCGGAAGTCGCGCAGCGTCTGATCCTGCGCGCGCGGCTGCGCGATGCGCAGGGCCGCGTGCGCATCCTGCGGTTCTGGGACCCGCGCACAACCCAATATCAAAGCGAGCTGTATGCCGGCACGGTGCCGGCGTCGTGGATACCGGGCGTGACCTGGATGTCGGTAGACGGATTCGCGCGTTGGCAGGTGTTGCCGGACACGCCCGGCCCGATGCAGACCGTGACGCCCGAGTGGCCGCGCTTGGCGCGTCTGGGCCGTATCAACGCCGTGCTGCAACGGTTGAATGCGGGCGGGTTGCGCTGGGGGCCATCGGTGCTGGACGCGGTGCGCCGCGCGTTGGATGCGGGGGCGGCTTGCGGCATCGATGACGATGAGGACGTGGCGCTGTTCGCCGCCTGGCGTGTGCGTTTGGATGCGCCGCTGGAACAGGCGCCATCGTTTGCGGCCCTGCTGCGCGAAGTGCGCGAAGAGGGCGGCCAGTTGCGCAACGCCGCGCAAGACATGGACGACGAAGATTGGGAGCGGTTTGCGCAGGAAGCGCACGCGCAGGAGGACTTGCAAGCATGACGACTGACTACGACGCGCTGCCCTGCAAGGGCAAGTTCTGCGGCCGGCCGGGGCTGCCCATCCTGCCGATGCGGATTGCGTATGTGCCCGGCGGCAAGAATGATCTGCCCGATGGGGTGTACGCGGACGCAGAGCTGCATTACGAGACCATGCGCCAAGGCGCGTACATGTTGCGCGCCATCACGGCGGGCTATGTGTATATCTGGGACCCGCGCCGCAGCTACGGCTGGCGCGCGTTCGCCGCCACCGCGACGGGGCAGATGAAGGAAGTGCCGGTGGACGACGACAATCGTCCGTCCGAGCAGCCCACCTTCACCTGCACGCGTGAAGGGCATGGCCTGGAATCTGCCTTGATCAATGTGGACGCGCCCGCCAATGCATCGCGCGCGGTATGGGTCGGCTATTCCCGCGTGTGGTGGACGCGGGACATCCGCCGCGACCTGGCGCGCGACGAGCGCTGGCGCGCGAAGCTCATGGTGGAGCTGGACGCCAAGGCCGTCTGGGCGGGGGGGCATCCCAGGCCGGACACGGGCTATCGCGTGGCGGAAGACGGCGCCAACCTGGCCAAGCATGCCATCGAATTCCGGGATGCCGCCGGGGCTGCGACGTTGTTCAGCAACACCTTGTCGCCGGGCGCGAGCGTCTTTGGCGGGCAGGCTGCGGCGCTGGCGACGAAGATGCGCCAGATGACACCCAAAGGCGGCATCGTGCTGGCGCTGCGGGACCCGGTGGGCGTGCTGGCCGACATCTCAACCTGGCGCAACAAGTGCATGGGCGAGCTGGCGGAACATCACCTGGAGCCCACCCGGCTACGCGAAGTGGGCGTCGCGCAGATCATTGACGGCATGCAAAAGCAGATGCAGTCGTCCGGCGACGAGATCAAGCGGCTGCGCGAGCGCATCGACACTGGCAAGGTCGCCAAGACGCTTAGCGACAACAAGGCCGCCATCGCTCGCATGCGCGAAAAAATCGAGGGCGCGGGCAAGGATTGGGCGTGGTGGTATGGCCGCGACCGGTTCTGGCTGACGTGCAAGGCATATTCGCCCAAGGACGCCGCCGCCGGTGTGCGTCTGGAAGAAGACATGGCCCTGTGCGTGGACGGGGCGGGCGCGGTGGAAAGCGAGCACAAGGCCATCGATGACTCCCTGAAAGAGGAAGGCATGTTGGACGGCACGTACGAGGCGCTGTGGCGCTCCCTGGCCGCCAATGACGGAGAACTGCTGAGCTTTCTGAACCGGGAAGCCAAGGGCAAGGTGATATCCAAGCAGGTGTCGTCCATCCGCAAGATGGTCAAGAGCTACAACGATTGGCTCAAGTTGCGGGCAGCCAAAGGGCAGTTGCCGCCGATGCGGGCGGCGGGCGCGGCAGTTGGGCGCTTCATGGCGACGCAGTTGCTGCGGCTGACGTTGTCGGGCGACCCCATCGCCGAGCGCGTGGCGGCGCGGGTCACGCTGACGATGTCCGCCCGCATGAATATCGTGATGGCGGTGCGCACGCACAACACCACGCTGCCGCGGTTGATTTCGGACATGCATCAGATTGTCTGGGAGCCGAATCCGGTCGTGGTGACCGTCGGTGGCGGCGGCGGCCTGTATGGCAAGAAGGACATGCAGTCGGGGTGGATCGGTACGCAGTCCGAGCGATCGACGCCGGTCACGATCGACTACATCATTCCGCAAGAAGTCGATGCAGAGCTGAATGCGGCGGCGAATGCGCGGCCACAGCCGGGGGCCGCGCCCTCGCCGCGGTTGGCGCTGCCCGCACCGCCCACGGTGCTGGCTTTGCCGGCGCCCACGATGTCGCCACTGGCCGGGCTGGTCAAGTGGGCCAGGTCGCGCGACGGCGCCAACGCGGGCGCAACCGGCGTGATGACGCTGGTGGCGCTGTACACGTCAGTGTCGGATTTGAACAAGGCTGAGGCCATTGGCGACGCGAAAGCGGCGCGCAAGGCCTGGTTCGGCATTACCTCCGGCGTGCTGGGCGTGGGCAGCGTGGCGATCGAAGTCACGGCCGGTGGCATCGGCGCGCGCGTGGGCACGAACACCGCGTTCACGATGAACATGCAGTTGAACATGCGATTGGCGGCCGTCCGGACGGCGGGCGCGGTGTTCGCTGCGGCGGCCACCTTTGTCGACGGCGCCAATAATGCGTTGAGCGCGGTTGACCAGTACGACGTGAAGAACTACGAGGCCGGCGGCGCGTACGCGACATCGTCGGTGTTCCTGTTGTTGTCGGGGTTGACCGGCGTGGCGGCGGCGCTTGTATCGCTGGGGGGCGCATTCAGCGCGGCCGGCGTGGTGGCCGGTGCGGGCGGTTTTGGCGGCGCGATGGTCGGCCTGACCAGTGGCGGCACGGTGCTGCTGGGCATACCGGTATGGGGCTGGATTTTGCTGGGCCTGTGCCTGCTGGCTGCGGGGCTGTACTTCAAATTTTGGGGCGACAGCGCCAAGGAGAGCGAACTGGAGGTCTGGTATACGCGCTGCTGCATGCGCTCGCCAGAATACGAGGGTGTGGAGGATCGCGCGCTGTACGTGAACCGCGAGGAAGAGCTATACGAGTTCAACCGCGCGGTGTTCGGTGTGCGGGTGACGCTGGAGTGGAAGGGGTTGTGGCAAGGCGAAGTGTTTGGCCGCGACCGTCTGGTGCTAGACGTGGTGATGCCGGGATATACCGAACATAGCGACTATGCCTACCACCTGAAGCTGGTGGGCGACGGCGTAAGCGCTGTGGTGTCGAGCAAGGGGTCTGCGCGCGCAACGGACCCCGATTTGCAGCCGCGCGGCCCGTCCAATGCCCAGATGGTGCAGGGCCGGCCGCGTAAGGAAACGTGGATGGACGATGTGGATAAGTACGTCGACAACATGACATCGCGGCCGGGCTGGGCGGATGGGTGGCGTTGGATACGCAAGGACCGCAGCCAATCCATCGAGTTCACGAGCAAGCCTTGGGAAGAGTCGGTAAAGTTCCAGGTCAGCAACGGCTGCGGGGTGCTGCGCACCGAAGTGCTGGTGGATAACGACATCTTCCATGAGGCGATTCTCAAGGTTGAATACTGGCCCGACCCGGACCGCATGCCCGATATCCGCTCGTTGCCGATTGGCGGCGGCGGGTCCAATCTTGTGAAGGCGAGCAACTGAGATGGTTTCAAGCGTGAATGGCAATGAAGGAGTCCAGGCTGCGGTCTACACCCGATGGCATCAGTTGTCGGTGCCATTGGCGTTCGCGTTGGCGGCGGGTAGCTTCATGCTGGTGGTGCTGAACCGCGGCCCGATCGGCCTGGCCGCAGTGCTGGCGGTGCTGGGCTTGCTGGTGCCGCCATTGGTGGCGTTCAAGGGGTTTCCGACTCGCAACTCGGTCAAGGTCACGCCCGACGGCCTGGAGTTCTCACGCCGTTCGCCTATCGCGTTCGCCGATTTGAAAAGCTGGGGCACGGACGATTATCTGAAGCTGATCCGGCCAGGGCTGCCGACGCTGTTGGTCAGCCCTGTCGACCTGCCCAGCCGCGAACGCTTGCTGCGCGAGTTCGAACAGGCGCTGGCGGCCTGGCAGAAGCGGCAGCCGGCCGGCACGGATGCCGCGCGCCGCACGCACTTCTACGGTTCGACCGGCGGCCGCCTGGTGGGCGCGGTGATCACTGCCTTGGGCGCAGGCTCGGCCGCACTGGCGCTGAACCTGCGTGAGCCCTCGATTTCGCTGGCGATCGTGGGGGGGCTGGGCGCGCTGTTCGGGTTGGCCATGCTGTTTGGCAGACGAGGCTGAGCCATATCGCTCGCGTCGCGCTTCGTTAAGTTCTGGCTTAACGATGGGTAAACGCCCGCTGAACCACAGCGGGCGCGCGGCTCTTTATAGTGGCCGCACTGCCATCCAAGGAGCGCCGCATGTCCTCTTCCCCTTCCCCCGCCTATCCCGAAGCGGTGTTGTTCGATCTGCTGACCGCCTTGCTGGATTCCTGGACGGTATGGAACCGGGCGGCTGGCTCCGAGACCGCTGGCCGGACCTGGCGCGCGGAGTATCTGCGCCGCACTTACGGCTGCGGCGCGTATCAGCCTTATGAACAGCTGGTGCAGGAAGCCGCCGCCACGGTCGGCCTGCCGGCCAGCGCGCCCGCTGCGCTGGAAGCGCACTGGGACGAACTGCCCGTCTGGGAGGGCGCGCGCGAATTGTTGACCGCGCTGCGGCCGCATTGCCGGCTGGGCGTGGTTACCAACTGTTCCGACCGGCTGGGCCAGCGCGCCGCCCGCTTATTGGGGGTGGATTGGGATGTGGTCGTTACGTCGGAAGCCGCGGGGTTTTATAAGCCCGATCCGCGTCCCTACGAACTGGCCTTGTCGCGCCTGGGGGTGCGTCCCGACAATGCGGCGTTTGTGGCCGGTTCGGGCTACGACCTGTTCGGCACCAGTAAAGTCGGTATGCGCACCTACTGGCACAACCGGGTGGGGCTGACGCTGCCGGACGGCGCGCCGCCGCCCGAGCTGGAATCCCCCACGCTGGACGCGGCATTACCCTGGCTGGCGCGCTTCAACGCAGGCTGACTGCAAGGCTAAAAGCCAGCCTGCACCGCAGCAATCGCCGCTACGCCAACACAAAATGTTGCTGGTCGCCTTGCGTCCCCTTGCTAGCATGGTCTACGCCGGAATGATCCGGCACACCGAAGGGATAGTGGAGGTTGCCATGAATTCAAGAACAATACTCAACCGGGTCGCCGTGGTGGCGGCGGCGGGTGCGTTGCTGGCGGGGTGCGCCACGCAACAGCAAACCAACACCGCCGTGGGCACGGGTGCCGGGGCCGCGGTGGGCGCGGGCATCGGCGCGCTGATCGGGCACGGCAAGGGCGCGGCCATTGGCGCCGGTATCGGTGCGGTGGCGGGTGGCCTGGTCGGCTACAACTGGAAGGTCGTCAAGGAAGACGTGCAGCAGTCGGGCGCGTCGTCGTTGGGGATCGACGTGGTGGAAATGCCCGATGGCAGCCTGAAGGTCAACATTCCCAGCGGCGTGTCGTTCGACACGGACAAGACGCAACTCAAGCCGGCCTTGCTGCCGGTGTTGGACAGCGTGGCGCGGTCGCTCAATCAACATCCCGAGCTGCGCGCCAAGGTTGTTGGCCACACCGACAGCACGGGCGCGTTGGCGCATAACCAGACGCTGTCCGTCAACCGCGCGAAAAGCGTGACCGACTACCTGGCCAAGCAAGGCGTGGCGTCGGGCCGTCTGGCGGTGGAAGGGCGCGGGCCGAATGATCCGATCGGCGACAATGCCACCGCCGAAGGCCGCGCGCTGAACCGGCGCGTTGAAATCTATCTGTATGCGGTCAAGCAATAAGGTCTAGCCATGAGCATGTTTCCCCCCGCCCGTATCGGCACTGATACCGCCGTGGCCGCGCTGACCGGTTGGCAGGCAGACGCCACGCGTGACGCGATCGTGAAGCGCTTTCGCTTCCCGAACTTCAACGCTGCGTTCGGGTTCATGGCCCGCGTGGCCATGTTTGCGGAGAAACTGAATCACCACCCGGAGTGGACCAACGTCTACAACCGGGTGGACGTGACCTTGACCACGCATGATGCCGGTGGCGTCACGGAACTGGACGTGCGCATGGCGCAGTTCATGGACGAGGCCGCCGCGCAGTTGGGGGCGACGGCGCCGAAGGCGGACGCCTAGCGGTCGTCGTCGCCGCCCGCGCGGTCTTCGCGGTCTTGCAGATGCTCGATCAGGCGGTCGAGCATCCCGCCCAGCGCGGCTTGTTCGGCGGCGTCCAGGCAGCCGAAGATCTCTTCATTGCGGCGCGCAATCAGCGCGATGATGCGCTGATACTGGGCCGTGCCGGCGTCAGTAGGTGTCAGCACCACGCCGCGCCCATCGGATGCGGACAGCGTTTTTTCCACCAGCCCGCGATCCACCAGCGCTTGCGCCGAACGGCTGGCCTGGCCCTTGTTCAAATTCGCTGCGCGCGCCAGATCGTTTACCGATAGCGGCGCGTACCGGCCAATGGCGGCCAGGCAGCGCGCTTCGCCCAAGGGGATGCCGCAGTCCGACAGATAGGCGCGATTCGTGTCCCGGTCGGTGATCTTGTTGAGCACGTGCAGGCGGTAGGTCAGGAACCGTTCCAGAGCCGGCGTTGAGTCGTCTGGCGGCGGAGTGCGCTGCGGGTCGCCGTTCACGGCGGGCGGCGTTGAATCTTGCGTTTTCACGTGGGGCGGTCGGGAGTGGCGGCGGCATAGTCTGCCGCAGCGCGTTCGCCCAGGCAGGCGCTTTCGGCTTGCGCCAGCAAAGCCAGGGCGGTGCCGGCGTCGGCTTGACGGCTCAGCAACGACAAACCCAGTATCGACAGGAACAGCGGCGCCTGGGATTCTCCCACGCGCGTCAGCGCCTGCGCCATGCTGGTGTAGACCTGGTCCAGATCATCGGGATTCATGCTTGGCCTTTCTGGTGGACGCGCGAGGCGATTGAGGGGTAGTAGGGGGCGAGTGCGCTGAGCAACGCGCCGGTGTCGGGGGCGGCCCAGCGGCCCAGCACATAGCCGTCGGGGCGCATCAGGAAAACCATGCCTTCGGCCGCGCCATAGCGTTGTCGCAACTGGCCATGCGCGTCGTCCCAGCCGCCATCGCCCGTGCGCACGATGCGCAGCGGGTGGGGCGCGTCTTGCGTGGCTGTCGCCATTGCGGCAAGGTCGGCAGCCAGGGCGTCATCGGGCGATACCGCCAGGATGACGAAGCCGCGGCCGAAGCATTCACTCAGGTAGCGCGGGGTGCCGCCGTCTTGCAGACGCGCGTCGGGGGCGGGTTGGCCCGGTGCGGCGGCGATGCCGGCTTGGGGGGCGCCGTCGTGCAGATTCAAGGGCGAGGTGTCGTACGAGATGGGCGCGGACTGGCGCGGGTTGATCAGCGAGCGCACGGTGTCGTCCGCCAAAGCCAGGCGCAACGCGGCTTCGCGCATCAGGCGGAAACCGAAATCCGGCGGCGCCATGAACTCCGTGCTCTTTGCGCCATAGGCCAGATTCTGACGGGTGGCGTGCACGCGTTCGACGCTATAGCTGTCCAGCAGACTGTCGGGCGCCTGGCCCTTCAGCACCCAAGCCAGTTTCCAGGCCAGGTTGCCCGCATCGTCCAGGCCCGAGTTCAGGCCGCGCACGCCGAAGATCGGCACCAGGTGGCCGGCGTCGCCCGCGAACATCACGCGGCCGTGGCGGTACTGGTTCAGCGTCAGGCATTTGGCGTTGTAGACGGAAATCCACAGCGGCTTCCACGGCGCGGTTTCACCGATCATGTCCAGATGACTTTGCACACGCGGCAGCACGTTTTCGGGCTTGACGGCTTCTTCGGGGTCTTCGCCATCGCGGATTTGATAGTCCACCCGCCAGACGTTGCCAGGCTGGCGATGCATCAGCAAGGTCGAGCCGGGGTTGGAGGGGGGATCAAACCAGGCCAGGCGTTCCACCGGGCGGCTGGAGGCTTGCTCGATGTCGACGATGACGTAACGGCCTTCATACTGCATGCCTTCCAGCTTCAGGCCCATGGCCTCGCGCACGGTGCTGCGGCCGCCGTCGCAGGCGATGAGCCAATCGGCGCGTACCGTCTGGCGCTGGCCGCCTGCGTCGATTTCAACATCGACCCCGTCCGCGTGCGCCTGCACGCTGGCGACACGAGCCGACCATTGCAGCGTGGCCAGCCCGGGGCGGCGCTGCATGGCCTGATGAGCGTATTCCTCGACCGAGTATTGCTGGATGTTCACCATTGGCGCGTAGCGTTGCAGCGGGTCGTGCGGCATTTCGAAGTGCAGCACTTCGCGGTCGCGGTAGTAGCTGCGCCCGCCGGTCCAGGCCAGGCCCGTTTCCACGAGCGGCTGGTCTGCGCCCGCCCAGCCCAGGATTTCCTGCGAGCGGCGTGAGATGCAGATGGCGCGGCTGCCGCTGCAATAGTCATCGTCGGCTTCCACGGTTAAGGAAGCGATGCCGTATTCGGCCAACAGCGCGGCCAGCGTCAGGCCGACGGGGCCTCCGCCAGCGATCAGGACGGGTACGTGCGCGGGGAGCGGCATCTTGTCTCCAGAGGCTATTTGGTTGTTTGCGCAACTATATGCCTGAAAGGTTGCGCACGCAACTAGTTGTGGCGGGCGAAAAAAAACCCGCCGGGCGGGCGGGTTTCTTGGCGGGCGCGTCGGGCTCAGTTGCGGACGTAATAGATACGCATCGCTTGCTGCTTCTGCGCGCCGTCCATCACGCGCAGCACCACCACCTTGGGGGTGAAGCCGTCGGGCAGCTTCAACTGGCCGAGCGCGTAGTCGTAACGGTCGACGTTCAGCGTCGGGCCTTCGGGCGTGACGGTGGCGGCGCGGCCGTTGGGGTAGCTGCCGTCGATGGAGAACGTCAGCGTGCCTTTGAAGGGGGCGCCGGTGCGCTCTTCGCGCATGACCAGCACTTGATAATCCAGCTGGCCAGGGGCGCGCTTGAAGGTGGCCGAGCGGATGCCCAGGTTGCCGCCGCGCGGGTCGGCGGGCATGGCGTCCTGGAACAGCACCAGTTCTTTGTTCAGCGTGTCGATCTTGGCGCGGGCGTCGGCCAGATCGGTCGTCAGCTTTTCATGGCCGGACTTGTTGGCGTCGCGCTGCTGGGTGGCTTCTTCCAGCTGCGTTTGCAGGCGCTGGCGCTCAAGGTTCGAGGCGCTCAGTTCGCTGTGCAGCGATTCCGATTGCTCGACCGTCAGGCGTTGCGGGCCGTAGTTGGTTTGCAGGAAGAGCACGCCGCCCGCACCCAGGGCGATCCCCACAAGCAGCAGGACGAGCCAGCGCGGCAGGCGCCGCGTGCGTTGACCGGGTTGGTATACGGAGGGCTTGAATACAGCCCGTTGCGATCTTCCAAACATCCCCATTCCTAGAAAACTTCCTGTGTGTTGCTCGTCCGCGCGGTGCCCGCGCGTGCCAAAGCGTCAGAGAATACCCCGTTAGCTGGGGGCGTTGGGTGCGCGGACAAGCCTGGTTGCGCACCTTGATATTGTGAAATATGTGAGCATTAACGCGCCATGGCGCGAAGCTCTGCGTCCAGATCGGCAAGCCGTTGCGGGGTGCCGACGTCCGTCCAGCGGCCGGTATGGTGAGCGCCTTGCGCCAGGCCGTCGGCCATGGCTTGCCGGAAAAGGGGCAGCATGGGCATTGCCGCGCCGCGCGGGACGGTCTTGAACAACGAGGGATGGTAGACGGCGATGCCTGCATAGGTCAAACGCGGCTCGCCCTGCGCGTGCAGGCGGCCGTCGGGCGCCAGATGAAAATCGCCGTTGGGGTGCTGGACGGGGTTGTCCACCATCAGCATCCAGGCGCCGCCGTCGGGCAGGCTTGCGGTCAGGGCGGAGGCCGCGGCGGGATTCCAGTCGCACCAGACGTCGCCATTCATCACCAGGAAGGGCGCATCGCCCAGCAGGGGCAGCGCCTGCGCGATGCCGCCCGCCGTTTCCAGCGCGGTGCTTTCCGGCGAATAGCGGATGCGCACGCCGTATGCGCTGCCATCGCCCAGCGCGTTTTCGATCTCGTGACCCAGCCACGCATGGTTGATGACGATGTCGCGGATGCCGGCCGCCGCCAGCCGTTCCAGATGCCAGACGATCAGCGGCTTGCCGCCCACCGCCAGCATGGGTTTGGGCAGGCGGTCGGTGAGCGGGCGCATGCGTTCGCCTCGGCCCGCGGCAAGAATCATCGCCCGCATCAGAACGTGTACCCGACGCTGACCTGGCGGTCGTCCAGGCGGTCCAGCAAGCGCAGCAGCGGGGTGAAGACGCCGTAGCGCTGGGCGACCTGGCGCACATAGCCGTTCACGCGCGGCATATGGGCCAGGTAATGGGCCTTGCCGTCGCGATGGTTCAGGCGGGCGAACACGCCCAGGATGCGCAGGTTGCGCTGCAAGCCCATCCATTCATAGGCGCGGTGGAATTCGGCGAAGTCGGCATCGACCGGCAGGCCGGCGGCGCGCGCCATTTCCCAGTAGCGGATCGCCCAGTCCAGTTGCTGCGGTTCTTCCCAGGTGGTGCGGGCATCCGTCACCAATGACGCCAGGTCATAGGTGATGGGGCCGGCCAGCGCGTCCTGGAAGTCGATGATGCCGGGGTTCGGGCCGTACTCCGGCTGATCGCAGACCATCAGGTTGGGCGAGTGAAAGTCGCGGTGTACCAGCACCTGCGGCTGGCCGCCATTGCTGGCCGACAGCAACGCGAAAATCTTGTCCAGGGCGTTTGCGGTCTTGTCGTCCAGCGTTTCGCCGTGGTGCTTTTTTACGTACCACTCGGGAAAGAGCAGGAGCTCGTCGGCAAGGCGGGGCGTGTCGTAATTGGCCAAGCCGGCCGTGGACGCCTGTTGCAGGCGGACCAGCGCAGCCAGCGCGTCGCGGTACAGCGTCTGAAGCTGGCTGTCGGACAGGCCGGCCTGGATGCGCTGGTAATAGGTCTGCTCGCCCAGGTCGGACAGCAGCAAAAGACCTTGGTCCAGATCCTGTTCCAGCACCTTGGGCACATTCAGGCCGGCGTCCGCCAGCAGCTGGCCCACATGCAGGAACGGGCGGCAGTCTTCATGCGCGGGCGGGGCGTCCATGACAATCAGGGTGCGCTCGCCTGCGTCCAGCCGGAAATAGCGGCGGAAACTGGCGTCGGCGGAAGCCGGGCGCAGCGTGTCGATGGCCAGATTCAGGGTGGCGGGCAGGCTTTCCAGCCAGTTGCGGATCTGCTCCAGGCGGGGGTCGTGATCGTTTTTCAAAGAAGATCCGTGTCAGAAGGGCAATATTGCTGAAATTTGCGTTCGGCGCACATAAGGCTGGGCGTATGGCGCGGCTTCTCTATAATACCGGCTCGTTTCCATTCGCATTGGGGCCTTTTCGGGCGCCGATGCCGGGTTTCCCATCGTAGATAAGGGCTGTTTTCACTCGTGCGCAAGGTTCGGTGGTTGATCCTCTCTGCTGTCAGCGTCGCCGCCGGGGCCGTTCAGGCTCAAGGCAGCCAGACCGCGACACCAGCTGCATCGTCGGCAACCGCCGCTTCCTCGGCTCCTGTGCTGCGCACCTCTCCCGGTTTGCGCATCCACCGCCTGCCAGACGACAGCATCCCAGCCTATATGGAAGCCGACAGCATTGAAGGCGATCCGGATTCCGACCTGACCCTGACGGGCAGCGCGCAGGTGCGCCGCATCGACGGCGTGATCAAGGGCGACCGCATCAACTACCGCAAGGACACGGGCGAAGTCGACGTCCAGGGCAGTGCGCGCATGATGCGCGACGGCACGCTGGTGACCGGCCCGAACGCCAAGTTCAACGTCGACAAGTATTCCGGCCAAGTCGAAAAGCCCAACTTCTGGATGGGCGCCACCGGCGGTTTCGCCGTGGCCGAACACGCGGACATTTTCAGCAAGTCGCAGATGCGGCTGCATACGGTGACCTATAGCGGCTGCTCGTGCGAGACGCCGTCCTGGTACATCAAGGCCAACACCGTCGACATCGACTTCGACGAGAACGAAGGCGTGGCGCGCAACGGCGTGCTGTATTTCAAAGACGTGCCGATTCTGGCGGCGCCCTACATGACCTTCCCGGTCAAAAAGGAACGCAAGTCGGGCTTTCTTGTGCCGACCTACGGCACAACCAGCCAGGGCGGTTTTGATTTCTCTTTGCCGTACTACCTGAATCTGGCGCCCAATTACGACGCCACCATCCAGCCGCGCTATTTCTCCAAGCGCGGCATGCAGCTGGGCGGCGAATTCCGGTATCTGGGCAACAGCTACGTCGGCACGATGGATGGCACCTATCTGCCCAATGACAACATCACCGGCGAAGACCGGTGGATGTACTGGTGGCGCCATCAGCAGACCTTCTCGCATGGCTTCTATGCAGACTGGGACATCGCCAAGGTCTCGGACGACAACTATTTCCGCGACATTTCGCAGTTGGGCTTGAACCAGGCGTCGACGACGTACTTGCCGCAGCGTGGCCGCGTGGGCTGGAGTTCCAACTACTGGAGTGCGTACGCGCAAGTCTACAAGTATCAAACGCTGCAGGACCCGGACGCGCCCCTGATTCCGCCCTATGACAAGGAGCCGGAGCTCTTTTTGCGGGGGGCGCGCTACGACTGGGGCGGCTTCGACGTAGACTGGACCACGACGGCAGTGCGTTTCCGCCGCCCGGATTTTGGCTCCGCACTGCGTTATCCAGATGGCGACCGCTTGCAGAGCTATCCGACGGTGTCGTACCCGATCATTCGCCCGGGCTGGTTCATTGTTCCCAAGGCAGGTGTGAATTACACCCAGTACCAAACGAAATGGTATGGGGTGGACGCACTCGGTCTCAATGGGGGGTCGGCGGATGGGCTTCCGCGTTCGCAATCGCGTACGGTGCCCATCATGTCTCTTGACGCGGGCATGGTTTTTGAACGCGACACCTCGCTGTTCGGCAAGGCCTCCACGCAGACGCTCGAACCGCGCCTGTACTACCTGCGCGTGCCGTACCGGGATCAGTCCAAGATGCCCGTCTACGATACGTCGCTGGCGGATTTCAGCTTCTCGCAGGCCTTTGAAGAAAACATCTACACGGGCGGCTGGGATCGTATTTCCAACGCCAACCAGCTGACCGCGGCGCTGACGACGCGCTGGCTGGACGCCAATACCGGCTTCGAACGCATGTCGCTGGCCGTGGCCCAGCGCCTGTATTTCGAAGACCAGCAAGTGACCCTGCCGGGCGAGACGCCGCGCGAAAATGTGCGGTCGGACTTCCTGGTGGGCGCCAGCGCGGCGCTGACCGATACGCTCAGCACCGACGTGGCGGCGCAGTACAACCCGTATGACAACAACTGGTCGCGCGGCTTGGTCAGCGCGCGCTGGTCGCCGCAGCGTCTGACGACGGTGGCGCTGTCGTACCGCTATCAGCGTGATCCCCAGGCGGGGGTCCAGTATCAGCCGCAGGGGCAGAACCAGATCAGTCTGGCGATGCAATGGCCCTTCAGCAAGCGCTGGTACGGCGTCGGCCGCGTCGACTATTCCTTGCGCTCCGGGCCGTCCAGCACGGTCGCCAATACGACGGAATCTCCCCGCGTGACGCAGGCCATTGCTGGCCTGGAGTACAAGGGGGATTGCTGCTGGGTGGGCCGCGTGGTCTATCAGCGCTACGCCGTGTCGGCAACGGACGCGAACTCCGCAGTGTTCTTCCAGCTTGAGCTGACCGGTCTGGGTTCCTTGGGAACCGATCCGATGAACCTGCTGAACAGAAGTATCCCTGGCTACACCGGCATTACCCCGCCTGCGCCGGCCGGGACCACATTTGAAAGGTATGAATGATGCGTAGGTTGCACTCTTTGCGCCGCCTGTCCGGCAGTGCGCTGTTGCTGGCTCTGTGCGCCGGCCTGCCCGCCGCCCACGCGGCCGAGCAGACGGGCCGGCCCGCAAGCAATGGCGGCAAGGCCGCGCCCGCCGCTTCGCAGAAGGCCGCTCCGGCCGCACCCGCCGCCAAGGGCGAGCAGTTCGTGGACGGCATTGCCGCCGTGGTCGATAAAGACGTGATCACGCTGCGCGAACTGCGCGATGCGTCGGTCCGTATTGCATCTGAACTGAAGTCGCGCGGCATCCAGGTGCCGGACGACCAGACCTTGCAGCATCAAGTGCTGCAACGCCTGATCATGGAACGCGTGCAGCGCCACGAAGCGGATCGCCTGGGCATCCGTGTGGACGACGCTCAGGTTGATCAGGCCATCACGACCATCGCCGGCCGCAACAAGATCAGCGTGGCGCAACTGCGCGCCGAAATCGAAAAGTCGGGCACCACGTGGGACGCCTACCGCAAATCGCTGCGCGATGAGATCCGCACGGATCGCCTGCGCCAGCGCGCGGTGGACTCCACCATTGTGATCTCGGACGCCGAGGTGGATGCTTTCCTGAAGGATCAGCGCCGCAACCCGGCGTTCGGCGCATCGCCGCAAGCGGCTGCCCAGCAGCAAGCCCAACCGCAGGCGCAACCGCAAGCCGCACCGGAACAAGCGGCGGCGCCCGCAGGCCCGATGCTCTACGCGCTGGCGCAGATTCTGGTGCGCGTGCCGGAAGGCTCGTCGCCGGAACAATTGGCGGCATTGCGCAAGAAGGCCGAAGGCGTGCTGGCGCGCGCCAAGCGCGGCGACGACTTCGCCAGCCTGGCGGCGGCCAACTCGGATGGCCCGGAAGCGCTGCAAGGCGGCGTCATGGGCGTGCGTCCGCTGGATGGCTGGCCCGACTTGTTCGTCAAGGCCATCGGCAATCTGCAAAAGGGCGATGTGTCGGGTCTGATCCAAAGCGGCAACGGCTTTCACATCATCAAGGTCATGGACCGCGGCACCGCGCAACCGGCGCCTGGCCGCACCGCACGCGCGCCTGCGCCCACGCCGGCCCCGCAACCCGCCGCGCGCCCGCAAGCGCCGGCGCAGCAAGGCCCGACGGAAGTGATGCAGACCCGCGCGCGTCACATCCTGATCAAGACGTCCACCGTCATGAGCGACGAAACCGCGCGTCAGCGTCTGGAGCAGGTGCGTCAGCGTCTGGTTGCGGGCGACGCCAAGTTCGAAGACATGGCGCGTCAGTACTCGCAGGATTCGAATGCGCCGCAGGGCGGCGAGCTGGGGTGGTTGAACCCGGGCGAAACCGTGCCGCCGTTCGAAGCCGCCATGAACGCCTTGAAGCCGGGCGAAATCAGCCCGCCGATCCAGTCGCCTTTTGGTTGGCACTTGATCCAGGTTGAAGAACGCCGCCAGCACGACGTCACCGACGAGCTGGCCCGCCTGAAGGCGCGCCAGATTCTGTTCGAGCGCCGTGCCCAGCCTGCCTTTGAAGATTGGCTCGACCAGTTGCGCGCTCAGGCGTACGTCGACAACCGTCTTGAAAAGCAGCAGAAGATCCAGCAGAACAACCGCTAAACGCATTACGGGCTTTTCATGTCTCAACACCAGGCGCGCAAGCGCTTTGGCCAGAACTTTCTGACCGACGAAAGCGTCGTCGAGTCCATCGTCCGGGCCGTTGCACCGGCCCGTGACGATGCCGTGGTCGAAATCGGCCCGGGGTTGTCTGCGCTGACCCGGCCGCTGCTTGAGCGGCTGGACCATCTGACCGCGGTCGAGATCGACCGCGATCTGGCCGCCCGCCTGCGCAAGCAGTTCGAAGCCAGCCGCCTGACGGTGGTCGAGGCCGATGCGCTGACCGTCGATTTTTCACAGTTCGGCAGCGCGCTGCGTGTTGTGGGCAATCTGCCCTACAACATTTCCAGCCCGCTGCTGTTCCATCTGATGACGTGGGCCGACCACATTCGCGACCAGCATTTCATGTTGCAGCGCGAAGTGATCGACCGCATGGTGGCGCAACCGGGCTCGGGCGATTTCAGCCGCTTGTCCGTGATGCTGCAATCGCGCTATCGCATGCACAAGCTGTTCGATGTGCCGCCGGAAGCGTTCGATCCGCCGCCCAAGGTGGTGTCGGCGATTGTGCGCATGGTGCCGCTGCCGGCGGACCGGCTGCGTCCGGTCAGTTTCCGCGCGTTTGAAACGGTGGTGGCGCGCGCCTTCTCGCAACGCCGCAAGATGCTGCGCCGCGTGCTGGCCGACTGGGCGCCGCAAGTGCCGTGGGAAGCGCTGGACATTGCGCCGACCGCGCGCGCGGAAGATATCTCGGTCGACCGCTACATCCGCTTGTCGGACGCGCTGGTGGAAGCGGGCGTGCTGCAAAGCGCTTAAATGCGAACCGCCCATGAGAAAGCCCGCGCTTGCGGGCTTTTTCTTTGTGGACTCACCAGCGCTTGATGGGGGCGGCGAGCAGACCGCCGACGGGCAACGCGCCAATCCCCCCGCCCCCTCACAACATCCGCTTCTGCGCCGCCATCCACAGTTGCATGACGTCGCGCGCACGATCCGCCAGCAGCTTTTCCGCGTCCGTCAGCGCCTGCTGCAACGTGATCGGCCCCGGCGCCAGGCTGAACGCCGCGCTGATGCCGACGGCATGCAGCGCTTCGTACCCATCGCCCAGCGACCCCGCCAACGCCACGACCGGCACGCCCGCGCGCTGCGCAATCTTCGCCACGCCAGCCGGTGTCTTGCCGCGCAGTGTCTGCGCGTCCATGCGGCCTTCGCCGGTGAACACCAGCGTGGCGCCTTCGATGGCGTTGGCCAATTGCCCCAGCTCGGCCACGATCTCCACGCCCGGGCGGAAGTGCGCTTGCAGGAATGCCTTGGCGGCGAAACCCAAGCCGCCCGCCGCGCCCGCGCCCGGCTCATGGCGATGGTCCACGCCCAGATGGCGCGCGCAGACATCGGCAAAATTGCCCAGCATCTGATCCAGCGTCAGCACCTGTTCCGGGGTGGCGCCTTTTTGCGGGCCGAAGATATGAGATGCGCCGTGCGGGCCGCATAGCGGGTTGTCGACGTCCGAGGCGATATCGATGCGAATCTTCGCCAGACGCGGATCAAGCCCGCGCGTGTCGATGCTGGCCAGCTTGCCCAGCGCGCCGCCGCCGGGCGGCAGGCTGTGGCCGTCGGCGTCCAGCAAACGCACGCCCAGCGCGGTCAACATGCCAGCGCCGCCGTCGTTGGTGGCCGAACCGCCCAGGCCCAGGATGATGCGCGTGGCGCCAGCGTTCACGGCCGCCAGAATCAATTCGCCCACCCCGTGGCTGCTGGCGCGCATCGGGTCGCGCTTGCTGGGCGAGATCAGTTCAAGCCCGGCTGCCGCCGCCATTTCGATCACGGCGGTGCCGTCTGCCAGCAGCCCCCAGATGGCGTCGACCTTGTAGCCGAGCGCATCGTTTACCGTCAGCTCGTGCTCTTTGCCGCCGGTTGCGGCCAGCACGGCTTCAACCGTTCCTTCGCCGCCATCGGCCATCGGCACGCACACCGTGTGGGCGCCGGGAAACGCGGCTTTGACGCCGCGCGCAATGGCTGCCGCCGCATCGGGCGCGGACACGCTTTCTTTGAAAGAGTCGGGAGCGATGACGATTTTCACGGGTTTGACTGGGCTCGTAAAAGGCTGCGATGAAGGTGGCAAGAGGGCCGGCGTGACGACCATGATACCCGTGCGAACGCAGGCGGCGTACCATAGCGCTTTCGTTGTTTTTGCGAGAGTGGACCGTCATGCCTGTATTGCGCCGCACAAAAATTGTCGCCACCTTGGGCCCTTCGACTTCGTCGCCCGAACGCATTGAAGCCTTGATCCGCGCAGGCCTGGATGTGGCCCGTTTGAACTTCTCGCATGGCAGCGCGGACGATCACCGCGACCGCGCCCGGCTGGTGCGCGAGATCGCCGCTAAGCAAGGCCGCTTCGTCGCCATCATGGGCGACCTTCAAGGCCCCAAGATCCGCATCGCGCGCTTCACCGACAAGCTGGTGCAGCTGCAAGTCGGCCAGCCGTTCACGCTGTCGCGCGTGCATCCCAAGGATGCCGGTAACGCCAGCATCGTCGGCATTGATTACCCCGAACTCGTGACTGACTGCCGCGTGGGCGACGAGCTGTTGCTGGACGACGGCCGCGTGGTGCTGGTGGTTGACCGCGTTGAAGGCGACGAAGTCCACACCACCGTCACCGTCGGCGGCCCGCTGTCGAACAACAAGGGCATCAACCGCCGTGGCGGCGGCTTGTCTGCGCCCAGCCTCACCGACAAAGACCGCGTCGACATCAAGCTGGCCGCCGAGATGGAGCTGGACTACGTCGCCGTGTCGTTCCCGCGCTATGGCAGCGACATCGACGAAGCCCGCACCCTGCTTGCCGAAGCGGGCAGCCAGGCCTGGATCATCGCCAAAATCGAACGCGCCGAAGCCGTGGCGGACGACGAAGCGCTGGACTCGCTGATCCGCGCGAGCGACGGCGTGATGGTGGCGCGCGGCGACCTGGGCGTGGAAGTGGGCGATGCCGAATTGGTGGGCATTCAGAAGCGCATCATCCAGCACGCCCGCACGCTGAACAAGGTGGTGATCACGGCGACGCAGATGATGGAATCCATGATCTCCAGCCCCATGCCCACGCGCGCCGAAGTGTCCGACGTGGCCAACGCCGTGCTGGACTACACCGACGCCGTGATGCTGTCCGCCGAAAGCGCGTCAGGCCAGTACCCCGTGGAAACGGTGCAGGCCATGGCGCGCGTGTGCCTGGGCGCGGAAAAGCATCCCACGTCGACCAAGTCGCATCACCGCATGGGTGAAACGTTCACGCGCTGCGATGAAACGATTGCGCTGGCGGCCATGTACGCGGCCAATCATTTTCCAGGCGTGAAGGCCATCATCGCGTTGACCGAAAGCGGCCACACGCCGCTGATCATGTCGCGCATCCGGTCGGGCGTGCCGATCTACTGCTACAGCCCGCACAGCCTGACGCAGAATCGCGTGGCGATGTTCCGGGGCGTCTACACCATTCCGTTTTCGCCGTCGGATTACGAACCGGCCGATCTCAGCAACGCCGCCATCGACGAATTGCGCAAGCGCAATCTGGTGCAGACGGGCGATTGGGTCATTCTGACCAAGGGTGATTTCTACCGCGACAGCGGTGGCACCAACGGCATGAAAATCCTGCTGGTGGATTGACGCGGGGCGCCTGCGGGGCTTGCCCCGCAGGCATCCATGGCATTTCAGTCGGGCATTTCAGCAGGGCATTTCAGCCGAAGAACCAATAGCACACGCCGATCGCGGCCAGCACACCGGCCAGATCGGCGATCAGCGCGCAGCCCACCGCGTGGCGCGCGCGCAGAATTCCCACCGAACCGAAATACACCGCCAGCACATAGAAGGTGGTTTCGGTGCTGCCTTGCATCACCGCGGCGAGCAGCGCCGGGAAGCTGTCCACGCCGAAGTGCGTCATGGTTTCCAGCATCATTGCGCGCGCTGCGCTGCCGGAAAACGGCTTGACCAGCGCGGTGGGCAGCGCGTCAACGAAACGTGTGTCCCAGCCCGCGTGCTGCGCCATCCAGCGGATACCGTCCAACAGGAAGTCGAGCGCGCCCGAGGCCCGCAGCACGCCCACGGCGCAGAGCATCGCCACCAGATAGGGCAGCAGGCTCTTGGCGATATCGAAGCCTTCTTTGGCGCCTTCGATGAAGGCTTCGTACACCGGCACTTTTTTCCAGGCGCCGGCAATCAGGAACGCCAGCAGGATGCCGAACAGCGCCAGATTGCCCATCAGCGACGATAGTGACGCGATGGCCACGGCTGACATGCTGGCCAGCAGCGCCATGAATCCGCCCATGACGAGCGCCGCGCCGCCCAGCCACAGCATGACGACGGGGTCGGCCAGGCGCAGCCGCTGGCACAGGGCAACCGCCAGAAAGCCCGCCAGCGTGGATGCGCTGGTGGCCAGCAGGATGGGCAGGAATACCAGCGTCGGGTCCGCCGCGCCCTGTTGCGCGCGGAACATGAAAAGGGTGACGGGCAGCAACGTCAACGATGACGCATTCAGCACCAGGAACAGGATCTGCGCGTTGGTGGCGGTCTCGGGCGTGGGGTTCAGCGATTGCAGCTCGCGCATGGCGCGCAGGCCGATCGGCGTGGCGGCGTTGTCCAGCCCCAGCCCATTGGCGGCGAAATTCAGCGTGATCAGGCCAATGGCGGGATGATTGCGCGGCACCTCGGGCATCAGGCGGGCGAATAGCGGCCCCAGCAAACGCGCCAGCCGCTCCACCAGCCCCGCGCCTTCGGCGATGCGCAGAAAGCCCAGCCACAAGGTCAGCGTGCCAAACAGCAGCACCATCACTTCCACGGATACGCGCGCCATGTCGAACAGGCTGGCCACCATCAGGCGGAAAACGTCGGGGTCTCCGATGGCCAGCCAGCGGTACAGCGCGGCGGCGGCGGCGGTCAGGAAGAAGCCCAGCCAGAGTTTGTTCAGCATGCGTCTTGATGCCCGGATAGCGATTGATTGCGCACCAGCGCGGGGGACGCCCATTGTCGCAGAGTCAGCACGGTCCGGCTTGGCCGCGCGCCGCCAATTCTGGTACTTTGACCCGAACCGCCCTAGGGCCATAACAGTGAGGGACACTCATGGATTTCAATGCCTGGCGCCGCCGCCGCATCTCGGAACCTGCGTACCGCTGGGCGCGCAACGCCCTGCCTCCCATGTCGGCGACCGAGCGCGAGGCCATCGAAGCCGGAGACACCTGGTGGGACGCCGACCTGTTCACCGGCAACCCCGACTGGCGCAAGCTGCTGGACGTGCCCGCCGCCACGCTGACCCGCGAAGAACAGGCTTTCATCGACGGCCCGGTGGCGCAACTGTGCGCCATGCTGGACGAATGGGACATCACCTGGAACCGGCGTGACTTACCGCCAGAGGTCTGGGCATTTCTGAAATCGCAGCGCTTCTTCGGCATGATCATCCCGCGCCGTTACGGCGGGCTGGGCTTTTCGCCCTACGCGCATTCGGAAGTGGTGCGGCGCATCTCGGCGTATTCCATCACCGCGGGCGTGACGGTGATGGTGCCGAACTCCCTTGGGCCGGGCGAATTGCTGATGCAATTCGGCACGCCCGCGCAACGCGATTATTGGCTGCCCCGGTTAGCCGACGGCAGGGAAGTGCCGTGCTTTGGCCTGACCAGCCCCGAGGCCGGCTCGGACGCCGCCTCCATGGTCGACACCGGCGTCGTCTGCCGCCAGGTGGTGGATGGCCGCGAGCTCATCGGTATCCGCCTGAACTGGCACAAGCGCTACATCACGCTGGGGCCGGTGGCGACGGTGCTGGGCCTGGCGTTCAAGATGAGCGACCCTGACGGCATCCTGGGCGGCGCGAAAGACATAGGCATTTCGGTGGCGCTGGTGCCTACCGAGGCGCCGGGCGTCGAGATCGGCCGGCGCCATTTGCCCGCAATGCAGGTCTTTCAGAACGGCCCCAACAAGGGGCGCGATGTGTTCGTGCCGCTGGACGCGCTGATCGGCGGCGAGGCGCGTGCGGGGCAGGGCTGGAAGATGTTGATGAGCGCGTTGGCGGCTGGGCGCGGCATATCGTTGCCCTCGCTGTCGGCCGCCGCCGCCGTCATGTGCGCGCACACGACCGGCATGTATGCCCGTGTGCGTGAGCAATTTGGCATCCCGGTCGGTAAATTCGAAGGCGTGCAGGAACAGCTGGCCGTGCTGGCGGGCAACGCCTATCTGGTTGAAGCGGCCCGCCGCCTGACTTGCGCGGCGTTGAACCAGGACGTGAAGCCGGCAGTGGTGTCCGGCATCATGAAATATCACGCCACCGAACGCATGCGCGGTTCGGTCAATGCGGCGATGGATGTACACGCCGGGCGCGCCGTTATCGACGGGCCCAGCAACTACCTGGGGGCGCTTTACCGCGCGGTGCCAATCGCCATCACCGTTGAAGGCGCGAACATCCTGACGCGCAATCTCATCATCTTCGGCCAGGGCGCCATCCGCGCGCATCCTTACCTGATGCCGGAAATGCTGGCGCTGGCCAACCCGGACGAAGAACGCGGCATCGAGGTCTTCCACGATGTGTTCTGGCGGCATCTGCGCCACGCGGGCAAGAACACGCTGCGCGCGATTGGCCGCGCGTGGACGGGCGGCGTGCTGGCGCCGTCGCCGGTGTCAGGCCCCACGGCGGGGCACTACCGCCGGCTGGGGCGCTATTCGGCGGGCTTTGCGTTGCTGGCGGACGCTACGTTGGCGCAGTTGGGCGGCGGCTTGAAGCGGCGCGAAATGATCTCGGCCCGGTTGGGCGATGTGCTGTCCGAGCTGTATTTGCTGTCCGCCGTGCTCAAGCGCTGGGAGGACGACGGGCGCAAGCACGACGATCTGCCGCTGGTGCATTGGTGCATGGAGCAGGGCTACGCCACCATCGAAAAGAGCCTGGATCAGGTGCTGCGCAACCTGCCCGGCCGCGTGCTGGCCTGGGGGCTGCGCGCGGCCATCCTGCCGCTGCGGCTGGCCCGCGGGCCGAACGATGCGCTGACCCGGGAATGCGCGGAGCTGCTGTTGAAGCCGTCGCCTACGCATGTGCGGCTGGCGGCGGACCTGCATCGGGAACCGTCCGGCAATCCGGCCGCCGGCGTGCTGCTGGGCGGCGGGCGGCGGGGCGGCGACCCGTTGGCCGATCTGACGCGCGCGTTTGCGCTGGTGAATGCCGTGCAGCCCATCCGCGACCGGCTGCGGCAGTCAGGCGTGCGTGACTGGCGCGAGGCGCATCAGCGCGGCGCCATCACCGACACGCAGGCCGCGCAGCTGGAAGCTGCCGAGGCGCTGGTGTCGCAGGTCTTGCAGGTGGACGATTTCGCGCCGGAAGATCTGTCGCCGCAGGCGGCCAAGGCGTCAGCTGGGTCGGCTGGCGATGCATTCGAAAACGAACCGGCCCAAGAGCTGGCCCAAGAGCTGGCCCAAGAACCGTCCCATGCACCGGCCAACCAGCCAGCTAACGGCGTGCCCGGTGACTCTGATATCGCTTCCGATACCCCGTCCGCCGCGTCACCCCCGCGCCCGGACGCTTAATCGTCGGCGTTCGGGTCCATGCCCGGGAACAGGATTTCCGTGAAGCCGAACTTCGAGAAATCCTGGATGCGCGACGGGTACAGGCGGCCGATCAGGTGATCGCATTCATGCTGCACCACGCGGGCGTGAAAGCCTTCGGCTTCGCGCTCGATCGGTTTGCCATAGGGGTCGAAGCCGCTGTAGCGGATGTGGCGGTAGCGCGGCACCAGCCCGCGCAACCCCGGCACGGACAGGCAGCCTTCCCAGCCGTCTTCCTTGTCGTCGGAAAGCGGCGTGATGACGGGGTTGCACAGGATGGTCTGCGGCACGGCGGGCGCGTCGGGGTAGCGCTCGTTGCGGTCAAAACTGAAGATCACCAGTTGCAGGTCCACGCCAATCTGCGGCGCGGCCAGGCCCACGCCTTGGGCCGCCGCCATGGTCTCGAACATGTCTTCGATCAGGGCGTGCAGCTCGGGCGTGTCGAAACGCTCCACCGGGGGCGCCACACGCAGCAGGCGCGGGTCGCCCATTTTGAGGATGGGGTGGATCATGGCTGGCGTTCCTGATTAGTCCTGGCGGCCTTTCTTCTGGATGAACTCGATCTTGTAGCCGTCCGGGTCTTCAACGAAGGCGATGACCGTCTTGCCGTGCTTCATCGGGCCGGCTTCGCGGGTGACCTTGCCGCCGCGTTCCTTGACCTTGTCACAGGCTTCGTAGGCGTTGTCGACTTCCAGGGCGATGTGGCCGTAGCCGGTGCCCAGGTCGTACTTGTCGGTGTCCCAGTTGTGGGTCAGTTCGATGACCGCGCCTTCGGATTCGTCTTGATAGCCCACGAAGGCCAGCGTGAACTTGCCTTCCGGGTAGTCGTTGCGGCGCAGGACGCGCATGCCGAGCACGTTGGTGTAGAAATCGATGGACTTGTCGAGGTTGCCGACTCGCAGCATGGTGTGAAGCATACGCATGGGATTTTTCCTTAAGCGATGAGGGGTGGGGGGAAGAACCGGGCAGCGCCGGCGCGTTCCCGTGTAATGCCGATGTCGCGCAGTGCGCCGCCCATGGCGTCGACCGCGAGCCGCATCTGGTCTGCGCCAAAGGCGCCGATGCAGCCGACCCGGAACGAAGGTTGTTCGGTGTTGAAAAAATTGCTGAGCACGTAGCCGCGCGCCTTCAGGGCGTCGACGAACAATTGCAGATGCCAGGTGGGCGCATCTGGCGCATGAACGTTGACGACAATCGGGCCTTGCAGATCGCGCGTCAGGTAGGGCGTGAGCCCGAGCTCGCTGACGCCATCATAGAGCGTGCGCATGTTGGCCGTGTAACGGGCCAGACGCGCCTCGCGGCCTTCCTCGCGATACAGTTCCAGCGCCACGGCCAGCGCGGCAATCGTGGGCGCGGGCGGCGTGAAGCGGGGGCCGGCGTTGGGCGCAAGCGTGTGCTGATAGATGTCAGCCAAATCCAGCGACCAGCTGCCCGCGTTGCCGCGCGCGGCGTCCAGCGCGTCACGGCGCGCCACTACAAAGGCCGCACCCGGCAGCCCTTCCAGGCATTTGTTCGCCGTCAGCACCACGGCGTCCACGGCGGGCAGGGTGGACAGATCCAGCGGCAGCGCGCCAAAGGCCGACACGGCGTCGACGATGACGCGGCGGCCCAGCGCGTGCGCGATGCGGGCCAGCTCAGGCACGTCATGGCAGATGCCGCTGCCGGTTTCGCTGTAGACCAGCGCCAGATGCGTCAACGTCGGGTCGCGTTCCAGCGCGGCGGCGACGGCTTGCGGGTCAACGCGTTCGGTTGCGCCCACGGGCAAGGGCACCGCCACCCGGCCCGCGTCGCCCGCCAGCTTCTGCAAGCGCGCGGCGTACGCGCCTGTGGACGGCGCCAGCAGGCGGCCGCCCAGAGGCACGAAGGTACGGATCGCGGCTTCCACCGCAAAGTGGCCGCAGCCGGGCAGCGCCAGCGCGGCGTGCGTGTCGGACGACGCCTGCGCCACACGCAGCACCCCATCGCAGACCTGCCGGTAGGTCTCGCGGAAGTCGTTGTCCCACGGCGCATAGTCTTGCGCCATGGCGGCCTTCACCCGCGCGTCGGTCGTGACCGGGCCCGGAATCAGCAGCAACATTGTCTGGTCTCCAAAACGCCTCAGAACTGAGGCAAGGATGCGGGGTCGTGACGCCGCAGGATGTTCTTGGCGTCTTCGAAGTCGGGCAGAATCTGGCCCACTTCGCGCCAGAAGTCCTGACTGTGGTTCATCTCGCGCAGATGCGCAAGCTCGTGCGCGATGACGTAATCAATGATGCCGGGCGCGAAATGGATCAAGCGCCAATTCAGCATGATGTTGCCGTCGCTGGTGCATGAGCCCCAGCGCGTGGCGGCCGATGACAACCTCCAGCGCCGAATCTTCAGCCCGCTGATTTGCAGAAAGTGCGCCAGTCGCGCGCCGAACCACGCGCCGGCACGCTGTTGCAGCCAGGCTTGGGCGGAGTCGCGGATGCGGCTTTGATCTGCGTGCGAGGGCAGCGCCAGCCAGAGCGTGTCGCCGTCTTCGGGCGCATCGGCGTCGCCCGAGAGCCACGCCTGGCGGCTGTCGCCGCCCACGCCAATCAGGATGCGCTTGCCCAGATACGGCAGTTCGCCGCCCGCCTGCCAGCGCGTATGCGCCATGGCCAGTTGCTGCTTGCGGGCATGCCATTCACGCAGCTTGGTGAGAATCCAGCGGGCCTTCTCGCGCACGGCGTCGTCAATCTGCGTCAGCGTGACCCAGCTGGGCGCGGTGACCCGAAGGCCGTCGTCTGTAATTACGAACCCGATGCTGCGGCGGCGCGAGCGCAGCAGCACGAAGCCGATGGGCTGTTGCTCGGTCGGCACTTCGCGCCAGCGTGCGCCGGGCGGTAAGGGGTCAGGGCAGGGGGTTGGCACGCGCGACGACGCATTGGGCGACAACGTCAGCAGCGGCTCGCCGGAGGGGGACGCGTGGGGCGGGGGGGCGGACTGCGAGCCGAGTGGCGTGTCGGCGTTGCTGCCTGGCCGGGGGCCGCCCTGCGAGTCGGGGAATAGTGTCTTGGGCGTGACCGGCTGCGGGGGCGCCGCCTTGGGAGCGGGGCGGGGCGCAGCCGGTAGCTTCGGCGTGGCGATCAGCGGCGACGCGCCCTGGGGCGCGTCGTCTTCGTGCACGTCGAACAGGAGTTCGAGCTGATCAGTGCTGGGCATACCTTTCGGGGTTGAGACGCCGCATTTCCCCTTCGATCCAGGCCTGAACCTTCTGGTTCAGTTCTTCGGGGGAGAGTCCCTTGGATTCTATCGCGGGACCGATCGATAGGGTGACCATGCCGGGATATTTGACGAAAGCGTTGCGCCGCCAGCATTCGCCGGCGTTATGCGCCACGGGGATGACGACGGCGCCCGTGCGCGAAGCCAGCAACGCGCCGCCCATCTTGAAGCGCGCGGTCTTGCCCGGCGGCACGCGGGTGCCTTCCGGGAACAGCAGCGGCCAGCGGCCTTCATCCATGCGGGTCTGGCCTTGCTTGACCACCTGATCAAAGGCGTCGCGGCCTTTCGAACGATCGATGGCGATCATGCGCAGCAGCGCCAGGCCCCAGCCGAAGAACGGCACCATGTGCAGTTCTTTCTTGTAGACAAAGCAGACTTCGCGCGGCATGTGGGCCGGGAAGAACAGCGTTTCCCAGGCCGACTGGTGTTTCGACAGGATCACGGCAGGGCCATCGGGCAGGTTTTCCCAGCCCTTGACCTGCCAGCGGATACCGCAGAACACCTTGGCGCCCCAGATGGCCAGACGCGGCCAGCCCACCGTCAGCTTGTAGCGCCAGTGCAGCGGCAGCGGCGCCCACAGGATGCAGGCGAAGGCGTAGGGGATGACCGTGACGGCCAGGAACAGGAAGTACAGCAGCGAGCGTAGCCGGGCCATTGAATCAGTTGTCCTGAAGCAGAAGGTCGACCACGGCCGACAGGTCTTCACACACGCGCGTGTTTTCAGGCAAGCCGCCCTTGGCCAGCGTCTTCTTGCCATTGCCGGTTTGCACCAGCCACGGCGAGCAGCCCACGGCGGACGACGCCTGCAAGTCGCGCAGCGAATCGCCCACGGCCGGCACGCCAGCCAGATTGATGTCGTAGCGGTGGCCGATCTGTTCGAACAGGCCCGGACGCGGCTTGCGGCAGGTGCAGTTGTCGTCCGGCCCGTGCGGGCACAGGAACACGGCGTCGATCGCGCCGCCCGCAGCCGCGAGCTCGCGCCGCATCTTGGTGTGGATGGCGGTCAGCGTGTCCATATCGAACAGGCCGCGCGCCAGGCCGGACTGGTTGGTGGCGACCACCACTTTCCAGTCGGCCTGCGTCAGCCGGGCGATGGCGTGCAGGCTGCCCGGCAGGGCAATCCATTCGTCGGGATTCTTGACGAACGCATCGCTGTCCTGATTGATGACGCCGTCGCGGTCAAGGATGATCAGTTTCACTGTGCCAGCCTGGAAATGTCGGCCACCTGGTTCATCAGGCCATGCAGCTGGCTCAACAGAGCCAGGCGGTTGGCGCGCACGGCCGGGTCTTCGGCCATGACCATGACGTCGGCAAAGAATGCGTCCACGGGCTCGCGGGCCTTGGCCAGCGTGGACAGGCTGCCGGCGAAGTCGCCCGCGGCCAGTTGCGCTTCGGCTTGCGGGCGCAGCGCGGCCACCGTGGCCGCCAGCGCGCGTTCGGCGGGCTCGACCAGCGCGGCGTCATTCACCGCAGCGATCTCGCCTTCGGCCTTCTTCAGCAGATTGCCGATGCGCTTGTTGGCGGCGGCCAGGCTCGCAGCCTCGGGCAGTTGCGCAAACGCGGCGGCGGCGCGCACGCGCTCGGCCACTTGGTGCAGCGGCGGCGTCAGCGCAATCACGGCTTCCACCGCGTTGCGGTCGAAGTCGTTGATGAGCTGGTTGCGATAGCGTTCGTAGATGAAGGTGCGGACTTCAGCCAGCGTGTCGGCGGGAATCTTGCCGGCGGGGAAGGTGCCCGCGGCCAGTTCCAGCAGCCCGTTCAGGGACAGCGGGCCGTCTTCGCTGATCTTCAGCCAGCCGCCTGCGGCCAGCTGTTCGAAGGCGCTGATCAGGCCCAGCGCGGCGCGGCGCAGGCCGAAGGGGTCGCGTTCGCCCGTGGGCGCCAGGCCAATGGCCCAGATGCCGACCAGCGTTTCCACGCGTTCGGCGATGAAGAGCGTGGCGGCCGTCAGCGTGTCTTGGGTGACGGGGGCGTCGTAGCGGTTGCGGTACTGCGTGCGTAGCGCCTCGACGACGCTGGCGGGCTCGCCGTCGCCGGCGGCGTAGTAGGCGCCCATGATGCCTTGCAGCTCGGGGAATTCGCCCACCATGTTCGAACCCAGGTCGGCCTTGGCCAGCATGGCGGCGCGGTCCGCGGCGCTGACGTCGCCGCCCAACTGGCCGGCCACGCCGCGCGCGATGGCGCGCACGCGTTCAACGCGTTCAAGCTGGGTGCCCAGCTTGTTGTGATACACGATGGAACCCAGTTGCTCGACGCGCGCGGCCAGCGGCGTCTTGCGGTCGGTTTCGAAGAAGAACTGGGCGTCCGCCAAGCGCGGGCGCACGACGCGCTGGTTGCCTTCGACGATGTTCACCGGGTTGTCCGTGTGCATGTTACTCACGATCAGGAAGCGGTGCGTCAGGCGGCCGGTGGCCGGGTCGAACAGCGGGAAGTACTTCTGATTCAGCCGCATGGTCAGGATCAGGCATTCCTGCGGCACTTGCAGGAACTGCTCTTCAAACTCGCCCACATAGACGGTGGGGTGTTCGACCAGTGCGGTCACTTCGTCCAGCAGCGCGGCCACTTCGGGGTCGTCGCCCAGCGTGGCCGACAGGCGGCCGGCGTGGTCCAGCAACTGGCGCTGGATGTCGTCGCGGCGGCCTTCGAAGGACGCGACGACGCGGCCCTTTTCAGCCAGCGTGGCGGCGTAGGAGTCGGCGTCGGCAATCGACACCGGGCCCGTGCTCATGAAGCGGTGGCCGAGGGTGTCGCGGCCCGCTTGCATGCCCAGCGCCGACACCGGCACCACGTCGGCGCCAAACAGCGCGACCAAGCCGTGCGCCGGACGCACGAACTTGACGGTGGTGACGCCGTCAGCCAATTGGTAGCGCATGACCTTCGGAATCGGCAGGCTGTTCAGCGCGGTGTCGATGCCTTCCTGCAAGCCGGCTGCCAACGCCGCGCCGGGGGCGGTGCCGCGAGCAACCAGGTAGTCCTGCTTGCCATCGGATTCGCGGTCCAGCGTGGCCAGATCAATATTTTCCAGGCCCTTGGCGGCCAGCTTTTTTTGCAGCGCCGGCGTGGCTTTGCCGTCTTCGGTCAGGCCGATCTTGGCGGGCATCAGCTTTTCAGCGTAGGGCTGGTCGGGCGCCTGCGCCAGCACGGCCGACAGGTGCACGGCCAGACGGCGCGGCGTGGAATACGCGGTGACCGCGCAGCCTTCGGCCAACAGGCCGTGGCGTTCCAGCGTGGCGCGCACGCCTTCGGCATAGGCCTGGCCCAGCTTTTGCAGGGCCTTGGGCGGGAGTTCTTCGGTCAGCAGTTCGACCAGCAGCGGGCGGATGTTCGTCGTCATTTATGCAGCCTCCCCACGGCGCAGCATGGGAAAGCCCAGTCGTTCGCGGGAATCGAAATAAGCCTGCGCAACAGCGCGCGACAGGTTGCGGATGCGGCCAATGTAGGCGGCGCGCTCGGTGACGCTGATGGCGCCACGCGCGTCCAGCATGTTGAACGTGTGCGCGGCTTTCAGCGCGGCCTCGTAGGCCGGCAGCGCCAGCGGAACCTCCATCAGGCGCTTCGCTTCGGCTTCGTAGTCATTGAAGTGCGCGAACAGCATGTCGGCCGACGAGTGCTCGAAGTTGTAGGTCGATTGCTCGACCTCGTTCTGGTGGAACACGTCGCGGTACAGCACGCGGTTGCCGTTGGCGCCTTCGGTCCAGACCAGGTCGTACACGCTTTGCACGTCCTGCAGGTACATGGCCAGACGCTCCAGGCCGTAGGTGATTTCACCCGTGGTCGGCGTGCAATCCAGGCCGCCCACTTGCTGGAAGTAGGTGAACTGCGTGACTTCCATGCCGTTCAGCCAGACTTCCCAGCCCAGGCCCCAGGCGCCGAGCGTGGGGTTTTCCCAGTCGTCTTCAACGAAGCGGATGTCGTGTTGGGTGGGGTCAATGCCCAGCGCCTTCAGCGAACCGATGTACAGGTCCAGGATGTCCGGGGGCGCGGGCTTCAACACCACCTGGTACTGGTAATAGTGCTGCAGGCGGTTGGGGTTTTCGCCGTAGCGGCCATCCTTGGGGCGGCGCGACGGCTGCACGTAGGCGGCGCGCCACGGCTCCGGGCCGATCGCGCGCAGGAACGTGGCCGTGTGCGAGGTGCCGGCGCCGACTTCCATGTCGTAGGGTTGCAGCAGGGCGCAACCCTGCTTGTCCCAGTATTCCTGGAGCGTAAGGATGATTTGCTGAAAGGTGAGCATAGGATTCTTGGAATTCGGTCGCCCGGGCAAGGCCTGCCATGGGCGTGGGAAACCCGGCATTTTAACTGGCCCGGGGCAGTCCTGTTTCCCCATGGCCGATGGACGGTTACATCTACGACTTTTGGGCATCGCCCGGAAGGCGCGGGGGGGCTCGCCGGGCGGCTGGCTGCGGCGCGGCGGGTGTGCCGCTGGCGGACGCTTCGCAAGACCTTGGCTGCGCCTGCAAACCAATGGTCGTATGATTCCAGGTTACGTCCCAAGTCTTATATAAAACCCGGAACCCGATTCCGAGAATTCCCGGAAGGAGCAGTCCCAATGTCAGACCTGATCACGGTGGAAGTCACCGACGGCATCCAGATCATCACGATCAACCGCCCCGAAGCCAAGAACGCCATCAACCTGGAAACCGCGCAGGCCATGGCCGCCGCGCTGGACCAGCTGGACAGCCGCGACGATATCCGTATCGGCATCCTGACCGGTGGCGGCGGCACGTTCTCGTCGGGCATGGACTTGAAGGCGTTTGCCAAATCCGGGCAGCGTCCCTACGTGGAAGGCCGGGGTTTCGCCGGCCTGAACGAACGCCCGCCCAAAAAGCCGCTGATCGCCGCCGTGGAAGGCTATGCGCTGGCTGGTGGCTGCGAAATGGCGCTGGCTTCCGACCTGATCGTGGCCGCCAATAACGCCAAGTTCGGCCTGCCCGAAGTCAAGCGCGGCTTGGTGGCCGGCGCCGGCGGCATGCTGCGTTTGCCGCGCCGCCTGCCGTACCACATCGCCATGGAAGTGATTCTGACGGGCGAAATGCTGACCGCCGAACGCGCCTACTCGTTTGGCCTGGTCAACCGCCTGACCGAGCCGGGCGGCGCACTGGCCGGCGCGCTGGAACTGGCGCGCGCCATTGTCGAAAACGGCCCGCTGGCCGTGCAGACCGCCAAGAGCATCGTGTCGCAATCGGGTGACTGGGAGCAGGAAGGCATGTTCGACCGCCAGCGCCCGCTGATCGCCCACATTTTCTCGTCCGCCGACGCTAAGGAAGGCGCAACCGCCTTCGCCGAAAAGCGCAAGCCGGTCTGGCAAGGTAAGTGATGTGTATACCCCGCCGCCTTGGTGCGGCCTAAGGCAAAAATATTTCTTCTCCACTGCGGTTGGCCGGTAGTGCCAGCCGCGTTTTCATGTTTTCCATCTAGACCCGCAAATCGCCATGTCCGTCATCATTAAAGAAGAAGACTTCATCCAGTCGATAGCCGATGGCATTCAGTTCATCAGCTATTACCACCCCGTGGATTACATCCGCCACCTGGCGCGCGCTTACGAGCGCGAGGAAAGCCCGGCCGCGCGTGACGCGATGGCGCAGATCCTGACCAACTCCCGCATGTGCGCCGAAGGCAAGCGTCCGCTGTGCCAGGACACCGGCATCGTCAACGTCTTCCTGAAGATCGGCATGAGCGTGCGCTTTGACACCAAGCGCACCCTGCAAGAGCTGTGTGACGAAGGCGTGCGCCGCGGCTACCTGAACCCGGACAATCCGCTGCGCGCCTCGGTGCTGGACGACCCGCTGTTCGCGCGCAAGAACACGCGCGACAACACGCCCTGTATCCTGCACGTCGAGCTGGTCCAGGGTGACAAGGTCGACGTGCAAATCGCTTCCAAGGGCGGCGGTTCGGAAAACAAGTCCAAGTTCGCCATGCTGAACCCCAGCGATTCGCTGGTGGACTGGGTGCTGAAGACCGTCCCGACGATGGGCGCCGGCTGGTGCCCCCCGGGCATGCTCGGCATTGGCGTCGGCGGCACCGCTGAAAAAGCGATGCTGATGGCCAAGCAGTCGTTGATGGAAGACATCGACATGTACGAACTGCTGGCCCGCGGCCCGCAGAACAAGCTGGAAGAGCTGCGCATCGAGCTCTACGAAAAGGTCAACGCGCTGGGTATTGGCGCGCAGGGCCTGGGCGGCCTGACGACCGTGCTGGACGTCAAGATCAGCACCTTCCCGACGCACGCGGCCTCCAAGCCTGTTGCCATGATCCCGAACTGCGCCGCCACGCGTCACGCCCACTTCGAGCTGGACGGCACGGGCCCGGCGCGCCTGGACCCGCCGTCGCTGTCCGAATGGCCGGAAGTGCACTGGGCGCCCGACTACAACAAGTCCAAGCAGGTGGACCTGAACACGCTGACGAAGGAAGAAGTCGCCAGCTGGAAACCGGGCGAGACCCTGCTGCTGTCGGGCAAGATGCTGACGGGCCGCGACGCCGCGCACAAGCGCATTCAGGACATGCTCGCCAAGGGCGAGCCGCTGCCGGTGGACTTCACCAACCGCGTGATCTATTACGTGGGTCCGGTGGACCCGGTGGGCGACGAAGTGGTCGGCCCCGCAGGCCCCACCACCGCCACGCGCATGGACAAGTTCACCGACATGATGCTGGAGAAGACCGGCCTTATCTCCATGATCGGCAAGTCGGAACGCGGCCCTGTGGCCATCGAAGCCATCAAGAAGCACGGCTCGGCCTACCTGATGGCCGTGGGCGGTGCGGCGTACCTGGTGTCCAAGGCCATCCGTGGCGCCAAGGTGCTGGGCTTTGCCGACCTGGGCATGGAGGCCATCTATGAGTTCGACGTGAAGGACATGCCGGTGACCGTGGCGGTTGACGCCCAAGGCACCTCGGTCCACACGACGGGCCCCAAGGAATGGCAAGCCAAGATCGGGAAGATTCCGGTCGCGGTGGCCTAAGCCCCCCGCACAGACCCGCCTGCACAGACCCGTCTGCACAGAAAAACGGCCGCTGACTTCTCAGCGGCCGTTTTTTTGGGATGGCGATATCGACAACGCGTCAGCTATCGCCCAAGGTCTGGGTCTTGAATGTGGCAATGGCGTCGGCCGATTTTCCCAGCACATCCCGCAGCACTTCTTCCGTATGTTCGCCCAGCAGTGGCGGCGCGCGCCGGTACACCACCGGCGACCCCGAAAACCGCAACGGGCTGGCCGTGACGGGCGCGGTGCCGCCTGACGGATGCGGCAGATCGCGGCGCAGCTGCCGTGCTTCTGACTGCGGATGCGCAAACGCCTGGGCGATGTTGTTGATCGGGCCGCAAGGCACGCCCACCGCTTCCAGCTTGGCGATCCAGTCGTCGCGCCGGCCTTCCCGCATGATGGCGGTGAGCAGGCCTATCAACACCTCGCGGTTCGTCACACGCAGCCGGTTGGTGCAAAAGCGCGGGTCGTCGCCGAGCTCTGGCGCGCCGATGGCGCGGCAATACGCGCGGTACTGCGATTCGTTGCCCGTCGCCACAATCAGGTGGCCGTCGCTGGCGGCGAACACCTGGTACGGCACCACGTTCTGATGCGCGTTGCCCGCCCGCGTGGGCGCCACGCCCGAGTTGAAGTAGTTCGAGTTCTGGTTCGCCAGCAGCGCCACATGGCAGTCCAGCAAGGCGATGTCCAGATGCTGGCCCAGCCCGCTGCGATGCCGCTCTTGCAGCGCGGCCAGGATGGCGACGGTGGCGTACATGCCGGTGACGATATCGGTCACCGCCACGCCCGCCTTCTGTGGGCCGCCGCCGGGAAGATCATCGCGTTCGCCGGTAATGCTCATCAGCCCGCCCATGCCCTGGATCATGAAGTCGTACCCGGGGCGTTGCGCGAAGGGTCCGTCTTGTCCGAAGCCGGTGACCGAGCAATAAATCAAGCGCGGATTGATGGCTTTCAGGCTGTCGTAGTCCAGCCCGTACTTGGCCAGCCCGCCTACCTTGAAGTTCTCAACCAGGATGTCGCTGACGGCCGCCAGTTCGCGGATCAGCGCCGCACCTTCGGGCGTGGCCATGTCGGCTTCCACCGAACGTTTGTTGCGGTTGGCGCTAAGGTAGTAGGCGGATTCGCTCGTGTCCTGGCCGTCGCCGTCCTTCAAGTAAGGCGGCCCCCACGCGCGCGTGTCGTCTCCCACGCGCGGGCGTTCGATCTTGATGACGTCGGCGCCCAGGTCGGCCAGGTTTTGCGTGCACCAGGGGCCGGCCAGGATGCGTGACAAATCCAGCACGCGGATGCCATCGAGCGCGGGCGGCCGCGTCATGATTGCACCGTCGCGGTGCCGTGGCTCATGACCACGATGTCGCGCTCGCGCGCCCGCGCCCGAAAGCGGATCTGCCCATCCGGCATGCGCCAGATATCGCATTGCAGCGTCTCGCCGGGGTACACCGGCGCCGAGAAGCGCGTGTTCAAACTGGTCAAGCGCGATGCGTCGTAATCGCAGCAGCTTTTCACGATGGCGTGCGCCGCCACGCCATACGAACACAGCCCATGCAGGATAGGCCGGGGATAACCCGCTTGCTTCGCAACATCGGGGTCGGCATGCAGCGGATTGCGGTCGGCGTTCAAGCGGTAGAGCAGCGCCGCGCTGGGCGGAATGCGCAACTCGCAACGTAGATCCGGCGCGCTATCCGGCGCTGCGGGCAAGGGGTCGGGGCTGGCGTCGCCTTGCCCGAAACCGCCGTCGCCCCGGCAGAAGGTGCTTTGCTGCAAGGTGGCCAGATGCGTGCCGTCTTCGCCATGCAGCGTGCGCTCGGTGATGACGATGGCGCCTTTGTCCGCGCCCTTGTCGATCACATGCGTGTTACGGCTGCGGCCGGTGACCATGCCGGATGCCGGCAGCGGCGCATGCACCGTCAGCCGCTGCTCGCCATGCACCACCTTCACCCAGTCGATGCCCGCGCGCGGCTCGCGCACCCAGAAGCCCGGGTAGCCCAGCACCACGCTCATCGTGGGAAAGGCCTGCAAGTCCTTTTCGTAGACGTAGCGCAACTGGCTGGCGTCTTCCGGGTCTTGCCCCAAGCCGATGCCCAGCGCGTACAGCATGGTGTCTTTCTGCTCGTAGCGCTGACGGACGTCGTCAAAGCGCCAATTCTTCACGGTTGCGTAATCCAGCGGCATGGCGGTCTCAGATGGGGTCCCAGTCGATGACGTCAGGCGAACGCTCCAGCGCATAGAAGTGTTTGCGCATGGCGGGCACGGCAATCTCGGCAATACGTTCCGGCGTCCAGCCTTCGCTGTTGTGCACCGTGCGCAGCGGCCGCGGCTGGCTCATCAGCATGATTTCGTTGGCGCGCACGGCGAAGATCTGCGCGGTGATTTCGCTGGCCGCGTCGCTGGCCAGATACACCGCCATCGGCGCGACCTTGCCCGCTTCCATCTTCTTCAGTTTTTCGACGCGCGCTTTTTCTTCGTCGGTTTCGGCGGGGATGGAACTCGTCATGCGGCTCCACGCAAAGGGGGCGATGCAGTTCGAGCGCACGTGGTAGCGCGCCATGTCGAGCGCGATGGATTTTGACAGCGCCACGATGCCCAGTTTTGCGGCGGCGTAGTTCGCCTGGCCGAAGTTGCCGATCAGGCCGGACGTGGACGTCATGTGCACGAAGGCGCCCGATTCCTGCTCGCGGAAATAGGGCGCGGCCGCGCGGCTCATGTAGAACGAGCCGTTCAGATGCACGTCAATCACCTGACGCCATTCCTCTTCGCTCATCTTGTGGAAAACCCGGTCGCGCAAATTTCCCGCGTTGTTGATCACCGCGTCAATGCGGCCGAATGCGTCGATCGCGGTTTGCACCACGCGGCTGGCGCTGTCGTACGCCGCCACGCTGTCGGTGTTGGCCACGGCCTGGCCACCCGCCGAAATAATCTCTTTCACAACCGCTTGCGCAGGCCCTTCGGCGCCGCCTTCACCGGTGAGCGACACGCCGATATCGTTCACGACCACCTTGGCGCCCGCCTGCGCCATCGCCAGCGCAATGCTGCGCCCGATGCCGCCGCCCGCACCCGTGACGACCACCACCTTTCCGGAAACCATGCCGCTCATTGAATCGACTCCTTTGCTGCGGCGCGTGCGCCGTGTGTGGAAAACAGTTCCGCATCAACCGGTCTGGTTCACGGGAAAACACCATGGTAGATTCGACCCGGCATTCGAAGAATTCAAAATTAGAAATGCCCCCCTTCTGCGTGGTGGAACATGAGACATGATTTGACGGACCTGCGTTTGTTTCTGAACGTGGGCGAAACACTCAATCTGACCCGGGCGGCGGAACGCACGTTCCTGTCCTTGCCGGCGGCAAGCGCCCGGGTCAAGCACATGGAAGAAGCCTTCAAGGCGCGCCTGCTGGTGCGGCTGGCCACAGGCGTGGCGCTGACGCCCGCGGGCGAAGTGCTGCTCAAGCACGCCAACGCCGTCTTCCGGCAACTGGAATGCCTGAACGCCGATCTGCAACCCTATGCCAGCGGCTTGAAGGGACGCCTGCGATTGCTGGCCAACACCACCGCCACGAACTCGTTCCTGGCCGATGCGCTGTCCACGTTTCTGGCGGAAAACCCTGATGTGGACGTCGAACTCGAAGAAAAAATTTCGGGCGACATCGTCATTGCCATCCGCGCGGGCGCGGGCGACCTTGGCCTGGTGGCGGGCAACATTGACGTCGAAGGGCTGGACGTCACGCCGCTGTTTCGCGACGAGCTCACCGTGGTGACGGCGCTGGACCATCCGCTTGCTGCATCGCAATCCGCGCACTTCGCAGACTTGATCGACGCCTACCAGTTCGTGGGCATCCATCCCGACAGCGCCATCCAGACCTTCCTGGAAGACATCGCCAGCGGTTTAGGCAAGCGCATCTGCCAGCGCGTGCACGTCGGCAGCTTCGAAGCGGTGTGCCGTATGGTTGAAGCGGGCGCGGGCATTGCGGTGGTGCCGCGAGCCTGCGCCGCCCGCTACAGCCGCCCCAACGCTTTGCATGTGCTGAAACTGGACGACCCCTGGGCCTTGCGTGACCGTCTGCTGTGCCGGCAACGCGGCCGCGACCTGCCAAGTTTTGCCGAGTGCTTCATCGAACACGTGCAGCGCGCGGCGCGTGGCCAGTAGCGTTCGGACTTAGTCCTATTTTGTTGTCGTCCTTTTGGCGTGCGCCGGATGTCGTATCGGCGCATCGCCATAGGGAAAGTTCTGTTCGGTCAGCGAACCCAGGTGCGCGGCGAAAGAGGGGCTTTTGAAAATATGTAGCGGTGAATCCCGGCGCTCGGAAAATAATAAAAAAGAGTTAGCAAACACAGGCTAGCCAATAAGCGCGGCGGGCAGCAGTTCTGAACGCTTGACCGTGAACAAGACCAAGACTCAGGAGACTGCTGTGACCGATCTTCAACGCCGCCGCGTCGTCGCGGGGCTGGGCGCTGCGTGCGCCGCCGCTGCTTTGCCTGTGCTGTTCCCCAAGGCCGCCCGCGCCGCCACCTGGCCGGGCCATGCCGTCACGTTCATCGTTCCGTTTCCTGCAGGCGGCCCGGTGGACACCACCGCGCGCTTCACCACGCAACCGCTGGGCCAGCTGTGGTCGGTGCCTACCGTGGTGGATAACAAGTCGGGCGCGGGCGGCATCGTGGGTGCGCAGTTTGCGGCCAAGGCCGAACCCGACGGCTACAGCTTTTTCTTCGCGTCGATTCATCACGCGGTGCTGCCCAGCTTGCGCACCAATCTGACGTACGACATCACCACCGACTTCGTGCCGGTGGGCATGGCGGCGGTGTTTCCCATCGTGCTGGTGGTGAATGCGTCACTGCCCGTGAACTCGGTGAGCGAACTGATCGCCTACGCCAAGCAGAACCCGGGCAAGCTGTCGTTCAGCTCGTCAGGCACGGGCGGCGGCACGCACCTGGCGGGCGAACTCTTCAACGCCATGGCGGGCATACGCATTCAGCACGTGCCGTATCGCGGCAGCGCGCCCGCCATGCAGGACTTGCTGGGCGGACAGGTGCAAGTGATGTTCGCAGATGGCCCGTCTGCCGTGCCGCACTTGAAGGGCGGCAAGGTGCGCGCGCTGGGCGTGGGCAACCCCACGCGCTCCAGCATGCTGCCCGATGTGCCCACTATCGCCGAGGCTGGCTTGCCGGGCTACGAAGCGTATTCGTGGAGCGGCGTGATGGCGCCTAAAGGCACCCCGCCCGATATCGTGAAGCGCATGAACGCCGACATGGTGAAGGTGCTGTCGGACTCCGCCACCGCCAAAGGCATGATCGCAGCAGGCGCTGAGCCGAAGCCGGGCACGCCCGAGCAGTTCGGCGAATTCGTGCGCGATGAAATCGTGAAGTGGCGCGACCTGATCAAGACGGCGAACATCAAGCTGGAGTAGGGGCGAGAGGGGGGTGAAGTCCCCCTCACCGCAAGGCGGTTATCAAGCCGCCATCAGCGCCTTACGCGCGTTTCGATATTCCAATTCCAACTGATCCACCAGCGTCGCAATCGGCAAGATCTCTTGCGCCGAGCCCACGCCCTGGCCGGCGCTCCACACGTCCTTCCAGGCTTTCGGCCGCGAGTTCTTGTCCATGTTGGCGGGCGGTGCTTCGCCGTGCTTGGCCAACACGGCGGGGTCGAGTCCGGCGGCCTGGATGCTGGCCGACAGATAGTTCGCGGGCACGCCCGAGAAGTACGGCGTGTAGGTGACATCGGCCGCTTGCGCTTGCAGCACCATTTCGCGGTACGCCTCGCCCGCCAGCGATTCCTGCGTGGCGATGAAGCGGGTGCCCATGTAGGCGAAGTCGCAGCCCAGCACTTGGGCGGCCAGGATGTCTTTGCCGTGGCTGATGCAGCCCGACAGCGCAAGCGGGCCGTCGTAGAACGCGCGGATTTCATTGACGAGCGCAATCGGATTGATCTGGCCCGCATGGCCGCCCGCACCGGCCGCCACCAGAATCAGGCCGTCTACCCCGGCTTCCAGCGCGCGCTTGGCGTGCCGCACATTCGTGACGTCGTGATAGACCAGCCCGCCATACGGATGCACCGCGCGCACCACCGCTTCGGGGGCGTGCAGCGACGTGATGATGAGCGGCACGCGCCGTTGCGCGCAGATGGCCAAGTCGCCCTGCCAGCGCGGGTTGCTGGGATGGATGATCAGGTTCACGCCATACGGCGCAATCTTGGCCGACGGATCGGCGCGCCGGCGGGCGGCCAGCCCGTCTTCGATGCGGGTGATCCAGTCTTGCAGCTGCTCTTGCGGGCGGGCATTCAGCGAAGGAAAGGTGCCGATGATCCCCGCTGCGCATTGCGCCACGACCAGCTCTGGCCCGGAGACCAAAAACATGGGGGCGCCGATGATGGGCAGGCGGGTCTGGGCGTGTAGCGCAAGCGGAGGATGCATCAGAGGGCTCCGGTAAGGGTCAGTTGGCCTGGATGTTGGCGCTTTGGATTACGTCAGACCATAGGGCGTATTCGCGGTCGATGCGGGATTGCAGCGCCTGGGAATCGCCCGTGTTGATGGTGTAGCCGCCTTCGGTCATGGCTTGCCGGAAGGCGGGGTCTTTGGACACGTCGGCAAGCGCGCGCGTGAGCCGTGCGGAGACGGCGTCGGGCAGCTTTTTCGGCCCGACCAGCGCGTACCAGCCGACTACTTCGTAGTCTTTCATGCCGGCTTCCATCATCGTTGGCACGTCGGGCAGTTCCGGGTTGCGGGTCTTGGACGTGACGGCCAGCGCGCGCGCCTTGCCGCTTTTGATGAAGGGGATGGCGGTGCTGGTGATGTCGAACATGAACGTCACCTTGCCGCTGATCACGTCCATCATCGCGGGCGAGTTGCCGCGGTACGGCACGTGCAGCATGGAAGCGTCGGCCTGCTTCTTCAGCAGTTCGGCCGACAGGTGGTTGGACGCACCGATGCCGGCGGAGCCGAACGACACGGCATCGGGATGCGAGCGCGCGTAGTTGACGAGCTCGCCCACATTCTTGGCGGGAATCTGCGGGCCAATGAGCAGCACGTTGGCGTAGTCGACGACCAGCCCGATCAATGAAAAATCACGGCGCGGATCGAACAGCGTGCTGCGTTGAACCAGCGGCGACATCGTCAACGTGGGGCTGGCGGCAAAGCCCAGCATGTAGCCGTCGGGCGTGGCCTTGGCCGTGGCGTCCGAGGCGATCATGCCGCTTGCGCCCGCGCGGTTTTCCACCACGACGGGCTGGCCGAGCTTGTCGCCCAGATACTTGGCGAACACGCGCGCCGTGGTGTCCACGGGGCCGCCGGGGGCGTAGCCCACCAGCAGGCGGATGGGGCGTTCGGGGTAAGCGTCCGCGCTGGCGGGGGCCGCAAGCGAGCATGCCGCCACGGCGGCGGCCGTGGCGAATAGGGTCTTGATGTTCACGCTGTTGTCTCCTTGGGGGTGGGGGCAGGTCGTGGAGCGGAACAGCGAGTCCGCGCCTACGCCAGCCTTTCTTTCAACGGCTGCTTCAGGATCTTGCCGCTGACGGTCGTGGGAATCGTGTCGATGGGGATGATGCGAGCGGGGCGCTTGTACGGCGCCAGCTGCGCGCGCAGATGCAAGCCCAGCAGGTTGGTGTCGATCGTGGCGCCGGGCAGCGGCTCGACGAACGCGATGACCTCTTCATTCTGGTCGGCGGTGTTGCGCCCCACCACGGCAGACAGCCGCACGCCCGGGTAGGCGTTGATGACCGACTCGACTTCGATGGGATACACGTTGAAGCCCGAGCGGATGATCAAGTCCTTGGTGCGGCCCGCGATGAACAACGCGCCGCTGTCATCGACATAACCGATATCGCCGGTGTTGAGCCAGCCGCCGGGCAGCAGCGCGTCGGCGGTTTGTTCGGGGTTGCGGTAATAGCCCAGCATGACGCCGGGCCCGCGGATCAGGATGTCGCCGCGTTCGCCGGGCGTGGGCGCGCCCGCGTCGGGGCTGCCGATGCGCAGCTCGACGCCTTCCACCGCATAGCCTGCTGCGCAGTCGTCACGCGGCGCGTCGATGTGGGTGATGAACATCGACCCCGCGTATTCGGTGATGCCGTAACCGTGATGCATAGGCACGCCAAAGTAGCGTTCGGCGTCGCGCTTGAGCGTCGGGTCAAGCGCCGCGCCACCTGTGTACACATAGCGCAGGGCCGGGGCGCGCAGTTCCGCGCGGGGCGGGGCCACGGCCATCATGCGGCTGAACATGGTGGGCACGCCTTGCAGGATGCTGACGCCGGGATGCGCCAATGCTTTGAAGGCGTCGTCGGCATCGAAGCGGCTGCGCAGCACCAGGCTGGCGCCCGCATGCACGGTGGCCATCAACACGGTGGCGATGCCGAAGATGTGCGACATGGGCAACGCCGCGTACCCGATATCGTGCGGCGTCAGGCGGCGCGATGCCGCCGACACGCGCGCAAAATGCAGCAGGCCGCGATGCGGCACCAGCACGCCCTTGGGCGCGCCCGTGGTGCCGGACGTGTAGATGACGGTGGCGACTTCCGCCGCGAGCGCGCCGGTTTCCGCTAGCGTGGGCGTGCTGGCGCGCGCGGCTTGTACGCCAGGCCCCCAGACGGCTGCGTCCGCGTCCACTGCGTCAGCGGCCGTGGCATGATCGGCCGCCGCCGCCGAGATGCCGGTGGTGTAGAGCAACAGCTCGGGCTGCGCATGCTGGCGGATGTTGTCGACCTCGCGGGCGGACAAGCGGGCGTTCACGCCCACTGGCCACGCACCCACGACGCCGCATCCGAACAGCGCCGCCACCATCGCCGCGCAGTTTTCCCCCACCATCAGCACACGATGGCCGGGCTGCACGCCTTGATCGCGCAACCAGCCCGCCACGGCTTGAACGCGCTGCCACAACTGCGCGTAAGTCAGCGTGCCGCCGCCTTCTTCGTACAGGCAGATGGCGTCGGGCTGTTGACGCGCCTGCTGCGCCAGCAGTTGATGGATACGGGTGATGGGTTCTGCGTGAGACATCGGAGTCGCCGGTTAAATCAAAGCGTGGCTTGGGTGCCGAGGATGGCGGTGGATTGGCTGGACAGCGTGCCGCCGTTGCCGTGCACCAGCGCCAGCTGGGCGTTGGCAACCTGGCGCGCGCCGCCTTCACCGCGCAGCTGCCTGACGGCTTCGATCATGATGAAGACGCCGTACATGCCGGGATGCACGCAGCACAAGCCGCCGCCGTTGGTGTTGACGGGCAGCCTGCCGCCCGGGGCGATGGCGCCGTCGGCAATGAAGTCTTTGCTTTCGCCTTTCGCGCAAAAGCCCAGGTCTTCCAGAAACAGCAGTGTGTTGATGGTGAAGGCGTCGTAGAGCTCGATCACGTCGATGTCTTTGGGCGTTACCCCCGCCATGGCGAAGGCGCGCTTGCCGGATTCCGCGGCGGCGGTCACGGTCAGGTCTTCCATGGAAGAGATCTGCCGGTTCCAGACGGCGGTGGCGTTGCCCAGCACGTAGACGGGCGGACGCGGCAGGTCGCGCGCGCGGTCGGCGCGCACCAGCACGTAGGCGCCCGCGCCATCGGTGACCAGGCAGCAATCGCGCACGCTCAAGGGGTCGGACACCATGCGCGCGGACAGGATCTGATCCATCGTGGCGGGTTCGCGCAGTTGCGCCTCGGGGTTCAGCTGCGCCCACTGGTTGGCCGCCAGCGCCACCTGCGCCAGATGCTCGCGGCGCGTGCCGTACTGGTGCATGTGGCGCGCGGCCGCCAGGGCATAAGACGACAACGGGCTCAGCGGGTCGTAGGGCGTTTCGTAAGGTTGCGGGTCGAACTGCTTGCGGACGCGGCCGATTTCGGCGCGGCTCAGCGTGGACGTGCGCTGCGTGCTGCCATAGCAGACCAGCACCGCGTTGCACTGGCCGGAGGCCAGCGCATGCAGCGCCGGCATCAGGTGCGCGACGAAGCTGGAGCCGCCCAGCATGGTGCTGTCGATGAAAGTGGGGCGGATGCCCAGATGTTCGATGACCGGCATCGCCCACATCGGCGCCGCCACGCTGGCGGTGCAGATTCCGTCGATGTCGCGCATCGTCAGCCCGGCGTCGGCCACGGCGCGCTGCGCCGCCTGCACCAGGATTTCCATTTCGGTGTAGCCCGTGGCTTGCCCTAAGCCGGCGTGGCCCACACCGGCCACGGCGACGGCGCCGCGTAGATCATTAAGCGTCATGCCGCCTCCTTGTTGGGTACAAAGACCACCAGGCCGTGGCCATCCTGTTGCGCGACCTGGGCGCGCACCGCCATGCCGATGTGCACGTCGCCGGGCGCAACCCCTTCCACGCGGCTCATCAGCCGCACGCCTTCTTGCAGGTCGATCAACGCCACGTTGTAGTCGCCGCCGGCTTCGGGCTTGCGCCGCACGACGGTGGTGGAATAAACGGTGCCGCGTCCGTCGGGCGTGGCCCAATCGAGTTTGTCTGCGCCGCAATGCGGGCAGATCATGCGGGGGTAGAACACGGCGCGGTCGCAGCCGGTGCAGTGCTGGATAAGAAAGCGGCCTTGATCAAGCGCCTGGCGGTACTGCGCCTCGACGCCTTGCAACCCGCTTTCCTGGGGATCGGAAACAGTCATGGTGGGAGGGGATTCCAGTGGATGACGCTTGCTAGTGTCGGCACAGCCGCCGCGTTCGGCCATTCTTCATTGCTGAAGCAGGCCTTTTGCGCGCCTGTAGTGGCGGCGCCCTACATCCTGCGCGAAGCCGGTCTTCGGAAGAGGCAGATTGTCCGGCGGCACCGGCCATGGCTAGATACCGGGCAAAGGAGGTAGACCATGAACCTGACCTGGACGCCCGAAGAGCGCCAATTCCGCGACGAGGTGCGCGCGTTCGCCGTCTCGAAGCTGCCGGACGATATTCGCGACAAGGTGCTGCGGCATCAGCGGCTGGAGCGCAACGACTATGTGCGCTGGCACAACATCCTGGCGGATCAGGGTTGGGGCGCGCCCAACTGGCCGGTCGAACATGGCGGCACCGGCTGGAATGCCTTGCAGCGGCTGATCTTCGAAGTGGAATGCTTCAAGGCCGGCGCGCCGCGCCTGTTGCCGTTTGGCTTGTCGATGATCGGCCCGGTGCTGATGAAGTACGGCAGCGCCGAACAGCAGGCCCGCCTGTTGCCGCGCATGCTACGCGTGGAAGACTGGTGGTGCCAGGGCTATTCCGAGCCGGGTTCGGGCTCTGATCTGGCGTCGCTGAAAACGCGGGCCGTGCGCGAGGGCGATGACTACATCGTCAACGGCCAGAAAACCTGGACCACGCTGGCGCAGTACGCCGATTGGATGTTCTGCCTGGTCCGCACCGACCCCGACGCGCGGGCGCAGCGCGGCATCTCGATGCTGTTGCTGGACATGCGTTCGCCGGGCGTGACGGTGCGCCCCATCCGCACGCTGGACGGCGGCCACGATGTGAACGAGGTCTGGCTGGAAAACGTGCGGGTGCCGGTGTCGAACCTGGTGGGCGAAGAGAACCAGGGCTGGACGTACGCCAAGTATCTGCTGGGCCACGAGCGCACGGGCATCGCCGGCTTGGGCCATTGCCATCGCGAGCTGGGCATCTTGAAGCACATGGCCGCGCGCGCGCGTTCGCACGGCAAGCCGCTGCTGGCCGACCCCCGTATCCGCGACCGCATCTCGCGTATCGAAGTGGACATCATGGCGCTGGAAATGCTGCTGTTGCGCGTGGCCTCCAGCAATGACGGCACGCCGGGGCCGGAAGCGTCGGTGCTGAAGATACGCGGCTCCGAGATCCAGCAGGACCTGGCCATGCTGCAAATGGAAGTGGCGGGGCCGGATGCCTGGCCTTACGACCCCGACTGGCTGATGGCGGATAACGACAGCCACGGTCCCGGGCCGGAGATGGCCGCTGCTGCCGGCGCGGGTTACGCCGATATGCGCAAGACCTCGATCTACGGCGGCACGACCGAAGTGCAGAAGGGCATCATCGCCCGCCTGGTGCTGGGCCTGTAGGCCGGCCCCGCGCAACCCGACAGGAAGAGACGCATGGATTTCATCTATACCGAAGAACAGCGCATGCTGGCCGATAGCCTGCGCCGCCTGGTGGACCAGGCATGGACCTATCCCCAGCGCCGCGCGCGTCAGGCGGCTGGCCGCCTCGACCCCAAGGCCTGGGGCGCGCTGGCGGAACTTGGCGTGCTGGGCCTGACAATTTCGCAGGATTTTGGCGGCTTTGGCGAAGTGCCGGCCAGCCTGCTGCCGGTGCATGTGGAGCTGGGGCGCGGGCTGGTATCCGAGCCGGTCATCCCCAGCGCTGTGATGGGCGCAGCCTTGCTGGATGCTTGCGATGCCGCGGTGCGCACGCGCTGGTTGCCCGGGATTGCGTCGGGCGAGTCCATCGTCAGCGTGGCGTATCAGGAACCCGGCCGGCGCTACGACACCGGCCCGCAAGATTGCCGCGCCGCCAAAACCGCGGAGGGCTGGCGCGTGGACGGCGTCAAACATCTGGTGTGGCATGGCGCCGCCGCCACGGCGTGGCTGGTCAGCGCGCTGGGCGCAGACGGCCAGACGCTGCTGCTGGCGGTGCCAGCAGACTCGGCAGGTGTACGCGTCACCGACACGCCCACGCTGGATGGCGCGCGCTGTGCGCGGCTGGATCTGGACGCGGTGGGCTTGCCGGCGGATGCCTTGCTGGCCGAAGGGCCGGCTGCCGATCAGGCGCTGGCGCAGGCGTTGCAATGGGGTACGGCGGCATTGTGCGCCCATGCGGCGGGCGCGATGGACCGGCTGTTGGAAATCACCGTCGACTATCTCAAAACGCGCAAGCAGTTCGGCCAGCCGCTGGCGACGTTCCAGGCGTTGCAGCATCGTTTGGCCGAGATGCTGGTGGCGAAGGAACTGGCCTTGTCCATGGCCTATGTGGCGGTGGCGGCGTTGACCGAGCCGGACGCGGCCGAGCGCCGCCGCATGATTGCATCGGCCAAGCTGGAAGCGGCGCGCGCGGGGCGTCTTGTGGCGCAGATGGCGGTGCAGCTGCATGGCGGCATGGGCATGACGGACGAGCTGGACGTGGGCGACTACTTCAAGCGGCTGACAGTGATCGACCAACTGTTGGGCGACACCGCTGAACAGCTGGCGGTGCTTGAGCAACTGGCGGTTGAAAAGGAATCCGCCGCTGAAAAGGAACAGGCATGAGCGCACAAGCTTCCCGCGCGGCAACGGCTGGCGGCAACGCCGGCAATAACGGCGGCTACACCCAGATTCAATTCACGCTGGACCGGGGCGTGGGCGTCATCACGCTGAATCGGCCGGAGCGGCTGAACAGCTTCACCGAAGTCATGCACGCCGAGCTGGCGCGCGCGTTGGACGTCATGGAAGCCGATGCGGGCCTGCGCGGCCTGGTCATCACCGGCGCGGGCCGTGGCTTTTGCGCCGGCCAGGATTTAAGCGAACGCAAGCCCGCCGAAGATGGTTCGCGGCGCGATCTGAGCCAGATTCTTGAGGCGTGCTATCGGCCGCTGATCACGCGGCTGCGCGCGTTGCCGGTGCCGGTGGTGTGCGTGATGAATGGCGTCGCGGCGGGCGCGGGCGCGAGTCTGGTGCTGGCGTGCGACGTGGTCTTCGCCGTGCAGTCCGCGCGCTTTATTCAGGCCTTCAGCAAGATCGGCTTGTTGCCGGATGCGGGCGGCACGTGGTTTTTGCCGCGTCTGGTGGGGTCGGCCCGCGCGATGGGGGCGGCGCTGTTTGGCGAAGCGGTGAGCGCCACGCAAGCGGAATCCTGGGGCCTGATCTGGCGCGTGGTGCCTGATGATGCGCTTGCCGCCACGCTGTCTGAGGTGACGGCAACGCTGGCCGCGGGGCCAACGCGGGCCTACGCCGCAACGAAAGCCGCGCTGCATGCGTCCAGCGGCAACACGCTGGCGCAGCAGTTCGACATGGAATGCCGTTTGCAGCGCGAGCTGGGCTACACCGACGATTACCTGGAGGGCATGCGCGCGTTCGCCGAAAAACGGCGGCCGTCATTCAGCGGGACGTGAGCCATCACGGCGCGTGCGGCACCTGGATCTGTTCGATGAGTTCGCGCGCGCAGCCGGGCAGGGCGTCAATGTCGCGCACCAGCAGTTTGCGTTCGCGTACTACCCAGGGTTCATCCAGTTCCACCACTCGCAACTTGGTGTCGGCGCCGTAACGGCGGGCGGCGGAATCCGGAATGACGCCAACGCCTACGCCCGCCTGCACCATCCGGCAGATGGAATCGAAGCTGTAGAGCTGGATGCGTTGCGGCAGACGCTGGCCGTTGCGTTCGAGCTGGTCGCGCAGGAAGGCGACCAGAGTCGAACCTTCGTGCATGGTGATGAACGGGTAGCGCACCGCGTCGATCAGCTTGACCTTGCCTTGGTCTTGCAACGGGTGGCCGTTGGGCACGACCAGCACCAGGCGGTCGGTGCTGAAGTGGATGGCTTGCAACTCGGGGGCGTCCACCGGCCCCGCCACGATGCCCAGGTCGGTGGTGCCATCCAGCACGCCACGCACGATGTCGCGCGTCAGGCGTTCCTGCAAGTCCACCGTCACGCCCGGGTGGCCCGCCAGGAATTGCGCCAGGATGTCCGGCATGAATTCGGTCACGGCCGTGGTGTTGGCGAAGATCCGGATATGCCCGGCGTCGCCATCTGATTGCTCCTGGAAGTCATGTTTCAGGTGGTCGACCTGACGCATGATCACGCGGGCGTGCTGCAACAGTTTCTGGCCGGCGGGCGTGATTTCCACGCCGCGGCTGTCGCGGTACAGCAGTCGGGAATTGAGCTGGTTCTCCAGCGCCTTGATCCGTACGCTGACCGCGGCCAGGGACAGATGCGCCCGCTTGGCCGCCTGGGTCAGGCTGGGGGATTCGGCGATGTGGATGAACAGGCGAAGGTCGGCAAGGTCGAAGTGCATGGGGCGTAGTTTACGGCGCGCGGCGCCGGGACTGGGCGCGGGCTGTCGATTCAGGCGCCGCAAACCCCGCCTTGAGGAAAAACGAATTCACAACGGGGACGGCTTGCGGGCATGCTTCACCCTTGAGTAACCCCACCAAAGGATATGGCATGACTTCTACAGATCCGGCAGCCTGGATCGGCAGCGGCGAACGCAAAGCGGACGCCATGGACCCCGGCCATGCCGCGCGTATCGCCGCCACCCTGGGCGGGGCGGCGCCCGCGCAGGGAGAAGCCTTGCCGCCGCTGTGGCAATGGGCATTTTTCATCAGCACGGTGGGCATGGATGGCTTGGGGACAGATGGACACCCCTCGCGCGGCGGTTTCCTGCCGCCCGCCCAGGACCGCAACCGCATGTGGGCGGGCGGCCGGGTTGAGTTTCTTCAGCCGCTGAAGGTGGGGGTGCCGGCCGAGCGCGTGTCCACCGTTGCCGACGTCAAGGAAAAGACGGGCCGCACGGGCGCCTTGCTGTTTGTCACGGTGCGCCACGAATACCACCAGGCGGGCGAAATCGTCATCCAGGAAGAGCAGGACATCGTGTACCGCCAGCCGTCGCCGCCCAAACTCGTCGGCAGCGAACCGGCTCCCGAGGCGCAATGGCGCGACACCGTCAACCCGTCTTCCACCCTGCTGTTCCGTTATTCCGCGGTGACCTTCAACGGCCATCGCATCCATTACGACCACCCCTACGTGACCGGCACCGAGGGCTATCCCGGCCTGGTGGTGCATGGCCCGCTGATCGCGACCGAAATGGTGGCCGCCTTTACGCGCGCCCACCCCAAGGCGCGCCTGACGCATCTGGCCTACCGCGGCCTGCGCCCGCTGATTTCGCCCACGCCCTTCCAGGTGGCCGGCCGCTTGACCGAGCCGGGCCTGGCCCAGCTGTGGGCCGAGCAGGACGGCACGCTGGCCCACCAAGCTGAATTGAGGTTTACCGAATGAGCACACAGGCATCCCGCCCCTTGGACGGTATTACCGTCGTCAGCCTGGAACACGCCATCGCCGCGCCGTTTTGCACCCGCCAGCTGGCGGACATGGGCGCCCGCGTCATCAAGATCGAACGCCCTGGCAGCGGCGATTTCGCACGCGGCTATGACGAGCGCGTGCGCGGCTTGTCGTCGCATTTCGTCTGGACCAACCGGTCCAAGGAAAGCCTGACGCTTGACCTGAAGCGCGACGAGGCCGGCGGCATCATGGACCGGCTGCTGGAATCGGCCGACGTGCTGGTGCAGAACCTGGCGCCGGGCGCAGCGGCCCGGCTGGGCCTGTCGTTTGACGCCCTGCACAAGAAATACCCGCGCCTGATCGTGTGTGATATCTCGGGCTACGGCGAAGGCGGCCCGTATCAGGATAAGAAAGCCTATGACCTGCTGATCCAGAGCGAAAGCGGCTTTCTGTCGGTCACCGGCACGCAGGACGACCCGGTCAAGGCCGGGTGTTCCATCGCCGATATCGCGGCGGGCATGTACGCGTATTCGGCCATTCTGAACGCGCTGCTGCTGCGCCAGAAAACCGGGCTGGGCAGCCGGCTGGACGTGTCCATGCTGGAAAGCATGGTCGAGTGGATGGGCTTTCCCATGTACTACGCGTTCGAAGGCGCCAAGCCGCCCGTGCGCGCCGGCGCGGCGCACGCCTCCATCTACCCCTACGGCCCGTTCCCGGTGGGCGACGGCTCCACCATCATGCTGGGCTTGCAGAACGAACGCGAATGGCGTGTGTTCTGCGCCCAGGTGCTGCGCCAGGCCTCGCTTGCCGAAGACCCGCGCTTTATCTCGAACTCGCAGCGCACCGCCAACCGCGATGCCTTGCGCGACCTGATCGTGGCGGCGTTTGCCGACTTGTCCATCGACCAGGTCACGCAACGGCTGGAAGATGCGCAGATCGCCAACGCCCGCGTCAACGACATGGCAGGCGTCTGGGCGCACCCGCAGTTGCAGGCGCGCGCCCGCTGGAGCCAGGTGGATAGCCCCGCCGGCGTACTGCCCGCGCTGCTGCCGCCCGCCAGCAGCAACGCCTTTACGCCGCGCATGGCCGCCGTGCCTGCCGTGGGCCAAAACACGGATGCGGTGCTAGCATCGCTGGGATACGCGCCAGAACAAGTGGCGCAGTTCCATGATTCGGAGGTCGTGTGACCCATCCCGTCGTTCGTAGCGCCCTGTTCGTGCCGGCCTCGCGCGCCGAGCGCATTCCCAAAGCGCTGGCCGCTGGCGCCGACACCGTCATCGTCGATCTCGAAGACGCTGTCGAACATCTGGCCAAGGCGTCCGCCCGGGAATCGCTGTGCGACTTCCTGGGGACGCATCGCGACGCCCGCTTGTGGGTACGCATCAACGACGCATCAACCTCCTGGCACGACGACGACCTGAAAGCGTGCCGTGGCCGGCCCGGCGTGGCCGGCATTCTGCTGCCCAAGGCCGAAAGCCTGGCCCAGGTGCGGCATGTGGCGCAGACCGGTCTGCCGGTGATTCCCATCATAGAAACTGCGCGCGGCCTGCTCAACGCCGCCGAGGTCGCATCCACGCCCGGCGTGGCGCGGCTGGCGTTCGGCAGCCTGGACTACGGGCTGGACATGGGCCTGACGCCCGACACGCCCGGGGCCGACACGGTGCTGGACCATGCGCGTGTGCAGGTCTTGCTGCATAGCCGTTCGGCGGGTCTTGCGCCCGCGCTGGACGGCGTGTTTCCCGGCGTGCAAGACGTAGCCGGGCTGGCGCAGGCGGCCGGCCGCGCCCAGCAGATGGGGTTTGGCGGCATGCTGTGCATCCACCCGGCGCAGGTGCCGGTGATCCACGCGGCCTTCGTGCCCGCGCGGGAAGAACTCGACTGGGCGCGCCGCGTCGTTGCCGCGCATCGCGAGACGGCGGCCGGCACCTTCATGCTGGACGGCAAGATGGTCGATGCGCCCGTCATCGCGCGCGCCCGATTGGTGCTGGCCCAAGCGGGCGAGCAGGCCCCCGCATGAGCGACGCGCTGTTTATCGGGCATACCTATATCGACGTGACCGTGCTGGCCGACACCTGGCCCACCGGCGACGAAAAAAGCGTGGCGCGTGACTACGCCGTGTCTTTTGGCGGCAACGCCGTCACGGCGGCGTTTGCGTGCGGCCAGTTGGGGTCGCCGCCCGATCTGATCTGCTCCTTGGCGCCCGACTGGCTGGGGCATATGTACTCCGACATGGCGGCGGCGCACGGCGTGACGCTGCACGCACGGCATGTGCGCAGGTCTTCGCTGTCGTTCATCATGCCCAACCACGGCAAGCGCGCGATTGTCCGCGCGCGCGATGTGGATTACCTGAATGACTTTCCCCGGCTGGATATCAGCGGGTATCGCGTCCTGCATCTGGATGGCCACCAGCCCGACGCCGCGCTGCACTACGCGCGCGCCTGCCGGCAGGCGGGGGTGCTGACGTCACTGGATGGCGGCGGCGTGCGCGAGAACACCGACGAGCTGCTGCGCTACATCGACGTCGCCGTCTGCGCCGAACGCATGTGCGAACAGCTGGACCTCACGCCCGAAGGCTTGCTGGATCTGCTCAAGGCCCGCGGCTGCCGCATCGGCGCCGTCACGATGGGCGAGCGCGGCATGCTGTGGTACGACGAAACGGGGCAGGTGGATATCCTGCCGTCGCTGGACGTGCCGGGTCATCGCATTGTGGATACGTCGGGGGCGGGTGATGTATTCCACGGCGCGTATGTGTGGTCGTACCTGAACCGCCCGGATCAGCCCTGGGTGGAACACTTCACCTTCGCGCGCGCGGCATCGGCGCACAAGATTCAGCATCTGGGCAATGAAGCCGGATTGCCGAAAGTGGAAGATGTGGAGCGGGCGATGATGGCGTTCGCGCCGAAGGGGTAAGGGCGGTGGTGTGATGGGCCGCGCGCCAAGGCGCGGGAAGGCGTGCAATGGCGTGCAATGGCGTGCAAAGGCGAGCAAAGGCGCGCAAAGGCTGGTTCAGGCGGCGCTGCGAGCCAGCGCCGGCCCGCATCCCTCAATCCGCAATTCGCTCGATCGGCTGATCTTTGATCTCTGCAATCCACGTTGAAACCGGCCGTCCCATGACGCTGATTTCCGGCACCAGATCGCTTAGCGGCAGCAGCACAAACGCCCGTTGATGCATGCGCGGATGCGGCAGGATCAGGCGCTCGTGATCCATCGGCCTATCCCCGTACAGCAATAGATCCAGGTCCAGCGTGCGCGGCGCGTTCTTATAAGGACGCTGCCGGCCATGCTGGTTTTCCAGCGCTTGCAGCGCGTCCAGCAAGGCCAACGGCGGCAAATGCGTATCCAGCGCCGCCACGGCGTTGACGAAGTCGGGGCCGGTGGCCTCGACCGGCGCGCTGCGGTAGAACGGCGATGCTGTCACGGCGGCGATGCCGTCCGTGGCTTGCAGTTCGCTCAGCACATGGCGCAGCGTGGCCGCGCCGTCACCCAGGTTGGCGCCCAGGCCGATATACGCGCGGACCATGGCAGACGACACGGTGTTACTCGGCGCTGGACGGGCCGCGCGACGGCGAACGGCGCGGACGGCGGCGCTTGCGCGGGCCTGACGACGTGGACGGGCCTGCGCCACCGACGCCACCCCCATCACCCGCTTCACGCGGCAGGCGCGAGACTTCTTCGATCATGTCGGCGCGGGTGACGTCGTCGGCGTTAGCCAAGTCCATCCACCATTGCGCGAGCACGCTGTCGAACTCGCCGGCCGCGGCGCGCAGTTGCAGGAAATCGCAGGCGGCGCGGAAACGCGGCTGCTCGATCATGCGGAAAATCGTCTTGCCCATGCGGCGTTCGAAACGCGGTTGCATGAACCAGATCTCGCGCATGTCGGACGAGAAGCGGCGCTGGATGGCGAGCTTTTCGGTCTGTTCGTCCAGCACGGAATCCGCCGCTTGCGACAGCGCGGGAATGGTGTGCTCGCCCTGGGCGCGCAGCTGCTTCCAGCGCACGTCCACCTGCTGCCACAGCAGCGCGGCGAACAGGAAGCTGGGGCTGATGGTTTTGCCGGCGCGCACGCGGGCGTCGGTGCGTTCCAGCGCGAGTTCCACGAAGTGCTCGCCGCCCGGCTGTTCCAGCACCACGTCCAGCAACGGCAGCAAGCCGTTATGCAGACCGTCTGCGCGCAACTGGCGCAGGCAATCCATGGCGTGGCCGCAGGTCAGCAGCTTCAGCATTTCGTCGAACAGGCGCGACGCCGGCACGTTTTCAATGAGCTCGGCCATGGTGCTGATCGGCTGGCGCGTGGCCGGGTCGATCGTGCCATTGAGCTTCGCGGCAAAACGCACGGCGCGCAGCATGCGGACCGGGTCTTCGCGGTAACGCTTGACCGGGTCGCCAATGATGCGGACCTGGCGCTTTTTCAAGTCGGCCACGCCATTGTGGTAGTCGATGACTTCCTCGTTGTGCGGGTCGTAGTACAGCGCGTTCATCGTGAAGTCGCGGCGCTTGGCGTCTTCTTCCTGCGAACCGAACACGTTGTCGCGCAGGATGCGGCCGTGCTCGTCGGTTTCCTGCTCTTCCGAGGCGGGCGCGCGGAAGGTGGACGTTTCGATGATTTCCTGTCCGAACACCACGTGCACCAGCTGGAAGCGGCGGCCGATGATACGGGCGCGGCGAAACAGCGGGCGGATCTGTTCGGGCGTGGCGTTGGTGGCCACGTCGAAGTCCTTGGGTTCCAGCCCCACGATCAGGTCGCGCACGGCGCCGCCGACGATAAAGGCGTCATAGCCGTGCTGGCGCAGCACTTCGCAGACCTTGATGGCGTGGCGCGAAACGTTACGGCGGTCGATGCCGTGCTTGTCGCGCTCGATGCGCAACGGCCCCCGGGGTGCCGGCGCGAACAAGCGGCCGACGAATTTTTTTATGGTGTCAGTGATCATTTAGGACTTCGAGTCTTCCATGTGGTCGAACAAGTCGATCACTTGCCAGCCACGTTCCTGAGCGATATTGCGCAGGGTCGGGCTGGGGTTGGCGGCGATCGGACGGGTCACCTTTTCGAGCAGCGGTACATCATTGACCGAATCGCTATAGAAAAACGATTCGGAGAAATCCGCAAGCCCCAGGCGCATCGCGGACAGCCAATCGTTCACGCGCACCACCTTGCCTTCCTTGAAACTGGGCGTGCCCAGGATGCGGCCGGTGTAGCGGCCGTTCAGGTATTCGGCGTCGGTCGCCACCAAATGCGGCACGCCAAAGGCGCGGGCGATGGGGGCGGTGACGAAGCTGTTGGTCGCCGTGACGATGGCGCACAGGTCGCCAGCATCCAGGTGGGATTGCACCAGCGCGCGGGCGTCGGCGGTGATGGACGGGCGGATGACTTCACGCATGAATTCTTCGTGCCAGTCCGCCAGGTCATAAGGAGAATGCGCCGCCAGCAGGCCCAGCATGAACTCGGCGGCCTGTTCGGCGGTGAGTTCGCCGCGGTTGTAGCGGTCCATCAGGTCGTCGTTCTGACGGCGGGCTTCGTCCGGGTCTCCCGCACGGCCCGTGCGTGCCAGATAGTCGGCCCATTGGTAGTCGCTATCCAGCGGCAACAGGGTGTGATCCAGGTCGAACAGGGCGAGACGTCGGGAGGTCATGTGCGTTGTGAATCAGGGTCTGCGAGCATGGCCCGCAACAAAGGCAAGGTGATGGGACGGCCGGTGGCCAGGGAATAGCGGTCCAGCGCGTCGATCAGCGCGGCCAGTTTGCGGATGTCGCGTTCGTGGTGAATCAACATCCAGTTGATGATTTCAGGCGCCAGATGCATGCCGCGTTCGGCGGCCTGCGCGGATAGCGCGGCGAGCTTGTCGGCGTCTGACAGCGGGTCCAGGCGGAACACCAGGTCCCAGCCCAGCCGGGTGCGCAGGTCTTCGCGCAGCGGCATCGATAGCGGGGCGCGGTCGCCCGCCAAGGCCAGCGCAAAGGCGCGGCCGGTGGCGGCGGATTCACGCCAGCGGTTGTAGAGCGCGAACAGCGCGGCCTGGCGGGTGTCGTCCATGCGGTGCACGTCGTCCACCGCCACGAACTTGGGCATGGGCGATTTGGAATCGGCTTCGGCCAGGCGGCGCAGCATCGTTTCGCCCTTGGCGGGGTCGATGAAGACGGCGTCGGGGCGGGCGGTCAGCGCGCGCAGCAGATGCGTGCGGCCACAACCGGCTGCGCCCCAGATATACAGGGCGCGGCCCGGATTGAGCGCGCGCACGGCTGCCAGCGCTTCCCCGTTGGGGCCGGCGATGTAGTTGTTCAGCGATGGCGCTGGCGCGGGAAGAACGTCGAGCAGCAGCTGGCGGTTCATGAGAGGTTATCAATCAGGCTGGTTCGGTACTGCCGCAGCCCGGCACAAACACGGCCCGGCACGACGATTGCATCGCGGGGGCGCGCAGCGGCGCAGGACATGCCGGTGTTGCCGGAAAAGCCAAAAAACGGTGAAGCAAGGGGCCGGAGCAAGGCCTTTCCAGGCGCTATCCGTCAGAAACTGGCAAAATCCATACCGGCCAACCCGACACTTTAAACCACCTGGGGGGATGGTGTCGCGCCCAAGGGCTTTGCCTGGCTTGGGTTTGCGCCCTTTTTTGCCCCCTGGCCGGTCAGACCGGCCCCTGCCGCAATCCCCACGCGCGGCCGGTTCGATCCCTGCTCAACGCCGCAACATCGTAAAATGCAGGGCGTTCCACCAAATTCCCAGCAATTGTTACATACCCCACGGCATTTCTCATGACGAATCAACCTAAAGCCCCCTTGACCTACCGCGATGCCGGTGTCGACATCGACGCAGGCGACGCCCTGGTCGACCGTATCAAACCCCTCGCCGCGCGCACCATGCGCCCCGGGGTGCTGGCCGGTATCGGCGGCTTTGGCGCCTTGTTCGAAGTGCCGAAGAAGTACAACGAGCCCGTGCTGGTCTCGGGCACCGACGGCGTGGGCACCAAGCTGCGCCTGGCGTTCGAGTGGAACCGCCACGACACCGTGGGTATCGACCTGGTCGCCATGAGCGTCAACGACATCCTGGTGCAGGGCGCTGAACCCCTGTTCTTCCTGGACTACTTCGCCTGCGGCAAGCTTTCGGTGGACACGGCGGCGTCGGTGGTGGGCGGCATTGCCAAGGGCTGCGAATTGTCGGGCTGCGCGCTGATCGGCGGCGAAACCGCTGAAATGCCGGGCATGTACCCGGACGGCGAATACGACCTGGCCGGCTTTGCGGTGGGCGCGGTGGAAAAGGCCGCCATCATCGACGGCAAGTCCATCAAGCCGGGCGACGTGGTGCTGGGCCTGGCCTCCAGCGGCGTGCATTCCAACGGTTTTTCGCTGGTGCGCAAGATCATCGAACGCGCCGGCGCCAAGCCCACTGACGACTTCCACGGCCAGCCGCTGGTTGACGTCGTGATGGCGCCTACGCGCATCTACGTGAAGCAAGTGCTGGCCGCGCTGGCCAAGCACGGCGCCGGCATCAAGGGCCTGGCCCACATCACTGGCGGCGGTCTGCTGGACAACGTGCCGCGCATTCTGCAAGCCGGCCTGTCGGCCAAGCTGCACCGTGACGGCTGGGAAATGCCCAAGCTGTTCCAATGGCTGCAAGAGCAGGGCGGCGTCGAAGACACCGAAATGCACCGCGTCTTCAACTGCGGCATCGGCATGGTGCTGGTGGTGGACGCGGCTCAGGCCGACGCCATCGCCGCCACGCTGCGCGAGCAAGGCGAAACCGTCAACAAGATTGGCGAAATCGTCGAGCAGACGGAAGGCATGGCGCAGACCTTCGTGGTGTAAACCGCGCGCGGGTCTTTGGCCTTGCATGAAAAAACCCGCCGATGGCGGGTTTTTGTTTTTGGGATGGGCGACGCGGGGAAGACGGCTTAAGCCTTGCCTGCCAGCGCCATCGCTACCGCATCGATGGTCTGCGCCACGGCGTCGGGCGCCAGGCAATCCACGATGACGCGCTCGGGCTGGGCGCGCAGCCACGTGATCTGGCGCTTGGCCAGTTGGCGCGTGGCGGCAATGCCCTGTTCGCGGGCGGTGGCCAGATCGATCTCGCCATCCAGATGCGCCCACATCTGCCGGTAGCCCACGCAGCGCACGGAAGGCAGGCCGGGATGCAGATCGGCGCGCGCGTGCAAGCCCCGCACTTCATCCAGCAGGCCAGCCGCCAGCATGGCGTCAAAGCGCTGTTCGATGCGTGCGTGCAGCGCGCTGCGCTCGGACGGTTCAAGGCTGATCGTCAGGTATTGATTCGCGTCGTCGTCCGGCTTGCGCTCGCCGCGTTGCAGCAGCGCCGACATCGGCTGGCCCGACAATTGGCAGATTTCCAGCGCACGCTGGATGCGCTGGCTGTCGTTGGGCGCCAGGCGCGCGGCGGTGATGGGGTCCAGCACCGCCAGTTCGGCGTGCAGCGCCGGCCAGCCGTGGACGGCGGCGCGGGCTTCAAGCTCCGCGCGCAAGGCGGGATCGGCCTGAGGCAGGTCGTCCAGCCCGTCGCGCAGCGCTTTGTAGTACATCATCGTGCCGCCCGCCAGCAGCGGGATGCGGCCACGCGCGCGGATCTCGCCGATCAGGCGCAGCGCATCGGCGCGGAACTCGGCGGCGGAATACGACTGCGCCGGGTCCAGGATGTCGAGCAGATGCTGCGGCACGCGCGCCTGTTCTTCGGGCGACGGCTTGGCGGTGCCGATGTCCATGCCGCGATAGATCGTGGCGGAATCGACGTTGACGATTTCCATCGGCCAGCGCTCGGCCAGCGCCAACGTGGACGCGCTTTTGCCGGCGGCGGTGGGGCCAGCCAGGCAGATGACCAGCGGCGTATTGCTTGCAGGGGTAAGGGAAGACGGCAAACTATTGTCCGCGCAGAAAGAGCTTGTCCAGGTCGGACACCGACCACTGCACCCAGGTCGGGCGGCCATGATTGCATTGGTCGGCGCGCTCGGTGGCTTCCATCTGCCGCAGCAGCCCGTTCATTTCTTCAATGGTCAGCTTGCGGTTGGCGCGCACGGAGCCGTGGCAGGCCATGGTGGACAGCAGCTCGTTGCGTTGCTCCGTCAACAAGCGCGACACGCCCACCGCGCCCAGATCGCGCAGCACGGCGCGGGCCAGCGTTTCGATGTCGCCGCGCGCCAGGATGGCGGGTACAGAACGCACGGCGATCGACGTGGGGCCTGACGGGCGCATCTCGAAACCCAGATCGCTGAGTTGTTCGTCGAATTCTTCCACGATGGCCACGTCCTTTTCCTGCGCGTGGAACACGACTGGCACCAACAGGTCTTGGCGCGGCAGGCTGCGGGCGTCCAGCGCCTGCTTCAGCTGTTCGTAGACGACGCGTTCGTGCGCCGCGTGCATGTCCACCAGCACCATGCCGCGGCGGTTCTGCGCCAGGATGTAGATGCCGTGCAACTGCGCAAGCGCCATGCCCAGCGGATGTTCTTCATCGGCGGGCAGCGTGGCGGCCGCGCGGGGTTCACTGACTGGCGTGACCTTGGCGGCCGTGTCGTCGCCCAGCGGGCGGTACAACGATTGCCAATCCGCGGCGGGAATGCCGGCGGGCTCCGCGTGCAAGCGGAACGGCACCTGGGTGTGGGCGCGTTGCGGGGCGGGAGACGGGCGCAGGCCATACGCGGCGTTTGAGGGGTTGCCGCCGGCGTAGCCGGGGCGAGGCGAGTTCGCAGCGGACGCCGACGCTGCCGCGTGGCCCGCCGCACTGTGCGGGGCATTATGCGAGACGCTATGCGAGGCATTGTGCGAGGCGCTGTCAGGCGCGCTGTCAGGGGCGCTGTCAGGGGCGAGATGGGGCGGGACAGGGGCTGCGTTTGCCGGCCCGCTTTCAGCAGGACGCGCCACGGTTTCAAAGCCGCCATCTTCCGGCGGGTTCTGTGCGGCGGAGGCGCCGGGGGGCGTGACCGCGGACGAGCCGCCCGTCTGCGCCAGCGTCTGGCCAACGGCATGCGACACGAAGCGGTGCACAGCGCCGCTGTCGCGGAAGCGGACTTCGTGTTTGGCCGGGTGCACGTTCACGTCCACGGCGGCGGGGTCGATGTCCAGGAACAGCACGTAGGCGGGCTGACGGTCGCCATGCAGCACGTCGGCATAGGCCGCGCGCAGCGCATGGCTGACGGTGCGGTCGCGCACATAGCGGCCGTTTACGTACAGGTATTGGCGGTCAGCGCGGGCGCGGGCGGCAGTGGGGCGGGTGATCATGCCCGCCAGGCTCACCGTGCCAACCGCATGCGACAGCAGCAGGCCATGTTCGGCGAATTCCGCGCCCAGCACGTCGCGGATGCGCTGCGGCGGCTCGGCGGGCAGCCATTGGCGCTGCGCGCGGTCATGGTGGAACAGCCGGAACGCAATCTGGGGATGCGCCAGCGCAATGCGCTCCATGGCGTCAACGCAATGGCCGAACTCGGTGGCTTCGGATCGCAGGAACTTGCGGCGTGCAGGCACCGCGTCAAACAGCTGGCGCACATCGACGGTGGTGCCTGGCGGGCCGGATGCCGGGCTGACCTGCATGCTGCCGGCGTCGATTTGCCAGGCGTGTTCGCCGTCGCGGGTGCGCGAAATGATGGTGACCTGGGCGACCGACGCAATCGATGCCAGCGCTTCGCCGCGAAACCCCATCGACGCCACCGACTCCAGTTCGTTCAGCGAGCGGATCTTGCTGGTGGCGTGGCGGGCCAGCGCCAGCGGCAGTTCTTCAGGGGGAATGCCGCCGCCGTCGTCAGTGACGGCAATCCGCCGGATGCCGCCGCCTTCCAGGCGCACTTCGATGGCGCGACCGCCCGCGTCAATCGCGTTTTCAAGGATTTCCTTGAGCACGGAGGCGGGCCGCTCGATCACTTCGCCAGCGGCAATCTGGCTGATGAGCAGGTCGGGAAGCGCAAGAATGGAACGGCGTTCGGTCATTAGGCTCAAGTCTGGTGGGGCTATGTGGACGATTTTAGCGTCATGGGCGGGTGGGCTATAGTCGCTGGGAAATTTCCTTCCTCCGATCCTTCCGGGCTGCTGAATGCTTGAATTCTTCAATATGGTGCTCCACATCGACAAGACGCTGGGCGTCTGGGTCGCGCAATACGGCGTGTGGGTGTACCTGGTGCTGTTCCTGATTGTCTTCGCCGAGACGGGCCTGGTCGTGCTGCCCTTCCTGCCGGGCGATTCACTGTTGTTCATTGCCGGCGCGTTTGGCGCCACAGGCCATATTGATCCGGTCTTGATGGCGGTGCTGCTGATTGTGGCGGCCATTACCGGGAACACGCTGAACTACATGATCGGACGCTATATCGGTCCACGCGTGTTCTCGATGAACCTGCGCTTCCTGGACCGCGGCGCGCTGATGCGCACGCACGCGTTCTATGAAAAGCACGGCGGCAAGACCATCGTGATGTCGCGCTTTATTCCCGTCGTCCGCACGTTTGCGCCCTTTGTCGCGGGCGTGGCCGACATGCCGATGTCGCGCTTCCAGTTGTTCAACATCCTGGGCGCGCTGTTCTGGGTGGTCAGCCTGGTGGCGGCCGGTTATTTCTTCGGCAACATCCCGCTGGTGCGCGAACACCTGAACACCATTGTGCTGCTGGGTCTGGCCGCCGCCATCGTGCCGGTGGTGGGCGCGGGCGTGTTCAAGCTGATCAAGTCTCGGCGCGCGTAAACCGCCAGAGCATGAAAAAAGGGGCGATGCGCTTGACGGCGCATCGCCCCTTTTCTTTTTACTTCAGCGTAATCAGCTGACGTCGCCCAACCGCGCCAGCGGCGGGTTGGCGGTGAAGTAGCGCTGAATGCCGGTCATCATGGCCTGGGCCAGCTTGTCCTGGTGCGAATTGCTGCGCAGCAGGGCTTCTTCCTGCGGGTTGCTGATGAAGGCGGTTTCGACCAGCACGGACGGAATATCAGGCGCCTTCAACACCGCAAAGCCCGCCTGTTCGACGCTGTTCTTGTGCAGGCGGTTGATCTTCTTGATCTCGTCCAGAAAGGCGTTGCCGACCTTCAGCGAATCGTTGATCTGCGCGGTGGTGGACAAGTCCAGCAGCACCTTGGCGACCTGGCGGTCGTGGCTGCCCAGGTTGACGCCGCCGATCAAGTCGGCTGCGTTTTCTTTGTCAGCCATCCAGCGGGCCTGCGCGCTTGTCGCGCCGCGCTGCGACAACGCGAACACCGACGAGCCATTGGCCGACGGCTTGACCCAGGCATCCGCGTGAATCGAGATGAACAGGTCGGCATGGACCCGCCGCGCCTTTTGCACACGCACATGCAAGGGCACGAAGTAATCGTCGTCGCGCGTCAGGTAGGCGCGCATATAGGGCTGGCTGTCGATCAGCGCCTTCAGGCGCCGGGCGATGCGCAGCACCACATCTTTTTCACGCAGGCCGCTGCTGCCGATGGCGCCCGGGTCTTCACCGCCATGGCCGGGGTCCAGCGCGATGGTCAGCATGCGCTGCTTGCCGCGGCTGGCGGTGGCGGGCGGCGGCTTGGGAGCCGTGGGCAGGGGCGGCGCGGGCTGCTGGCCGCGCACGCGCGGCGGCTCCGGCGGGTCGGCACGGGTGACCGGGTTGCGCTGGATGTCTTCCAGGATGCGCGCCAGCGGGTCGTCCACATCGGGGCCGCTCTTGTTCAGAATCGCAACGAGCGGGTCCTGGGCGATCTTGGGATACAAGTCCAGCACCAGGCGGTACTGGTAATCGGCCACGGGCTTGAGCGTAAACACCTGCGGCGCCACGGGCTGCTTCAGGTCGAACACCAGCCGCACCACGTTCGGGCGGTTCTGCGCCACGCGCAGGCTTTGGATATAGGGGTCGTCCGGGCGGACTTTGGAAACCAGGTCGTTCAGCGCGGCGCTGATGGTCAGGCCTTCGATATCCACCACCAGCCGGTGGGGGTTTTCAAGCGTGAATTGTTCCGCTTTGAGCTCGCTGTCGAGCTCCAGCGTGACCCGGGTGTATTCGTCGGCCGGCCAGGTACGCACGGCCAGGATGGTAGCCGCCTGCGCCAGACGCGGCAGAACCGGCAGGACGAGCAGAGTGGCAGCTACGCTGATCAGGCGGCGCCGGGTGGCGCCTGCCGAGGGAAGGGCGCCGTCTTGGGCGGGGGGACAATCGCGTTCAACCATGTTTGTCCTCGAGCGGTGTACGCGGTCAGGGTGGCGTTGCGTCCCTCATCGGCATAAGCCAGGGAAATCAGCAGGTCGGGAGGGGGTAAAAGGCCCTCGGCCCGTTCCGGCCATTCGATCAAAACCACCGCGTCTTCACGCAGTAAATCCCGAAATCCTGCGTCCAACCATTCGCGCGAATCACTAAATCTATAAAAATCAAGATGATAGAAGTATAAGTTAGAAATTTTATAGGATTCAAGCAGCGCGTAGCTAGGACTTTTGATTCGGCCCGTGATGCCGCATTCCCGCAACAATGCCCGTGTGAAGGCCGTTTTGCCTGCGCCCAGGTCGCCTTGAAGGTGGATGCAGGCGCCTGCCGGGCCGGTCTGTCCCCCGGAAACCAAAGGGGCAAGCTCGCGCGCCAGCGATTCCGTGGCGGCTTCGTCGGGCAGGTACATCGTCAGGCTGCAAAGAGGGGCGGACATGGCGCGGGGCGAGTGGTAAAAAACGGTGGAGGGATCTCGGATTTTCGCAATTATAGGAATTCGGGTTTCTGCTAATCTAATAACTGATTGCTATTCTCAATATGTCGCTTCAGGCGGACGCCGCCGATTGCGACTGACAGCCGCCACACGGAGTTGTACGCGCCATGAAGACCCGCATCGAAAAAGACACGTTTGGGCCCATCGAAGTCCCCGAGGATCACCTTTGGGGCGCCCAAACGCAACGTTCGCTGCATTTTTTCGCGATTTCCACCGAGAAGATGCCCGTTCCCCTGGTCAACGCCATGGCGCGCTTGAAGCGTGCGGCCGCCAAGGTCAACGCCGAACTCGGCGAGTTGGACCCGAAGATCGCCGACGGCATCATCCGCGCCGCCGACGAAGTCATCGACGGCAAATGGCCCAATGAATTCCCGCTGTCCGTCTGGCAGACCGGATCGGGCACGCAAAGCAACATGAACATGAACGAAGTGCTGGCCAATCGCGCTTCGGAATTGCTGGGCGGCGTGCGCGGCGAAGAGCGCAAGGTGCACCCGAATGACCACGTCAACCGCGGCCAATCGTCCAACGACACGTTCCCGACCGCCATGCATGTGGCGGCCGCCGTGGAAGTCGAACACCACCTGCTGCCGTCGCTGAAAAAGCTGCGCGCGACCTTGGCCGAGAAGAGCGCCAAGTTCTATGACATCGTCAAGATCGGCCGCACCCACCTGCAAGACGCGACGCCGCTGACGCTGGGCCAGGAATTGTCGGGCTATGTGGCGCAGCTGGATCTGGCCGAACAGCAGATTCGCGCCACGCTGCCGGGCCTGCATCAGTTGGCCATTGGCGGCACGGCGGTTGGCACCGGTCTGAACGCGCATCCGCAATTCAGCGCCAAGGTGTCCGCCGACCTGGCGCACGCCACCGGCACGGCCTTCGTGTCGGCTCCCAACAAGTTCCAGGCGCTGGCCTCGCACGAAGCGCTGCTGTTCGCGCACGGCGCGCTGAAGTCGCTGGCCGCGGGCCTGATGAAGATCGCCAACGACGTGCGCTGGCTGTCCAGCGGCCCCCGTTCGGGCTTGGGCGAAATCAGCATTCCGGAAAACGAACCGGGCAGCTCGATCATGCCGGGCAAGGTCAACCCCACGCAGTGCGAAGCCATCACGATGCTGGCCGCGCAGGTGCTGGGCAACGACGTGGCCATCAACATCGGCGGCGCCAGCGGCAACTTCGAACTGAACGTGTTCAAGCCGCTGGTGATCCACAACTTCCTGCAATCCGTGCGCTTGCTGACGGACGGCATGGCCAGCTTCAACGAGCACTGCGCGGCCGGCATTGAGCCTAACCACGAGCGCATTGCTGAACTGGTCGATCGTTCGTTGATGCTGGTGACGGCGCTGAACCCGCACATCGGCTACGACAAGGCCGCACAGATTGCCAAGAAGGCGCACAAGGAAGGCTTGTCGTTGAAGGAATCGGCGCTGGCGCTGGGCTACGTGACCGAGGCGCAATTCGCGGAATGGGTGGTGCCGGGTTCGATGACCAACGCGCACAAGGCGTAATTGCACGACACGACGCCCGCCTGCTGAAAGCCGGCGACTCACAGGGCCGCCCAATGTGAATTGGGCGGCTTTTTATTGAACGTTTTTATTGGCCGGTTTTTACTCAGCGGCGATGTTCACTGGTCACCGGTCAGCCCTGTCCGGCCAATAGCAGCCACATCGGAATCGTGGCCGCCGAGCACAGCGTACCCAGTGAAATCAGCACCGCCACCATGCGGCCATCGCCGCCCATGCGCATCGCCAGCACGTACGCGGCGGAGGCCGTGGGCAAGGCTGCGAACAACAGCAGCATGCGCGCTTCAAGCGGCGGCAGCCCAAGCAGGTGCGCCACGCCCAACGCTACCGCGGGCAGCGCCACCAGCTTGACCGCCAGCATCCACGCGATCAACGTTCCATACCCCTTGCCGCCTTCCCATGCCAGGCTGGCGCCCACGCACAGAATGCCCAGCGCCAAAGCCGCCGCACCCAGCCGCGCGAAGACCGTGTCGACCGGCCCCGGCAAGTGCAAGCCCGCCAGGTTGCAGGCCAGGCCCAGCAAGGTGGACACCACCAGCGGATTGCGCGCCAGCTCGCGCAGCAGGTTGCCGCCGTTGTGGCGCGCCAGTCCGTAGACGGCGGCCACGTTGGCCATGGGCACCGCGAAGCCGATGATGAGCGCCATCACCGTCTGGCCCGCCGAGCCTGCCAGGCTGGCCGATAGCGCCAAGCCGATATACGTGTTGAAGCGATAACCGCATTGCGCCGACGACGCCAGCCCCAGCGATGATGGCCGCAACACCAGCCCCGCCAGCCACGACAGCGCGACGCCCGCCGCCACCACAGCCGCCGTCGCCTGCAAGAGCACGACGGCGTTGCCCGCTGTAATGGGCGTGCGCAGAATGGACTGAAACAGCAACGCGGGGAACAGCACGAAGTAGACAAGCCGCTCGGTGCCGGCAAAGAATTCGCGCGTGAAACCTAGCTTGTGTCGCAACGCCCAACCGAGCGCAACCAGCATGAAATCAGGGAAAACCAGAAGAGCAACCGACATGAGGCAGAGTCGTTTTTATGGGCCGTTGGCGGAGGATGAACGCGCTATGCGTGTGTAAGCATTTGCTGCTATTCTCCGTCATTCTGGCGGGCGCGTCTGCCACAAGCAACTCATAAAAGCAGCGCCACACACGCTGCACAGAAGCAATGCGCTCCCACCGTTATCTGCTGGCCGTCTACAGACGGGACCATCTCAAAACGGGCCGTTTACATACGGGCTCGCAAATCTTGGAGGAAACACATCTATGAATAAAGTTCGCTCCCTGGCCGTGGCTATCGCCGTGGCGACTGGCGCCGTTGGCACCTTTGGCGCGACTGTCGCGCACGCTGCCGACAAGTATCCCAGCAAGCCTATCCGCGTGATCGTTCCGTTCGCGCCCGGCGGTTCCACCGACATCATCGCGCGCCTGGTGACGCAGCGCATGAGCCAGGAACTTGGCCAGCCGATGGTTGTGGAAAACAAGGGCGGCGCAGGCGGCGCCATTGGCGCATCCGAAGCCGCGCGCGCGGATGCCGACGGCTACACGCTGTCGATCGCCACGGTGTCGACGATGGCCGTCAACCCGGCATGCCGTCCGAAGGACCTGCCGTACGACCCGATCAAGGACTTCCAGCCGGTCACCAACTTCGCCAACACCGCGAACGTGGTTGCCGTGAACCCGAAGTTCCCGGCCAAGGACTTCAAGGGCTTCATCGAAGAGCTGAAGAAGAACCCGGGCAAGTACTCCTATGGCAGCTCGGGCACCTGCGGCGTGCTGCACTTGATGGGCGAATCGTTCAAGATGGCCACGGGCACCGACATCGTGCACGTGCCGTACAAGGGTTCGGGCCCGGCCGTGGCGGACGCCGTCGGCGGCCAGATCGAAATCCTGTTCGACAACCTGCCGTCCTCGATGCCGCAAATCCAGGCGGGCAAGCTGAACGCCATGGCGATTGCATGGCCCGAGCAGATCGCTTCGGTCAAGGGTGTGCCCACGTTCAAGGACGCTGGCTTCCCGGTGCTGAACCAGCCGGTCTGGTACGGTCTGCTGGCCCCCAAGGGCACGCCGATGGACGTCGTGAACAAGCTGCGTGACGCGGCTGTCGTGGCCCTGAAGGACCCGAAGGTCATTAAGGCGCTGGACGATCAAGGCTCGGCGCCGTCGGGCAACACGCCGGAAGAGTTCGCCAAGGAAATCAAAGAGCAGTATGACTGGGCTCAAGACGTGGTGAAGAAGCAGAACATCAAGCTGGACTGATGCTGCGCGGGGGCGGGCTATGAAGCCCGCTTCGGCCACCACAGAGCGGGCGCCTTGTTTTCAGGCGCCCGTTTTTTTATGCTCACGCCGCCGCATCCAGCGCCGCACCGCTTGCATCGCACGCGGCCCGCAGGCGGTCGATCAGGTCGCGATGCAGTGCCGACAGCGGATCTTGATTGCGCACCATGATGCTGATCGGCACGCGCAGCGCGGGGTCCAGGCGGCGCAGGTTCATGCCGGGGCGCAGCATCGCCTGCGCCGTGATGGCGTCGACAATCGCGTCGCCGCAACCCGCATCAACCAGCGCGCACGCCACGTAATGCGTCTGCACCTGGATGGCGACTTGCGGCTCCAGGCCTTGCGCATCCAGCGCCATTTGCAGCAGCGCGCCAGAGGCATCGCTGGCATCCAGCACAATCAGCGTCTCGCGCGATACCCCGGCCAGTTCCGACAAGGGCATCGGCCCCGACGCGGGCTTGCGGCTCAAGTGCACCAGTTCGGTATGGCCCAGTCCCATCCGCGTGAGGCCCGGATAGTCGTTGGTGTCAAACGTGATGGCTAGGTCCAGCTCGCGCGTCAGCAGCCCTTGCACGAGTTCGGTGCTGTGATGGGTGTGGATATCAAAGGTGATGCCCGGCTGCGCATCGCGGCTGTCGCGCACCACACCGGGCAGCAGCCCCAGGCCGAGCGCGGGCGCGCAGCCCAGCCGCAGATGCCCGTTGGGCCGGTCGCGCAAGCTGGCGACCAGCCGGCGCACGCTGTTCAGATCCTGATTCAAGCGCGCGACTTCGGGCGTCAGGATTTCGGCCTCGCGCGTGGCGACGAGCCGGCCCTTGACGCGTTCAAACAGTTTGAAGCCCAGCTGTGCTTCGGCATGCGCCAGCAATTTGCTGGCGGCGGGCTGCGAAATATGCAGCGCCGCCGCCGCTTCGGTCAGGGACCCGGTACGGCGGATCGCTTCGAAAATTTCGATGTGACGCAGGCGCATGACAGATGGCATAAGAGAGACCAGAACCGCGATTCTATGTCGGATGCGCAGATGTCGGGCTGACCGTGACAAAACCATCGCGCTGGCGCGACAGCGGCGGTTGGCTTGACTATCATGAACGCCTGCCGAACTACCGGCCTCACTTCGGAGCTGATCATGCGCGCCTGCCGCCCCGCCGCCGCCTTCCTGCTTGCCGCTGCCCTGGCTGAACTTGTGGCCCCGCCCGCCGCGTGGGCGCGCGGGCCGCAGGCGGTTGAAGACATCAACCCCGAAGCCGCCAGCGGCGCCCGCGCCCGCGCGTTGGTGCGCGCGCCGCACTTCATGATGGTGTCGGCTAATCCGCTGGCCACGCAAGCTGGCGAGGAAATGCTGCGCCAAGGCGGCAGCGTGGTGGACGCCGCCATTGCCACGCAGCTGGTGCTGAACCTGGTCGAGCCGCAATCATCCGGCATCGGCGGGGGCGCCTTCATGGTGCTGTATTCGGCCAAGACCGGCCGCATTCAAACCTACGACAGCCGCGAAACCGCGCCTGCCGCCGCGCGCCCGGATCGCTTTCTGCAAGCCGATGGCAAACCGCTGCCGTTCGCGCAGGCCGTCAACAACGGCATGTCGGTGGGCGTGCCGGGTCTGCTGCGCGGCCTTGAACTCGCGCACAAGGAAGGCGGCGTGCTGCCTTGGGCCGATTTGTTCCAGCCCGCCATCCGGCTGGCCGAACAGGGCTTTGCCGTGTCGCCACGGTTGCATACGCTGCTGACGGGCAACAAGGCCCTGCCCAAACAGGCGGCGGCCGCCGCGTACTTTTATGCGCCCGATGGCGCGGCGTGGCCGGTGGGCCATGTGTTGAAGAACCCCGAGTTCGCGCGCACCTTGCGTGCGGTGGCGAAGCAGGGCGCCGATGCTTTCTACCAGGGCGACATCGCGCGCGACATCGTGGCCGCCGTGCATGGCCACGCCACGCCGGGCGACCTGAGCCTGGACGATCTGGCAAGCTACCGCGCCAAGACGCGCGAGCCCGTGTGCGGCGCGTATCGCGGCTATCAGCTGTGCGGCATGGCGCCGCCCAGCAGCGGCCCCATCGCGGTATTGCAGATGCTGGGCGAGCTTGAGCAGTACCCCATCGCCACTTACGCGCCGAACTCGGTGCAGGCCGTGCACTACTTTTCTGAAGCCGGCCGGCTGGCGTTTGCCGACCGCGACTTCTACGTGGCCGACCCGGACTTCGTCAACGTGCCGGTAAGCGCTTTGCTGAACCCCGCCTACTTGCGCGCACGCGGCGCGCTGATCAAACCCGATCGCAGCATGAAGGTCGCGCTGCCCGGCGACCCCGAAGGCAAGCTGCTGACGCTCGGCCGCGACAACGCGCTGGAATTGCCGTCCACCAGCCATCTGGTGGCGGTGGACAAGCAGGGCAATGCGTTGTCCATGACGACCACCATCGAAAGTGAATTCGGCAGCAAGATCTTCGTGCGCGGCTTCTTGCTGAATAACGAGATGACGGATTTCTCATCGTCGTTCAAAGACCCGGAGGGCCGGCTCGTGGCTAACCGCGTCGAACCGGGCAAGCGCCCGCGCAGCGCAATGGCGCCGATCATCGTGCTGCGCGACGGCAAGCCCGTGATGCTGGTGGGCTCGCCCGGCGGCAGCGCCATCATCAACTATGTGGCCAAGACTATCGTGGGGGTGCTGGACTGGAAGCTGGATATCCAGACGGCTATTGCGCTGCCCAATATGGGCAGCCGCAACAAGGAAACCGAGCTTGAAAAAGGCACGGCGCTGGAAGCCTTGGCGCCCGCGCTTGAAGCCATGGGACACCCCGTGCGCATCACCGAATTCCCCAGCGGCATTCACGGCATCGTGATCGATGACGATGGTTTGCAAGGGGGCGTGGACCCGCGCCGCGAAGGGCTGGCGGCGGGGGGCTGAATCGGATTGGTTCCGATGGCAGCGGGCGGCTGATGCAGCCCGCTGCTGCCAACGACTATTCCAACGACGCCGGATCGAGTTCCATGCGCGCTTCGCGGCGATGCGCCATATACGTCACGCCCCACATCACCACGCCCAGCAACAGCAGCCAGCCCGCCACTTGATACTGGATTACGTCACGGCCCGTCAGCGGCGTGACCAGGAACAGGCAGGCCGCCGCGCCCAGCCACGGGATGATGCGGTTGATGCGAAAGTGTTCGTGCTTGACCTTGTCACGCCGCAGCACCAGCACCGCCACGTTGACGAAGGCGAACACGCCCAGCAGCAGCAAGGCCGTTGTGCCGCCCAGCGCGCGGATGGCTTCGGAGTCCGCCAGCGCCACCAGCACAATCAGGGCCAGCGCCAGTACGGTGGTGAACAGAATGGCTGTCCACGGCGTCTGGTTCTTGCGATGCACGTGCGCCAGAAATGCCGGCAGCACGCCTTGGCGCGACATGCCATACAGCAGGCGGCTGGCCATCATCATGTTGATCAGCGCCGAGTTCGCTACCGCGAACATCGAGATGATGGGCATGATGTATTCCACCGGCAGACCGGGCGCTGCGCGCTTGACCACCAGCACCAGCGGCGTCGAGCTCTTGGCCAGTTCGCCTACCGGCACCAGCGCCACGGCGCAGATCGACACCAGCGTGTAGATCACGGCGGTCAGGCCCAGGCCGGTCAGCATCACCTTCGGGAAAATGCGGCTGGGGTTATGCGTTTCCTCGGCCATGTTGACCGAGTCTTCGAAGCCGACCATGGCGAAGAAGGCGAGCGCGGTGGCCGACGTCACGGCCAGGAACACGCTCTTGTCTTCAGGCGTATCGAACGCGATCACGCGCGAGAAATCCGCCTTGCCTTCCGACATGGCGTAGAAGCCCAGCAAGATCACCATCAGCAGGCCAGACAATTCGATCAGCGTCAGCACCACATTCGCTTTGACGCTTTCGGCTGCGCCGCGCAGATTCACCAGCATCACCAGCAGCATGAAGCCCAACGCGCCGAACGTAATCCACGCCTTGTCGGCCTTGATGCCGAATGCCGCGAACAGGTTGGCGGCAAACGCCTGCGAGGCCGTGGCGGCGGACGTCAGGCCCGAGCACATGACGGTGAAGCAGACGATGAAGGTCAGGAAGTGCACGCCAAACGCCTTGTGCACATAGAGCGCCGCGCCGGCCGCCTTGGGGTACTTGGTGACGAGTTCCAGGTACGACAGCGCGGTCAGCAATGCGACGGCGAACGCCACCAGAAAAGGCACCCAGGCCGCGCCGCCCACTTCGGCGGCGACCTGTCCGGTCAACGCATACACACCGGTGCCAAGGATGTCGCCCACGATGAACAACAACAACAGCTTGGGTCCCATCACCCGCTTGAGCGGGGCTTGTCCATCTTGCTGGACTGGGCTTTTCGTTTCGTTTGTAGCCAAGGTCCTTCTCCTCTTTCTTGGACTTGGGGGAGTCGACCCGAAAAGTCTAAGGGGAGGAGGTTGCGGACGATGCTACAGCGGTGCAACGAAATGTCTTAGTTGTTGGGATTCGTTGGCGCGAGCGCCGGCGGCAGCTTGCGCAGCGTGGCGGGCGTGCGCGACAGCTTGATGGGCGAGCCCACGCCTTGGTAGTCGCCGTGTTGCAGCACCATGCCGCGATGCTTCGTGTGCGGATGCGCAAGCGCTTGGTCCACCGTCTGCACGGCAGCAGCCGGCACGCCTGCGCGCAGCAGGCGGTCGGCCAGTTCCGCCGCGTTCTGGTCCGCCAGCAGGGCGGACAATTCATCACGCAGCGCCTGCCGGTTTTGCAGACGATCGGCGTTGTGGGCGTAGCGCGTATCGGTTGCCAGCGTTGGCGCGCCCAGCACCTGCGCCATCTGTGCGAATTGGCGGTTATTGCCCACGGCCAGGAAGATCGGGCCGCTGGCGGTAGGCAGCGTTTCGTAGGGCGCGATGTTCGGATGCGCATTGCCGCTGCGTTGGGGAACTTTGCCGCTGTAGAAGTAATTGGGCGCGTGCGGATGCAGCAGCGACAGCGCGCAGTCGTACAGCGTGATGTCCAGGAATTGGCCCAGGCCGCTGCGGGTGCGCTCGTTCAAGGCCAGCAGAATGGCGACGGCCGCATTCAGCCCCGTCACCATGTCGACCACCGGCAGGCCGACGCGGGTGGCGTCGCCATCCGCTTCGCCGTTCACGCTCATCAGGCCACACATGGCTTGCGCGCAGGCGTCATAACCCGGCAAACCGCCCAGCGGGCCATCGGCCCCGAATCCGCTGACTCGGCAATGGATCAGCTTGGGGAAGGCCTGGCTTAGCGTGTCGAAACCCAAGCCCCATTTTTCCAGGGTGCCGGGCTTGAAGTTCTCGACCAGCACGTCGGCATCGGCCAGCAGATGGCGCAGCAATTCCCGGCCCGCGGGTTGCGACAAGTCCAGCGTCATGCCGTCCTTGTTGCGGTTCACGCCAACGAAGTACGACGCCGTGTCGCCCAGAAAGGGCGGGCCCCACCCGCGCGTTTCATCGCCGCCGGGCGGCTCGATCTTCAGCACGTCGGCGCCGTGGTCGGCCAGAATCTGCGTGCAATACGGGCCGCCCAACACGCGGGACAGGTCGATCACTTTGCACCCGGCAAGCGCGCCGGCATTCGGTAGGGTGGGGGCCATAGGGTTCAGCTTCAGTCGATGGAAACGTTGGCGCTCTTGATGAGCTCGCGCCACTTGGGGACTTCGGTGGTGATGAAGGCGGACAGGCCTTGCGGCGATTGGTCCTGCGCTTCGACGATGCCTTGCGAGTGCAGCGTCTGCTTGATGCCGGGGTCCGCCAGCGCGGTCTTGAACGCCTGGTTCAGGGTGTCCACGACGTCGGCCGGCGTGCCCTTGGGCGCGACGATGCCGAAGAAGACGCTGACGTCATAGCCTTTCAGCCCTTGCTCGGACAAGGTGGGCAGATCGGGCAGCGCGTCGGAACGTTGCGCGCTGGCCAGGCCAATGGCGCGCAGCTTGCCAGCCTTGATGTAGGGCAGCGCGGTCAGGATGTCGGTGAACGACATCGATACCTGTCCGCCCAGCAGATCATTCAGCGCAGGGCCGGTGCCCTTGTAGGGGATGTGCATGATCTGCGTGCCGGCCATCTGGTTGAACAGAATGCCCGCCAGATGCGACGACGCGCCGTTGCCGGACGATGCATAGCTGAGCTTGTCCGGATGCTGCTTGGCGTAGGCGATGAGCTCTTGCGCGTTGTTCACCGGCACCGACGGGTTCACGACCAGGATGTTAGGCAAATGGCCCAGGCGGATGATGGGCGCGAAGCTGGTCTCGGGGTTATAGCCCTGGCGCTTGTACAGGCTGACGTTGATGGCCAGCGGCCCCGAGGTGCCGAACAGCAGCGTGTAGCCGTCGGGCTTGGCCGACGCCACGTATTCCGAGCCGATGTTGCCGCCCGCGCCGCTGCGGTTTTCAACAATGACGTTCTGCTTCAAGGGCTCGCGCAGCTTTTCGGCCAGCCGCCGCGCCATGGCGTCCGTGGGGCCGCCGGGCGGGAACGGCACGATCAGCGTGATCGGGCGGGCGGACGGGTAGGCGTCGGCCGCCAGGGCGGGCGTGGACGGGGCCACGGCGGTGGCCGCCGCCAGCAGCAAAGGGGCGAAAAGGCGTTTCATGGTGGTGTCTCCTGTGGGGGGCGCGCCGGCTGTGCCGCCGGCGTCGGATTACAGCGCGTATTGCAGAATGGTCTGGCAGGCCGCGCTTTCGTTGGGGGGAATGGCGTAGGGGTCGCGCGGCGCCAGGCGGTGCAGCAGCACCTGGTCAGCCAGTTGCGCGCGGGTGTCCAGGCCGGGGCCGGTGGCTTCCCAGCGCAGCGCGGCCATCGACACGGCGTGGTACAGCAGGGAGGCGGCCTGACGCGCCAGTTCGGCATGGTCGCCTTGGGCCGCGTGGTCGGCCAACGCAAAGCTCTTGTCCAGCGCCTGGGCTTGCAGATCGGCCAGCGCGGGCGGGCAGGGCACGCCATCGGCCAGCAGCTGGTTGATGTGGGCGCGCAGCGCGGGCAGCGACCCTTCCTTCTTGATGGCGCGCAGCACGTCCAGCGCCACGATGTTGCTGGTGCCTTCCCAGATCGAACCCAGATGCGCGTCACGCACCAGACGCGGCTCGGTCCATTCCTCGATATAGCCGCAGCCGCCGCGCACTTCCATCGCGTCGCCGGTGACCTTGCGCGCATCGCGGCAGGCGCGGAACTTGATCAGCGGCGTCAGGATGCGGGCCAGCGCCGGGTCGGCCGTGCCGTGGTCCGCGTCGGCCAGCGCACGCGCCGTCTGGAACATGACGCTGCGCGCCTGTTCGGCCCACACGGTCATCTTGACCAGCTGACGCTGCATCAGCGGCATATCGATCAGGCGCTTGCCGAAGGCGCGGCGGTGTTGCGAGACGAAAATCGCTTCGGTGACCGCACGCCGCATCAAGCCGGCCGCGCGCATGCCGTTGGACAAGCGCGAGTTGTTGATCATGTCGGCCATGTGCTTGAAGCCGCGGCCGCGTTCGCCGACAAGCCACGCCACGGCGCCTTCCAGCCGGATTTCGCCGCTGGCCATCGAGCGCGTGCCCAGCTTGTCTTTCAGGCGGAGGATGCGGTAGTGGTTGTGGCTGCCGTCGGCCAGGTCGCGCGGCAAGAGAAAGAGCGATACGCCCTTCAACCCGGCGTCGGGCTCGCTGCGCGCCAGCACCATCGCAAAGCCCGCGTCGGGATTCGAGCAGAACCATTTGTCGCCATGAATGCGCCACGTGCCATCGGCTTGCGCTTCGGCGGTGACTTCGGTGGCGCTGACATCCGACCCCGCGCCCTGTTCGGTCATGAACATGGCGCCTTGGCGCAGCGCGTAGAAATCTTGCGACGTGACTTGCGGCAACACGCGTTCGACCAGGGCGGGGTCGCCGAACTTGCGCAAGGTGCGCGCCAGCGAATCCGTCATGCTGACCGGGCAGCACAGGCCGAATTCGGCTTGCACGAACAAGTGGCTCAGCGCGTACTTGGCCGCGGCCGGCATGGGTTCCGGCCAGCCCAGCACGCCGCCGCGGTGCGACAGCGCGGCCAGGCCAAACTCGCTATAGGCCAGGCGCTCAAGCTCGACATAGGCCGGGTGCTTGTCGATGCGGGACTCATCGGTGCCGGCGCGGCTGCGCACGGACAACGTGGGCGGATGCTTGTCGGCCGTGGCGGCCAGTTCGTCCATGACGCCGCCCGCCAGCCCGCCCAGGCGTTCCAGATGCGGCAGCAAATGGGCATGCAATGCGGGCGGCAGGTAGCGCTGGCTGAGCGCGGCCGCATAGGGGTCCGCGTTGAACAGGTTCAGGCCACGGGAATCGGGGACGGGGGTGGCGCCGGCAGACGAAACAGCGGCGGGAGCAGAGGGGAGAACAGGGGTGGGGGCGGCGGTCTTCACGGGCGTATCCATGGCGGCATCCTGCGCAAAACGGGGGTGATTGGCCGATGGTGCGCGGATGGATTAATCTACGCAAATACTGTTTTCGTGTAGAACAATCCATAAAAAATATAGATAAAGGGGAGACCATGGATCTGGACCCGCGCCTGTTGCGCTATTTCATTGCGGTGGCCGAAGAGCGCCACTTCAGCCGCGCCGCCCACCGCCTGCACATTTCCCAACCGCCGCTCAGCTACGCCATCCGCCAGCTTGAAGACAACGTCGGCGCACGCCTGCTGGCGCGCACCAGCCGCCATGTCGAGCTCACCGACGCCGGCCACGTGCTGTACCGCGAAGCGCTGACGCTGCTGCGGCAAGCCGAAGAGGTGCGCACGCTGGTGCAGCGCGTGGATGCAGGTCTGCGTGGCCGGCTGCGTATCGGTTTTGTAGGGTCGATGCTGTATCGCGGCCTGCCCGCTTTGCTGAATGCGATGCGCGCCGAATTGCCCGATGTGGAGCATGTGCTGACCGAGCTGAACTCGCACGAGCAGATCGAGGCCGTGCGGCGCGGCGAGCAGGACCTGGGCTTCATCCACGCCAACCCGGTGCCTGAAGAAGTGCAGGCGCGTGACCTGATGGCCGAACCCTTCGTCGTCTGTCTGCCGGATTCCCATCCGCTGGCGGGCCGCCAGTCGTTGCGCCTGGCCGAGCTGGCGGGCGATGACTTCGTGTTCTTCGCGCGCGCGGCATCGCCCAGCTATTACGAGACGGTGCTGTCGATGTGCGTGGCGGCCGGCTTCATGCCGGTGGTGCGGCACGAGGTGCGCCACTGGCTGAGCGTGGCGTCGCTGGTGTCGCAGGGTTTGGGGGTGTCGATCGTGCCGGCGTGCTTGTCGCGCAGCGGCTTGGCGGGCACGCGCTTCATTACGTTTGAGCACGAGGCGCGCTCGATCAGCCAGGTGATCTGGCCGGCCGAGGCGCGTTCGCCATTGCAGCACAAGGCAATGGCGCTGGTCGCAAACCAGTTTCCGTATGTGGCTGCGGCAGCCGACGCTGCGGCAGCCGGTGCTGCGGCGGCCGATGCCGCGGCAGCCGACGCTGCCGCCGACTGAAGATCAGCGGAAGACGACGGTCTTGTTGCGGTTCAGCAGGATGCGGTGTTCCACATGGCTGCGCACGGCGCGCGACAGCACCAGCGATTCAATGTCGCTGCCGACCTGGGTCAGATCTTGCGCGGTCATCGTGTGGTCGACGCGTTCGATGTCCTGATCGATGATCGGGCCTTCGTCCAGGTCGGACGTCACGTAGTGGGCGGTGGCGCCGATGATCTTCACGCCGCGCGCATGCGCCTGGTGATACGGGCGCGCACCCTTGAAGCTGGGCAGGAAGCTGTGGTGGATGTTGATGGCGCGGCCGTTCAGCGCGCGGCACATGTCCGCCGACAGGATCTGCATATAGCGGGCCAGCACGACGAGGTCGGTATTGGAATGCTCCACGATCTCAAGCACCTGCTTTTCCTGTTCCGCCTTGGTCTCCGCCGTGACGGGCAGGTAGTGGAACGGGATGCCGTAGGACGCGGCCAGCGCGGCGTAGTCGTTGTGGTTCGACACGATGGCGGCCACTTCGGCGTGCAAATGCCCGCTATGCACACGGAACAGCAGGTCGTTCAGGCAGTGCCCTTGCTTGCTGACCATGATCAGCAGGCGTTCCTTGCGGCGCGCGTCGTGCAGCTTCAGGTCCATGCCGTAATCGGCGGACAGCGTGTTCAGGCGGCCGCGCAGGTCGTCGGCGGCCACGGCCACGGGCAGGTCAAAGTGCACGCGCAGGAAGAACTGGCCGGTTTCCTCGTCGCCGAATTGCTGCGAATCCAGGATGTTGCAACCCAATTCGAACAACAGGCCGCTCACGCGATAGACGATGCCCGTGCGGTCGGGGCAGGACAGGGTCAGGATGTAGTCGTTGTGCTGCATGGTGCGGGAATAGACCGAAGTAAGAATAAGGATAGGGGCGGAATCAGGCGGCCAGGCGCGCCAGGGTTTCTTCCGCCAGGGCCAGGCTGGAGGTCAGCCCGGGGGATTCGATGCCGAATAGATTCACCAGGCCTGGCACGCCATGCACGGCGGGGCCGGCAATGACGAAGTCGGCGGCGGGTTCGTGCGGGCCCGAGATTTTCGGCCGGATGCCGGTATAGCCGGGCGCCAGGGCGTTGTCGGGCAGCGCGGGCCAGTAGCTGCGCACGGCGGCGTAGAACACGTCGGCGCGCGCGGGGTCCAGCGTGTAGTCTTCCGTGCCGACCCATTCGGTATCGGGGCCGAACTTGGCTTGGCCGCCCAGGTCGAGTGTCAGGTGCACGCCCAGGCCGGCGTGTTGCGGCACGGGGTAGATCAGGCGCGAAAACGGCGCGCGGCCGGACAGCGTGAAGTAGCTGCCCTTGCACAGGTAATCGGTGGGAATGCTGGCGGGCGGCACGCCGTCAATGCGGCGGGCCAAGGCCGGGGCCTGCAAGCCGGCCGAATTGATCAGCACGTTGCAGGTCAGGGTCATGGCTTCGTCGCCGCCAAATTGCAGTTCGAAGCCGCCTTCGGGCCGGACACGGCCAGACACCAGCGGTGTGTGGAAAACGAATTGGGCGCCCGCGTTTTCCGCATCGCCCTGGAACGACAACATCAGCGCGTGGCTGTCCACGATGCCGGTTGACGGCGACAACAGCGCGGCCGTGCATTGCAGCGCCGGCTCCAGACGCATGGCTTCTTCGCCGGATAGGAATTGCAGATCGTCCACGCCGTTGGCGCGGGCGCGCTGTGCAATGCCTTCCAGTTGGGTCGCCTGGTCGCGGTCAGTCGCCACGATGAGCTTGCCCAGCCGCTGTTGCGGCACGCCGCGTTCGGCGCAGTACGCGTACAGCAGGTGTTTGCCGCGCACGCACAGGCGCGCCTTGAGGCTGCCCGCCGGGTAATAGATGCCGGCGTGGATGACTTCGGAATTGCGCGAGCTGGTGCCGGTGCCGATGGCTTCCGTGGCTTCGGTGACCAGCACGTCGCGGCCAGACTGCGCCAGCGCGCGTGCAACGGCCAGGCCGACCACGCCCGCGCCGATGACGACGCAATCAATATCCACGCTCATGGGGCTTTCCTTTCGGATCGTGCGCCGGCGGGCGTCAGGTCGAAGCCGCCTGCGTGAAAGACCAGGGGCGGCTCGGTACTGTGACCGCAGCGTTCCACTTCGCCCACCATGATGATGTGATCGCCTTCTTCGTAGCGGCTGCGGTTGCGGCATTCGAACCAGGCGGCGCAGTGGCCGTCCAGCATGGGCGTGCCGCCCGGCGCGTGGTGCACGGTCAAGCCGGCGTAGCGGTCGGGCGTCTTGCCGGTTGCGAAGCGGCGCGCCAACGCGATCTGTTCGGCGCTCAGCACGTTGACCACATAGCGCTCGCACTGTTCGAACGCCGCCAGCGACGACGACGAGCGCGACAAGCTCCAGAGGATCAGCGGCGGGTTCAGCGATACCGAGTTGAACGAGCTGACCGTCAGCCCGATGGGGGCGCCATCAAGGCCGGCGGCCGTGACCACCGTTACGCCCGTGGCGTAACGGCCCAGCGCGGTGCGGAAAAATGCGGCGTCAAAATCAGGGGAGGAGGCGGGCATGCAATCGTTAAGTCGGGCGGGCGCGCAGCGCGCCCGGCATCAAGGCGACAGGCGTTCGATCTTCCAGGACGAGCCGTCGGCGACATAGCGCAGCCGGTCGTGCAGGCGCGACGGCCTGCCTTGCCAGAATTCGATCGCGGTGGGCTTCAGGCGGTAACCGCCCCAGTGCGGCGGACGCGGCGGTTCATCGCCGAAACGTTCGCGGAATTCTTTCTCGCGGGCTTCCAGCGCTTCACGGGTGATGGGCTGGCTCTGGGGCGAGGCCCAGGCGCCAATGCGCGAACCGGCCGGGCGGCTGTGATAGTAGGCGTCCGATTCCTCGGCCGCGACTTTCTCCACCACGCCTTCGATGCGGACCTGGCGTTCCAGCGGCTGCCAGAAGAACAGCAGGCTGGCGCGCGGTTCGGCCAGCAGGTCGTGGCCCTTGCGGGATTCGTAATTGGTGAAGAACGTGAAACCGCGCTCGTCATAGCCCTTGATCAGGACGATGCGGGCGCTGGGCTGGCCCGAGGCGTCCACCGTAGCCAGGGTCATGGCGTTAGGTTCAGGCACCTTGGCGGCCAGCGCTTCGTCGAACCAGCGCGAAAACTGGTCGAACGGCGAGGCGGCGGCCTGGGATTCCAGCAGGACGTTCTTTTCGTAGCTTTGACGCAGATCAGAGACGGACATGAGGCGTGGGAGTCAGCGTGGATAACAGGGAGTTTATACCGCTTGGGCAATCCCTCCCTTATTGACCCCGCGCAGGTCTCAGGCAAGTTTCCGCCCGGGAGGGCGGGCTGGGGACGGCGCAGAGGCGTTTTCCGCCTCAGGCGCCTTCCGGCAAGGTGTGCTCGTCGGCTTCCAGCATGCGCGCGATGGCGTCCAGGCGGGCGTCGTGGATGCCGGCGGCGCGCAGCGCCTGGGCGGTTTGGACCACGTAATCGGTGCAGGGGCCGTAGCGGCCCGCGGCGCGGCGCACGATGGCCAGCAGCTCGGCGTCGGGCAGGGCGCGGATGTAGGCCGGGTTGTCGCGGTTCATGATGAAGACCAGCGCGCGGACGGTGCCGGCGTCGGTGGTGCAATTGATCCAGCGGGGCAGGTACGCGCCGGTGGACATTTCGCGTTCCCAGAGCGCCGGGAAGTAGGTCGGCACCTGGCTGCCCGCCAGCCGGTAGACCACGCCCCGGCAGGAACCGCCGCGGTCCAGGCCGAACACCAGGCCCGGGCATTCCGGGGTGCCGCGATTCACGCGAGACCACAGGCACAGCGCCCGGTGATGCCCGCGCAAGGTCGCCAGGCGGCGTTCCATGAAATCAAAGTCAGGGCGCCAGATCAGCGACCCGTACCCATATACCCAGACGTCTTCGCCCGATTGCCAGTGGCGCAGCGCCTCTTCCAGCGATGCCTGCCTTTCCTCTTGCGTCCACAGACGAAAGGGCAGGCTGGCGCCGGCAATGCCGGGTTCGGGGGGAGAGGACTGCTTGTTCACGACTACGAATTCCGTTCAGACTCGAGCGGGGGATTGCGATTGGCCCACCCTCCCGCCATCAGGGCCAGCGAATAGGCCCAGAACAACGGGGCAACGCCGATGACCGCACCCAGCGCGCCGAAGGTCAACGGCAGGGAAACCTGCGAACCGTTGATCAGCGCCATGCGCAATCCCACGGCTTCGGCCGCACGGCCGGGCGGGGAATGCTGGTGCAAGAGGGATAGCATACTCGGTTGGCAGCACCCCAACGCAAGCCCCAGAATGAACGACAGCACGATCAGGACGCTAACGTCGGTGAACAGCGGGTAAAGCATGAAGTCGATGGCGGCCGTCGCCATAGCCACGCGCACCAGCGTCCACGACCGCACCCGGCGCATGATCAGCGGCAATACCAGCCGGATGACGAACGTTGCCGCCGCGAACGACGCAAGAATGACGCCGATGGTGGTGGCCGACAGCCCGATCGCCACGCCAAAGATCGGCACCACGAACAAGTGCGTGTCCCAGGCGCCCGACAAAATGGTGTTGACCATCAGAATGCGGCGCAAGGCAGGTACGGCCAGCAGTTCGGTCACCCGGCGGCGCTGGGCTTCCTTGGCGCCTGACAATTGCGAATCCACGGCCTTCAATTGGTGACGCAAGGCGTACAGGCCGACGCCAGAGATCAGCGGCCCCAGGGCCAGCAGGCCGAACGCGGTGCGCGTACCCAGGTGGTCAATCGCCAGCCCAGCGATCAGCGGGCCAGAAAACCCCGACCCCGCCAGCGCCAACGACATGAAGGAAAAGTTGCGCAGCCGTTGCGCGGGTTCGGCGTGGCCCAGCAGATCTTGCGTGGCCACCTGATGCAGCATGAAGCCGATACCGATACAGCACGAGGCGATCAGCAACGCGACTTGCGTTTGCGAGATAAAGGGCAATGCGGTGCCGATGGCCACCAATGACGTGCCGATGACGAGCGGGCGCACGATGCCGACCCGGTCCACCCACCGCCCCGCGCGCACCGAAAACAGCATCGGCAGCACCGCGAACACCGCAACCAGCGTGCCGACCTTGAAGGTGGACAGCCCCATCTGCAACGCGGTCAGCGAGACGGTAATCCGTCCCCCTGTCAGCGCCACGTGATTCATCATTGCCAGCAGGCACAGCAGCACCGCCCCGGAAAATTCCGGGGAACTGGAAGGCGAGGAGGGGGATCTGTTAGAGGTAGACACGGCGTAACTGCGTTCATTCTGTGCGGATCGTCGGCCTATGTCGAGGCGCGTTTATTTTGCGCTGCGGCAAATTGTTTCAGCGCGGGGTGGCAAGATAGGCGCCATCTAGCGGCCAAGTCGTGTGCTTACGGCGCAAGATGGCGGCGCGTTCGCCGCACGTTCGCGCCATGTGCGGGCGCGGGGTTGCATGCTTGCGCCGATGACGTTGTATCGTTCTCGCAACGGAACAATTGACTGGCGGTTTCAGCGCTGGACACCGCTTTACTGTTTTTCACCGTTTCGCCACACATTGGCCATCGTTTGGCCGGCTCGCCCGTTTAGGATGGGCAGCTAAGTTTCGCAATATGGGCGGGGGCTCGCGCCTCGCCGCTTCTTACCAGGTTCAATGAAAAAGTCCCGCAGCAAGTTCAAGCGTTATGCGCTGATCGCCGTCGTTGTTTTGCTAGTGGCCCTGGGCCTGCGCGCTGCGTTCTTCTCGGCGCCTCCGCCGCCCACCTTCGCGGTGGCCGAAGTATCGCGGGCCAATCTGGAAGACAGCGTATTGGCCAGCGGCACCATCGACGCGATTGAACGCGTCAGCGTGGGCGCTCAGGCTACCGGCCAGTTGAAGTCCCTGAAAGTGGAACTGGGCGATCGCGTCAAGAAGGGCCAGCTGGTGGCCGAGATTGACGACCTGACCCAGCAGAACGAATTGCGCAACGCGGAAGCGGCCTTGCAGACTCGCCGCGCCGAACGCGCCGCGAAGGTCGCCACGCTCAAGCAAGCTGAACTCGCCTTCAAGCGCCAACGCCAGATGCTGGCCGCCGACGCCAGCTCGCGCGAAGCCTATGAAACCGCCGAAGCCACGCTGGCCGTGACCCGCGCCGAAATCGCGTCGCTGGACGCGCAGATTGCGCAGGCCGAGATCCAGGTCGACACCGCTCGCGTCAACCTGGGCTACACGCGCATCGTGTCGCCCATCGACGGCATGGTGGTGGCCGTGGTGACCAAGGAAGGCCAGACAGTGAACTCGATCCAAAGCGCGCCCACCATCATCAAGGTGGCGCAAGTGGACACGATGACGATCAAGGCGCAGATCTCGGAAGCCGACGTCACCCGCGTGAAGGCCGGCCTGCCCGTGTACTTCACCATTCTGGGCGAACCTGACCAGCGCTATCACGCCACCTTGCGCGCGGTGGAACCCGCGCCGGACTCCATCCAGAAAGACGACGCGACGTCCTCGCTGACGTCATCCAGCAGCTCATCCACCACCGCAGCCGTCTATTACAACGGCCTGTTCGACGTGCCCAACCCCGACGAAAAGCTGCGCATTTCGATGACGGCCCAGGTCTTCATCGTGCTGGGCGAAGCGAAAGATGCGGTGGTGGTGCCGGCCTCGGCGCTGGGCAAGCGGGGCGAAGACGGCCGCTATACGGTGCGCGTGGTCGGCAAAGACAACAAGACCGAGGTGCGCCACGTCAAGATCGGCATGAACAACAACGTGCAGGCGCAGGTGCTGGAAGGACTTGAGGTGGGCGAGCGCGTCGTGTCGGCGGACTCCGCGCCGGCGGCGGCCGCGACGCAACCCGGCCCGCCGCCGGGAGCCTGACATGAGCGGGCCGTTGATCTCGCTGTCTGGCGTGCGCCGGGAGTTTCCCGCGGGCGACCAGACGATTGCCGTGCTGAAGGACATCAACCTGACCATCGAGGCGGGCGAGATGGTGGCCATCGTGGGCGCGTCCGGCTCGGGCAAGTCCACCTTGATGAACATTCTGGGCTGCCTGGACCGCCCGACCCGGGGCGATTACCAGGTCAGCGGCCGCAGCACGGGCGAACTGGACCCGGACGAACTGGCCGAGCTGCGCCGCGAGCATTTCGGCTTCATCTTCCAGCGCTATCACCTGCTGTCAGACCTGACCGCGCTGGGCAACGTGGAAATGCCAGCCGTCTATGCCGGCAAGCGGCGTGAGGCACGGCTGGACCGCGCCGAGGAATTGCTTAAGCGGCTGGGGTTGGGCGACCGGTCTGAACACCGGCCCGGCCAGTTGTCGGGCGGCCAGCAGCAGCGCGTGAGTATTGCGCGGGCGCTGATGAACGGCGGCGACATCATCCTGGCCGACGAGCCCACCGGCGCGCTGGACACGCACACCGGCCAGGAAGTGCTGCGCATCCTGGAAGAACTGAACGCGGCCGGCCACACGATCATCATCGTCACGCACGATATGAACGTGGCGCGCCACGCGCAACGCATCATCGAGATCAGCGACGGCGAAATCGTTGCTGACAAGCGCAACCCCGACGCGCCGCACCGCGAGGTCGTCCGCGACGACGCGCCGCCCTTGCCCAAGCGGCCCGCCTGGCAGTCGTACCTGGACCGCTGCGGCGAGGCCTTGCGCATGGCGTTGCTGGCGATGAACGCGCACCGGCTGCGCACGTCGCTGACCATGCTGGGCATCATCATCGGCATCGCCGCGGTGGTGTCGGTGGTGGCGCTGGGCGAAGGTTCGCGGCGCAAGATCCTGGACGACATCAGCGCTATCGGCACCAACACGGTAGAGGTGTTTCCCGGCAAGGATTTCGGCGACGAGAAAGCCGTCAACATCCGCACGCTGGTCGCCGCCGACGCCGACGCGCTGGCCCGCGAGCCGTATGTGGATAGCGTCACCCCCGAAGTGGCCACCAGCAATACGCTGCGCTATCGCAACGTGTCGGTGAACGGGTCGATCCAGGGCGTGGGCGAACAGTACTTCCGCGTGCGCGCCATCCAGCTGGAAAAAGGCAAGTTCTTCGATGAGACGAGTGTGATGCGCCGGGCGCAGGAAGTCGTCATCGATGACGGCACACGGCGCGCGCTGTTTGGTTCGCACACCGAGCCGATCGGGCAGGTGGTGTTCCTGGGGTCGATGCCCGCGCGCGTGATTGGCGTCACGGCGAAGAAGGAATCTGTTTTTGGCAACAACGAATCGCTGAACGTCTGGATTCCCTACACGACGGCGCTGTCGCGCGTGCTGGGCCAGCAGCATCTGAAAAGCATCACGGTGCGTGTCAGCGACGCGACGCCGCCCGCGGCCGCCGAGAAAGCCATCGAACGCGTGCTCTTGCGGCGCCATGTGGTGAAGGATTTCTTCGTGTTCAACACGGACGCCATCCGCAAGACGATTGAACGCACCACCGCCACGATGACCTTGCTGGTGTCGCTGATTGCGTTGATCTCGCTGATGGTGGGCGGCATTGGCGTCATGAACATCATGCTGGTGTCCGTGACCGAACGTACCCGCGAAATCGGGGTGCGGATGGCGGTGGGCGCGCGGCGCAGCGACATCATGCAGCAGTTCCTGATCGAAGCGGTGCTGGTCTGCCTGATCGGCGGCGCGCTGGGCATCATTTTGTCGCTGGCGTTGGGCGTACTGGTGTCCAAGGCCACGGGCGGCTCGTTCCAGATGATTTACTCCACGGCATCGATGGTGGCGGCATTCACGTGCTCGACCTTGATCGGTGTGCTTTTTGGCTATTTGCCGGCGCGCAACGCGGCGCGCCTGGACCCCGTCGAGGCCTTGGCCCGGGAATGAGGACGATGAAAGCGGTTTCCCTGATCTGCAAACCCGTCGCCCTGGCGCTGCTGCTGGCGCTGGGCGGTTGCGGCAGCCTGCTGCGCAGCGACTACGAACCGCCGCTGACGCAGACGCCTGCCGCGTGGACGTATGGTTCTGCGGCCAGCGCCGACGCCCCGTTGGCGGAAGGCGGCGCCTGGTGGCGCAACTTCAACGACCCGGTGCTCAACGGCCTGATCGACGCGGTGCTGGCGCGCAACAACGACCTGGCCGCCGCCGCCATCCGGGTGCGCCGCGCGCAATATCAGGCGGGGCTGACCGAAGACAAGCTGATTCCGCAACTGGGCGGCGACGCCAACGTGACGCGCGTTCGCAATCTGTATGGCGACCGCAGCATCACGCGCACCAATCAGGCCGAGCTGACTGTCAGTTACGAGGTCGATCTTTGGGGCAAGCTGTCCCGCCAGCGCGACGCGGCGCAATGGGAAGCGCTGGCCACCGAAGAAGACCGCCAGTCGGCGGCGCTGTCCCTGGTGGGCACCACCGCGACCTTGTATTGGCAAACGGCCTTCATCAACCAGCGCATCGCCAGCAGCGAAGAAAGCATCGCCTACGCGCGCCGCACGCAAGACCTGGTGCGCGCGCAATACGCGGCGGGTGGCGCATCGGCGCTGGAGCTCGCCGAAGCCGAGCAAACCGTCGCCAGCCAACAAGCCGCGCATACGTTGTTGGTGCAGCAGCGCGTGGAATACACGAACGCGCTGACGATTCTGTTCGATGGCCCGCCAGACCGCAGCATGGCCGACCCGGCCCGCCTGCCGCAATACCCGCTGCCCGAAGCGCGCGCCGGCGTTCCAGCGGATCTGCTGGGCCGCCGCCCCGACCTGCGTGCCGCCGAGCTGCGCTTGCGCGAAGCGTTGGCAACGGTTGATGCGACGCGCGCCAGTTTCTACCCGCCCGTGACGCTGACCGGCGCGGTGGGCAGCGCGAGTCCGACGCTGTCGAATGTGCTGCAAAACCCGATCGCAACGCTGGGCGTGGGCCTGACCCTGCCGTTCCTGCAATGGAACCAGATGCAGCTGAACATCAAGATCTCGAAGGCGGACTACGAAGAACGCGTCGTCAACTTCCGGCAGGCGCTGTATCAGGCGATGGCGGACGTGGAAAACGCGCTGTCGAATCGGACGCAGTTGTCGTTGCAGGCAGAGCAACTGGCGGTGTCTTTGCGGGCGGCGCGGGAAGCGGAACGCTTGTACGAGGTCCGGTATCGAGCGGGGGCGGTGTCGTTGAAGGACTGGCTGGACGCGCAGGAGAAGCGGCGGACGGCGGAGATTGCGCGGGATGAAAATGGCTTGAACCGGTTGGTGAATCAGGTGACGGTTTACCGCGCCTTGGGGGGGGATGATTGGGTGGCTCGTGGTGGTGGTGGTGTGGGTGTGAGTGTGGGTTCTTGAGAGGTCCGTGGGGGTGGTTTGGGTGTGGGTTCTTGAGACGCCCGTGGTGTCGGGGGCCTGGGGTACGCGGGGCAACGATTGCGGTCCGGAGCCTTCGCTCCGGACTGCCCCGTCGTCATCCTCGTACGCCTGCGGCTCCCTACGGATTCCCTCGGGCTTATCGACGCCCCGCGCCCCCCAGGCCCCCGACACCACGGGCTCTGTCAGTTGCAATCTGACGTCAGCGGGGGCGGTCAGGGTTCTTGAGGTTCTCGCCACCGGAATTTGAGTGGTGGAAGATCTTGCGGGGCCCGCTCCATGCCGGCCGCGCGGGCGGCCTTGTGGAGCTTACGCGCGGTGGTGCGTCGTCGCGATGTTCGCTTCGCGTGTGGCTGCGATGTTCGAGTTCTTCTTCACAGCTTAAAAATGCAGTCTGACTGCATTAATGCGCTGGACGGCTTTGCCGCGCTTCATCCATCCCGCGAGGCACGGTCGCCCGTTGAACCCCGGTGCGGTGGCGCGCGACGGGTCGGCACGCGCAAGGCAGTGCCGGACGCGCGCCACCCCTCTACCCCCCCAAAAAATCGTGGGGGACCCCTAGCAAACAACTCTTAAATTGCGCGAGAGCGACCCCCGCCCAAACGCCCACAGATGCGTATGCCGAGTAAGGCCGCCCGCGCGGCCGGCACTCGGCGGGCCCCGCAGCACTCGTCACTAAGGCACACCCTAGCAGCGCAACGGACCAAGACGGCGGCAGCCCGTCGGCGCGGTGGCCCTGACTGCGCGCAACCTTGATGCGCCCGAGGGAATCCGAAGGGAGCCGAAGGCGGACGAGGATGACGAAGGGGGAGTCCGGAGCGAAGGCTCCGGACCGCAATCGTGGGCGCGCGCAGGCAGGGCCACCGCGACGATGGGCGACCTACGAAGCCCCGATGGGCGACCTACGAAGCACGAACACCCAAGCCGACGAACCTACAACCCCGCCCTCCATCCGCCACATCGACCAATCCCAACCCCCCCCCGTCACCAACAAACCATCATTCATGCCCAGAAAAATCCTGCCCTAAAATACCCGCCATGACCTCCCCCGACCATGATCTCCCCCCCGCTGACTTGGACCGCCGTTTCGGCGGTCTCTCCCGTTTGTACGGCCCCCTAGCGCCTGCACGCCTGCAAACTGCTCACGTAGCCGTGGCGGGTCTTGGCGGCGTCGGGTCTTGGACCGTCGAAGCGTTGGCGCGTTGCGGGGTTGGCGCGTTGACCCTGATCGACCTGGACCATATCGCGGAATCCAACGTCAATCGGCAGATCCATGCGCTGTCTTCCACGCTTGGCCAATCCAAGGTGGATGCCATGGCGGAACGCGTGTTGGCGATCAACCCGGCATGCCGGTTGACCCGCGTGGATGATTTCGTGTCGCCCGAAAACGTGGCGGATGTGCTGCCTGGCCCCTATACCGTCATCATCGATTGCACCGACCAGGCCGCGGCCAAGATCGCCATGATCTTGCATGCGCGTGCGTTGGGCATTCCCATGTTGTTGTGCGGGGGCGCGGGCGGCAAGACCGATCCGTTGGCCTTGCGGGCCGGTGATTTGTCGGTGGCGGTTAATGATGCGTTGCTGGCCAAGCTGCGCAACAAACTGCGCAAGGAACACGGTTTTCCGCGTGGGGCTGATCAGCATGGCAAAGCGCTCAAGCGAGTGCCGAAGATGGGCATTCATGCGCTGTGGTTTGATCAGCCCGCCATCCTGCCTGACGCCTGGACGCGTCCCACGGAAGGTGAAGATGATCTGGGCGCGTCGGGGCAGAACTTGGCGCCGCAGGGCTTGTCTTGCGCGGGGTATGGGTCGGTGGTGACCGTGACGGCGGCGATGGGGATGGCGGCGGCGAACGAGGCGTTGCGGCTGGCGATCTGACCGCCCGGCCGCGGTGTCACGCGCGCACGCTTGCCGCTCGCCCGCCGTCGGCGCCGGCGCCAGCGAGCCCTCACGCCACGAACACCACGCCGTCCTCAATCCAGACCGGATACGTCATCACGTTGTCGCGCAGCGGCGAGCACAGCGCGCGGCCGTCGCGCACGTCGAAGCGGCCTTGATGCAACGGGCATTCGATTTCGTGGCCCGTCAGGAAGCCGTCGCATAGCCTGGCGTTGCCGTGCGTACAGAGGTTGTCGGTGGCGTAGACCTCACCTTGCACGCCGTATAGCGCGATTTCGCGGTCGCCCGCCTGCACGGCGATAACGTCGTCTTCCGGCACGTCGGCGCGGGCGATCGCCTTGATCCATTGCGTACTCATGCGGCTTTCCTCTTTAAATGGGGTAGATGAGCGAATTCGGGATCAGTTCGCTGTCGAAAATGCACAGCCGCGATTCGAACTTCAGGCCGTCCGGCGTTTGGCGCACGACGTCCAGATAGCGGCCCACGTTGAACACAGTGGTCAGCTGGTTGGGCTTGGTGCGGAACACGGCGTAGTTCGCTTCGGATTCAATGCGGTCGCCGTCGGCCGCCAGCACGCGCGGTGCGCCGACCACGTGGCGCTGGTAGTACGGGTCGTGAAAGATCGTGTCGGTGGCGCCGTAGATGCGGTCTTTCAGCATGCCGCGGCTTTCGAACGCCATCGTCGCCAGCGCATAGCCGCGTTCGTGGTTTTCGCGGGGCAGCACTTTGTAGACGCAGTCTTCCAGAAAGAAGTCGGGCCATTTCTCCCATTCTTCGGCGTCCAGCGCGGCGGCGTAGTCCGCGTACAGGCGGGTCAGCTGGTAGTAGAGCGGAAAGTCCAGCATCGTCATGCCTCCATCACGCGGCGCCAATACGCGTACATGCCGCGGATCAGCGTTTCGGTCACCATGTGATCGGTGTTCTCGGCGGTCTTGCCGCCCAGTTCCGCCACGCTGCGGTGCCACGGCTTCTGTTGAAAACCCGATTGCGAAAATTCGATGACTTCGCCGTCGTCCGCCGACACAAAGCCGGCGGGGCCAAACAGATTCGCCTGGCGCAGCCGCCGCCGCGTCATCTCGGGCGTGTCATCCGCAAAGCCAAAGTGCGTCCAGACGAAATCGAAGGCGTCGTGCCCCACGGGCTGGATGTGGCGGGTGGACAGCGAATTCACCTGCTGCTGAATGATCACGCTGGGAAACAGCGTCATCAGCACGGCGGTGGGGCCGTTCCACCAGGGCTCCTGCACGATGTCCAGGAAGCGGTCATCGTTTAGCGACATCTGTTCCTTGAAGCTGGACACCCCGCTGGTGACGCTGCCCTTGCCGCCTTGGCCGCGCGTGGAAATCATGGCGGCGTGGCGAAAGTGGCGGTCCATTTTCAGTTCAGACCGGTTGTCCGCGCGCCACAGCCCGAAGGTGACGAACCAGGTATGCAGCAGGCCGGGGTGATAAGGGTCTTTGATGTTTTCCTGCATCAGCTTCCAGTTGCCCGGAATGCGCTGGCGGCTGTAGCCGTGGATGACCAGTTCGCGGCCGTCGAAGACGCGATCGAAGTAGTGCAGGATGTCGGGGCCCAGATAGTCTTCCAGCGGTTCGGCGTCGTGGTCGAACGAGGCGAACACCACCCCGTTTCTACAGGCCACCGCCAGTTTGGTCAGGCTGTGGTCTTCGGTTTTGAAGTCCGGGGGCATGCCGCCGTTGACCTTGCCGTCTTGTTTGACGCCGCGCCGGAACGGCACGCCGATCAGGTTGCCTTGCAGGTCGTAATTCCATTGGTGATAGGGGCAGACGAATTCGCTGCGGTTGCCGGAACGTTCCCGGCAGAACTGCACGCCGCGATGCGCGCACACGTTCTCCACCACGCGGACCTGCCCCTCGTTGTCGCGCAGCAGGATGACCGAGCGTTCGCCAACGGCCGTGCGCTTGAAGTCGCCCGGGTTGGGGATTTCGGCCTCCAGGCCGACATAGCACCAGTGCGCCTGGTAGAAAAAGCGTTCCAGCTCGCGCTGGTGCAGGGCGGCGTCGGTATAGACGCCGAAAGGGATGCGGTGTGAACCGTCGCCCTGCCAAGGCGGGTCGATCTGCATGGTTTGTCTCCTATTTTTTATCGCCTCATCATCGGGCAGGCGATGAAATAAATAAATAGAATCTGATCAATAGAAGAAATCACCAAAATCAATATTGGTGGAGACAAACGCATGAACCTGAAAGACGTGGACCTGAACCTGCTGGTCGTCTTCAACGAACTGCATAAGCATGGCCGGGTGTCGGCGGCCGCCCATAGCCTGGGGATCTCGCAGCCTGGCGTCAGCAATGCGCTAAGCCGGCTGCGCAAGCTGCTGGGCGATGAGCTGTTCCTGCGCACGTCGCGCGGGATGGTGCCCACGCCGTATGCCGAGGCGCTGGCGCAACCGATTGCGGATGCGCTGGGGGCGCTGCATGGCACGCTTAACGCGCACGCCGTGTTCGACCCGGCGCGCAGCGAACGCGCCTTCGTGATTGGCGTGAACGATGTAGGCGAAACCTACTTCCTGCCGCGCTTGATGCGGGCGCTGGACGCCGCCGCGCCCGGCGTCACGATACGCACCGTGCGCACGACGTCCATCGACGTCCGCGATGAAATGGAACGTGGGCGTATCGATCTGGCCATGGGCTTTCTGCCTGGGCTGCAAAGCGGTTTCTTTCAACGCAAGCTGTTCAGCCAGCCCTATGTGTGCATCTTCCGGCAAGGCCATCCGCTGGCGCGTTCAGGCGTGTCGGCCAAGCAGTTTCAGGCGGCGGAGCATGTGGCGATTGTGTCCGAAGGCACGGGGCATGGCGTGGTGGATGACGTGATCGCACGCGCCGGCATTCGCCGCCGGCTGCGCTTGACGGTGCCGCATTTCATTGCGGTGGGGCCGGTCTTGCAGGCCACCGACATGATCGCGGTGGTGCCGCAGCGTTTTGCCGACTGCGCCTGTGCGCCGTTCGGGCTGGCGACGGCGCCGTGTCCGGTGAAGATTCCCGAGTCGGTCATCAATGTGTTCTGGCATGCGCGCAACCACCGCGAGCCCGCCAATCAATGGCTGCGGCAGGTGGTGGTGGAGCAGTTTGCGGACCAGGACGGGCGGGTCAGGCTTCCCGCAGCGTGACGGTGAACCAGCCACGCAGCGCGTTGGACAGACGGATTTCGTCGGCGGCGTGCAGGTCGGCCAGGGTCAGCACGCGTTCGCGCACGTTGCCGGTGTCCAGCAGTTCGCCGCGTTGCACGCCGGGCAGACAGCCGCTGTCGACAGGCGGCGTGTACCAGTGGCCGTCCATGCGCAGGTAGACGTTGCTGCGGCTGCCTTCGCATAGTTCGCCGCGTTCGTTCAGATAGAGCAGGTCGAAGATGTGCGGATGCGCGGGCAGCCATTCGATCGTCTTCGTGTACCAGGGGCGATGCGTGGTCTTGTAGCGCAGCAGCGGTTCCGAGGACCGCAGCGCCTCGGGCGCCAGCATCACTTCCTGCACGGCGGGCAAGGGCGGCAGCATGGCCGTCTGGATGTGGCGGCTGCCGTCGCGGGCGACCAGCAGGCGCAGCCGGTGCGGGCCGGGGGTGACCAGGCCCGTGGCGGCGATCATGATGTCGCCTTCCACCGCGCGGCCGCCCCACACGTAGCCCAGCGCCTTGCATGACGCCTCCAGCCGTTTCAGGTGGCGGGCCAGCAGCGGCACGCGTTGTTCGGCATCGACCAGGATGGTCTCGATCAGTTCGGGTTGCATGGGACTCTCCTGGGCAATGGGGGCGGTTAATGCTACTACCGGCGGTGCCGATGTGGGGGTGTTTGATGGGGGATGCGCGACGCATCAGCCCCGCAGGATGCGGGCCTTCCAGTGGCATTCCTGCCATTCTTCCGCCGGGTCGGAATCGTGGACGATGCCGCCGCCCACGCTGTAGACGCCATGGCCGTTCTGGTCCAGCACCAGCGTGCGGATGGCGACGTTCAATGAAAAATCGCCATTCGGCGCCAGCCAGCCCACGCTGCCGCAGTACAGGCCGCGCGGGGCGGTTTCCATCTGGCGGATGCGCCGCATGGCGGCGATTTTGGGCGCGCCGGTGATCGACCCGCAGGGGAACAGGGCGGTCAGCACGTCTGCCAGCGTGGCGTCGGGCGCCAGCGCCGACACGGTGGACGTCATGGTCCAGACGGTGGGGTAGCGTTCCAGCGAAAACAGGGCGTCGACCTTCACGGACCCCGGCTCGGCCAGCCGGCCCAGGTCGTTGCGCAGCAGGTCCACGATCATCAGGTTTTCGGCGCGGTTCTTTTCGCTGGCCAGCAATTCCTGGCCTAGCCGTGCGTCCTCAACCGGGTCGGGGTGGCGCGGTGCGGTGCCTTTCATGGGCCGGGTCGTCAGGCGTGGGCCATCGCGACGCACGAAGAGTTCAGGCGAAAACGACAGCACCGTGCGGGCGCCGTCCTGAATGAATGCGCCGTGGGCCACCGGGTTGCGGCTGGCGATGCGGCGGTAAAGCGTGGCGGCGTCGCCTTGGTATTGCACGTCCAGCGGCTGCGTGAAATTGACCTGGTAGAGCTCGCCGTCGCCGATCAGTCCGCGGATGGCGTCGATCTGGCGCACATAGGCGGCTTCGGTCATGCGCGGGGCGGGCAGGCTGATGGCGGACGGCGCGCTGGCAGCGTCCGGCGCATCCCAGGGGGCGTCGTCCACCTTGCGTTCGAAGACCAGCGCGGTCAGCCGGGGGCGGCCGTCGTCTTGCGGTGGCGACCAGGGGCCGGCGGGCGCAGCCAGCGTGGCTTCGGGCAACAGCCATTCGCCCAGTTCATAGTCCAGCAACAGGGCCACCCAGCGCCCTTGCTGCCGCGCGGCCTCGATGGCCGCCAGCGCGGGGGCGACGTCGGCGGCGGTGCGCGCTTCGATGCGGGAGCAAAAGCCCTCGAACTTCAGCGCGCGGCCGGCCAGCCGGTCTTCAAAACGACATTCCATGCTTGCTACTGCGGTTGATGTGCCAGGAATTCCGTCAGGACGCGCCCCGTGTGGGAGTGGTCGGCCAGGGTCATCACATGTTCCGGCGAGCCTTCGGCAACCAGTTGGCCGCCGCCCGTGCCGCCTTCGGGGCCCAGGTCCAGCAGCCAGTCGGCTTCGGCGATGACGTCCAGATTATGCTCGATCACAACCACCGTGTTGCCGGCTTCCACCAGACGATGCAGCACATGGATCAGTTTTTCGACGTCGGCCATCGACAAGCCCACCGTCGGTTCGTCCAGCACGTACAGCGTGTGCGGAATGCGCGAGGCGCGGCCGGTCTTGATCAGGCCATCGGTCAGGCGCGCCTTGGATAGCTCGGTGACCAGCTTGATACGCTGCGCCTCGCCGCCCGACAGCGTGGGCGACGGCTGGCCCAGCGTCAGGTACCCCAGGCCCACGTCCTGCATCAGTTGCAGCGGACGATGGATTTTCGGGTGCGCCGCGAAGTAGCCGATGGCGTCGTCCACTTCCATGGACAGCAGCTCGCCAGCGTTCTTGCCGCGCATCTGCACGCTGAGCGTGTCGCTGTTGAAGCGCGCGCCATTGCACGCGTCGCACGGCACTTTCACGTCGGGCAGGAAGTTCATTTCGATGGTGCGCATGCCCTGGCCTTCGCAGATGGGGCAGCGGCCGTCGCCGGTGTTGAACGAGAAGCGCGCCGCCGTCCAGCCGCGCATGCGGGCTTCGCGGGTGTCGGCAAACTGCTTGCGCACGTCGTCCCAGAAACCCACATAGGTGGCCGGGCACGAACGCGGCGTCTTGCCGATGGGGGTCTGGTCCACTTCCAGCACGCGGTCGATGGCTTCCCAACCCTTGATGCTTTCGCAGCCGGCCCAGCCGGGCGCCTTGCCTTGCGACACGGCTTGCGTCAGGTTGTCCAGCAGCACTTCACGCGCCAACGTGGACTTGCCGGAACCGGACACGCCGGTCACCACACTGAGGCGGCCCACCGGAATCTTGGCGTCCACGCTGCGCAGGTTGTGCAGGCGCGCGCCGCGAATTTCGATCATGGGTGTGTCGGCTTCAACCGGACGGCGGCCTTGCAGCGGATGCGCAAGCGGCGTCTTCAGATAGCGGCCGGTGACGGATTCCGGCGCGTTCATCACATCTTCCACGGTGCCTTGCGCCACGACACGGCCGCCGCGGATGCCCGCGCCCGGTCCGATGTCGATGACGTGCGACGCGCGGCGGATGGTGTCGTCGTCATGTTCGACCACCACCAGCGTGTTGCCGTTGCCTTCCAGCCGCGCCAGCGCGTCCAGCAGGATGCGGTTGTCGCGCGGGTGCAGGCCGATGGTGGGCTCGTCCAGCACGTAACAAACGCCTTGCAGGTTGGAACCCAGCTGCGCGGCTAGGCGGATGCGCTGCGCTTCGCCGCCCGACAACGTTGGCGCGGCGCGGTCCAGCGCCAGATAGTTCAGGCCCACTTCCTGCATGAAGTTCAGGCGGCCGCGGATTTCCGTCAGGATGTCGCGCGCGATTTCGCCTTCGCGGCCGCGTGCCACCAGTCCGGTGAAGAACGTGTGCGCGTCCGACACGGGCAACGACGCCAGTTCAGCAATGGATTTATCGCGCCAGCGCACGGCGCGCGCGACGCGGTTCAGGCGCTGCCCGTCGCATTGCGTGCACGCCTTGGCCTCGCCTTCGTACCACGCGTTCCAGGCGGTTTCTTCGCCGGTCTGTTCTTCGTCAAAGCCCTGCAATTGCAGGCCCGTGCCGTAGCAGCCCGTGCACCAGCCGTGCTTGGAGTTGTACGAGAACAAGCGCGGGTCGGGTTCGGGGAAGCTGGTGCCGCAAGACGGGCACGCACGCTTGACCGAGAAATGCTGTTGCTGCAATTCGCTGTTCAGCGCTTCATGCAGCTTGTTCACCGGCCACACCACCGACATCACGCCCTGGCCATTTTCCAGCGCGCTTTTCACGGCCGCGCGCAGGTCGGCTTCGTTGGCCGGGTCCACCACTACGTCCGCCACGGGCAGTTCAATGGTGTGTTCCTTGTAGCGGTCCAGGCGCGGCCACGGGGCCACGGGAATGAACTCGCCGTCCACGCGCAGATGCGTATGGCCCTTGGAGCCGGCCCATTTGGCCAGGTCCGTGTAATAGCCCTTGCGTGCGGTGACCAGCGGGGCCAACAGGCCAATGTGTTCGCCCTTGTGGTCGCGCAGCAGGCGGGCCACGATCTGGTCCGTGTTCTGCGGTTCAACGGCCACGTTGCAATCCGGGCAGTACTGCGTGCCCAGCTTCACATAGAGCAGGCGCAGGAAATGGTGGATTTCCGTCATGGTGGCCACGGTGGACTTGCGGCCCCCGCGGCTGGTGCGCTGTTCGATGGCGACGGTGGGCGGAATACCGAAGATGGCGTCCACATCCGGCTTGCCGGCCGGCTGCACGATGGCGCGCGCGTAGGCGTTCAACGATTCCAGATACCGGCGCTGGCCTTCGTTGAACAGAATGTCGAAGGCCAGCGTCGACTTGCCCGAGCCGGACACGCCGGTGATCACGGTGAACTTGTCGTGCGGAATTTCGACGCTGATGTTCTTCAGGTTGTGTTCGCGCGCGTTGCGGATCTCGATCGCCATGTTTCCCTGGCGGCGGGCGCGCATCACGGATTGCAGCGGCGTGCCGTCGCCCGCGCCGAGGGCGGCGTCGTTGTAGGTCGCGACCGGTTCGGCGATGCGGGCGGTCAGGCCGGCTTGCTCGGCTTCCTGCGCATCGGCGTCGCTGGTCACAACCACGTCAGCCGGCAGGATGCTGACCTCGTAATCGCGCAGCGCGGCGCCGGTGTGGGACTTGGGGTTGTCCATCAGGTCCTGCGGCGTGCCCACGCCCAGCACCAGGCCGCCGGCGTCGCCGCCTTCGGGGCCCAGGTCGATCAGCCAGTCGGCCGCGCGGATCACGTCCAGGTTGTGTTCGATGACCAGCAGTGTGTGGCCGGCCGCCAGCAGCTTGCGGAAGGCGCGCATCAGCCGCGCGACGTCGTCAAAGTGCAGGCCGGTGGTGGGTTCGTCGAACAGGAACAGGCTGCCCTTCTTGGCGACCTTGGCGGTGGAAATGCCGCTGCGGGCGGCTTCGGCCAAGTGGCCGGCCAGCTTCAGGCGCTGCGCCTCGCCGCCTGACAGCGTCGGCACGGGCTGGCCCAGCCGCACGTATTCCAGGCCCACGTCGGCCAGCGGCGCCAGGCCGGTCTGGACGTCGCGCAGGCCCTTGAAGAAGTCCAGCGCTTCGCTGACCGTCATGGCCAGCACTTCGTCGATGGACGCGCTCTTGCCCAGGTGTTCGACGCGCACTTCCAGCACTTCGGGGCGGAAACGCTTGCCGTCGCAATCCGGGCAGCGCAGGTAGACGTCGGACAGGAACTGCATTTCGACGTGTTCAAACCCGGTGCCGCCGCAAGTCGGGCAGCGGCCGTCGCCGCCGTTGAAGCTGAACGTGCCGGCCGTGTAGGCGCGTTCGCGCGCAAGCGGGGCCTGGGCGAACAGCTTGCGGATGGCGTCAAAGGCGCCCACGTAGCTGGCGGGGTTGGAACGCGCCGTCTTGCCGATCGGGGTCTGGTCCACCATGACCACGTCGGCGATTTGCTCGGCGCCCAGCAGGCGGTCAAACGCGCCGGGCGCTTCCGACGGCTTGCCTTTTTGCTTGAGCAGCGCGGGATACAGCACGTCTTGCACCAGCGTGGACTTGCCCGAACCAGACACGCCCGTCACGCAGACGAGGCGGCCCAGCGGCAGCTCAACCGACACGTTTTTCAGGTTGTGCGCGTTGACGCCTTCCAGCAGCAGGCGCGGCGTGTTCGCCGCCACCGGCATGGGGCGGGGCGCTTCCACGCGCTGGCGGCCGCCCAGGTAATTGCCGGTCAGCGTGTCGGCCGCGCGCAGTTGCTTGGGGGTGCCGTCAAAGACGATGTAGCCGCCGCGTTCGCCGGGGCCGGGGCCGATGTCGATGATGCGGTCGGCGGCCACCATCACTTGCGGATCATGCTCCACCACCACCAGCGTGTTGCCGGCGTTGCGCAGCCGGTGCATGACTTCCACCACGCGATGCATGTCGCGCGGGTGCAGGCCGATGGACGGCTCGTCCAGCACGAACAGCGTGTTCACGAGCGAGGTGCCCAGCGCGGTGGTCAGGTTGATGCGCTGCACTTCACCGCCCGACAGCGTGCGGCTCTGGCGGTCTAGCGTCAGGTAGCCCAGGCCCACATCGCACAGGAACTTCAGGCGCGCGCGCACTTCCGTCATCAGCAGATCGGTGGCCGCGTCCAGCGCGCCCGAGAACGACAGCGCATCGAAGAAGCGGCGCACTCGTTCGATGGGCAGCAGCATCACGTCATGGATAGACAAGCCGCCGATGTGGTTCAGCTGATCGCGCGTCCAGTTGGCGCCGACCGGCATGAAGCGCTGGTAGCGGCCGTCTTCCGGCGGCAGCACCGTGTCGGCTTCTTCTTTCGTGCCCAGGCGCCACAGCAGCGCGTCGGGTTTCAGGCGCGCGCCGTTGCAGGTGGGGCAGGGCGTGTAGCTGCGGTATTTCGACAGCAGCACGCGCACGTGCATCTTGTAGGCCTTGGTTTCCAGCCAGTCGAAAAAGCGCTGCACGCCATACCACTGGTGTTTCCAGGCGTCGTTGCCGCCCTTCCAGTCGGGCGTGCCGTACAGCACCCAGCGCTTGTGTTCTTCAGAGAGGCTTTTCCATGGCACGCCCAGCGGCACGCCCGCGCGCGGCGCGTACTTTTGCAGCTCGTCCTGGCATTCCTTATAAGACGGCGTGGTCCACGGCTTGATCGCGCCTTCCAGCAGCGTCTTGTTTTCGTCGGGGATGACCAGGCCAAAGTCGATGCCGATCACGCGGCCGAAACCGCGGCAGGCCTCGCAGGCGCCCAGCGGCGAATTGAACGAGAAGCTGCTGGGCAGCGGGTCGGTGTATTCGATGTTGCAGTCGGCGCAGTGCAGGCGGTCGCTGTATTTCCAGATGTCGGCGTTGTCGCCGTCGGCGTTCACGACGTAGACGGCCAGATGCCCGGCGCCCATGCGCAGCGCGGTGTCCAGCGCTTCCATGACGCGTTCGCGCTCGGTGCCGGCAAAACGGAAGCGGTCTTGAATGACGTGCAGAATGCGGCGTTCTTCGCCCGCGTCCTTGGCGGCCTTGCCCTTCTTGGCGCCCTTGGCGGCTTTCGCGCTTTTGGCGGCGGTGGCGCGTGGCACCGCCGTTTCCTCGGCATGCACGCGGGTGTAACCCTGCTGCTCAAGAAAGCCGCGCACTTCGTCTTCGGTGAAGTTGGCGGGCACGGCGATGGGAAAGGTCACGACCAGGCGCGGGTCGCCCGCGACCGCCGCGCGTTCGGCCAGCGAGTGGTAGATGGAATCGGGCGTGTCGCGGCGCACCAGCTTGCCGCAGCCGCGGCAGTACAGCCGGGCGCCCCGGGCGAACAGCAGCTTCAGGTGGTCGTTCAGTTCGGTCATCGTGCCAACCGTGCTGCGCGAGCTGCGCACAGGGTTGGTCTGGTCGATGGCGATGGCCGGCAAAATGCCTTCGATGCGGTCTACCTGCGGCTTGTCCATGCGGTCCAGAAACTGGCGCGCATAGGGCGAGAAGGTTTCCACGTAGCGGCGCTGGCCTTCGGCGTACAGCGTGTCAAACGCCAGCGAACTTTTGCCGGACCCCGACACGCCGGTCACAACGACCAATTCGCCGGTGGCGAGAGTCAGGTCCAGGTTTTTGAGGTTGTTCTGGCGTGCGCCAACGATGCGGATTTGGGAGCTCATGGACGGTATCGTAGCCTGAGGTAGGCGCCTGCCCGAGCGATAACCCTTCGCTGGTTCCAAGCGCGGCGATATGGAATAATTGCCTATATTGTGAGGCACGAGTCCATAATATGGACAAATATAGGCCGTGCAGCTGTACAAATAAACAGTATCGCAGATTCGTCTGACATTCGTGCTGATTGCCTTAGGAAATCTCTGCGGGCATTGTTGATGGCAGATTGTCATCATTTGGGGACGTTCTTGTTGGAAACCAAGGTCGCGGGCGCTGCGGCGTTCGCTAAATTCATGACCGTGTTGCAGGCGGTGGCCGACGCGCCCGAGCCGCCCACGGCCGCGCTGCTGGCGCGCACCTGCGGCTATCCGCGCCCCACGGTCTACCGTATCGTGGCGGCGCTGGCCGAGCAGGGCATGGTGGCGGAATCGGGCGGCGTCTACCGCCTGGGCACCCGCCTGATGTCGCTGGCCAGCCGCGCCTGGTCGCAATTTGACCTGCGTGCGGCCCTGGCGCCCGACTTGCAGGCGCTGCGCGACGCCACCGGCGAAACCGTGCATCTGGCGGTGCCGGCCGGCCACGAAATGATCTATATCGACAAGCTGGAAAGCCCCGGCCCGGTGCGCATGGTGTCGCGCGTGGGGTCATCGGTGGCGCTGCATTCCAGCGCGGTCGGCAAGGCCTATCTGGCCGCGCTGGACGACGCCGCCCGCGAACGCCTGCTGCGCGATTTGGCGCTGCCGGCCCGCATGCCCGGCACCGTCACCAGCCTGCCTGCGCTGCGCACCGTGCTGGACGAGGCACGCCGTCGTGGCTATGCCATGGACAACGAGGAAAATGAAGCCGGCATCGTCTGCTACGGCGTGGCGCTGTGCGACGCCGCGGGCAGGCCGGTGGCGGGCGTCAGCGTCAGCACCTTGCTGTTCCGGCGGCAAGACGACCCGCAAGCCGCGTATATCGATCCCTTGCTGCGGCTGCGCGACGCCGCCGCAGCCAAACTTGCCGTCCTGCCGGCATCGTCCGGCGGCGTCTGACCGTTCGCCACAGAGGAATTCCATGACTGCTTCCGCTCCCATCGCCTCAAAGCTCTCCGCCCTGCTGGCCGCCCGGGTCGTGCCCGTGCTGCGCTATACGGACGCGGCCACCGCCGCCTATGCCGCTGAAGTCGCCGTGGCGGCCGGCTGCACCACGCTGGAACTGACCTGGACGATTCCCGGCGTAACCGACCTGGTGCGCGCGCTGCGCGACAAGCACGGCGCCAGCCTGCTGCTGGGCGTGGGCACCGTGCTGGACGACACCCAGGCGCGCGAGGCCCTGGTGGCGGGCGCCGACTTCCTGGTGTCGCCCGCGCTGGCCACCGACATCGTCGACATGGCGCACGCCGCCGACGCGCTCTGCCTGCTGGGCGCGTTCACCCCCACCGAAGTGCTGGCCGCGCGCCGCGCGGGCGTGGACGTGGTGAAAGTGTTTCCCGCCGACACCGGCGGCCCCAAGCACCTGGCCGCGCTGAAATCGGTTTACCCCGACACGATCTTCTGCCCCACGGGCGGCATCACGCAGGACAACATGGCCTCGTACTTCGCCGCCGGCGCCGGGCTGGTGGGCATCGGCAGTAACCTCTATGACAAGGCCGCCTTCGCCGCGCGCGACACCGCCGCGCTGGTGGCCCAGATCACCCGTACCCGCGAGGCCGCGCATGGCTGACTTCGATATCGTCGCGCTGGGCGAACCACTGGTCGAGATGAACCAGACGCACAAGGGCCAACTGCAATATCTGCAAGGCTTTGGCGGCGACACGTCCAATGCCGTCATCGCCGCGGCCCGGCAGGGCGCGCGCTGCGCCTACCTGACGCGCGTGGGCAATGACGCCTTTGGCGCGCAGTTCCTGGACTTGTGGGCTTCGGAAGGGGTCGACACCCAAGGCGTGCAGCGCGATGACGATGCCCACACCGGCCTGTATTTTGTGCAGCACGGCCCTGACGGCCATGCGTTCAGCTACCTGCGCCGGGGCTCCGCCGCCAGCCTGATGACGCCAGCCTTGCTGGATAGCGGGCTCATCGAACGCAGCCAGTTCCTGCACGTGTCCGGCATCAGCATGGCGATCAGCACCAGCGCCTGCGATACGGTTTTCGCCGCCATCGAACGCGCCCATGCGGCGGGCGCGCAGGTCAGCCTGGATTCGAACCTGCGCCTGCGCCTGTGGCCGGTAGACCGGGCGCGCGCCATCTTGCGCGAAACCATGCGCGAGGCCGACCTGTTTCTGCCCAGCATGGACGACATGCAGCACCTGACCGGCAACGACGACCCCGAACGCACGCTGGACTGGATTCGCGATGGCGGCGCGGCGGGCGTGGTGGTGCTGAAGCTGGGCAAAGACGGCTCCATCATTGACGACGGCAAAACGCGCACGCCGGTCGCCGCGTTGCGCGTGGACGCGGTAGACGCCACGGGGGCGGGCGACTGTTTCGCCGGCAGCCTGCTGGCCCGGCGCTGCCAGGGCGATTCCTGGGAAGACGCGGTGCGCTACGCGAATGCGGCGGCGGCCTTGTCCACCTTGGGCTACGGCGCGGTGGACCCGTTGCCTCGCACCGAGCAGGTTTTGGCAAGGCTGAAGTCGCTGGCGCAGTGATGGCGGAGTGAGGGCGGAGTGAGGGCGGAGTGAGGGCGGAGTGAGGGCGGAGTGAGGGCGGAGTGAGGGCGGGGAGGGCGTTATAAATTTTGGGGACGGATTGTCGCGAGGCAATTTAGGCCCCCGATTTCCCGCCATTGGCGCCGCCTGTGAATTTCAGGCTAAAATGCCAAGTTACCCAATTTTTCCGCCAGCCCGATTACCGGTTGTGCGGGATATTTTTTCCGCAAATTCAACAGGAGAATCAACATGGCAGAACGCAAACGCGTGCGTCGTAACACCCTGGAACGCCGTTGCCTGGGCAAGGCCTTCAAGCGCTTGTTCGTCAAGTCGCCCAAGGGTGTTTTCAAGATGCTGGAAAAGATCAAGCGCGTCTAATCAACTCCCTGATCTGAAAAATCCCCGCATGGCGCAAGCTGTGCGGGGATTTTTTTATTGGGTTTGGGGGCGTGGGTCCATCACCCCATTGTTCCGCCTAAACCGCCGGCCCCAGCTTCGGCTTGATGAAATCCATGAACGCCCGGGTTTTTGCCGGCTGGATGCTTGACGGGTAGATCACATAAATCGAGATCGGGTCCACCGACCAGCCCGGCAATACGCGCCGCAGTGAATTGCGCTTGATGATCGGGTCCAGCGCCTGGCAGTGGGGCATCCGCGTAATGGCCAGGTCCAACCCGGCCAGCGTGCCTGCAATGCTCATGTTGTTGGCGGCTAGGTGGCCGCTGACCGGCACCACTTCGGTGACCGACCCGTTGTGCAGCGTCCAGTGGGAATGCGCGTCGTCAATCGTTGTGCGCAGGCATTGATGCTGGCTCAGGTCGGCGGGCGTCTTGGGTTCGCCGTGGCGTTCCAGATAGCGGTCGGACGCATACAGATAGTTGTCCAGCGACACCAGCTCCTGCACCACCGCGCCATCGGGCCGCGTGGCGCCGCCGCCGTTGCCATTGCCGTTGCCGGTATCCAGCGTGGCCACCGGAAAGTCTGAATTGCGGCCAAAGCGCAGCACCACGTCGAACGGCGTGCCTTGCGCATCGGACGCCGTCATCATGCTCAGGTCGAACTCGCATTCGACATCGGGATAACGGTCGGTGAAGTCGTTGATGGTTTCCGGCAGCAGCCAGATCGCCAGGCTATAGGGCATCGACACCCGCAAATTACCGGACGGGCCGCCGGACAGCGACAGCAATTGTTCGTGCGCGAGACGCGCTTCGTCGATCAGCCCCTGGCAGCGGCGCATGTACGCCGCGCCCGCTTCGGTCAGGTCCAGCCGGCGCGTATTGCGGTTGATAAGCCGCAGGCCGATGGCGCGTTCCAGTTCATTGATGCGGCGAGACAGCGTGGACGTGGGCATGTCCAGCGCGCGGGCCGCCAGGCTGAAGCTCTTGCGCTTGGCAACCTCGACGAACAAGGCGATGTCATTGAGCTGGACGGTTGAAGCTTCCATAGGCATTCCGGTTTGGGCCGCACGAGTTTACGCCAGTCCCGCTTGCCGCCCAATGCACAAACCTGCGCAATTTCGCCTGAATAATGCACGTGTTGTCAGATTTGATTGCAAATTCGAATGGGATGGCATCGGTTAGCGGGGGCATATCCCCTACACTTCAGGCGAAAACAGACAGACCAAGACCGCAGCGGTGTCACGGAGATCGCAAAGGGGCATAGCAGGCATGACCGATACACCAACGTTTTTCACCGTACTTACGCCCACCTACAACCGGGCGGGCACGCTGCACCGGGTGTATGAATCGCTCTCGCGGCAGACATTCCGGGATTTCGAATGGGTGGTGGTGGACGACGGCTCCACCGACAACACCCACGAAGCCATTCTGGATTGGCAGACGCGCGCCGATTTTCCCATCCGCTATATCTGGCAGAACAACCAGCACAAGAAAACCGCCTTCAACCGTGGCGTGCGTGAAGCGCAGGGCCAGATGATTGTGGGCCTGGATAGCGACGACGAGATGCCGCCCGATGCGCTGGCCACCTTCAAGGACGCCTGGGACGCCATCCCGCCTGCGCGCCGCGATTCCTATGTGGCGATCACGGGCTTGTGCGCCCGCCCCGACGGCAGCATCGTGGGCGACCGCTATCCGCAAGACGTATTCGACAGCACGGCGGTGGACGTGTACTTCCGCTATCGCATCAAGGGCGAAAAATTCGGCTGTATGCGCACCGACATCCTCAGGAAATATCCCTTTCCTGAAGACGTGGCGGGCTTCGTGCCGGAAAGCCTGGTGTGGTGGGCGGTAGCGCGCGCGGGCTATCTCAGCCGCTTCATCAACCGTGTCGTGCGCACCTATCACGACACGCCGGGCGGCTTGAGCCAGGGCGCCGTGTCCGTGTCCAACAACGCGCAGGGCCTGTACCTGCTGGCGTGGGACATGCTGCAACATCACCTGGAATTCTTCCGCTTCCGGCCGCGCGAATTCATCATGGCGGCGGCGCGCTACACGCGTTTCCGCCTGCACCTGAAGCACTCCGGCGTGCCGACCGCCGTGCAGGCCTACAAGCTGACGAACCCCGTCGCGACCTTCATGGTGGCGGCGATGTGGCCCGTCGGCTATGCGCTATACCGCCGCGACCGGCGGCGTGGGGTGGCCTGAGCCGCCGTGGTTGCCGGCGTTGCCCGATGCGCCTTGGGCCGCGCCGTGGCCTAAGCCCAGGTACACCTCGACCACGCGCGGGTCTACGGCGACTTCCGCCGCCGGGCCTTCCAACGTGACGGCGCCCGTCTCCAGCACATAGGCGTAGTCGGCCACTTGCAGCGCGGCGCGGGCGTTCTGTTCGATCAGCAAAATGGATACGCCCATCTCGCGCAGCCGCGCCACGATGCGGAACACCTCGCGCACGATGCGCGGCGCCAGGCCCAGGCTGGGTTCGTCCAGCATCAGCAGCCGGGGCTTGGCCATCAGCGCGCGGCCCACGGCCAGCATCTGGCGTTCACCGCCCGACAGGGTGCCGGCCAACTGGGCATGGCGTTCCTTCAGGCGGGGAAACAGGTCGTAGACCTCCGCCAGCGTCTTGTCCTGATCGCGCAGGCCGCTGCGGAAGCGGTGGAACGCGCCCAGCATCAGGTTGTCTTGCACCGTCATTTCGGCAAAGAGTTCGCGCTTCTCCGGCACCAGATTCATGCCGGCCGCCACCATCTCTTCGATCTCGGCATGTTCTTGCGCCTTGCCGCCGAACGTGATGTGGCCGGTGGACGGCAGCACGCCCATGATGGCGGACAGCAAGGTTGTCTTGCCCGCGCCGTTCGGGCCGATCACCGTCACGATCTGGCCTTCGCCCACCGCCAGGCTCACGCCCGACACGGCTTCCACCTTGTCGTAGGCCACGCGCAGGTCGCGCACTTCCAGCAGGTTCGTGCTCATTCGTCCACTCCGCCCAGATACGCTTCAAGCACTGCGGGGTTGTTCTGGATTTCGGCGGGCAAGCCTTCGGCGATCTTTTCACCGAAGTCCATCACCACCACGCGGTCCACCAGGCCCATCACGAAATCCATGTCGTGCTCGACCAGCAGGATGGCCATGCCTTCGGCGCGCAGTTTCTTCAGCAGCTCGGCCAGCTCGCACTTTTCTTGATAGCGCAGCCCGGCCGCGGGTTCATCCAGCAGCAGGATGCACGGGTCGGAGGCCAGCGCGCGCGCGATTTCCAGAATGCGCTGCTGGCCCAGCGCCAGCGAGCCCGCTTCGTCATGCAGATGCTTGCCCAGGCCCACGCGTTCGACCTGACGCGCGGCTTCGGCCAGCAGGCGCGCTTCTTCGGGCCGGTCCATGCGCCACGCCGCGGGCAGCACGCCGCGATGCCCGCGCAGGTGCGCGCCGATGGCGACGTTTTCCAGCACGCTCATGCGGCCCAGCAGGCGCACATGCTGGAACGTGCGCGACAACCCCAGCCGCGCAATCTTGCGCGCGCCCGCGCCCGCCACCGATTCGCCCAACAGCGTCACCTGGCCCGACGTGGGCGTGTCCACGCCAGATATCTGGTTGAACATCGTGCTCTTGCCCGCGCCGTTCGGGCCGATCAGCGCCAGGATTTCGCCCGCGCGTATCTCCAGGTTCATCGCGTTGTTGGCGACCAGGCCGCCGAACTTGCGCGTCACGTCCACGGCCTTCAGCACCACCTCGCCGCGCGCCGGCATGGGCTTGCGCGGCAGCGGCTCGGCGTTCATGTCCACGTGGCGCACGGCCTTCTTGACCGGCACCCAGCGGGTCAGCACCGGCCACAAACCGCTGCGGGCGCGGTGCAGCAACAGCACCATGCCAAAGCCAAAGACGATGACTTCAAAGTTGCCCGTCTGGCCCAGCAGCTTGGGCATCCAGTCTTGCAGCCATTGCTTGAGCACGGTGAATACGCCCGCACCGACCAGCGCGCCCCAGACCTGGCCCGCGCCGCCGATGACGGTCATGAACAGGTATTCGATACCCATCTGCAAACCGAACGGGTTGGGGTTCACGAAGCGCTGCATGTGCGCATACAGCCAGCCCGACGCGCAGGCCTGCAACGCCGCGATGATGAAGATCACCATGCGCGAACGCGCCGTGTCCACGCCCATGGATTCCGCCATGACGCGCCCGCCCTTGAGCGCGCGGATGGCGCGGCCTTCGCGCGAGTCCAGCAGGTTTTGCGTGGACCACACCGCCACCAGCAGGAACGCCCAGATCAGGTAATAGATGTTTTCGCCCTGGTTCAACGACCAGCCGAAGAGGTTGATAGCGGGGATGTCCGGAATGCCGGTGTGCCCGCCCAGCCCTTCCACGGAACCGAAGGCGAAGTACAGCGACAAGCCCCATGCAATGGTGCCCAGCGGCAGGAAGTGGCCCGACAGCTTGAGCGTGATGGCGCCCAGCAAGTACGCGATCACCAGCGTCAGCACCAGCCCGGCCAGCAGCGTCAGCCACGGCGATGCGCCCAGCCAGGCCAGCCAGCTGGGCAGAGTGTCGGCGCGGGTTGTCAGCAGCGCGGTGGTGTAGGCGCCCACGCCCACGAACGCGGCCTGGCCAAAGCTGGTCAGCCCGCCCACGCCCGTCAACAGCACCAGACCCAGCGCCACCAGCGCGTACAGGCCGATGTAGTTCAGCAAGGTCACATAAAACGGCGGCAAGGCCAGCGGCCCCAGCGCCAGCAGCGCCAGAAATACGAAGAGGATGATGCGCGGGTTCATTCGTCTTCTTCCTCGACGTGATGGCTTTTCAACGAGCGCCAGAGCAGCACGGGGATGATCAGCGTGAACACAATGATTTCTTTGTAGGCGCTGGCGTAAAACGACGAGAACGCTTCGATCAGGCCCACCAGAATGGCGCCGCCCGCCGCCAGCGGATAACTGACCAGCCCGCCGATGATGGCGCCCACGAAGCCCTTCAGGCTGACCATGAAGCCTGAATCGAAATACATGGTGGTGATGGGGGCGATCAAAATGCCCGACACCGTGCCGATCAGCGCGGCCAGGAAGAAGGTGGCGCGGCCCGCGAAAATGGGCGAAATGCCCATCAGCCGCGCGCCCAGCCGGTTGAACGCCGCGGCGCGCAGGGCTTTGCCGTACATCGAGCGTTCAAAGAATTGGTACAGCACCACGATCAGCACCGCCGACACCGCCACCACCCACAGCGCCTGACTGTTGACGTTGATGGGCCCCAGCGCCAGGCTGGCGTCGGAAAACGGCGCGGTGCGCGCGCCCTCGGCGCCAAAGGCCAGCAGCCCCAGGCCCACCAGCGCCAGGTGCACGGCAATGGACACGATCAGCAGCACCAGCGTGGAAGCCGACGCGATGGGCTGGTAGAACAAGCGATATAGCTGCGGCCCCATCGGCACCACCAGCAGCAGCGTCAGCAAGGCTTGAACCGCCATCGGCAATTGCGCCAGCGGCAACTGGTACAGCAGGCCCGCCAGAATCAGCGGATAGATCACCTTGACGCCAATGCGCCACAGGCCGCGGTTGCGGCCAGGGCGCTTGGCCCGCGCCATCAGGTCGGCGGCGGCTTCGGCCAGCGCGAACGCCAGCAGCAGCCAGACCAGCAGCACGGGTTTACCGGCCTGGATGGCCGCCATGGTCAGCGCACCGAAGGCGACGAACTCGCCCTGAGGGATGAACAGCACGCGGGTAACGGTAAAGACCAGCAGGATCGACAACGCCAACAACGCATAGATCGCGCCGTTGGTGATGCCGTCCTGCCCAAGTATCAAGGCGATCTGAGCATTCATGCGAAAAAGTCCAAGCCGTTACTTCACGAGCGTCCAGTTGCCGTCTTTGACGGTGATGAGTTCGCGGCCGCGGTCATCGAAGCCGCTGTGGTCAGCGGCGCTCATGTTGTAGACGCCTTGCGTGCCGACCAGCTCCTTGGTCTGTTCCAGCGCGTCGCGCAAGGCGCTGCGGAATTCCTTGGTGCCCGGCTTGCCGGCCTTTTCTGCAATCGGCACGGCCTTTTCCAACAGCAGGCCGGCGTCATAGACGTTGGCGCCGAAGGTGGCGGGCTTGGAGCCGTTCAGCTTTTCGTACGCGGCGATGTAGTCGCTGGCGACTTTCTTGGACGGGTTGCTGTCCGGCATTTCCGGCAGCACCAGCATCAGGCTGGCGGCCAGCACCGTGCCTTCAACCTTCTTGCCGCCCAGCTTCAGGAAGTCGGGCAGGGCCGCGCCGTGGGTTTGGTAGAACTTGCCCTTGTAGCCCTGATCGAACAGCGTGGCCTGCGGCAGCACGCTGGCCGCACCCGGGGCGGCGACCAGCACGGCGTCGGGCTTGGCGGCCAAAATCTTCAAGGCCTGGCCCGTGACCGAGCTGTCAAAGCGCAGATAGCGTTCGTTGGCGGTGACCTTGATGCCTTTCTCGGTGGCCAGGCCCGAGAAAACCTTGTACCAATTTTCGCCATACGGGTCGTTCAAGCCGATGAAGCCCACCGTCTTGATGCCGTTCTTGGCCATGTGGTCCACCAGCGCACGGGCGATGATGTCGTCGTTCTGCGTGGTCTTGAACACCCACTTCTTCTGATCGTTCATCGGCAGCACGACCGCCGCCGTGCCCACGGGCGCCAGCATCGGCACGCCCGCTTCCGCGGCGAACTGGATCACGCCCATGGCGTTGGGCGAACCCGACGGGCCGATCAGCGCGTCCACGTTCTGCTCCGAAATCAGCTTCTTGAAGGCGGTGACCGAGTTGGTCGAATCGCTGGCGTCGTCCAGCGAGATGTACTCGACGGTCAGGTCACCGATCTTCTTGGGCAGCAGCGGCACCGTGTTCTTTTGCGGAATGCCCACCAGCGCGGTGGGGCCGGTGGACGACGTGACGACGCCCACTTTGACTTGCGCCAGCGCGGGCAGGGCGAACAGGGCGGCGACGGCGGCGGCAGCAGCCAGGGGGAGTTTCTTCGACAGCATGGCAAAACCTCCGGATAGGGAGCAGAGTGGGAGTGCGGCTGAAAAGCGGAGAAAACAGGAACAGCAGGAATTACTTGTTGCTTAAAATCTCTAACCCTCAAGGATGAGCACTGTAGACGTGGTACAGATGCTTACCTATCCGTTAAAACCCGACGACAGACGGTGGACACGCCCGCTCAGATGGTGATGGAACTGACGCTGGCGCCACCGCACACAAACAAGGTCTGGCCGGTGACGAAGCTGTTGGCCGGGTCCGCAAAGAACATCACGGCGCGCGCCACATCGTCCGAGCGGCCCAGGCGTTTGACCGGAATGCCATTGGCCAGCTGCTTTTCGCGTTCGCTGCCGGGTTCGATCACTTCGTAGAACATGTCCGTCTGGATCGGGCCGGGCGCCACCACGTTGACCGTGATGCCGTAGGGCGCAAGCTCCAGCGACCACGTGCGCGCCATGCCGACCATGCCAGCCTTGGTGGCCGAGTACGCAGTGCGGGTGGGCAGGCCCAGCGCGCCACGCGAAGACATCATCACGATGCGGCCGAAATGGCGTTCCTGCATGCCGGGCAACGCGGCCTGGACCAGGCTGATCGCCGCACCCAGGTGAATCTGCGTCAGCCCGTGCAGCTCTTCCTGCGTGACTTGCGGCAGCAGGTTCGGCCAGATGACGCCCGCGTTGTGGATAACGTGGCTGATGGGAAATTGGGACGCGGCTTCCTGGCCGGCTTGCGCGGTGGCGTCAGCGTCCAGCAGGTCCACCTGCATGTTGTGCAGGCGCGGGTGGGTGAAGTCAGCGGCGCGGCGCGCCATCGAAATCACTTCGTAGCCCGCATCCAGCATGCTGCGGCAGATTTCGGCGCCGATACCGGCGCTGCCGCCGGTGACCAGCGCTACGTTCGTATGTGTCATGCGTGTCCTTGGTTGGAGTTCGGCAGACGTGCCGGTCAGGCCTTGGGCGCCAGCGCCAGCACGCGCAGGGGGCTGCCCGAACCGCTGCGGATCTTCAGCGGCGCCGAGAAGATCACCGCGCCCGTCGGCGGCAGCTGATCCAGATTCGTCAGGCATTGCAGGCCGTAGCGGTTGTTGCCGTGCATGTAGTAGTGGCAGGGGTAGGGCGGGTCCAGATGCTGGGCCTGGCCCGCATCCGTGCCCACGGATTCCGTGCCGAAGCCGTGCACATCGCGCTCTTTGATCAGCCAGGGCACAACGTCGGCGTCGGGGCCGGGCGAGTGCGCGCCGTCGGCTTGCAGGTTCAGGTATTCGGCGGGCTTGGCGCGCTTGGACCAGTCGGTGCGCATCAGCACCCACGAGCGCGCGGGGATGCGGCCGTGCTGCGCTTCCCACTGCTTGACGAAGTCGATGGTGAGCAGGAAGTCGGGGTTGTCGCGGGCCTCGGCGGAACAGTCGATGACGCAGGCGCTGGCGATGAAGGCGTCGATGGGGATCGTGTCGACGGTGTTGTCGGGCTGGTCCTTGCCGGTGACCCAATGGGCGGGCGCGTCAAAGTGCGTGCCAGTGTGTTCCGAGCACGAGAAGTTGTTCCAGTACCAGGCCGGGCCGCGCTCGTCGTAGCGCGAGATTTCCTCGATGCGGAACGGCCACGCCTGGCCGAATTCAGGAGGCAGCACGATGGTGGGGAATTCCGGCGTCAGCGTCTCGGTCAGGTCCACGATGCCGATGCGCCCGGACGCAAGTTCCGTCATGAATTGGGCAAGTATGTTCTGGCTCATGCTGTTGCTCCTCTTGATTCGTGTTGGGGGTCGTGCGTGGGCAGCGGCGGGGTGTCGGGCCGGCGCCGTCAGGCGCCCAGTTCCCGTTCCAGTCCCTTGGGGTTTTCGGCCAGCCGCGCGCGGAATTCCTGCGCCACGTCGCCGACATAAACGTCTTCAACGCCATCCTTCAAGGCGCGCACGATGGCGGCGGCAATGGCGGACGGGGCCACGCGCGGCGGGGGCGTGCGCTGTTCCCATTCGTGGTCGACCGGCCCGGGGAACACGTTCACCACCCGCACGCCCGCGCCGCGCATTTCCGCGCGCAGGCATTGCGTCAGCGACAAGGCGGCGGCTTGCGAGGCCGACCACATGCCGCGCGACGGCAGGTTCATGTGCGCGTAAATGGACAGCACGTTGACCCAGGCCGTGGCGCTGTTCACGCCATCGGCGGCGCGGCCGCATAGTGCGGGGCCGAAGCCTTGCGCCAGCCGCATCAGGCCCAGCACGTTGACGTCCAGCGCGTCGCGCGCGGTGTTCACGTCCTTGCGGCCCATCAGGCCGCCTTCGCGTTCCAGGTCGGCCGTGTTCACCAGGATCTCGACCTTGCCGCCGATGGAAGCCGCTGCGCGTTCGACGGAATCGGTGTCGGTGACGTCCAGCGTCACCGTCTGCACGCGCGGGTCGGCGGCCAGCGCGTCAAACGCTGCGTCGCGCTTCCAGGTTTGCGGGTCACCCACGAACACCGTGGGGCAGCCCGCATCCAGCAGGGCGCGCGCCACGGCATTGCCCACCGCGGATTTGCCATCGGTGACGAGCGCGCGGCGGAACTTCGGGTCGCACGAGGTTTCGCGCAGGGTCTTGTCGTCTTCCATGTTCGGGGTATTCCTTTCTGGCAGAGCGATCATCACGGCCTGGCCGCTGCGGTCCAGCTTCAGCGTCAGCCGCACGCGGGCGCCATCGGCGCAGTCTTGGTGCACATGGGCCACCACCGACGGGCCGGCGTCCATGCGCACGGTGCCGACGCGCCACGGCAGGCGTTCGCGGAAGTACAGGTCGTTGCTGTGATGCAGGGTGGTGCTGACGAGCAGCACGCCGTTCGGGTCGGCAGGCTTCCAGGGCAGGTGTTCGGACAGGCAATGGCCGCAGACTTCGCGCGGCGGATACTGCACCGCGCCGCAGTCGGCGCAGGTCTGAAGATCAAAGCGGCCTTCGGCGGCGGCGGCGGTCAGCCCCAGCGCGGCGCGGCTGCGCGAGCCCGGCGGCAGCGTGGGCTGGCGGGTGCGCGCCACCGGATTCTTCCGGGGCGGCTTGGCTAGCGGCTCGGTCATGCGTCGCTCCTTGCCAGAATGGCCGCGGCGGTGCACAGCCCGCGGTCGTAATTGATCATGCCGAAGCCGCTGACCAGGCCGATGCGGGCGTCAGCCACTTGCGTGCCGCCTGCCGTGCCGGTCAGTTGGCGCAAGGCTTCGATCAAGCCCAGGTAGCCGCCCGCGGCGCCCGCCTGGCCCACCGACAATTGCCCGCCGTTGGTGTTGAAGGGGAAGCTGCCGTCCACGGTGAAGGTGTGCTTGCGGATGAACGCCGGCGCAGCGCCTTTTTCGCAGAAGCCCAGGTCTTCCATCTGCATCAGGTTGATGACGGGGTAGTCGTCATAGGCTTGCAGGAAGTCCATGTCGGCGGGTGTGGCGTTGGCTTGGCCGTAGAGCTCGTCCACGTCCATGGTCCAGCCGCCGCGCGTCTGGATCGGGTCGTCGATCCAGGCGTTGTGGCGTTCGATGGTGGCGCGGATGCGGGCGTAGGGCAGGTTCAGCGCGCGCGCCTGTTCTTCGCGCATGACCAGAAACGCGTCGGCGCCCGCGCAGGGCATCACGCAGTCAAACAGGTGGATCGGGTCGGTGATGACGCGCGCGTCCAGGTACTGCTGCAAGCTCAGAGGCTTTTTCATCAGCGCGTGCGGATAGCGCAAGGCGTTGTCGCGCTGGGCCACGCACAGCTTGCCGAAGTCTTCGCGCGTGGCGCCGGTGGTGCGCATGTAGTTGGCCGTCAGCAAGGCGAAGCTGGCGTTCGGCCCGCCCGCGCCATAGGGGTAGACGGCGTCTTGCGCAAAGCGCGAGAACTGGCTGACGGTGTTGCGAAACGAGTCCACGTGGTTGGTGTCGCCCGCAATGCAGGCCACGATGTTTGCGTCCCCCGCCTGCACGGCGCGCGCGGCGCGGCGCAGGGCGGCCACGCCGCTTGCGCCGCCCATGGGGATGTGGTCCAGCCAGCGCGGGCTCATGCCCAAGTGCTGGACGAGGCCCACGGCGGTATCGGGCGCCAGCGTGAAGCTGGACACGCACAAGCCGTCGACATCGGTCTTGGCCACGCCGGACTGCCGGATCAGCGCGCCCAGCGCGCGGCCTAGCCACCAATGCGCGGCATGGGTGGAATAGCGCTCATACGGAATCGTGACGGGCAGCGCCGCCACGATGCCGTCGTAGCCCAGGCGGCTCATTGGGCAGACTCCTGGCGCTTTTTCATGGCGTTGGTGTCGACGCAGCGCGCGGTGCCGGGCAGGGTGGGCGCAAGCGCCTTCATTTCCCCGCGCTGGATCTTGTTGGTGGTGGTAAGCGGCAGGCTGTCTACAAAGGCCACGTAGCCGGGCGCCTTGTAGTACGCCAGCTGTTCCAGGCACCACTGCACGATGCCGCGGGCGGCGTCCGCCATGGCGGCGTCGCCGGCGGGCAGGGTTTCAGGCACCACGCAGGCCAGCACTTCGTCGCCGCGCACCGGGTCTGGCACGGCGGCCACCGCCACGGCTTTGACCAGCGGATGCTGCATCAGCACGCTTTCCACTTCCACAGCCGAAATGTTTTCACCGCTGCGGCGAATCACGTTCTTCTTGCGGTCTACGAAGCGCAGCGCCCCGTCGGCTTCGCGGCGGACGATGTCGCCCGTGTGGAACCAGCCGTCCTGCCAGGCTTCATCGGTTGCGGCTTCGTCTTTCAGATAGCCGGCAAAGAAGCCGTAGCGCGGGTCGTCGCCCGCATGGCGGACCAGCAGTTCACCATGTTCGCCCACGGCGGCGGGCTGGCCGGCGTCGGTCACGATGCGCACCTCGACGTCGTTTTCTTCGCGGCCAAAGCTGCTGGTGCCAATGTGGCGCGGTTCCTGGTTGGCGATGATGACGGCGCCCGCGCCGGTTTCGGTCATGGCCCAGGCTTCCAGCAAGGGGAAGCCGAAGCGCGCTTCAAAGGGCGCATGCAGCTTGCGGTCTACGCCTGCGCCGAAACCAAAGCGGATGGCGGGCTGCAAGTCGTCGTCCGACGGCGCGGCCTTCATCAGAATCGCGGGCATGACGCCCAGGTAATGCAGCACGGTGGCGCCGGAGTCGCGCACGCTGTTCCACCACGTTTTGGGATGGAAGCGATCCAGCGGAATCAGGCAGCCGCCGGTCAGCACCATCGCGATGGCGGAATACGCCATCGCGTTCATGTGCACCAGCGGCAGCGGGGTCAGCATGCGTTCCTGGCCGGGGCGCAGCGCGGCCAGGCCGCCAATGCGCGCATACCAGCCGCCTGCGTGCAGGAAGTACCGGTTGGGCAGGATGCAGCCCTTGGGCCGGCCGGTGGTGCCAGACGTGTACAGCAGCGCGCACTCGGTCAGTTCGGTAGGCGCGGTATCGCCCAGCGGCGCGGCAAAGGGCGCGGCGGGCGGCGCGTCGTCCGGACCCATCACGCGCAATGGGCGGCCCGCGCGTTGCGCAGCGGCCATCAGGTCAGCATGACGGTGGGGCAGGGCGACGGCCAGGGCGATCTCGGAGTGGCCGGTCAGGTATTCGAGTTCAGCCGCGCGCAGGTCGGGGTTGATCGGCACAACCGATACGCCCAGCGCGTTCAGCGCGAACCAATGCAGAAAGAACGACGGGCGGTTCTCCAGCAGCAGCCCCACGCGATGGCCGTGGCCATAGCCCGCTTGGGCATAGGCGGCGCGCAGGGTGCCGATGGCGTCGGCCGCGCGGGCGTAGCTGAGTTCGCCGGCGCGGATGCCGTAGACGTCAGCGGTTTCCGGCAGGATGCACAGAAAGGGCTGGGCGCCGTAACGGGCGGCGGTGTCGCTGAAAGCCTGATGGACGGTGGTGCTCACAAGCCGCTCCTACATGAACAGTTGGATGTTGCCGAAGGCGGCGTCGCAATTGACGAGGTCAACGCGCTTCAAGCGGATGCGCAGCGCGCCGTTCTGCTCGACCAGGTGGTGCGTGGCCCAGCCGGCAAACAGCGTCTGCGTGTCCTGCCGGGTTTCGACGTAGTGAAAGGCGGTGCGCACCACGTGGCGGCCTTCGTTGGGCGCGGCGTCCGGGTGGCCGTGTTCCACGGTGGGCGCTTGCAGCAGGTGATGGCAACGGCTCTTGGGCTGTTGCGAAAACGTGCGCTGGCCGGCCAGCCGTTCCACGCGCACGCGCAGCAGCAGCTTGTCTTCGTACATCAGCGAGGCATGCAGCTTCGGATCGGTCTGGCCATGCGCCAGCGGCATCCAGTAGTAGCCGTCGTCGGTGTACAGGTTCAGCCAGTCTTCAAAGCGCAGCTCGTCCAGCAGGCGCGCTTCGGCGTAGACAAAATCAATCAGCTCGCGGTCGCTTGCGCTCATACCGACTCCGGTCCGGTCATGTAGCGGCCCCATGCGCGGTACTGGTTGCGCATCTGCCATTCGTTGGTGCCGTTGGTGGTGACGTTCTTCTGGCCAGCTTCATCCGGCGTATACAGCCGGCCCACGTTGACCCAGTCGCGCGCACGCGAATGCAAACCGTCTTGCGCGCGTTCGTACATTTCCAGATCGTCATGGCCGACAACGGACGTGGGCGCGTTGATCAGCCGGTTGTACATGAGCGTGCGTTCCAGCAGCAGGTCGGGTGCGCCCACCAGGCGGAACGTCCACGATTCCACCAGCGTGCGGTCGGCGGCGATGGGCTTGAAGATGCGTAATGTTTGAATCGGGCCCTTCACCATGATGTTGGGGAAGTACACGGTGTTGTGGCGCACGTCGCCCAGAATCTGCTTGGCGCGTTCCTCGCCATAGGCTTCAACCATCGAATCCCAGTAACCCGGCACGCCCGAATACGACGCGTGGATGGAGTCCGACACGCCGGTATGCCCGTGGCCGTTTTCCCACACGCGGATGCCCATGTTCTCGAAGAATTCGTACGGCGAGATAAAGGGTGCGAACAGTTCCACCGCCATCGGTTTGGGCGTGCCTTCCGGCGCCTGTTCCCACACCTTCACGGCGGTGCCGGCTGAGGATTCATGCGCCACCATCGGGTGGCAGGTGTCGGTCTGGTTGTCGACCAGCATCTTCCAGTTGCAGCGGTGCATGTAGCGCAGCACGCCGCCAGCCACTTCCAGCCGGCCTTCGGGCGAGCGGTCAACCATGTTGTCCAGCGTGGACAAGGATGCGCCGAAGAAATCTTCGAACGACTGGCCCTCGGGGTTCAGGCGGCAGAACACGAAGCCGCGATGGTTCTTCACGTCTTTGACGGCCGCCATGCCCTGGCTGGCTTCGCAGTTTTCCAGGCCCGTGTTCTCGTAGCCTTTCTTCAGCGGAATCGACAGCAGGCTGCCGTCGGTCTTGAACGTCCAGGCGTGGTAGGGGCAGCGGAAGAATTTGCCGGTGTTGCCGCAGGCCTCGCCCGCCACCATCGTGCCCTTGTGCGGACAGCGGTTGTGCAGCACGCGCACGGTCTTGTCGCTATGGCGCACCATCACCACGGGCTGGTTGCCGACGGTGGTGGTGATGTAGTCGCCGTTGTTCGGCACCTGGCTGTCGTGACCGACGTAGACCCAGGTGTTGGCGTACAGGCGCTCCATTTCCAGGTCGAACAGTTCCTGGTCGATGAACAGGTCCTTGTGGACTTCCGTGTCGCGCAGCAGGGCGCGGATGGCGTCGGGGTTGTCGCGGTATTTGGCCATGGTCGCTTCCTTGTCGTCGGGGCCGGCGGCCTTACAGGTCCAGCACCAGGCGCGCCGACTTTGCGCGCGAGATGCAGATCTGGATGATCTTGCCGCTGGCCTTCTCGGTGTCCGAGAGGTAGTAGTCGCGATGATCGGGTTCGCCTTCCAGCACGGTCGCCTGGCAGACGCCGCATTCCCCGCGCTTGCAGTCGTACATCGGGTCGCAGCCTTCTTCTTCCATGACGTCGACGATGGTCTTGTCGGCGGGAATGGTCAGCGTGCGGCCGGACTGGCGCAGTTCGACTTCAAAGGGCTGGTCGCCAGCTTGCGCCGCGGCGGTGGCGAAGAGTTCGAAGTGAACATGGGCATCCGGCCAATGGCGGGCCTTGGCGCCTGCGATGACGGCGTCGATCAGGCCCTTGGGACCGCACACGTACAGGTGCTGGCGCGGCGATGACGCAGCCAGCAACGCTTGCAGGTCGAAGCGGCTGGCGGGGTCGTCGTCGGCGTGGACAGAAAGGGCGTCGCCCGCCAGCGCTTCAAGCTCGGGCAGGAAGGCCAGCTGATCTTTGCTGCGGCCACAGTAGTGCAGATGAAAGTCGCGGCCGGCGGCCTTCAGCGCGGCGGCCATGGACGCCACCGGAGTGATGCCGATGCCGCCGGCGATTAGCACTACGGGCTCGTCGCCCGCTGGCGATTCATGCAGCGGGAAATCGTTCTTGGGGCCTTCGACGCTAAGCGTGTCGCCTTCGGCGAGCCCATGCATGTGGCGCGATCCGCCCTGGCTGGTTTCTTCCAGCCGCACACCCAGCCGGTATTCCTGGGGTTCGGCGAAGTGGTTGGCTTGCGGCGCCAATTGCACCAGCGAATAGCAGCGCGGTTCGCGCAAGCCCGGCACCGTTACCTTCAGGTGCGCGCCGGGGCCGAAGGCGGGCAGGGGGCCGGCGTCTTCACGGGCCAGACGGAAGGATCGGATCAGCGGCGACTCTTGCCGGACTTCGCGGATGATGAGTTTCAGTGTCTGCACGGCGTTTGTCTCTATCGGTATTCGAATCAGGCAGCTAGCTTTTCGGCCAGCTGACGTTCCATGGGTCCGCACTTTTCATTGGCCAGCGCGGTGTCGCGCAAGGCGCGCAATGACTCGGCCGCATCCGGCCGGCCCGCCAGTTGCTCGGCCGCCGCAAGCAGTTGGCGGTATTTGCCGCCACCGCGCACGTGCGTGTCGCTATAGCCCTTGACCAGCCGGCGGCAGTTGACGGTTTCAACGGCCAGCGCGTAGTCCTGCGGCGCCAGCTTCGTGATCAGGTCCAGCCATTGCTGCAAGCCTTCGGATTCAATCTGGTGGCGCAGCGTGCGGCGGCGAAAGCGGCGCATGCCAGCCAGCGAATACAGCATCAGGAAGCCGCCGAGCGTGCCGCTTTGCATCAGCCGCCCCTTGCCCAGCCGGCGTTCCACAAACCCGCCAAAGGCCTTGGAGCCTTCGAGCCAGCGGCCCAGCCGCGTGGGCAAGGTGCCGCAGATTTCTTCCAGGCGCGGGTGCATGTAGTCGGTGGTCATGACCAGTTGGTCGGGGCGCGCGCCCACTTCGTGGCGAATGCGGTCAAAGCGCGTGCCGCGGGTTTTCAGATCGGCCACGCGGATGACGTCGTCGTACGCCATGGCGGTGGCGACATAGCGCGCGGCCGCACAGGTCAGCGCCCACTGCCGGGCGTCGCCGCCGTGTTGCGCGTCAAGATCGCGCAGCGCCTTCATGCGGCGCAGATAGTCGTTGGCGTAGGCCAGATCCTGGAATTCGATTTGGCGGCGCACGCCCGCGGTCAGCATGGGCTGCGCACAGGCGGGGAAGTCGCGCTTGATGGTGTCCAGCAGGGCTTGCGCCTTGGGGCTGGCGGCGCGTTCCGGCACGTCGGGAACGGGGCGCGTCAGGTCGATGGCGGCGGGTTGTGCGGGCGCCTGATGCGCGGCATCAAAACCCAGCGCGAAGGCGCGCAGGCTGGCGTCTACGCCCAGACCCGCGCGGCGCACGGTGGCTTCGTAGTCGTCGCGTGAAAACGGCAAGGCGCCGCTGCCGGCCACGGCGCCAAACAGGCTGGCGCTGATGACGCTGCCGGCGCGGTCGGCCAGGTCTTGCAGGTCGAAACACAGGAAGCGTTTGGCGGCGGCGCGGCCGGCTTCCAGAACTTTGTTGGGGTCGGCGATGCCGTTGCCGGGCGCGGACTTTTCGCTGACGGCGTAGCTGCGGTGCGATGACGACAGCAGTACGGTGCGTTCGGGGGTGACCAAGCCGCGCTGAATGGCGCGGCCGCCTTCCATCAGTTCAGCAGCCACGACCAGGTCCACATCGCCCGGCGTGGGCATCAGCGCCAGCGCAGGCGGACGTCCGGCGCGCTGCACATCCGCTTCGGGCAACAGTTCCAGGTAATAGATGGTGGCGCCGGTACGCTGCGCCACGCCCGGCACGGATGTGGTCTGCGCCCACCATCCGGCGTGTTCGGCCATGTCGACGATCCAGTCGGCCAATACGCCGCCGCCCTGGCCGCCCATGGCCAGGATGGCGATCTTGATCGGGTTGCCTTGCTGCAATGCCACCGGGTTCATGAAAGCGTTGTCCTTACAGGGCGTATTGAGCCAGCCGCGCGGCGCGGCGGCGTTGCAGGAAACCGATGACCGCACCGCGCACGCGCGCCAGGAAGCGGTCGCCGCCGGTCGGGTTGTGGACGATGTCGGCGCGGTAGAAAGACGGGCACAGCACAGCGGCGTGCGCCACTTCGCCACAGTTGCCGCAGCCCACGCAGCTGCTTTCCACATGCGCGACGGGGTCTTCTTTCAAGGGGTCGCCGCTGTCTTTGACCGACAACGACGGGCAGCCCGACAGCCGGATACAGGCGTGGTCGCCAGTGCAGACGTCGGGGTCCACGCCAAAGCGTTCCTTGACCATGCGGCGGCCTTCCTTGACCGCCTTGTTGAACAGCGGCTTCACGCGGCGTTGCTTGTTCAGCATGCATTCCGACTGCGCGATGATGACCTTCGGGCCTTTGATGTCGGTGGTCAGCGCTTCTTCGATGGTGGCGCGCACCTTGGCCACGTCGTACGTGCGGTCCAGCGTGCGCACCCACTTCACGCCCACGCCGCGCACAGCGTGGTCGATGGGGTTGTTGGTGGAGCGGTCGGGGTTGTCGGCGCGCGACGACAGAATGTCTTGGCCGCCGGTGGCCGACGCGTAGAAGTTGTCGACGATGACGATGACGCCGTCGTACTTGTTGAACACCGCGTTGCCAATGCCGGATGACAGGCCGTTATGCCAGAAGCCGCCGTCGCCCATGATGGAAATGGGCCGCTTGGCGGCCGGCACGTTGAACGCCGCCGCGCTGGACGCGCCCAGGCCGTAGCCCATGGTGGTGGCGCCCAGGTTGAAGGGCGGCAGGATGGAAAAGAGATGGCAGCCGATATCGCAGGAGATATGGTGCTGGCCCAGCGTTTCCTGCGCCAGCGTCAGCGCGGAAAAGATGGGGCGTTCGGGGCAGCCCGTACAGAACCCGGCGGGGCGCGGTGGCACCACCGAGGCCAGGCCTGCCACCTGCTTGTGAAAGGTGATGGGCTGCTCGGCGGGCTTGGCCGCAGGCTTCGGGCGCGACAGCTCGGTGATTTCCAGCTGCCGGGTTTCACCATCGGTATCCGCCCCAGCGCGGGCCGCAGCCTGCGCATCCGCCGCCACCGCTGCGTGCGTCTGCAACGATTCCGGGCGATGCCGCTTCAAAAATTCATGCAAGCCATCGCGCATGACCTGCGTGGTGTATTCGCCCGCCATCGGCAGCACGTCTTTGCCAGACAGATGCGTATCGATGCCGGCCTTGCGCAACACCGCATGCAGGTTCTGTTCGATGTAGTCGGGCTGGCCTTCTTCAAGCAGCAGCACGGCGCGCTTGCCGCGGCAGAATGCAGTGACCTCGTCTTCGATGACGGGATAGGTCACGTTCATGACGTACAGCGGAATGCGGCTGTTGCCGAAGTTGTCGGCAAGGCCCAGCAACTGCAAGGCGCGGATGACGCCGTTGTACAGGCCGCCTTGCAGGATCAGGCCGATGTCGTTCTGGTCGCCGTCAAAGTGCTCGTTGAGCTGGTGTTCCTTGATGTAGCGGATGGCGGCGGGCCAGCGGTCTTTGATTTTTTCCTGTTCGTGCAGGAAGGACGCGGGCGGCAGCACGATGCGGCTGGTGTCGCGCGCCGGGCTTTCCAGCGCTTCGGCCAGCGAGAACGCGGGCCGCTTGTTTTCCTTGGCGATGAAGCGGCCATGCACGTGGCAGCCGCGGATGCGCAGTTGCAGCATCACCGGCGTCTTGCTGGCTTCCGACAATGCAAAGCCGTCTTCCACGGCCTTGACCATGCTTTCCAGATTGGGGCGCGGGTCCAGCAGCCAGATCTGCGACTTCATGGCGAACGCGTGCGAGCGTTCCTGCATGATGGACGAGCCTTCGCCGTAGTCTTCGCCGACGATGACGAGTGCGCCGCCCGTGACGCCGCCGGAGGCCAGGTTGGCCAGCGCGTCCGAGGCGACGTTGGTGCCGACCGTGGATTTCCACGTGACGGCGCCGCGGATGGGGTACATGACCGAGGCGGCCAGCGTGGCGGCGGCGGTGGCTTCCGAGGCGCTGGCCTCGAAGTGCACGCCCAGTTCCTGAAGAATGTCGTTGGCATCGGCCAGCACATCCATCAAATGGGAAATGGGCGAGCCCTGATAGCCCGCCACATACCCCACGCCCGACTGCAACAGCCCCTTCGTGACGGCCAGAATGCCTTCGCCGCGAAACTCTTCGCCGGCCCCGATGCGCAACTGCTGGACTTCTTTCTTGAAAGACCTTTCAGCCATCTCGAACTCCTTCTCGGGCCGGCGCGCCGGTCCTCAAGCCTTGCTGCCGTGCAGCATCGTCGTGTCACGAAATTTCCGTCTGAAAAATACTTTAGGAGTCAACGTTTTAGCTGTCAACAAAAAAGATGAAATTTCATGGAAATCAAAAAATATCACGCTAAAACAAGGGTGTATATACTGGTTGTTCTCTAGTTCCATGGCAGTATCCTGGCGCTGTCATGGTGCAAAAACGGGTTCCGATTTCGGGTATACCCTGTGCTGCGCAACAGCATTGCGGCACAACATGGCGCGTGTTTGCGCCGTCGTGGTGCAATGCCTTTTTCGGCCGTCGGCCAAACATGAATTCCGGTGCGTGGGAGCAAAGCAACATGCGGTTGGACAAGCAGCGGGACACTCTTCTGACAGGCCGAAGCGCGGCGGGGCCGCGTTTCGTTGACGGCTATCTGGCCTATCTGCTGGCGCAGGCCAGCCAGCGCATTTCGGCCGAATTCCATTTGCAGGTGAAGGCGGCGGGGCTGTCGGTGACGGAATGGCGAGTGCTGGCCAGCTTGGAGGGCAGCCCCGGCGAAACCATCGGCACGCTGGCGGTGCTGGCCATCACCAAGCAGCCCACGTTAAGCAAGGTGGTGCAGCGGATGGAAGCCGAAGGCTTGGTGGCGCGCACCGGCGTGCGGGCAGACCGGCGCCAGACGCGCGTCTGCATCACCACCAAAGGCACACACCTGATCGCCAGCCTGTGCGAACAGGCGTTGCAGCATCAGAAGGCGGTGCTGGCGCCGTTTGGCGAAGAGAAGGCCGCGCTGCTGATCGAGATGCTGGGCACGCTGATGACCGAGCACGTGCCGCTGGAATTGCCGATTGATGCGGACGAGTAGGCATACGGGCAAACCGCGCCGTGGATGAGGCGACGGCGTCTGAGCTTTGCCGCAGGCGCTCTGCCGGGCGGCGCTTGCGCTTTGCCCCCAGACGATCTGCCGGGTGCCGTGGGAATGGACCCGTTGCATCCGCGCACTCGAACATCGTTCGATCCAATTATTTTGTTACAAGCATATGTGTCCCTTATTAGGTCTCCCTCTGTGAAAAGGGGCCACGGTACGCATAAACCCTGAATTGACTGGGGTCTTGGCGCTAGGCACACTCGCGCCGGTATTCAGACTAATGTCAGGAGTTAACCCCTATGCGCCGCACTTTGATTGCTATCGCGATCGCCGCCGCCGTGGCTGCGCCCTCGATCGGGCACGCCAAGACTTTCCGTTGGGCCGCCCAGGGCGACATCCTTACCTTTGATCCGCACTCGCAGAACGAAGGCATGACGATCGCCGCCAACAGCTACATCTACGAACCGCTGGTGGACTACGACAAGACGTTCAAGGTGGTGCCGCGCCTGGCGACGGAATGGGAACAGGTGTCGCCCACCCTGTACCGCTTCAAGCTGCGCCCCGGCGTGAAGTTCCATGACGGCGCCGCCTTCACGGCGGACGATGCGGTGTTTTCAATTCACCGCGCCATGGCGCCCACATCGAACTACAAGGCCTACACGACCGGCATCAAGGAAGCGCGCAAGATCGACGACCTGACGATCGAAATCGAAACGTCGGCGCCCAACCCGGTGCTGCTGCGCCAGCTGACCAACGTGTTCATCATGAACAAGGCCTGGTCGGAAAAGAACAACATCGCCAAGCCGCAGGACTACGTCAACAAGGAAGAAACCTACGGCGCCCGCAACACCAACGGCACCGGCCCCTACAAGCTGAAGACGCGCGAAGTCGACGTGCGCACCGTCTTTGAAGAAAACAAAGACTGGTGGAACAAGGCGGGCAAGGTCGGCAACGTGACGGAAGTGGTGTTCACGCCGATCAAGCAGAACGCCACCCGCACCGCCGCGCTGCTGTCGGGCGAGATCGACTTCGTGTTGGACCCGGCCGCCCAAGATCTGGAGCGTCTGCGCCAGGCGCAGAAGGTCGTGGAAGGCAACGAGTACCGCACCATCTATCTGGGCCTGGACCAGAAGCGTCCGGAATTGCAGTACTCGAACATCAAGGGCAAGAACCCGTTCCAGGACATCCGCGTGCGTGAAGCGCTGTACCGCGCCATCGACGTGGACGCCATCAAGCGCGCCGTGATGCGTGGCCTGTCCGCGCCCACTGGCACGATGATCGCGCCGCAGGTGCATGGCTGGGCGGAATCGGTGCACAAGCGCGTGCCCTACGATCCCGAAAAGTCGCGTGCGCTGCTGAAGGAAGCGGGCTACGACGGCACGCTGAACTTCACGCTGGACTGCCCGAACAACCGCTACATCAATGACGAAGCCATCTGTCAGGCGGTGGTCGGCATGTGGGCCAAGGTGGGCGTGAAGGCTACGATGAACGCCATGCCGCGTTCCACGTACTTCCCGAAGGTGCAGTCGTTTGACACCAGCGCCTACCTGTTCGGCTGGGGCGTGCCCACGTTCGACGCCATGTACTCGCTGCAAAACCTGATCCGCACCAAGGGCGAAGGCGCGGACGGCATGTACAACCTGGGCGGCTACAGCAACAAGGAACTTGACGCCATCATCGATCGCATCAAGACCGAGACCGATCCCGCCAAGCGCGACGCCGACATCATCACCGTGCTGGAAGGGCACGCCAAGGACTTCGGTCACATCCCGCTGCATGACCAGGTGATCCCCTGGGCGATGCGCAAGAACGTCACGGTCATCCACCGTGCCGACAATCGCCTTGTTGCCGATTGGGTCAAGGTTGACTGATCCCGGCTAACCAGACGGCGTGGAGCCTACCCGGCTCCCGCCGTTCTGCTTTTGGTTTTTCCCGCCTATGTTTGCTTTCATACTGCGTCGCCTGTTGCAGGCCGTAGCGGTGATGCTCACCGTCGCGCTACTGGCCTTTGTGCTTTTTCAATACGTCGGCGACCCTGTCACCATCATGCTGGGGCAGGACGCCACCGATGCCGAGCGCATCGAGTTGCGTGAACGCTTGGGGCTGAACGAGCCCGCCATTGTTCAATTCGGCCATTTCGTGGCCAACGCCGCGCAGGGCAATTTCGGTATCTCCCTGCGTCAGAGCGAACCCGTTTCCACCTTGTTGAAATCCCGCCTGCCGGCAACGCTTGAGCTGTCCATGGTGGCCGCCTTGCTGGCGCTGGTCGTGGGCGTGCCGCTGGGCGTGTACACCGCGCTCAAGCGCAACAGCCTGGTGTCTCAGCTGCTGCTTGCCGGCTCGCTGTTGGGCGTGTCGTTGCCGACGTTCCTGATCGGCATCCTGCTGATTCTGGTGTTCTCCGTGCAGCTGGGCTGGCTGCCCAGTTATGGGCGGGGCGATACGGTCGCCGTGGGCTGGTGGACGTCGGGGCTGTTTACCGCCACCGGCTGGAAGCATTTGATTCTGCCGTCCATCACTTTGTCGCTGTTTCAGATGACCTTGGTGCTGCGGCTGGTGCGCTCGGAAATGCTGGAAGTGCTGCGGTCTGACTACATCAAGTTTGCCCGCGCGCGGGGCCTGAAGCGCCGCGCCATCCACTTCGGCCACGCGCTGAAGAACACGATGGTGCCGGTGATCACCATTACCGGCTTGCAGCTGGGCGGCATCATCGCCTTCGCCATCGTTACCGAAACCGTGTTCCAGTGGCCGGGCATGGGCTTGCTGTTTATCCAGGCGGTGCAATTCGCCGACGTGCCGGTCATGGCTGCGTACCTGTGCCTGATCGCGCTGGTGTTCGTGGTGATCAACCTGATCGTCGATCTTCTTTATTTCGTCGTGGACCCGCGCTTGCGTTCCGGGATGACTCGCGCCGGGGGGGCTCACTGATGCGCGCCGTACTCAAACGCTGGTGGGACAGCGACATTGCCTGGGCCTGGCGCCGGGCGCCCGTGGCCATCATTGCAACGCTGCTGCTGGCGACGTTGCTGATTGGCTCGTTCGGCGCCGGCTGGGTCGCGCCGCACAATCCATTCGATCTGACCAAGGTGGAATTGCTGGACGCCTTGTTGCCGCCCGCGTGGGAGGCCAACGGCCAGGCGACGTATCTGTTGGGCACGGACAGCCAGGGCCGCGATCTGTATTCGGCCATTCTGTACGGCACGCGCGTGTCGCTCTTGATCGGGCTGGCGTCGGTGCTGCTGTCGATGCTGATCGGCATTGTGCTGGGGCTGATCTCGGGCTACGCGGGCGGTCGTATCGACGCGTTCATCATGCGGGTCGCGGACGTGCAGCTGTCGTTCCCGGCCATTCTGATTGCGCTGCTGATCGATGGCGTGGCGCGCGCCGCGGTGCCGCGCGACATGCATGAGCTGATCGCGTTCCCCGTGCTGATCGGCGCCATTGCGCTGGCCGGCTGGCCGCAGTACGCCCGCACGGTGCGCGGTTCCACGCTGGTGGAGAAGAACCGCGAATACGTGCAGGCGGCGCGCGTGATTGGTGTGGCGTCGCCCGTCATCATGTTCCGCCACGTGCTGCCCAATGTGCTGGGGCCGGTGCTGGTGTTGGCGACGGTGCATCTGGCCACCGCCATCATTACCGAGGCGACGTTGTCGTTCCTGGGGGTGGGGGTGCCGCCGACGGCGCCGTCGCTGGGCACGCTGATCCGTATCGGTAACGACTTCCTGTTTTCCGGCGAATGGTGGATCACCATTTTCCCGGGCGCGGCGCTGGTGCTGTTGGTGCTGTCGGTCAACCTTCTGGGTGACTGGCTGCGCGATGCGCTCAACCCGCGGCTGAATTGAGGTAACCATGAGCGCACTTCTAGAAGTCCGCAATTTGCGCGTGGAGTTTCCCACGCGCCGCGGCACGCTACGCGCCCTGGACGATGTGTCCTTTTCCATCCAGGCGGGCGAAGTCCTGGGCGTGGTGGGTGAGTCGGGCGCCGGCAAATCGCTGACCGGCGCGTCCATCATCGGTTTGCTTGAGCCGCCGGGGCGCATCGCCGCTGGCGAGATCCTGCTGGCGGGCCGCCGTATCGATAACCTGCCGGATGAGCAGATGCGCCGCGTGCGAGGGCGCGAGATCGGGGCGGTGTTCCAGGACCCGCTGACGTCGTTGAATCCGCTGTACACGGTGGGCCGGCAGTTGGCGGAAACCATCGTCACGCACTTGGACATGACGTGGTCGCAGGCGCGCAACCGCGCGGTGGAGCTGCTGGCGTCGACGGGCATTCCGGCGGCGCGCGAGCGCATTGACCACTATCCGCATCAGTTTTCGGGCGGCATGCGGCAACGCGTGGTGATTGCGCTGGCGCTGGCGGCCGAGCCCAAGCTGGTGGTGGCCGACGAGCCGACGACGGCGCTGGATGTGTCCATTCAGGCGCAGATCATCGAGCTGCTGAAACGGCTGTGCCGCGAGCATGGCACGGCGGTGATGCTGATCACGCACGATATGGGCGTGATTGCGGAAACGGCCGACCGCGTGGCGGTGATGTACGCGGGCCGCGTGGCCGAGATCGGGCCGGTGGCGGATGTGATTCACAAGCCGCGTCATCCGTATACGTCGGGGCTGATGGGGTCGATTCCGTCGCTGGAAGGGCACACGGAGCGGCTGGTGCAGATCGACGGCAGCATGCCGCGCCTGAACGCGATTCCGCCGGGCTGCGCGTTCAATCCGCGTTGCGGGCAGCGTTTGCCGCGCTGTGCGACGGAGCGCCCCGAGTTGTTGCCGGCGGGCACGTCCCGCGCGGCCTGTTGGTTGCATGACGAAAAAAGTAAGGTGGCCGCATGAGCACGCCTCTGGTTGAAGTGAAGGACGCGGCGCGCTGGTTCGATGTGTCGCCGCCTTGGTTGGAACGCAAGCTGGCGGGCAAGCCGCGCGTGATGTTGCGCGCGGTGGATGGCGTGTCGTTCGAGATTGCGCGGGGCGAAACGTTGGCGCTGGTGGGCGAGTCAGGGTGTGGAAAATCCACGGTGGCGCGGATGCTGGTGGGGTTGTATGGCCTGACGCGTGGCGATATCCGTTTCGATGGGCAGCCGTTGTCGCGGATGTCGGAGAAGGGCGGCCGGGCCTTGCGCAAGCGCTTGCAGATGATTTTTCAGGACCCGTATGCCAGCTTGAATCCGCGCTGGCGCGTGGGCCGCATCATTGCAGAGCCGATGCTGACGCATACGCAGATGACGCCCGACGAACGGGTTGCGCGGGTCAGTGAATTGCTCAAGCAGGTGGGGTTGGACCCGGCGGATCAGGGACGTTATCCGCATCAGTTTTCGGGCGGTCAGCGCCAGCGCATTTCGATTGCGCGGGCGTTGGCGGTGAATCCGGAATTCCTGGTGTGCGATGAGCCGACGTCTGCGCTGGACGTGTCGGTGCAGGCGCAGGTGCTGAACCTGATGAAGGATCTTCAGCGCAAGCTGGGGCTGACTTACCTGTTCATTTCGCACAATCTGGCGGTGGTGCATCACGTGGCGGATCGCGTCGGGGTGATGTATCTGGGGCGGATGGTGGAAGTGGCGCCGCGTGACGAACTGTTTGCGCGGCCGCGGCATCCGTATACGCGGATGCTGCTGGAGGCGATTCCGGATATCAACGGGGCGGGAAAGCCGCGTACAGCAGTGGCCGGGGAAGTGCCGAATCCGTTGAATCCGCCGTCAGGGTGCACGTTTCATCCACGGTGTCCGCATGCGAATGCCCGGTGCCGGGCCGAGGCGCCGGTGGCGCGGTTGGCGGGGGTGTCGGTGGTGGCTTGCCATGCGGTGGAGGAGGGGCGGATTTCGGGGTGATTCGTTTTTTTTATGACGGGTGTTGGTGCGGGTGACGGTTGCTTTTCTTTTGGCGTCCGTCGCGGTGGGGGGCGGGCTGCGCGGGTCAACGATTGCGGTCCGGAGCCTTCGCTCCGGACTGCCCCGTTGTCATCTTCGTCAGCGCCTGCGGCGCTTCCTTCAGATTCCCTCGGGCGCATCGACTCCCCGCGCAGCCCGCCCCCCACCGCCACGGACTCGCATCGTGCATCATCTGACCGGCCCTGGGGCGGGTGGTTTGCTTGGCGCTTTTTATCGCGCGCTTTTTGGGGGGGAAGATCTTGCAGGGCCGCCAAAGCCGGCCGCGCGGGCGGCCTTTTTTGGCATTTGGGTGGCTTGTGGTGGTGGCCGCTGACGGGCTTGTGGTGGACGGTGCTTGATCATTCTTGGGATGGGTGAAGCGCGTATTGGCCTGCGCTATTGCACGATTGCACGATTGTGGATCGCGCTTACCCATCATGCCGGCCTGGTATTACTTCAAACTCAATGACGCGGCTCTTCCACGCGTTCGTACGGCGTGTCGTCGTCTTCATCGTCCTCGTCGTCGTCTTCTTCCTCTTCGTCGTCCTTAACCGGTTGCGGTTCCTCGGTCAACGCGAAGGGCAACACGTCTTCCAAGCTGTCAGACCACGCGGATTCTTCGCCGTCGTGGTCCAGCTTGATGAATCTTTCGCCTTCGTTCAGCGAAATCTGTACTGCCCACAGATAAAGGCAGTCGTAGGTGTCGTCGTCGGAATGCGACAGGCCGCCGCGGTTGCCCAGGATGCGGGAGCCGGCGCCGCCGAGTTGGACGTGGGTCTGGTCTTCTTCGACTTTTGCGTTTTCGTCCAGCGGAACCCCATAGGTCACCCACTCGGTGCCTTCGTCGCCCAGCACCACTTCGGCCAGGACCGGTTTGCCCAGGTAGGCGCTTAGGGCGTCAGCCGTTTTGGCCAGCATGTCCAGTTCGGATGCGCTGAAGTGGGTGACGGAAGCGGGGGGAGTTGCAGAGGCGGACATGAAGGTGATTCCTGGGCGCGATGAAGCCGCGACGGCACGGCAAGATACATAAGGTCAGGCGTTATTGTCGCGCGATCGGCGTTGCAATGCATCGGACGCTTGGATGACGAAGTGGTAAGGCCCTGCATGCCGGCCTGCACGCCACCCTCACGCCACCCTCACGCCACCCTCACGCCACAGCCGGCACGCTGCGTTTGCGCACGCTATCGGGGGATTCTCCCGTCAGCCGCTGGAACATCGCGATGAAGGCGGAGGGCGTGCTGTAGCCCAGTTCGCGCGCGACGGTCTGCACCGGCTGGCCGGCGTCCAGCATGCCTAGTGCGGACACGACGCGCAGGCGTTGGCGCCAGTCGTTAAACGACATACCCAGATGTTGTTGGCAGTGGCGCAGCAGCGTGCGCTCGGTGATGCCGGCGGTGGCGGCCCAGTAGGCGGCGCCGCGTTTGTCGCCGGGGCGGCGCTGTAATGCCGACAGGATGGGGGCCAGCACCGGTTCGGTGGTGGAGGGCAGATAGCTCGCGTAGACGCGGGCCTGGCGGGCTTGGTCGATCACGATCTGCGCCATCCGGCGGTCTTCGGGGGTGGCGGGGTAGCGGATGCCGCGGCGTTCGAAGTCGGCCAGAATCGCCCGCATGACGGGGCTGATCTCAAGGGTGCAGGGCGTATCGGGCAGCCCCGCACAGGCCTCGGCCGGGATATCGATGCAGGCGTAGTGCACTTCGCCTTCGTTCTGGCAGCAGTGCTCCACATGCGGCGGTATCCAGATGGCGTACTGCGGCGGCGACAGGTAGGTGACGCCGTTGATGCCGATTTCCATGATGCCCGACAGCGCAAAGTTCAGTTCCGCCCACGGCGAGGTGTGGCGGCGCATGCGCGAATGGGGCGTGAAATGCAGAATGCGGCAGGCCAGCGGATAGGGCAGGTGGCCGGCCAGCGTCGGCGCGGTGTCGGCGAAGTCCATGTCGGAAGTTCAGAAGGAAATGTCTGTTTTTCATTATATACAGCATGTCGGACACGTCCTACACTTGCGGCCTATTCCTGTTGGGCATTACCGGTTCATTCATGACGCGCGCTGACACTCCCCCCATTCCCGCCCGCTATCTGCTGTTTCCGATGCTGGCGGCCCTGATCTGGTCGGTCAACATGATCGTCACCAAGATGGCCGCTGGCGTCATTTCCCCTGCCGTCATCGGCTTTTACCGCTGGGCGCTGGCGGGCGTGGTGCTGACGCCGTTTGCGTTGCCGGGCGTGTGGGCGCAGCGCCGGTTGATCCTGCCGTACCTGCCCAAGTTCGCCGTGCTGGGCGGTTTGGGGATGGCGCTGTATCAGGGGCTGGCCTATGTGGCGGCGTCCAGCACCACCGCGACCAATATGGGCATCATCACGGCGATGATTCCGTTGCTGACCATCGCGGTGGGGACGGTGGTGCTGCGCCAGCGGCCGACGCTGATGGCGATGCTGGGCGGCTTGGTGTCGCTGGCGGGCCTGGCGCTGCTGATTGGCGAAGGCGATCCGGCGCGGCTCTTGTCGGTGGGGGCGAACCCGGGTGATTTGCTGATGGGCATGGGCGCGCTGGCGTATGCGCTGTATGGCGTGCTGCTGCGCCGCTGGGGCCTGCCGGTGGGGCCGTGGCAGTCGCTGTATGTGCAGGTGGCGTTTGGCGTGCTGTTCCAGCTGCCCGCGTTTCTGATGGCGGCGCCGTCGCCGCTGAATGCCGCCAACGTGCCGCTGGTGTTGTATGCGGCGATTTTTCCGTCGCTGTTTGCGCCGTTCCTGTGGATGCAGGGGGTGAAGCATCTGGGCCCGAACCGCGCCAGTATTTTTCTGAACATGATGCCGGTGGCCACGGTGGCGATCGCAGCTGTCTTTCTGGACGAAAAGCCGCACATCTTCCATATCGTGGGGGGCGCGTTGGCGCTGGCGGGGGTGATGCTGGCCCAGATGCGCACGCCGCGCCTGGGGTGGCGTACGGGCAAAACTGGCGGTTGACCGCAGTGTTCCGTCCCTGACGCACGCCTGTCAGGGTTCCGGCCTACAATCGACGGTTCATCAGCTTTCTTTCCCTATACGAGCCCATGGCCCAATACGTCTACACCATGAACCGCGTCGGCAAGATCGTGCCGCCCAAGCGGCAGATTTTGCGTGATATCTCGCTTTCGTTTTTTCCTGGCGCCAAGATCGGCGTGCTGGGCCTGAACGGCTCGGGCAAGTCGACGCTGCTGAAGATCATGGCTGGCGTCGATAAAGAGATCGAAGGCGAAGCCATTCCCATGCCGGGCCTGAACATCGGCTATCTGCCGCAGGAACCGCAACTGAACCCCGAACACACGGTGCGCCAATCGGTTGAAGAAGGCCTGGGCGCCGTCGTCACCGCCAAGAAGCGCCTGGACGAGGTCTACGCCGCTTACGCCGAGCCGGACGCTGACTTCGACGCGCTGGCCGCTGAACAAGCCGATCTGGAAGCCATCATCGCCGCCGCCGCCTCCAGCGGTTCGGACGATATCGAACACCAGATGGAAATCGCCGCGGACGCGCTGCGCCTGCCGCCCTGGGACGCCATCGTCGGCAATCTGTCGGGGGGTGAAAAGCGCCGCGTGGCCCTGTGCCGCCTGCTGCTGTCCAAGCCCGACATGCTGCTGCTTGACGAACCCACCAACCACTTGGACGCCGAAAGCGTGGAATGGCTGGAGCAATTCCTGCACAAGTTCCCCGGCACCGTCGTCGGCGTGACCCACGATCGCTACTTCCTGGACAACGCCGCCGAGTGGATTCTGGAACTGGACCGCGGCTACGGCATTCCCTGGAAGGGCAACTACAGCTCGTGGCTCGAGCAAAAAGAAGACCGCCTGAAGCAGGAAGAGTCCTCGGAATCGGCCCGCCAGAAGACGATCAAGAAGGAACTGGAGTGGGTGCGTCAGAACCCGAAGGGCCGTCAGGCCAAGGCCAAGGCGCGTCTGGCCCGCTTCGAAGAGCTGTCGTCCTACGAATACCAGAAGCGCAACGAAACCCAGGAAATCTTCATTCCGGTCGGCGAGCGTCTGGGTAACGAAGTCATCGAATTCAACAACGTCAGCAAGGCGTACGGCGATCGCCTGTTGATCGACAACCTGAGCTTCAAGATTCCGCCGGGCGCTATCGTTGGCATCATCGGCGCGAACGGCGCGGGTAAGTCCACGCTGTTCCGCATGATCGCCGGCCGCGAACAACCGGATTCGGGCGAAGTCACCATCGGCCAGACCGTAAAGCTGGCTTATGTGGACCAGTCGCGCGACGCGCTGGAAGACAAGAAGACGGTGTTTGACGCCGTGGCCGACGGCGCCGACATCCTGACCGTAGGCAAGTTCGAAATGTCGTCGCGCGCCTATCTGGGCCGCTTCAACTTCAAGGGCGGCGACCAGAACAAGGTGGTGGGCCAGCTGTCGGGCGGCGAACGCGGCCGTCTGCACATGGCCAAGACGCTGATCGCTGGCGGCAACGTGCTGCTGCTTGACGAACCGTCCAACGACCTCGACGTTGAAACGCTGCGCGCGCTGGAAGACGCCTTGCTGGAGTTCCCCGGCAGCGTCATGGTCATCAGCCACGATCGCTGGTTCCTGGACCGTATCGCCACGCACATCCTCGCCTTCGAAGGCGATTCGCAAGTGGTGTTCTTCGATGGCAACTACCAAGAGTACGAAGCCGACAAGAAGCGCCGCCTGGGCGAAGAAGGCGCCAAGCCCAAGCGCTTGCGCTACAAGGCGCTGAAGTAAGCCTTGCGGTAAAGCAGTCTGAGAAATCCCGGTCGATGCGCCGGGATTTTTTTTGTGGCGGCAATGCGCGCGCTGCCGCGCAGGCGGATGGCGTTATCCTACCGTTTCAACCTGGAGCCCTCGACCATGCTGCTGCAAGCCTCCGATTCCACCTTTCTTATCGTCGACATGCAGGGCCGCTTGATGCCCGTCATACACGACAACGAGGCCGTGCTGAACACCACGCACAAGCTGGCGCAGGCCGCGCGGCTGCTGGATGTGCCGGTGATCGCCACCGAGCATCACAGCAAGATGCTGGGCGTCACGGTCGACCCGCTGCGTGGCATTGTGCAGTCGACGTTTCAGAAGATGCATTTTTCTTCCACGCGCGAACCGGGCTTTGAAGCGTGGCTGCCGGCGGCGCGCAAAACCATTCTGGTGGCGGGCTGCGAAGCGCATATCTGCGTGCTGCAAACCGTGATCGGCCTGGCGGACATGGGCTACAAGGCGGTGTTGGTGTCTGACGCAGCAGGCTCGCGCAAGCCTGCTGATCATCATGCGGCGCTGCGCCGTGCGCGTGCGCATGGTGCGGATATCGTCACATCAGAAATGGCCATATTTGAGTGGATGCAGACCTGCGAGCATCCGCGCTTTCGTGATGTGTTACGTCTCGTCAAATAGCCGGCGCCCGTTGCAACATCGTCCCTGGGGCGTGCAAAGATTCTCTCGCTGTTTGACACAATTCCTGGGCAAACCTAACACCGCTTGAAGCGATATTTTGAGATCCTGAAGTTTCTAAACCCAAAAGGGGATCGCGCGCTCGCGTTAGATCCATGGTGCGGCCCCCGGGTACAAGAATAGGAGCCTCATCATGAAAATCGCATCTCTTTCCAAAATCTGTGTCGCCGTGGCGATGACCGCTGCAATGGCTGGCTGCTCGTCGTGGGACGGCATGAGCCATCGTCAAAAGAGCACGGTGGGCGGGGCCGCACTGGGCGGTGTCGCAGGCGCCGTGATCACCAACGGCGGCGTGCTGGGTACGGTTGGCGGAGCAGCGATCGGTGGCGTGATCGGCGATCAGGTCGGCAAGCGCTAAGCGTTTGCCCGCCATGCAAAACGCCCGGCATTGCCGGGCGTTTTTTTATGGCCGTTGTGGTGGACACGCGCCGGAGGGCCGGCGCGGCCACGCCGCATCACGTTTCGTTTTGCGGCATCTCGATCTTCACTTCCAACACTTCCAGCGTGTCCTGGCGTTCCAGGTGCACCTTGATGTCTTCAGGGTTGATCTTTACGTATTTTGAAATCACGGCGATAAGTTCCTGCTGCAACTGCGGCAGGTAGTCGGGCGAGTCGCCGCGGCCCCGCTCGTGGGCCAGGATGATCTGCAACCGTTCTTTGGCAACGGATGCGGACGATTTCTTTTGACCAAGCAGAAACGACAGGAAGGACATTGCTTACTTGCCTCCGAACAGGCGTTTCAGAAGACCGGGCTTTTCGTAGTCGGTAAAGCGCAGGGCCTTGTCTTCGCCAAGGTAACGGGCCACGACGTCCTTGTAGGCTTCGGAGACGTCCGTGTCTTTCAGGTGGATGGCCGGCAGGCCTTGGTTCGACGCTTGCAGCACCGCTTCCGATTCGGGGATGACGCCGATCAGCTTGATGCGCAGGATGTCTTCGATGTCGCCCAAGGACAGCATTTCGCCGTCGACCACGCGCTTCGGGTTGTAGCGCGTGAGCAGCAGGAATTCCTTGACCGGATCGCCGCCATCAACGGCGCGCTTGGACTTGGCCGCCAGGATGCCCAGGATGCGGTCCGAATCGCGTACGGACGAGACTTCGGGGTTCGTCACGACGAGCGCGTCATCGGCGAAGTAGGCGGCCATCAGCGCGCCCGTTTCGATGCCGGCGGGCGAGTCGCAGACGATGTACTCGAAGCCCATTTCCTTCAGGTCGTTGATGACCTTTTCCACGCCTTCCTGCGTCAGCGCGTCTTTGTCGCGCGTTTGCGAGGCGGGCAGGATGAACAGGTTTTCAAGCTGCTTGTCCTTGATCAGCGCCTGGTTGAGGGTGGCTTCGCCCTGGATCACATTGACGAAGTCGTACACCACGCGACGCTCGCAGCCCATGATGAGGTCGAGATTGCGCAGGCCGACATCGAAGTCGATGACAGCGGTCTTGTGGCCCCGCATCGCGAGGCCCGCGGAAAAACTGGCGCTCGTCGTGGTTTTACCCACGCCGCCTTTGCCGGAAGTCACCACAACAATGCGTGTCATGACGATCAAACCCTTATGTTCGAATAAATCGCGTTATCGTAAAGCAAAAAGCCCGTGTAAGGCTTCTTACAGAATGTGTTGAGACGTTCGTGGCGCCGCGCAAAAACCCTCTACGGTTTCAGCGCTTCGATGCGTAACGTATCGCCGTCCAGGCGAATCAAGGCCGGCTGATTTTGTAGCGTCCGGTCGAGCTTGTCTTCCACCACGCGGTACACGCCGGCCACGGCCAGCAGCTCGGCATCCAGATGCGTGGTGAAGATGCGCGCTGACGTGTCGCCGCGCGCACCGGCCATGGCTTTGCCGCGCAGCGGGCCGTACACGTGCACGTTGCCGTCGGCGATGACTTCGGCGCCCTGGCTCACCATGCCAATCACAACAAGGTCCGTATGGCGCGCGTAAACGCGCTGGCCGGAACGCAAGGGCTTGGTGATGACCAGCGCCGACGATGAATGCGGGGCGGCTTGCGTGGGGCTGGGCGCGGATGTGGTGCTGCTGGCTTCGCGAGCAGGCATCGGTTCGGCCGATGCGGACTTGGCCGGCGTGGCGGCGGTATCGGTTGCGGCGCCGTCAGCGGCCGATGTATCGGTGGGCGCGGGCGCGGTTTCAACGGCTGCGGCCGGCACCGAAGGCACGGGCGTCGACACATCGTTCGGGGGCGCGGTGTCTACGACGGGGGCGGGGCGGGCGGCGGGGGTGGACAGTTCCACCGGCGTCAGGCCGGCCTCGCGTGCGGCTTTCAGGTTCGCGCCTTCGGCCACCACACCGATCGGGGGCAGGTTATGGGCGCGCAGCGCGGCGACCAGCGCCGTCCAATCGATCTTCTCGTCGACGCGGCTGGCATCGATGACCACGGGTTCGTTCTCGAAGAAGCTGCCGGCATCCGCCATGCGCTTGGCCAGCGCGGCGGTCAGGCGTTCGGGGTCTGCGCTGTGCAGAACCACCCGGATGGCATACAGGGTGGCGCTTTTGAAGTCCAGGGCTAGGGATTCAGTGTTCATCTTGATTGTGGCTGGCGGTTCGCAGCGCGAGGAAATCGGCGCGCGCAACCGGCTGCGGGATGTCGGGCATGATAACCCGCTACGGGGTGGGGTGCGCAGGGGGGAAGACGAAAGAAAAAGGCGTCCGAAGACGCCTTTTTCCGTGTTATGCACGCGTGGCGGGTCAGCCTTGCGCCCACGAGTCGCGCAGCGTCACGATGCGGTTGAGCACCGGCGCGTCTTGCGTGGATTGCTTCAGGTCGGCCGTGAAGTAGCCCAGGCGTTCGAACTGCCAGGTCGCGCCCGGCGTGGCGACGGTGCCGGGTTCGAGCCAGGCGGTGACGGTCTGCTTGGAGTTCGGGTTCAGGCAGGCCAGGAAGTCCTTGTCGCCGCCATCGGGACGCGCATCGGCGAACAGGCGGTCGTACAGGTGGATCTGGGCCGGCACCGCGTGGGCCGCGCTGACCCAGGTGATGTTGCCCTTGACCTTGACGCTGTCCGCGCCCGGCGTGCCGCTTTTGGTTTCCGGCAGGTATTCCGCTTGCACCTCGACCACTTCGCCGGCTTCGTTCTTGGTGAAGCCGGTGCAGCGCACGACGTAGCCGTACTTCAGGCGCACGGTGTTGCCGGGGAACAGGCGGAAATACTTCTTCGGCGCTTCTTCGCGGAAGTCGTCGCGTTCAATCCAGAGCTCGCGCGACAGCGGGAATTCGCGCACGCCCGCTTCCGGGTCATGCGGATTGCGCGGCGCCGTGCAGATTTCCGACTGGCCTTCCGGATAGTTCGTGATGACAAGCTTGATCGGGTCCAGCACGGCCACCGAGCGGGCGGCGATGGGGTCGAGATCGTCGCGCACGGCTTGTTCGAGCAGGCTGTAGTCGATACGCGAGTCGGACTTGGACACAGCGGTGCGGTCGCAGAACAGGCGGATCGAGGCCGGCGTGTAGCCGCGGCGGCGCAGGCCGAAGATGGTCGGCATGCGGGGGTCGTCCCAGCCGTCCACATGGCCTTCGCGCACCAGTTGCAGCAGCTTGCGCTTGCTGGTGACGACGTAGCTTAGATTCAGGCGGGCGAATTCATATTGGTGCGGCAGCGGCTGGGCCAGCTTGCCGAGCTCTGCCAGGCGCGTGAGTATCCAGTCGTAGAAGGGGCGCTGGTCTTCGAATTCCAGCGTGCAGACGCTGTGCGTGATGCCTTCCAGCGCGTCTTCCACCGGGTGGGCCCAGCTGTACATCGGGTAGATGCACCATTGGTTGCCCGTGCGGTGGTGCGTCGCGTGGCGCACGCGGTACATGACCGGGTCGCGCAGGTTGATGTTGGGCGAGGCCATGTTGATCTTCGCGCGCAGCACCAGGCTGCCGTCCGGATGCTTGCCGTCGCGCATTTCACGCAGCAGGGCGATGGACTCGGCGGCCGGGCGGTTGCGCCAGGGCGAGTCGGTGCCGGGTTCGGTCAGCGTGCCGCGGTTGGCGCGGATTTCTTCGGGGCTTTGCTCATCGACGTAAGCGTGGCCGGCTTCGACCAGGGCTTCGGCGAACTCGTACATATAGCCGAAGTAGTCGCTGGCGAAGTACAGGTTTTCCTGGCCGTTGTCGGCCTTCCAGTCAAAGCCCAGCCAGCGCACGGCTTCGATGATGGCGTCGACGTATTCCTGGTCTTCTTTCTCGGGGTTGGTGTCGTCAAAACGCAGGTGACACACACCGCCGAAATCGCGCGCCAGCCCGAAGTTCACGCAAATGCTCTTGGCGTGGCCAATGTGCAGGTAGCCGTTGGGCTCCGGCGGGAAGCGCGTGCGGATACGGGCGGCGTCCAGCTCCCCCTGTTCCTGCACGGCGGCCGGGCCAGGCTTGCCCGCCCAGCGTTTGCCCTGGAAGCGGTTGGCTTCAAGGTCGTCCTGGACGATGTTAAGCAGGAAATTGGATGCAGCAGGGGTCGGCGTCGTGGCGGAGGTCATTCTTGAAAGAATAGGAAAAAGCGGCGACAAAGCGTCAATTTTGCCACGTTCCGCCTCAGGAGCCTTTTTAGACCCGGTTCAAGCGGTTTCAAACTGCCCCCATTGTCTTGTAACTGGCTCTACACTACGGCCCATTATGGATATATCCACCCTTTCCCTGGCCCGTGCGCAGTTCGTGGCCAGCCTGAGCTTTCTGGCGCTTTTCCTGGCCGTATCCCTGGCGCTTGCATGGGTGCTGCTGTTTTTCAAAGTGCGCGCCCGGTGGTCGGGCCGCGGTGGCTGGACCGCCGCTTACCGCTTCTGGGTGCGAATTTTCGCCCTGGCTTTCGTGCTGACCCTGGCGGCCAGCGTGCCCGTGCTGATTCAGATCGGCAGCCTGTGGGCCGGCCTTATGGACAAGATCGGTAACGTCGCCGGCCCCTTGCTGGGTTACGGCATCCTGTCCGTCTTCATCTTGAAGTCGTGTTTCCTGGGCGTCATGCTGTTCGGCCAGCGCCGCGTGTCTGACTTCGCGCACACGTTGGCGGTGCTGATGGTGGCCGTGGGCCAGTTGGTGGCGGTGTTCTGGGTGCTGGCCCTGCAATCCTGGATGCAAACGCCCGACGGCGCGATTCTTGTCGATGGCCGCTACCAGGTCTATGACTGGGTAGCCGTGGTGCTGAACCCCTCGGTGGGCTGGCGTATGGCCGTGGTGGTGGTGGGCGCGGCGCTGGCCGCCGCGTTCCTGATGATGGGCGTCACCGCCTTGCAGGCGCTGCGCCGCCCGCTGGGTGATGGCGAACGCAATACCTTCAAGACCGCGCTGGTGATTGCGGTGGTGGCCGCCTTCTTGCAAGTGCCGGTGGCGACCGGCGCGGGGCAGATGGTGGCCAAGTTGCAGCCTGCCAAGGCCGCCGCGGCCGCGGGCTATTGGGAAAGCGGCTCGGAGCCGCAGCTGGTGCTGTTCGGCTGGCCCGATGCCCGCGCCCATACCAACGTGTCTGACCTGACGATCCGCAACGCCGGCGGCATGTGGCTGCACCGCAATGCGGACGGCACCTACCAGGGCCTGGACAAGTATTCCGGCATGCTGCCACCGGTAGCGCTGACCTTCTGGTCATTGCGGGTGGCGGTAGGGCTGGGCCTGTTGATGCTGGCGGTGGCGTGCGTGACCTTTTTGATGACGTTCCGCCGCGGGCTGGACCCGTCGACGCTACCTGTCTGGTGGCAGCGCGTGCTGTGCGCCATGATGTTTTCGGGCGGCATTGCCGTGGTGGCCGGATGGTGGGTGTCCATCATCGGGCTGCAACCGTTCGCCGTGAACGGCACCATCACGCAGTCTGAAGTGCTGGGGCAGATGCCGTCCAGCACCGTGCTGTACGGGCTGCTGGGCTATGGCCTGCTGTATGCCTTGTTGCTGGCCGCCTTCGCGGGCATGTTGTTCCATGCCGCGCGCTACGGCGTTGTGCCGGTGCGCAAACTGGGCGGAGGTACGCCATGATCGCCATGCTTGCCGCATCGCAGGGGCTGAGCCCCGAAGACCCTTCCTTCTGGATGCCGCTGGCCTTCATGGGCTTGCTGTTCGTGGTGATTGCCGCCGGCATGGTGCTCGACGGCTTCGACCTGGGCGTGGGCATCCTGCTGCAATTGGCGCCAGAGCACGAGCGCGGCCGCATGATGTCGCTGTTAAGCCCGTGGCGCGACGCCAATGAATTCTGGCTGCTGCTGGGCATGGGTCTTTTTGCGTCGGCCTTTCCCTTCGCGTGGGGCGCCGTGCTGGGCAAGCTGTACGGGCCGCTGACCTTCATGGTGCTGGGCGTGGTGCTGCGCAGCGTGTCGTTTGAATTCCGCATCCGCGCCCGCAATGAAAGCAAACCGCGCTGGATCTTCGGGTTCTGGGCAGGGTCGATCATCACCGCTTTCGGCCAGGGCATGCTGCTGGGCCGCATCGCGACCGGGTATCAATCTGACGCCGGCTACGGCTGGTTCGCGATGTTCGTCGGGCTATGCGCCGTGGCGGCCTATGTGTTGCTGGGCGCGTCGTGGCTTGTCATGCGCGTGGACGGCGACCTTCAACGCCGCGCCGCTAACTGGGCGCGCCACGCCATTCGCTGGACGGCCGTGGGCATGGTGTCGATTGCCGTCACGCTGGGCCTGGCCAATGCGGGCATCTTCTACAAGTGGAGCAACATCGCCCACCTGAGCCTGGCCGCCACGGTCTGGGTGCTGATGCTGGCGGGCTACGTGGCCGCGGAAATGCTGCTGGCGCGTCTGCCCGGCAAGGCCGACCGCTTCAGCTGGCTGCCGTTCGTGCTGTGCGTGGCCTTGTTCCTGCTGATGCTAAGCGGGCTGGCGTACAGCCTGTTCCCGTACCTGATCCTGGACGACATGACGCTTTGGGATGGCGCGGGCGCGCTGGGTTCAATGCGCCTGGTCATGGCCGGCGCGGTCGTGGGGATACCGGTGGTGCTGGTGTTCAACATCCTGGCCTACCGCTCGGTCTTCGGCAAGGAACGCGGCCCGGTGCCGCTGCTGCCGCCCCCGTCGTATTGATCTGGGGCGCCGCAAGCGCTGCGGGATGGGGTGCGCGCGTTCACCCGCCGTTTTCCACGGCCGGGCGGCGTGTGCTGCCGCCCCACTTACAACACCGGTTTGGCCACGCGTTGCAGGATTTCTTCGCCGTAGGCTTCGAGCTTGCGCGCGCCGACGCCGCTGATGTGGCTGAGCGCATCCATCGAGTCGGGCTGAGCCAGGGCGATTTCGCGCAACGTGGCGTCATGGAAGATGACATACGCCGGCACGCCGTGGCTCTTGGCGACTTCGCCGCGCCATGCGCGCAACGCTTCGAATACGGGTTGCAGTTCGGCCGGCAGGTCGATGGCCGCGGCCTTGGGGCGGCCGCTGCTGGTCTTGCCTGAGCGGGTTTTCTTTTCGGATTCGCGCCGCAGCATCAGCTGGCGTTCACCCTTCAACACGGCGCGGCTGCCTTCTGTCAGCGCCAGCGTGCCGAACCCTTCGTTGTCCACCGTCAGCAGGCCCTGCGCCAGCAGTTGGCGCAGCACGCCGCGCCAGGCGGTGTCGCTCAGGTCTTCGCCCACGCCAAACACGCTAAGCGTTTCATGGCCGTGCTGCTTGGTGCGGTCGGTGACCTTGCCACGCAGGATGTCGATGATGTGGCCGGCGCCGTAACGCTGGCCGCGTTCTTTCCACAAGCGATAAACGGCGGATAACACCTTTTGCGCGGCGACGGTTCCGTCCCACGCTTGCGGCGGTTCCAGGCAGACGTCGCAGTTGCCGCAGGCGGTGATCTGCTGGCCGAAGTAGGCCAGCAGCCGCACGCGCCGGCATTCCACGGTTTCGCACAGGCCCAGCATGGCGTCCAATTGCTGGCCCAGCCGACGGCGGTAGGATTCGTCGCCAGGGGATTCGTCGATCATGCGGCGCTGTTGCACCACGTCTTGCAGGCCATAGGCGAGCCATGCGGTCGCGGGCAGGCCATCGCGGCCGGCACGGCCGGTTTCCTGGTAGTAGCCTTCGACGGACTTGGGCAGATCGATGTGCGCCACGAAGCGTACATCGGGCTTGTCGATGCCCATGCCGAAGGCAATGGTGGCCACCATGACCACGCCGTCTTCGCGCAGGAAGCGGGCCTGGTTGGCCGCGCGCACCTGCGGGCTGAGCCCGGCGTGGTAGGGCATCGCGTCGATGCCCTGGTTGCACAGGAACTCGGCGGTTTCTTCCACCCGCGCCCGCGACAAGCCATACACCACGCCGGACTCGCCGTCGTGTTCGGTGCGGATCATGTCCAGCAACTGCTTGCGCACCTCGTTCTTTTCGATGATGCGGTAGCGGATGTTGGGCCGGTCAAAGCTGGAAACGAAATGGCGGGCGTCGTCCAGTTGCAGGCGCTGCGCGATCTCGGCGCGCGTATCGGCCGTGGCCGTGGCCGTGAGCGCAATGCGCGGCACGTCCGGCCAGCGCTCGTGCAGCATCGACAGGCCCAGGTATTCCGGCCGGAAATCGTGCCCCCATTGCGAAACGCAGTGCGCTTCGTCGATGGCGAACAGCGCGATGCGGCCGCGTTCAAGCAGTTGCAGGCAGCGGTCGGTCAACAGGCGTTCGGGGGCGACGTACAGCAAGTCGAGCTCGCCCGCCAGAAACGCCTGTTCGACGTCGCGGGCCACGCGCCACTCTTGCGTGGAGTTCAGGAACGCGGCGCGCACGCCAAGTTCGGTCAGCGCATCGACCTGATCCTGCATCAGCGCGATCAGCGGCGACACGACGATACCGGTGCCTTCGCGCACCAGTGACGGGATCTGATAACAGAGCGATTTCCCTCCGCCCGTGGGCATCAGGACCAGCGCGTCACCGCCGTCGATCACTTGTTCGACAATGGCTTGCTGGTCGCCGCGGAAGGATTCGTAACCGAAAACGCGCTGCAATACGCCGAGGGCGCGCGCGTCAGACATGGGGGTAGGCCGGAAGCATCATGGCAGGGATTTTAAGCCGCAATTCCCGGCCGTCATTTTTGCAGGGATATTTCCGTCCGGGTGGCGGTCCGGTGAACCGGCGGCGGGGCATTCGCGATCCGGGGTGCGCCAGCGGTTGGGCATTCGCGATCCCGGGCGTGCCGGCGCTGCCGCAATCCTTACCAGCTCAGCCACGTTCCGCGCATGAACGTATCCACGGGCATGCTCAGGTTGGCGCGCCACTCGTAGTTGCCCGAAATGATGTCGCGGTCGGCCCCGACGGCCAGCCTTACCTTCGGCGCCACGAACATGCTGTGCGACAGGCCCACGCGCTGCTCGGCCAGCGTGGACCCTTCATGCAGCCCCGAGTACGTGCCGCTGAACGTGCCCCATCCGGTGATCGGCACACCGGCCGACAAGGTATTGCGCGACTGCGGGGCCGAGGCCACGCCGCCCGAATACGTCGACAGGTCGCCAAAGCCCGCGCCGATCTGCTCGTTGGTGTAGCCCAGGTTCACCGTGTCGGCCACGTCCACGCTGTAGCCGATGCGGTAGCGCCAGGCATTGGACGCGTCAAACGAGCTTTGCGTGGCGCCGGCCTGGAACGTGCCGTATTCGCCCGCCGCATAGGTGGTGCCCATGCCGCGGGTGGTCAGGGACGGGGCGCTTTGCATCTGGCCTTCAACGGTCAGGGCGGGGGTCAGGCCATAGCGCACGCTGCCGGTGCCAACCGAGGCCCCATAGTCCACCGCCCCCGAGCTGGCGGTGGGGTCCATGCGGTTCAGCTTGCCGACCGACGACGAGTAGCCGAAGCTGCCCTCGGGCACGGTCGCGCTGGACCCCGCCCAGTTCGCGATCTGCAAGCCGCCCACCGGCGCGCTGCTGCCCCAGACGGGCGCATTGGCGTTGATGTTGCCCACCGTCACCGACGGGCCGGTGGTGTTGCGGTAGACCCAATTGCGGTCGCCCGCATAGCGCAGGCCATCTTGCCCGCTGACGGATGAGAACCAGGGGCGCGAAGGGCGCGAGACGCCCGAAATCACCACGACGGGGATGCGGGGGATGTCGCCCGTGTCCAGCGCAAAGTCATAATCCGGCGGGGTGTCCTCGGATGCCGGCGCGGTAGCGGGCGCTGACGCGGTCAGTTCACAACCTAGTGGCGAGGATTCGGTGGAACCGCTAGCCGTGGCGTCGCTCTGGCCAGCCCCAACCTGGGCGGCCCCGACCTCCGTGGCCCGGACCTCGGCGGCCCCGACCTCGGCGGCCCCATTCAGGCTCGGCCCCAGCCCGGGAATCGGATCGGCGTCGCGGCTGTTCCCGGCGCCTTGCACCGAGGTGTCCATGGCCGGTTCCGCCACCATCAAATCGCAGGGGGCGGGGTCCAACGGCACGGCACGCGCGTCAATCGACGGCGCGGGGCGCACGGGGATGGGTTGCACCGGAGACAGCACCCCAATGCCGCGCGCGACCAACACCGGTCTACCCGCGGCGGGCATACCGGCAGCGGGCGTACCGGCATCGGGCATACCGCCAGCGGCAGCATCGCCAGCGGGCGTGGATTCGGAATAGGGGGGCGCATAGGGGGTGTCGGCAAGCGCTGCGGCCAACGGGCAAGTCAAACCCGCCGTCAGCGTCGCGTGCAACCACCGTCTGCGCCACTTTGCAGGGGCGACCATACGGACCAGTGTAAATAGGGGGCGTTGCCGTAGCTGTAAATGATTTTTAGTAAACCGGACGAGCGGCAAGGCCAGCGGCTATTTTAGGGCCAGTCCAAGGCGAACTGCACGTGCGCCGCAACGGCTTGGAAAACCCGCCGTACATCGTGCAACAGGTGTATTTCAGTTGATTTCTTGCCCCTTGCGGCGGAACGCGCCGCGCCGCACTATGGCATCCATGGACAATCCCCACACCAAGCTGCTGGTCGTCGACGACGACCCGGCCCTGCGCCAACTGCTAGCCGACTACCTGAACCGGCACGGCTACGACACCCTGCTGGCGCCGGACGCCACCGATTTGTCATCGCGCATTACCCGCTACGCGCCCGATCTGCTCGTGCTTGACCGCATGCTGCCGGGCGGCGATGGCGCCGATGCCTGCCGCCGCCTGCGCGAGCAGGGCGAAGACATCCCCGTCATTCTGCTCACCGCCCGCGATGAAGCGGTAGACCGCATCATCGGCCTGGAAGCCGGTGCCGACGACTACGTCGGCAAGCCCTTCGACCCGCGTGAACTGCTGGCCCGCATTGAGGCCGTGCTGCGCCGCAAGCGCGGCCCGTCCGCGCTGACGAAAGACGCGCCCGTCACGTTCGGCCCTTTCCTGTTCGACCCTTCCACCCGCCAACTGTCGCGCGAAGGCACGGTGGTCAAACTGACCGGCGGCGAAATCAATCTGCTGGAAGCCCTGGTGCGCAACGCCGGCAAGCCGTTATCGCGCGAACGCCTGCTGGCGTTGGCCCGCGATGACGACGCCGGTGAACGCAATGACCGCGCCATCGACATCGCCATCCTGCGCCTGCGCCGCGTCATCGAAGACGACCCCAAGCAACCGCGCTGGATTCAGACCGTCTGGGGCATTGGTTACCGGTTCTCGCCCTGATGCGTTTTTCCCCTGGTTTTCTGGTGCCGCGTTCGCTGCGGGCGCGCCTGATCCTGCTGATCCTTGGGTCGGTGCTGCTGACCCAGGCGGCCACGCTGGTGACGGTGTCGTACTTCCGGCACAAGTTCATGGAAGACGTGGCCATAGGCTATATCGTCACCACGATCCGCACGCTGCGTGCCGCCTTGTCCGAGGTGCCTGCCGAAGACCGCGCCGAATTCGTGCGCACCGCGTCGCAGAACCAATGGCGGCTGTGGTCGCGCGTGTTGCCGGCTGAAGCCAAGTTGCAGCGCTTCAACGGCCGCCGTCCGCCGCCCCCGCCGCGTTCCGCCCCCCGTCCGCCCCCGCCGCCTCCCTCTGACGCCCGCCCAGGCGGCATGCCGCCGCCGCCCGAAGTCCGCGGCGAAGAGCATGACGACGATAACGGGCGGGACGACACGCGCGTGGCCGAGCAACGCGATGCGGACCGCGCCGCGCACGAAGAACGCATGCGCCGCTACAAGCCCGAGCCCGACGACATCCGCCGTGATCTGCGTGTGCTGGTGCAACTGCTGAACGAGCGGCTGAACGATGGCACCCGCGTGGCGCTGTCACGCGGCCCCGCCCCCGAGATCTTCATTTCACTGGCGCCCAACTCCGCCAGCGAAGACGTGCCGCGCCTGCGCGAATGGCTGGTCATTCCGCTTGACCGCCTGGACCCGCCTGTGGCGACCCCGTTCATCGCCGCCTGGCTGGGCGGGCTGGGTTTGTTGCTGCTGCTGGCCGTGGGTTTTTCGTGGCATATCACGCGCCCCATCACCCGGCTGGCCGATGCGGCCGACCGCCTGGCTGCCGGACAGCCGCAGCGCGTGGAGCCCTCGGGCCCGCATGAAACCCGCGCGCTGGGCGTGCGGTTCAACGCGATGCTGGACGCGCTGGCGGAATCCGATTCCGTGCGGCGTACGCTGTTGTCGGGCCTGCCGCACGACTTGAAGGGGCCGCTGTCGCGCATGTGGCTGCGCATTGAACTTGCCGACGATTCCAAGCTGAAGGAAGGTCTGCGCACCGATCTGCAAGACATGCAGCACATGGTCGACCAGTTCATCGGCTTCGTACGCGGCACCGACCCCGCCGCGTACCGTTACGCGTCGATGGTGCTGTCCGACTGGCTGACCGAACGCGTGGGCGCTTGGCAGGGCGCCGGCACGGATATCCATCTGAAAACGGTGGACGACGACGCGCCCTTGGTTGTGCAGGCCGACGCCGTGGCGCTGGGCCGCTTGCTGGACAACCTGATCGGCAATGCGCTGAACCACGGCGCGCCGCCGGTGGACGTCCACTTGCGCCGCGAAGACCGCTACGCGGTGCTGGACGTGGCGGATCATGGCCCCGGCATCGTGCCGGATCGCCGCCAGGAAGCGCTGCGGCCCTTCAGCCGGCTGGACGACGCGCGCACGCGCACGGGCAGCGTGGGCCTGGGCCTGGCATTGGCCGAAGCCATCGCCCGCGCGCACGGCGGTTCGCTGGAACTGCTTCAGGCGGAATCCGGCGGTTTGTGCGTGCGGGTGAAGCTGCCGCTGTCGTCAGAAACGGTTTAAGGAAAGAGGGGGGCAGGCAGCCCCCCCTTGCCGGCCGCGGCGCGTCCCCATCAGTTGGCCCCTGGCGGACGCCGCCATACGGTACGATGCATCCTGCTTCTTCCCTTGTCGTTTCCGCACCATGGCCATTCAGTCCGATTCCCTTTCCTCCCGTCCCGACGCGCCCCGTATCGTGGCGCCTCAACCGGTGTCGCCCAACGAGGAATCGATCGAACGCGCCTTGCGCCCGAAGGCGCTTCAGGAATACGTGGGCCAGCAGCGCGCGCGCGAACAGCTCGAGATCTTCATCGCCGCCGCCCGCAAGCGCGGCGAGGCCCTGGACCACGTGCTGCTGTTCGGCCCGCCGGGGCTGGGCAAGACCACGCTGGCCCACATCATTGCGCATGAAATGGGCGTGCAATTGCGCCAGACGTCCGGCCCGGTGCTGGAGCGTCCGGGCGACTTGGCCGCGCTGCTGACCAACCTGGAAAAGAACGACGTCCTGTTCATCGATGAAATCCATCGCCTGTCGCCCGTGGTCGAGGAAATTCTCTACCCGGCGCTCGAGGATTTTCAGATCGACATCCTGATCGGCGAAGGCCCGGCCGCGCGCAGCGTGAAGCTGGACCTGCAACCGTTCACGCTGGTGGGCGCCACCACGCGCGCGGGCATGCTGACCAATCCGCTGCGCGACCGCTTCGGCATTGTGTCGCGGCTGGAGTTCTACAACGCCACCGACCTTGGCCACATCGTGACGCGCAGCGCGGGCCTGCTCAACGCGGGCATCACGCCTGACGGCGCAGCCGAAGTGGCGCGCCGCGCCCGTGGCACGCCCCGTATCGCCAACCGCCTGCTGCGCCGCGTGCGCGACTATGCCGAGGTCAAGGCCAGCGGCACCATCGATGCGGACGTTGCCGGCCGCGCGCTGGCCATGCTGGAAGTGGACCCGCAAGGCTTGGACCTGATGGACCGCAAGCTACTTGAAGCCATCATCCACAAGTTCGACGGCGGGCCGGTGGGCGTGGACAGCCTGGCCGCCGCCATCGGCGAAGAACGCGACACGATCGAAGACGTCATCGAACCGTACCTGATCCAGCACGGCTATCTGCAACGCACGCCGCGCGGCCGCACGGCCACGTTGACCACATGGCGCCATCTGGGCCTGACGCCGCCTGCTGGCGTGGCCAGCGGCAGCGGTGATCTTTTCGGCAAGTAGGCGCACGGCGCGCCATGGATTTGGCGCGCGATTGGCACGGCGCGCATTCCGTACTGCGCATGGCGCGCGACGCACATTCCGCGCGACGGGTTTATGATCCGAGGGTTTCGACATTCCCGCGATCAAAGGACCGGATTCCATGCTGCCCGAATTGCCTACCTATGATGATGTCGTCCGCGCCAGCGAGCGCCTGGCCGGCCATGCCCACCGCACGCCCGTCCTGACCTCGACGACCGCCGACGCCATCAGCGGCGCGTCCATCTTCTTCAAGTGCGAAAACTTCCAGCGCATGGGCGCCTTCAAGTTCCGCGGCGGCTTCAACGCCATCGCGCGCTTGACGCCTGAACAGCGCGCCGCAGGCGTTGTGACGTTCTCGTCGGGCAATCACGCGCAGGCCATCGCGCTGGCTTCCAAGCTGCAAGGCGTGCAGGCCACGATCATCATGCCGCTGGACGCCCCCGCGGCCAAGCGCGCGGCAACGGAAGGCTACGGCGGCAAGATCGTCACCTATGACCGCTATACCGAAGACCGCGAACAGATCGCCCTGCGCATCCAGGCCGAAACGGGCGCCACGCTGATTCCGCCTTACGACCACGAAGACGTGATCACCGGCCAAGGCACGGCGGCCAAGGAATTGTTCGAAGAAGTGGGCGAGCTGGACTACCTGTTTGTCTGCCTGGGCGGCGGCGGCCTGTTGTCGGGTTCGGCCTTGTCGGCGTTTGCGCTCAGCCCGCGCTGCCTGGTCTACGGCGTTGAGCCCGAAGCTGGCAACGATGGCCAGCAGTCTTTGCGCAAGGGTGAAATCGTCCGAATCCCGGCGCCCAAGACGCTGGCTGATGGCGCGGCCACCACGCACCTGGGCAATCTGACCTTCCCGCTCATCCAGAAACATGTGCGCGATATTGTCACCGTGACGGATGCGCAATTGGTCACCACGATGAAGTTCTTCGCCGAACGCATGAAGATGGTGGTGGAACCCACGGGCTGCCTGGCGGCGGCTGCGGTCATGCAGAACGTGGTGCCGGTGCAGGGCGCGCGGGTTGGCGTCATCATCAGCGGCGGCAACGTCGACCTTCCGGCTTACGCCAAGTTGCTGGCGTCCTGACGCGCCGTGGGCGGCCCGCTCGCCGGGCCGCCAAACCGCCGCGCCGATCCGTGCTTGCGGTTGCGGCCCGTGCAGGGCAGAATCGAATCTCGATCCTGACAAACAGGGGGCTGCGGCATGCGTATCCTAGTCATCGGCGGCACCGGTTTCCTTGGCCGTCATCTGATTGCCCGATTGTCCGGCGACCTGCACCAGATCATCGTGCCCACCCGCCTGTTGGCGCGGGGCAGTGAACTGCAAGTCTTTCCCACCGTGACCCTGATTCAGTCCGACATCCATGACGATGCCGCGCTGAACGAGCTGGTGCGCGGCTGCGATGTGGTCGTGAATCTGGTGGGCATCCTGCACGGCAATACGGGCCAGCCGTATGGATCGGACTTTGCGCGCGCGCACGTGCATTTGCCGCAGCGCATTGCCCAAGCCTGTGTACGCCAGGGCGTGCACCGCTTGCTGCACGTCAGCGCGCTGGGCGCGGACTCCCAGGGCGACAGCATGTATCAGCGCTCCAAGGGCGACGGCGAAGCGGCCATCCAAAAAGAATTCCAGGCCGCCAACGACGCCGGTTGGACGATCTTCCGGCCATCGGTGATCTTTGGCGCCGACGATAATTTCACGAATATGTTCGCCAGGCTGGCGCGCTGGCTGCCCGTGCTGCCGCTGGCGGGCGCGCACGTGCGCATGCAGCCGGTCTATGTGGGCGACGTGGTCGCCGCGATGGCGTCCGCGCTGGGCAACACGCACACGTACGGAAAAATCTATGAGCTAGGCGGCCCGCAGGTCTACACGCTGGGCGAGATTGCGCGGCTGTGCGCGGCCTGGAGCGGCCATCCCCGCCCGGTGATCAACATGCCGATGGGCGTGGGCCGCATGCAGGCGCGCTTGTTTGAATCCATGCCAGGCACCCCGCTGATGTCGCGCGACAACCTGGATTCCCTGCGCCGCGACAACATCTGCGCCGGGCCGATCGCCCCCGAATTGCACGTCGTCCCCACAGGCCTGGAGGCCGTCGCCCCCCGCTACCTGTAGCGGGGCGAAGCGCGCCCCGCCCCTGGTCAGCGCACCAGCGCCTTCAGCGCCTGCTTGATCCCATCGGACACGCCCACGCCTTCAGGCAGCGTCTTCAGCGCCGACAGCGATTCTTTCTCTGAATACCCCAGCGCCAGCAGCGCGTTCAAAATATCCGACTGGTTATCCGGCGTGGCATGCGACGCCGCGCCAATATCCGCGCCCAGCTTGCCGCGCATTTCCAGCAGCAGCCGCTCGGCGGTTTTTTTGCCGATGCCCGGCACGCGGGTCAAGCGGCCGGATTCCTGCAACGTAATGGCCTGCGCCAAATCCGCCACGGACAGGCCGGACAGCACCGACAGCGCCGTGCGGGCGCCAATTCCGCTGACCTTGATCAGTTCGCGAAATGCGCTGCGTTCACCCGCCGTGCCGAAGCCATACAGAATATGCGCGTCTTCGCGCACCGTCAGGTGCGTGTACAGCGTGACGCGCGCGCCGGTTTCCGGCAGTGAATACAGCGTGCTCATGGGCACGTCGATGTCGTAACCCAGACCGCCTACGTCCACGCAAATGGTGGGCGGCAGTTTTTCGATCAGGGTTCCGGTGATGCGTCCGATCATGGTGATGATGGCCTGGTAAAAAATGAGGCCGCAGAATGCGCGGCGAATGCGGGCATTCTATACGCGCGAACGGCGCGCGTGGATCGGGCGGGGATGACGCAGCGCGTCGCAGGCCGATTGCGCGCCGCGCGATCAGCCGATCAAGCGCCCGTTGCGGATGCGCGTCTTGCCGCCCATGCGCAGCGTCGTGCCCAGGCGTTCCAGCTTGTCTTGCAGCGGGCCGACGTGCGCGTGGCAGATGGCGCAGGCCAAGGCGTCAGCGGAGTCAGGGGCGGGCGTGCCATCCAGCGCCAGCAAGTGCTGCACCATCATCTGCACCTGCTCTTTGGCGGCGCGTCCGGTGCCCACCACGGCTTTCTTGATCTGCAAGGCGGTGTATTCGTGCACCGCCAGCGAACTATCGGCCAGCGCGCACAGCGCCGCGCCGCGTGCCTGACCCAGGAGCAGGGTAGACGCGGGGTTGGTGTTCAGGAAGACGATTTCAAGCGCGGCGACATCGGGTTTGGTGTCGTGCGCCACCTGGCGCAGATTGTCCAGGATGACTTTCAGGCGTTCGGCCAGCGTCAGCGCCGGCGGGACCACGATGGTCCCGCTGGCCACGTAACGCAGCCGGGAGCCGTCGGCATCGATCACACCGAAGCCGGTGCGGCGCAAGCCGGGATCGATGCCGAGAACGCGCATCAGTGGCGGAAGTGGCGGGTGCCGGTCAGTACCATGGCGATGCCGTGCTCGTCGGCCGCGGCGATGACTTCGTCGTCACGCATGCTGCCACCGGGCTGGATCACGCAGGTTGCGCCTGCCGCCACCACCACGTCCAGGCCGTCGCGGAACGGGAAGAACGCGTCCGACGCCACGGCCGAACCCTTCAGGGTCAGGCCAGCGTTTTCGGCCTTGATCGATGCGATGCGCGCCGAGTCGATACGGCTCATCTGGCCGGCGCCCACGCCCAGCGTCATGCCGCCGCCTACAAACACGATGGCGTTGGACTTGACGTACTTGGCGACCTTCCAGGCAAATGCCAGATCGTTCATTTCCTGTTCGGTGGGCTGGCGCTTGCTGACCACCTTGAGCGCATCGCGCGGCACGTTGTAGGCGTCCGGGCTTTGCACCAGCCAGCCGCCGCCCACGCGCTTGATGTCCAGGGCGTTCTGGCCTACGCCCATCGGCACTTCCAGCACGCGCACGTTTTTCTTCGCTGCCAGAATGGCCAGCGCGGCGCCGTCATAGGCCGGGGCCAGCAGCACTTCCATGAACTGGCCGCTGACGGCTTCGGCGATAGCAGCGTCAACCGGGCGGTTGAAGGCGATGATGCCGCCGAAAGCGGAAGTCGGGTCGGTCTTGAAGGCTTGCTGGTACGCGCCCAGCGTGTCAGCCGCCACGGCCACGCCGCAGGGGTTGGCATGCTTGACGATGACGCAGGCCGGCACGTCGAAGCTGCGCGCGCATTCCCATGCGGCGTCGGCGTCGGCGATGTTGTTGTAGGACAGTTCCTTGCCTTGCAGCTGGCGGTAGTTGCCCAGCAGGCCGGCCGGACGCTGGGCGTCCACGTAGAACGCAGCGGTCTGGTGGGGGTTCTCGCCGTAGCGCAGCGCCTGTTCCTGCTTGACCTGCAAGGTCAGCGTGCCGGGCCATTCGTTGCGGGCGGGCACGGCTTCCTGCGCCGGCTCGGCGTCGGTCAGGCTGGTCAGGTAGGCGGCGATGGCGCCGTCGTACGCGGCCGTGTGGGCGTAGACCTTCGAGGCCAGCGCCAGGCGCAGGCCGTACGAGGTGCTGCCGTTCTTGTCCATTTCGGACAGCACGCGCGAATAGTCGACCGGGTCGATCACCACCGTCACGCCACCGGCTTCGGTGCCATGGTTCTTGGCGGCGGCGCGCAGCATGGCCGGGCCACCGATGTCGATGTTCTCAACGGCGTCAGCGAACGTGCAATTCGGCTTGGCGACGGTTTCGCGGAACGGATACAGGTTGACCACCAGCATGTCGATGCGATCGATACCCGCCGCCTTGATGGTGTCCATGTGCTCGGCGCTGTCGCGGCGGGCCAGCAGGCCGCCGTGAATCTTGGGGTGCAGCGTCTTGACGCGGCCATCCAGAATTTCCGGCGAACCCGTGTGGGCGGCCACTTCGGTGACGGTCAGGCCGGAGTCGGCCAGCAGCTTGGCGGTGCCGCCGGTCGACAGCAGGCGCACGCCACGCGCAGCCAGGGCGCGGGCAAATTCAACGATGCCGGTCTTGTCGGACACCGAAAGCAGGGCGGTTTCGATTTTCATGGTGGGGACGGGAGTCGGGCGGTGCGCCTTTCTCGTTCAGGTCGGGATGGGAAATCTGCGAAGGGGCGGCCAGCACCCGGCAGGGGCTGGCCACGCGGGAAAGCTATACCTGGATATTGTGCGCCAGCAACTTCTTGCGCAGGGTGTTGCGAGTGATGCCCAGCATTTCAGATGCCCGCGACTGGTTGCCGCCCGAACGCTCCAGCGCCACTTCAAGCACCGGGCGCTCGACACAGCGCATCACCATGTCCCACATATCGTGGGGCTCGGATTCACCCAAGTCTTCGAAATAGCGCTCCAGACTGGCGCGCACGCATTCTTCCAGGACATCTTTCTTGCTCATTTGAGTACAGATATTTTTATGTTGGTGTTGAGGCGGTTATGCCGCCAGCAGGGCTTCTGCGACCGGCGCCGGGTGGGTCTCGCCGTCGCGCGAGAGGGTGTCGAACCAATCCGACACCGCCCGCCACTGGTCGCGGGTATTGTCGATCAGGTTCATGCGGGCGCAGAACGAATCCGCGCCCGGCAGGCCGTCCAGATACCAGCCAATATGCTTGCGCGCCGTACGTACGCCGGTGTGCTCGCCATAGAACCGGTAATGGTCGTCGAGATGTTCAAGCAGCAGCTCGCGCATTTCCCCATAAGAGGGAGGGGCCAGTGTTTCGCCCGTGCGCAGGTAGTGGTCGACTTCGCGGAAAATCCAGGGACGGCCTTGGGCCGCCCGGCCAATCATGACCGCGTCGGCGCCAGTGTAATCCAGGACGTGCTTGGCTTTTTCAGGCGAGTCGATATCTCCGTTTGCGATCACGGGGATATTCAGCTCGGCCTTGACGGCGCGGATAGTGTCATATTCCGCCTCGCCCGTATAGAGGTCGGCGCGGGTGCGGCCGTGCAAGGTCAGGGCGGCGATGCCGGCATTTTCGGCCAGTTTCGCTACGCGCAGGGCGTTGCGGCTATCGCGGTCCCAGCCTGTGCGCGTCTTCAAGGTGACCGGCACCCCCAGCGGGGCGCAGGCCGACACGACGGCGTCCAGGATGCGGACGATCAGGTCTTCGTGGCGCAGCAGCGCGGACCCCGAGGCCACGTTACAGACCTTCTTCACGGGGCAACCCATGTTGATGTCGATGATGCGCGCGCCCTTGCCGGCGTTGAAAACGGCCGCTTCGGCCATCATGGCCGGGTCGGCGCCCGCAATCTGCACGGAAATGGGGGCGATTTCACCATCGTGGTTCAGGCGGCGGGACGTTTTGACGCTATCCCACAGCTTGGGGTTGCTGGCCGCCATCTCGGAGACGGCGTAACCCGCCCCCAACTTCTTGCAAAGTTGTCGGAACGGACGGTCCGTCACTCCCGCCATGGGAGCGACAAGCACGTTGTTGGGAAGGGTCCATTGGCCTATGCGCATGGTCACATTTTAACCGGCTCGATCAGCCCCCCCTTTTTCAGGGGCCGACAGCTTGGTAACAAGCGCGTCAGGCGCGAAAGCCTTGCAGCAGATGTTGCGCCAGCGGGGCGCGCAAGGGGGATGCCAGATCCATCCCCAATAAGGCCAGGCCACAGGCGTGCTCGACCGGGGCCAAGCCGGTGGCGAACACCCGGGGCATCAAATCGGTCAGGCCGGCGGTGATGACGCGGTCGAATTGACGCGCCTGGGCAAAGTCGGCCAGCAGCAGAGTGGGGCTGGTGCCGGGTTGCGCCAGCCAGCCGGCAAGCGTCTGCGCCAGTTGGGCGGCGTCGCGCAGCCCCAGGTTCAGGCCCTGGCCCGCGACCGGGTGCAGGGTTTGCGCGGCATTGCCGATGGCGGCGACGCGGCCTTGCACTTGGGCGCGGCGAGCGGCCAGCGCCAAGGGGAAGACGTGACGCGGCGCCTGGCTGGACAGCCGGCCCAGCCGGTCGCCAAACGCGTCCGACAGCGCCTTCGAGAAGGCGGCGTTGTCCAGCGCCGCCAATTCCGCGGCGCGATCGGGCGCGCTGCACCACACCACCGAGTACGCGTCAGGCGTTTGCGGATGCGGCAGCAAGGCCAGCGGGCCTTCAGACGTGAAACGTTCCCACGCCCAGCCGCGGCGCGGCAAGGTGGCGTGCGCGGTGGTCAACACCGCGTGTTGGTCGTAATCGCGGCGCACGTCGGTGGCGCCTGCGCCGTCGGACTGCACGGCGACTTGGCACAACAGCGTGTGGTCGCCTTGCACAATGCGCACGCCGTCGGCGTCCTGGCGTTCAACCTGAGCGGCGGGGCCGGACAGCACGGTGACCCCACAGGCGGCCACGCATTCGTCCAGCTTGGCGTGCAGGCCGGCATAGGCCACCACGCTGCCCAGCTGCGGCACGTTGAAATCGGTGTTTTGGATGACGGTGCGGCCCAGCCGTCCGCGTTGCGATACGTGGATGTTGCGAATGTCGGCGGAACGATCCGGCCAGGCATGCAAGGATTCCAGCAGCACGCGGCTGCCATGGTTCATGGCCAGCACGCGGGGGTCGGCGGCAGGCGCCGCCGCAGCGGGCGCGGCCGGGGCCGGCGCGGCGCCAGCCAGCAGGGCGATGCGGGCCGGGTCCGGCGCCACGCGCGCCAGCATCAGGGCCAGCACGCGGCCCACGGGGCCGGCGCCAAGAATCGCAATGTCGAAGGCGGATGCAGTCATGGCGGGATTTTAACCGTCCACTACAATCCCGGACAGCCAGCGCGGCGGGTCGCGCGGCCCACCTTCCCGGTTGATTGCTATGACGCAGGTTCAGGCTTCCTCTTCGCTGTCCGCCGTATCCGCCCGCCGCCCGCGCGGCAAGGTCGCCGTGGGCTTATTGGCTTGTCTGTTCGGCTGGCTGGGCGCCCACTGGTGGTATCTGGGCCGCCGCCACGCGTGGCTGGTCACGCTGCTGGCGGTCGTCAGCCTGTTCTGTGCGTTCCGGTTCTATCCGGTCTGGTACGACAACCCCGCGTTCTTCCTGCTGTTCATTCCGATGATCGACGGGTTCATCGAAAGCGCGGTGTTCTCATTGATGTCCGACGAGAAATTCGACCGTCTCTACAACCCCGATCACGGCCGCCCGTCTTCCACGGGCTGGGGGCCGGTGCTGGTCGCCATTCTGGCGTGCCTGGTGGGCTCGGTTGTGTCGATGTTCGCCATCGCCATGGTGGTGGTCTACGTCTGGGTGGCCATGGGCTGGCTGGACGGCCTGGTGCTCTAGGCCGCCAGGCCGCCCCCCGGGCCACATCTATTCGCGCATCAGCGCTTCGATCTCGCTGGCCTGTACCGGCACGCCGCGGGTGATCAATTCACAGCCTTCGTCCGTGACCAGCGCATCGTCCTCGGTGCGGATGCCGATGTTCCAGTAGCTTTCCGGCACGTCGTCGGCCGGGCGCACATAGATGCCGGGTTCAATCGTCAGCATCATGCCTTTTTCCAGCGTGCGCCAGGGGCGGTCGGCGCCGTGGGCCGTGCCCGCCTGGCGATAGTCGCCCACGTCATGGACGTCCAGCCCCAGCCAATGGCCGGTGCGATGCATGTAGAAGCGGCTGTAGTCGCCCGATTCCAGCACCCCGTCAAGCGAACCCTTCAACAGTTTCAAATCCAGCATGCCTTGCGCCAGCACGCGCAGCGCGGCTTCGTGGCCGTCATTGAAGCTGCGGCCGGGGGCGGTGGCCGCCGCCGCCGCTTCCTGCGCGGCCACCGTCAGGTCATACAGCGCGCGCTGCGGGCCGCTGTAGCGGCCATTCACCGGGAACGTGCGGGTGATGTCACTGGCGTAGCTGTCGACTTCGCAGCCAGCGTCGATCAACACCAGGTCCCCATCGCGCAGCACGGCCTCGCCCGCGGGGTAGTGCAGCACGCAGGTGTTGGCGCCTGTGGCCACGATGCTGTTGTAGGCCACGGCCTGCGCGCCGTGGCGGCGGAATTCATACAGCAGCTCGGCTTCCAGTTCGTATTCGTGCATGCCGGCGCGGGCCACGCGCATGGCGCGCGCGTGCGCGCCCGCTGAGATCTTCGCCGCGCGCCGCATCGCGGCGATTTCAGAGGGGTCTTTGATCAGACGCATATCCGCCAGCAGGGGGCGGATGTCCTGTTGGCGGGTGGGCGGCGCGTGGCCTGCGCGGCTGGCCTCGCGGGCCGACGCCAGCCAGCGGTGCAGGCGCCCGTCGGTGCGTTTATCGCCCGCAAGCGGCGCGTACAGCGTAGGGTGATCCAGCATCAGCTTGGGCACCAGTTCATCCAGCGCGTCGATGGGGTGCGCGTCGTCGAAGCCAAAATGCGCGGCGGCGGCTTCGGGGCCGAAGCGTTTGCCTTCCCAGATTTCATGCTCTACGTGGCGTTCCCGGCAGAACAGCAGCGCGCGGTCGGTCGCGCCCGCAATCAGCACCAGCCATGCCGCCGGCTCGGTGAAGCCGGTCAGGTAGAAGAAGTCGCTGTCGTGCCGGTAAGGGTATTCGGCGTCGCGGTTGCGTATCGCCTCGGGGGCGGTCGGCAGAATGGCGATACCGCCGCCTTCTGCGCGCATCCGCTCCATCAGGCGTTGGCGCCGGGCGGCGAAGGGGATGATATCGGCGGGAGGCAGGCTCATGGCGGGCAGGGGCGCGAACCCCGCGAAAGCTGTGGATGCGGCCTACTTTACCCCGCTATCGCGTGCAAACAACAGTGCGGCGCGAACCTGTGCAGCCTGCTCGGGATTCACTGGACGGTCATGTTGGCGCTGCTACAATCGCGGCTCTGTCATTGGGGAGTAGCCATCCTTTGTCCCCAAAGGAGTTAGCGTCAACAGACTTGGTGGTTCAGGGCCGCGGTGCGGTTACTAGAACTCCATGGCGCTAACGGTCTCCATGCAAGCGGCACGCCCGCCAGCATGGATCAGCCAGGCGAGACCTTTGGCCGCGTTGCGTTCACCCTAGCCGGGCGAGCCGTAGCGTCGCGCCAATTGGTTTCTGCTCGTCCGGCTTCGTTCCTATGTTGCTCACGCTGTTTTTGTTTTTCCTGTCCGCGGCAGTGATTTACTTCGCCTGCGAATTCTTCGTCAATGGCGTCGAATGGGTCGGACATCGCTTCCACCTGGGCGCCACCGCCACTGGCACCGTGCTGGCCGCCTTTGGCACCGCCTTGCCTGAAAGCGCGGTGACCTTCATGGCCGTCGTGTTCGGCGATACCCCTGAACAGAAAGATATCGGCGTCGGCGCCGCCATGGGCGGCCCGCTGGTGCTGGCGACGCTGGCCTATGCCGTGGTCGGTTTTGCGCTGTGGCGCGCCCGCCGGGGCAAGGCCACGCAAGCCAACTGTATCAACGCGGACCAGCGCCGGCTGGCCCGCGACCAGGCCTGGTTCATGGGCATCTTCATCTTCAAGGTCGGGCTGGGGCTGCTGGCCTTCGCATGGAAGCCCTGGCTGGGCATCCTGTTCCTGGCCACTTACGGCCTGTATATCAAGCGCGAGCTAAGCCATGACGAAGAGCGCACCGACAGCGAAGACCTCGAACCGCTGAAACTGCGCCCCCGTGACGAAGACCCGTCCATGTTCTGGGCCGCCACGCAGACGATCCTGGCGCTGGTGGTCATCGCCGGCGCGTCGCATGTGTTTGTGAACCAGATCGAATTGCTGGGCGTGGCGATGGGCGCATCGCCCCATGTGGCCGCCTTGCTGCTGGCGCCCGTTGCGACCGAGCTGCCGGAAATCATGAATGCGCTGATCTGGGTGCGCCAGGGCAAGGAACGCCTGGCGCTAGCCAATATCTCGGGCGCGATGATGATCCAGGCCACCATTCCCAGCGCGCTCGGTATCTTCATGACCCCCTGGCTGCTGGACGCCCCGTTGCTGGCCGCTGGCCTGTTCACGATGCTGTCGATCGGGCTGTTGTGGCTGCGCTTTCGCCGTTCGGTCATGAGCGTGCCGGCCTTGTCGGCGGTGGGCGGGTTCTATGCGTTGTTCGCCGCCTATCTGGGCTGGCACTTCTACGCCTGATTGTTACGCGCAATGCAACCGGCGGCGCAGGGCCTGTGGGCGTTGCGCCGCTTTTGCATTCTTTTTGCTGCCTCTTGCGCAATTAAGCCCACAATTAAGCGGTCAACCCTTGTCCATCAGTGGAAACCCGCGTAAAATCCGCCTGTTATCCATCTCAGGAGCAGTCTTCGTGAATACCGATTCCGGCGAAAGTAGTCGATCTTGCATCGACATCGCTGTCTGACAGGAAACACGCAGAGCTCCATCTGCCGCATCCTGTCATACAGGTTGCGGCGTATCCCAAGCCCCGGGTCTTTGATTTTGCCCAGGCAATAGCGCAAGCCTTCGGCTTGCCGGGACATTCCCCAGCATAAACCGCCAGAACCGCCGCTCGTCGCAGCGCCAGCGTTCGTGCACGTCTTGTGTACGCCCGCCATGCGCCGCGTCTGCGCGTGCACGCGTACTCGCGATGACCGTTCCCCATTCTTGCAATGGAGGTCGTTATGCGTTTCTTCGACTTGTTCCTACGCCGCGCTGGCGTAGACCGTGCCACCGCCCTGGGCCGCCGTCGCGGCACGTCGCGTTTGACGGTCATTTGTCCGCGCGACGAGCTGGGCGCCTTGCGCAAGCAGATCTGCCTGGACTTCAGCGCCGCTGGCCTGGATGTCTCGCAAGTGCAGATTGACCAAGGCCGCGACCCGAACCTCGCGTCGGCTTGCATCACCGTCAATTGCCCCCCGGAGCTGCGGGCTGAATTGATGTCGCAAGCGCGCCGCCTGAGCGCCAACCCCGCCGTCCGTCACGTGCATTTCGGCGCGCAAGCCGCCGCATTGGCCGCCTGACGGGCGCTGTCCACCCAAGAGAGAGATCATGCCCAGTGCCTTAGACCCCGACCCTCGATTGCGCCACGTGCACGGCGCCGGCATGCCTGTCTGACCTGTCTCCTCCCTGCGAGCCGACGGGCCGGACATTCTTCCGGCGCATACGGACTCCGCAGCAATGAATCCCCGGCCTGGCCGACGTCTTCCTTGACGATCGCGCCGCACCCGCCGGTCTCGATTCCCTAGCTCGCTTCCCTTCCGTTTTCCGCACCCGGCGCGACTTCCACGCGATCCGGACACCGGCAACATTGCCCCGGTGCCTGCGCGCGCCCGTACGCGGTGGATTCACGGCTTTCCTTTGAAAGCTGCGGCCCGCTGCTGCCCGCGCGCAGCACATCGGGCGGGGTGCCCGTGTCTTCGACAACAACACAATAAAAACCGGAAGACTCCGATGTTTACCTTTCTGAAGTCCTTTTTCTCGTCCGCCGCGGGCCGGCGGCGCGTTGGCCGCCATTTCCGGCGTTCCCCCATTCTTGAACAAGGCGCTCACGCCGCCGCCGCCACGGAATCCGATACGTCTCGCCGCGCCAACCGGCGCATGCTCGACCTGTCGAGCATGGGGCTAAACGCCCTGTTTTCGCGCTTTGGCAGCGGACGCGGCGGGTTGTCCGAAGCGCAGGCGCAGGCCGCGCGTGAACGCCATGGCGCCAACGAGGTCGACCACGAAAAGCCGCTGTCCTGGTATTCCCACCTGTGGCTGTCCTACCGCAACCCCTTCAATCTGCTGCTGACCGCGTTGGCCGGCCTGTCGTGGCTGACCGATGTGCAGATGGCCGACTCGGATGATCAGTCCTGGACGGCGGTTGTCATCATCGGCTCGATGGTTGTCATTTCGACGGTGCTGCGCTTTGTGCAGGAATTGCGCTCAAACCGCGCGGCCGAAGCGTTGAAGGCCATGGTGCAGAACACCGCCACCGTGCTGCGCGCCGATGCGCAAGCGCCGGCCGAAAATGGCGGCGGACGGCGTCTATTCGGCGCGCCGCTGCACGATTCGGGCTCCCACCAAATGGAAGTGCCTTTGGCGGAGCTGGTGCCTGGCGACGTTGTGCTGCTGTCCGCGGGCGACATGATCCCCGCCGACTGCCGCATCCTCAACGCCAAGGATCTGTTCGTCGCGCAGGCGGCGCTGACCGGTGAATCGTTGCCGGTGGAAAAGCACGCCGTCCAGCGCGTGCAAACCGCAAACGCCCTGGAACTGGAAAACATGGCGTTCATGGGCACCAACGTGGTCAGCGGGTCAGGCAGCGCGCTGGTCATTGCGACGGGCGGCGACACCTACTTCGGCCAGCTCGCGGGCCGCGTCACGCAAACCACCCGCGCACCCACGCAATTTCAGCAGGGCATCAACCGCGTGAGCTGGGTGCTGATCCGCTTCATGCTGGTCATGGCGCCGATCGTCTTGTTGATCAACGGCTTCACCAAGGGCGACTGGCTGGAAGTGCTGCTGTTTGCGCTGGCGATTGCGGTGGGCCTGACCCCCGAAATGCTGCCGATGATTGTCACGGCCACGCTGGCCAAGGGGGCCTTGCGCATGTCGCGCCGCAAAGTCGTCGTCAAGCGGCTGGACGCCATCCAGAACCTGGGCGCGATGAACGTGCTGTGCACCGACAAGACCGGCACGCTGACGCAAGACCGCATCGTGCTGGAACGCCACACCGACGTCTACGGCGCCAGCAGCGATGATGTCCTGGCCTATGCCTACCTCAATAGCTACTACCAGACCGGCCTGAAGAACTTGCTGGATGTCGCCGTGTTGCAGCATGCGGAAGTGCAGCGCAGCCTGAACCTGGCCGCCAAGTACCGCAAGGTTGACGAGATCCCGTTTGATTTTTCACGCCGGCGGATGTCGGTGGTGGTGAATGAAACCGAGAACGGCCGCGATCATCACGAGCTGATCTGCAAAGGCGCGCTGGAAGAAATGCTGTTGGCATGCACGCGGTTGCGGGTGGGCCACGACGTGCATCTGCTGACCGATGCGCGCCGGGCGGACATCCGCCGGGTAACGGCCGAACTCAACCGCGACGGCTTGCGCGTGATTGCGGTCGGTGTGAAGGAACTGCCGCCCACCCAGCAGACCTATGGCGTGGCGGATGAATCCGATCTGGTCCTCGTGGGATACATCGCTTTCCTCGACCCCCCGAAAGAATCCACCGGCCCCGCGCTGGCGGCGCTGAAGGCCTCGGGCATTGAAGTGAAAGTGCTGACGGGCGATGTCGAGCTCGTCACGCAGAAGGTCTGCCGCGAAGTCGATTTCGACGTCCGCAAGGTGTATCTGGGCGCCGAGATCGAAGCCATGGACGACACCCAGCTGGCCGCCGCCGTGCGCGAAGCCAATGTGTTCGCCCGGCTCACGCCCGCGCACAAGGAGCGCATCGTGCGCAGCCTGCGCGCCCAGGGCAACACGGTGGGCTTCATGGGGGACGGCATCAACGACGCGCCCGCTTTGCGCGCGGCCGACGTGGGCATTTCGGTGGATTCGGCGGTGGATATCTCGAAGGAAGCGGCCGACATCATCCTGCTGGAAAAGAGCCTGATGGTGCTGGAGGATGGCGTAATCGAAGGCCGCAAGACCTTCTGCAACATGCTCAAGTACCTGAAAATGACGGCCAGCTCCAACTTCGGCAACGTGTTTTCGGTTTTGGTCGCCAGCGCCTTCCTGCCCTTTTTGCCGATGCTGCCCATCCATCTGCTGTTGCAGAATTTGATGTATGACGTGTCCCAAACCGCCATTCCGTTCGACAATGTCGACGAAGAACTCCTGAAGAAGCCGCAGCAATGGGACCCGGACGGCCTGGGCCGCTTTATGGTGTTCTTTGGTCCGATCAGCTCCATCTTCGACATCGCGACCTATGCGTTGATGTGGTACGTCTTTCAAGCCAACACCCCCGAGCACCAGACGCTGTTCCAATCCGGCTGGTTCGTCGAGGGCCTGCTCTCGCAAACCTTGATCGTGCATATGATCCGTACGCGCCGTATTCCCTTCCTGCAAAGCCGCGCAGCCTGGCCGTTGATGCTGATGACGGCAATGGTGGTGCTGGCCGGGCTGATCCTGCCGTTCTCGCCGCTGGCCGAATACTTCCAGCTGCAAGCGCTGCCATGGAGCTACTTCCCGTGGCTGGTGGGCATTTTGTTGAGCTACTGCGTGCTGACGCAATTGCTCAAGGGCATCTGGGTTCGCCGTTACGGCTGGCAGTAAATCGCGCAGCGCGGCGGGCGCCACGCCCGCCGCGTGCCAGGAGAAAAACGTGAAATATGCATTTTGCAGGGTGGTGATGGCATGCTGCGCGGGCCTGCCGCTTGCCGCATTCGCCGCCGACGACGACGGACTGGGCGTAAAGCTATATGGCGTGGTTGACGCGGGCATGGCCGTCACCCGCGTGTCGGGGCAGGGCAGTCACAGTGGCCTGCTCAACGGCGGCCTGACGGATTCCCTATGGGGCTTGCAGGGCGCCGAAGACTTAGGGGGCGGCTGGCGCAGCCGCTTCCAGCTGGAAAGCGGGTTCGATCCGTCCAGCGGCAAGCTGGAAGAAGACGGCAAACTCTTCAACTACGCCGCCTGGGTGGGGCTGGGCCACGAGAACTATGGCGAGGTGCGCTTGGGCCGTCAGCACACCATCGGCCAGCAGTTCGGCAATGCGCTGGAAATTGCCTCGTGGAAGGAAATGGGCATGGGCGCGACCTTCAAAGCGTCCGACAATTTCCAATTCAGCAATATGGTCAACGTCATGTCGCCCAGCTGGAATGGCTTCCAGGCCGGTGTCGGCTATGCGTTCGATGCCGATGACCAAGGCCAATTCCGCACCAATCAGAACAACCGTGCGTTGAGCATGGGCGTGAAATACGAAGGCGGCCCGCTGTTGGCGGTTGCCACGTTCGACCAGCTACGGCTGGCCAATGCGCCGGAAGGTATCGGCGGGCGCCCGCAGGCGATTCAATTGGGCGCCTCGTATGACTTCGAAGTGCTGAAGTTGTCACTGGCGTGGTCGCGGCAGAAGAACGGCTACGCGGGGCTGGATGGCGGAGACCCCGACGACCTGGGGCTGGGCCTGGGGCCGGCCGCCTTTGTGCGCGGCGGCACGGTTGATGCGTGGCTCGTCGGGGCAAGCATGCCCGTGGGGCCGGGTACGGTGCTGCTGCAATGGTCGCTGGCGCGGCCAAACTGGCAATGGGACAACGGTATGACGGCGCGCAATGCGCAACTGGTGACCTTGGGTTATACCTATGCGCTGTCACCACGCACGACGCTGTATGGCTTTGCCGGGTATGCGTCGAATTACACGCTCGACAACCAGTTCGACCCCGCCAACGCTCATACCACCCGCGTCGGAGCCGGTATTTCGCACCATTTTTGATCCCTCCGCGCCACCAGATCAGAGGCGGGCGGGGTCCACTACAATCGGCGGGTAGCAGCGCCTGGCGCCGCGCCCCGTCCTTCTGATGTCTTCTGGATAGCCTGCATGGATAGTCTCGAATGGCTCATACCCTGGGAGTTCTCTCCCACGCTGGTGGCCTCCTTCGTGGTGGCGATTGTGCTGTTCGTGCGCGGCCAGCGCGTCCACCATGTGACGGGCGCGCGGCGCGTGTTCTTCTGGGCGGGGCTGGTGCTGTTGTACCTGTCGATGCATACGCGGGTGGACTACTACGCCGAGCGCATGTTCTTCATCCACCGCATCCAGCATCTGGTGCTGCACCACCTGGGGCCGTTGCTGGTGATGGCGGCCTTTCCGGGGCAGGTCATGCGGGCGGGCTTGCCGATGTCATGGCGCATCCGCCTGCGCGACTTTCTGCGCACGGGCACAGGCCGCGCCACCGTGGCCGTGCTGACCAACAAGATTTTCGTGCCGACGCTGTTCGTCTTTTTGGTGCTGGTCTGGCTGATTCCGTCGGTGCAGTTTTATTCCATGCTGGACTGGCGCCTGTACCGGCTGATGAACTGGTCGGTGGTGATCAGCGGGTTCATGTACTGGAACCTGATTCTGGACCGCCGCCCCGCGCCGCCTGCCGCGATGACGCCGGGCGGGCGCGTGATTTCGCCGGTGCTGACGATGCTGCCGCAAATGGTGGCGGGCGCCGTCATCGCCTTCACCGAAAGCGATATCTATCCCTTGTTTGAATTGTGTGGCCGGGCGATTGCCATGTCCGCCCAGACCGACCAGACCATCGGCGGCCTGACCATGTGGATTCCGGCTGCGCTGGTCGAAGTGATCGGCCTGATGGTGGCGCTGGGCACCTTGATGCGTTTGTCCGCCAAGGGACGGTTGCGCAAGGCAGACCGGGATGCCCGCGCGCGAGCCAAGGCCCGCGCGGCGGTTTCTGCGTAAACCGCTAAGGGCTTATTCCGGCAGCAGGCCGTGGTATTTCTTGCCCAGCGCCACGGTGGCCTGGAACATGCCGGCCTTGTTGCCGCAGTCGTATCGCACACCCTCAAAGCGGTGCGCAAACACAGCGCGTTCGCGCATCAGCGAAGCAATGCCGTCCGTCAGCTGGATTTCGTTGCCCGCGCCCATCTTGGTGGAACGCAGGTGGTCGAAGATGGCGGCTTCCAGCACGTAGCGGCCCACAACGGCCAACGTCGACGGCGCGGCGTCCGGTTCCGGTTTTTCAACAATATGCGTGACGCGTTCGGTGCGCGCGTCCAGCCGGGCTTCGCCCTCGCGGGTGGCCACGATGCCGTATTTGCGCGTGTCGGCGCGCGGCACGTCCTGCACGCCCAGCACGCTGGCGTTCTGCGCAACGGCGACGTCCACCAGCTGTTTCATGGCGGGCGTGTCGGCGTCGATCAGGTCATCGGCCAGCAGCACGGCAAAGGGTTCGTCGCCCACGGCGGGCGCGGCCGACAGCACGGCGTGGCCCAAGCCCAGCGGGGCCGATTGCCGGATGTAGAGGCAATTCACATGCGCAGGTAGAATGCCCCGCACCATGGCCAGCAGCTCGTGCTTGCCTTTGATTTCCAAGTCGGATTCAAGCTCGGGGGCGGAGTCGAAGTGATCCTCGATGGCGCGCTTGTTGCGGCCGGTCACAAAAATAAGGTCGGTGATGCCAGCGGCCACGGCCTCTTCAACGGCGTATTGAATCAACGGCTTGTCGACCACGGGCAGCATTTCCTTGGGCATCGCCTTGGTGGCGGGCAGGAAGCGGGTGCCCATGCCGGCGACAGGGAAAACGGCTTTACGGACGGGACGCATTGAGACCTCGTTTGGGGTATCGGTGAAACATTTTAAGCTCATCGCTATCATAGGCTTATGAACCGCAGGAAAATGCCATCCATTTGCTCGATTGCGAAACGAGGTGCGATCATCGGGCTCAGCGCCGCCCTCGTCGCCCCCACCATTCCGGCCGCCGCCTGGGCGCAGCCGGTCGGCTTGCCCTCGATGGGCGCGGCCTCGGCCGCCGAATTGTCCCCCATGCTGGAACGCAGCCTGGGCGAGGCCATCATGTCGCAAGGCCGGCGCGACCCGACCTACATCGATGACCCCGAACTCAGCCAATACCTGACGACGATGGGCCGCAAGCTGGCGGCCTTTGCGCCGGGCGCCGTGCCGGATGTGGAAATGTTCGGCGTGCGCGACCCCGAGATCAACGCGTTCGCCATGCCGGGCGGCTTCATTGGCGTGAACACCGGGCTAATCGTGTCGTCGGGCAGCGAGTCGGAACTGGCCGCCGTGCTGGCGCACGAAATCGGCCACGTCGTGCAGCGCCATATTGCGCGCGGCATGACGCAGCAAAGCCAGAACAGCATGGTGATGCTGGCCAGCTTGGCCGGCGCGCTGCTGGCCGCGTTGGCGGGCGGTGGCGGCAACCTGGCGATGGGCGTGGCGGCATTCGGGCAGGCCGCGGCCATCAACCGTCAACTGGGCTTTTCGCGGGATGCGGAACGCGAAGCTGACCGCGCTGGATTCCAGATGCTGACCAAGGCCGGCTACGACGCCGAAGGCATGTCGCAAATGTTCTCGCGGCTGATGAACGCATCGCGTTTGAACGAAGGGGCGGGCGGCGGTTCATGGGCCAGCACGCACCCGTTGTCCATCGAGCGTATGTCCGACGTCCAGAACCGGGTGCGCTCGCTTCCCGCGTCGCGCCACTTGGACAGCGATGATTTTTGGTACGTGCGCGCCAAGATGCGCGTGGTGCAGGGGCGCGATGCCGTCAGCCTGCGTTCGGCCGGCCAGCAATTGCAGGACGAGGCGCAGGCGCTGTCTGGCGTGCGCCAGTCGGCCGCCTATTACGGGCTGGCCTTGCAGGCTTTCCAGCGCAACAACCTGGCCGAAGCCGACCGCTACTGGAACCTGGCTACGGCCGGCGGGCGCAATTCTGCGCAACTGGCCAAGCTGAGTGTGGATATCGCATTGGCGCGCAAGGAATATCCGCGTGCGCTGGAGCTGGCCCAGGCGGCGACCAAGCGCTGGCCTGATCAGCGGGCATTGGGCATCGCCTATGCCCAGGCGCTGCAAAGCAACGGCCGTCATGCCGATGCGCAAGACTATCTGCGCGCGAAGATCAAGCAATGGGGCAGCGACGAGCCCAGCCTCTACCAGATGCTGGCCCAAAGCGAAGAACGCAACGGCAAGCCGGTGCAGGCGCGCCGCGATCTGGCGCGCTACTACGTCATGACTGGCGCCTTTGCCGCCGCGGAATCGCAGCTGCAGCAGGCGCGTGGCCTGTCGACCGATTTCTACGAGCAATCGCAGATCGACGTGCAGATCAAGGAAGTGAAAGACAAGCTGGCCGAAGAACGGCAGCTGCTGGAACGCTTCAAATCGGGTTGATGCCGGTGGCTAAGGCCCGGGTACCCGCCTGGAAGTCAGCACAGCAATCAGCCCCGGGATCGCCCCGGGGCCTGGTCCCGGCTTAAAGGCCCGTTTCGAAGAAGCGGCCCAGACGTTGCGGCAGCCAGTTCAAATGCGCAGGGAACGCGCCGGTGGGAAAACCGGCGTGCCCGCCGTCGGTGGGCTGGTGCAGCAGGATGACGGGCGCGCATTCGTCCGGCTTGGGCAGTGACGCCGCGGGAATGAAGGGGTCGTTGCGGGCGTTGAGCACCAGCGTCGGCACGGAAATCTTCGGCAGCCAGGGCTTGCTGGACGCGCGCGTCCAGTAATCCAGCGCATTGCGGAAACCGTGCATCGGCGCGGTGTAGGTGTCGTCGAATTCGCGCAGGTCATGCGCGTGCGCGATACGCATCACGTCGATGGAGCCGGGAAAACGGTGCGCCTTTTCCAGCACTTTGTGCTTGAGCGTCTTCAGGAAATGGGCGCTGTAGACGCGGCGGTTGAACATGCCGGTAGACAGCGTCTTGCCGCAGGCAACCAGGTCCAGCGGCACGGAAACGCCCGCAGCGCCGGTCAACCAGCCAGTGTCTTCCTGGTGTTCACCCAGATACTTCAGCAATGCATTGCCGCCCAACGATACGCCCACCGCATGCCAGCGCGCATGCGGGATGCGGCTGCGCACCGTTTCCAGCAGGAAGCCGACCTCGGCGGAGTCGCCCGAATAATAGGCGCGCGCCAGCCGGTTCGGCACGCCCGAGCAGCCCCGGAAGTGAGCGATGACGACGATCCAGCCCCGTGCGCGGAAATAATGCGCCACGGATTGGGCGTAGCGGCTGTTGCTGCCGCCTTCCAGGCCGTGAAAGAGGATCAGCGCCGGCGTGTCGGGCGTTTGCGGCAGCGACTTCCAGTCGGCGTCCGTCATCCACCGCGCCGCGGCGGTCTTGCCGTTGGCCACAGGGCCTTGCCCGCTGACGGGCGCGCCATCGGCGGCCTTGTGCGGGAAGAGGCCTGGGCCCGTCCAGTCGAAATCCACGAAATCGGTATCTGGCGTTTCCACGCGGTCTCGCACGAAGGCGATCCGGTGATATTGCGCAAACACGGATGCGTAAATGGTCTGGGAGTCGCCCCCTGGCAACCAGGAGGGAACGGGGCAGGGGGATGTATCTAGACGAGCAGCGGCCAACTAAAAATCCACCCGATTCAATGCAGCATGTCGGGTACGTCGTGCAAATCGAGCACCCCGGCTTCCGTGGGCGCCGGCGACGAATGGTGCATGACCATGCGCCAGCCAGTGGGGCCCTTGTGGTAGATGTTCGTTGCGTAGCAGTTTGCGAACTGCGTGCCCTCCCGTGTCCGCAGGGCCACTTGCTCGACCAGCACGTGCACCGCGCACATCATGCTGAGCATGACCAGCGGGCGCAGCGGACGGACGTGCAGCGGGCCATTGGCCAGCACTTGTTGCCAGGATTCGTTCACCGCCGAATGGCCGACGATGCGCAGGCCGCCCGGGTGGATGCAGACGACTTCTTCGTCGTCCGCCCACACCTGCATCAGACGGACGCAGTCCGCCTGTTCCAGGGCTTCGTAGAACGCGTGTTCAGCTTCTTCGGGCGTGGCAAACATGGCTGCGGCTGACGGGTAGGCGTTGTGCGGCGGGCGTTCAGTGGTGGCCGTGCAGCACGGTACCGGCCTTCAGGCGGTACTCGGCGCCACAGTAGGCGCAGCTGGCGGAGCCGGAGCGGGCCACGTCCAGGAAGACGCGGGGGTGCATGCTCCACAGCGGCGCCTTCGGGCCGGGGCAGAACACGGGCAGGTCTTCAGCGCCGACCTCAATGACTTCGTGAGCGTGGGGGACGGCGGCCGGGGCAGCAGCGGTCATGGATATTCCTGAAAAAAGAACCGATAAACGGCAGGTTGGGGCAATGTTGCGGCTTGTCGGGACAAGGCCGCACGGGTCAGCGTCAAACTTCAGACTTTACTTAGCCAGTGATGGTACTTCGGGATGCGGCCATTCACCATGTCAAAAAATGCTTTCTGCAACTTCTCGGTAACGGGGCCGCGCCGCCCTGAGCCAATCTGGCGGTTGTCGACCTCGCGAATCGGCGTGACTTCCGCGGCCGTTCCGGTGAAGAAGGCCTCGTCGGCGATGTAGACGTCGTCGCGCGTTAACCGCTTGGTGACCACACGCAAGCCGAAGTCGGCGGCCAGCGCATGAATGGTGGAACGGGTGATGCCGGTCAGGGCGGACGCGATCTCGGGCTCGCAGAGCACGCCGTCCTTCACGATGAAAAGATTTTCGCCAGACCCCTCGGCCACAAAGCCTTCGGTGTCCAGCAGCAGGGCTTCGTCGTAGCCGTCTTGCAGGGCTTCGGTATTGGCCAGGATGGAGTTGGCGTAGGTGGTGGCCACTTTCGCGCGCGGCATCGTGACGTTCACGTGCTGGCGCGCAAACGAAGAGACCTTGACGCGGATACCTTGCGACAGCGCGTCTTCGCCCAGATACGCGCCCCAGGGCCACGCGGCGATCGCCACATGAACGCGGGCGCCTTTGGGCGACACGCCCATTTTCTCCGGGCCGTAGAACACCAAGGGGCGCAGATAGCCGGATTCCAGCTGGTTTTCGCGCACGACCATCCGCTGCGCTTCGTTGATCGTGTCACGATCAAAGGGCATTGGAATCTGGTAGATGTGGGCGGAATTGAAGAGGCGATTCGTGTGGTCTTCCAGGCGGAAGATGGCGGTGCCGATTTCGGACTTGTAGGCGCGCACGCCTTCAAAGACAGACAGCCCGTAGTGCAGGGAATGCGTCAGGACGTGCGTGGTCGCGTCGCGCCACGGAACGAGCTTGCCGTCATACCAGATGAAACCGTCGCGATCAGCCATCGACATGGTCTTCTCCACACAGAGCGCGCCAGATCGTCAGGCGGCCCAAGAATCTTGAGGCGCATATTGTATCAAGCGACGAGGTTACAATAACGGCCTGTCCGCGCACCGGCGTGGTGCACGTGGAGCCATTCGGCCCGCGCAACCCGTAAGAGTTCCCATGTCGTCCTGTCCGCATCGCCAGGGGTCAGCCGTTGTCCTCTGAATCCGCGCTTCCTGAATCCGAAGGCCCCGGCTCCAACGACCCCGGCTCCGAAGACCCCGGCTCCGAAGACCCCGGCCAGCGCGCCGGCGCCATCCGTCAGGAACGCCTGAATGCGTTTCGCGCCGGTATCCACGCCATCGTGCCCGCCTTGATCGCCACCGCGACCTGGGGCTTGGTGACCGGCGTGGCCATGGTCAAATCCGGACTGACCGAATCCATGGCGCTGGCCATGACGCTGCTGCTGTACGCAGGTTCGGCGCAGTTGACTTCATTGCCGCTGATCGCCACAGGCGCGCCGCTGTGGCTCATCTTTGCTGCGGGCTGCGTGGTGAACCTGCGCTTCATCATCTTCGGCGCGGCGCTGCACCCCTATTTCCGGCACCTGTCCTGGCCCAAGCGGCTGGGGCTGGGCTATTTCACAACCGACATGGGCTTCGTGCTGTTCATGCCGCGTTTTGGCGATTCAGCCGAGCGCGGCACGCGTGAGCAACTGTGGTTCTTCCTGGGCACCATCGCGCCGGGCTGGCTGGTGTGGCAAACGTCGTCGATTGTCGGCATATATTTGGGCGCCATGGTCCCGACCAATTGGTCGCTGGACTTTGCCGCCGTGCTGGCCCTGTTGGCGATTACGGTGCCGCTGGCCAGTTCGAAGCCGATGCTGGTGTCGATGCTGGCTGCCGGCGTGGTCGCCTGGACCGGGCAGGTGCTGCCGTTGCGGCTGGGGCTGGCCGCGGCAGTCATTGCCGGCGTCGTGGCCGGCATGTGGGCTGAACGATTCTTCAAGGCGCGTCCATGACCCTCTGGCCTTCCGAGATCTACGTCTATTGTGCGATTCTGCTGCTGGCTTTTTGCAGCGTGCTGACGCGTGCCGGCTTCATGCTGTTTGGCGACTATATTCCGCTGCCGGACGGCGTGCGGCGCGCGTTGCGCTACGCGCCGGCAGCCGCACTCACCGCCATCGTCGTGCCTGATCTGCTGCCCTGGAAAGCGGGCCTGGGTCCGGTGTTCGACTACAAGCTGGTCGCAGGGTTGATCGCTATTCTGGTTTTTCTGCGTACTCGCAGCGCTGTGCTGGTGATCGTCGTTGGCATGTTGGTGTTATGGGGCTTGCGCTGGCTGGCAGGCTGACACCCGCCGTATCGGCCATATATCGTCCATCTGGTGGACACATGCGCCGTTTGCGCGTGTGGTAATGCGCCTGCGCTAAAATTAAGTTATCCACAGCAATCCGGGCCTGGTACTGCCCTCATAAGTATCGAGTCGAAGAATGCGCCCGCTGGCCAGCAAGGCAGGGCGCCGATTGCCCGCGAAGCCGATAGCGCTTCGCGGCGATTTGCGTGCCATCGCGATGCGATCACGCGCATTCAGATTGCCCCGATGCGTATGTAGTGCAGTGCATGTAGCACTCTCGTTTTGTTCTTTTTCACTGGTCCCGGTATCTGCCAAACCCTGATGACTGAATCCATTCAATCCGTAGCACCTGCCGCCGACGCGCCCGCGCCGACGTTTGCCGATTTCGGCCTGCACCCTTTGCTGTTGCAGTCCATCGTCGAAACCGGCTACACCACGCCAACCCCCATTCAGGCGCAAGCCATTCCTGTTGTGGTGGAAGGGCGCGACGTCATGGGCGCCGCTCAGACGGGTACCGGCAAGACCGCCGCGTTCACGGTGCCGATCCTGCATCGCCTGATGCCGCTGGCCAACACCAGCGCATCGCCCGCCCGGCATCCGGTGCGCGCGTTGATCCTCACGCCCACGCGTGAGCTGGCCGATCAGGTGTTCGAAAGCGTCAAGCGCTACAGCAAGCAAACGCCTTTGCGTTCGGCGGTGGTGTTTGGCGGCGTGGATATCGGCCCGCAAAAAGAAGCGCTGCGCCGCGGTTGCGAAGTGCTGGTGGCAACCCCCGGCCGCTTGCTGGACCACGTTGAACAAAAGAACGTGAACCTGAGCCAGGTCGGCATTCTGGTGCTGGACGAAGCCGACCGCATGCTCGACATGGGTTTCCTGCCGGATCTGGAACGCATCATCCGCCTGCTGCCCGCGCAGCGTCAGGGCCTGCTGTTTTCGGCTACGTTCAGCAACGAGATCCGCAAGCTCGGCCGTTCGTATCTGAATCAGCCTGTTGAGATTGAAGTCGCGGCGCGCAACGCCACCGCCACGACCATTACCCAAATCGCCTACAAGATGTCCAGCGACGCCAAGCGCGCCGCCGTCGTGCATCTGGTGAAGTCGCGCGGCTTGAAGCAGGTCATTGTGTTTTCGAACACGAAGATTGGCACGGCGCGTCTGGCGCGTGAACTGGAACGCGACGGCGTCAAAGCCGAATCGATCCACGGCGACAAGACCCAGGCCGATCGCATGAAGGCGCTGGAAGCCTTCAAGGCCGGCGACCTGGAAGTGCTGGTCGCCACCGACGTCGCCGCGCGCGGCCTGGACGTGGCCGGCGTGCCTTGCGTCATCAACTATGACCTGCCTTACAACGCTGAAGATTACGTGCACCGTATTGGCCGTACCGGCCGCGCGGGCGCATCGGGCGAAGCCATTGCGCTGTTTACGCCCGACGAAGAACGCTTCCTGCTCGACATCGAAAAGCTGATCAAGCGCGAAGTGCCGCGCGGCACGCTGGACTTGCCCGCCGACGCCGTGGCGCGCAGCCATCGCCGCAGCGAAGAGCGCACCGGTTCGTCGTCGCGTGAAGGCCGCGATGGCGGCCGTGAAAGCCGTGGCGATCGTGGCGGCCGTTCGTCGGATCGCCGTTCGGGCTACACGTCCAGCGGCCCGCGCCAGCCCGTCGATGATTTCTTCCTGAAGCCTTACGAGCCGTCGTCGTCGGCCAGTACGCCTGCGGAAGATCAGGCGCCGAAGAACAACGGCAATTCGTCGTCGGCGCCCAAGCGCCAGGTGGCCGTGCTGTTGGGCGGTTCGCGCAAGCCCTGATTGTTTCCAGGCATGCAAAAAACCCGCAACGCCGAATGGCCTTGCGGGTTTTTTTATTTGGCTCAGGCGGCCAGCAGCTTAGGCAAATCTGGCAGTTCGGTAGCGACGGCCGGACTGTTCTCGTTCACGCTGTCCAGCAGTCTTTCCAGATGGCCAATGTGCGGCAGCATCGGGCCGTAGAACACCACGCGCGACCCGATCTGCACGAGCAGGGTGGGGAAGTTTTCAACATCTTCATCACCCAGCAGTTCGGCGTGGTCTTCGATGTCGATCCACGCGAAGACGTGTTGCGGCAACGTATCTGCCAGCGCTTGCAATTTGGGCTTGTATTGCTCGCAGGTGTCGCACCAGGCGGCGCAGAAACAGGCGACGAGCCAGGTGTTCGGGGTTGCGCCCAGCCGTGTGCGCAGGGCGGCCAGGTCAGTGCCGGGTACGAGTAGAGACATGTGAGCAGATCAGGGCGTGTTTGACTATCATACCCGGGATGTCCACCCCATTTTTCCGTTCCCATGACCGCCTTGCGCACTGATTCCGCCCCGTCCGACAACGGCCGTTTTTCCGCTGCCGGGGCTGGCGCCGTCAGCGTGGGCCAGGCGTTCAAACGCGCGCTGGTGTCCCAATGCCACCCGACGATGCTCTTCGCGGTGCTGCTGCCTTTCCTGATTGCATTGGTGGGCGCGCTGCTGCTGTTGTATTTTTTCTGGACCCCGCTGGTTGAATGGCTGGGCGTCCAGATTTCGCGCGTCGACATGCTGAACCGCGCAGAAGACTGGATGCTGGCCATGGGCCTGTTTTCGCTCAAGGTCTACCTGATTCCTCTTCTTGCCTGCGCCATTTTGCTGCCGGTATCCGGCGTGCTGGGGCTGGCGATTGCCGCGGTCTTCGTGATGCCGCTGGTGCTGCGCCATGTGGGCCAACGCGAATACGCCAGCGTGGGCCGCAAGGGTAAATATTCGACGGCGGTCAGCGTCTGGAACGCGGTCTGGGTGTCGGCCGCCTTTGCGGCCGGCTGGCTGCTGACGCTGCCGTTGTGGCTGGTGCCGCCCATGGCGATTGTGCTGTCTATCTTCTGGTGGGCGTTCGCGTTCTCGCGCATGATGCGCGTGGACGCCATCGTCGAACATGCCAGCCCGGCCGAACGCAAGCTGATCCTGGAACGCAATAACGGCGGCTTCTGGACCATCGGCCTGATCTGTTCGCTATTGAATTTGTTGCCGCCCGCGTGGATTATCCTGCCGGTGTTTTCCGCGCTGGTCTACGCGCATTACGGACTGGAAGCGCTCAAGCGCTTGCGCCAGGACCGCGTTATCGACGTCTGACCGGCGTCTTCCCTCTTACCCTCTGGAACTGGACATGGCCGCTGAATCCGCCGCCCGTCGCATTGGCCTCATCATCGTCGGGGATGAAATCCTGTCGGGCCGCCGTCAGGACAAGCATTTTTCCAAAGTCGTCGAGCTGCTGAGCGCGCGCGGCATGCACCTGAGCTGGGCCGAATTCCTGCCCGACGAACGCGACACGCTGGTGGCTGCCTACCAGCGCAGCTTCGCCAAGGGCGACGTCGTATTCTCTTGTGGCGGCATCGGCGGCACGCCTGACGACCACACCCGTCAGGCCGCCGCGGCCGCACTGGGTTTGCCGCTGGCCTTGCACCCGGAAGCCGAAGCGGCGATTGCGCTACGCACGTCCGAAATGGCCGCCAAGGGGCAGGGCACCGCCGACATGAGCGCGCCGGAAAACCAGCAGCGCTTGCAGATGGGCATGTTTCCGCAGGGCTGCGAGATTGTGCCGAACCCGTACAACCGCATTCCCGGCTTCTTCATCCAGGACCACACCTTCGTGCCGGGCTTTCCCGTCATGGCGTGGCCGATGCTGGAATGGACGCTGGACACCCGCTATCGTGCACTGCAACATGTGCGGGCCCATGTCGAGCATTCTTTCCTGGTGTTCAGCATGCCGGAATCGCGCATCACGCCCGCGATGATCAGTGTCGAAACCCGGTGGCCGGACGTGCGCGCCTTCAGCTTGCCCAGCGTTGGGGAAGCTGGCGGCACCCCGCATATTGAGCTGGGCGTCAAGGGCGAACCCGCCGCTGCCGCCGAGGCGCTGGAGTTCTTGCGTGCTGAAGTGCTGCGTCTGGGCGGAAAGCTCGCGCCCCCGGCTGCGGCCTGAGATTGACCCTCAATAAACGGGGGCGCTCCCCGTTTATTGATGAAATACCCATTGCCAAATGACGCGGTAAATTTCACAATACGGGAAAGAACTGTTTGCTGCGTTGCCGCAAGGCCGGTTTTTTTCGGCGGCGCGGCGCGAGCCCAACCTCCCCCTATGCCCCGTCTTACGACACCCCGCAATCCCCTGGACGCCGAGACCGAAGGCGCGTCCGGCCATCCCATCGCCATTCAGGTCATCGAGCGCGCCATGCGCCTGCTTGACGCCCTGGCTGCGCAGCAGGACCCTGTCACGCTCAAGGAATTGTCCGCGACCACGGGCCTGCACGCTTCCACCGCGCACCGCATTCTTAACGATCTGGTCGTAGGCCGGTATGTCGAGCGCGTCGACAACGGCCTGTATCAGTTGGGCATGCGCTTGCTGGAACTGGGGTCGCTGGTAAAAGGGCGGCTGAACGTGCGCGAAGCGGCCATTTCGGCCATGCGTTCGCTGCACAAGCTGACCGGGCAAACGATCAACCTGTCGGTGCAGCAAGGCGACGAAATCGTCTACATCGACCGCGCCTGGAGCGAACGCTCGGGCATGCAGGTGGTGCGCGCCATTGGCGGCCGCGCGCCCCTGCATTTGACGTCCACCGGCAAGCTGTTTCTGTCCACCGGCGACGCGCGCCAGGTGCGCGCTTATGCGCTGCGCACCGGCTTGGCGGGCCACACCCGCAACAGCCTGACGGATCTGGACCGCCTGGAACGCGAGCTGGCCCTGGTGCGCCGCCACGGCTATGCGCGCGACAACGAAGAACTTGAGCTGGGCGTGCGATGCATCGCGGCCGGCATTTTCGATGACACCGGCAAGCTGGTGGCGGGCCTGTCGATCTCGGCGCCCGCTGAACGTTTGCAGGATGACTGGATCAAGGCGCTGGTGGATACCGCCGCCAGCATTTCCGAAGCATTGGGTTACGAACCCTCGGTCTCCACCGGTTTCAATGGGTTAGGCATGGCGGCGGAAGCCTTGCGTCCGTAGCTCGCACAGACGCAAAAAAAGCCCCGCAAGGGGCTTTTTTGTAGGCAGACAGCGCTTATTCGAACCGCATTACTGCTGTTCGACGCCTGCCTTCTTGAAGAGCTCGGCCCACTGCGGCACTTGCTGCTTCACCTTGGCTTCCAGCCCTTGCGGGTTGGCTTCATTGGTCAGCACGGTGGCGCCCAGCTGCTTCATGCGTTCCTGGAACTTGGGGTCGGCCAGGCCGGTTTGCAGGCTCTTGATCAGCTTGTCCACGACCGGCTTGGGCGTGCCCTTCGGCACCCACATCCCGTGCCAGATGCCCACTTCGAAGCCCTTGTAGCCGGACTCGTCCATCGTCGGCAGCTTGGGCAGCGTGGGGACGCGTTGCAGGCTGGTCACGGCGTAGGCCTTGACCTTGCCGCTGTCGATCTGCTGCGTTGTGTTGGTGGTCTGGTCGCACATCAGGTCGACCTGCTTGCCCAGCAGATCGTTCATGGCGGGGGCGGTGCCCTTGTACGGGATGGTCAGCAATTGCACGCCCAGCGCTTCCACCAGCATGGTGCCGCACAGATGGCTGGCGGCGCCGATGCCGGCATTGGCCAGCGAGACCTTGTCCTTGTTCGCCTTGACGTACTCGGCCAGTTCCTTGATGTTGTTAGGCGGGAAGTCCGAGCGCGCGATGATGGTCATTGGCACGTCGACCACCAGGCCGATGGGCTCGAAGCTCTTGTAAGGGTCGTAGCCGGGATTCTTGTACAGCGACGGCGCAGTGGAGAAGCCGGCGTGCATCAGCAGGATGGAATAGCCGTCCGGCTGGGCGCGCGCGACTTGCGTCGTGCCGATGGTGCCGCCGGCGCCGCCCTTGTTTTCCACCACAACCGTCTGGCCCAGGCTCGGCCGCATGGCTTCCGCCAGCGAGCGGGCGACGTTGTCGGTCGGACCGCCTGCGGCGAATGGCACCACCATATTGATGGGGCGTTCCGGATATTCCGCTTGGGCGGCGCCAGTGGCGAGCATGGCGCTGGCCGCGAGCAGGGCCGAAAGCGTGCGGGGGATGAGGGTCATGAAGTCTCCAATTGCAGGGTTTTGCTTGCTGCGATTTAGTTTTATGCCGCTGACTTATGGTTTGTTTTATCTGTCATCAGCGTGAAAGCAGTGTAGAAAAGAATTGATACGCCGTCATGTCCGGTATTTCCCGAATCATGGGAAATTCTTGTTCTGGATCAAAGGCGTGCAGCGGCCTGCACCGTTAAAGTGCAAATACTTGTTGCGTTGCACAAAAACAGCTTGACAAGAAAAACTGCCAGTCTAGAATGTGAATTGTGCAGTGCATCAAACGGGCCGGCGGTAGCTTGTAGTACCAGTTTCCGCGCACGTTTTTATTTTTCGTCGCAGACAACCATCCTGACTTGCCGGAAAGCTTCCGGCTACCCCTAAAGGAGCATTCTATGAGCGCAATTCCGCAACAAGTTCTGGACCGCCAGAAGGCCAGCATCAACACTTTCGTGGCCGCCCAATCCGCTGTTTTCGCTGGCTTTGAAAAGCTGGTTGAACTGAATATGAAGGTCGTGCGCGCCACGCTGGACGAAGTCGCCCAGCGCTCGCAGCAAGCCTCTGAAGTGAAAGATCCGCAAGAAGCCGCTGCGTTCGCATCGGGCCTGCTGCAACCGGGCGCTGAAAAGGCCATGGCTTACACCAAGCACGTGTATGACATCGTTGCCGGCGTGCAGGGCAACCTGGTCAAGCTGACCGAAGAACAGATCGCCGAAAGCCAGCAACAGCTGAGCGAAGCCGTCGACCAGTTCTCCAAGAACGCGCCGGCCGGTTCCGAAAGCGCCGTTGCCCTGATCAAGTCCTCGTTGGCCACCGCCAACAGCGCCTACGATTCCGTGACCAAGGCCGCCAAGCAGGCTGCTGAAGTCGCCGAATCGAACCTGAATGCCGCCGCCAACGCGACCTTCAAGGCTGCAACGGATGCCGCCGATGCCGCCACCAAGGTTGCCAGCCGTAGCCGTCGCACCGCCTAAGTTTTTGGCGCGCGATGCTGCGCAAATTGCAGTAATGTAGTACTGTTGAGTGACAGAGCAGAGCTGGAATTAGGGCCACCCACAGGGTGGCCCCTTTTTTTGCCTGCTTGTTTTGCTATCGCTTCTGGACGGCGTTCACGCACTCGCCCACCAGCGCCGGGCCGCGGTAGATCAACCCCGTATACAACTGTACGGCGTCGGCGCCTGCGGCCATTTTCTCGCGCGCCTGCTGGCCCGACATCACGCCGCCCACGCCAATAATGGCCAGGCTGTCGCCCAGCTGTTCCTTCAGGCGGCGAATCACCTTCAACGACAATTCATGCACCGGCGCGCCCGACAGGCCACCGGCCTCGTCCGCGTGCGCCTGGCCCGTGACGGCGTCGCGCGACAGCGTTGTGTTGGTGGCGATGACGCCGTCAATGCCGTGGCGCGGCAGCGTGTCGGCGATGGCGTCGATTTGGTCTTGCGTGAGATCGGGGGCAATTTTCACCGCCATCGGCACGCGGCGCTGGTGCTGATCTTCCAGCGCACGGCGCTTGTCGGCCAATTGCGCCAGCAGCGACGACAATTCATCGCCGCTTTGCAAGGCCCGCAGATTCTTGGTGTTGGGCGACGAAATATTCACCGTCACGTAGTCCGCATGGGGATACACGCCTTCCAGGCCGATCAGGTAATCATCGGCGGCGCGTTCAATCGGCGTATCGGCGTTCTTGCCGATATTCAAGCCCAGAATCCCGCCTTGCTTGCGCCATTGGCTGCGCTGCACGTTCGCCAGAAAGGCATCCAGGCCCTGGTTGTTGAAGCCCAGCCGGTTGATCAGCGCATTGGCGCGCGGCAGCCGGAACATGCGCGGCTTCGGGTTGCCGGGCTGCGCGCGCGGCGTCACCGTGCCGACTTCAATGAAACCAAACCCCAGATTGCCCAGCGCGTCGATATACGCGCCGTTCTTGTCCAGCCCCGCCGCCAGCCCGATGGGATTGGCCAGTTGCATGCCCATCAGCGTGCAAGGCGCTTTGGGCTGCGCATGCATGAGCTTGCGCGTGGCGCCGCATTCATACGCGCGTTGCAGGCCCGAAAGCGTAACTTCGTGGGCGGTTTCCGCGTCCATGGCGAACAACGCCGGGCGGGCCAGGGGATAGGCGTGGAAGAGGATAGACATGGGGCGGAATTGTAGAGCGAATTTCGCCGGCCTAGCGGGCAGCCGCAGGCGCGCGGGAACGCAACGGGGGATAAATCAGAGGGACGGATCGTGCTGGTCGCGCCATTCGCCGTCGACGAGGAATTGCGCGGGATGAAAGCTGGACTTATAGGACATCTTGCGGCTGTCTGCGATCCAGTAGCCCAGATACAGCCAGGGCAGGTTCAGCGTGCGGCACTGTTCGATCTGCCACAGGATGCTGTAGGTGCCAAGACTGCCCTCTACATCGGGGTCGTAGAAGGTGTAGACGGACGAAAGCCCGTCATCCAGCACATCGATGATGGACACCATCATCAGCACGCCTTCGGCATCGCGGAACTCCACCAGCCGGGTGTTCACGCGGCTGGTCAGCAGGAACTGCGCATACTGCGTGCGGCTGTCTTCGTCCATGCCGCCGCCCGGATGCCGCCCTTGTTGATAGCGCGTATAGAGGCGGTAATGTTCGGGCGACCAGGCCAGTTCTGCCACGAAGGACTGCAGATGTTGATGGTCGCGCCAGGCGCGCCGCTGGCTGCGGTTGGGCGCGAAGCCCGCCGTATCCACGCGCACGGGTACACAGGCGCGGCAGTTATCGCAATGGGGACGGTACGTGAACAGCCCGCTACGGCGAAAGCCTTGTTCGACCAGCTGTGAATAGGTGCCCGCGTTGATCAGATGGCCGGGCGCGGCCACCTGCGACCGAGCCTGGCGACCCGGCAGATAGCTGCAAGGGTAGGGGGCGGTTGCGTAGAACTGCAGCGTGGAGAAGGGAAGTTCTTTGAGCTGGCTCATGGGGAATTGCGCATCGCGCGGATACGTCGGCGATGGATCGCTACATATTAACGCCGAAGTCGGCGTCAAATGTGGCGTCGGGTAACAGCCGGCCGGTGCTGTCCAGCACGCCGCGCGCCCAGGGAATCGGGGGTTGCGACGTGGCATGGCGCACATGCTGCAAAAAGCGCGACCGCGAGATCGGACGCGCGCCCAGGCTGGCCAGATGGCGCGTCTGCTGCTGGCAATCGATGCGTTCCACGCCCTGGGTAGCCAGATAGCGCACCAGGTAGGCCAGCGCAATTTTCGAGGCGTTTGGCACGCGGGTGAACATGGATTCCCCGAAAAACATGCGGCCCAGGCTGATGCCGTAAAGCCCGCCTGCAAGCTCGCCGTCGATCCAGGTTTCGATGCTGTGCACATAGCCCGCCCGATGCCAGTCGGCATACGCCTGCTGCATGGCGGACGTAATCCATGTGCCGGGCTGGCCGTCGCGCGGGGCGGCGCATTGCGCCATCACCTGCGGGAACACGGTGTCCACGCGCACCTGCACGCGGGGCGACGCCATGTATTCCTGGCTAGCGATCTGGCGCAGCAGTTTGCGCAGTGAATGCGATGGCGAAAAGTCGTCAATGGCCAGAACCATGCGCGGATCGGGGCTCCACCACAGCACCGGTTCGCCCTCGGAATACCAGGGGAAGATGCCGTTGGAGTACGCCTGGATCAAGCGTTCCGGGGACAGGTCCGCGCCCGCGGCGAGCAGGCCGTCAGGTTCCGTCAGCGCGAATTCCGCTGGCGGAAACGGGGTGTCGACGGCAAGCCAGGGCAGCTTCAACGGTGCGATTCTAGGGTGTAGTGATGGGGGACGAAGACGCCTTGCTTGCGGTCGTCGAAGTAGTGGCGCAGCGTGGTTGTCACCGTGCGGAACGCCAGATCGTCCCAGGGAATTTCAGACTCTTCGTACCAGCGGGCCTCCAGGCTTTCAGGGCCGGGGTCCAGTTCAGGCCCCAACGCCTGGGCCAGATAGAACACATGCACCTGATCGATCTGCGGCAGGTCGATCAAGGTATAGAGTTCGCCCAGCTGAATGCGCGCACCGGATTCTTCCAGCGTTTCGCGGGCCGCGCCTTGCGCCGTGCTTTCACCCAGCTCCATGAAACCCGCCGGCAGCGTCCAGGTGTTGTAGCGCGGTTCAATTGCACGCCGGCACAGCAGCACGCGGTTTTCCCACACCGGCACCGTGCCGACCACCAATCGCGGGTTCTGATAGTGAATGGCGCCGCAGTGATCACAGATGTCGCGCTCACGGTTGTCGCCTTCCGGCACCCGGCGGTTCAGGGGGGTGCCGCACTGAGTGCAAAACAGCGAACGGCGGGGGGCGGGGAAGTATTCGATGGGCGGTTTTGCGGTCATGGGTACGATTCTAACGGCTGCGGCGGGGACTGGTGCGTCTGGCTGGCGACACGGGGGCGGGGCTGCCGAAGCGCTCTTCCAGGTGCTCGACAAACGACCTCACCTTGGGCGACAGGAAGCGCCGGTGGGGGTAAATGGCGTACATCGAGATCGGGGTGTGTGCGTAGTCGGTCAGCAGCGCGATCAGCCGGCCCGCGCGGATGTCGTCGCCCACCAGGAATTCGGGCTGCAGGATGATGCCGTGTCCCGCCAGCGAGGCGGTGCGCAGCACGTCGCCGTTGTTCGCGCGCAAGGCGGCGTTCACCCGCACCAGATGCGTCACCCCATCCTTCTCGAAATGCCATTCATTGCCGGTGCTGGCATACGCGTAATGCAGGCAGCGGTGCTGCTTCAAGTCTTCAGGGGTTTGGGGCGTGCCGTGGCGCTTCAGGTAGGCGGGCGCGGCGCAAACCAGCAGTTGCTGCGCCGCCAACGGGCGCGCCACCAGCGACGAATCCAAGAGCGGGCCGATGCGCACCGCGACGTCGTAGCCGTCTTCCACCAGATCCACCACGCGGTCGTTCAGGTCCAGGTCGATGATGACGTCGGGGTAACGCTGCAGGTATTCGGCGATGGCCGGCCCCAGGTGCAGAATGCCGAACGACACCGGCGCGCTGACCCGCAGGCGGCCGCTGGGGCGCTGGCCTTCGGCTTGTAGCGACAGTTCCAGGTCGGCCACTTCCGCCAGAATCGGCCGCACCCGTTCATAGAACGCACGGCCGGCGTCGGTCATGCTGAGCTTGCGTGTGGTGCGGTTCAGCAGGCGCACGCCGTACTTCTGTTCCAGGTAGGCGATCTGCCGTGTCACCACGGAGCGGGCCTGGCCCATCTTATCGGCCGCAGCCGCGAATGAGCCCAATTCCACGACCTTGGCGTAGGTCTGCATGGCGGTATGGGTGTCCACGATTATTTCCTATCGGGGAACAATAATTTGCAATTCTGCATGTTTATCTTTGTTTTTGGAATCGCAAGAATAGCGGCCATGAAGAATCTTCCCGTTTTGGGCGATTCCTGAAACTCGCTCGAAGGAGAGTGCAATGATCGATAACCGTACCGCGCCTTATGCCGCGCTGTTGCTTCGTGTGGCGCTTGGCGTCATGTTCCTGGCCCACGGCCTGACCAAGCTGCTGGTGTTTACGCTGCCCGGCACCGCGCAGTTCTTCGCCAAGATCGGCTTTGCCGGCTGGCTGGCTTACCCGGTCACGTTCTTCGAAGTGGGCGCGGGCGTGTTGCTGATTCTGGGCATCGTGCCGCGCTGGGTCGCCGCGATTGCGGTGGTGCAATTGTTCGTGGCGTCGACCGTTCACTTTGGCAACGGCTGGGGTTTCGGCAATGCGGGTGGCGGCTGGGAATATCCCATCTTCCTGACCGTGGCCGCCGCCGTGCTGGCGCTGCTGGGTGACGGCAAGTTCGCCTTGGTCAAGAGCGGCCGGGGCTGAGCGCCGCGCGCACTAGACTGTTAACCGTTGCGGTCGTGGTTGCGGGGGCGGGCGGGTCATAGAATGACCCGCCCGCCCTAATTCATTCAGGAGTTCCCATGCTGTTTCCGATGACCTTCGCCAAACGCGCCGTGGGCGCGCTGTTGTTCGCCGCGGCCCTGTCGCCCGCCGTACAGGCCTCGCCCGAGCAAGAGGCGGCCAACAAGGCGGCCGTGCTGGCGTTCTACGAGAAGGGGTTGAATCAGAAGGATGCCGACGCTGCGTTGCAATACGTGGGGGAACGCTATGTGCAGCACAACCCGAACGCGGCCGACGGCCCCGAGGGCTTTCGCAAGTTCGTCGCCTATTTGCGCGACAAATTTCCGAAGTCGCACAGCGAGATCAAGCGTGTCTTTACCGATGGCGACTACGTGATCCTGCATGTGCATGCGGTGCGCGAACCCGGCACGCGGGGCAATGCCATCATCGACATCTTCCGCCTGGAGCAAGGCAAGATCGTCGAACACTGGGACGCCGTGCAACCCATACCCGAACAAGCCGCCAATACCAACGGCATGTTCTAAGGCGCGCCTAGTCTGGCGTTGCGCTGGGGTTGGGCTCGAACGCCAAGCGCCGCGCAACCTCATGCCTGGCGATGGCTTCCAGCGGCGCGGCGCCATATACGCCCGGCCACGACACGGTGATGCGTTGCGCGGGCGCCAGATCCGCCAAGCTGTCCAAGAGCGGCGCGCCGCTATCCGCCACCAGCCGTTCCAGCAGCGCGGGCAGGTCGCGGTCCATCACGATGCCGGGCCCTGCGGGCGTCGTGGCGTACAACTGGCCCGCGTCGTCCAGCCACCAGTGGCTGACCCCGGCCACCGTCACATCCGTGTGCGTCAGCAAGCCTTGGTTGTCGTCGCTCAGGCGCAGCACATACGGCGCGCCATCCAGCCGCACAAACACCCGCTGCGGCCCGTTCTGGAAATACCAGCGGCCGGCCTCATCGTGTTCGTAATTGCGATTGATGAAGTCCAGGATCTGGGTATTGGTGATGGACTCGCCCGCGCCGCCTTGCGCAGCCTGACCCTGGGGGTGCAGGCGCCACCGGCCGCGCGCATCCAGCGACAGCCAGCCATACACGGCCGGCACATTGGGCCAGCGGGCGATTGCGTCCTTCACCGATTGATCCATGTCAGGGGCGAATGATGATGGGGGGAGGGTTGATGACGATGGCTGGCGCCGGCATGGGCATCACGACTTGCGGCGGTGCGTAGTAGCCGCCGCGATAGTCATCGCGGCATTTGCGCTTTTCCGTGTATTCGCCGTTGCGCTTCCACTTGCGTTCGACTTTGCACGCGCCGTCCCAATACTTCTCTTTGTACTCGCGTCCGTGGCGGTGATGGTGCCGGTCGGAATCGGCCTCGGCCGCCATCGGCGCAAGCGACATCAATGCCGCGGCGGACAGGGCAAGCAACGGGGAACAGGCACGGGAATTCAGAATGCGGTGCATAGGATCGACGTTAATTGAAAACGGCGTCACCATAGCAATCATTCGATTGACAGCGCGTAGGGATGCGTAACCAGATGCGCGGGAAATACGGGGGGAGGGGGGAAAGATGCTGGAGGCGCAAGCCGGAATCGAACCGACGTACACGGATTTGCAATCCGCTGCATAACCACTCTGCCATTGCGCCAGCACTTGCAAGAAAAAAGGAAGCGCGGGGTTGGCCGTTGCTTCCTTTTTGTATTTGGAGCGGGAGACGAGTCTCGAACTCGCGACCTCAACCTTGGCAAGGTTGCGCTCTACCAACTGAGCTACTCCCGCAGGGTACTGCCTTCGTACTAGGCTTGGTGTTATCTAGTACGGCATGCATTTCTGCACGCTATTTCTGCTTTTCTTGGTGAGGACTTCGGGACATTTCCCGCTAGGCCGTCTCCACCAAAGACAGCGATTATACACAGAATTTTTGGCTTGTGTAGAGGGGGGCGAAAAGAGTGCTGAAAAAGGCCACGTCCCTGCATCAGCGTGACGCGCCCATCGCCTTATGGCGGACTCGCCCCGTAGTGAAAGTGTTCCATGGGCTGCGGATTGCGCCGCTCTGAACTGGGCGCCGCGCCGTAGACCGCGCGATAGGACTTGCTGAAATGGCACGCGGATTGAAACCCGCAGGCCGATGTGATGCTCATGATCGACATGGGTGTCTGCCGCAACAGCGCGCGGGCGTGCCGCAGCCGCAAGCTCAGGTAATGCTGTTTGGGGGTGGTGTCCAGGTGCTCGCGAAATAGCCGTTGCAACTGGCGCTGGGACGCGCCCGACAACTGCGCCAGTTCATCCAGCGACAGCGGCTCTTTCAGGTTCACCTCCATCAGTGCGATCACTTCAGCCAAGGCCGGATGCGCGGCCGGCATGCGGATGGATATCGGCAAGCGCTGCTTGTCCTTGTGGTCGCGCACATGCTCGATGGTGAACTGGTTGGCGATGGCGGCCACGATGGCAGGCCCGGCAGACTCTCCCACCAGGTTCAGCATCATGTCCAGCGGCGCGGTGCCGCCGGTGCAGGTGATGCGATCCCGGTCGATCACGAACAGGTCTTCGGACAGCCGGCTGCCCGGAAACTCGCGCCGCAGCGTCGCCATGTCTTCCCAATGGCTGGCGCAGAGGTAGCCCTCCAGCAAGCCAGCCTTCATCAACGTATACGTGCCGGTGCACAGGCTGCCGAGTGTGATCTGCCGCGCAGCCACTTCACGCAGCCAATCCAACGTGGCGGGTTCCGTCTGCGGGCTCAAGCGCGTGCCGCCGCAAACAAAGACGGCATCCGGCAGATCGTCATCATCCAGCGGGCTGGCGTACACCGACAGTCCATTGCTGGCCACTGCCGGCCCGCCTGCCGGGCTGACGACCGACCACCGGTAGTACGGCACGCCCAACAGGTGATTGGCCATGCGCAGCACTTCGATCGCGGTCGAGAAAGACAGCATGGTGAAGTGCGGCAAAGGCAGGAAGCCGAAATGCCTGAGACGCTGACGATCCGGGCCCGTCGGACGGGTAATCATGACCACGCTCCTTGTTCGGAATTCCGATGAACCGATGTCTGGTTCAGCTGCTTCGGCTTTTAAAGGCTGCGTGGTGGAGCGGCCATACGTTTAAACCCTTAAGACAATTACTAAAACGCGCAGAGCCAGTCTGCATGCGGGTTTGCGGCCGATGGCGCCATCGGCTTGTCGCAATCGGACAAGATCTGGTCCGCTTGGGATAACTGCCTCTGAGCCGATTGGGAAAGAATGCTTCACAGGCTCGGCGCGTGCCGGATTTTCAAATGTCATCGCTCAAGCAGGAAGGGTCTCATGTTCCAGAGTTCATCTCCGTTCTTCGCTGCGCCGCTCGCCAAGCGCGATCCCATTGTGATGGCCATGCAAGACCGCGAACTGCGCCGGCAGCAGTCGCAAATCGAGCTGATCGCGTCTGAAAATCTGGTGTCGCGCGCGGTGATGGACGCACAAGGCTCGGTGCTGACCAACAAGTACGCCGAAGGCTACGTCGGCCGCCGTTACTACGGCGGCTGCGAGCATGTGGACGAAGTCGAGTCGCTGGCCATTCTGCGCGTGCGCGAATTGTTCCAGGCCGATTACGCGAATGTGCAGCCGCACTCCGGCGCGCAGGCCAACGGCGCGGTGATGCTGGCGCTGCTGCAACCGGGCGACACCGTGCTCGGCATGTCGCTGGATGCGGGCGGCCACCTGACGCATGGCGCCCGGCCGGCGATGTCGGGCAAATGGTTCAAGGCGGTGCAATACGGCGTGCGCCCGGACACCTACCTGATCGATTACGACGAGGTCCGCGACTTGGCGCGGGAACACCGGCCCAAGCTGATCATCGCGGGCTACTCGGCCTATCCCCGCAAGCTGGATTTCGCCCGCTTTCGCGAGATCGCCGATGAAGTCGGCGCGATGCTGATGGTGGACATGGCGCACATTGCGGGGCTGGTGGCGGCCGGCAAGCACCCAAGCCCCGTGCCGCACGCGCACGTCGTGACGTCCACCACGCACAAGACGCTGCGCGGCCCGCGTGGCGGGTTCATCCTGACCAACGACGGTGCCATCGCCAAGAAAATCAATTCCGCCGTCTTTCCCGGTTTGCAGGGCGGTCCACTGATGCATGTGGTCGCGGCCAAGGCCGTGGCGTTCGGCGAAGCCTTGCAAGCCGATTTCAAACGCTACATCGACCGGGTGCTGGATAACGCCGACGCGCTGGGCAACGTGCTGGCAAGCGGCGGCGTCGACCTGGTTTCCGGCGGCACCGACAACCACTTGCTATTGCTCGATCTGCGTTCCAAAGGCCTGACCGGCGCGCATGTGGAACGCACGCTGGAACTGGCGGGCATCACCTGCAACAAGAACGGCATTCCCTTCGATACGGAAAAGCCATCCGTGACCTCGGGTATCCGCTTGGGCACCCCAGCCTGCACCTCGCGCGGCTTCACCGAAGACGATTTTCGCGCCGTGGGCGACATGATTGTCCAGGTCATCGACATGTTGTCGACCAGTCCCGACGAGCACGAGGCCGTTGAACGCCGCATCCGCGGCGACGTGCTGGCGCTGTGCCAGCGCCATCCCATCTATTGATTGATCTTGCACCGAGGCATCCCATGAACACGCTTCATCAGAAAAGCACGGTTATTGACGGCCTGATCATCTCCAAGTGGGACCGTGCCGTTTTCGAAGACATGCAACGTGGTGGTTTGACCGCCGCCAATTGCACGGTGTCTGTTTGGGAAGGGTTTGATCAAACCGTCGCGAACATCGCTGAAATGAAACGCCTGATTCGCGACAACGCCGATTTGCTGACCCTTGTGCGCAGCACCGGCGACATCCGCCAAGCCAAGCGCGACGGCCGCACCGGCGTCATCCTGGGCTTCCAGAATGGCCAGGCGTTTGAAGACAATCTGGGCGCGGTCGAAGCCTTTGCCGACATGGGGGTGCGCGTGGTTCAGCTTTGCTACAACACGCAGAACCTGATTGGCACCGGCTGCTACGAGCGCGACGGCGGCCTGTCCGGCTACGGCCATGAAGTCGTGGCCGAGATGAATCGGGTCGGCATCATGATTGATTTGTCGCACGTTGGCGCAAAGACGTCCGAAGAAGCCATCCTGGCGTCCACCAAACCCGTTTGCTATTCGCACTGCCTGCCGTCAGGGCTGAAGGACCACCCGCGCAACAAGAGCGACGCACAGCTTCGCTTCATTGCCGAACGCGGGGGCTTCATCGGGGTGACGATGTTCCCGCCCTTTCTCAAGCGCGGCGTGCAGGCCACGGTCGACGACTACGTCGAAGCCATTGCCTACGTGGTCAATCTGGCGGGTGAAGACGCCGTGGGTATCGGCACCGATTTCACGCAAGGTTATGGCCAGCCGTTCTTCGATTGGCTGACGCACGACAAGGGCCGCTATCGCCGCCTGACCGACTTCGGCGCTATCCGAAACCCCGAAGGCATCCAGACCATCGGCGAATTCCCCAACCTGACCGCCGCGATGCAGCGTGCTGGCTGGAGCGAGGTGCATATTCGGAAAATTCTGGGTGAGAACTGGTTGCGCGTGTTCGGCGAAGTCTGGCCGGACCAGGCCGCATCAACATAAGGAGCCTGCGATGAATCCCCAGCTGCCTATCGACGTCAACGAACAGACCGGCGTCTGGAGCACCGACGGGCTGCCGATGCTGTATGTGCCACGTCACTTCTTCATCAACAACCATCTGGCGGCCGAACGCGCGCTGGGCCGCGACACGTACGCGCGCATCCTGTACGACGCGGGCCATCAATCCGCCTACTACTGGTGCGACAAGGAATCCCAGGAACACCGGCTCGCCGGACTTGCCGTATACGAGCACTACCTGATGCGGCTGTCTCAGCGCGGATGGGGCTTGTTCCGGCTGACTGACGCCGACCCGGCTGCGATGACGGCGCGTATTGAATTGCGCCATTCCGCGTTCGTCCTTGCCCAACCTCAGGCCAGCGGGAAGCTGTGCCACATGTTCTCGGGCTGGTTCGCGGGCGCGATGGACTGGGTGGCTGACCAGCACGGGGGCGTCGCCCGTGCGCAATGCGTCGAAAGCCGCTGCGCCGGAGAGGGCCATGCCCACTGCGAATTCTCCGTTCTCCCTGTCGCTGCCTGAGGCCGGCCATGCGCTATCCCCACTTGTTTGCGCCCCTGACGCTGAACCGCGTGGTGCTGCGCAACCGCATCGTCAGCACGGCGCACGCCGAGGTCCACGCCGAACCCGGCGGGCTGCCGGGCGACCGCTACATCGCGTACTACGAAGAAAAGGCCAAGGGCGGGCTGGGGCTGGCCATCTGTGGCGGTTCCAGCCCCGTGTCGATCGATAGCCCGCAAGGATGGTGGCGGTCGGTCAACCTGACGACCGACCGCGTCATCGAGCCGCTGGCCCGGCTTAGCGAAGCCATGCACCGCCACGGCGCCAAGGTCATGATTCAGGCCACGCACATGGGCAGGCGTTCGGCCTGGCATGGCGAGCACTGGCCGCACCTGTTGACGCCGTCCGGCGTACGCGAACCCGTTCACCGGGGCAACGCCAAGACGATCGAGGTCGAAGACATCGCACGCATCATCCGCGACTTTGCCGCGGCCGCCAAACGCGTTCAGCAGGCGGGGTTGGACGGCATCGAAATCTCGGCCGCGCATCAGCACCTGATTGACCAGTTCTGGAGCCCCCGCACCAACTTTCGCAGCGATGCCTATGGCGGCAGCCTTGAGAACCGGCTGCGCTTTGGCATCGACGTATTGAAAGCCGTGCGCGAAGCCGTCGGGCCGGATTTCTGTGTGGGGCTGCGCATGTGCGGGGATGAGTTCCACGAAGACGGGCTGGATCACGACGCGCTGCGCGACATTGCGCAAGCCATGGCCGAGACGGGCTTGATCGATTACCTGGGCGTGATCGGGTCAGGCGCCGACACGCACAACACGCTGGCCAACTGTATGCCGCCGATGGCGCTGCCGCCCGAACCCTTTGCGTATCTGGCGGCCAACATCAAGTCGGCCGTGCATATCCCCGTGATGCACGCGCAGAGCATCCGCGACGCCGTGCAGGCCGAACGCCTGCTGGCGGCGGGCCATGCGGATCTGGTCGGCATGACGCGCGCACACATTGCTGACCCGCATCTGGTCATGAAGATCCGCGACGACCGCGAAGACCAGATCAAACAGTGCGTGGGCGCCAACTACTGCATTGACCGGCAGTACGACGGGCTAGACGTGCTATGCATCCAGAATGCCGCGACGGCGCGGGAAGTGTCGATGCCGCACATCGTTCCCCGGTCGCGCGGGCCAAGGCGAAAGGTGGTGGTGGTGGGCGCCGGCCCCGCGGGCATGGAGGCCGCGCGCGTCTGTGCCGAACGGGGTCACGATGTCGTGCTGTTCGAACGCAACGCGGCCATAGGCGGCCAGATACTGCTTGCGGCCAAAGCGCCCCAGCGCGAGCAGATGGATGGCATCGTCCGCTGGTTTGACCTGGAACTCAAACGGCTGCGGGTCGACTGCCGGATGGGCGCGCTCGCCACGCAGGAAGCCGTTATGGCCGAACAGCCCGACATCGTGGTGCTGGCAACCGGCGGCTTGAGTCACGTGTATGACCAGGTCGAATGGGGCGTGGCGAGCGGCTTGGCGGTCAGCGCCTGGGACATTCTTTCCGGCAAGGAAAAGCCCGCGCGCAACGTGCTGGTCTATGACGGCATCGGCACGCACGCGGGCGCGGGTGTGGCGGATTTCATGGCCAGCCGGGGTTCGTTGGTTGAGGTCGTCACCCCCGACCCCAAGGTGGCGGACGACGTGGGCGGCACGACGTTCCCGATTTTCTACCGCCGTCTGTACGCGCAAGACGTCGTGTTCACGCCCAACTACTGGCTGGAGCGCGTCAGTACCGAAGGCGACAAGACCATCGCCTTGCTGCGCAATGAATACACGGATGCGCGCGAAGAACGTGTGGTGGATCAGGTGGTGATCGAAAATGGCATCGTGCCCAACGACGCTTTGTATTGGATGCTTAAGCCGCAGTCGGTGAACCTGGGTCAAACCGATGTGCAGGCGCTATACGCCGCCGAACCGCAGCCGGCGCTTACCGAAGCGCTGGGCGACGGCCGCTATCTGCTGTTCCGCGTTGGCGATTGCATTTCGATGCACAACATCCATGCGTCCATCTACGACGCCTTGCGCCTGTGTAAGGACTTCTGATCATGGCACCCTTCGCTGCCGTTATTACGGGCCTGTTCTGGTTGTCGGTGCTGGGCGTCGCCGCGGGCGGGCTACGCCGTGCGGCGCTATGGCGCACCGGGCGCAAGGCGCCCGTGCGCTGGCGGGGTCTGCTTGCCGCGCCTAAGCGCTACTTCGTAGACCTGCACCGAGTGGTGGCGCGCGACCCCTACATTGCCCGCACGCACATTGCGACGGCGGGCGCCGCCGTGGCGGCCATGATGCTGGTGGCCGTGAACTACGGCCTGGCGCTCTATTCGCCCGCGCTGGATCTGGCCATCGCGCTGGCCGCGCTGATCATGCTGGGCGGGGTCGGTTTTGTCTGGCACCGCCGCAGGAACCCGCCCGCCCGCTTGTCACGCGGGATGTGGGACAGGCTGCCCTGGATGCTGGGCGCGCTGGCGCTGGGCTTGTTGTTGCTGGGCGGCATACCCACGCCGTTACTGTCGGGGGCGGCAGGGCTGGCTACTGTCGCGCTGCTGGCGGTGGGCGCGTGGGAATTGACGGCGGGCATGGCGCGCGGCGGCCCGATGAAGCATGCCTTCGCGGGCTTGTTGCATCTGGCGTTTCATCCGCGCCCCGAACGCTTCGGCCGCACATCGGCGGGGCAAAAGGCGGCGCTGCGGCCCTTGGCGCTGGGCCCTGAACCCGGCGTGCAACCGCTGGGCGCGGGCCAGCCTTCTGGCTTTGCCTGGAACCAGCTGCTGAGCTTTGACGCCTGCGTGCAATGCGGCAAGTGCGTAGCGGCCTGTCCCGCCTATGCGGCGGGCCAGCCGCTGAATCCCAAGCAGCTGATCCAGAATCTGGTCACGGGGATGGCGGGCGATGCCACGCAGCCCATGGTGCCGGACCTGATCGCGCCGGAGTCGCTATGGGCGTGCACCACGTGCCGGGCGTGTGTGCACGAATGCCCCATGCTGATCGAACACGTCGACGCCGTGATCGACATGCGCCGCCAGCAAACGCTTGAGCATGGCGCAGCACCCGGCAAAGCGCCGGCCGTGCTGGCCAACCTGCGCGAGACCGCCACCGCAGGCGGCTTCGATCTGAACGCGCGCTTTCACTGGACGGCCGATCTGGGCGTGGCGCAAATCCAGCCCGGCAAGTCCGTGGATGTGTTGCTGATCGTGGGCGAGGGCGCGTTCGGCATGCGCTACCAACGCAGCCTGCGGGCGCTGGTGAAGGCGATGCAGGCGGGCGGGGTCGACTTCGCGGTGCTGGGCGTACTGGAAACCGATACCGGCGATGTGGCCCGGCGGCTGGGCGACGAGGCGACCTTCCAGGCGTTGGCGCGCCGCCTGATCCGCACGCTGTCCGCGTTGACGTTTGACCGCATCGTCACGCCGGACCCCCATGTTTTGCACAGCCTGCGCAATGAATACCCCGCGCTGGGCGGGCACTATCGGGTGCTGCATCACACTAGCCTGCTGTCGGCCTTGGTCAAGGCGGGCCGACTCCGATTCAAGCTGGCCGATCCGCCCCAGGCCCTGACGTATCACGACCCTTGCTATCTGGGCCGCTACAACGGCGAAACCGAGGCGCCGCGCGAGGTATTGCGTCATTTGGGGTTTCCCATCAAAGAGATGACACGCCACGGGCTGAACGGGCGTTGCTGCGGTGGTGGCGGCGGCGCGGCATTGACCGACATCCCCGGCAAGCAGCGCATTCCCGACCTGCGCATCCAGGATGCGCGCGATGTGGGCGCCGAGACTGTCGCGGTCGCCTGCCCAAACTGCACGGTCATGCTGGAAGGGGTGGTAGGCCCACGGCCGGATGTGCGGGATATCGCCGAACTGGTCGCCGACGCGTTGGAGCCACAATGAACCCCATCCGCAGACTTCCCGCCCGCCGGCCGCACACGCTGACCCCGGCAGGCATCAAGCGTATCGTGCTGGAACGCGTTCAGCCTGACGGCAAGCGCGCCAAGCCCGCGGCCGCGAACAAGCCTTTGCGCACGGACGAGCTTGCATTGCGCAACGTGTTGGCCGTTGCCCACAGCGATCGTGGCCAGCTGGATGCGCACGCGCGCCAGACCATCGCCGCGGCCGCGTTGCTGGCGCAAGCGGACACCGCCGTCCATCTGCTTGTGTTTGGCGAATTGGACGCTGACGCCGCGCACTTGGGCGTGGACGCGCTGACCTGCGTGCCGTCCACCTCGGTTCCCCCGGCCTATGCGCCTGACGTCGAACTGGCCATCTTGCTGACCTTGATCGACCGCCTTAGTCCCATGCACATCTTCCTGCCCGACAACGGGCTGCCGGATGGCGACCTTGGCCGTCGTCTGGCGGCGGCGACCCGCAGCACGGTCGCCACACATGTCGTGGCCCTGAGCCACGCGGGCGCGGCAAGTGCGTACGCAGGCAACACGCGCATGCAATGCCGGGCGTTGTCTCGGAGCTTGCCGCGCATTGTGCTGCTGGCGCCCGATGTCGTCGACGAGCGCTTGCCCTTCATCGGCCATGGCAAGCGGGCGCAGCTCGCGCCGCTGCGAGCCACCTCCGCCTATCGGGACCACGGCACCCGTTCGCTGCCCGCCACCGAGGTCGACCTTCAAGAAGCGGACCTGATCGTCGCCGCGGGCAACGGCGTTCGGGATCTAGCGGGCTTCCAAGACTTGGCCGATGCGCTGGGCGCGGCGGTAGGCGCCAGCCGCGTGGCGGTCGATGACGGCCGCTTTCCGCGCAGCCAGCAAATCGGCGCCACGGGCAAGACGGTCAGCGCCAGCGCCTATCTGGCGTTCGGCATTTCGGGAGCCGTGCAGCATCTGCAAGGCATCAAGGACTGCCGCCACGTCATTGCCGTAAATCTGGACGCCAGCGCACCGCTCGTCCGCCGCGCCGACCTGAGCATCATCGATGACACGCAAAGCGTGGCGCAGGCGCTGCTGGCCGAGGTTCGCCGTGCGCGCGCCGCGCATCAAGCCCAGCAGGTGCGGCATGACTAAGCTGCGCATTGCCGTACTGGTTTCCGTCGGAGCGCACCCCATCAGCGGCGCGGCGCGTTGGAGCCGTAATGACGCGCTGGCGCTAGCCATGGCGCAGGAGATGGTGAAGGGCGCGGCCGATATCGACGTCATCCATGCCGGCGATCCCGCCGAGCCCGCATTGCGCGACTATCTGGCGCTGGGCGCGGTCAGCGTCGACGCTATCGAGGCGCCATGCGGGCGCGACATTGTGGGCGCGCTGGCCGAACGCGTGCGTGGCTACCACATCGTGCTGTGCGGCACCCGGGCGGAAAGCGGGGAAGGCAGCGGCCTGCTGCCGTATTTATTGGCGCAGGCCATGCATGCGCCGCTATTGCCCGCGGTGCTGACCGCGCAGCTGCACGCGGACAGCATCGTCACACAGCAGTTTCTGCCCAAGGGCAGGCGGCGCGAAGTCGCCGCATCGTTGCCGGCGGTCCTGGCGGTGCATCCGCTGGCGCCGTTCGAACCGCGCCATGTCTATGCCCGTCAACGCGCTGGCCACGTTGCCGCACGCGTCGCGCGCGTGGTGGGCGCGCCCTTGGCGGCCGCGCGGGTGGAACCGGCCGTGGCGCCGCCCGTCAAGCTGGCCGCGCGGGAGTCACGGTCGGGGCGGGCGCGGCTGCTGGCCGCCACCACCCTGCAAAGCCGCGGCGGTGCGGTGATCACCCATGGGACCGCCGTTGAAAAGGCGCAGGCGGTCATTGCCTATCTGCGCCGTCACAGCCTGATCGATTATTGAGGTGGACGATGAATGCCTACAAACAGATTCCCGTCGTGCGTGCGCAGGCGGACGATGCCGTCCGCACCCTGATCGCCAATCGGCGGCCGGGCTACAGCCTGGATGCCGATTTCTATATCAGTCCTGCCATCTTTGATCTCGACATGGAAGACATCTTCGGCCGCCATTGGATCTTTGTGGCGGTCGAGCCCGACATCCCGGAGCCGGGCGACTACATCACGGTAGATATCGGCCGTCAGCCCGTGGTGATCTTGCGGGACGACGATGACCAGTTGCGCGCCTTTCATAACGTGTGCCGCCACCGGGGGTCGCGCTTGTGCGCGCAAGAGCAGGGGTCTGCGGGCAACCTTGTGTGCCCCTACCACCAATGGACGTACCGCCTGAACGGCAATCTGGCCTATGCCGAGCACATGGGTGAAAACTTTGACAAAAGCCAGCACAGCTTGAAGCCTGTGCGTATCGAGAGCGTGAGCGGCCTGATCTTCATCTGCCTGGACCCCGACGCGCCCGAAGATTTTCAAGCCTTTCGCGAGCAGGTCGAACCCTATCTGCGCCCGCATCGCATTCAAGACTGCAAGGTCGCGGCGCAGGTGGACATCGTGGAAGACTGCAACTGGAAGCTCACGATGGAGAACAACCGCGAGTGCTATCACTGCGCCGCCAACCACCCTGAGCTGACCGTGTCGGTCTTTGAATTTGGCTTTGGCTATCAGCCATCGCCCGCCAATGCGCGGCAGCTGGAGCAGTTTGCGCAGATATCGGCGCAACGCTGCCTGGAATGGGAGGCGGCGGGTTTGCCGTCAGAGGAACGCGATGCGCTGGATGACCGCGTCACTGGATACCGCGTGCGGCGCCTGCCATTGGACCTGAGCGGCGAATCCCAAACGCTGGACGGCAATGCCGCATCGCGCAAGTTGCTGGGCGATCTGGTGCGCCCCGACCTGGGCGGGCTGTCGCTGTGGACGCAGCCTAACGGCTGGTTCCATTTCATGAGCGATCACATCGTGGCGTTTTCCGTGCTGCCGCTGGGGCCTGAGAAGACCCTGGTCCGCACCCGCTGGCTCGTGCACAAGGACGCGGAAGAAGGCCGGGATTACGACATTGATCACCTGACTGCCGTGTGGCGCGCGACCAATGCGCAAGACCGCACGCTGGTGGAACTTTCGCAGCAAGGGGTGCGCAGCGCGGCCTATCAGCCCGGCCCCTATTCGCCGCATACGGAAGCGCTGGTAGAGAAGTTCTGCAACTGGTACATCGGCCGCTTGTCGGCGCGCTATCTGGGTTGAGGTTTCGCCATGCCGCACGCGCTTCGACGCATCCATCAACCCGAGTTCTGGCAGCGCTTGCCATCGCTTTGGGACAGCGATGTCGAGGAATCCCTGCAATGCTGCCAGGTCCGGCAAGAGACGCACGACGTCAAGAGCTTCTTCTTCCGGTCGCTGGCCGGGCATGCGTTTCGGTTCTCTCCTGGCCAGTTCCTCACTTTGGAGCTGGACGTCGATGGCCAGCGCGTGAACCGGTGCTACACGATCTCGTCGCCGCCGACCCGGCCGCATACGCTGTCGATCACCGTCAAGCGTGTGCCGGGCGGCACGGTGTCGAACTGGCTGCATGACCATCTGGAAGTGGGGGATTCCGTGCGCGTGCTGGGACCGGCTGGGGATTTTTCATCGGCATTGCATCCGGCCGAGCGCTATCTATTTTTGTCTGCGGGTTCCGGCGTTACGCCGTTGATGTCCATGGCGCGCACGCACCGCGACTTATGCGATGACCGCGATACCGTATTCGTGCATAGCGCCCGAACGCCGGACGACATCATCTTCGGACGCGAGCTGACGCTGCTGGCGTCCACGCAGCAGCGGTTTCGGGCGCATTTCATTTGCGAAGGGCTGGGCGAGCAGGGCGGCTGGCATGGGCTGACGGGCCGCATCACGCTGCCGCTGTTGCAGTTGATGGCGCCGGATTTCATGACGCGCGAGATCTTTGTCTGCGGGCCGGCGCCGTATATGCAGGCTGTCAGAGAGATGCTGCGCGAAGCCGGCTTCAACATGGCGCGGCATCACGAAGAGAGCTTCTCGTTTGACCGCTTGCCAGCGGTGCACCAAGCGCCGGGCGTGACGGAATTGTCCGCAGCTAACCAGAATTCCAGCCCGAATTCCAACCTGAATTCCAACCCGAATTCCAGCCCCGCACCGGCCACCGCCTTCAGCATTGTTTTCCAAAAAAGCCAGCGCACCATCGAATGCGGCGCGGCCCAAGCCCTGCTGGACGCCGCGCGGGATGCTGGCTTGCGCCTGCCCGCGTCGTGTACGCAGGGTATGTGCGGCACGTGCAAGGTGCGCTTGTTGGATGGCAAAGTCGACATGCGGCACCAGGGCGGAATACGCCAGCGCGAAATCGACCAAGGCATGGTGTTGTTATGTTGCAGTGTGCCTTTGACCAATTTGCGCATCGACAAATGAGGTTGGCCGATACTCATGCCTATGCAATATGCCCACGCCCCTGCGCCTGATGACACCCGCCCGCCGTTCGGTTCGGCTGCCACGGACTCCAGCGCGCTGCACTTCTGTTTTCTGCTGCTGCCGAAATTCTCGATGATCGCGTTTGCCGGCGCCGTGGAAACGCTGCGCATGGCCAACTACGTCAGTGGGCGGGAGCTGTATCGATGGTCCGTGATGACGCTGGACGGCACGGTGGTGCAGGCAAGTAATAACCTTCGGATATCACCCGTGGCGGGTCCGGCGCCCGATAGCGCCTTTGATGCTGTTTTCGTCTGCGGCGGGCTGCAGGTGCAGGACTATGTGTCCGATGCCCTGATCAAACTGCTTAATAGCTGGGCTCGGCGGGGTGTTGCGCTGGGAGGGCTTTGCACGGGCAGTTATGCGCTGGTGAAGGCGGGCCTGATGTCGGGCTATCGCTGCGCGGTGCATTGGGAAAACCTGTTCGCGGTCCGCGAAGAGTTTCCCTCTGCTGAGCTGACCGAAGCCCTCTACGTCATTGACCGCGACCGCATGACCAGTTCCGGCGGCACCGCGCCCATCGACCTGATGCTGCGCATCACCACGAAGCGGTTCGGCGCGCAGCTGGCTGACGCCGTGTCGGAACAATTCATTCTGGATCGAATACGGCTGGCGACCGAGCGGCAGCACATTCCGATGGCGGCCCGCGTGGGCTTTAACCGCCAGGGGCTGGTCAAGGTTGGGCAGTTGATGGAGGCGCATATTGAAGACCCGCTGCCCTTCGAGGACATTGCCAGCCAGGTTGGTTTGTCGCAGCGCCAATTGCAGCGCATGTTCAAGTACTACCTGGGCATGTCGCCGATGCGGTACTACCTGGGGTTAAGGCTGCTGCGCGCACGCGAACTCTTGTTGCAGACCCGGATGTCCATCATGGGGGTAACGGTGGCGTGCGGGTTTCAGTCGCCCTGCCACTTCAGCAAGGCGTATCGCGCGCGCTTTGGCCATTCACCCACCAGCGAACGGCGGCTGATGCGCGGGTAGCCGCCGGCCGGAGCCAGCGGCGCGGGGGGGGCGGTTCAGCGGGCGAGCATGGCGTGCGGATCAATCACGAACTTCTTGGGCGCGCCCGCATCGAACGCGGCATAGCCCTCGGGCGCGGCATCCAGCGAAATGACCTGTACGCCCACCACTTCGGCGATGTTGATTCGGTCCCACAGAATGGCCTGCATCAGGGCGCGGTTGTACTTGATGACCGGCGTCTGGCCGGTGTGGAAACTATGCGCTTTCGCCCAACCCAGGCCGAAGCGCACGGACAAGCTGCCGCGCTGGGCGGCGGCGTCGGCAGCGCCAGGGTCGTCGGTGACATACAGCCCCGGGATGCCGATGCGGCCCGCCACGCGCGTCACTTCCATCAATGCGTTCAAGACGGCGGCGGGCGCTTCGGCCTGTGATCCCGCGGCGCCGTGGCCGCGCGCTTCGAAACCCACGGCATCGATGGCGCAATCGACTTCGGGCGTGCCGAGCAGCGCGGCGATCTGTTCGCCCAACGTGGCGTCCAACGACAAGTCGGCCGTCTCGAAGCCGACCTTGCGCGCATGCGCCAGCCGCAAGGGATTCATATCGCCAACGATGACTACCGCCGCGCCCAGCAGCCGGGCCGACGCCGCCGCGGCCATGCCGACAGGCCCCGCGCCGGCGACGTAGACGGTGCTGCCGGGGCCAACGCCCGCGCTGACCGCGCCGTGATAGCCCGTGGGCAGAATGTCTGACAGACAGGTCAGGTCGCGGATCTTCGCCAGAGCCTGGTCGCGGTCAGGAAAACGCAGCAGGTTGAAGTCGGCGTAGGGCACCATGACATATTCCGCCTGGCCGCCGATCCAGTCGCCCATGTCGACGTAGCCATAGGCGCCGCCCGCGCGCGCGGGGTTCACCGTCAGGCACACGCCCGTGTCCTGTTCCTTGCAGGTGCGGCAGCGGCCGCAGGCCACGTTGAACGGCACGGATACCAGATCACCCGATTTCAGCGTTTCGACATCGCGGCCCACTTCGATGACTTCGCCCGTGATTTCATGGCCTAGCACCAGCCCCTTCTGCGCCGTGGTGCGGCCGCGCACCATGTGCTGATCTGACCCGCAGATGTTGGTGGACACCACCTTCAGGATCACGCCGTGCTCGATGTTGCGGCCGCGCGGGTCCACCAACTTGGGAAAGCTGATCGACTGCACCTCGACGCGCCCGTCGCCAACGTAAACCACGCCCCTGTTCGCTGCCATGTCTGCGTCTCCTTGCCTGGCCGATTCCTTGCCGGGCCCATATTCATGCGGGCGGATGCCCGTCAGCGTTTGATTTTGGCAAGCCGGCGCGTGCGCTAGCTGTCTGCAAGCGACACCCAGCGGCGGGTAGACGACAGCGCGGGCCAAGCGGCGGCCGGTGTCGCAATCAGGCAAATTCCTGTCCGGCGCGGCAAGGAGCGCCCGGCGTCTTGAGACAAAAATGCAGGCATGGCGCAGTGCCTGCCGCTGCGCACCGGATCGCGTCGTTTCCCAAGGAATCACCATGAGCCGCTATTCCCTCTTCAGCCTGATCCGCAACGGGCTGTCGAACCATCAACGCTGGCCGCGCGCCTGGCGCAGCCCCGAGCCCCGGCCGGAGTACGACGTGGTGGTGGTGGGTGGCGGCGGCCATGGGCTGGCCACCGCGTATTACCTGGCGAAGGAACACGGCGTGAAGCGCGTCGCGGTGCTGGAAAAGGGCTGGGTGGGCGGCGGCAACACCGCGCGCAACACCACGATTGTCCGGTCCAATTACCTGTGGGACGAGTCCTCGCAGTTGTATGAAAAGGCCATGCAACTGTGGGAAGGCCTGTCGCAGGAGTTGAACTACAACGTCATGTTCAGCCAGCGCGGCGTGATGAATCTGGCGCACACGCTGCAAGACGTGCGCGACACGCAACGCCGCATCAGCGCCAACCGCTATAACGGCGTCGACGGTGAATGGCTCACCCCCGCGCAAGTCAAGCAAATCGTCCCCTACATCAATCTGGATTGCCGCTACCCGGTGCTGGGCGCGTCGTTCCAACGGCGCGCGGGCGTGGCCCGGCATGACGCCGTCGCCTGGGGATACGCGCGCGCGGCCGACCGGCTGGGCGTGGACATCATCGAAAACTGTCCGGTCACCGGCATTCGCCGCGAGAACGGCCAGGTGCTGGGCGTGGAAACCGGCAAGGGCTATATCAAGGCGGCGAAAGTGGCGGTGGTGGCTGCGGGCCACTCCAGCGTCATCGCCGACATGGCGGGCATTCGCTTGCCGCTGGAAAGTCATCCGCTGCAAGCGCTGGTCTCTGAACCGCTGAAACCGATCCTGGACACCGTCGTCATGTCGAACGCGGTCCACGCGTATATCAGCCAGTCCGACAAAGGCGATCTCGTCATTGGCGCGGGCATCGATCAATACGTGGGCTACGGCCAGCGCGGCAGCTTTCACCTGATCGAAAGCACCTTGCAGGCCATTGTTGAAATGTTCCCCATCTTCAGCCGGGTGCGGATGAACCGGCAGTGGGGCGGCATCGTGGACGTGTCCCCCGACGCCTGTCCGATCATTTCCACCACCCCCATCAAGGGCCTGTATGTCAACTGCGGATGGGGTACGGGCGGCTTCAAGGCCACGCCCGGCTCGGGCTGGGTCTTCGCCTACACCGTGGCCAACAACGCGCCGCACCGGCTGAACGCGCCGTTTTCCCTGAACCGCTTTGAAACCGGCCATTTGATCGACGAACACGGCGCTGCCGCCGTGGCGCACTGACGACGGAGCTTGAGCATGCTGATGCTGACTTGCCCGTACTGCGGCCCCCGGGCCGAGACGGAGTTCACCTGCGGCGGCGAAGCCGATATCGTCCGCCCGCAAGATTGCGACACCCTGACCGACGCCCAATGGGCGAACTACCTCTTCATGCGCAAGAACGTGCGCGGACGCGCGCGCGAGCAGTGGCAGCACGCCCACGGCTGCCGCCGCTGGTTCCTGGCCGAGCGCGATACCGTCAGCCATGCGTTCCATGGGTTCCACACGTTCGAACACGCTGCGGGAGAGCGCAGATGACGCAAACGCATCGGCTGTCGAACCGTGGGCGCATTGACCCGGCCACGTCCCTCGAATTCACGTTCAATGGGCGCACCTATTTTGGTTGCCAGGGCGATACGCTGGCCTCGGCGTTGCTGGCCAACGGTGAACATTTCGTGGCGCGCAGCTGGAAGTACCACCGGCCGCGCGGCATCATGACGGCCGGTGTCGACGAGCCCAACGCGCTGGTGCAACTCGAGACCGGCGCGCACACGGTGCCGAACCCCTGCGCGACCACCGTCGAACTTTATGAAGGCTTGCGCGCCAGCAGCGTCAATGCCGCGCCCGACCTTGAACGCGACCGCATGGCGGTGTTGCAGCGCCTGGGCCGCTTCATCCCCGCAGGCTTCTACTACAAGACGTTCATGTGGCCGCACCGCTGGTGGCCGCGTTATGAACGGTGGATACGCAAGGCGGGCGGCTTGGGCCAGGCGCCGGCGCTGCCAGACCCCGATCACTACGACAAGCGCTACGCCCATTGCGATGTGCTGGTGGTGGGCGGCGGCCCGGCGGGCCTGGCTGCGGCCATGGCGGCGGGACTGACCGGCGCGCGCGTGATCCTGGTCGACAACCAGGCCGAGCTGGGCGGCAGCCTGCTGGCCCTGCCGTCTTTGATCAACGGCGCAGCCAACTCTGAATGGATTCAGCAGATGCATGCCGAGCTCCAGGGCATGAAGGAAGTCAGGATTCTGACGCGCAGCACGGCGTTCGGCTATCACGACCAGAACCTGCTGACGGTCTGTGAGCAACTGACCGACCATCTGCCGCCCGAACAGCGGCAGGGTGTGCGGCAACGGCTGTGGAAGGTGCGCGCCAAACAGGTGGTGCTGGCAACGGGCGCGCACGAGCGGCCCCTGCTGTTTGGCAACAATGACCTGCCCGGCGTCATGCTGGCGTCAGCGGTATCAACGTACGTGCGGCGCTACTGTGTTCTGCCGGGGCGGCGCGTGGTGCTCTACACCAATAACGACGGCGCTTACCGCACGGCGCTGGATTTGCGCGAGCAGGGCGCGAACATCACCGTGATCGATCCCCGGCCCGCGGGGCGGGGCGCCTGGCCCGACGCGGTGCGCAGCGCCGGTATCGAGGTCCGCAACGAAACGGTCGTGTTGCAGGCGCGCGGCAAACGCCACGTCACGGGCGTCGTCGTCGCCGCCTTCGCGGATGGCCGTGCCGGGCCGGGCAACGAAAAGCTGGCTTGCGACTTGCTCGCCGTGTCGGGCGGGTGGAATCCGGTATTGCATCTGCACGCGCAGTCCGGCGGAAAGACGCGCTGGGACGAGGCGCTGGCGTGCTTCGTGCCGGACGGGGCCACGCAGGCGCAGATCAGCGCGGGCGCGGCCAATGGTGAGTATCGTTTGTCGCAGGCGCTGCATGGCGGTAGCGCCGCCGGCGCGCATGCAGCCATGCTGGCTGGCTTTGATTCGGTAAGCCCCTTGTCTTGGCGCACGGTCGATATCTATCAAGATCCGCTGATGCCGCTTTGGCATGTGGCCAGGCCCGGCGCGACGGCCCGGCGTGGCGCGGCCCAGTTCGTTGACTTCCAGAATGACGTGACGGTGGCGGACATTCATCTGGCCGTGCGCGAAGGCTATCACTCGGTCGAGCACGTCAAACGCTATACCGCCATGGGATTTGGCACCGATCAGGGCAAACTGGGAAACATCAACGGCGCGGCGGTGTTGGCCGACGCCTTGGGCCAAACCATCGCACAGACGGGCACCACCACCTATCGTCCGAACTACACGCCCGTCACGTTCGGGGTGCTGGCGGGCCGTGAGTTGGGCGACTTCTTCGACCCCATCCGCAAGACCTGCGTGCACGAATGGCATGTGGCGCGGGGCGCGGTATTCGAAGACGTGGGCAACTGGAAGCGCCCTTGGTATTTCCCGCTACCCGGGGAAAACATGCACGCGGCCGTCGCCCGGGAATGCCTGGCCGTGCGCAACGGCGTGGGCATGCTGGATGCCTCCACATTGGGCAAGATCGACGTGCAAGGGCCGGACGCCGCCACCTTGTTGAACTGGGTCTACACCAATCTGTGGACCAAGCTCGACGTGGGCAAAGGCCGCTACGGCCTGATGCTGGATGAAAACGGCATGGTGTTCGACGACGGCGTCACCATGCGCCTGGGCGAGCAGCATTTCTTGATGAGCACCACCACCGGCGGCGCAGCCCGCGTGCTGGCGTGGATGGAACGCTGGCTACAGACGGAATGGCCCCATTTGGATGTGCACCTGACAACGGTCACCGATCACTTCGCCACGTTTGCGGTAGCGGGGCCGCTTGCGCGAAAAGTGCTGGTCAAGGTTTGCCAGGATATCGATTTCTCGAACGAAGCCTTTCCTTTCATGACGTTCCGTGAAGGCACCTTGGGCGGCGGGGGCTGGTCGAGTCCGGCGCGCATCATGCGGATCAGCTTTTCAGGGGAACTGTCCTACGAGGTGAACGTGCCGGCCAACCTGGGGGGACGCGTCTGGAACGCCTTGATGGAGGCTGGCCGCGAATACGGCATCACGCCTTACGGCACCGAAGCCATGCACGTGCTGCGCGCGGAAAAGGGCTTCATCATCGTGGGCCAGGATACCGATGGCTCCGTCACGCCGCAGGATCTCGGCATGGGCGGGCTCGTCGCCAAGTCCAAGGATTGCCTGGGCAAGCGTTCGCTCGCGCGCGCGCACACAGCGGGCGGCAAGCGCAAACAGCTGGTTGGCCTGTTGGCGCGCGACACGTCCATCGTGCTGCCCGAAGGCAGCCAGATCATGAACCAGCCCAGCCGCGCGCCGATTGCGCCGATGATCGGCCACGTGACGTCCAGCTACATGAGCCCCACGCTGAACCGCTCGATCGCGCTGGCGTTGGTGCAGGACGGCCACACAAGAATGGGGCAGCGCGTTGAAGTGGCGTTGCCCAACGGTGGGTTCATGCCGGCCACCATCGGCAGCCCGGTGTTTTACGACCCCGAAGGAGGGCGTCAGCATGTGGACTGAATCGCATCAGGAATCGCCCCTGCACAGCCTGGCGCCCTTGCGCTCGCCCGTTGATACGGAAAGCGCCCGGCGTCTGCGCATCATCGAGCGGCCGTTTTTGGACTTGGCGGTATTGCGGGGCAATTTGCGGTCGCCCGCCTTCGTGCAGACGATTGAACGCGCGCTAGGCGCCGCGCCGCCCGGGGCGCCCAACACGGTTGCGCAGGGGCATCGGCATTTGCTGGCGTGGATGGGGCCGGATGAATGGTGGGTGCAATCGTTGATGCCCGCACGGCCCGCACTGGAGCCGACGCTACGCCCGTCGTTGTTTGGGCAATCCGCGTGCGTGGTGGATGTCAGCAGCGGGTACACGGTGTTGGAACTGCGCGGCGAACACGCGCGCGACGTGCTCGAAAAGGGGTGCCCGCTGGATTTGCATCCTCGTGTGTTCGGCGCCGGGCAATGCGCGCAAAGCCATTACTTCAAGGCCGGCGTCATGCTGCGTGCATTGCACGATGGGGGCGTGGAGGTCGTGGTGCGCCGCAGTTTTGCAGACTATGTGGGCCGCATGCTGCTGGACGCCGCAAGGGAATATCTGCCGTAATCATGCCCGCGGAGTCTTGCCATGGCATCCCGTGGCATGCTTTGGCTTTGTTGGGCATGCTTTGGCATTGTTGGGCATGCTTTGGCATTCCTTGGCACTCTTTGGCATTCCGAGCGCGCATGAAAAAAGGGCTCGGAGGCCCTTTTTCAATGATTCGCAGCAAGCCGGTAAACCGGATGCTGCCAATCCAAATATGGAGCGGGAGACGAGTCTCGAACTCGCGACCTCAACCTTGGCAAGGTTGCGCTCTACCAACTGAGCTACTCCCGCGTACGCTGCTTTTTTGCAAGCGAGGCGGAAGTATACCCAATTTTTAGAAAAATGCACGCCGAATAAAAAAAACTCGTCACGACTCTATGGAACGGCCCGGTTTCGCCAAGGGCGCGCCGACGCCTGTCCGCGCCTGAGTTTGCGCCCGAGCCTGGGGCTGGATCTGAGTCTGAGCTTGGCGTTCTCTGCGCACCCGCAAGCGCATGCGCGCGAGCGTGTCGTCCCGGCTGACGTAGTGATGCCACAGCGCCGCACCGATATGCAGCGCCAGCAGGCCATACAACATCCACGCCAGCACCTCATGCGCCCAGATCGCGGTAATGACGAGCGCCGGGTCGGCCGCGACCAGCCGGGGGAACTCCAGGCTGGTCAGCGGCAACGGAATCGCAAAGCCCTTGGCGTTGACGATGATCCAGCCCAGCAGGCATTCCGCCAGGATGAACGCATAGATCGACAGGTGCACGGCATGCGCGCAAGCGTCCTGCATGCAGAATCCGGCCGCTGCGGCGCGGCGGCGCGTCATCCGCACCAGCGCGCGCGCCAGCGTAACCAGCAATAGCGCCATGCCGCAGCCGATGTGCAAGATCATCACCCATCGCATCGGGATGGCGGTGTGGTTCACCAGCAAATGGCGAATTTCCCCGCTGAGCGCGAGCAGCGCCATCAGGCTGACGCTCAGCCAATGCAGGGAAATTTGCGCCCGGGTATAGGCCGGTGCGGCCACGGGGTCGAGGGGGCGGGCAACGCCGGGATTCATGGATCTTCCTTCAAGCGGGCCGGGCTGCGCACGCGAAGGGCGAGGCAGGGCCAAAGAGGCGAGATTGAAGCGCCCCAAGTCCCCTCGCACCACCTTCCTCAATGCTTCTTCAAACCCGCTTCTTCGACCCCACTTCTTCGACCCCACTTCTTCGACCCCACTTCTTCGACCCCACTTCTTCAACCCCGCTTCTTCAACTCCGCTTCTTCAAACCCGCTCCTTCAAACGGGTTGAAGTTCTTTTTAGAAACGTTGAGGCACTGGGGCGCGCATGGAAATATGCGGTCCTGCGAAGAGATTTCCCCTCATAGATGCGGTCCGGCAACGCCGGCGCATGGAACCACCATCGTTCTTCACGGTGCTGGGCTCTTCTTGCCTTCCAACACGAGTTGCCGCCACGCGGCATTCCTCCATTCAGAAAAGCGGACACATGAAGACACTTACCTTCCGACGCCGTCTCGGCTTGCAGCAAGGCTTCACCTTGCTGGAGCTGCTGGTCGTGCTGTTGATCATTGCGTTGCTGGCCGGCTATGTCGGCCCCAAGCTGTTCTCCCAGGTCGACCGGGCCAAGGTGAAGGCAACGCAGGCGCAGATGAAAACGTTGGGCGACGCCCTGACGCAATACCGCCTGGACGTCGGCAGTTATCCGACGACCGAGCAGGGATTGCAAGCATTGAATAAACAACCTCAAGGCACGCCCAACTGGCACGGCCCGTATCTGGCGAAGGACGTGCCGGCGGACGCCTGGGGCCGTCCGTATGTCTTGAACGTGCCGGGTCGCAGCAGCGATGCCGAGGTGGTGTCTTATGGCGAAGAAGGCCGGGCGGGAGGCAGCGGTGAGTTGGTCTACGGCCTCTAAATCGGCGGCGTTTGCCGCGCTGGCGGCCCTGACGTTCAGCACGGGCGCCGCCGCCAACTGCTGGCAGGAATCGGGCGACCGTCACGGCGTTGATCCGTTGTTGCTGTATTCGATCGCCAAGGTGGAGTCGTCACTGAACCCGCGCGCCGTCAACCAGAACACCAACGGCACGCAAGACGTCGGCCTGATGCAGATCAACAGCATCCATCTGACGTGGCTGGCCAAGCGGGGCATCACGCGCCAGCAGCTGCTGGACGAGCCGTGCCTGTCCATTGATGTGGGCGCCGAGATTCTGGCGGACTTCATCAAGCGCTATGGCTACACGTGGCGGGCCGTGGGCGCCTACAACGCCGGCGGCGCGGATTCCCGCGAAGACGCGCGCAAGCGATATGTAAAGCGCGTGTGGCAACACTATCTGGTTTTGGCGCAGGCGCGTGACGACAAGGTCCGCCAGGCGCAACTGGCGCGGCAATGACATGAATGAGTTCCGGATCAGCCTGCTCAGGCAGGGCGAAGTGCGCGTGCAGACCGTGCGCGCCGCCAATGAAAACGAAGCGCGCGCGCAGGTTGGCGAGGCCGACGGCATGGTGCTGGAGGTCAAGCGGGCGCCCGCCGGAAGGCGTCATGCCGCGCAGCGCAAGCAGGGCTTTTCGTTGGGCTTGCTGCTTCAGGAACTCTCAACCTTGCTTGAGGCCGGCCTGGCCTTGATCGAAGCGCTGGAGGCGTTGAGCGACAAGGCGGGCCAGGGCAACAAGGCGCTGCAAGCCACGCTGACCGGCGTGCTGCGGTCGTTGTATCAGGGCTTGCCGCTGTCCAAGGCCATGCAGGCGCAGCCTTCGGTGTTTCCGTCCTTGCTGGTGGCGACGGTGGCCTCAGCCGAAGGCAGCGGGCAGTTGCCGATGGTGCTCAAGCGCTATCAGTACTACGAGCTGCGCATTGAAAACATCCGCAAGAAAGTGGTGGGTGCGCTGGTGTACCCGCTGGTGGTGATCGCGGTGGGCTTTGGCATTTTGCTGTTCATGCTGTTCTTCGTGGTGCCGCGCTTTGCGGTGGTCTTCGAAAGCATGCGCGACTTGCCGGCCACGGCCGAAGCGATGCTGTGGTGGGCAAGGCTTGTGCAGTCGGATGGTGAATGGCTGGGGGCGGGCATTGGCGCGACCCTGCTGGTCACCGCGCTGGCGCTGCGCACGCAACGCATGAAGACGGCATTGATGAATCTGTTCTGGCGCCTGCCCAAGCTGCGTGATGTGGGCAACCTGTTTGTGCTGGCGCGCTTTTATCGCACGGTCGGCTTGCTGATCGAGGGCGGAACGCCTGCCTTGCAGGCCTTTGAATTATCCGAGCGGATCTTGCCTGCCGCCTATGCGCAGCGCCTGGAGCTGGCGTTGCAGGAGTTGCGGGCGGGGCGCCCGGTGGCCGAGACCTTGACGCGGCATGGGCTGACGACGGCGGTGGCGGAACGGCTGCTGCGCGTAGGAGAGCAAAGCGGAGACCTGGGCGGCATGTGCGAACGCATCGCTCAGTTTCACGACGGCACGCTGGACCATGCCATCGAAGTCTTTGGAAAAGTATTCGAACCATTGTTGATGCTGGTGGTGGGCGGCCTGGTCGGCGCCATCGTCATCTTGCTGTACATGCCCATCTTCGAGATGGCGGGGAGTCTGGGATGAGTGGCGGTCAAACCATCGAAATCAATCAGGACGACGCAAACGTGGCGGCGGCGGGCGAGGCCTGGTGGCTGTGGCAGGAGCAAGCCGCGGAACGCAGCGTGGCGCTGTCCGAATACCTCAATGACGAACTCGCGCGCCGCCCTGAATTTCTGATGCCGCTGGCGCAAGCGCTGGGCATGCAGGCGCTGAGCGCCGAGCAGTGCCGCCAGGCGTCACCGCGCTTTGACGCCTTGTCGTTGACCGAGGCGCTGAATTGCCGCGCCGCGCCGTTGGAGGTGGATGGCGAGCTGCTGCTGGCGTTGGCGGACCCGTTCTCACGTGCGGCCCGTTTGAAGCTCCAGTCGATGTTCTCGGGCCGCGTGTTGCGCTTTGCGCTGTGTCCGGCGGGCGTGGTGGATGCGTGGCTGAAGCAGGCTGAGGCCAGCGAGCGGGTGATGGACGGCGTGGCTGTTGACATGGAAGACGATTCGCTTGCCAAGGCAGTCGAGTCGATTTCCCTGGCGTCGCTGGCGAAAGATGAAAGCCCCGTGATCCGCCTGGTCAACATGACCCTCTACGACGGACTGCAAAGCCGGGCCAGCGATATCCATCTGGAGTCGGATGAAGAAGGCTTGTTGATCCGCTACCGCATCGATGGCGTGATGCTGCGCATTCGCCAGGTGCCGGGGCAGGTGACCGCCAACCAGGTGATGTCGCGCCTGAAGGTGCTGTCCAGCCTGGACATCGCTGAAAAGCGCGTGCCGCAGGATGGCCGCTTCAAAGTCGTGTTGCAGGGGCGGGAAGTGGATTTTCGCGTGTCGATCATGCCGGGCAACCACGGCGAGAACGCCGTCTTGCGTTTGCTGGATCGTTCGCAACGGGGCGACAAGCTCAGCCTGGACACGCTTGGGTTTCCGGCGGAGACCGCGCGGCGCATTCGTGCGCTGGCGCAGTTGCCGTATGGGCTGACGCTGATCACCGGCCCGACCGGCAGCGGCAAGTCCACCACGCTGTATGGCGCGCTGTCCGAGCTGAACAGCGGTGACGAAAAGCTGATCACCATCGAAGACCCGGTGGAATACGAGATGGCCGGCATTCTGCAAATTCCGGTCAATGAAAAAAAGGGCCTGACGTTTGCGCGCGGCCTGCGATCGATCCTGCGTCACGACCCGGACACGATCCTGGTGGGCGAAATTCGCGACGCCGAAACGGCCGCCATCGCGGTGCAGTCCGCGCTGACGGGGCACCGGGTGCTGTCGTCCGTGCACGCCAACGACGCGTTCAGTGTGATCGACCGCTTTCTGTACATGGATGTGGAGCCGGCCACGTTTCTGGAATCGCTGAACGGCGTGGTGTCGCAGCGGCTGGTGCGACGCTTGTGCCCCCATTGCGCACCCAAGGATGAGGCGCGCGCGGGGCCGGGCTGCGAGGCCTGCCGTCACACCGGTTTTCTTGGCCGCATTGCGTTGGCTGAAGTGCTGCGGCTGGATAGCCGCATGAAAAGTGCGCTGCTGGACCGCTCGCCCGAGCGGCGCCTGGAAGCGCTGGCGCACTGCGCTGATTATCAATCGATGCGTGACGCCGCCCACGAGGCGGTGGCGCGTGGGCTCACCACTTATCAGGAGGTTTGCCGTGCTGTCGCTATGGAATGAACAAACCGTGCTGATCGACGCCGAACACGCGAGCCTGCTCGCGCCGGGCGTCTCGGTTGATGACCGGATGAAAGTCTTGCACGCAGGGGACCCTGCGACCGCCGTGGCCTCGTTGCTTGCCACCGTCGAGCGGCGCGGGCCGCGCTGGCGCAATCGCTTGAACGTGTGGCTGGGGTATCCGTGGTTTCATGGCCAGCTGCTGGCCTGGCAGCCGGGTTTGAAGGGTGGCGACAGCCACTGGTGCAACTATGCGCAGGCCTTGCTGCGTGAGCGCGGTATTACGGGCTCGCTGCGGGTGCGTTTGGGACCCGCGCGCTACGGTCAGGCTCGCCTGGCCTTCGCGGCCGACGCCGCAATGCTGGATGCGCTGGAGCGCAACGTGGGCGAGCAGGGCTGGACGGTAGCAGGCTGCCGCGACGTGCTGTCTGCCAGCGTGCAGCGCTTTCGCGGCGCGCTCAGCCATGCCGGCCAGTGCCTGGTGCTGGCCGAGCGTACGGCGATGACCTGTCTGTGGCAGTCCGAGCGGGGCTGGCAAGACATGATCACTTTACAGATGTCGCCCGGGCAATCCGCCGATGCGGGCATTGCCGCGGCGCAAGCGCTTTGCGCCCGCGTGGCCCCAGCGCAGTACGGCTGGGTCTCGACCCTGGGCCCGCGGCAGCTTCCCCCCGCAGCGCAAGCGCGCTGGCTGGGCTTTCCGCATGCAATGTTAGCGGAGCGGACATGGCCGGCTTGAATATCAACACGCCTGACTTCGGCAAGCGCAAGACCGCGAATCCGCTCGCGATCGCGGCGGTGCTGCTGCTCTTGGCCGTCGGCTTGCTGAGCGCCTGGCGCGAATGGGATGTGGCGGCGCTGCGCAGCGAAGTCACCCAGCTGGATGACCGGCTGGCCAATCAACGCATGTTGCATGAGCGCGAGCTGCGCCGTGTGCAGGCGCAGTCGCCCGAAGAAAGAAAGGTGGATGCCTTGTTGTCGGCGCAGAGCGCCGAAGACCGGCTGCGGCCGAAGTTGCTGCGCGCGATTGAGCAGGCCTGGGCGCCGCGGATTGCGGTCATGAACCTGAAGATTGAATTGGCGGGTAAGGCCGCGTCGTTGGAACTCATGACCGCGGATCTGAGCGAGATCTTTGCGTTCGCCGCGCGCATGAACGAGCCCGACTCGGGCATGCGCGCCACGGTGATGCGCCACGGCATCAAGTCGGGCGATCCTAACCTGGCCACGATGGCCACCGTACGGGTGGAGCTGCGATGAATGCCTTTCGATCACTCAAATTGCGTGTTGCCGCCTTGCGGCAGGGCAATGGACTGGCATGGCTGCGCTGGCATGGGCAGCGCAGCGCCGAGCGCCTGGGCCGTGGCGGCATATTGGCGCTGGCTACTGCGCTGGTCTTGCTCGCCCACTTCATCGTGGTGCTGTGGCCGGAGAAGAACGCACTGCAGAACCGGGCCATGGAAATGTATGGCGAACTGCACGCGTGCAGCCCGTCGATCGAGCCGCCCGGCAATGACATGACTGCGCTGCGCGTGCAGATGCGGCTGGACCCCGACCAGCGCAAGCTGGAAATCATGGGCGAGCTGTTGCGCGCGGGCCTGTTGCTGGTGGATATCCAGTATCAGGGCGAAGACACCATTCAGGGCCGGTTGCGCCGCACCTCGTTGGACATTACGGCCATCGGTTCGTACCAGGACGTGTCCACGGGGCTGCGCAAGCTGGCCGAGCATCCGCTGCTGCGCCTGGAGTCGCTGGCGCTGGACAGGCAAAGGCCGGAAAACATGCTGGTGAACATCAAGATGCGCTTGAGCATGCTGGGAGTCGTGTGATGAAGCGCCTGATGAAAGTCACGCTGGGCGCCATGTTGCTAGCCGCCGCGGCGTCGGCAGCGAGTAATGACGCAGCCGGCAATGAGGACGTGGTGAACGAAGCCGCTGTGCTTGACGCAGCTGGCCATGAAGCGGCCGTCAATGACGCGGCCGGCAATGAGGACGTGGTGAACGAAGCCGCTGTGCTTGACGCCGATGGCCATGAGGTGGCCGTCAATGACGCGGCCGCCAATGAGGACGTGGTGAACGAAGCCGCTGTGGTTGACGCAGATGGCCTTGAAGCGGCCGTCAATGACGCAGCCGGCAATGAAACACCCGCCGATGAAACACCCGCCGATGACGCAACCGCCGGGGACACCCCCTTTGAGGAATCCGCGACTCCGCAAGAAGTCGACCTGTTTCCGTCCCAGCCTTGGGCGTCGCTAGTGGGCGGCCAGGCGCCGCAAGCGCCGAACGGCGCGCCCGGTTCGGACACGTCGCCGGCGGCGGAAGCGGACGCCTTGACGACGGAACAGGACACGGCTGAGCCGGCGCTTGTGCTGGTTCCCATTCACGCCGTCGGTGAGTGGATCGATGACGCCCACCGCATTGTCGTGCTTGAGAGCCAGGGGCAAACCTATCTGCTCTGCCAGCGTTGCAGCATCGCCGATGCCTTGCGGCCGGGCGACACGGTGGCGCAGCAGTACCAATTCAAGGCATTGGAGCCCTCGCGCGCGGTGCTGATCGACCCGAAAGGGCGAGAACTACACGTCGACCTGGCGCCCTTGGCGCAGTAGACCCGGCGCCTGCGGGCGCACGCCGCCGATGGCTGGCGTCACGTCAAATTAGGAAAGAAAATGATGAGCTTCAAACCTGCCGCACTGGCGGTTTCACTGACCGTCGCGCTAAGCGGCTGCGCCGCGCCCGAGTCATTCAAACGGGCGCTGGGCGCATCGCCACCCCCGACCGCCTCCGAGCGTCTGGCCGCTGGCCGCGCGCAGCTGGCCAACAATCCCAACGACATCGAAGCAAACAAGAACGTGGTCCGCGACGACATCGCCGTGGCGCGCGAGATCCTGCAACGTGTGCGCGTGAAGATGGAAGCGGGCGACGAGCAGGAAGCGTTGACAGAGGTGCACGAACTGCTGGCCATGAACCCGGGCAACATGCGCGGGCAGCAGCTGAAGGCGCAGCTGGAGCAGCGTCTTCATCTGAAAGAGGAGCTGGCCGAGGCCGCCGCCATGCAGCACGACCGCCCGGCCGAGGCGTTGTACAAGGTCAACCGCATCCTGCAAGAGCAACCGGGCTATGCGCAGGCCGAGGCGCTGCGCAACCAGATGCAGCGCCGGGATGCGGGGCGCCACGCGGCCCGGCCCAGGCTGGCTGACGCGCTGCGCAAGCCGGTGTCGCTGAACTTCAAGTCGCAGCCTATCGTGCAGATTCTGGACGCGATCTCGCTCGCGGCCGGTGTGGACTTTGTGCTGGACCCGGACGTGCAGACGACGATGCCGGCCAGCATCATGGCCCGTCAGACCACGGCGGAAGATGCGATCAACCTGCTGTTGCGCACCAATCAGCTGGAAAAGAAGGTGCTGGACCAGCACAGCCTGTTGATCTACCCGGCCCGCGCGGACAAGGAAAAGGAATACCGCGAGCTCATGGTGCGCGTGTTCTACCTGGATCAGGCGAATGCCACGCACGTGCTGGCGGCCTTGCGGCAGATCAGCGCACCGAAGAACGTGCATCTGGATGAGCGCGCCAACGCGGTGCTGGTGCGCGACACGCCGGAAGTCATGGCGGTGGTGGAGCGGGTGGTGGCGGCGCTGGACATCGCGCAGTCGGAAGTCACCATGGACGTGCAAGTACTGGAAGTGAACGCCAATGACGAGCTGGAAGTCGGTGTCGACTACCCCAGCGATCTGCGTTTTTCGATTCTGCCGCAAGGTGAAAGCGGCAGAGTCACCGTGCGCGACCTGCTGAACCTGAACCAGGGCAAGATCGGCGTGGGCAGCCGCAATGATCTTTCCGTGGCGTTGAACATGCTGCAAAAGCGGGGCAAGACGAAGGTGCTGGCCAATCCGAAGATACGGGTGCGCAATATGGAAAAGGCCAGCATCAAGATCGGCGAAAAGGTGCCGGTGGTGACGACGACAAACGCCAACGGCGTGGTGACGGAATCGGTCAACTATCAGGATGTCGGGTTGATCCTGCAAGTGGAGCCGCGCATCAGCCTGAGCAACGAAGTCAGCGTCAAGGTCAGCATGGAAGTCAGCAACCTCAAGGGTGAGGTCAAGACGGCGGGCGGCGGCATCGTCTACCCGATGAGCACGCGTAACGCTGAAACGGTGATGACCGCACGCGATGGTGAAACCCAAGTGCTGGCCGGCCTGGTGAACCAGCAGCAGACGCGCAGCAGCAGCGGCTTGCCAGGCCTGAGCGTGATGGGATGGCTGGGCAGCCTGTTCGGCGGCCAGAAAAAGACGGATCAAACCACCGAGATCGTCTTGCTGCTGACGCCGCACATCGAACGTTCGATGGCGCTGCCGTCGGCCTCCGACAGCTACTTCCCGTCCGGCACGGAGTCACGCGTTACGGTGGTTCCGATGACGACGCAAGCCCCGGCGCCCGCGCCGGCCGCACCCGCTGCGGCCTCGGGTGAAGCGTCCCCGGCGCTGGACGCGGCGCTGGCGAAGCCGCCGTTCTAAGGCGCCAGCATGCGTAAGCAATCCGGGTTCACGTTGATTGAGATGCTGGCGGCCATGACGTTGCTGGCGTTGTTGCTGAGCGTGGCGGTGCCGTTTTCGGCGCTGGTGAATCAGCGCGCCAAGGAAACTGAACTGCGCCACAGCCTGCAAGTTATCCGCAACGCCATTGACGCGTATTACCAGGCCAGCCGCGAAGGCAAGATCGAGAAGTCGGTAGACCGCAGCGGCTACCCGCCAGACCTCGACAGCCTGGTCAAAGGGGTGCAAGACAAGACAGACCCCAATGGCGGCAACATTTATTTCCTGCGCCGCCTGCCCGCGGACCCCATGTGCGAACACTGCGAGGGGCGCGCGGCGGCCGACACCTGGGACACGCGCAGTTACGACAGTTCGGCGGAATCTTTTTCGTCGGGCCGAGATGTATTTGATGTGCGGTCCAAGAACCGCCGAGAGGGTATCAATGGCATTCCATACACGGCGTGGTAGACGCGCATGCGCCGGCTTCACACTGATCGAACTGCTGGCCGTCATGGCCATCATCGGCGCGCTGATGTCGCTGGTGGCGCCGTCCTTCCTGAAAAGCAATGACCGCGCACGCGAAACCGTGCTGCGGCACAACCTGCAAGCGATCCGGCATGCGCTGGACGACTACCGCGCGGATCATGGCGCTAACCCCGACACGCTTGAAGCGCTGGTCTCTGCGCGCTATCTGCGCGAGTTGCCGATGGACCCGGTTACGGGCCGGCGCGATAGCTGGCAGCCGCAGCGGGGAGAAGAGAGCGGGGTGAATGACGTGATCAGCGGCGCCAAGGGCGCCGGCCTGGATGGGCTTGACTATGCAAGCTGGTAGGCGCGGTGGCGCGCGCGAGGAAGGCTCGGCCTACCTGGCGATCTTGATGCTGGTGCTGGCGGTGTCCACGGGCCTGGCTGCGGTGGCGCAGCCCTGGCACACCAAGAAAGTGCGCGAACAAGAGGCGGAGCTGCTGTTTATTGGCAAACAGTTTCAGCGGGCTTTGGCGTCTTACTACCGGTCAGGCACTGCGCCCGCCTATCCGAAGACGATGGAGGCGCTGCTCAAGGACGACCGCGTGTCGTTCACGCGCCGGCATTTGCGGCGCGTCTACACGGACCCGATCACGGGCAGCCAGGAATGGGGCATCGTCAAATCGCCCGACGGAGGAATCATGGGCGTGTACAGCCTGTCGGAACGCGCGCCGCTCAAGCAGGATGGCTTTGAGGCGGAACTGGGAGACTTGTCGGGCAAGTCCAGTTATCAGGACTGGAAGTTTGTTTTCTTCGACGCTATGTGATCTTGGGGAACTCCCGGGGGGGAGGCAGGTCTTGATAAAGCGCCAGGAGATCTAGCGCCAGGAGATCAAGCGCCCGGGCATCAAGCGCCCGGCAATCAAGCATGCCGGTGTGCGTGTATAGCCAGTCAAAGCATAGATAGTCAAAAGATAGATAGTCAAAAGAGTGCGAATTTTCGTCGGATTTTGATAATTGTCTTGCGCCTATTTCCTTTGAGAAAGTTCTTATTGTTGCTGCTATCCCCGCATGAAATCATTCTTCCGGGGTATCAAATGTGATTGCCGGAATAAAAAAATAGTCATTCGGGAATTGCCGCCAATAGGAAATCTGCCGAATGATCGTCGCGATTCTCGAAGACTCTCCCGCTCAGGTTGAGTGGGTCACCAAGCTGCTGCAACGCCATGGCCATCAGGTCTATACACGCGGCGATGGCGACAGCTTTATCGCCTTGTTGAAAACGCAGCCGGCTGACGTCGTGTTGTTGGACTGGGAAGTGCCGGGCGCGTCCGGCATGGCGGTGCTGAAGTGGGCGCGCAGCAATATGTCGCCCAAGCTGCCCATCCTGATGGTGACGCAGCGCGACGACGAAGAAAGCATCGTTCAGGCGCTGAACCAGGGCGCTGATGACTATCTGCAAAAGCCGGTGCGTGAACGCGAACTGCTGGCGCGCATGACTGCGCAGTTGCGCAAGTCGCAACGGGACGAAGCCAATAGCTCGCTATTTCAAGTGGGGCACTTCGCCTTCAACCTGGATGCCAAAACCGTCACCGTGGACGGGCGTCCCGTCAGCTTGCCGACGCGTGAATTTGATTTGGCCACGCTGTTGTTCAGAAACCCCGGACGCATCATCACCAAAGATGCGCTCAGCAAACACATCTGGGGCACGGCCGATCGCAAATACGACGCCAGCTTGGCGACTTATGTCAGCAATCTGCGTTCGTCGCTCGGCCTGCGCTCGCGTAATGGCTACGTGATCGCCACCGTATACAACTACGGCTACCGCTTGGAACGCATGCATTGATTCGCGGGCCGTCTTCCCGGCGTTGCTGACTGCTCCGCCACGGTGGCCGTGGCTTCGGTGTTTCCCTCTTTCCTGACTTGCCGCTTGCGCGCCGCCGGCTGATTTCCGCCGCGATTGCGCCGCGCGTTTCCCTGTTCCCGAATCGACTATGAAACTGCTACTTCAGCCTTTCCTGCGCTTGGGCGCGAAAAAGAACGATGCGCTGCTGTTTTGCAACCTGGGCATCATCTTGCTGTGCTTCGCCATGCCCACAGGTGAGCATCCCATCACCTCGGCCGCGCCGGGCGTATGGATGGACCTTGGCATTCTGGCTTGTCTGGCGCTGGTGTTCATCATGTCGGGCCAATCGCGGTTGCGTCTTCGCGCCTTGGCGTGGCTGGCCGGCTTCTGGGTGGTGGCGGCCGTGGTGGTGATCACCGCGCGCACCTGGACGCCGATGTTCGCACCGGTATGGGGTGGCGTGCTGGCCTATTGCTGCGTGGCGCGGTGGCGCTTTGAAGCGGCGCGGTCGGCGCGCCGAGAGCGTGTGTTGAAGCAGGCCGCGGGCGCGGCGGATGCCGCCGCGCTGGCGCCTCAAGTCTGCCCGAAAGACACTGCGCGCGACCGCGAAGTGATGCTGCAAATGATGCACGACCTGCGCAGCCCTTTGTCGACGGTGTTGGTGATGCTGGAAAAGCAAAGCGCGCAAAGCAATGACCCGCGGCACGACGAGTTCGTGGACTCGGTGCGCGATCTGGTGCAGTACAGCTTGTCGGTGGCGCAAGACTGCATGTACGTCTCGCGCGCTGAACGCTTGGACAAGGCCAAATTTCTGCCCGTGTCCCTGCAAGATCTGGGGCGCGAAGCGGTGGACCAGACCGAACTGCTGGCCGAACGAAAGTGCATCGACATCCGAGTCCGCGAATGCAAGGAAACGATGTGGGTGTCGGGCGATTACTGCATGCTGTTGCGCGCCGTGGTGAATGTGCTGGATAACGCGATCAAGTATTCGGGTCCGTCTTCGCAGATTACGTTGACGGTGCAGCGGCAAGGCGACATGGGCCGCATCTGCGTAGCGGATCAGGGCATCGGTATTCAGGACGTTGATGTGCCGAAGCTTTGCCAGGCGTTCTACCAGATTGAATCCGGCGGCCGGCGTGGCGATGGGGTGGGCCTGGGGTTGTCGCTCGTCATGGCGGTGGCCGATGCGCACAGTGGAAAGTTGGCGGTCGAATCGCGGCCCGACGCAGGCAGTATTTTTTCGCTGACGTTTCCGTTGATGCACAAAGAATCAAACGAAAAAAAATGCGCGGAAAGGCGCGGAAAATTCAGTGCAAGCCTGCATCCTGCCTCATGACAAAGCGCCTTTATGGCGCTTTTTTTTAGACTGTGTTGAGAATGATTTTGGTGATGAAAGCGGCGCGGAATAATGGCATCGCTTCGCGGGTTTCGTGCATTTTTCCGATGCCAGTCGCGTGCATAGAACCATCCCAAAATAAGGATATTTGATGAAAAAAACTTCCCTGCGCGGCGCAGCCGGCAAGCTGGCGTTGCCGGTTGCCGCTCTGACCCAAGCTGTGCTGATGGCCATGGCTCCGGCCACGGTTTCGGCCCACGGTTCGATGATCGATCCTCCTAGCCGTGAATACGGTTGCAACACGCACGACACGCCGTGGAATAACCCCAAGCATTCGGGTTGCGGCAAGATCGCTGGTCTGGCGGGCAGCTGGCAGTCCAACGCCATTCTTGGCGTGAAGAGCAACCACAAAGACTTCATCCGTGACGGCCTGCTGTGCGCGGGCGGCAAGGAAAGCTGGAAGGAACTGGACGGCAACCACGAATGGCCCACCACGGTTGTCACGCCTGACGCCAACGGCAACGTGCAGTTCAAGTACATGCAGACCGCAGCTCACGTCAGCACGTACTTCAAGACCTACATCAGCAAGGACAGCTACGACCCCAAGCGCGGCCTGCGTTGGGACGATCTGGAACTGATCGGCGACACCGGCTTCCTGCCGCGTCCGGCCAATAACTCGATCACCCCGCTTGACGTCAAGATCCCGCCGCACCTGACTGGCAAGCGCGTGATTTACAGCGTGTGGCAACGTGACCCCAGCGACAACGCTGAAGGTTTCTACGCGTGCTCGAACGTGGAAGTGATGCCCGCTAACGTGCAATGGCAAGCCAGCGGCGCGCTGCAAGGCGGCCAGGTGGATACCGGTTCGAAGATGACCCTGCGTGTGTTCGATCTGAGCCGCACGGGCGATCTGGAAAGCCATTCGATCATGGTCAAGGCCGGTGAAGAAAAGGCGGCCCAGTGGATGTACGCGCTGGCCAAGGAAGTCAACAGCAAGTCGTCCGTGATCAAGGTCGGCAAGATGGGGACCAACGGCCAGGTTGTGCCGCAGCAAAGCGACACTGAAAACCAGGTTTATGGCCTGAACAAGAAGGTGGGCTTCGCGATTGACCAGAAGGCTCCCGAGCCGGTCGATCCCCCACCCGTTGTCATCAACCCGCCCAAGGCTGAACTGACTGGCCCGGCAACGGCCAAGGCTGGCGAGCGCGTTTCGCTGTCGGCCAAGGGGTCGAACAACGGTGGCGGCAAGCTGCAATTCCAATGGACCGCTCCGGCTGGCATCACCGCTTCGGCGCTGAACCAGGCTGACCTGAGCTTCACGGCTCCGGCCCTGGCGCAAGACAAGTCCTACTCGTTCACCGTCAAGGTCACGAACGAAAAGGGTTCGTCGAGCAAGTCGCATTCCGTGCTGGTGAAGAAGCAGGAACAAACCGGCGGCGGCTCTGACGGCGGCAACACTGGCGGCACCGGCGGCGGCAACAACGGCGGCACCGATGGCGGCAACACCGGCGGCGCCGGCACGTACCCGGCCTACAAGGAAGGCACGACGTACGCGGCGGGCGACAAGGTGTCGAACGGTGGCAAGAACTACCAGTGCAAGATCTGGCCCTACACCGCATGGTGCAGCACCTCGCCGTTCCACTACGCGCCCGGCAAGGGCCTGAACTGGGACCAGGCTTGGGACCTGATCAAGTAAACCTGCTTGATCGCAAGTTATAGCGGTTATCGAAAATCGTAAAAAAGCCGTGGGTAATAAGGCGGCGCCAAGTAGTGACTCTTCCCTCGCACGAAAGTGCGGGGGATTTTTTTTGCCGGGCTTCAAGCGATTCCACAGAAGGCGCGGCCAGTGTGGTTAAAGCGCTTTGAGAAAGCATTCAACAACTTTGAGTGCGAGTCAGCTTGCGGCCGAGAATGGTCTCACTGCGCGGAACAGGCTCGTTCATGCAGTGATTCTTCAACTCTCTTCTTATAAATAGATACCAATGAGATCTTTCAAACTTACGTTGCTCGGTGGCGTGGTATTGGCAGCAATGTCCGGTACGGCTTTGGCGCACGGCACCATGTCCTTTCCGAAGGCGCGCGTTCTGCACTGCTACGCGGGTAGTCAGAGCGAAGGCTGCCAAGCCTACAAAGCGCAAGGCGGCAGTGTGTACGACTGGCGTGAAATCTGGCAGAAGCCGGGTGGCGAAGCCACGTTCCCGACCACGCCGGGCGATCGCCTGTGCGACGGCGGCACCAAGGCGTCGCATCGCGGCCTGAACGCGCTGGCCCAATGGCCCGTGACCACGCTGAAACCCGATGCCAATGGCAAGGTCACGCTGAAGTGGAACCACACCGTGGCTCACCGCACGAAGTCGATTCAGTTCTTCGTGACGAAGATGCCGTACGACTCCACCAAGCCCTTGCAATTTTCCGACCTGGAAAAGTTCTGCGAACAGCGCGACTTCACGCCGGCGATCGCCGGTGAAAACCGCGAACAGGAATACAGCTGCACGTTGCCTCCGGGCAAGACGGGCCGCCACCTGATCGTTAGCGTGTGGAACACGAACCACGTGGGCGATGGCGTCACCTCTGGTGAGTCGTATCGCGCATGCGGCGACGTAAACATCGAAGGCACGGCCAACATCAATCTGCCGACCGACATCGGCGCGCTGTACAAGATCGGCCAACCCGTGGCGGGCGATTCGCTGGTGTGGCGCCTGGCTGATCCCAAGCGTAATGGCGAGTACCTGGAACAGTTGCGCGTGCCGCTGGACGCGAACGCCATCCAGGGCGAGCGCTGGACGAAGGCCCTGGGCGATGCCGTCAACAGCACGTCGCAACGCGTTCGTGTCGGTTTGCTGGGCGCCGACGGCAAGACCGTGACCGCCACTGAAGGGTTGGACAAGTCGCACGTCTACTCGATCGACGGCAATAAGTACCACTTTGCCGTGACGAAGGAATCGGCCGCGGTTGAGCCGCCGCCTCCCGAGGTGATCGCGCCGCAATCGGCCATCACTGGCCCCGCCAGCGCGCAAGCGGGTCAGAAGGTGCAGTTGTCTGGCTCGGCGTCGACCGGCAGCGACCTGAAGTTCTCGTGGACGGTGCCGGCCGGCATCAGCGCCGCCGTGAAGAACCAGCCCACCCTGAGCTTTGTTGCCCCCACGCTGACGAAGGACCAGCAGTACTCCTTCAAGCTGACCACCAGCAACAGCAAGGGCGCCTCGGACGCGACCCACGTGGTGACGGTCAAGGCCAAGCCGGTGGTTGACGAAGGTAATAACGGCGGCAACAACGGCGGCAACAACGGCGGCAACGACGGCGTGACCGACGGTTCCGTGCCGGCCTACAAGGCAGGCACCGCCTACAAGCCGCTGGAGCGCGTGACGAACCTGGGCAAGGTCTACGAGTGCAAGCCGTGGCCCTACACCAACTGGTGCGGCCAGTCGCCATTCCACTACGAGCCCGGCAAGGGCCTGTACTGGAGCCAGGCCTGGAACCTGATCAAGTAACGCACCCGCGTTAGCAGGCGCCGCCGCGCCTCGCGCAGCGGCGCCTGATTGACGCCAGCCCCTTTCGGCCAGCCCCCTTTCGACTCTGGAGGGGGGCTTTTTCTTATCGCGTTTTTTTATCCGGCGGCTAGCCGGATCGCGGAAGACTCATGAAAAAAACGATGCATCTGTCACTGCTCGCGCTCTTGTTTGGCGCGGGTTTCATTCCCGCTACGCACGCGGCGCAAGCCGATGAGCCTAGGCCCATTTTTGTCCGGCTGAAGGCGGAAGCGCCGAACCCGGCGCTGCGCCGCGCGGGCAACCCCGAAAGCTTGCAGGCCATGGAAGACCTGAAGCGTCTGACGCCTGCCATGCGTCCGTTGGTCTCCTTGTCGCCCATGTCTCGCAGCGTGGAAGACATTGAGGCGCTGGAGCGCCATAACCTGCTGCGTTATTACCAGATTCCCGCTGAAGCGCTGCAAGGTGTCGATGCGCAAGCGCTGGTTGCGCAACTGCTGGCCAATCCGCTGGTCGACAGTGCTCAGATCGAGCCGGTTCCGATGTCGATGAAGGAAGGCGCTGATAGTGGCGCCGAACCCGCCAACAGTATTGCGGGCATTCCCGACTTCACGGATTGCGCATCGACCAACGGCAAGAGCTGCCAAAGCTACATGGGACCGGCTGCGCCCTATGCCGCCTGGAAGCTGGGCGGCATCAACGCGTTTGAAGCACAACGCCTGACGGGCCACTATGGCAACAACGTCCGTTTGTTCTCTAACGAGCTCGAACACTGGGACTATGACCACATCGATCTGCCCAAGCCTTTCATGGTGCATAGCAGCGCCAACGCCGTGACGGGTGGCCACGACACCATGTCGGCCGGCATCATGTTCGGCCAGAACAATGGGTTTGGCGTCACGGGCGTGGTGCCGAATGCTCAAGCTGGCTACACGCAATACAGCGTTGGCGGCATGATCGACCTGCGCCACGTGCTGCGTGCCGGCGACGTGCTGCAAATTGGCGTGCATTACAAGTGGGGTCACGGATGCGGCCCGAATGTGACGTGCTATCTGCCGGTTGAGCACGTTGATGCCGTCTTCGACGCCATCTCGTACCTGGTCCAGGAAAAGGGCGTGCACGTCATTCTGGCGGCTGCCAACGGTAACGCCAACCTGGATGATCCGTGGTTCAAGGGCCGCTATGACCGCCGCGTGCGGGATTCCGGTTCGATCTATGTGGGCGCGGCCAACCCCGCCAGCGGCGCACGGGCAGGCTTCTCCGAATATGGAAGCCGGGTCGACGTGTTCAGTTGGGGCGGCCAGGTGACCACGACTTCTTGGGCCGATGGCAAGCACGACCTGTACACGACCAACTTCTCTGGCACCTCGTCCGCCAACCCCATCATTGCCGGCGGCGTGGCGTGGTTGCAGAGCCTGGCCCGCGAACGCGGCCTGGGCAACATCCCGCCCCAGACCATGCGCCAGATTTTGGTGGACAGCGGCAACCCGTTGCCCGTCGTGGACCCAGTCAGAAACATCGGCGTGCAACCCGACCTGGTGCGTGCGGCAGAACTGCTGGGCGGCGACGTGCTGGGCGGGCAACCCCCGCAAGCTCACTTGACCGGACCCGCCACCGCACAGGCGGGTGACAAGGTTGTCTTGTCCGCCGCCAAGTCCAGCGGCAAGGATCTGGCGTATGCGTGGAGCAGCCAGCCGGCGCTGACGTTCGCCAAGCAAGGGGCCGAAGCCAGCTTCGTCGCGCCCGAAAGCACGCAGGACGTGGCGTATCGCATCACGGTGAAGGTGACGGACGCGCAAGGCCGCACCGCGTCCACGCATCATGGCGTCCAGGTCAAGGCGAAGGCCGCGGCCGGCGTGTGCGCGCAGGCGCCCGCGTGGGACGCGAAGAAGATCTACAACGTTCCGAACGAGGCCGTTTCTTATAAGGGCAAGCTGTATCGCCAGAACTACTGGAACGTGGACGCAGCGCCGGACGTGAACTCGGCGCAGTGGGGCAAGCCGTGGAAGTCGCCGGAAGCGTGCGATCTGGAACCCGCGCCGATTCCGTTGCCTGTCGCCAAGATCAGCGGGCCGGTTGAAGTGAAGGCCATGGAGCGCGTGACGTTGTCGGCCAGCGCGTCGACGGGCCAAGGGCTGAAGTTTGTCTGGACCAGCATGGATGGCATGCCGCTGGATGCCGCGGGCAACACCGCGTCCTTCACGGCGCCGCCTTTGGGTGCGGACCGCAGCTTCACGTTCAAGCTTGCCGTCACCGATGACCGCGGCAGGACGGCGACGGCCAGCCATGTCGTGAAGGTCAAGGCCAAGGAGCAGATCCCGGAAGTGATCGCGCCCCAAGCCAAGCTGAGCGGCCCGGCCAAGGTGCGCGCGGGTGAACGTGTCACGTTGTCCGGCAAGGCGTCCGTGGGCACGGACCTGCGCTACCGTTGGACGGCGCCCGCAGGCATTTCGGCGGCCACGTTGGATCAGGCCGACCTGAGCTTTGTGGCGCCGGCCGCCACGAAGGACACGCCGTACCGCTTTACGCTGACGGTGAGCAACGCGCGCGGCGAGGCCCAGGCCAGCCATACCGTTACCGTAACGGCTCAGCCGGCGGTGGGTGGCGTGCCGCAGTACCAGGTTGGCGCGACTTACAAGGCGGGCGATAAGGTCCAGAACGGCGGCAAGACCTACGAGTGCAAACTGTGGCCGTATGAAGGCTGGTGCAGCGCTTCGCCGTCGCACTACGCGCCGGGTACGGGTTCGCACTGGCGTGACGCCTGGATTCTGCGCTAAGCGTCTGAAGGTTAAAGGCTGAACGTTTCCAGCCCCCACCGGGTTCGCCCGGCGGGGGCTTTTTCATGGATGGGAAGTGGAAAGTGGGAATTGGGAATTGGGGATCGGGAATCGGGAATTGAGGATTATTCACGCATCTCGCAGATGACCCGGTGCGTGCGCAACACCCGCTTCGCGTCCAGATAGCAGAGCATCACATCGTTTTCCAGGCAGGCCAGCGTAGCGGCGCTAGCCAGCTCCGGCGGCAGGTGCGAAAGATCAAACGCAATGCGTTCGTCGGGCCCGGCCTCGTGGCGGATTTGTCCCAGGATGTGGCCCAGCCGTGTGTATTGCTGGTGGATGTCTGGTGTGTCCGGCAGAGCGCGTGCGCGCAGCCGAATGCCGATCGCCGCGCAGGGCGCTTCAAGCGGTGTCAGCTCGTTGGGTTGCAGGTACAGGGCGTGCAGCGTATGCAGGGGCGGGCGCCCGCTCATCGGCAGCGCATCCAGCAGTGCCTGCCCGCCTGTTGCGCGCGTCACCAGATGCGCCATGGCGGGCGCCGCGACGGGCTGGCTCAGGCGATATAGATGGCGGCGCTTGAAGTGGTGCACGGCCAGCGTGGACGTGGCGAACATCAGGAACAACGCGGCCAGCAGCGGCACCAGCCAGATCATCAGGCTGGGGTGGTCGGTGAAGGGGTGCTGGTAGTTCTCGACGGCCTGCGGGTACAGATATCGCAGCAGCGGCTTGAACATCAACCCTTCGTTCAAGGCATCCGTTACCCAGCTGATCAGTACGACGGAGCTGATGGCGTAGCCCGCCGTTTTCAAGCGGTGCAACAGTACGGAGCGGCTGATTCTTGTCATGGGGCGGGCTAATTGGCGGCAATCGTGTCGACAATTGGCTCGTGGTTTTCCTGCCGGTCCAGGAACTTGGCGGCCATTTCGGTATAGAAGGCCTCGAAGAGCACGGCGATATTGACGAAGTGCTCGCGAATGCGCCGTCTGTCAGCCTCGGTGTTGGCAAAGGTCGACAACACGCTCCAGACGAAATCGATGTGCTCGTCGGCGATGTCGTGGCTGACGTGGGCGGATTGGCCCCTTGCCGCGCCATCGCCAAAGTTGCGTTCGATATTGCTGATCCACTTCGGCTGTGTCTTGTTCGCCAGCGATTCGATCAGGTAAGCGCTGCACAGCGAGGCCAGCGGGCGGCCTTCATGCTCCAGTCCGTAATAGAAATACCCCTGGAGCAGCTTCGTCGACAGCAGCGGGTCGGTGGAATAGATCTCTTCCTTGGTCACCCCGATGCGTTCCAGGTCGGTGGCGAACAGGCTGTCGTGCAGCATTTCGTCTTCGGTGTATCCCGCCCACTTCTTGGCCAGCACCGGATCGGTCTTCGTGAAGTAGTGAACCGTCAGGGCGTCAATCACGCGCTTCAAGCGCAGGCGCAGGATGATCTCGATAACATGCCGTTTGTAGTATTCCGGGTCAATGGCGTCGCTGGTCAGCAGATGATCCGCGCCCTTGACCGTTTGATAGAAGCGCGTCAGCCGGCGCTCTAGCAAGGCATCGATCTCGGCGCGGAAGTCGGGGGTCGAAACAGGAACTGGGAGCGTCATCATGGGAAGTCGCCTGAAGAGTGGGGTTGCGCAAGGACTCAGACAGCCAGAGTAGGGGCGGCGTCGTCATTCGAACAGATGACCTTTCTGATATTGCCGCGCAAACCGTTATGGGCGTTTGACCATACAGTTTGGGGTATGCTCGGCCGAGCCGCTCTGGTGCAGCGTTCAACACGTGTAGACGAGGGAGGTTCGACGCGCAGCGTATGTTCACACTCGACAGACAGGGACGAGACACGCTCGTCGATCAGATTTATGAGGGCGTGCAAGGGCTGATCACTACGGGCCACTGGCCCGTGGGCGCAAGGCTTCCGTCAGTGCGGCGCTTGGCCAGTGATCTCGATGTCAGCATCTTCACCGTCTCGTCGGCCTATTCGCGGCTGGTCTCGGATGGTGTGCTGTTCTCGCGGGTGGGCGCCGGTTTTTTCGTGGCGCTGCCCAAGCCGGACATCCTGAATGCGGAACACAAGAGCGCCTTGCGGCGGCCAGATTGCGCGGCAGATTATGTGTTGAATGCGGTTGATCTCGGCCGATATGCGGTGCCGGCGGGTTCTGGTTTCGTGCCGGAAGATTGGCTGCAAGACGCCATTCCGCCTGCGGTGGTGGGCCGCCTGATGCGCCAGGAAGTGTCAATTTCGACACCGGTCTCCGTGATGGGCTTGCCGCTGTTGCGTGAGCAGATTGCGTCACGCCTGGCTGACATCAGGATCAATGCGCAGCCCACGCAGATTGTGACGACCTGCGGCGCGACGCATGCGTTTTCACTGGTCAGCACGATGCTGCTGGGGCCGGGCGACACGGTGGTGGTCGAAGAGCCGGGCTACATGATGCATAAAGCGCAGCTCGTGAAAACGGGAGCGGCCATCGTTCCGGTGCCGCGCACGCCCGACGGGCCTGATCTGGACAGGCTGGAAGCAGTGGCCAAACAGGTCCGGCCCAAGGCGTTCGTGATTCAGCCTGTACTGCACAACCCGACGGGCTTCACGCTGTCGCCCGCCTGCGCATATCGACTGCTGACACTTGCCGAGCGCTATGGCTTTTATGTCATCGAAGACGACGTATTTGGCAGCCTGTGCACCGAACGCCATCTGCGCCTGAGCGCGCTGGATGGCTTTAGCCGCGTCTTCTACATCAGCAGCTTCACCAAGGTGCTGAGCCCCGCCTTGCGCGTCGGGTTCGTCGCGTGCCCGCCGGCGTTCTGCGAACCCATCATCGAGGCGAAGATACTTTCGGTGCAGCACAGTTCGTCATTGCAAGAAACCATCGTGGCGCATGTGTTGCGGTCTGGGCGGTATCAGGCGCACTTGAGCGCATTGCGTGGCCGCATCCTGAAAGCGCACTCGGCGGCTCGGGTGGCGTTGTCCGAAGTCGGCGTGGCATTCGACGGGCCACCCAACGACGGGCTGTTTCTGTGGGGAAGGCTCGCGGCGGAAGTCGATATCGACGGGCTTATCGATGCCGCATTTTGCGATGGGATATTTCTGCTGAGCGGGACGCTGTTTTCGGTGCGCGGCGATTTCGAGCGGCATATGCGCTTTAACGTCGGCTATTCGAGCGACCCGCGCCTGTGCGCATTGCTGGATCGCTTTCGTGCCGGTGCGGCCTTGCAGCCTATGCCCAGGTATGCCAGCGCACGAAAACGACAGGCATGAAAAAAGGGCCCGTAGGCCCTTTTTAGTGATTCGCAGAACTTCTGAAGAAACGCTGCAAATCTGAATTTGGAGCGGGAGACGAGTCTCGAACTCGCGACCTCAACCTTGGCAAGGTTGCGCTCTACCAACTGAGCTACTCCCGCATGGGTTCCGACTTAGCACTGCTCAGAACCTGTTTTTTTATTCACTCTGATCAACTTGGTTATCGATCAGAAGGCGCGCATCTTACATGATTTTTTTGAGTTTGTCATGAGCCTGATGTCTTTTTGCTTTTTTCGCCGAGATCTCTTTGCAGAGCGGCTGTTGAAAAAGGCAGTGAATTCAGACCCAAACACTCAATCAAGTAATATGAGCGAAGACAGAAACTATAGCACAACCCGTAGCACCCATGTCAAATCCTTCTGCTATCAACCCGGCGCCAAGCGCGCTGATCCCCATCACGCAAGACCTGAGCCGGCTCAATACGCTGGGGCTCGCCTCTCAAGCCCAGGCGTTCGTGTCGCTGGACGACGTGGCGCAATTGCCCGCCTTGTCGGCCCTGGCGCGCGAAGCAGAATCGTTGCTGGTGTTAGGCGGGGGCAGCAATTTGGTGCTGCCCGAGCGTGTGCCGGGTCTGGTGGCGAAAGTGGCGTTCAAGGGCGTGCGGTTGCTGGAACGCCGGCCGGATGCCTGGATCATCGAAGCGGCCGGGGGCGAGAGCTGGCATGGCTTCGTGGAAACCTGCGTGAACAACGGATGGGATGGCCTGGAAAATCTGGCGCTGATTCCCGGCACCGTAGGCGCGGCCCCGGTTCAGAACATCGGCGCCTATGGCGTGGAGTTCGAAGAACGCTTTCACAGCCTGACGGCGTGGGATGTGCCGGCCGGACGGCTGGTTGAGATGAGCGCGGCCGATTGCCGTTTTTCGTACCGCGACAGCGCCTTCAAGCACGATGCGCCAGGCCGCTGGGTCATCGTCAGCGTGCGGTTCGCGCTGCCGCGCCCGTGGCAGCCGGTACTGGGATATCCCGATTTGCAGCGCCATGCCGCACTCGCTGAAGGGGCGCCCACCGCGCGTGGCATTTTCGACGCGGTCTGCGAGATTCGCCGCGCGAAGTTGCCCGACCCCGCCGTGACGGGTAACGCCGGCAGCTTCTTCAAGAACCCCATCGTTGCGGCCAATGTGCGCGATGGCTTGGCGGAACGCTTTCCGGGGCTGGTCTCGTATGCGCAGCCCGACGGCCGCTACAAGCTGGCGGCAGGCTGGCTGATCGATCAGTGCGGCTGGAAGGGGCAAGCGCTGGGGGCGGCCGGGGTGCATGACCGGCAAGCGCTGGTGTTGGTGAACCGCGGCGGCGCCACGGCGGCCGACATCATGGGCCTGGCCCACGCCATCCAGGCGGCGGTGCAGGCGCGTTATGGCGTCAGTCTGGAACCCGAACCCGTCGTGGTGTGAACGGCGGCGCAAGGCAAACGAAAAAAAGGACCCGCAGGGGTCCTTTTTCATGCACGCGGGTCAGAGCAGGGCTTACAGCCCCAGCACCGATTGCATGTCGTACAGACCGTTGTGCTTGTCTTCCAGGAAGCGCGTGGCGCGCAGCGCGCCTTCGGCGTAGGTGGCGCGGCTGCCCGAGCGGTGCGTGATTTCGATACGTTCGCCGATGCCGCAGAACGACACCGTGTGATCGCCCACGATATCGCCGCCGCGCAGCACCGAGAAGCCGATGGTGCCGGGTTTGCGCACGCCGGTGTCGCCGTGGCGGCTCCAGGTGGCGACATCAGGCAGCGCTACATCCCAGGCCGACGCAATGGTTTCGCCCATCTTCAAGGCCGTGCCAGAGGGCGCGTCGACCTTGTTGCGGTGGTGCGCTTCGAACACTTCGACGTCGTAGCCGGAATTCAGGATGCGGGCGGCCATGTCCAGCAGCTTCAGCGTGGCGTTCACGCCCACGCTCATGTTGGGCGCGAACACGATGGCGATCTTTTGTGCGGCGACTTCAATCGCGGCGCGGCCGTTGTCATCGAAGCCCGTCGTGCCGATGACGGCGCGCGTGCCGTGCTTGACGCAAGCTTGCAGGTGTTCCAGCGTGCCTTCGGGGCGCGTGAAGTCGATCAGGCAATCAGCGTTGGCCAGGGCGTCGAGATCATCGGTGATGAAGACGCCCGTCTGTTTGCCCAACGGGGCGCCGGCATCCTGGCCCAGGGCGGTTGAACCCTTGCGGTCCAGCGCAACCGTCAGTTGCAGGTCGGTGGACTTGAGGATGGCGTCGATCAGCATTTGGCCCATACGGCCGCTGGCGCCGGCAATTGCAATACGCATGAAAAAAATCCTTGGGGTTACCGGAGCGGCTCGGGCGCGTTGCCGGGCTGGCCGGGGTACTGGTTCAGCGGGCTGACGGGGGCTGCGGCGTCACGCTTTTGCAGCGCTTCTTCTTGCTTGATCCGCTCCATGTCCTGATCCAGGCGCTTGTCGGCCTTTTCGTCCGCCGTGCTGCTGGGCGTATTCAGTTGATACGGTTGCAAGTCGGGTTGCTTGTCGCCTTCCCAGCGGGTCAGGCGGTCGTTTTCGAACCAGACGGTGAACTTGCGCTCGCGGGCTTCGCCGTAGCCGGGCTTGTAGTAGTAGGGGTAGTCCCAGCGGTTGGCGTGCAGCACGCTGGTCAGCGTGGGGCTGCCCAACGCGAAGCGCACTTGCTCGCGCGTCATGCCCGGCTGCAGCAGCGAGACTTGCTCCTGGGTGATCCAGTTGCCCTGCTGGACACCGGCTTTGTAGGGGAAGCCCCACTTGTCCCCCGTGCAACCAGCAAGGGCGACGGCCAGGGCGGCAACGGCCAATCCGGTCTTCAGTGAGCGGGAGGGAATTCGTGCAATCATGGACACTACGCGCCCCTATTATTTGGAAGCAGACAAAACCGTTATCATAAAGGTTTCATAAGGATAGTTCCGCGGGGCGGCATGAATTCAGGTGAGCCGGCTCGCGGCGCACCCCAATCCTTGCCCATGCCAACGCGGACGGAGAGCGATTACACCATGAGCGACCAAAGCGAACTGAAGAACATGGGTTTGAAGGCGACGTTTCCGCGCCTGAAAATTCTTGATATTTTCCGCAAATCCGACCAGCGGCACCTTAGCGCCGAAGACGTTTACCGCGCCCTGATTGGCGAAAACGTCGAAATTGGCCTGGCGACGGTCTATCGCGTGCTGACGCAGTTCGAACAAGCCGGCATTCTTGCCCGCAGCCAGTTCGACAGCGGCAAGGCCGTGTTCGAGCTCAACGACGGCGATCACCACGATCACCTGATTTGCACGAATTGCGGCACGGTGGTCGAGTTCTCAGACCCGGACATCGAAAAGCGTCAGCAGAAGATTGCCAAGGACAACGGCTTTGCGCTGGAAAGCCATGCCATGGTGCTTTACGGCATCTGCGGCAGCTGCATGAAAGGCCGCTAATCCGCTAGCGTCCGCCCCACGGTCCGTGGCCGCGCTCACTGCGGGCCAGTGAGATCAAAAGCCCCTCGTAACAGTAGGGGCTTTTTTTATGGGCGGCGCTGAAAAGAAAACCCCCGTGCCTGAGCGTGGGGGGAGGCGGTCTGTCTTTTTAGCCGGTGACGCATTGAAGGCGTCATTCACCCGCGGGCTGGCCGAACCCTTCAAGCATCTCGCGTGCGTGTTCTCGTGTGGTGGCGGTGAGCTTGATGCCGCCCAGCATCCGGGCGATTTCTTCGACACGGGCGGCCGCGTCCAGTTCTTCGATGCTGGAGCGCGTAGTGCCGCGGGATTCGGTCTTGCTGACCAGGAACTGGTTGTTGGCGCAGGCGGCCACTTGCGGCAAGTGCGTGACGCACAGCACCTGATGGCGTTCACCGAGTTCGCGCAGAAGTTTGCCCACGGCTTCGGCCACCGCGCCGCCAACCCCGCTGTCGACTTCGTCGAAGATCAGCGTCGGCACGCGTGCCGCGCGGCTGGCGATGACGGACAGCGCCAGCGAAATACGCGACAGTTCGCCGCCCGAGGCCACTTTGGCCAGGGGGCGGGGCGTGGTGCCAGCATGGCCCGCCACCAGGAATTCCACTTGCTCATTGCCGTGCGCGGACGGCGCGCCTGCCGCCAGCGTGGGCTCAAACTTGCCGCCTTGCATGGCCAGCGTTTGCATGGCCAGCGTGACTTGTTTGCCAAGGTCTTTTGCGACCTTGCGGCGCGCCGTGGTGAGTTTCGCTGCGGCCGCGTCGTACTGGGCTTGGGCGGTGACGGCTTGGGCGCGCAGCGCGTCGATGTCGCCGGCGGCCTGCAACGCGGCCAGCTCGGCGTGCAGCGCATCACGCAATTCGCACAAGGCATCGGGTTCGGTGCGGAATTTGCGGGCGGTTTCAAACACCAAGCCCAGCCGCGCTTCCACGTCGGCCAGCCGTTTCGGGTCGAGATCGACGCGGCTGACGTAGTTGTTCAGGTCAGACACCGCTTCGCTGATGGCGATGCGGGCCGATTCCAACTCGTCATACACGCCTTTCAGGCCGGGGTCGTGCCGCAGCATCTGCTGGATGCGGCTGTTGGCGGATGTGACGCGGTGATGCGCGGAATCGCCTTCGCCGTCCAGCGCTTCAAGAATTTGCGAGGCGCCGTCCAGTAGCGATTGCGAATGCGACAGCCGCGTGTGTTCGGATTGCAGCGATTCCCATTCGTCCGGGCCTAACGCCAGTTGGTCGAGCTCGTCGACCTGCCATTGCAGGCGGTCGCGTTCAGTGGCCAGGCTGGCCGCATCTTTTTCGGCCGCTTCTAATTGCCGCGCCAGCGCGCGCCACTGCTTCCAGGCCTGGCCGACGGCTTGGCGCAGATCGCCATGGCCGCCATGGGCGTCGAGCAAGTCGCGTTGGGCATCGGGGCGCATCAGGCTTTGGTGGGCGTGCTGGCCATGGATGTCGACCAGGCTGTCGCCCAGTTCGCGCAGTTGCGCGACGGTGGCCGGCGTGCCATTGATGTAGGCGCGGCTGCGGCCTTGTGCATCGATCACGCGGCGCAGCGACAATTCGTCATCGGCGTCGATCTCGCGTTCGGCCAGCCAGGCGTGCAGGGATTTAGGCGTGTCGAAAACGGCGGTGATGTCGGCACGCGGCGCGCCTTCGCGCAGCATGCTGGCGTCGCCGCGTTCGCCCAGCGTCAGCGCCAGCGCGTCCACCAGAATGGATTTGCCCGCGCCGGTTTCGCCAGAGAAGACGGTAAAGCCGGGGCCGAAATGGATTTCCGTTTGTTCGACGATGACGAAGTCGCGGATATGCAGGGTGCGCAGCATGTCGGGGCGCTTACTACTCTACGTTGTCGGTGGCCTGGGGCATCAGGTTCCAGTGCAGCTTGCGGCGCAGGGTGGAAAAGAAGCTGTAGCCCTCAGGGTGCACGAAGCGGATGGTGTACGGCGCGCGCTGCACGACGATGCGGTCACCCGGTTGCAGGTCAGACCAGGTCTGCATGTCGAAATGCACGCTGGCGCCGACTTCCACGCGGCCCATTGCCGTCAGTGTCATGTTCAGCACGCCGGTGTCGGGAATCACGATAGGGCGGTTCGACAGCGTCTGCGGGGCCACGGGGACCAGCACCATGGCGTTCATGCCGGGATGCAGGATGGGGCCGTTGGCAGACAGCGCATACGCGGTGGAGCCAGTGGGCGTGGCGATGATCAGGCCGTCGGCGCGCTGCGTGTACATGAAGGCGCCGTCCAGCTCGACGCGCACTTCGATCATGCCGCCGCGGCCGGCGCGGTTCAGCACGACGTCGTTGAGCGCCGACGCGGAATACATTTTTTGATCGCCGCGCCACACGCTGCCTTCCAGCAGCATGCGTTCTTCGATCTGGAAGCTGCCTTCCAGCACACGCGCCAGCGCGCCGTGCGCATCTTGCAGCGGAATGTCGGTGATGAAGCCCAATCGGCCGTGGTTGATGCCGACCAGCGGCACGCCGTAAGGGGCCAGATGCCGGCCAGCTCCCAGCACGGTGCCGTCGCCGCCCATTACGACGGCCAGCGAGGCATTCTGGCCAATCTCTTCAAGGGTAGCGATGGGGTATTCGGTCAGGCCGGTGTTGCGCGCGGTGTCCGCATCGATGAGCACGTGCCTGCCCGCTTGCGTCAGCGCGTGCGCAAGTGCTCTCAGCGGTGTGTCCAGGCCGGTGTCCTGGTATCTGCCGATCAGGGCGACGGTAGGAAAGTGCATGGCTGCGTGCGTATCAAAAAGGCGAAATCCGAAAGCCGAAACGCGCCCGGAATGGGCCGTTTAGCCGATTATATGGGGCCGCATATCTGCTTGCGGGACAAAAATCGCCTTAATTGGAAAAGATTCCCTAAAATACCTGCTATGGATGACCGCGCACGCGCACTACTGAAAGCGTTGATAGAACGCTACATCGCCGATGGGCAGCCCGTCGGCTCGCGGACGCTATCGAAAGTCTTCGATTTGTCCCCAGCCACCATCCGCAACGTGATGGCGGATCTTGAAGAGCTGGGGCTGATCCACAGTCCGCACACCTCCGCCGGCCGGGTTCCCACGCCGCGGGGCTATCGCATGTTCGTCGATTCCCTGCTTGCCGTGCAGTCGTATCAGCTGCAACCCCACAACATGGGCGAAATGCTGTCGGCCGCCGAACCCACGCGCGCCGTCAACGCGGCCGCCGCCTTGCTGTCGAACCTGACGCAATTCGCGGGCGTGGTGCTGACGCCCAAGCGCGCCCAGGTGTTCCGCCAGATTGAATTCATCCGCCTGTCCGACAAGCGGGTGCTGCTGATCATCGTCACGCCCGACGGCGACGTCCAGAACCGCATTCTCTTTGTGCAGCGCGATTACGTCGAAGCCGAATTGCTGGAAGCCGGCAATTTCTTCAACATGCATTTCGCCGGCAAGTCCTTCAATGCGGTGCGGCAGACGTTATCGACCGAACTCGCCCAGTTGCGCGAAGACATTTCGCGCCTGATGCAGGCGGCGGTGGAAGCCAGCGCGGAAGCGGCGGAAGATGGCGACGCCATGATCATTTCCGGCGAACGCAAGCTGCTGGACGTGACGGACATTGCGTCCGACATGGACCGCCTGCGCAAAATGTTTTCGCTGTTCGAAAAGAAGACCGACCTGCTGCAACTGCTGGACGTGTCCAGCCGCGCGCAGGGCGTGCAGATCTACATCGGCGGCGACTCGCAACTGGTGCCGATGGAAGAAGTGTCGGTCATCACCGCGCCTTACGGCGTGGACGGCAAGGTGGTGGGCACGCTGGGCGTGATCGGCCCCACCCGCATGGCTTACGAGCGCGTCATTCCCATCGTGGACATCACGGCGCGCTTGTTGTCCAACGCCCTCAGCCACAACCAGTAGTTCCATTCAAAGCTACATCCTCCTTGCGGAGGAAGGGGAGTTTTTGTGTTTCTTCGCCTGTTCAAGTATTTGTGGCCTGAACGCTATCTGCCGGAAACCGAGCAGGACGACCCCTTCAACGAAGATCCGCCGCCACGCGGCCTGGACACGATCGGCGTGCTGCTGGTGAACCTGGGCACGCCGGACACGCCCAGCAAGCAGGACATCAGGAAGTACCTGGGCGAATTCCTGTCCGACCCGCGCGTGATCGAAATTCCCCGTTATTTGTGGAAGCCCATCCTGCATGGTCTGGTGCTGACGCTGCGCCCGAAAAAGCTCGCGCCGCGTTACGCTGGCGTGTGGCTCAAAGAGGGTTCGCCGCTGATGGTTTACAGCCAGCGCCAGGCGGACGGCGTGCGCGCGGCCTTGCAGCAGTCTGGCATCAATGCCGTGGTGGAATTGGGGATGCGCTATGGCAATCCGTCCATTCCTGACGCCATCACGCGTCTGCGCGCCGCCGGTTGCGAACGCATCCTGACCGTGCCGCTGTATCCGCAGTACGCCGCAAGCACCACCGCCACCGTGGTGGATGCCGTGACGCGCCATGCGGGGCGGCTGCGCAATCAGCCCGAACTGCGCTTCACCAAGCGTTTCCATGAAGACCCGGTCTGGCTGGACCCTCTGGCGGCCAGCATCGAGTCCTTTTGGCGCGAACGTGGCAAACCGCAGAAGTTGGTCATGAGCTTTCACGGCCTGCCGCGTTATTCGATCGAATTGGGCGACCCGTATTACCGCGATTGCATGGAGTCGGCGCGCTTGTTGTCGCAGCGCCTGTCGCTGCCGCGCGACCAGATCGAAGTCACCTTCCAAAGCCGCTTCGGCACCGCGCGCTGGTTGGAGCCCTACACCGAACCCACCCTCAAGGCGCTGGCTGCCTCGGGCGTTACCGAGGTGGATGTGGTGTGCCCGGGATTTGTGGCAGACTGTCTGGAAACGCTGGAAGAGATCAGCCTTGAATGCCGCGACGCCTTTATTGAGGCAGGCGGCAAGCAGTTCCGCTACATCCCTGCTCTGAATGACGATCCCGACTGGATCGCCGGTTTGGCCAGGTTGGTGGAACGGAACTTGCAGGGGTGGCCTCTGACTGTCCAGCCCATCACGGACTTGAAGGAGAAGGCGCATGCACCATGATCCCAAGAGCGGCAAAGCGGTAAAAAAGGGGACGGTTGCCACCCCGGTAGATGAGGATCAGGTCGAGCACGATCTGGATGAAGCGCTGGCTGAAACCTTTCCCGCCAGCGACCCCATCGCAATCCGGCCCGAGCCGGAAGATGACGAAACGCGCGTGGACCGTGCTCTGAAAGAGAGCTTCCCGGCCAGCGACCCGGTCGCGCCCGCGGCGCCCCACAAAAAGTAAACGCCTTCGGCCACGCCGCCGCCCGGGCGGATGCCGTCGGGGAATATTTCGCTTTCCCGGGCTTGAAATAGGGGTATTGGCCCCCATTCATGTCTGCGAAAGCCATTCTTTTTGGAGGATTCCCCATGACGGCACCCCACGAGCCTGTAGATCAGACGCCCGAAGTCGGCCAGAACGCCGACGCGGCCCCCGCCGCCCAGGACGCCGCGCAGGCCGAGCTGAACGAGTTGCGCGCCCAACTGGACGCCGCCCAGGCTACCGTCAATGAGCAGCACGACCAGCTTCTGCGTGTGCACGCCGAAGCTGAGAACGTGCGCCGCCGCGCCCAGGAAGAAGTGTCCAAGGCGCGCAAGTTCGGCATCGAGTCGTTCGCCGAAAGCCTGGTTCCGGTCAAAGACAGCCTGGAAGCCGCACTGGCCCAGCCTGACCAAACCGTTGCCACGCTGCGCGAAGGCGTCGAAGTGACCTTGAAGCAGCTGAGCGCCGCCTTTGAGCGCAATCTGCTGAAAGACATCGCCCCGGCGCAAGGTGACAAGTTCGACCCGCACCTGCATCAAGCGATTTCGTCCATTCCCCACGAGCAGCCCGCCAATACCGTGGTGCAGTTGCTGCAAAAAGGCTACGTCATCGCCGACCGGACGCTGCGTCCGGCGCTGGTGGTGGTGTCTGCCGGTCAGGGCTGAACCGCCTCGCGCGCACCATGACCGATCCCCGTTTCGATCCGGCTCAGGTTTTCCAGGTGTTCGGCATGCGTCATGTCGACACCGCGGGATTCGATGCCGCCGTGGTCCAGGCGCCGGGGTCGGACCTGCGTTGCGTGTTTTTGTGGGGACAGGATTGCTATAACTGCAATCTTTTCAAGCAGGCGGCGCTGCTGCATCAAGCCACCTTGCTTGAGCTGGGCCTGACCTGGTTCGAGGCTGACGTCTACGCCGACGAACCCCTGGGCCGCCGCTTTTCCCTGCATGGTGTCCCCACTTTTGTGCTGTACCGGGCTGGCAAACGGCTCGGGCGTATCACCGGTTGGCCCGGATTGCCCCAGTTCACGGCGGCAATTCAGCGGTTGCAAGACCCAAATGCGGAAAATTCCAGCAAGGCGTCTTGAAAAACCCTGCGAGTAGCCCCAGTTACGTGGGGACAAGAAGTTTCTCTCTATTTTCATAGATTCAATTCAAGGTAACCCACCATGAGCAAGATTATTGGCATTGACCTGGGCACGACCAACAGCTGCGTGGCTGTCATGGACGGCGGGCAGGTCAAAATCATTGAAAACGCGGAAGGCGCTCGCACCACCCCCTCGATCGTCGCCTACATGGACGACGGCGAGACCCTGGTTGGCGCACCCGCCAAGCGCCAGGCTGTGACCAACCCGCGCAACACCCTGTACGCGGTGAAGCGCCTGATCGGCCGCAAGTTCGAAGAAAAAGCGGTGCAAAAGGACATCAACCTGATGCCCTATTCCATCGTTCGCGCCGACAACGGCGACGCCTGGGTGGAAGTGCGCGGCAAGAAGATGGCGCCTCCCCAAGTGTCGGCTGACGTGCTGCGCAAGATGAAGAAGACGGCCGAGGACTACCTGGGCGAAGAAGTGACCGAGGCCGTCATCACCGTGCCCGCCTACTTCAACGACAGCCAGCGCCAGGCCACCAAGGACGCCGGCCGCATCGCCGGTCTGGAAGTCAAGCGCATCATCAACGAACCCACCGCAGCCGCGCTGGCGTTCGGCCTGGACAAGACCGAAAAGGGCGACCGCAAGATCGCCGTCTATGACTTGGGTGGCGGCACGTTCGACGTGTCCATCATCGAAATCGCTGACGTTGACGGTGAAAAGCAGTTCGAAGTGCTGTCGACCAACGGCGACACCTTCCTGGGCGGCGAAGACTTCGACCAACGCATCATTGACTACATCATTGCCGAGTTCAAGAAGGAACAAGGCGTTGATCTGTCGAAAGACGTGCTGGCGCTGCAACGCCTGAAGGAAGCGGCTGAAAAGGCGAAGATCGAACTGTCGTCGGCTCAGCAGACCGAAATCAACCTGCCGTACATCACGGCGGATGCCTCCGGTCCCAAGCACTTGAACCTGAAGATCACGCGCGCCAAGCTGGAAGCGCTGGTTGAAGAACTGATCGAACGCACGATCGAACCCTGCCGCGTCGCCATCAAGGACGCCGGCGTGAAGGTTTCCGACATCGACGACGTGATCCTGGTCGGCGGCATGACCCGCATGCCCAAGGTTCAGGAAAAGGTGAAGGAATTCTTCGGCCAGGAACCGCGTAAGGACGTGAACCCGGATGAAGCCGTCGCCGCTGGCGCCGCCATTCAAGGTTCCGTGCTGTCGGGCGACCGCAAGGACGTGCTGCTGCTGGACGTGACGCCTCTGTCGCTGGGTATCGAAACCCTGGGCGGCGTGATGACGAAGATGATCCAGAAGAACACGACGATCCCGACCCGGTTCTCGCAGACCTTCTCGACCGCTGACGACAATCAGCCGGCCGTGACGATCAAGGTGTTCCAGGGCGAGCGCGAAATTGCCGCGGGCAACAAGGCCCTGGGCGAGTTCAACCTTGAAGGGATTCCGCCGTCGCCGCGCGGCATGCCGCAAATCGAAGTCACGTTCGACATCGACGCCAACGGCATCCTGCACGTGTCCGCGAAAGACAAGGGCACCGGCAAGGAAAACAAGATCACCATCAAGGCCAACTCGGGTCTGTCGGAAGACGAGATCCAGCGCATGGTCAAGGATGCCGAGGCCAACGCCGAGGAAGATCACCGTGTTGCCGAGCTGGCTCAGTCGCGCAACCAGGCCGACGCGCTGGTGCACGCCACCCGCAAGTCGTTGACCGAGTACGGCGACAAGCTCGAGGCTTCCGAAAAGGAAAGCATCGAAGCCGCCATCAAGGACTTGGAAGACACGCTGAAGGAAGGCGACAAGGCCGCGATCGACGCCAAGGTGGAAGCCCTGTCGACCGCATCGCAGAAGCTGGGCGAAAAGATGTACGCCGACATGCAGGCTCAACAAGCCGCCGGCCAGCAACAAGCGGCCGATAACGCGAAGCCGGTAGACGACAACGTCGTCGACGCCGACTTCAAGGAAGTCAAGCGCGACCAATAATGGCCGGGCGCTGACCAGCCTCTGCCGCCCGGTAGCCGGAGAAATCCGCCTACCGGGCGTACTCATTCTGTAGCACTGAAAAGATGGCTCGTTTTTGAGCCCACGGATCATGGCAAAACGCGACTATTACGAAGTCTTGGGCGTAGCGAAAAACGCCTCGGACGACGAACTCAAGAAGGCCTATCGAAAGCTGGCCATGAAGTACCACCCGGATCGCAATCCGGACAGCAAAGAAGCCGAAGAGAAGTTCAAGGAAGCCAAGGAAGCCTACGAGGTCCTGGGTGATGATCAGAAGCGCGCCGCGTATGACCGCTATGGCCATGCGGGCGTGGACCCCAACTCCGCCGGCATGGGCGGAGCGGGAATGGGCGGCGGTTTTGCCGACGCCTTTGGCGACATTTTCGGCGAGATCTTTGGCGGCGGTGGCGGCGGTGGCCGTCGCGGCGGCGGCCCGCAGGTGTACCGCGGCGCCGACCTGAAGTACGCGCTGGAAATCACCTTGGAACAGGCCGCGGCCGGTTTCGATACCGAAATCCGCGTGCCCAGCTGGGAGAACTGCGATACCTGCCACGGCTCCGGCGCCAAGGTCGGCACCTCGCCCAAGACCTGCCGCACCTGCGGCGGCTCGGGCGCCGTGCGGATGCAGCAAGGCTTCTTCAGCGTGCAGCAAACCTGCCCGACCTGCCACGGCAATGGCAAGGAAATCACTGACCCGTGCCCGTCATGCGACGGCGTGGGCCGTATCCGCCGCAACAAGACCCTGCAGGTCAAGATTCCGGCCGGTATCGATGACGGCATGCGCATCCGCTCCAGCGGCAATGGCGAGCCGGGTATCAACGGCGGCCCGCCGGGCGACTTGTATGTGGAAATCCACATCAAGCAGCACAAGATCTTCCAGCGCGACGGCGACGATCTGCACTGCGAGCTGACCATTCCGTTCACCACGGCGGCATTGGGCGGCGAGCTCCAGGTGCCCACGCTGGGCGGCAAGGCCGAGATCTCGATTCCCGAAGGCACCCAGTCGGGCAAGACCTTCCGCCTGCGCGGCAAGGGTATACGCGGCGTACGCGGCAGCTATCCGGGCGACCTGTATTGCCACGTCGTCGTGGAAACGCCGGTGCGCTTGAGCGAAGACCAGAAGAGCATCCTGCGCCAGTTCGAGGCCTCGCTGAACGACGGTGGCGATCGCCACTCGCCGCAAAGCAAGTCCTGGACAGACCGCGTGAAGGAATTCTTCAGCTGATCGGCCGGTAGGGCCAGTGGAAAAGCCGCGACGAGAATCGCGGCTTTTTCTTTTGGGGATTCGTTGGGGCGCTTTGCCCATCCGGCGTAATAAAAAGGCCGCGGCTTTGCGCCGCGGCCTTGGTACTGCTGATGCTTCGTACTGCTGGTGCTACGTACTGCTGGTGCTACGTACTGCTAGTGCTTCGTACTACTACTGCTTCGTACCGCTACTGCTTCGTACTACTACCTCGTACTGCTACTACTGGGTACTGCTACTGCGGTTGCCGCTGTACCGGAAGAAACCGGCCCCAAGCCATGATGCCGCCTGAGGCCGGCCGGGCTACAGCAAGCAGCTCACCGGGTGATCGGCGGGTATTCGAGTTCGCCGAACGTGTATTGGCCGCTGGCCTTGGCTTGAGCCAGTTCCTGCTGGACTTCGGCGCGGGTCTTCACGCTGGCCGGAGCCGCAACAACGGGCGGGTATTGCAGTTCACCGAACGTGTATTCGCCGCTGATCTTGGCTTGTTGCAGCTGCGCTTGCACTTCTTGCGAGGTCAGGCTGGCCGCTTGGGGCTGGGCGGGCGGATAGTCCAGTTCGCCGAAGGTGTATTGACCGCTGGCCTTGGCTTGCTGCAATTCGGTTGCGACTTGTGCGCTTGTCTTGGCTTGTTCAAGGCCGGCGGCTTGAGCGCCAACGCCGACCAGGGCTAGGGACAGGAGCAGGGTGGTGGTTAGGGTTTTCATGGTGAGACCTCCAATTCGTTTTTAGTGGGGACCGAATCCGGCGGCCCTCCGTCGTGGTTCGTTGTTTGTTCCCGATGACTGAATTGTGCGCGTCATCCCACCTGGGATAAACCCGTATTCCTTGAAAACATCTTTCCAAATAACCGAGTAATAAGTTGTTTGTGAAAAAAATTCCCCACCTATGGCATGGTTATGCCGTTTCCCAGGCCGAACTGTTCGAAGGCCTGGATTTCATCATGCAAAAAAAAGCCCCTGCATAAGGCAGGGGCCGGGGTTGCGAGACGTGCTTAGCGGATCAAGGCGTGGCCTTCTTTTTGAAGTCGCCCGCCACGGCGGTGCTGAAGCCGTCAGGCCGCAGGTATTTGCGCAGGGCGGCGTTGACGTCATCGGGTTTCAGCGCCGAGATCTTTTTGTCCATCTCCGCCGACCATTCGAACGTGCGGCCACGTTGCAGGTAGTCCAGCCACGTGCTGGCCAGGATGTCGTCCTGCGCGCGGGCCAGGTTGCGGTAGTTCAGCAGCGCATTGATGCCGTCGGCAATTTCCTTGTCCGAGAAGCCTTCCTTCAGGACGCGGGCCAGCTCTTCATTGATGGCCTTTTCCAGGCGCTCGCGGTTTTGCGGCGCGTAGATGGCGTACATCGTCCAGCTGGCGCTGGGTTCGAACGACGAGACTGACAGCGAGCTGCGCACGTTGTACGACAGGCCTTCGGTTTCACGCACGCGGTTCCACAAGCGTGACGTTTCCGACGCGCCGAACAGGTAGTTAGCCAGGTACAGGGCCGCGTAGTCGGCGTCCGTGTCTTGCAGCTTCAGCGGCATGCGCGAGATATAGAAGGCGTTGGCCTTGTCGGGCGTGTCGATGTCGAACTGCTTGGCGGGAATGTCGCGGTACGGATTGGGCACGCGGGTGTAGGCGGGCGCCTTCTTCCAGCCGGCCAAGCCGGCCTTGATTGCCTTTTCCACGGCTTCCGGCTCGAAATCGCCCACGGCCGAATACTCGATCTTGCCCGCGCCATAGAACTTGGTGTGGAACTTGACCAAGGCGTCGCGATTCAGGCCGCGCACGCTGGCCAGTGCTTCTTCAAACGTGGGTACATAGCGCAGGTCATCGGCAGGCCACGGGTTGTCCTGGCGAGCCAGGGCGCGGCCAGCCAGCGCCGAGGGCTCGGTCATGGCGTTCTGGATCGAGGTCTCGATCTGGCGCTGGTATTCCTCGAGCTGTTCCTTCGGGAAGTTGGCGGTGCGCACGATTTCAAGCGCCAGGGCAGTCAGTTCGGGCAAGTTTTCGCTCTTGGTCGACATCGCGACCTTGAGCGTGGTGCCGCCGCCGCTAAAGCCCAGCTCGGCTTGCAGCTTGTCAAGACGGTCCTGGATGTCCTGGCGCGACAGCTTGGCCGTGCCGCGGGTCAGCAGGTCGGCGACGGCGCTTGCGTTCACGCGTTGGCCGCGCAGGTCTTTTTCATTGCCGAACTGGATCAGCATCTGCGCCTGCACGCGGTTACCGCGCGTGGCTTTGGGCAAGAGCGCCAGTTGGACCAGGCCGTTGGGCAGATCCAGCTTCTTGCGCTGCGTGAGCTTGTCGATATTTTCCGGCGTGGGATCAAAGGCGGATGCGGCTTTGAAGTCGGGGTCGCCCTTGTAGTCCTTGAAGACGGCCGTCAGGTCTTCACGCTGCAATTGCGGGGCGCGCACCGGCTTTTCGGTGGGGATGTAGCGGCCTTCGATGCGGTTGCTTTGCACCAGATACGTGACAGCGGCCTTTTGCACGTCGGCCAGCGAGGCCTTGCGTGCGCGGTCGCGTTGCAGGAAGAACAAGCGCCAGTCGCCCGCGGCGATCGCTTCGGACAGCGCCACGCCCACCTGCTCGGGATCGCTATAGGTTTGTTCCCACGCGGTCAGCCATTTGCTGCGCGCGCGGTCCAGTTCCTGTTGCGTGAAGGGCTTCTTCGCCAGCGTTTCCAGCGTGCTGGTTAGCGCCGTCATGGCGGTGTCCAGGTTCTTGCCGGGGGGCAGTTGGGCGCCGAACATCGCCAGACCCGGGTCACGGTTTTCCATGGTGAAACCGAACACGCCCGACGCCAGCTTGGTGGCGACCAGCGCGTGATACAGGCGGCCCGACGGCGTGTCGGACAGAATGACGGTGGCCAAGTCCAGCGGCACGAAGTCTGCGCTGCCGGCGGCAGGGATGTGGTACATCGCGGCCACCAGCGGGGTGCCGCCCGTGCGCCGCAAGGTCACCGAGCGTTCGCCGTCTTGGGTGGGTTCAACGGTGTATTCGGGCGGCAGCTTGCGTTCGGGCTTGGGCAGCTTGCCCAGCGTTTCCTGAATATCCGCCAGCGTGGCTTGCGGGTCGAACTTGCCGGCCACGATCAGCACGGCGTTATCGGGCTGGTAGTACTCGTGATAGAAGGCGCGCAGCTGGGCGATGTCGACGTTTTCAACGTCGGAGCGCGCACCGATGGTGTTCTTGCCGTAGCTGTGCCATTGGAAGGCGGCCGCTTGCATCTTCTGCATCAGGATGCGGGAAGGGCTGTTTTCGCCACTTTCCATTTCGTTGCGCACCACGGTCATTTCCGAATCCAGGTCTTCCTTGGCGATCAGGGAATTGACCATGGCGTCGGCCTGCCAGCCCAGATACCACTTCAAGGTCTCGGGGTTGGCGGCGAAGCTGGCGAAGTAATTGGTGCGGTCGCTGGAAGTCGAGCCGTTGGCTTGCAAGCCGCGGCGCGAGAATTCGCCCATGGCGTTGCGGGTGGTGGACGTGCCTTTGAACAGCATGTGTTCAAGCAGGTGCGCCATGCCGGTCTGACCGTAGTTCTCGTTGCGTGAGCCCACCAGGTACGTCATGTTGACGGTGGTGGATGGCTTGGATTCATCAGGAACCAGCAGCACTCTCAAGCCGTTGGCCAGGCGGTATTCAGTAATGCCTTCAATCGAGGCGGCCTCCGAGACGCCTGCCGGAAGGGGGGCGGCGCCGGCCTGAAAGGCCAGGAAGGAGGAGAACAGCAGCACACCCAATGGGCGCGGCAGCTTCGACAGGGACAGGCGCATGGCAGACAATTCCTTTGGCATGGCAGAATCCGTTGGAGTGTATACGTTGGCAATGGTTCAGGGGCTGCCGCTCCGTAGCGCAAGGCAAGGAAGTGCAACATGTCTCTATCTCTGGAAGTTGAAACGCCGCGGCTCGTACTGCGCCAATGGCGTGCTGATGATCGCAAGCCGTTCGCGGCAATGAACGCGGACCCGCGCGTCACCGAGTTCCTGCTGCCGCTGTCCGAGTCCGAAAGTGATGCGTTGGCCGGCCGGCTGGCGGCGGGCATTGATGAACATGGCTGGGGCTTTTGGGCCGTTGAGGCGCCCGGCGTGGCGCCGTTTGTCGGGTTCGTGGGCATCAAACCGATGCCGCCGGCCTTGCCGTTTGCGCCAGGGGTGGAAATCGGCTGGCGCCTGGCGCAGCCGTACTGGGGCCGGGGCTATGCCATCGAAGCCGCCGAGGCCGCGCTGCGTGTGGGTTTCGAGCAGGTGGGCTTGAACGAAATCGTGGCGTTCACCGCCGTGGGCAATCAGCGTTCGCGGGCGGTGATGGCCAAGCTGGGCATGCTGGCGGATGCGGACATGTTTGATCACCCCTCCGTGCCGATTGGGCACCCGTTGCAACAGCATGTGCTGTATCGCCTGCGGCGCGAGCAGTGGATGCGAACAAAAAATGGTGACGCCGACCCAGGCGCCATGCCGGTTGCGGCTGCATAACGGCCCGAAAGCCGCGTCGTCATAGGGTGTTGCATCGCAATATCGTTAGTGCACAAGGCAAATTTGAGGTCGGCCGGTTCGCGGGTGTAAGCTTTTCAAGACGTAGTAGCTGTTGCCGACGGGATGCGCGACAGCCGTCTACCGGCTTCCCGTCCAACGCCAGACGCCGCCTTGAGCGCGGCGCCGGTGCTTGTCGTTCGCGCCTTCGCTGCCGGCATCCTGCCGGCGCATTTTTCGGAGGAACGACCCATGCTGACCGAGATCGTCACGCGTGCATTGTCCCAACTGACCGGTAACGCCCTGAACGGCGACGGGATCAAAGGGCAATTTCAGTACGCCTACGCCAGTGATGACGGCCAATTCGTGGCCATACTGACCCATGACATGACCACCTATGTGGTGGACTTGAGCACCCAGCGGTATTTCGAGGAGTGCGGCGGTTCGCCTCGCGGGTTTGCCGGACATGTGCTGGAGATGGAGGGCGCCGCCGCGCGCAGCCATCCTTGGCCGGCCGCAAACGACCTATTCGACCTGGACATGGATGCAGACGAACTGTCCTGGCGCCAATGCCCCGGCTTGCGCAGTGCGTCTGCCGCCAACCGATCAGTGGAGAGCCGCGCCGCCTGAGAGTGGCCAGAAGCGGCAACACCTTACTGAACCGGCAGATTGCCGGTTTTTTTTATGCGTGGCGCGTGACGGGTTCAAGAGCCGCCCGGTACACTTTTGCCCATGAAAACGCCCGCTGAATTCGCCGCGCCCGATGGCGCAACCCTTGTCGACTGCACGCATGAACGCCATGCAGACCAGATTCTGGCCATCTTCAATGACGCGATCGTCAACTCGACCGCGCTGTATGACTACAAGCCGCGTCCGCGCGAGGCGATGCAGGGCTGGTTCCAGACCAAGCAGCAGGGCGGTTTTCCGGTGGTCGGTTTCGAGAACGCGGACGGTGAGCTGATGGCGTTCGCCAGCTACGGCACCTTCCGCGCGTGGCCCGCTTTCAAGTATTCCGTCGAACATTCCGTGTATGTGGATGGGCGTTTTCGCGGCAAGGGCCTGGGCGAAGCGATGATGCGCGTGCTGATTGAGCGGGCGCGCCAGAATCAGGTGCATGTGCTGGTGGGCGGCATCGATGCGTCCAATGACGGCAGCATCCGCCTGCACGAGAAACTGGGCTTCACGCACGCCGGCACGATCAAGCAAGCGGGATTCAAGTTCGGCCGGTGGCTGGATCTGGCGTTCTATCAGCGGATTCTGGATACGCCTGAACAACCGGTGGACGGCTGATCCCTCACCGGCCGCGCGTTATTTCGACAGCACCCGCATGGCTTGTTCCAGGCCGGCGACCGTGACCGGGTACATGCGGTCTTGCATGATGTCGCGCATCAGCGCGATGGATTGACGGTACTGCCATGACGCCGTGGGCTCGGGATTGAGCCAGACGGATTTCGGCCAGGCATCCAGCAGCCGCCGCATCCATTGCGCGCCGGGCTCTTTGTTGTAGTGCTCAACCGAGCCGCCCGGTTGCAGGATTTCGTACGGGCTCATGGTGGCGTCGCCGACGATGATCAGCCGCCAGTCCGGGTTGTACTTGCGCAGTACATCCCAGGTGTCGAAGCGCTCGTTCTGACGCCGCCGGTTGCTTTGCCACAGGCTTTCGTAGGGGCAATTGTGGAAGTAATAGACTTCCAGGTTGCGGAATTCGCTGCGTGCGGCCGAGAACAATTCTTCGACGCGGCCAATGTGGTCGTCCATGCTGCCGCCCACGTCCAGCAGCATCAGCACCTTTACCGTGTTGTGCCGTTCGGGGACCATGCGCAAGTCCAGGTGGCCGGCATTGCGGGCCGTGCTGGCGATGGTGTCGTCCAGGTCCAGCTCCATCTCGGCGCCTTCGCGCGCGAAGCGGCGCAGCCGGCGCAACGCCACCTTGAAGTTGCGTGTGCCGAGTTCGACCTGATCGTCGTAGTCCTTGAACTGGCGCATGTCCCAGACCTTCACCGCCGTGCGGTTGCCGGCCGATGCGCCGCCCACGCGGATGCCTTCGGGATGATAGCCGCCGTTGCCGAATGGCGAGGTGCCGCCGGTGCCGATCCATTTGCTGCCGCCCGCGTGGCGTTCCTTCTGCTCTTCCATGCGTTCCTTGAAGAGCTCCATCAGCTTGTCCCAGCCGTGTTTTTCGATGGCGGCTTTGTCTTCGGGCGACAGGTTCTTTTCGAACTGCTTGATCAGCCAGTCCAGCGGAATATCCTTGCCGGCGGGCAGGGCGGCTTCGATGCCTTTGTAGTAGGCGCCGAAGGCCTTGTCGTAGCGGTCGTAAAGCGATTCGTCTTTAACCAGCGTGGCGCGCGCCAGGAAGTAGAACTCGTCCAGCGTGGGCGCCATCAGGTCGTGGCGCAGCGCGTCAACGAGCGTCAGGTATTCCTTGACCGAGACGGGCAGCTTGTGCGCCCGGAGGTGGTAGAAAAAGTCGATCAGCATGAGCGGGCTGCGCTTGGCGGCAAGATCAGCGGCGCTGGCCGCCGCGCGTCATGGCCGCGAGGCGTTCCAGCAGATGCACATCTTGCTCGTTCTTCAACAAGGCGCCGGCCATCAGCGGCACGGCGGTGGCGGTGTGCGCGTCGATCTCGGCGGCCGTGGCGTTTTCAGCCAGCAACAGGCGCAGCCAGTCCAGCAGCTCTGACGTTGACGGCTTTTTCTTCAGGCCCGGCGCATCGCGCAGCGCAAAGAACGTGTCCAGCGCCGCGCGCAGCACGTCCTGCTTCAGATGCGGATAGTGCACGGCCACGATGTCGCGCATGGTGTCGCGGTCGGGGAAGCGGATGTAATGGAAGAAGCAGCGGCGCAGGAAGGCGTCGGGCAGGTCTTTCTCGTTGTTGGACGTGATGATGACCAGCGGGCGATGGCGCGCGGAAATCGTCTCGCGCGTTTCGTACACATGGAATTCCATGCGGTCCAGTTCGCGCAGCAGGTCGTTGGGGAATTCGATGTCGGCCTTGTCGATCTCGTCGATCAGCAACACCACCGGCTCATCGGCCTGGAACGCTTGCCACAAGGTGCCTTGCACGATGTAGTTGCGGATATCGCGGACTTTTTCATCACCCAGCTGCGAGTCGCGCAGGCGCGATACCGCATCGTATTCGTACAAGCCCTGATGCGCCTTCGTGGTGGACTTGATATGCCATTGCAGCAGCGGCCGGCCCAGCGCGCGCGCCACTTCTTCAGCCAGCATGGTCTTGCCGGTGCCGGGTTCGCCCTTGATCAGCAGCGGGCGCTGCAAGGTCAGGGCGGCGTTGACGGCGAGTTTCAGGTCATCGGTGGCGACATAACTGTCGGTGCCGTTGAAGCGGGCAGGCGACGCGGAGGTGGCGGACTGGGCTGCTGACATTGTCTGATGGCTTCCGAGAATTGACGGGGATCAAACCCATCGTAAGGTATTAATCCTGGGCAATTATCGTACAATCAGGCGGTTTTGCAGTTGGATTTGCAGCTGGGTTCGACCCGCAACGTGTTTGCAGGGGGCCAACGTGTGAGCAGGCCCTAGTCCTTAAGCCATACCAAGAAGAGCCATTCCAATGAAGTTGCGAACCTCTCTGAAGTGCACGGTTTCCGTGTTGGCCGCGATGGCATCCTGTGCGATCGCCGGCCAGGCTGTTGCTGCTGACGCAGCGCCTGTCGGTAATATCCAAAACGCCCGCGACAAGGTTTCCATGTGCATCGGATGCCATGGCATCGAAGGCTACAAGGCGACGTTTCCCGAGCTCTATCACGTGCCGATGATTGCTGGCCAGAACGCCAAGTACATCGAAACCGCCCTTAACGAGTACAAGAAAGGCGCGCGCAGCCATCCCACGATGGACGCCATTGCCGGCAGCCTGTCTGATCAAGACATCGCCGATCTGGCCGCGTACTACTCGAATCTCAAATAAGGGGCAAAACATGAATCGCACGATGCTTGCCCTTCTGGGCGCGACCCTCGCCTTCGCGGGCTCTGCCGCCCACGCGCAGGATCTGGCGGCCGGCAAGGCCGTCTTCGACAAATTCAATTGCGCGTCGTGCCATGGCGCCGACGCCAAGACGGCGGTGGACCCGGCCTACCCGACGCTGGCCGGCCAGCACGCTGATTACCTGTCCCACGCCCTGAAAGCCTACAAACGCGGCGCCTCCGGCAGCGCGGCCACGGCCAATGTGCGCAAGAACCCCATCATGGGCGCTTTCGCCACGCAACTGTCCGACCAGGACATCTCCAACGTGTCGGCGTGGCTGGCGTCCCTGCCCAGCGACCTGGGCGTACGCAAATAACCCGCTAGCGGGTTCAGAGGCTGGCGCGGCGGCGGATCAGATCGATATAGCTGTCGCTGTCCAGCGGCGTGCCCAGCCGCTGCGCTTCCCACACGACCTGTCCCAGGCATTCCATGATTTCGTGCGCCGCATGATGGGCGTCCGAGCGCGCCGTCAGTTGCTGATAGGCGAGACGGATGCCGGGCGGATGGTCGATGGACAGCTGCTCTGCAATGGCCAGATGCATGGACAAATGCAGAAAAGGATTCGTGCGGCCCTTTTCCACGGCGTATTCGGCGGTCATGGCGTCGGGGCTTTCAAGGTCGCCGTGATATTCCGGATGCTCGATGATCCAGTCCAGCGCGATGGCCTCAAGCGGGGTCAGCACCTCGTTGGCGCGGTGCTTGCGCCAGGTGTCGATAAAGAATTCGCGGACTTGGTCGCGTGAGGGATTGAACATCGGGTCGGGGCAGAAATGCGGGATGGAGATGCATTATTTTACCGCCCCTGGGCGGCGGTCAGGTTCCTGTAGTGTCTTTGCGATATAGAATTGGTTGCTATCCGCCATCCGGTCTGCGGTTCGCCAGGGTGATTCGCCCCTGCGGAATCGGACGCTTTCCGATGCGGCGCATGCAGAAAAACCACCCGGAGCAAATGGAGCATTCATGACCTACCAACATATCAAGGTTCCCGCTGGCGGCCAGAAGATCACGGTCAACGCTGATTTCTCGCTGAATGTGCCTGAACAGCCCATCGTTCCCTTCATCGAAGGCGACGGCACGGGCGCCGATATCACCCCGGTGATGATCAAGGTTGTCGATGCCGCGGTGCAGAAAGCCTACGGCGGCAAGCGCAAGATCCACTGGATGGAAGTCTACGCGGGCGAGAAGGCCACCAAGGTCTACGGCCCCGACGTGTGGCTGCCCGATGAAACCCTGGAAGTCGTCAAAGACTACGTGGTGTCCATCAAAGGCCCGCTGACCACCCCGGTGGGCGGCGGCATCCGTTCCCTGAACGTGGCGCTGCGCCAGCAATTGGACCTGTACGTCTGCTTGCGTCCGGTGGCGTACTTCAAGGGCGTGCCGTCCCCGGTGCGTGAACCCGAAAAGACCAATATGGTGATTTTCCGCGAGAACTCGGAAGACATCTACGCGGGTATCGAATACATGGCCGAAAGCGAGCAGGCCAAGGAGCTGATCCAGTTCCTGCAAACCAAGCTCGGCGTGAAGAAGATCCGCTTCCCGAACACCTCGTCCATCGGCATCAAGCCCGTGTCGCGCGAAGGCACCGAGCGCCTGGTGCGCAAGGCCGCGCAGTATGTCATCGACAATGACCGCACGTCGCTGACCCTGGTGCACAAGGGCAACATCATGAAGTTCACGGAAGGCGGCTTCCGCGACTGGGGCTACGAGCTGCTGCAAAAGGAATTTGGCGCGCAGCTGATCGACGGCGGCCCGTGGTGCAAGTTCAAGAATCCGAAGACGGGGCGCGAGATCATCGTCAAGGACGTGATCGCCGACGCCTTCCTGCAGCAGATCCTGCTGCGCCCGGCCGAATACGATGTCATCGCCACGCTGAACCTGAACGGCGACTACATCTCTGACGCGCTGGCCGCGCAAGTGGGCGGCATCGGCATTGCGCCGGGGGCCAACCTGTCGGACTCGGTCGCGATGTTTGAAGCCACCCACGGCACGGCGCCCAAGTATGCAGGCAAGGACTACGTGAACCCCGGTTCCGAAATCCTGTCGGCCGAAATGATGCTGCGCCACATGGGCTGGACCGAAGCCGCCGACCTGATCATCTCCAGCATGGAAAAATCCATCCTGTCCAAGAAGGTCACGTACGACTTCGCCCGCCTGCTCGAAGGCGCGACGCAAGTGTCGTGCTCGGGCTTTGGCCAGGTCATGATCGAAAACATGTAATTCGCGGTTCGCTCCGCATTGCTCCGTAGAACCCGCCCGCCGTCATGGCGGGCGGGTTTTGTCTACCGGGTTCATCTACCCTTACTCGCATGAAGCGCGCCGCGCTTGCATCGTTCTTCTCAGGTTGATCGCTGTGCCCCGAATGTATGTTTCCCTGGCCACCTGGCTGGTATTGCTGGTTCCTGCCTTGGCGCTGACCAGCCCGGTGGGGGGTCCCGCTGTGCTTTACCTGACTGGCCTGGTCGCGCTGACGGCGCTGGCCGTAAACGCCATCAAGCGTTACGAGCCCATGGCGTTTGGCGAGTTGTGGCCCATGTCGCTGGTGTTGCTGCTGCCGCTGGCCTGTATGTTCATCACGTCCGCGGTGCGAGGCGTGTGGAGCAATTCCGAGCTGGAGAAGCTGCTGCGCTTTGCGCTGGCGCTGCCGGTGCTCTGGCTGCTGCTGCGCGCGCCGCAGCGATGGCTGAAGCTGGTGCAGTGGAGCATTTTGGCGGGCGCCGTGGCGGGATCGGTGCTGTTGATCGTTACGCTTCATACCTTAGATCGCAATGCCATGGTTGATGTCGGCGGACGCTATAACGCCGTGGCGTTTGCGAACATGACGTTGCTGTTTGGCGCGATGACGCTGTTGTCCTTGGGCTTTGGCCCCTGTACGCGCTGGCCGCGGGCCGAGACAACGCTGAAGCTGCTGGCCGTCGTGCTGTCCGTCTACGCCACATGGGAGTCCGAGACGCGCAGCAGCTGGATGTTGCTGCCCATTCTGGGGGTGGTGTTCTTGCTGGGCATGCGCAACTGGAAGCGCCGCCACAAGGTGTATTGCGCATTGGCAGTCTGTGTGGCGCTGGTGGTCAGCGCCGCCGCCATCTGGACCTTCAGTACCCGTATGCACGAGATTTCGAAAGACCTGCAGGGCTATTCAACCTCGACCAATCGCGATACCTCCTTTGGTATCCGCTTGCAGTTGTGGCACGCGTCCATCCTCATGTTCCAGAAAAGTCCGCTCGTGGGAATCGGGCCCAGCAAGTTCCGCGAGGAACTGCGCCAGCTGGAAACCCAGGGCATCGTGACAGCCGAAGTCGTCGAAGGCTTTGGCGAACCGCACAATGACATGCTGGCCGCGTTGTCGGGCTACGGCCTGCTGGGCCTGTTGAGCATCCTCACGCTGTACCTGCTGCCCGCCGCCGTGTTCTTCCGGCGTCTGTCCAGCGACGACCGGGTGATACGCGTGGGCGCGCAGCTGGGCCTGCTGTTCTGCCTGGGCTACTGCGCATTCAGCCTGACGGAAATGATGTTCCGCAATATGCGCAGCGTGCCCAATTATTCGCTCATCGTCGTGACGCTGATTGCGTTGACGACGCCCCGCGTTGCCGAGGCCGCCAACCGCGCGCTGCGGCGCTGATGTCCGGCGGGGAAAACCCCGCGCAATGCAAGCAAACTCGAACGCAAGGCGCACCCGCCTTGCGTTTTTTTTATGCGTCTTGCGCTACATCAAGCGCCTTGCGACGACTTGGTGAAAACCCTGCTGTGCCCCCGTATCCTGATGCAACGCAATACATAAACCGTCACATTCTGCCTAGAAAAGTTTCAGGCATAAGAATGGGCATCATGAGGAGGGGCTGTGAAAAATTCCAGTCTGCGCAGGGAGTTGTTGTGGTTCGTATTCGCTATCGGCGCAGCCGTGTTGGTCTTGGGGGCGTGGGACGCCTGGCAGCGCCGCTCGGAAATGGTGGCCGAACGCAAGACCGAGCTGCGCCATGTGCTGGATTTGTCCGCCGGCATTCTGCGCAACGGCAAGCAAAGCGTTAGTGAAGGCATGCCGCTGGCGGAGGCCAAGCGCAACGTGGCGCGGCGGCTGGCGCAGTTGCGCTACGGCTCTGATGGCTATGTGGGCGCGTTTGGCGACGACTACGCGTTGCTGGTGCATCCCGACCCCAAGCTTGTCGGCACAAACGTGCGCGGCATCAAGGACGTGGACGGCCTGCCGATTTTCGAGAACCTGTACGCGGAGGGCAAAGCGGGGGGCGGCTACGTGCAGTACCGGTTCCCGCGGCCGGGCGCCGACGAGGCGCTGCCCAAGATCAGCTACGCCGCCTATGACGCCGAGTGGGGCTGGCTGATCTTCACCGGGCTGTACGTGGACGATGTCGACGCCGCGTTCTACGGCACGTTATGGCGCCAGGGCGGTGTGACGCTGGGCTTGCTGGCGCTGGTGCTCATCGCCGCCCTGCGCTTTTTCCGCACCCATGTGATCAACCCGCTGGATGAAGCCGTGGTCTTGTGCGAGCGCGTGGCCAATGGCGATCTGTCTTCCGTGGTGTCGCGCCACCATCGGGGCGAGATCGGCCGTTTGTTCGAGGGCATGGGAAGGATGCAGCAACGCCTGGACGTCGCCGTGCGCACCATCGTGCAGTCCACCAGCTCCATCGCCGCGGCCTCGCGCCAGATTGCGGCGGGCAGCATGGACTTGTCGGATCGCACCGAGAAGCAGGCGGCCGCCCTGGAACAGACGGCGGCCAGCGTGGAAGAGATCACCGCCACGGCCAAGCAAAGCGCCGAGCATGTGCGCGAAGTCAGTTCGCTGGCGGGGCAGTCGGCGCAGTTGGCGCGCCAGGGCAGTGAAGAGACCCAGCATGCGATCGACGCCATGCACGAGATCTCGCACAGTTCGCAGCGCATTGGCGAAATCATCAGCGTGATCGACGGCATTGCGTTTCAGACCAATATCCTGGCGCTGAATGCGGCCGTGGAAGCCGCCAGGGCCGGCGAGCAGGGCCGTGGCTTTGCGGTGGTGGCGGGCGAGGTTCGCGCCTTGGCGCAGCGTTCCGCCACCGCGGCCAAAGAGATCAAGGGGCTGATCGAAACCTCGTCCGAATCGGTGGCGCGTGGAAGCCAGCGCGTGGAGCAGGCCAGCGCCACGATGGGCAGCGTGCTGGAATCCGCCGCGACCAGCGCGCCGCTGATGGGCGAAATCGCCACCGCGTCGGCCGAGCAAAGCGTGGGGATCGAACAGATCAATCAGGCCGTGACGCACCTGGACAGCGTGACGCAGCAGAACGCCGCGCTGGTCGAGGAGTTTGCGGCGTCGGCCGCCACCTTGCATGAGCAGGCCGACGACCTGGCGCGCGCCGTGTCGGTGTTCAAGCTGTCTGCAGCCGGCTAGGCAGACTGTGCAGCCCGCCCATGGCACGTTGCAGCCGGATGCTCAGTTCACGGCTGGCCGGCGTCATGGGCATGCGCAGCTCGTCGGTGATCAGCCCTTGCATCGCCAGCGCGCGCTTGATGGGCGCGGGATTGGGTTCGGCGAACAGCAGGCGGATCAGGCCGCGCAAGGGCTCGAAGAGTTCGCGCGCGGCCTCGACGTGGCCCGCCTGCGCCAGGCGTATGACTTCAACATAGCGCTCCGGGTACACGTGCGCCGCGGCCGGGATGGCGCCGCGTCCGCCCGCCAGCCAATGATCCAGCAGCGACAGATCTTCGCCGCATAGCGCGGCCAGGCGGCCGCGCGCGTTCAAGGCGGACAGCACCGAGGGATTGCATTCCTTGACGGCGCTGAAGTTGGGCAACAGCGCCAGCTTCTCCATGGTCTCGACCGTCATCGTCACGCCCGTCCGCTTGGGGATGTTGTACAGAATGATCGGGCGTTCGGTCGCCCACGCGATCTGCCGGTAATGCCACAGGATGCCGGCTTGCGATGGCCCCAGGTAGTAAGGGGGCGGCACCAGATAGCCGGCAGGGGCAAGTTTGTCCAGGCGGCGGATGGCGGTGGCGACCCCGCGTGTGTCGACGCCGCCTGCGCCAAACACCAGCGGCAGCGCGTGCGGATCGCTGGCGATGGCTTCGGCCATGTCGATTTTTTCGGACAGGCTGAGCAGGTTGCCTTCGCCGGTAGAGCCGAACAGCACCAGCCCGGCGATGCCGGCGTTGCGATAGTAGCGGGCCAGCGCCTGGGCGGCGTCCAAATCTACATAGCCGCCGCGCATCGGCGTGATCATCGGCAGCCAGATGCCTTCGAATGCGGTCGTGACGGGCATGTCCATGGCTTATTGCACCGTGATGGCCGAAGCCGGGCGCACCGCGCCGAATTCCGCTTGGGGCAGCCCGCACATGACGGCGTGCATCAGGTCGCCGAGTTCGTGGCGGGCGCACTGTAGTTGCAACGTGCTTTGCGCATGGGCGTGGTCCACCGACAGCACATAGACGCCGATACGGTCGCCCAGCTCGCGGTGCAGCGCCAGCCGCACCTTCAGGGCATCCAGCGTATCGATCCTGACCGTCAGCGCCACCCGCTCGGATTGCGGCAGGGGTAGCGCGGGAGAGGAAGGGGGCGAAAGCAGGGGGCGGCGGTCCAGTCGGGGAGTCATGGCGGGGGGCGGGACGGATACGCCACTTGCGGCGATCCGGGGTTCCGGTTGGTTGATGACGATTCCACTATAGAAATCGCACCGTAAAACCTGCCGATAAAAGCGGGCGCGGCGCATAAAAAACGCGTCAACGCCGCGCCGGATCAAAACGTTTTTGTCACGGACAGCAGGCCGGTTGCACGGCCCATGTCGCGCCCGCGCGTATTGGTGTAGACGGCCCGGTCGGCATTGGTGTCCAGGTACGCAAGCGACACCGACAGGCCCGCGCCAAAGTCTTTCGTCAGCCCCAGCTTCCAATCGGTGTACGATCCGTTGTCGACGTTGCGCACGATCTGTCGGCCGACATGGGCATTCAGCGTCAAGCCCCACACGCCGGTGTCGACGTTGCCCGTCAAGTCAAAGTATTGGCTGTACTTGCTGTCGGCAAAGCCGAACAGGTTGGTCATGGCGATGGAATACTTGAACATCACCGGGCCGTAACCGATGCCGGCATAGAGCTCGGTGGTGTCCGGGCTGGTGAACCCGGACGGATAGTCGCCGGGGTAGTAATACTGCAAGACGCCCAGGTCAACGGGCACGCCTTCTGTCAGATTGCCTTTGTAGCCGCCGTAGAAATCCATTTCGACGGGGGCCGACACGGCGCTGTTGCTGTCGCCCAGCCAGCTGATGCTGGAATTCCAGTTGCCCAGATAAAAGCCGCTTGTGTGGGCTAGGTCGAAGCCGCCTTGGATAGCGGGCTGGTTGTTCGACTGCATGATGCCGCGATAGCGGTATTGGCTGGCCAGCGTGAGGTTGGCCGATAACGAGAAGTCGCTGGCGGCGGGCGTAGTCGTGGCGACGGGGGCGTCGCTGGCTTGCGCGGTGGCGGCAAGCGTGAGCAGCGCGAGCGCGGCCAGGGTGTTGCGGGACATGGAAAGCTCCTGATGTTGGATGGGATCGCAACAATAGGAGGATCGGCATAAAGCGCGAGACAAGACTCGCGCGGTCGGCATAAAGGCGGCATCAACAACGCGGCATTAACAACGCGGCATCAACAACGCGGCATCAACAGCGCGGCATTAACAACGCCGCATTTACCCCGCGAAGCGGTAGCCCACGCCGATTTCCGTCATCAGGAATACCGGCTGCGCGGGGTCGGCTTCCAGCTTCTGGCGCAGATGGCCCATATAGATACGCAGGTAGTGATTGCTTTCCACATGCGAAGGGCCCCAGACCTCGCGCAGCAATTCGCGGTGCGTCATGACCTTGCCCCGATGCGCCAGCAGCGCGGCCAGCAGCCGGTATTCCATGGCGGTCAGGTGCACGTGCTGGCCATTGCGCTCGACGACGCGTTTAGCGAAGTCCACACGCACATCGCCAAACGTGATTTCGGCGGCGTTGCCCGCGCCGCCCCGCGCATGCCGGCGCAGCAGCACGCGCAACCGCGCCAGCAGTTCGCTGACGCCGAAAGGCTTGGTCAGATAGTCGTCGGCGCCCGCATCCAATGCCGCGACCTTGTCGGCCTCGGCGCTGCGGGCGGATAGCACCAGCACCGGCACTTCCGTCCACGCGCGCAATTCGCGGATGAGCGTCATGCCGTCGTCGTCAGGCAAGCCCAGGTCCAGCACGATGGCGTCGGGCTGGCGGGTGCCGGCTTCGATCAGGCCGCGCTTGACGGTGTCGGCTTCGTGCACGACGCAGCCTTCGCTTTCCAGGGCCTGGCGGACGAAGCGCCGGATGTTGGCGTCGTCTTCAATGATCAGGACGGTGGGCTGATAGTCGAACATGCTTGGGGGATTCAATGGGTTTCGGGAGGAATCGCGGGCGGCGTTCCCAGCGGCAGGCTGAAGACGAATTGCGCGCCAGAAGCCTGCCCCGGCGTGTGTTCGACCCAGATGCGGCCGTGGTGGGCCGAGATGATGGCTTCGCACACCGCCAGGCCCAGGCCTACGCCCGGCGTCGCGGATTCGCGTTCGCCGCGCGTGAATTTTTCGAAGATGCGGCGTTCGGCGCCAGGGGCGACGCCGGGGCCATTGTCGCTGACGGCCACGCGCAGCTCGTCATCGACGACGGCAGCGTGCAGATGCAGCGTGCTGCCTGCGGGCGTGTACTTGGCCGCGTTCTCCAGCAGGTTGCACAGCACGCGTTCGATCAGCACGCCATCGCATTCCACCAGCGGCAGATGCGACAGGCTGGCGACTGTGACGTGATGCGCCGCCAGCGGTTCGCGCATGGCGGCAAGCGATGCGCCCACCAGCTCTTCAATCGATTGCCATTCGCGGCGCAGCGGCGTGTCGCGGCTTTGCAGGCGCGCCATGTCCAGCAAATTGACGACCAGCGCATGCATGCGCTGCGCCTGATCGCGCATGGCGCGCACGGTGTCCTGCACGTCGGGCGCAAGCGTTGCCTGTTGGCGCGTCAAGGTGTCCGTCATGCCGATCAGGCTGGTCAGCGGGGTGCGCAAATCGTGCGACACGGCGGCTAGCAGCGAATTGCGCAGCCGCTCCGATTCCATGCTGACGAGAGCCTGCTGCGCCACTTCCACATAGTGCAGCCGTTCCAGGGCAATGGCGATCAGGGTGGCGTAGGCCTCGATCTGGCGGCGCGAATCCGGGTGCGAGAACAGGCTGCGGCGGGGGGCCGCCAGCGCCAGCACGCCACGCGTGCGCATGGGCGCTTTCAACGGCAGGTACAGCAGCTCGCTGTTGGACAAGGTGGCGGTGCCAACGCCCGCGGGCTGGCCGTGGTCGTAGACCCATTGGGCCAGCGCCGACTCCAATGGCGGCATGTCGTCGGAGGCCGGCGAGGCGAGTTTCAAGCGGTCGTCCAGCCCCAGGATATACAGCGCGCAGCGCGAGCCGAAGGTGGCGTGCACGAACGCGCCGGCGGACGCCACGATCTGCTCGGGCAACAGCGCCGATGACAATTCGCGCGCAAATTCATACAGGCTGCGCGCGTCGGCTTCGCGCTTGACGGAGGCCTGGGCTTGCAGGCGCAGGCCGGCTGTGAGTTGCCCGATCAGCAACCCCACCGACAGCAGCACGCCGAAGGTCAGCAGGTACTGCACGTCGGACACGGCGAAGGAAGCCAGCGGCTGCACGAAGAAGAAATCGAACAGCGCCACACTGACAACGGATGCCAGCGCCGCCGGCCCGCGTCCATGGCGTAACGCCACGCCCACCACCGCCAGCAGGAACAGCATGACGATGTTGGTCTGGTGCAGCACGGGAAAGGCCAGCATCGACAGGCCGGTGGCGGCCGCGCAATAGCACAGCGCCCAGGCATAGCCGGCCCAGGAACGCGCGCTGCGCTCATCGGCGCCCGGGCTGGCGCGCCGGCCCAGCGTGAGCGGGTCGCGCCCGGGCGCGGCGCTGGCGGGCAGCGGCGGCGCGCCCAGACGGATGATGTCGATCTCGGGGCAGCCCGCGGCCAGCATGTCGGCAAAGCTATGCCGCCGCCATAACCAGCCGGGCGTGATGGCGGCGGTCAGCAACGCGGACACCGATAGGCGCAGCCGCTGCAAACCGGTGGCGCGCGTGCGGCCGACGATGGCCTTGGTGATGTTGTGCCGGCGCACGTAACGCACCACGGCGTCGACCATGTCGCCACCCGCCAGCGTTTCCGTGCGTGCGCCCAGCGAATCCGCGAACGCGAGCGTGCGCTGCATGCGGTCCTGTTCGGCTTGCGGCGTGGGGGCGGCGCGCGGGGTGTCGATGGTGACGACGTGCAGGTCGCATTCCAGTTGCTGGCTCAGGCGGTGCGCACTGCGGATGACGTATTCGGCATCGATGTCCGGTCCAATGCAGGCGACGACCGCTTCGCGCGTGCGCCACACGGGTTCGATGGCGCGGTCGCGCCGATAGGCCTGCACGTCATCATCGACGTGGTCAGCGGTGCGGCGCAGCGCCAGCTCGCGCAGCGCAATCAGGTTGCCTTTGCGAAAGAAATTGCGCGTGGCGTGGCGGGCCTGTTCGGGCAGATAGACCTTGCCTTCCTTCAAGCGCCGCAGCAGCTCGTCGGCCGACAAATCCACGAGGATGACTTCGTCGGCCGCGTCGAAGACCTCGTCTGGCACGGTCTCCCAGACGCGCACGCCGGTGATGCTGCCCACGGCTTCGTTCAGGCTGTCAAGATGCTGCACGTTCAGCGTGGTCCAGACGTCGATGCCGGCGGCGAGCAATTCCTGGATGTCCTGCCAGCGCTTGGCGTGGCGTGAACCCGGCGCGTTGGAGTGCGCCAGTTCGTCCACCAGCACCAGCCCGGGGCGGGCGGCCAGCGCGCCGTCCAGATCGAATTCCTTCAGGACGTGGCCGCGATACGCAACGTCTTTAAGCGGCAACACCGCCAAGCCTTCCAGCAACGACGCGGTTTCGCGGCGGCCATGGGTTTCGACGATGCCGGCCAGCACGTTGACCCCTTGCGCGGCCTGCGCCCGGGCCGCGACCAGCATGGCGTAAGTCTTGCCCACGCCGGCCGACGACCCGAAGTACACGCGCAGCTTGCCGCGCACGGCTTGGCGCGCGGCCTCGTCCAGGGTTTTCAAGAGCGCGTCGGGATCGGGACGCTCGCCAGCAATATCAGCCATGAACGCGCAAGAGTGGGGTGGGGAAAGCTGGCAATACTATACGCTCGGCGTTCACGGGGCCGGGCGCAAGTTGTCCAGCGCCAGATTCAGCATCAGCACATTGACGACCGGGTCACCCAGCACGCCCAGCCAGGGCTGCTCGGTGTTGGCCTGGATCAGCGCATCGACCTGGGCGCGCGGCAAGTTGCGGGCGCGGGCCACGCGCGCGGCCTGGTAGGCGGCCGCTGCCGGGCTGATGTGCGGGTCCAGCCCGCTGCCGGACGCCGTGATCAGATCCACCGGCACGGGCGTGGGGTTGTCGGGGTCCGCCGCTTTCAGCGCGGCGATGCGGGCCTGGATGGCTTCGGCCAGCGCGGGGTTGCGCGGACCCAGGTTCGACCCGCCCGAGGCCGCGCCGTTATACGGCATGGGCGCGGTGGCCGACGGCCGGCTCCAGAAATACTGGGGCGACGTGAACGACTGGCCGATCAGCGCGGAGCCCACGACCTTGTCGTCCTGTTTGATGAGCGAGCCCGCCGCCTCGTGCGGGAAGACCACGGCCGCGACGCCGCGCGTCAGGAAGGGGTAGGCCAGGCCCGTCACCAGCGACAGGGCGGCGAAGATGACCAGCGCGGGGCGCAGGATGCCGCCCGGGCGAGGCAGGGCGGCGGAGGATGACGTTGTGTGTTTCATGATGAATTCCTTTCGGGTTTCGATGCTGAAGACGGGGCGGCTTACACCCAGCCCAGCGCAGCCAGCACCATGTCAACCAGCTTGATGCCCGCAAACGGCACCAGCAGACCGCCCAGGCCGTAAATAAGCAGGTTGCGGCGCAGCAGCACAGATGCGCCCAGCGGCCGGTAGCGCACGCCCTTGAGCGCCAGCGGGATCAACACGACGATGATCAGCGCGTTGAAGATCACGGCCGACAAAATGGCGGACGCCGGCGTCGTCAGCGCCATGATGTTCAGCACGTTCAACTGCGGAAACACGGTGGCGAAGGCGGCCGGAATGATGGCGAAGTACTTGGCCACGTCGTTGGCCACGCTGAACGTGGTCAGCGCGCCGCGCGTCATCAGCATCTGCTTGCCGATCTCGACAATCTCGATGAGCTTGGTGGGGTTGGAATCCAGGTCCACCATGTTGCCGGCTTCTTTGGCGGCCTGTGTGCCCGAGTTCATCGCCACCGCCACGTCGGCCTGCGCCAGCGCCGGGGCGTCGTTTGTGCCGTCGCCCGTCATCGCCACCAGCCGGCCTTCCGACTGGTAGGCGCGGATCAGTTTCAGCTTGGCTTCGGGCGTGGCTTCGGCCAGGAAATCATCCACGCCCGCTTCAGCGGCAATGGAGGCGGCGGTGAGCTTGTTGTCGCCCGTGATCATCACCGTCTTGATGCCCATGCGGCGCAACTCGGCAAAGCGCGATTGAATGCCGGGCTTGACGATGTCTTTCAGTTCCACGACGCCCAGCGCGCGGTTGCCGTCGCTGACCATCAGCGGCGTGCTGCCGCGCCGCGCCACGTCTTCGGCCAGGCGCAACACCGGCTCAGGCACCATGGCGTCTTGCGCGGTGATCCACGACTGGATGGCGTCTACCGCGCCTTTGCGGATCATGCGGTCGCCCAGATTCACGCCGCTCATGCGCGACTGCGCCGTGAAGGGCACGAATTCGACGTCGCTCATGCGGGCGGCGGGGGCGTGCAGGGACTTGTCGGCCAGCGCCACAATGCTGCGCCCTTCCGGCGTTTCATCGGCCAGCGACGCCAGGCGGGCGGCATCGGCCAGCTCGCGCGGGGACACGCCCGGCGCGGGCAGGAACGTCGACGCCTGGCGGTTGCCGAAGGTGATGGTGCCGGTCTTGTCCAGCAACAGCACATCCACATCGCCCGCCGCTTCCACCGCGCGGCCGGACGTGGCGATGACGTTGGCGCTCATCATGCGGCTCATGCCTGCCACGCCGATGGCCGACAGCAGGCCGCCGATGGTGGTGGGGATCAGGCAGACCAGCAGCGCCACCAGCACCGTCACGGTGACGGCCGCGCCGCCACCGGCCGCACTGACCGCGTAGATCGAGAACGGCATCAGCGTCACGACGACCAGCAGGAACACCACGGTCAGGCCCACCAGCAGGATCGTCAGCGCCAGTTCGTTCGGCGTCTTCTGGCGCTTGGCGCCTTCGACCATGGCGATCATGCGGTCCAGAAAGCTCTCGCCGGGATCGGCCGCGATGCGCACGAAGATCCAGTCGGACAGCACGCGCGTGCCGCCCGTGACGGAAGAAAAGTCGCCGCCGGACTCGCGGATGACGGGGGCCGATTCACCGGTGATGGCGCTTTCGTCCACCGACGCCACGCCCGCAATGACCTGGCCGTCGCCGGGGATGGTGTCGCCGGCTTCCACCAGCACCACGTCGTCACGGCGCAGCATGCCCGAGGGCTGGCTGATGGCCTGATCGCGCCATTGCGCGGGCTGGGCGTCGCGGGCGTCTGCCTCGCGAAAGCCCTTGAGCAAGCGGGCGTTGATGGTGGTGCGCAGGCCGCGCAAGGTCGCCGCCTGTTGTTTGCCGCGCCCTTCGGCCAGCGCTTCGGCGAAGTTGGCGAACAGCACGGTGAACCACAGCCACACGGTGATTGCCAGGATGAAGCCCGCGGGGGCTTCGGCCTGGCCGCGCAGGGCCATGACCCAGAGCAGCGTGGTGAGGATGCTGCCCACGTACACCACGAACATCACGGGGTTCTTCAGCTGCGCGGCGGGCGACAGCTTGCGCAGGCTGTCCACCAGGGCGGGCCCGACAAGCGAGCGCGACCACATGCCGAACGGACGGTCTTGCGGGGCAGTTGCGGGGGCGCGGGCAGCGCCGCCGCCTGCGCTGGAGGTTGGCATTTCAATTTTGGCCATGTTGATTCCTAGCCTGTTGCATTCAGGGTTGCAGGTGTTCCGCGACCGGGCCCAAGGCCAGCGCGGGCACATATGTCAGGGCGCCCACCAGCAGCACGGCGCCAATCAGCAGCACCACAAAGAGGGGGCCGGTGGTGGGCATGCTGCCGGGGCCGGCGGGCAGACGGCGCTTGGCCGCCAGCGACCCGGCCATCGCCAGCACGGCGATGATCACGGCGAAACGGCCAAACCACATCGCGATGCCCAGCAACACGTTGTAGAAGGGCGTGTTGGCGGATAGGCCGGCGAACGCGCTGCCGTTGTTATTGGCCGCGGACGACAACGCATAGAGGATTTCGGAAAACCCATGGATGCCCGGATTCAGCACGCCCGCCTGGCCGGCCGATACCGACACCGCCAGCGCCGTACCGCCCAGCACCAGCAGCGGCGTGGCCAGAATGACGATGGACACCATCTTCATGTCGTAGGCTTCGATCTTCTTGCCCAGGTATTCCGGGGTGCGGCCGATCATCAGCCCGGCGATGAAGACGCCCAGAATGGCGAAGGCCAGCATGCCGTACAGGCCCGAACCCACGCCGCCGTAAACGACTTCACCCAACTGCATCAGCAGCATCGGCGGCAGCCCGCCCATGGCGGTCAGCGAGTCGTGCATGCCGTTGACCGCGCCGCAGGACGCCGCCGTGGTGATGGTGGCGAACAGCGACGTGGCCGCAATGCCAAAGCGCGTTTCCTTGCCTTCCATGTTGCCGCCGGGCGAAAGCGCAGTCATCGCGCTGTCGGCGCCGGCCTGCGCGGCCATGGGGTTGGCCTGCTGCTCGAAGTACGCCGTACCCAGCGCGAAGACGGCAAACAGCACGGTCATGGCGGCCAATATCGCGATGCCCTGACGCCGGCTGCCCACCATTTCGCCAAACGTGAAGCACAGCGCGGCGGGAATCGCCAAGATGGCCAGCATCTCCAGGAAGTTCGCCAGCGGGGTCGCGTTCTCGAACGGATGCGCCGAGTTGGCATTGAAGAAGCCGCCGCCGTTGGTGCCGAGCAGTTTGATGGCTTCTTGCGAGGCCACCGGCCCCATCGCCAGCGTTTGCGTCGACGTGACGGCCGGGTCGGTCACAGGCTGGCCCTTTGCGTCCAGCACGGGCTGGCCTTGCGCGTCCACGCGCGGCTGGTCATAGTGCAGGGCTTCAACCGTCTGCACGTCCTGGTAGGGGCTGAAATTCTGGATCACGCCTTGGCTGACCAGCGCCAGCGCCAGCACGAACGACAGGGGCAGCAGCACGTAAAGCGTGCAGCGGACCATATCGGACCAGAAGTTGCCGATGGTGGCGGAGCTATGGCGCGCCAGGCCACGGATCAGCGCGAACAGCACGGCGATGCCGGTGGCGGCCGAGACGAAGTTCTGCACCGTCAGCGCCAGCATCTGCGTCAGGTAGCTCATCGTGGCTTCGCCGCCATAGCCTTGCCAGTTGGTGTTGGCGACGAAGCTGATGGCGGTGTTGAGAGCGGAGTCCGGCGTGACGGCGCCCATGCCTGCGGGGTTCAGCGGCAGCATGCCCTGAACCCGTTGCAGCGCGTAGACCACTACGACGCCAAGAATGTTGAAGGCGAGCACGGCCAGCGCATAACGCTTCCAGCCCATCTCGGCTTGCGGGTCAACGCCCGCCAGCCGGTAAATGCCACGTTCAAGCGGACGGCCCCAGGCGGTGAGCCGGGATTGCCCGTTTTCCATGGCGATACGGATATAGCGCCCAAGCAGCGGCGCAATCGCAAGCAGGACCGCCAGGTACAAGACCAGCAGTCCGACGAATTCGGCGGTCATCAGAATTTCTCCGGTTTGAACAGGGCCACCAGCAGGTAGACGAACAGCAGGGCGGCGGTCAGGCCGCTGACCCAATAGAGCCAGCTCATGACGGCTCTCCCGAAGACAGGGCTTCGCAGAAGCGCAGCAGGGCTACAGTCAGCCCGGCCATGACGGCGAAGATGGCGATATAGATGGCATCCACGTTTTTCCTCCCGGGAGCCACGCTCCCTTCGAACGACGGGCCTGCGCGGCAAAAGCGGATGCGCGCCGGGCAGGCCAGGTGACCAATCAGGACACCGGCAGGTTACGGAGCAGGGGGTAAAAACGGGATATAGGTTGGGGAGGGGGGTGTAAACAAGAAATAAATGCCCAGAAATAAATGCCGGCTACGCCGCACTCGCTGCGCCCGCTAGCTGCCCCCCGAGGGGGCGGGCCGCCCGATTCCGGGCATGGCGCGGTGGCGGCTGTCATATTCCGGGATCGGGGCGATTTCTGAATTCGGCTCAATTCGGGCTTTTTGGCCAAAAAATCCCAATATTTAGAACTTTGTGGTCAATTTGCACTCATGTGGTGCAAGGAATATGTAAATGAATGCTCCGTCTTAGGGCATTCCCCTAGTGTGGCATTCCCGCACTTGGTGCAGAATCTCTTCCCATGCAGGTGAGGAGACAAAGCCCTGCATGGGCAAATACCGGCGGCACCGGTACATAAAAAAAGTAAAGCAGTACTCAAAAAAAGCAAAACGCACAACGGCTGGCACCAGGCAGTGCCAGCCGTTGTCGCATAAAAAGCCTGTATTTCTTCAGCAAGGGCTTTTCAGACGCAGCGTTTCGCGCTATCCAGGCAGGGTCTGAAAACATCCTAGCTATGCCGAAATCCCGCGCATCTCCCTCTGAGTCCGCACCCACCCCTTATTGGCGCCGCAACTTGCGGCTGATTGCGTTGCTGCTTGTCGTCTGGGCGGCGCTGACGTTCGTGCCCGCCTTCTTCGCGCGCAGCCTGACGTTTAATTTCATCGGCTGGCCCTTTGCGTTCTGGATGGCCGCCTACGGGGCGCCGCTGGCCTACCTGATCATCATCGCCATTTACGCCCGCACGATGAACCGCGCCGACGAGCGCGCCGTAGCGGGAGCCGAAGCGGGAGCCGACCCGGGCTTCGATACCCGCCGCGACGAGCACCGCGCCGACAACGGAGGAGGCCGCTGATGCCGTTTTTCAGCGGAGACACTCCCCAGGAATTCAAGATCCGGCTGCGCCGCATCTATGTGCTGTACACGGCGGGTTTTGCGCTGATGATCCTGCTGATGGCGCTGGCCGAAATCCTGGGCATGCCGCGCAACTGGATCGGCTATGTGTTCCTGCTGGTCACCGTCAGCCTGTATGCGGGCATCGGCATTGTGTGCCGCACGTCGGATCAAGTGGAGTACTACGTGGCGGGCCGGCGCGTGCCTGCCATTTATAACGGCATGGCGACGGCCGCCGATTGGATGTCGGTGGCGTCGTTTATTGGCGTTGCAGGCACGCTGTACCTGACGGGCTACGGCGGGCTGGCCTACATCATGGGCTGGACGGGCGGCTACGTGCTGGTCGCGATGCTGCTGGCGCCGTACTTGCGGCGCTTCGGGCAATACACCATCCCCGACTTCATGGGTGCGCGCTATGGCGGCAATATGCCGCGCCTGGCGGGCGTGGCGTGCGCCATTCTGTGTTCGTTCACGTATCTGGTCGCACAGATCTACGGCGTGGGCATCATCACCACGCGCATGACAGGCATCTCGTTCGAGCTGGGCATTTTTGTGGCGCTGGGCGGCATGCTGGTTTGCTCGTTCCTGGGCGGGATGCGCGCGGTGACGTGGACGCAGGTCGGGCAATACATCATTCTGGTCATCGCGTATCTGGTGCCGGTGGTGTGGCTGTCGGTGAAGCACACGAATATGCCGGTGCCGCAGCTGTCGGCCGGCGTGGTGTTGCAGCAGGTCACTGAAAAAGAAATCTATCTGCAAAACGATCCGTCGGAAATCGAGGTGCGCCGGCTGTGGCAGCAGCATGCCGATGAAATGGCCAAGCGCGTCGACACCCTGCCGGAATCGTGGACGCTGGAAAAGGACAAGCTGCGCAGCCGCCTTGCGCAATTGAACGCGTCGGATGCGCCCATGGTCGAGATTCGTTCGGCCGAACGCGAGCTGGCCGCGTACCCCGCCAGCGTGGAAGATGCGCGCGTGGTGTGGTCGCAAGCGCGCGCCACGTTTGAAGCGCGGGCCGCGCCGCCCACGCCGCACGCGGAACCCTTTCCCGCCAAAGACGCGGAAGAGCGGCGCAACATGCGCATCAACTTCCTGGCGCTGGTGCTGTGCCTGATGCTGGGCACGGCAGGCATGCCGCACATTCTGATGCGGTCTTACACCACGCCTTCGGTCATCGAGGCGCGTAAATCGGTGTGCTGGTCGCTGCTGTTCATTCTGCTGCTGTACTTCATGGCGCCTGCGCTGGCGCTGCTGGTGAAGTACGAGGTCTACACACAAGTGGTGGGCTCAAATTTTCTGAGCCTGCCCAACTGGGTCCACGCATGGAGCGCGGTCGACAGCAATTTGCTGGACGTGACCGACATCAACCGCGACGGCGTGGTGCAGTTAAGCGAGATCAGCATGGGCGCCGACGTGGTGGTGCTGGCCATGCCCGAAATTGGCGGGCTGCCCTATGTGATTTCAGGGCTGGTGGCGGCGGGCGGTTTGGCGGCGGCGCTGTCCACCGCAGACGGCCTGCTGCTGACCTTGTCGAATTCCTTGTCGCATGACATGTGGTACCGGATGGTGTCGCCGCGCATGTCGGCCGCGCGCCGGGTGATGGTGTCGAAAATACTGCTGCTGGTCGTGGCGTTTGGCGCGGCCTGGGTGGCGGCGCGTAAACCGGCGGACATCCTCTTTATGGTGTCGGCCGCGTTCTCGTTTGCGGCGTCGTCATTTTTCCCGGCGCTGGTCATGGGCGTGTTCTGGCGGCGCGCCAACAAGTGGGGCGCCACCTTGGGCATGGCGGCGGGCCTGTTGGTGACGTTCGCCTATATGACGCACACGCATCCGTGGCTGCGCGAATGGGTGCTGGGCATTTCGCGCACGCAGCCGGTGGATTTGTGGTGGGGCATTCAGCCGATTGCGGCGGGCGTGTTCGGCGCGCCGGTGGCGTTTCTGACGATCATTGTGGTGTCTTTGCTGACGCCGCCGCCCGACCGCGCCACGCTGGCCTTGGTGGACTATCTGCGTCATCCGGGGGCGCCCCGGCCGCCGGCCGAAAACGCCTAGCGGGATTCGCAGGCGTTGGGCTGGCGGTTTTCCGGGTCGGTGCAAGCCGCCCACGTGGCCTTGGGCACGGTTTGCACCAGCGTATAAATCTGCCCCGGCGCCCACAGCCATTGCACGCTGCCGGGTGTTTGGCCGGCGGCGTCCCAGACGCGTCGCCGTTGGGCCGGGCTTAGTGTGAACCGGCCGTCGTTACCGCTGTTGCCGCTGGCAAGCACGGCGGCGGGGTTCCGCTTGGCGGCATAGACATCACCATCCTGGGGTTGAACGATGGCCCAGTCGTAGTGATACGACTCCATCGCAGGCGCCGCCCAGTTCGGCCCGGGCAGCACCAGCACGGCATATTCAGACGGGCGCACGGCATAGGGCAGCCCGAGCTTGAGCTGTTCGTTTTCCCAATCCAGCCGTTGCCGTTCATAACGTTGGGCGGGCTGGCCCTGCGCATCAAAGGTGGTCACTTCCCGCGCATCGCCTTGCCTTTCCACATAGGCAATCGTGCGCAGCAGGCGGCCGGCCGCGTCGTGCACGTAGCGGGCCAGAGGCTGGGCACCGTCGTCGCTACAGGCGTTGGCGCTGCGTTCGGCCAGCCAGCCGTTGCGGTCATAACGCAGGCAGGTATAAAGCGATGGGTTGGGCTTGCCGCTTGCCGCATACGAGCGCAGTTCAACCCCGATCAGCCGCGCGCGGTCGTCGTACTGAAAGCGGGTTTCGTTGTCGGGTTTGGGCAGCGCCTGTTGGCGCGAGGCCTGAGCATCGGCCAGCGTGCGGGCGTCGTATTCGGCGATGCCGCACAGGTGCCTGACGCCATCCGCGCCGCGCTCGAAACGCAGCACGGTGGGGCCGATGCGGGCATCGGCCGGGGCGGCATACACCGACCAATCCACGCGTTCGGCCCAGATGACTGGCGTGGCGCGCGGCCCGGTTTCCACGTGCACCGGGGCTTCCCAACTGCGGATGCGCGACCCGTCCAACCCCAGCAGTGTGTTGGTGTCGTTCAACGTCACATTGGCGATGACGGTTTCCCGTTGGCCGGTCGCGGCCATGGGCTGGCACAGCGCATGCGTCCAGGCGGGGGCCATCGACAGGGCGGCGAGCACCAGCAGGCGCAAGTTGGAATCAGCGAGCGGCATTGTGCAAATAGGCGACCAGGCCCCAGAGTTCGCTGCTGACCCCGCCCAGGCGCAAGCCGCCGTCGCGCGTGTCCATCAGCAGGAAGGGGTAGGCGTTGCGTTCCAGTTTGCCGGGGGGCGGCAGCCGGTAAGGCGTGAAGTGCTTGGAGGACAGCAGATAGGAGTTGGCCATGTCGCCCACATCCACATGCAGATACCAGACGGTGAGCGGGGTGGCGTCTAACGCGGGGTCTGTTTCGGGATACAAGCCGCCTTGGCCTGCCGGAATGCCGCTGTCCAGCACGCCCTGGAAAATGGCGCGCGGGCCAGGCTGGGGAAAATAGGCGCCATCGCTGCCGCGGCTGGCGAATGTCTGGCGGATGAAGCTTGCGCCGCGAGACCCTGGCACCACCGTGCGCGCGAACATCGCGTCCAACTGCGCGTCGGTGAGCGGACGGCGCGAGGCGGCCAGCGTGTCCAGGTCCTGCGTGAAATCATGCAGCCACGCGCGGTAGCGTTTGAGTTCGGCGGCGCGGTTGAAGTCTTGCGCCATGGCGTTGCCGGCCAGTGCAAAGAGCAGACAAAAGAGCAAACAAAAGGGCAAACGAAAGAGCAAACCAAAGGGCAGGAAGAAACCCGCCGCCCGGCTGCGCCACGACAGCACCCGCCCAAGCCCCACGGCCCGCGCGGTCAATGCGAGACCGATTTCGAGAACACGTTCATCACCACCACGCCGGCGATGATGAGGCCGATGCCGATCAGCGCTGGCGTGTCCAGGTGCTGCTTGAACAGCACGGCGCCCACGATGGAGATCAGCACAATGCCCACGCCGGACCAGATGGCGTAGGCAATGCCCACAGGAATTTCGCGCAGCGTCAGCGACAGGAAGTAGAACGAGATCAGGTAGCCGAACACCGTGATGATGGACGGCGCAAGGCGGGTGAACCCTTCGGAACCCTTCAGCGCGCTGGTGGCGAAGATCTCGGCGATGATCGCCACGCCCAGGTAGAGCCATTTCATTTGCGCATTCCTTCGGATTGCCGCAACAGCACCAGCAGCGCGCCCGCGCCGCCTTCGCGTTCAGGCGCTTCGGAAAACGCCAGCACTTCCGTCTTCTGTACCAGCCAGGTGCGCGCCTTGTCTTTCAGCACCGGCTCCAGCCCTTCCGAGCCATAGCCCTTGCCGTGCACGATGCGCACGCAGCGGATGCCGTGTTCCTGGCATTCATCCAGAAACGACAGCAACGCGTGGCGCGCCTGCTCGACGCGCAGGCCGTGCAAGTCCAGCTCCGCGCCCGCGCGCCATTGGCCGCGCCGCAAGTTGCGGGCGGTGTCGGGCGCGGCGTCGTTGCGTACAAACGCGGTGCCGCCTTCGGACAACAGGTGCGTGATTTCGCCGCCATCCGACACGCCGGCATCCGCGCGCGACGGGGTTTCCCCCAGCGCGTTGGCGCGGCGCAGCGCCGGCGCGGGTTCCTCCACGGGCTTGTGTTCCACCCGGGCGGTCTGCTTGATCGGCGTGACGGACTTCATCGTGCGCTGGAAAGCCGCCATGTCATCCATGGGCGCGCTTTCCGGCTTCTTCAGCACGGCGACCCGCTTGGCGAGCGCTTCGCGTTCGCGTTCGGCTTGCAGGTCTTTCTTCAGGCGTTTCAGGTCGGCCAGGCCGACCTTACTGCCCCGCATTCTCCAACCACCGTTGAGCGTCCAGGGCGGCCATGCAGCCCGTGCCGGCGCTGGTGATGGCTTGACGGTAGACGTGGTCCTGCACGTCGCCGGCGGCGAACACGCCAGGCACGGACGTCATCGTGGCCATGCCGGACAAACCGCTCTTGGTGACGATGTAGCCATCCTTCATTTCCAGCTGGCCCTGGAAGATTTCCGTGTTGGGCTGGTGGCCGATCGCGATGAAGGCGCCGGTCACGGCCATGTCTTCGGTGACGCCAGTGTCCACGTGGCGTACGCGCACGCCAGTTACACCGCTGTCGTCGCCCAGCACTTCTTCCAGCGTATGGAACGTCTTCAGTTCCATGTTGCCGTTCTCGACTTTGCTCATCAGCTTGTCGACCAAAATGGGCTCGGCGCGGAATTTGTCGCGGCGATGAATCAGGGTGACCTTGCGGCAGATGTTGGACAGGTACAGGGCTTCTTCGACGGCCGTATTGCCGCCGCCGACGACGACGACGTCCTGGTTGCGGTAGAAGAATCCATCGCAAGTGGCGCAGCCGGACACGCCGCGGCCCATGAAGGCCTGTTCGGACGGCAGGCCCAGGTATTTGGCCGATGCGCCCGTGGCGATGATGAGGGCGTCGCAGGTGTAGATCTTGCCGGTGTCGCCGGTCAGCGTGAACGGACGCTTGGACAGGTCGACCTTGGCGATGTGGTCAAACAGCATCTCGGTGTTGAAGCGTTCGGCGTGCTTCTGGAAGCGCTGCATCAGGTCCGGACCCTGGACGCCATCTGCGTCGGCCGGCCAGTTGTCGACGTCCGTGGTGGTCATGAGCTGGCCGCCTTGGGCCAGACCTGTAACAAGAACAGGGCTCAGATTGGCGCGTGCCGCATAGACGGCCGCCGTGTAACCGGCAGGGCCGGAACCGAGTATCAAAACTTTAGCGTGCGTGGGCGTGGACATGGGCGGGTATCTTTAGGTTAACGCCCAATTATAATGAGCCGCATGCCGCGTATCTCGACTGCTTCTCCGCGCGCCTCGCGCAACACCCGCAACGGACCTTCGCCGCTACAGACGCGTATTTCTGCGTTGCTGCGCGAAGCCCGCTGGATTCTATTTGCCGCCCTGGCGGCCTGGCTCACCCTGGTGCTGGCCACCTGGAGCGCGTCCGACCCTGGCTGGTCGCACTCCGTGCCGGGCGACGTCGTGCGCAACCATGGGGGGCGGCTAGGCGCCTATCTGGCAGACATCCTGCTCTATCTCTTTGGCTTCTCGGCCTGGTGGTGGGTCGTCCTGCTGCTGCACCGCGTGCGCGCCGGCTACCGGCGCCTGGCCAGCCAGCTCAAGGTAACTAATAGTAAACAACCGGAAGTGTTGCCGCGTGTCCACTGGGAAGAGGGCATTGGCTTCTTTCTGTTGCTGTTGGGATCGCTGGGGATGGAAGCCTTGCGGCTGGCCAGCCGTGGCACGCATCTGCCGGGCGCGTCTGAAACCGCCAGCGGCGCAGGCGGCGTCATCGGCCACACGCTGGCCGACCTGATCAGCCGCAGCATCGGTTTCACGGGCAGCACGTTGGCCTTCCTGGTCATGCTGGCCATCGGCCTGAGCCTGTTTTTCTCGTTCTCGTGGCTGGCCGTGGCCGAGCGCGTGGGGTCGTGGATGGAAGGCCTGGTGCGCCGCGTCCGCAACTCCTACGCCGCCCGCGAAGACCGCAAGGTCGGCGAAGTGGCCAAGGCCGTGCGTACGGAACAAGTCGTGGCCAAGCAGGAAAAGCTGGTGCACGAGCAGCCGGTGCGCATCGAACCCGCCATTACGGTGGTGCAGAAATCCGAGCGGGTCGAAAAGGAAAAGCAGCAGTCGCTGTTCTTCGCACCCGCGGGCGGCGCCGAAGGTGACCTGCCCGCCATCAGCCTGCTGGACCCGCCGCTGACCAACCAGGAAACGGTGTCGGCGGAAACCATCGAATTCACCTCGCGCCTGATCGAAAAGAAGCTGGCCGACTTCGGCGTGTCCGTCACCGTAGTGGCGGCGCAGGCCGGCCCGGTCATTACGCGCTATGAAATTGAACCCGCCACGGGCGTGAAGGGCAGCCAGATCGTCAACTTGGCGAAAGACTTGGCCCGCGCGCTGAGCCTGGTCAGCATCCGGGTGGTGGAAACCATTCCGGGCAAGAACCTGATGGGCCTGGAACTTCCGAACCCGCGCCGCCAGATGGTGCGTTTGTCCGAAATTCTGGGTTCGCAGACCTATCACGCCAGCCATTCCGTGGTGACGATGGCGCTGGGCAAGGACATCGCCGGCAACCCGGTGGTGGCTGACCTGGCCAAGATGCCCCACTTGCTGGTGGCCGGCACCACCGGTTCCGGCAAGTCGGTGGGGATCAACGCCATGATCCTGTCCTTGCTGTACAAGGCCGACGCGTCCCATACCCGCTTGATCTTGATCGACCCGAAGATGCTGGAAATGAGCGTCTACGAGGGCATCCCGCACTTGCTGGCGCCGGTGGTGACCGACATGCGCCAGGCGTCCAACGCGCTGAACTGGTGCGTGGGCGAAATGGAAAAGCGCTATCGCCTGATGAGCAAGATGGGCGTGCGCAATCTGGCGGGCTACAACACCAAGATCCGCGACGCCATCAAGCGCGAGGAACCGATTCCGAATCCGTTCTCGCTGACGCCCGATCAGCCCGAGCCGCTGTCGCCCTTGCCCACCATTGTGGTGGTCATCGACGAATTGGCCGACCTGATGATGGTGGTGGGCAAGAAGATCGAAGAGCTTATTGCTCGTCTCGCGCAGAAGGCGCGCGCCGCCGGTATCCACCTGATTCTGGCCACGCAGCGCCCCAGCGTGGACGTCATCACGGGCCTGATCAAGGCCAATATCCCGACGCGTATCGCGTTCCAGGTGTCGTCCAAGATCGACTCGCGCACCATTCTTGACCAGATGGGCGCCGAGACTTTGCTGGGTCAGGGCGACATGCTTTATATGCCGCCTGGCACGGGCTTGCCGGTGCGCGTGCACGGCGCGTTCTGCAGCGACGATGAAGTGCACCGCGTGGTGGAAAACCTGAAGGCGCAGGGCGAACCGAACTACATCGAAGGCCTGCTGGAAGGCGGCGTCGAAGGCGACAACGGCGAAGGCGCCAGCAGCGTCACCGGCATCGGTGGCGACGCCGAGTCCGACCCGATGTACGACCAGGCTTGCGAAGTGGTGCTCAAGCACCGCCGCGCGTCGATTTCGCTGGTGCAGCGTCACCTGCGCATCGGTTACAACCGTGCGGCCCGGTTACTCGAGCAGATGGAGCAATCGGGTATGGTGTCGGCGATGCAGTCCAATGGCAACCGCGAAATTCTGGTCCCCGCGGCAGCCGCCGCCCGAGAGGAAGCATGATGAAGACGTTTCGCCGCCTGGCCGCAATTGCAGCCCTGAGCCTGGCGCCCGCGCTGTCGTTCGCCGCCAGCGCGCAAGAACAGTTGAAGGCCTTTGTCGCCACGGTGTCCGCGGCGACGGGTTCGTTCTCGCAATACACGGTCAACACGCAAGGCCGCACGCAACCCGCCCAGACGGGCGTGTTCTCGTTCCAGCGCCCTGGCAAGTTCAAGTGGGCGGTGCAGAAGCCTTACGAACAGCAGGTTATCTCTGACGGCCGCACGGTGTATCAGTTCGACCCTGATCTGGCTCAGGTCACCGAGCGCAAGGTGGACGCCGCCATCGGCACGTCGCCCGCGGCCATTCTGTTTGGTTCCGGTTCGCTTGAGCAGTCGTTCGACGTCACCGCCTTGCCGTCCAAGGACGGCGTGGAATGGCTGCGCGCCAAGCCGCGCACAGCGGACGCCGGCTTTTCGCGCGTGGATATCGGCATGAAAGACAACCTGCCGGTTCGCGTGGAACTGCTGGATTCTTTTGGGCAGACGACACGCGTGGACTTGTCATCCATCGCGGCCAACCCGTCGCTGCCAGCGAAGGAATTCCAGTTCGTCGCACCCAAGGGTGTGGATGTGGTGAAGATGTAAAAAAATGGCCCGGTTCAGAACCGGGCCTTTTTTTTTTCAGCGTGCCGTTACGGGCGCTTATACGCCACGCAATCGATCTCGACTTTAGCGTCCACCATCAAACTGGACTGCACGCAGGCGCGCGCGGGCGGGTTTTCGCCGAAGTATTCCTTGAAGACCTTGTTGAACGACGGGAAGTCGCGGGCGTCGTCCAGCCAGACGCCGCAACGCACCACGTGTTCCGGGCCGTAGCCGGCTTCCTTCAAGATCGCCAGCAGCTGCTGAATGGCTTTATGGCACTGGGCAACCGTGCCGCCTTCAATCACTTCACCGTTTTCCATCGGCACCTGGCCAGACACGTGCAGCCAGCCGTCGGCCGCAACCGCGCGCGCAAACGGCATGTGCGATCCGCCCTGGCCGGTGCCGCCGGCCACGCCGTAGCGGGTGATGCCATTGTTGTCGGGGGTGGGGGCATTGCTCATGGATAGGCTCCTTAGGGTGTTTGGGGGGCGGGCGGCAGCGGGTTTGCTGCGGCAAAGCCCGCGCGCAGATCGCCGCTGCGCGGCAGCCAGCGGCCGGCGCGGTCGCCGGTGGGTTGCCCGTGGTGATAAGAGAGTGCGCCATTGACCCATACGGCTTCGATGCCCGCGGCCGTTTGCACGGGGGCCGGGAAGGTGGCGCGGTCGATGACGGTGTCGGGGTTGAACAGCACCAGGTCGGCGTGATAGCCCTCGCGCACCAGGCCGCGTTCCGCCAAGCCGAAGCGGGCGGCGGACAGGCCGGTCATCTTGTGCACCGCTTGAATCAGCGGGAACAAGCCCACATCACGGCTGTAATGGCCCAGCACGCGCGGGAATGCGCCCCACAGGCGCGGGTGCGGCATCGGATCGTTGGGCAGGCCATCGGAACCCACCATCGTCAGCGGGTGCGACAGCACGCGGCGCACATCGTCTTCGTGCATGTTGTGATACACGGCGCCGGCGGGCTGCAACCGCTTGGCCGCGTCCAGCAGGCTCACGCCCCATTCGGCGGCAATGTCGGCCAGCTTGCGGCGGGCCTGCTCCGGATGCGGCACGGACCAGGTGATGTCGATATCGAATTCGTCGGTAACCTGCTTCAAATCCAGCGTGGACGAGCTGGCGGAATAGGGATAGCAGTCGCAGCCCACATGTTGCAGGCGGCCGGCGCTTTCAAGCGTGAACAGCACTTCCTTCGTGCGGCCCCAGTTGCCCGCGCCCGCACATTTCAGGTGCGACACCACCACCGGCACGCGCGCATGCTGGGCAATGTCGAACGCTTCCTGCATGGCTTCCAGGATGGCGGCAAATTCCGAACGCAAGTGCGTGGTGTACAGCGCGCCGAATTCGTCCAGCGCTTCGGCCAGCAGCTTGACCTCGGCGGTGTCGGCCTCGAACGCGGACGCATAGGCCAGGCCGGTGCTGAGCCCGATTGCGCCATGCGCCAGGGCGTCTCGCAGCTGCTCGCGCATCGCCAGCACTTCGTCTTGCGTGGCGGCGCGGTCCAGGCGGTCCATGTGGTTGCTGCGCAGCGCGGTGTGGCCGACCAGCGCGGCCACGTTCACGGCGGGCTGCGCGGCTTCGATGGCGCGGGTGTAGTCGGCGAAGGTAGGGTAGTTGAAATCCTTGCGGCCGCCCAGCAGGTTCATCGGGTCGGGCGGGTCGGCGCGCAGCGTCACGGGGGACGCGCTGATACCGCAATTGCCCACCACCACCGTCGTCACGCCTTGCGACAGCTTGGGCAGCATGCCCGGCGTGCGGATCACGTTGGTGTCGTCATGCGTGTGCACGTCGATGAAGCCGGGGGCGAGCGCCAGGTCGGTGCCGTCGACTAGGTGGCGGGCCTTGGCCCCGGGCAGCTGGCCAATGGCGGCGATACGGCCATCGGCCAGCGCCACGCTGGCGCGGTACTCGGGGCCGCCCGTGCCGTCCAGGACTCGGACGTTGCCTATGAGGGTGTCATACATCTTGGGTTCCAGGTTCAATCGCCCAGCGGCAAACGGTTGGGGCCACCGCGGTGTTCGTCCAGCGCCAGCTTGATGCGGCGCAGGCGTTCGCGGTTTTCCTCTTGGTTCAGCATGGCCAGTTCGGTAGACAACAAGTCAATGGCCAGCATCATCGCGTAGCGCGATGCCGAGGGTTTGTAGATGAAGTCGGTTTCGTCGGTACGTATCGGCAACACCACGTCGGCCAGCTTGGCCAGTTCCGACGAGGCGTCGGTAATGGCGACAAGGCGCGCGCGATACTGTTTGACGATGCGCGCTGCGCCTACGATTTCCGGCGTAAGCCCCGAGGCCGACAACACCAGCACCGCGTCGCGTTCGTCCAGGGTGGCGGCCACCATGCGCAGCAGCACGGCGTCGCTGTAGACGGCGATGGGGTAGCCCAGCCGCACCAGGCGCGACTGCACTTCCTGCGCCAGCACGGCGGACGCGCCGCCCATGCCGAACACGTAAATCATGCGCGCGCCGTCGATCATGGCGCAGGCTTGCTCGAACAACGACTCCGTAAATGTGGGCAGATGCGCGCGCAGCGTGCTTTCGATGTCGGCGTAGATGCGGGCGTAGAAGGTGCTTTCCTCGGCGGGCGCGCTCGGGTCCAGAAAGCGGCTGCCCACGGTGCTGGCCTGCGCCAGCTTCATCTTCAGGTCGCGCGTGTCGTCGCAGCCCACCGTGCGCGCAAAGCGCGAGATCGTGGCGATGCTGACGCCCGCCTTGGTGGCCAACTGGTCAACGGTGGCGCTGGCGCCCCACATGATGTCGTCCAGAATGGCGTCGGCGACCTTGCGTTCGGTCACGCTCAATGCGTCCCGCCGACTGCGTATCTGGAAAACGATGTCGCGGATGATGTTCATGTGAAATTCCTGGGTCGAGTCGGGCAGGGCGGGCTGGCGTCAGGCCGCCAGCTCGGGGTCGCCGATGCGCGAACAGGCCACGTAGTGGCCCGGGCCGACGCTGACTGCTTGCGCTTCGATCGTGGCGCAGGCGTCAATGGCGTGCGGGCAGCGCGTGCGGAACACGCAACCGGACGGCGGATTGACCGGGCTGGGGATGTCGCCTTTCAGCAGAATACGCGAGCGCGGCGCGCGCGGGTCCGGCACCGGCGCGGCAGACAGCAGCGCGCGAGTATAGGGATGGCGGGGGCGCGCGTACACCTCGCTGGTGGGGCCGCGTTCCATCACGCGGCCCAGATACATCACGACGACGTCGTCGCACAGGTAGTCCACCACCGCCAGATCGTGCGCGACAAACAGCATCGTCAGCCCCAGATCCCGCTGCAAATCCTGCAACAGGTTCAGCACCTGCGCCTGCACGGACACGTCTAGCGCCGACACCGGTTCATCAGCCACGATGAAGTCGGGTTCCACCGCCAGCGCGCGGGCGATGCCGATGCGCTGGCGCTGGCCGCCCGAGAATTCGTGCGGGTAGCGGCGGCTATGGTCAGCATTCAGGCCCACGCGTTCCAGCAGTTCGCCGATGCGGGCCGAACGCCGGTGCTGCGCCAGCTTGTGCGTGTCCAGCGCTTCGCCCAGAATCTCGGCCACCGTCATGCGGGGGTTCAGGCTGGCATACGGGTCCTGGAACACGATCTGCATGCGGCGGCGCCACGGCAGCATTTGCTTTTCGTTCAGCTTGGTGATGTCTTGGCCATCGAACACGATGCGGCCGGCGGTGGGCGCGAACAGGCGCAACAGCGCGCGGCCCGTCGTCGTCTTGCCCGAACCGGATTCACCCACCAGGCCGACGATGGTGTTTCTGGGCACGTCGAAGCTGACGCCATCCACCGCCCGCACCACTGGCGCATGGCGCGCCTGCGAGGTCGGGAAATGCACTTTCAGGTCTTCGATGCGGACCAGCGGCGCTTCGGCGCGCACGGTCTCTTGGGGGCTCGTCATATCGGGTTCACCTTGATGCAGCGGGCGCGATGTTCGGGTTGCACCGTGACCAGTTCCGGCACGGCGGCGCGGCAGTCGTCGGCCGCCAGCTCGCAGCGCGGCGCGAAGGTACAGCCGGCCGGCAGCGACAGCACGCTGGGCACGTTGCCGGGAATGGCGCGCAGGCGTTCGCCCGAGGCCAGCAGCGCAGCGGTCGGCAGGCACGACAACAGGCCGCGGGTGTACGGGTGCGTGGGCTTTTCGAACAGGTCGTACACGCCCGCGTCTTCCACCACGCGGCCGGCGTACATGACGGCCACGCGATGCGCGATTTCGGCTACCACGCCCAGGTTGTGGGTGATGAACAGGATGCTCATGTTCATCTCTTTCTGCAGCCGGCGCAGCAGGTCCAGAATCTGCGCCTGCACGGTCACGTCCAGCGCGGTGGTCGGTTCGTCGGCGATCAGCACCGCCGGGTTGCAGGCCAGCGCCAGCGCGATCATCACGCGTTGGCGCATGCCGCCCGACATCTGGTGCGGGTATTCGTTGACGCGCCGGTCGGCGGCGGGAATCTCCACGCGCTCCAGCATTTCGCGGGCGCGCTTGAGCGCCGCCGCATACGACCCGCCTTCGTGCTGCAACACGGCTTCGGCGATCTGGTCGCCCACCGTGTACAGCGGGTTCAGGCTCGTCATGGGCTCCTGGAAAATCATGGCGATTTCCGCGCCACGAATTTTCTGCAAGGTGGCGGCGCTGGCGTGGGCCAGGTCATGCTGCACGCCCTGGCGGTCGCGAAACAGGATCTTGCCGGCTTCGATGCGGCCCGCCGGTTTGGGCAACAGGCCCATGATGGACAGGCTGGTTACGGATTTTCCGGAACCGGATTCACCGACGATAGCCAGCGTTTCGCCGCGAGCCAGGTCAAAGGTGACGCCGTCCACGGATTTGGCGATGCCGTCGCGGCTGTGGAACCAGGTCTTCAACCCTTCCACGGACAGCACGACGTCTCGGGTGCTTGCCGTCATGATTACAGCTCCTTGCGCAGGCGCGGGTCGAGCACGTCACGCAGCCCGTCGCCCACCAATTGCAGGGACAGCACGGACAGCACAATGGCGATGCCGGGGAAGATCATGATCCAGTCGGCCGAGCCCATGTACTGCTGGCCGGCGTTGATCATGGTGCCCCAGGTGGGAATGTCGGGCGAAACGCCCACGCCCAGGAACGACAGGCCGGCTTCGGCCAGAATCGCGTAGGCGAAGATGAACGTGCCTTGCACCAGGATGGGCGACACCAGGTTGCGCAGCACGTGCACGGTCACGATGCGCCACGTGGGCACGCCGAGCGCGCGGGCGGCTTCCACGAAAGGCAGCTCGCGGATCACCAGCGTTGAGGCGCGCACGATGCGGGCCAGGCGCGGCGTGTAGACGATGCCCAGCGCAATCACCACGTTGATCAGCGACGGGCCCAGCGCGGCCACCAGCGAGATCGCCAGCAGAATGTCGGGAAACGCCATCATGGCGTCGATCAGGCGCGACACGAACTTGTCGGCCGACCGGAAGAACCCGGCGATAAGACCCAGCGCAATGCCCAGGACGCTGGACACCACCACGACGGAAAAGCCCACCATCAGCGACAGGCGGCCGCCGTAGATGACGCGGCTGAACACGTCGCGGCCGAAGTCGTCGGTGCCGAACCAGTGCGCGGCGCCCGGCGCCTTCAGCCGGTTCATGATGGACAGCTTGAACGGGTCGTAGGGGCTGACCCACGGCGCCAGCAGCGCGGCGGCCACCAGCACGATGATGACGATCAGGCTCAGCAGCACGGTCTTGCGCGACACCAGCAGGCGCAGCACCTGCCAGCGGTCGGCGCCGCCTGAGGATTGGGGAGAAGTTGCGATAGCCATATCAGTAGCGCACCCGGGGATCGACCAGCAGATACAGCAGATCGATGATCAGATTGATCAGGACATAGATGGCCGCGATGATCAGCAGCGCGCCCTGGATGACGGGGTAGTCGCGGCGCAGCACCGCCGACACCACCAGACTGCCCACGCCGGGCAGGCCAAATACGGTTTCGGTCACGACGGCGCCGCTGATCAAGAGCGCGGTGGTCAAACCCAGCACGGTCAGGATCGGGATCAGCGCATTGCGCACGGCGTGCTTCAGGATGACCTTGCTTTCGGGCAGGCCCTTGGCGCGCGCGGTGCGCACGTAATCGTCACGAAGCACGTCCAGCATGCTGGCGCGGATGAAGCGGGTGATTAGCGCGGAGTTCACCAGCCCCAGCACCACGGCGGGCAGGATCAGGTGCGACAGGCGCGTGGCCAGCGACGCGTCGGGGCCGCCATAGCCCGACACCGGCAGCCAGCCCAGCTTCACCGAAAAAATCTGCATCAGCAGCAGGCCGAGCCAGAAGCTGGGCACGCTGGAAGTGAACATCGAGAACGACAGCACCGACTGGTCAAGCGTGGTGCCGCGTTTGACGGCGGACAGAATGCCCACCGGCAGCGCAATGGCGCTGGCGATAAGCAGCGACATCAGCGTCAGGAAAATCGTGGGTTCGGCGCGATCAGCCAGCGCCGAGAGCACGGGCTTGCTCATGAAAATGGACTGGCCCAGATCGCCTTGAACGAGCTTGCCCAGCCACGATACGTATTGCAGCGCCATGGGCTGGTCCAGCCCCAGCTGCGTGCGCAGCGCGGCGATGTCCTGCTGGCTGGCTTGCGGACCCAGCATCACGGCAGCCGGATCGCCGGGCGTGACGCGGATGATGACGAACACGATGGTCGCGACGATAAACATCACGGCCACCAGCCCGACCAGCCGGTTTAAGAGATAACGCAACACGATGATGTCCTAATAGAAGCGTCAATCAGTGCATGAGGGAGGGGGGCCTGACTGCACGCCCCTTCCCAGCGATGAGTGGCGCGCGGCAGGCGGTCTTGACATTGCGACCGCGCCGCCGCGCTTTACCCATCCTTACTTAGGGCTTTTCCAGGCGTTCCAGAAGAACGGCCACGGGGCAGGCTTGGTGCCTTGCAGCGAGGGCGAGCGCGCGGCCTGAGCGTTGAAATCGCCAACCTTCACGAACGGGATCTCGTCATACACGGCCTGCTGCACATCGGCCCAGCGCTTGATGCGTTCTTCCTGCGTGCGCGCCTGGTTGAAGGCGTCCATCACCTGCGCGCGGCGCGGCGTGTCCCACCAGCCCGGCGCGTCCTTGGACGGGAAGTCGATCAGCGCGGGTTCCGGCAGGAACACACTGTGCGTGATGAAGATGTCCCACACGGCGGGGTCTTGGCGGCGTTGCGTCAGCGTGGCCCAATCCACCACCTGCATGTCCACCGTGAAGCCGGCGGCCTTCAGGTATTCCGCGGCCACGAGCGCCATCTTGTAATGGAACTCGTACTGCTGGCTGGTCAGGATGCGGATCTTCTTGTCGGCGACGTTGGCGCTGTCCAACAGCTTCTTGGCGGCGGCCGAGTCAGCCTTGTTGTAGACCTTGCCGCCCAGCGACGTGGCCCACGGGTAGCCTTCCGGGTAGAGGTCGCCGTTCAGCTTGTAGAAGTCTTTGTTGCCGAAGGCGGCGAACAGCATGTCTTCTTCATTCAGCGCCAGCTGCACGGCCTGGCGTACGGCCAGGTTGGACATGATGCCTTGCTTGGTGTTGAGCACCAGGCGCGGCCAGCCGAAGGGTTTGAGCATCACCGGGTCGGAACGGCCGCCCTTGAGCTTCTCCAGCGCTTCCACGGGCAGCGAGTCGACGTAGTCGAACTGGCCGGCGGCGGCGGCTTCCGAGCGGGTGTTGGCGTTGCTGACCGGCACGAAACGGATTTCGTCCAGGTATTGCTTGCGCGCGCCGCCGTAGCCGTCGGGCTCGCCTTCGCGCTGCTTGTAGCCGTCGAAACGCACCAGCTGGATGTACTGGTCCGGCACGCGCGCCTTCAATTGGTAAGGCCCCGTGCCGACGATTTCGGTCAGCACCGGCGCGATCTTGCCCTTGGGCATGATGACGGCGGCGGCGTTGTTCATGGCCAGCAGCGCGGTCAGCGGCGCATAGGGTTGCTTCAGCGTGATGCGGATGGTGTTGGCGTCAGGCGCTTCGATGCTCTGGATGACCTTGGCGGCGCCCTTGCCGCGCGTGGCGGTTTCCGTCCAGCGCTTCAACGAGGCCAGCACGTCCGACGAATCCATCTTCGAACCGTCATGGAACGTGATGCCCTGGCGCAGCGGAATCGTGTAGATCAGGCCGTCGGGGGTAACGTCCGGCATCTTGTCGGCCAACAGCGGCGTCAGGTTCCACTTGGCGTCGAAGGTGTACAGCGTTTCGAAGAAGTGCTGCGTCAGGATGCCCACCAGATCAGCGGTGCTGGTCATGGGGTCAAGCGTCGGCGGCTCACCGATGGTGGCGACGGAAATCGTGCCCCCCTTGACCGGCGTGGCACTCAGGGCGGGGGACGACATTGCGGTCAAGCCAATTGCGCCGGCCGCGAGCAGGCTGGTCAGCCCGCCGCCTCGCCGGGAGGGTCGGAAGTTCATGATTCTCTCTCCAGAGGGGTCAAAAACAGGTTGTCGCGTGAATTCAGGTAAGCGCCGGTTCCCAAGTCATTCAGCCCCCTTGGGCCTGGCGCGATGCGTCAGGCAGGGGGCGTTCAGAAGAAGGTTTCGGCCACGTCCGTGACGCGGTACTGCTCGTCCACCAGCAAGACCTGGCGCCACTTGTCGAAGGTCAGGCAGGGGTGGGAGATATCGAAGGCGATCATGTCGCCCACTTGAATGTCGTCGCCGTCGGCGATCTGCATGAAGGCGTGCTGGTCCATCATGGCGGTCAGCTTCCAGGCGCGGTTCGCTTCCACCGGGGCGCTTTGGCTGGACCCGGCGAGGCCTGACCCGGCGCTGCCCGGCCTGACGTGGCCCGGCCTGCCGCGGCCCGGACGAAAGTGCAGGGCGGGCGTGGGCAGGCCGGCGTCAAACGCGGCGTCGCGCTTGCCCATCGCGATGATGGCGCGGCCGGGTTCGGGCAGCGACTGCACGTAGGCCCAGACCTGCAAGGCCGGCAGCAGGCCCGGCTCCATTTTTTGCGCCACGGGGTTGTGCGCGTTGATGCGTTCGGCGGCCGAGCGGTACACGCCCACATCGTGCGACAGATAGCAGCCCGGACGCAGCACCACTTCCAGCGGCGCGCCGATATCCAGCTGCGAGAATTCTTCGGCCACGACGTCGAACCAGGCCGACCCGGCGCCCGAGATCACGGCGGGGCCGTTCTTGCGCAGGCGGCCGGCGGTGGCCAGGCCGCGCAGCGCGTCGGTGGCGCGGCGCAGGAATGCGCGGATGGCGCCTTCTTCCTGCAACACGCCTTCGTAGACTTCAATGCCGGCCAGCGCCAGACCGGGCCAGCGGCCGATTTCTTCCACCACGGCTTGCAGTTGGGCGTCGTCGCGCACGCCGGTGCGTCCGCCGGTGGGGCCCAGTTCGATCAGCACCGGCAGGGTCAGGCCTTGCTCACCGAAGAACTCGCCCAGCTGGGCGGCGTTGGCGGGGGAGTCGACGATGCAGAAGTATGTGAAGGCGGGGTCTTGCAGCAGGCGGGCGATGATGGCCATGTTGGCGCGGCCCACCAGCTGGTTGGCCATCAGCACGCGGCGGATGCCGTGTTGATAGGCCGCCAGCACTTGGGGCGCCGTCGCCAGCGTGATGCCCCAGGCGCCGTTGTCGATCTGGCGCTTGAACAGCGCCGGACTCATCGTGGTCTTGCCGTGGGGCGCCAGTTTGACGTGGTACGCCTCCATGAACTGCTGCATCCATTGCAGGTTGTGGCGCACGCGGGCTTCATAAAGCACGGCGACGGGCAGGCTGACGTCTTCGTCCAGCAGGTTCCAGTTCAGGGCCGCCACGTCGGCGGTCGTACAGGACTCGGGGAACGCGCCCAGGCCTTTGCCATTCACGTCCAACAAGGCTGCGGGGGAAGAGGAATTCGTCATGGTGGGCGCCTGCTTTGGAAAATATTTACGTCAAAGTTTGTTTTTTTAATTATCGTGAAAGAAATTTACAAGCGGGAGCTAGGAGTTACCCCTAGTGCAGAGGGCAGCCCGTTTGATTCCGCATCGCTTCGCATCGCTTGGCATACGGCGGCCTACTGGGCCTCCCATCGCTTTCCCCATGGCAGTCCGGTTGGCGCGACAATAGCGGCACGTTCGAAATTCATCGCGCCAAACAAGGAAATGCCATGCTGAAAGTCGCTTTGGGCCAGTTCGCCGTGAGCCGCGTCTGGGAAGAAAACGCGCAAGTCTGCGTCGACCTGATGACGCGCGCCCGCGAGGGCGGGGCGGATCTGCTTGTACTGCCCGAAGGCATCCTGGCCCGCGATATCACCGACCCGCAAATCGTGCTGAAGGCCGCACAGCCGCTGGATGGCCCGTTCATGACCCGCCTGCTGCAAGCCAGCCGCGGGTCGTCGATGTCGACGATGATGTGCGTCCATATCCCCACCGGGGACGGCCGCGTCTGGAACACGCTGGTCACGCTGCGCGACGGCGAAATCGTGTCGCAGTACCGCAAGCTGCATCTGTACGACGCCTTCAACATGAAGGAATCCACCAACGTTACGCCCGGCGCTGAAATTCCGCCCCTGCTGGAAATCGCCGGCCTGCGCGTGGGGCTGATGACCTGCTACGACGTGCGCTTCCCGGAACTGGCGCGCCGCCTGGCGCTGGACGGCGCCGACCTGCTGGTGCTGCCGGCCGCGTGGGTGCGCGGGCCGTTGAAGGAAATGCACTGGGAGGTATTGGTCACGGCGCGCGCGCTGGAAAACACCTGCTATGTGGCCGCCACGGGCGAATGCGGCGAACGCAATATCGGTTGCAGCATGGTGGTCGACCCCTTGGGCGTCGTGACGGCCCGCGCGGGCGAGGCGCCAGCGCTGGTGTTCGCCGATATCGACCCCGAGCGTCTGGCGCACGCCCGCAAGGTGCTGCCGGTGCTGGCCAACCGCCGTTTCGCGCCGCCGGAATTGGCCTAGGCCATGGGCGGGCGGCTCAAGCCTGCCAGCATGGCCGTCATGGTGTAATGCTGACTTGAACTTCACGCTGTCCTCCCTCATCTGCTGCCAATGAGCAACGATCTCTTCGCGGCCGATCCTGCGCATCGGCCCTATGTGCCTCTGGCCGAACGCCTGCGTCCGCGCACCTTGTCTGACGTCGTCGGGCAGTCGCACCTGCTGGGGCCGGATAAGCCCCTGCGCGTCGCCTTCGAATCCGGCCGTCCGCATTCCATGATTTTCTGGGGGCCGCCCGGCGTGGGCAAAACCACGCTGGCGCGCCTGATGGCTGACGGCTTCGACGCCCAGTTCATCGCCATCTCGGCCGTGCTGGGCGGGGTGAAAGACATCCGCGAAGCGGTCACGGTGGCGCAGGTGGCGCAAGGCCAGGGCCGCCGCACCATTCTGTTCGTGGACGAGGTGCACCGCTTCAATAAGGCCCAGCAGGACGCTTTCCTGCCCTATGTGGAAAGCGGGCTGTTCACGTTCATTGGCGCCACCACCGAAAACCCGTCGTTCGAGGTCAACTCGGCCTTGCTGTCGCGGGCGCGGGTGTACGTGCTGCAATCGCTGTCCCCTGAAGAATTGCAACAGCTCGTCGATCGCGCGGTGACGGCGCTAAACGACGGGGTGGAAGACGGCGAAGCCATCCGCATCGAGGACGATGCGCGCGAACAGCTGGCCGCCTGGGCCGACGGCGACGCGCGCCGCCTGATCAGCGCGGTGGAAGTCGTGGCGGAATCGGCGCAGTCGGCCGGGCGCGACACGGTCGACGCCGCCTGGCTGGAAATTTCGCTGTCGCAGAACCTGCGCCGCTTCGACAAGGGCGGCGACGCCTTCTACGACCAGATCAGTGCGCTGCACAAATCGGTACGCGGCTCCAACCCGGACGCGGCGCTTTACTGGTTCTGCCGCATGATCGACGGCGGCGCCGACCCCAAGTACCTGTCGCGCCGGCTGGTGCGCATGGCGGTGGAAGACATCGGCCTGGCCGACCCGCGCGCCACCGATCTGGCCGTCAATGGCGCCGACATCTATGAACGGCTGGGCTCGCCCGAGGGCGAGCTGGCGCTGGCGCAAGCCGTGGTCTATATGGCCTGCGCGGCCAAGTCGAACGCGGTCTACAACGCCTATAACCAGGCGCGCCAGTTCGCGGCCGAACACGGCAGCGCGCCGGTGCCCATTCACCTGCGCAACGCGCCCACCAAATTGATGAAGCAATTGGGCCACGGCAAGGCCTATCGCTACGCGCACGACGAGCCGCACGGCTACGCCGCCGGCGAGCAATATTTCCCTGATGGACTCAAGCCTTCCTTCTATCGGCCGACCGATCGCGGCCTGGAGGCTAAAATCCAGCAAAAGTTGGCATTCCTGCGCGAGCTGGACGCACAGGAACGCGCCAAGAACCGGTAACGGGCTACGCCCGTTGCTTCACGCAACTCTCAACCGACCTCACCGATGCTAGACCCGATACTGCTGCGCAAAGACCTGCAAACCGTCGTAGACCGCCTCAAGAGCCGTGGCGTGTCCTTCGACACGGAACGGTTCAACGACCTGGAATCTCGCCGCAAGGCCGTCCAGACCGAGACCGAGTCCCTGCAAGCCCGCCGCAACGCGCTGGCCAAGCAGATCGGTCAGTTGAAGGCCAAGGGCGAAGACGCCAGCGCCGTCATGGCGGAATCCCAAGCCGTGCCGGTGCGCCTGAAGCAGCTGGAGGAAGAGCTGGCCGCCTTGCAGGCGCCGCTTAACGACCTGCTGATGTCGGTGCCGAACCTGCCGCACGCCAGCGTGCCACTGGGCGAATCCGCCGACGACAACGTCGAAGTGCGCCGCTGGCTGCCGGGTGAAGCGGGCGCAGACGGCAACCCGCCGCCGCTCGCGTTCGACGCCCGTGACCACGTCGCCATCGGCGAACCGCTGGGTCTGGACTTCGACATGGCGGCCAAGTTGTCGGGCGCGCGCTTCTCGTTCATGCGCGGCCCCATCGCCCGCCTGCACCGCGCGCTGTCCCAGTTCATGCTGGACTTGCAAACCGGCACGCACGGCTACACCGAGTGCTACACGCCTTACATCGTCAACGCGTCCACCCTGTACGGCACGGGGCAGCTGCCCAAGTTCAAGGACGACATGTTCGCCGTGTCCAAGGGCGGCGGCGACGACGATCCCAAGGTGGATGCCGCTGGCAACCCTTACGTGCGTGAAGATCAATACCTGATCTCCACGTCGGAAATCACCTTGACCAGCGTGGCGCGCGACACCATCCTGGCCGCCGCCGACCTGCCGCTGAAACTCACCGCGCATACGCCGTGCTTCCGTTCTGAAGCGGGCAGCGGCGGCCGCGACACGCGCGGCATGATCCGCCAGCATCAGTTCGACAAGGTCGAAATGGTGCAGATCACGCAGCCCGAGCAGTCGTATGAAGCGCTGGAAGACATGGTCGGCCATGCCGAACGCGTACTGCAATTGCTGGGCCTGCCGTATCGCGTGGTGCTGCTGTGCACGGGCGACATGGGCTTTGGTTCGGCCAAGACCTATGACCTGGAAGTGTGGCTGCCGGCGCAAAACACGTGGCGCGAGATTTCGTCGGTGTCCAACTGCGAAACCTTCCAGGCCCGCCGCATGCAGGCGCGCTTCCGCAACGCCCAGGGCAAGCCGGAATACGTGCACACGCTCAACGGGTCTGGCCTGGCGGTTGGCCGTGCGCTGGTGGCTGTGCTGGAAAACCACCAGCAAGCCGATGGCAGCGTGCTCATCCCCGAAGCCTTGCAGCCTTACATGGGCGGCTTGACGGTGCTGAAGCCGTAAAGAAAAGCGATAGGTATATCGCGTCTATCGGCCATTTGGCGGATAAGAAAACGGAGCCTGCGGGCTCCGTTTTTTTTTATCATGTCGACATATTCTTGTCGTTTTTGCTATTTAAGATCTCGGGGTGAGTGCTTGATTTTGATGTGAGCAATTGTGTATTTCTAATAAAAGGGCCGGATAGTTGCGGCACAATACACCCGCGTTCTACACGCTTCATTCACTTATATAACAAGGAGTTGTCCATGACTTCAAGAATGATTGGAGATTTTCGTGTGAGATGCTCTGTCGCTCGTGAAGACGAACAGGGCTACCGCGTGCAGATATGGACCCGCCGAGTCGGCGGAACCGCACCGGAAAAATGCTGGACAGTGCCGGGACAGGCGCCGTTCTCAGACTTGCACGAAGCAGAACAGGAAAGCCGTCAATTGTTCCAAGATATCAATGGTGTGCGTTTCAACGGTGAACCGGAGTTTGCTCATGCGTCCGCATAATGGTTGGTGGCGGGCGTCCAGTGCGCCTCGCCGATGGATTGATCTTGTTCAAGAATCGCCGCGTTGGGCCGATAACAAGGCCAACCCGGTTTCGCAGACGCCCGCCGTCATGGCTGGCAAACCTGTGCAGGCCCCTGCGGCCTGAATCCTTTCCAACGGGTCACCGGACAATGTCCCGGCGGAAAAAAGGCCACTCTTTCGAGTGGCCTTTGCTTTTGGCCGCGGTTTTTTACACCGCGGTTAAGGGGTAGCGTTTAGCGGCGCCAGTCACCCCGGCCGTCGCCATGTCCGTGCCCGCGGTAGTAGCCGGGGCCCGGGCCGTAGTAGCGCGGGGGCGGGCCGCCGCGCCAATGAGGGCCGCCGCGGTAATAGACCGGGGCTGGGTAGACCACCGGGGGCGCCACGTACACGGGCGCCGGGCGGTAATACACGGGCGGGGGCGGCGCCACGTAGACCGGGGCGGGGGCGACATACACCGGCGCCGGATACACCACACCGGGTACGCCAATGGAAATTCCCACATCCACACGAGCCAAGGCCACGCTAGAGATCAGCAGACCTGCGGCACCCACACCAGCGATAAGCCATTTTTTCATGTTGCACCTGCCTGCTGCGCGACACAGCAAAGTTGAGTATTCGACGCCCCTATTTTCGGGCTTTTCCGCCCGCTTTTCGTAAGCGCCGCCTCCTCAATAGCGACAATCCGCAACTGTCCCCGTGTTCGAAATCGCCTGGGTGCTGCACTGCGGCGTAGTGCGTCCGCTCTGGTAAACCCGGACTTGAAATCGATTGAAATCGAGTGGAATGAGATGAAGTTAATAGGCCGCGTTACACGTCGTCACCATCGGCGGGCGGCTTGAGGCGCATCCGCCACGTCAGTCGCCATGCGTGCGCCGGAACTCCACCACCCATACCCACGGATTGGCCGCCCACGCGTGCGCGCCGTAGCGTTCGCACCACGTCAACGCAAACGCTGTTTGAAGCGGCACCCCTGGCAGCAGCGCAGACGATTCATACAGCGCTTGCGTGCCTTCGGCGCGCGCGTCCGCTTCGGTCAGATTCTGCAAGCGCTGGATGCGCACGCCGACGACAAGCGCCGTGGCGAATGGCGTGCCGGCTTCGTCCGTCAAGATAATGCTCTCGCCAGATTTGCCATACGGACATCGCACCCAGCTTGAGGTCTTGCGTAGTTCAGTAGGGTTGTCGCGATTGGGGCCCATGGCGACCCATCTGCCGGAATCGGCAGCATCCGCATACCAAACCGTGGTCGGCTTGGTTGGCTGTGGCTTCACGATGCGGCGGCTTTGCACTTTTGAGCCGTTTAAAACGGCCTGTTTAAGCGGCTCGCTGAATTGAAGTGACTGCCTTTTCATGCGCTCGCTATTCTCCTCTCGATGAACGGCACCGCGTTGGTCGCTGAGGTGCCGAAATCGATGCGTGACAACTGCACCAGCTATTTCAGCCTAGGAGCAGGCAGTATGACTTGTCGGGTTCATGATGTCAGGCACGGTTTGTATTTGTGTTGTCTTTTTGTACTAAGCATCGATGTTTGTATACTCAGGGAATGAACACAGACCTGCACAATCTCAAGCCCGGTTACTACTGGTACACCATGGCCAACGACCCGCTGGCCGTCATCCACATCCATGAAGACGGTGGCGCTTCGCTTATGGGTTCGGACTATCGCATCGGCGCCGAAGGCGTTGCCGATATGGTCCGCCAAGGCGAACGCTTCTTCTGGATCGAACCCCCGCAAGTTTGATGCCGCAAGGCCTCTGACGGCCGGCCCACGTGGCCGGCCGCTTGCGTTTGTCCCGGACTCACCATGACTGACCTGTTGCTAAAGAATGTCCGCGTGTCCCCCAGCGATGCCGTGGACGTGTTGATGCGCGGTGGCCGCATTGCGCAAATCAGCCCGCAGATTCCCGCCACGCCCGACACGCTGACGGAAGACGGCGGCGGGGCGTTGCTGCTTCCCGGTCTGGTGGAAGGGCATACCCATTTGGACAAGACCAACTGGGAATCGCCCTGGTACGTGAACGAGGTGGGTTCGGCGCTGACCGACCGCATCGATAACGAACGCGCCTGGCGCGCCAGCACCGGGCATGACGCGGCCAGCCACGCGCGTGCGCTGGCGCTGGCTTTCCTGCGCGAAGGCGCCACCCGCATCCGCAGCCATGTCGATGTGGACACCGATGCCGGCCTGCGCCATCTGCATGGCGTTCACGCCACGCGCGCGGAACTGGCGGGCCGCGTGGAAATTCAAACGGTGGCGTTTCCGCAATCGGGTTTGCTCATCCGTCCTGGCACGGCCGAGCTGCTCGACCAGGCGTTGGCGGATGGCGCCGATGTGCTGGGCGGGCTCGACCCCTCCGCCATTGATCGTGATCCGGCGCGGTCGCTGGATGTGCTGTTCGGCCTGGCCGACAAGCACGGCAAGCCTGTGGATATCCACTTGCACGAGCCCGGCGAATTGGGCGCCTTCACGCTGGACCTGACGCTGGACCGCGTGGCGGCCTTGGGCATGAGCGGCAAGGTAGTCATCAGCCACGCGTTCTGTCTGGGCGGTGTGGACGCCAAGCGCCTGGACGGTTTGCTGAAGCGGCTGGCTGCGCTCGACGTGGCCGTGCTGACCACCGCGCCGCCGTCGCGTCCCGTGCCGGCCGTGCGCGCCTGTCGCGAAGCGGGCGTCACGATTTTCGGCGGCAACGACGGCATTCGCGATACCTGGACGCCCTACGGCAGCCCCGACATGCTGGCGCGCGCCATGATGATCGGGCTGCGCAACGATCTGCGGCGCGATGATGAAGTCGAATGGGCGTTTGATTGCGTCACGGGTGCTGCCGCCCGTGCCTGCGGTTTCGCGGACTACGGCCTGACGGCCGGCGCGCGCGCCGACCTGGTGTTGGTCGACGCCAGCTGCGTGGCCGAAGCCGTTGTTACGCGCAAGCCGCGCCGCCTGGTGGTGTCGGGCGGCGTGGTCGTGGCGCGCAATGGGCAGGACGCCATCGCCTAAGGGCGGGACGCCATCGCCTAAGGGCGGGACAGGCCGAGCTGCGACTCGGTCAACTCCACAAACGCCCGCATCAATTCCGAACGCACGCCGGCACGCAGCCAGATGGCGCCGACGGTTCGCACGGGGCAGGGCGCTGGCAACGGCCAGCGTTTGACGCGCGCCATCGCCTCGCCGGTTGTCGCCCAGTCTGGCAGCAGCGCCACCCCCAATCCTTCCGCCACCAGCTTGGCGATGGAATCGATGCCATCCAGTTCAAACCGCACGTGCGGCCGCAGATTGCGCGCCCGCAGATAGTCGTCGGCCATCTTGCCTCCGACCACGCTGCGGTCGTAGCAGATGTAGGGCTCGCGCGCGAGTACTGCCAGCGGATCGCGCACCTTCATGTCGGCAGGTGTCACCAGCACCAGCGGTTCGTGGCGCAGGTCACGCCAGTCGCAAGTCTTGGGCAGCGTAAAAAGAGGATGCACCAGCAGCGCGCCATCCAGTTCGCTCGACAGCACCTTGCTGTACAGCAGCGTCGTGGGCGCGGGTTCGATATAGATCTCGATGTGGGGATGGCGCGCCACCCAGGTGCGCAGCACGGGCGGCATGATGCCCGTCAGCGCCGTGGGCGTGGCGCCCAGCCGCAGCGGCCCGGCGGGCAGCTCGGTGTCGCTGGCGGCGGATCGCAAATCGCGCACGTCGCGCAGGATGTGGCGCGCGCGTTCCAGGATGCGGATGCCGGCAGGCGTGGGCTTGACGGTGCGGCCCGACCGGGCGATCAGCGCGCTGCCCACGTCCGCCTCCAGGGCGCGCAAGCGCTGCTGAACGGTGGCGGGCGTCAGCCCCTGGTGCCGAGCCGCCTGGGCGATGGAACCCAGCTCCACCACATGCACATAGGTTTGCAGAAAGCGCGAGTCCACGGTGGCGAGCCTTTTGGGAAGATGGTTTTTTCGTATTCTAAAGATGGATGACGATAATTGTTGTTTTCTTTGGCGGCGGGAAGAATACGTCCAGAGCGTGTAGCCCGCCGCACGTTGCGCCGGCGCCGCCTTCAGCATCTTCCCGCTACCAAGGAGCCCCCTGTGCCCATCATTGAATCCATCGACGTTTGCGCCGCTGCCGTCCCGCTGGACAAAGTCACCTCGTTTTCCAACCGTACGGTGTCCACGCGCCACTACGGTCTGGTGAAAGTCCGATCCACCGACGGCGTCGAAGGCATCGGTTTTTGCTATGTGGGCAGCGCGGGCGGGGCCATCTTCGAAGCGGCCGTGCAAAGCCTGCTGGGTCCCGTGCTGCTGGGCAAGGACTCGCATGCCGTGGAAGGGCTGTGGCAGTCCATGTACCAAGAGGCTTTGCTGCAAGGCCGCCAAGGCACGGTGATGCGCGCGCTTAGTGCGCTGGACATCGCGCTGTGGGATTTGAACGCCAAGACGGCAAACCTGCCGCTGCACAAATTCCTGGGCGCGGTTGAACTGGAAACCGTGCCGGCCTACGCCAGCGGCGGCTATTACCTGGACGGCAAGACCCCGCAGCATCTGGGCGAGGAAATGGCCAGCTATGTGGACAAGGGCTTTCGCGCCGTCAAGATGAAGACGGGCCGCCTGTCGCCGCGCGAGGAAGAGGCGCGTCTGAAGGCCGCGCGCGAGGCCGTGGGCCCCGACGTGGAACTGATGATGGACTGCAACAACGCCTGGCAGGACGTCACGCAAGCCATGCAATACATCCGCCGCTTTGAACAGTACGAGCCGTACTTCATCGAAGAGCCCTTTGGCCCGGACGATATCGACAGCCACGCCAAGCTGGCGCGCCTGACGCACTTGCCCATCGCCACCGCTGAAATTGGCTATGGCCGCTGGTATCACAAGGAACTGCTGGACAAGGGCGCGGCCGGCATCTTACAAACGGACGCCGCCGTGTGCGGCGGCATCACCGAATGGAAGCGCATTGCCGCCACCGCCGCCAGCTACGGCGTGGTGGTGTGCCCGCACTGGTTCCACGACGTGCATGCGCCGCTGGTCGCGGCGACGCCAAACGCGCGCTACGTGGAATTCTTCTGGGATGACCAGGTGCTGAATTTCCGCAAGCTGGTTGATCGCCAGCTGACGCACAAGCAAGGCCGCGTGGTGCTGCATCAAGACCCGGGCCTGGGCTTCGGTTTCGATGAGCGCATGGTGGAGCGCTACGGCAAGTGGACGCGTGTTGCCCGATAAGGGCGGGGCGGCATCCGTATGCAAGCGTAGCTAAAGGAGGGCGGCATCCCGGCCGCGTCAGATGGCCGGATGCCGTAGAAGCAGACAATGCTTCCATAACCAGCCGCCGTCCACGGACGCCGGCGCGAGGAGACAAGCATGCAACGCAGGCAATTCATGACCGGCGCCGCCGCGCTGGGCGTAGGACTCGTCCTGCCCATCGCGGCGCGGGCGCAGCAGGACCTGCCGTCAGGGCCGGTGAAGATCGTGGTGGGGTTTCCGGCGGGCGGCGGTACGGACGTGCTGGCGCGTCTGCTTGGGCAGAAGCTGGGCGTCATGTGGAACATTCCCGTCATCGTGGAAAACCGCGCGGGCGCGGCGGGAATCATCGCGGCCGAGCAGGTGGCCCGCCAGCCCAACGACGGCAACACGCTGTTGATGGCGCATGTGAATAGCCACGGCATCGCGCCGGGCTTGCAACCCAAACTGGCGTACGCGGTGGACCGCGATTTCTCGCCGATTGCGCTGGTGGGCAAGACGCCCACCATCCTGATCGGCGGCGCGTCGCAGCCCGCCAAGACCTTGCCTGATCTGGTCAAGCTATGCCGCGCACAGCCCGGCAAGATCGTGTTCGGGTCGGCGGGGGCGGGGTCGGCGCAGCATCTGGCGCTGGAAATCTTCAAGGCGCGCGCCGGAATCGATGTGCTGCACGTGCCGTACAAGGGGTCGGCGCCGTTGATGAACGATCTGCTGGGCGGCCACGTGCAGTATTGCTTTGAAGGCATGACGACGGCCACGCCCCTGCTGCAATCGGGCAAGGTGATTGCGTTGGCGCAGACGCTGCAACAGCGTTCCAAAAGCCAGCCGAATGTGCCGACCGTGGCCGAGCAGGGCTACCCCGGATTCGAGGCCAGCATCTGGTTTGGCATGGTGGGGCCGGGCAAGATGCCGGCCGCTATCGTTCAGCGCATGAACCGCGATATCGACCAGGTTCTGGCCATGGCGGACGTGCAGGAAAAGCTGGCGCAGGTGGGGGCGGAAGACGGCGGCGGCAGCGTGCAGCGTTTTGCCGACTTCATGTCGCAGGAACAGCAGAAGTACGCCAAGACCATCAAAGACGCGAAGATCGTCGTCGAAAGCTGACGCCCGCATGCGCTGGCGCGGGCAGATCAGCCCGCCTGCGCCTCTCCGTCAGGCTCCACCCAGCCCGCCATCGCCGAGATCGAGCGGGCTTTTTCACGCAGCAAGCGCGCGGTGCCGGATTCCAGTTCATCGTCAATCGCGCCTACCGGCCCCATCAGCGTGATGGCCGCGGTCATCTCGCCCAGCATGTCGAAGATGGGCGCCGACAGCGACGTGAAGTGCGGCAGCAGCGCGTGGCGGCAGCGGCTGATGTGGTGCTTTTGCACTTCATCGCGTATCGCCTGCACGTCTTTCAGCGTGTAGGAATTGCCCGGCGCGCCGCCGTGGCTTTCGGGCTGGGATGACGATAGCTCTTGCTCGAGCAGGTCGCGCGTCAGGGCCTCGGGCAGATGGGCCAGAAAGTTGCGCCCCAGCGCGGACGACAGCAGCGGCATGACGCTGCCCACGCGCAATTCCAGCAGAGGGCGGCTGCGGCTGCCTTCCACGCGGTAGACGATCGTCGGGCCCTTGTTGCCCCACACGCCCAGGAACACCGTGTGCCCGGTAACGGCGGCGACTTCGGCCATGATGGGCCGAGCGGCCGTGAAGACATCGAATTGCTCCAGCGCCGCCAAGCCCAGCCGCAGGGCGTAGGGGCCCAAGCCGTAATGGCCGGTGTCGGCATGCTGCTGCACCACGCCCACCTTCTGAAAGCTCACCAGGTAGTAGTGCACGTTAGGCACCGTCAATTCACAGGCGTCGGCGATTTCCTTCAAGGGCATCGGCCGGCCGGTCTTGCGGATCACGTCCAGTATCCGGAACCCCACTTCAATCGACTGGATGCCTCTGCGCGCAGCGGCTGGCGCCTTGTCCGTGTTCTTTTCAACCTTGCCGGCGGGCCTTGCCATCACTGCCTCCACTGTGTGTTTGGCGGCAGTGTAGCAGCGGCCCGGGCGCGTTCCAGCAGGCGGCCGCCGCCGTTTTCCGGGTTTCCCCCAGCTTTGAGACGCCCGGTTTTAAGTTTGATAATAGTTAATGCGTACAGCAGTATCAATTAAAAACACCAGGGGAAAGCAAGCATGGAAGCAAACATCGCAATGCCGCAGGCCGGGGCCGGGCCAACGCTAAGCCGCAAAGAAGAACGCCAGGTCGTCGTGGCGTCGACGCTGGGCACCTTGTTCGAGTGGTATGACTTTTTCATCTACGGAACGCTGGCTGTCTTCATGAGCCAGGTGCTGTTTCCGCAGGACAACCCCACGGTCGCGCTGCTGGCCGCCTTGGGCGCGCTGGCGGTGGGCTTCATCATCCGGCCGCTGGGCGCGGTGATGTTCGGCTATCTGGGCGACAAGTGGGGCCGCAAGTACACCTTCCTGATCACGGTGGTGATGATGGGCGGCGCCACCGTGTTGATCGGCTGCCTGCCCACCTATGAGTCGGCGGGGCACCTGTCGTGGATTCTGTTGCTGACGCTGCGCGTGGTGCAAGGCCTGGCGGTGGGCGGCGAATACGGCGGCGCCGTGATCTATGTGGCCGAACACTGCGAGCCCAAGCGCCGCGGGCTGCTGACGGGCTGGATTCAGATCACGTCATCCGCTGGGCTGATTCTGTCGCTGATCGTCATTTTGTGCACACAGGCGTCCATGAGCGCCGACGACTTCCGCCAGTGGGGCTGGCGCCTGCCGTTCATTCTGTCGATCGTGATGCTGGCCATTTCGATCTACGTGCGCGCCAAGCTGCATGAGTCGCCCGTCTTCACGCGGATGAAGCAGCAGAACCGCCTGTCGAAGAATCCCATCAAGGAAACGTTTGGCCAGTGGTCCAGCCTGCGCCTGGTGTTGCTGGCGCTGATTGGCGTGACGGCGGGCCAAGGCGCCACCTATTTCACCGGCCAGTTCTACGTGATGATCTTTCTGCAGCAAGCGGTGCAGATCGACCAGACCAGCGTCTACACGCTGATTCTGATCGGCTTCATCATCGGCGCGCCGGCCTTCGTGCTGTTTGGCTGGCTGTCTGACCGCATCGGCCGCAAGTGGATCATGATGGCGGGCCTGTTCATCGCCGCCATCGGGTATCACTCGATGTTCGACGTGCTGCTCAAGGCCGGCAACCCGGCCCTTGCGCAAGCCATGCAATCGACGCCGGTACGTGTGCATGCCGACACCAGCGGCGGCGCGTGCGACTTCGGTTTGCAAGCCGCCATGATCGGTAGCCATGCCGACCATAAGAAGGTATGCGTGCAGGCCAAGAAATTCCTGGTCGGCAAGGGCATCAACTTTGAATACGCCGCGCCCCTGCCGGGGCAGGACATCGCCATGAGCGTGGGCGGCGTCACGGTTAATGGTTTCGACCGCGCCGGCTACGCCAAGGCATTGGCCGCCGCCGGCTACCCGGACCGCGCCGACCCCGCCCGCGTGGACCGCGCCACCATCATCCTGATCCTGGTGCTGATGACGGCCGTGGTGGCCATGGTCTACGGGCCGGTTGCGTCCTATCTGGTCGAGCTGTTCCCCGCGCGCATCCGCTACACCGCGCTATCCTTCCCGTATCACATCGGCGCCGGCATCTTCGGCGGCATCGTGCCCTTTACCGCCACCTACCTGGCGCAAGCCAGCGGCAATATTTTTGGCGGCTTGATGTACCCGGTCGTCGTGATGGTGATCGTAGGCGTCATCGGCAGCCTGTTCCTGCCGAACACCCGCGCCCAGGCCATTGATGAAGACCCCACCCACTAAAACCGCGAGGAGAGACATGTCCGTGCCATCGCAATTCAAGGCTGCCGTCATCCAGGCAGCGTCCATCCCGACCGACAGCGTTGCGTGCGCCCACAAGGCGGCCTCGCTGATCCGCCAGGCGGCGGAGCAGGGCGCCCGGGTGCTGGTGTTCCCCGAGGCCTTTCTTGGCGGCTACCCCAAGGGCAATTCATTTGGCGCGCCCATCGGCATGCGCAAACCCGAAGGCCGTGACGCCTTCGCTAGCTACCACGAGCAGGCCATCCGGCTGGACGGCGAGGAAGTCGCCGTGGTGGCGCAGGCCGCAGCCGATACCGGCAGCTTCGTGGTCATGGGCTGCATCGAAGCCGACGGCGGCACGCTGTACTGCACCGTGCTGTACTTCAACGGCGACGCCGGGCTGATCGGCAAGCATCGCAAGCTGATGCCCACCGCGGGCGAACGGCTGATCTGGGGCTTTGGCGACGGCTCGACGATGCCCGTCTTCGACACCCCTTACGGCAAGATCGGCGCCGTCATCTGCTGGGAAAACTACATGCCCATGCTGCGCATGTATATGTACAGCCAGGGCGTGGCGCTGTACTGCGCGCCCACCGCAGACGACCGCGACAGCTGGATTCCCAGCATGCGCCACATCGCGCTGGAAGGCCGCTGCTACGTGCTGACCGCTTGCCAGCATCTGCGCCGCAACGCGTATCCGGAAGACTTCGAATGCGCGCTGGGTGATGCGCCCGACACCGTGCTGATGCGCGGCGGCAGCGCCATCATCGACCCCCTGGGCGAAGTGCTGGCCGGCCCGGATTTTTCGGACGAAACCATCTTGTACGCCGACATCAACCCCAACCAGATCCTGCGCGGCAAGTACGACTTTGATGTGTCGGGCCACTACGCGCGGCCGGACGTGTTCCAGCTACAGGTCGATACCCGCGAGAAGCGGGCCGTCTCCGCTATCGGCGCGGGCGGCCAGCAGGAGCCTTGAGCCATGCATTTTGATTTCAGCGCCTTGCCTTCGCAGACGGTCTACAAGCTGTTGACCTCGACCGTCACCCCCCGCCCGATCGCGTGGGTTACCACGGTGTCGGGCGACGGGTGCGTCAACGCGGCGCCGTTCAGCTTCTTCAACGTGATGGGCCATGAGCCGCCCACGGTCGCCATCGGCCTGATGCGCCGCGCCAATGGCGACTTGAAGGACACCAGCGCCAACATCATCGAGAACGGCGAGTTCGTGGTGAACCTGGTGCCGGAATCGCTGATGCAGCAAATGAACCAGACCTGCGCCGACTACCCACCGGGCGTGGACGAGCTGGCCAAGGCTGGGTTGACGGGGCTGCCGGCCGCGCATGTGCGCCCGCCGTTGATCCAGGGCAGCCCGGTGTCGCTGGAATGCGTCAGCCAGGCCACGATCGTGACCGGCCCGCATCAGGTTGTGGTCATCGGCCGGGTGCTGGGCGCGCATGTCGACGACGCCTTTGTGGAGGACGCCGAACGCGGTTACGTGAAAACCGCCGAGATGGGGCTGGTTGCCCGCATGCACGGCAGCGGTTGGTACGCCCGCAGTACAGACTTGTTCCAGCTTGCGCGGCCAACGGTCGCGGACTGAAACCCGAAGCGGCCATGCAGGCCGCTTTTTTTTGCCTTCGCATTGGCGGCAAGGCCCGGTTATGCAAACGCGGGAGCTTGTGCCAAAACACTCCCCATTTCGCCCCTTGCCGGTCAAATCCGGGCTGCTAGCATTTCCCGGACCGTTGAGAGAATCCTCGAATCCGACTTCTCGGGCGGCGCTTTTTTGACACAACGAACACCAATATTTTGGGGGCGGATCATCCAGGGGCTTACGGGCGTCTGGCTTGCACGGGGCGGCGGCTTTGGTCCGGCGCTCTCGCAACTGCCGAAGCCCGCATTCAAGCGCCTGGTTGGATGCTGGAGGCAGTATGAAGAATATGAAGCTTGGGACCCGTCTTGCGGGTGGCTTTTCCGTCTTGCTCGCCATGATCATCATCATGAGCATCGTCGGGCTGGTCAGCCTGGCGAACATCAACGACTCGGTTGAAACCGTGACCCAGCGGTCGCTGATCAAGGAACGCCTGATCAGCGATTGGGCGCGCAACATCCAGACCGGCGTCACCCGAACCACCGCCATCGCCAAAAGCGCAGACGCCAGCTTGGCGGGCTTCTTCACCGAAGAGGCCGCGACGTCCACGAAAAATTCCTCGGCGTTGCAGCAAAAGATTGAACCGCTGATCGAGTCCGACGAAGAAAAACAATTGTGGGAAGGCATCCGCAAATCCCGCGGCGACTACCTGCGTACGCGCGACGCCATCTTCAAGGCCAAGCAAGACGGCGATGTGGACGCCGCCAACCGGGTTTTCACGCAGGAATTTTTGCCCGCCACGCGCCAGTTCATAGATCAGATCACCAAGCTGACGAACTTGCAGCGCGCGGAAATCGACGCGAGCGCGGCAGATATCCAAAGCGCTTATGGCGTGGCGAATTTCTGGATGATCGCGATTGGGTCTATCGCGCTGATCAGCGGCTTGCTGCTGGCCATTCTGCTGACCCGCAGCATCACCCGGCCCTTGTCCGACGCGGTGCGTGTCGCCCGTACGGTGGCCGCCAATGACCTGACCAGCACCATCACCGTGCGCTCGCGCGACGAGATCGGCCAGCTGATGCAGGCGCTGGAATCCATGAACGCCAACCTGGCCGGCACGGTCGCCAGCATCCGCACGGGCGTGGACAGCATGGCGTCCGCCTCGGGCGAGATTGCGGCGGGCAATACCGATTTGTCGTCGCGCACCGAGCAGCAGGCGGCGTCGCTGGAAGAAACGGCGGCGTCGATGGAGCAGCTGTCATCCACCGTGAAGCAGAACGCCGACAGCGCGCGCCAGGCCAACCAGCTGGCCGCCGCCGCGTCCGATACCGCTTCCCGGGGCGGCGCCACGGTGTCTGAAGTAGTCAGCACCATGAGCGCCATCTCGTCCAGCTCGGTCAAGATCGCCGACATCGTGTCGGTGATCGACGGCATCGCTTTCCAGACCAACATCCTGGCGCTGAACGCCGCCGTTGAAGCCGCCCGCGCAGGTGAGCAGGGCAAGGGCTTCGCTGTCGTCGCGGCCGAAGTCCGCACGCTTGCGCAACGCAGCGCGCAAGCCGCCAAGGAAATCAAGACGTTGATCGAAGACACGGTGCGGAAGATCAGCCAGGGCTCGGTCAGCGCCGAACGCGCCGGCGCCACGATGCAGGAAATCGTCAGCTCGGTGCAGCGCGTGACCGACATCATGGGCGAAATCGCCGCCGCGTCCGCCGAGCAAGCCGACGGCATCGAACAAGTCAACCGCGCGGTGTCGCAGATGGATGAAGTAACCCAACAGAACGCCGCGCTGGTCGAAGAAGCCGCCGCCGCCGCCGGTTCGATGCAGGATCAGGCAGCAGAACTGACGCGCGCGGTCAGTGCGTTCAAGTTGCCGGGGGCTGTGCGGGTGACGGCCGGTGGTGCCGCCGCGCGCGCGGTGCCTATGGTGGCATCTACGCGCCAGATTGCGAGCTATTAACCAGCCAGACGATTCAGGTGGCGTTCGTTTGCGAACGCCACCCGTGGCGGGTTCCCATTGCGGAACACATCCGGCCGCACAAAGAAAAAAGCCCCTGATTTCTCAGGGGCTTCGTTCTTGAATACTGGCGGAGAGGGTGGGATTCGAACCCACGGTACGGGGATACCGTACGCCTGATTTCGAGTCAGGTACATTCGACCACTCTGCCACCTCTCCGTGGCTGGGTTCCAAAACGGCGAATTCTCTCGATTTCTTTATAAGAGACTTCGCGGAAAGATCCCTGGTCGGAAGGATCTTCGTTGTTGGAGCAGCGAAGCCCGCAATTCTACAGGAATTTTTTCGCTTGTGTAAAGGGGGTGCGAAAAAATCTTCACAAGGGCTTATCCCGATCTTCCGGCGGCATGGATCTTTGCCCAGAATCGCGTCCATGGACCTGATCCTTATCCTTCTGCTTGCCGCGGTGCTTTGCGTGCCGATCACCCAGCGCCTGGGGCTGGGCGCCATCCCTGGCTATCTGATTGCGGGGGTGCTGATCGGGCCGTCCTGCCTGAAGCTCGTGACCAATGTGGAGACCATGATCGACGTCTCACAGTGGGGCGTGGTGATGATGCTGTTCATCATCGGGCTGGAGCTGTCGCCCAAACGTTTGTGGGCCATGCGCAGCGAGGTCTTTCTGTTGGGGTCTTTGCAGATGCTCGTGTGCGGGCTGCTGCTGGGGCTGGTGTTTGGCGCCGCCCTGCGCCATTTGGCGGGGATGGAATGGCAGGCGGCGGTGTTGTGCGGGCTGTCGCTGGCCTTGTCGTCGACGGCGGTGGCGTTGCGCTTGCTGGACGAACGCACGTTGACCCGCACGCCGCTGGGCCGTTCGGCGCTAGGGGTCTTGCTGTTTCAGGACATGGCGGCGATTCCGATGCTGGTGGCGGCCGGCCTGCTGGGGGCGGACGGCACCTCCGCGCCGTCATTCAAGGAAGCGCTGATTGCCGTGGTGGTCGTGGCGGTGGCGCACCGCCTGCGCTTGCTGGGCTGGGCCGCCAAGGCGCAGTTGAATGAACTGTTTACCGCCGCCGCCTTGTTGATGGTGGTGGGGGCGGCGCAACTGTTCGACTATGCCGGCTTGTCGGCAGGCCTGGGCGGCTTTTTGGTGGGCGTGTTGATGGCCGAGTCGCGCTACCGTGACGATCTGGAAAAAGCCATCGACCCGTTCAAGGGTTTGCTGCTGGGCCTGTTCTTTTTGGCCATCGGCATGTCGATCAACCTGAAGGTCGTGGCCGATCACTGGTCGTTCATCATTGCTGGCGTCACGGCCTTGCTGGCCGTCAAGGCGCTAGTGCTGTACGGTTTCGCACGCGCCCTGGGCTTGCCGCGCTACCACCGATTGCTGTTCGCCGTGGTGCTGGCGCAAGGCGGGGAATTCAGCTTCGCGATCTTCAACGAAGCCTGGGACAACCATCTGGTGAACATCGAGCAACGCGATGTGCTGTCCGTTGTGGTCGCGGTGTCGATGGGCGTGGTGCCGGTGCTGATCAAGCTGCTGGAACGCGTGCCGGAGCGTCGGGGCGGCATGGCGGACCTGCCTGTGGCCGAGCCGGTTGCCGAGCCGCTTGCCGAGCCGCTTGCCGAGCCGGTTCGCGACCCGGTTGCCAAAGCCGTGGCCGACCGCGTTGTCGAGTCCATCGATACCCGTATTTCGCCTGCGTCCCCCGCCCAAGACAAGCCGCCCGTTTGACCCCGCGCCGCGTGGGGGCATGGCATGATTGCCGTCTTGCCGGGCGGCTACACTTGAACCCGCTTTGCTACCCGCCTACCTGCCAGATCACAGGAGAATGCTCATGCTCAAAGGAAAAGTCGCCCTTGTCACCGGTTCCACCAGCGGCATCGGTTTGGGTATCGCCACGGCCTTCGCCCAACAAGGCGCCGATATCGTCTTGAACGGTTTTGGCGATGCGGCCGAGATCGAAAAAGTGCGCGCCGGCTTGGCCGACAAGCATGGCGTGAAGGTGATCTACGATGGCGCCGACCTGTCCAAAGGCGCCGCCGTGCGCGAGCTTATCGAGAACACCGTGCGCCAGATGGGCCGCATCGACATCCTGGTCAACAACGCCGGCATTCAGCACACCGCGCTGATCGAAGACTTTCCCGCCGAGAAGTGGGACGCCATTCTGGCGCTGAACCTGTCGGCCGTGTTCCATGGCACCGCCGCCGCCTTGCCGCACATGAAGAAGCAGGGTTTCGGCCGCATCATCAATATCGCGTCGGCACACGGCCTGGTGGCGTCTGCCAACAAGTCGGCCTATGTGGCGGCCAAGCATGGCGTGGTGGGCTTCACCAAGGTGACGGCGCTGGAGACGGCCGGCCAGGGCATCACCGCCAACGCGATCTGCCCAGGCTGGGTTCGCACCCCGCTGGTGGAAAAGCAGATCACCGCGCTGGCCGAAAAGAATGGCGTTGATCAGGAAACCGCCGCGCGCGACCTGCTCAGCGAAAAACAACCGTCGCTGCAATTCGTGACGCCGGAACAACTGGGCGGCACCGCCGTGTTCCTGGCCTCGGATGCGGCGGCGCAAATCACTGGAACGTCTGTCTCCGTCGATGGCGGCTGGACGGCGCGTTAATAAAGGAATCCCCGAATGTTGTTGTTGCTTTCTCCCGCCAAGAAGCTGGACTACGACTCGCCGCTGCACATCGAGACGCACACCCAGCCGCTGTTTGTGGATCAGGCCGCCGGCCTGATCAAGGTGCTGAAGACCAAGACCGCGGAAGATATTTCCGACCTGATGAGCCTGAGCCCGGCCTTGTCCGAGCTGAACGTGCAGCGCTACGCGCACTGGAAGCGCACGTTCACGCAGACCAATTCGCGCCAGGCCGTGCTGGCCTTCAATGGGGATGTGTACGAAGGGCTGGACGCGTCGACGCTGTCGGCCAAGCAGCTGGAATGGGCGCAGGAACACGTGGCCATCCTGAGCGGCTTGTACGGCGTGTTGCGCCCGCTGGACCTGATGCAGCCGTATCGCCTGGAAATGGGCACGCGGCTGGAAACGCCCAAGGGCAAGAACCTGTACGAGTACTGGGGGTCGGCCATCGCCAATTACCTGAACGAGCGTCAGGAAGGCAAGAAGTCGCCGGTCATCGTCAACCTGGCGTCCGAAGAGTATTTCAAGTCAGTCGACCTGAAGACGCTGAAGGCGCGCGTGGTGCAGTGCGTGTTCCAGGATTGGAAGAACGGCGCGTGGAAGATCATCAGCTTTCACGCCAAGCGCGCGCGCGGCCTGATGGCCCGCTATGCGATTCAGCACAAGGTTGCGAAGCCTGAAGGCTTGCAAGGCTTTGATCTGGAAGGCTATGCGTACGACGCGTCGGCGTCGACGGAAGATAAGCTGGTGTTCCGCCGGAAATTGGCGGATTGATGACGTGATGGGTTGCGCGCGGCTGGCGTGGCTTTTTTCTCCATGCCGGCGCGCGCTGTACCCAACCTGCGCGCGCGGTGCCTGCGCGCTACGCGGTGGCGGCAACCGGCGGCGCGTGCGTCGGGTCAGCCAGCGCCTGCAATTCCTGGCGGATCATGTGTGACGCCTTCAACATCTGTTTCAGCGGATAGGCCAGCGCGGCTTGTTCGCCTTCCGTGTCGAATTGCGTGGGCAGCGTCGTGGCGATTTGCGGGCGCTTTTCGTCCAGCAGATCAACCATGCCATTCAGGGCAAGCTGCACGGCTTCGGGCGTCTTGGGCAACGCCGCCAGGATGGGAATTGCCGCCGTGATCTGCGAGGCCAGCACGTGGTTCTGGATCAGCAGGTTGTTCAGCTCGGGCACGCTCAGCTGGTGCGACTTCGGTTCGCTCATCATCCGGTAGAACGCTTCGGCAAAGTTGCTGAACGCAATGTGCACGTTCTTGCGCGCCAGGCGCCATGCCAGATCGGCGTCGATGACGGCAGGCACATCAGACGCAGGCCCCGTCGCGGCCACCCCGTTTGATTGCATCGCTTCCACATAGCGCAGGCCCGCCAGCAGGTATTCGCGATTGGCGCGCGTGGCGGCAGCCGCCAGCGGCTTCAGATAGCGCGCTTCCCACCATGGCAGGATGTAGCTGCAAACAAGCGCCAGCGCGCAGCCCAGCAGGGTGTCGATGGCGCGTTCGCCAATCACTGCCATGGACACCGTGCCGGGCGACACGAAGTGGAACACCAGCACCACGAACAGCGTGTTGAAAATGGCGCTGGCCATGTAATTCAGCTGCACCAGGCTGTTGCCCATGACGCAGGCGCCCAAGAGCACGGCGAACAGGATCTCGGGCCGGTCGGTGATGTTGAACAACAGCAGCGCGCAGATGCAGCCGATCAGCGTGCCGCCCAGACGCCAGCCGTTGCGCTGGCGCGTCAATGCAAAGCCCGGCTTCATGATGATCACGATGGTCAGCATGATCCAGTAGTTGTGCGCCGAAAACGCGGGCGACAGCCAGCGGCTGGCCAGCGTCATGGCGATGGCGGCCGCCGCCGTCACGCGCAGCGCATAACGGAAGTGCGGCGAGTCCAGCCGCAGGTTGCTGGTCAAGAGGCCAAAGCGGAATTCCTGGCGTGAGATGAATCGCGTCAAGGACTTATTGATGCGCAGGGCGTCAGTGGGCTTGGCGTCCGGCGAGGCCGCCGTGTGGTCCGCCAGCCGGTCGACGATGCGGGCCGAATTGCGCAGCCGGCGCAGCACCTGGATGATCAGCGCCAGCATTTCGGGTTCGCGTTCGCCCAGCCCTTGCTGCTTGAGCTGTTCGATCTCGTATTCGATGGCGCGCAGTTCGGCCTTGGCGCTGCTGCGGTACTGCACCTGCCGGCCGCGCGACACATCCAGCGCGATGCGGTTCAGTTCCAGCGACATCTTCACCAGCGCGTCGCGCATGAACAACAGGCAGTCGTTGCCGGCCAGCGTGCGGCGCAAGGTGGCGTAGTCGGTGTGGGTGGCGACCAGCGTGTCCAGCAACTGAAGCATGTCGACGAACATATTCCAGATCATCACGCGCTGCCGGTCGCCCAGGCCTTTGCCGCGGGGCAGGGCGCGCAACACCATGTCGCGCGCGGCCTGGTGCTTTTCCGTCATGACGGACTGGCGCTGGATCAGCGTGCGGTAGGCTTCATCCAAATCAGACGTTTCATCGTAGAAGGCGGCGCGGGCGGCCACGTAATCGGCCGTGGCGAATAGCGCTACCGACATGGCCTGCTGCTCTTCGCGCAGCCAGAACAGGCGGGAAAAGCCCAGGCTGAAGACCACGTAGAACAGGGCGCCGCCCAAGGTGGCGGCGGCGTGCGCCAGAACTTCGTGCGGTTCCAGCGGCGAATGCATCGTCAAGGTCATCAGCAGCAGGCCGGCAAAGCCGATCAGCCCGCCGCGTTTGCCGAACACCGTGAACATCGAATAGACAAAGCACTGCGCAATGACCACCAGCCAGATCAGGATGGGATGCGTGGACGCCAGGCCCGTGATGATGACGGTGATGGTTCCCAGCGCCGCGCCGCCCAGCATTTCGTTCGTGCGATGGCGCTGCGGCCCGCCCGGCTGGTCGATGATGGCCAGGCACTGCGCGCCGAAGGTGGCGACCAGGCCCGTCGTGTAGTTGCCAAAGAGGCCGCCCAGCACCAGCACGGGCAAGAGCATGCCGACCCCCTGGCGCACCCCTCCGAAGAAGTAATGGCTGTAGAGGAAACGGCGAATGCTGGCAATGCGCAAATCCATGGGGCGGTGGGCTCGTTTTCGCGATGCGGCAAGTATATAGATGTGCCCCAGGCTTAGGGCCTTTCCCGGCGGGGTTGACCCAAGGGAAAAGCGCTTTCTCCGCGGGCGGCAAGCGCCCGAAGGGCGGCGGCGTGCGGGGCGATGCATCTGGGGCCAGATGGCTGCCGGGCGTTCGCTGGCAGCGCCACTGCGTCGCCCGTGCAACGGTCCCGAAACATCGATTTGCTACCTTTGACGCAACGCGGTAAATTCCATCTCTTGCGTCGGTCTGCCTATCCGATACCGGCGCGTTGAGGCAAGTTGGCCAGGGTCACCTCCCAGCCATCCTGCCGCAGTGATACCTGCTGTTGGCCGCGCCACAAGCGTGTGTTGCCAAAGCTTCCATTTCGACCTCCAGCGTCCCCAAGGGGCGTTTGCACTGCGTTCTGTCGAGCGTGTGCCGGGTCGGCAAGGTGTCCGGGTGGCGTGGCTCCGTGAGCCGCTAAGCGCCGGATCATGTTGTCGTAGCCGGTATGGGTTCCGTTGCCGCCGTATCCGGGCGAGCAGCAGTCAGGGTTGCAGGGCCGGTACTGAAAGGAAATACAACATGGAAATGAATGGCGCCGATATCGTCGTGCGCTGCCTGGCCGATGAGGGCGTGGAACACGTTTTCGGCTATCCCGGCGGCGCAGTGCTTTACATCTACGACGCGATCTTCAAGCAAGACAAATTTCAGCATATCCTGGTTCGTCACGAGCAAGCCGCCGTGCACGCCGCCGATGCCTATTCGCGCTCGTCGCAAAAGGTTGGCGTCTGCCTCGTGACCAGCGGCCCGGGCGTGACCAATGCCGTCACCGGCATCGCCACCGCCTATATGGATTCCATCCCCATGGTCATCATCAGCGGGCAAGTGCCCACTGCGGCCATAGGCGAGGACGCCTTCCAGGAGTGCGACACCGTCGGCATCACGCGTCCCTGCGTCAAGCACAACTTCCTGGTGCGTGACGTCAAGGACCTGGCCGAAACCATGCGCCGCGCGTTCTATATTGCGCGCACGGGCCGTCCGGGCCCGGTGCTGGTGGATATCCCCAAAGACATCACCGTCGCGCAGTGCAAATACACGCCGCCCAAGGGCGAGATCTCGATGCGTTCCTACGCGCCCGTCAACAAGGGCCACCAGGGGCAAATCAAGAAAGCCGTGCAGATGCTGCTGGCCGCCGAGCGGCCGATGATCTACACGGGCGGCGGGGTCATCCTGTCGAACGCCGCGCCCGAGCTCAACAAGCTTGTGTCGCAGTTGGGCGCGCCCTGCACCAGCACCCTGATGGGTCTGGGCGGCTACCCGGCCAGCAGCGGCCAGTTCGTGGGCATGCCCGGCATGCACGGCACGTACGAAGCCAACATGGCCATGCAGCACTGCGACGTCCTGCTGGCCATTGGCGCCCGTTTCGATGACCGCGTGATTGGCAACCCCAAGCACTTCGCACAGAACGCCCGCAAGATCATCCATATTGATATTGATCCGTCGTCGATCTCCAAGCGCGTGCGCGTGGACGTCCCGATCGTGGGCAACGTCAAGGATGTGCTGGCCGACCTGTCCGCCCAATATGAAGTGGCGGCCGCCGAGCACAAGCCCGCGTCCATCACCAAGTGGTGGGAGCAGGTCGAGACCTGGCGTGGCAAGGAATGCCTGAAGTTCGCCAACTCTGACGAAGTCATCAAGCCGCAGTACGTGGTGGAAAAGCTCTGGGAAGTGACGGGCGGCGACGCCTTCGTCACGTCCGACGTGGGCCAGCACCAGATGTGGGCGGCTCAATACTACAAGTTCGACAAGCCGCGCCGCTGGATCAACTCCGGCGGTCTGGGCACCATGGGTGTGGGGCTGCCGTACGCGATGGGCGTGCAGATGGCCAACCCTGGACACGACGTTGCCGTTATCACCGGCGAAGCGTCGATCCAGATGAACATCCAGGAACTGTCGACCTGCCATCAATACCGCCTGACGCCGAAGATCGTCTGCCTGAACAACCGTTTTCTGGGCATGGTCCGGCAATGGCAGCAGATCGATTACGGCTCGCGCTATTCCGAGTCCTACATGGATTCGCTGCCGGATTTCGTCAAGGTGGCCGAGGCCTATGGCCACGTGGGTCTGCGCATCGAGCGTCCGGCGGATGTCGAACCCGCGCTGCGCGAAGCCTTCGGCAAGCACAAGGAACGCCTGGTCTTTTTGGACTTCATCACCGACCGCACGGAAAACGTGTGGCCGATGGTCAAGGCCGGCCGCGGGCTGACCGAAATGCTGCTTGGCTCTGAAGACCTGTAAGGAGGCCACCATGAAGCACGTGATTTCCGTCCTCCTCGAGAACGAACCCGGCGCGCTGTCGCGCGTGGTGGGGCTGTTTTCGGCGCGGGGCTACAACATCGAAACCCTGACCGTGGCGCCCACCGAGGACTCCACGCTGTCGCGCATGACGATCGTGACGACCGGTTCCGATGAGGTCATCGAACAGATCACCAAGCACCTGAACCGCCTGGTGGATGTCGTTAAAGTGGTGGACCTGACCGAAGGCGCCCACATCGAGCGCGAGCTGATGCTCGTGAAGGTGCGCGCCGTTGGCAAGGAACGCGAAGAGATGAAGCGCATGGCGGATATTTTCCGCGGCCGCATCATCGACGTGACCGACAAGTCCTACACCATCGAATTGACCGGGGTGCAGGAAAAAGTACAGGCCTTCCTGGAGGCCCTGGACCGCAGTGCCATCCTTGAAACCGTGCGCACCGGCGTGTCCGGCATCGGACGCGGTGAACGGATTTTGAAGATTTGACCGGCCTTCCAGGCCAAGCCGCACCCTACATCTGAATTAATCGAATATCCAAAATACTGGAATCTGGAGCACAACCATGAAAGTTTTCTACGACAAAGACTGCGATCTGTCCCTCATCAAAGGCAAGACCGTCGCCATCATCGGCTACGGTTCGCAAGGTCACGCCCACGCGCTGAACCTGCATGAGTCGGGCGTGAAGGTCATCGTCGGCCTGCGCAAGGGCGGCGCTTCGTGGAACAAGGCCGCCAACGCTGGCCTGGAAGTCAAGGAAGTGGCTGAAGCCGTCAAGTCCGCCGACATCGTCATGATGTTGCTGCCCGACGAAAACATCGCTTCGGTCTACAACAACGAAGTGCACGCCAACATCAAGGCCGGCGCTGCCCTGGCTTTCGCTCACGGCTTCAACGTTCACTATGGCCAGGTCGTGCCGCGTGAAGACATCGACGTCATCATGATCGCCCCGAAGGCCCCGGGCCACACGGTGCGCAACACGTACAAGCAAGGTGGCGGCGTGCCCCACCTGGTGGCCGTGTACCAAGACAAGTCGGGCGCCGCGCGTGACGTGGCCCTGTCGTACGCCAGCGCCAACGGCGGCGGCCGTGCCGGCATCATCGAAACCAACTTCCGCGAAGAAACCGAAACCGACCTGTTCGGCGAACAAGCCGTGCTGTGCGGCGGTACCGTCGAACTGATCAAGGCCGGTTTCGACACGCTGGTGGAAGCTGGCTACGCGCCTGAAATGGCGTACTTCGAATGCCTGCACGAACTGAAGCTGATCGTCGACCTGATCTATGAAGGCGGCATCGCCAACATGAACTACTCGATCTCGAACAACGCTGAGTTCGGCGAGTACGAAACGGGCCCGAAGATCGTCACCGACGAAACCCGCAAGGCCATGCGCCAGTGCCTGACGGACATCCAGACCGGCGAATACGCCAAGAAGTTCATCCTGGAAAACACCGCCGGCGCCCCGACGCTGACCTCGCGCCGCCGCATCAATGCGGAATCGCAGATCGAGCAAGTGGGCGGCAAGCTGCGCGCCATGATGCCCTGGATCGCCGCCAACAAGCTGGTGGACAAGTCCAAGAACTGATCGATGCGCCCAGGCGCGGGGCCATGCTCCGCGCCGCGCCGGTCAAAAGCGGCATGCCTGCGAGGGCATGCCGCTTTTTTCTTGGCCTTTTTGCGCAGGCACGCGGCTTGCTCTGTCCCGCAAGCGGGGCCAGATGGGTTAACCTTTCACAGTCCGTTGTAAGTTATTGAGACTATGCCCAATTTTTCCATGCGCGATTCCGAGAACCGCCACCGAAGCATCTACCTGCTTCCCAACGCATTCACCACCGCCGCGCTGTTCGCGGGGTTCTATGCCGTTGTGCAAGCCATGAACGACCGCTTCGAAGTCGCCGCCATCGCCATTTTCGTGGCCATGGTGCTGGACGGCATGGACGGCCGGGTCGCCCGGTTGACCAACACGCAGTCCGCTTTTGGTGAGCAATACGACTCGCTGTCCGACATGACGTCGTTTGGTGTCGCGCCTGCGCTGGTCATGTACGAATGGATTTTGAACGATCTGGGCCGCTGGGGCTGGTTGGCGGCCTTTGTGTATGTGGCGGGTGCGGCGCTGCGTCTTGCGCGCTTCAACACCAACATTGCCGTCGTCGACAAACGTTATTTCCAGGGCTTGCCCAGCCCGGCCGCAGCCGCGCTGGTGGCGGGTTTTGTGTGGCTGGCGGTGGACAACAAGCTGCCCATCCATGACAGTCTGATGGCCTGGGTGGCGTTCACGCTGACCATGTACGCAGGCATCACGATGGTGTCGAACGCGCCGTTCTTCAGCGGCAAGAGTTTCGCGCTGGGCCGCAGCGTGCCGTTCTGGGGCATCTTGCTGGTGGTGGCCGTGTTCGTGTTCGTGTCCAGCGACCCCCCAGTCGTGCTGTTCGGCCTGTTCGTGCTGTATGGCCTGTCGGGCTGGGTGATGTGGGCGTGGCGCTGGAACAAGGCGCGCCGCCTGACGCAAGAGCGCCGCGGCCATTCTTCCTGATTCAAATTTGTGATGTCGCTGCGCTGCTGCTGCTTCTACAGCAGCAGCTAAAACAAAACCCGCCTGCTGGCGGGTTTTGTGTTTTGCGGCGCCGGCCGCTCAGCTTGGCCGCAGGCGGGACCGGAATACGTGGCCGGGATACGTGGCAGGAATACGTGGCAGCAATACTTGGCAGAAACTTAACGCCACATAAACCTTTCGTCGTCGTACATGGGGTCGGGGCCGGGGTGGAAGTGCGTCAGCTTGCTGCCGTCGCGGCTCATGTAGACGTACATCAGCGAATTCCAGACGCCGTTTTCCTTGTACCGGTACGACCACACGACTTCGCGCTTTTCGCCCAGGCCCGCTTCTTCGATGCGCGCTGGCGGCCCGAATTCGCAACGCACGCGGTCCGGCCCCCATTCGCCCACTTCCAGCACCTTGAAGTGCTGGTCGGTCAGCAGCGGCACCACCGGGCCCACGCGGCCGTCGGTGCCCACATTGGTGCCCCAGGCGAATTGGCCCATGGGCTGTTGCGTCCAGATCACGCGTTGGCCGCCGCCGGCTTGCGGGCAGGTAAAGTTGGGTTTGCCGAATTGCGTCAGCACGTCCGCGTAAGGCGTGCCGGGCTGAACTTGCGCCAGATTGGCGCAGGCCGCCAGCCCGGTCAGGGCTAACGAGGTGAGGGCAATGCGAGCGATGCGGGCTGTTCTGTAATATTTAGACATGTTCTGCTCCTCGTGGACGCCCGTCGGGCGCCTGCCGGTCTCTGCCGAAAGGGCGAAACCGTCTCTGGGGTAATTCTAGCGAATCAGCTATAATCATCGAGCTTTATCAAATGTATTGATTTTGCAAGATGCTTTGCGCCGGCAGTCCGGCTGCAAAAGTGACCCCAAAAGCGGGCCCGGATTCCAAATGAATGCGTGTGCTGTGTGGGTACCTTGGCAGCTATTGAAGCAGCAGTGAGAAAGCAAAAACGCTTATCGCCGGGTCTACGCAAATTTTTTCCAAACCACGTCAGGGCACCTCGGCCCTGTCGCATGTCCGAAGAGGTCATCAATGTCTGTAGCTGACATCAAGAAATCCGATATCGTTGCGCAATTCCAACGCGCTCAAGGCGATACCGGCTCCCCCGAAGTTCAGGTAGCTCTGCTCACCGCCCGTATCAACGAACTGACCGGTCACTTCAAAGAACACATGAAGGACCATCACTCGCGTCGCGGTCTGCTGCGTATGGTCAGCCGTCGCCGCAAGCTGCTCGACTATCTCAAGGGCCGCAATCCCGATTCGTACCGCGCTCTGATCGAAAAGCTCGGTCTGCGCAAGTGATCGACGGGGCTGGCTCCCCATGACGCAATAACCGTGGTCGGTGCGACGTATTGTCGCGACGGCCACGGTTTTTCATTTGTAAGGAATAATCGTCATGTTCAACAAAGTGACAAAATCGTTCCAGTACGGCCAGCACACGGTCGTCCTGGAAACTGGCGAGATCGCTCGCCAGGCCTCCGGCGCCGTTGTGGTGTCGATCGAGGACACCGTTGTTCTGGCCACTGTTGTGGCTTCCAAGAAGGCCAAGCCGGGTCAAACGTTTTTCCCGCTGACCGTCGACTACATCGAGAAGACCTACGCTGCCGGCCGTATTCCGGGTGGGTTCTTCAAGCGTGAAGGCAAGCCGTCCGAAAAGGAAACGCTGACCTCGCGCCTGATCGACCGTCCGCTGCGTCCGCTGTTCCCCGAAGACTTCTACAACGAAGTCCAAGTGGTCATCCACACGCTGTCGGTCAACCCCGAGATCGACCCCGACATCGCCGCCATGATCGGCGCGTCGGCTGCGCTGGCTATCTCCGGTATCCCGTTCAACGGCCCGATCGGCGCCGCTCGCGTGGGCTACATCGACGGCCAATACGCGCTGAACCCGACCGCTACGCAACTGAAGTCGTCCAAGCTGGACCTGGTGGTTGCCGGTACGGAAAACGCCGTGCTGATGGTGGAATCGGAAGCGCAACAGCTGTCCGAAGAAATCATGCTGGGCGGCGTGGTCTACGGCCACGAGCAGATGCAGGCCGTCATCAACGCCATTCACGAACTGGTGAAAGACGCTGGCAAGCCCGATTGGGACTGGCAAGCACCGGCCAAGGACGAAGCCCTGATCGCCGCCGTGACCTCGGCTGCTCAAGAAGGCCTGAACGCCGCCTACCAGATCCGCGAGAAGCAAGCCCGCACCGCCAAGCTGCGTGAAGTGTCGGCTGACGTGTCGGCCAAGCTGGCTGCCGCCGCCGCCGAAAAGGGCGAACCGCTGCCCGACGCCGTGACCGTCGACAACATCATGTTCTCGCTGGAATCGGCCATTGTCCGCGGCCAGATCCTGAACGGCGAACCGCGTATCGACGGCCGCGACACCCGCACCGTGCGCCCCATCAGCGTGCGTCTGGGCGTGCTGCCCCGCGCACACGGCAGCGCGCTGTTCACCCGTGGTGAAACGCAAGCGCTGGTCGTGGCCACGCTGGGCACGAAGCAAGACGAACAAATCATCGACGCGCTCATGGGTGAATACCGCGACCGCTTCATGATGCACTACAACATGCCTCCGTTCGCCACTGGCGAAACGGGCCGCATCGGTGTGCCCAAGCGCCGCGAAATCGGCCACGGCCGTCTGGCCAAGCGCTCGCTGATCCCGCTGCTGCCGGCCCCGGAAGATTTCCAATACACGATCCGTATCGTGTCGGAAATCACCGAGTCCAACGGCTCGTCGTCGATGGCTTCGGTCTGCGGCGGCTCGCTGGCCATGATGGACGCTGGCGTGCCGGTCAAGGATCACGTGGCCGGTGTGGCCATGGGCCTGATCCTGGACGGCGGCAAGTTCGCCGTGCTGACCGACATTCTGGGTGACGAAGATCACCTGGGCGACATGGACTTCAAGGTTGCGGGCACCGAAAACGGCGTCACCGCACTGCAGATGGACATCAAGATCCAGGGCATCACCAAGGAAATCATGCAAGTGGCGCTGGCGCAAGCCCGCGAAGGCCGCCTGCACATCCTGACCAAGATGAAGGAAGCGCTGGACGGTTCGCGTGGCGAGCTCTCGGCTTTCGCCCCGCGCATGCTGACCATCAAGATCAACCCCGAGAAGATCCGCGACGTGATCGGCAAGGGCGGCGCCACCATCCGCGCGCTGACCGAAGAAACCGGCACGCAGATCGACATCTCCGACGACGGCACGATCGTGATCGCCAGCGTCGACGAAGCGCAGGCCAAAGAAGCCCAGCGCCGCATCGTCGAACTGACCGCCGACGTCGAAGTGGGCCAGATCTACGAAGGCTCGGTCCTGCGTCTGCTGGACTTCGGCGCCATCGTGCAAGTGCTGCCGGGCCGCGACGGTCTGCTGCACATCTCGGAAATCGCCAACTACCGCATCGCGAACATCAACGATGTGCTGAAGGTCGGCCAGCAAGTCCGCGTCAAGGTCATCGAGGCCGACGACAAGGGCCGCCTGCGCCTGTCCATCAAGGCAATTGGCGGTATCGAAGCGCAGCAACCCGCTGCCGCTGCCGAAGCTGCCCCCCAATCGGAACCGCAAGCTGAATAAGCTTGACGTCTGATTGAACGAAGAACGGCGCCGCAAGGCGCCGTTTTTTATTGCTGCGCCACAAAAGCGCGCGGGCGCACTGATTCATCTTCTTGCGACTTCAGGCTCCTGACGTCTCCCAACTTCGCCGACCTTGCTGTAAAGTCTTGCGCGAGGAAAGGGGGGATTGGATGAGCCAAGCATGATGAACTGGCCGGCCGTTGCGACGGCCGCGGCGCTGCTCGCCGCGCTCTTGACCGGCTGCATGAGCGGCCCCGGTCCAGGCCAGCGCGGACCCAATAGCGAAGCCATGACCGCCGACCAGTTCGGCCAGACTGACTTCAACCGCACCGTCACGCTGGAAGTGCGCGACAACCTGGCGAGCCTCTATTCCCTGCTCGACAAGCTCTACCGCCGCAACCCGCGCGAATGGCGCAAGACGGGCGTGGCCGATCAAAAAACCGCCGTCAACCGCGTCAAGCACGCCATCGAAGTCCGCATTCCGCCTAGCGACTTATCCGGCTTGCGCGACATCCAGATCCTGGCCGTGTCGCTGGACCCGAACTATTCCGGCGACCGCGTCGGCGCCTTCATCTACGGCATGGCCGACACCATCATCGCCGCGCACAACGGCAAGACCCGCCTGTACGCCACCGACGCGTTGGACGGCCAGCGGGTCTACAATGCCGCTCGGAACGTCGAGGCCGCCGCCTGGTTGCTGGCGTCGCGACGCAACAACCAGGGCGAGCTGCTTTTGCTGGCCAACGAAATATCTCCCAACGCCACGAACCTCAGCTTTGAGCGCGAGTTCGGCGCCATCATCGGCCGGCTGGACTTGATCGCCAACCTGCTCGGCGAGAATTCGCGGCGTATCGGGATCAACTATGCGCAAGGCTTGCTGCTGTTTAATTTTCTGCCTGTGCGCTAACCGGATCTACCCATCGTGATCGATATCGCCTCTATCCAGACCGCCCGCGAAAACTTGCGCGGCCAGGTGCTGAAGACCCCGTTTACGTTGTCGCGTACGCTGTCCGACATCTTTGGCGCCGAGATCTGGCTGAAGTTCGAGAACCTGCAATTCACGGCGTCGTTCAAGGAACGTGGCGCGCTGAACCGCATGCTGACCTTGTCCGACGAGGAACGCGCCAAGGGCGTGATCGCCGTGTCGGCCGGCAACCACGCGCAGGGCGTGGCCTACCATGCGCAGCGCATGGGCGTGCCGGCCGTGATCGTGATGCCGCGCTTCACGCCTACCGTCAAAGTCGCCAACACGCGTCGTTTTGGCGCGGAGGTGGTGCTGGCGGGCGACACGTTCGATGACGCCAAGGCGCACGGCTACGAGCTCGCGCAAGCGCGCGGCCTGATCATGATCCACCCGTACGACGACGAAGCCGTCATCTCGGGGCAGGGCACCGTGGCGCTGGAAATGCTGGAAGACCAGCCGCAACTGGACACGCTGGTCATCGCCATTGGCGGCGGCGGGCTGATCTCGGGGATGGCCACCGCGGCCAAGGCCTTAAAGCCCGGCATCGAAATCGTGGGCGTGCAGACCGAGCGCTTCCCGTCGATGTACGCCGCCGTCAAGGGCGTCACCATGCCGCAAGGCCAGTACACGATCGCCGAAGGCATCGCGGTGAAGTCGCCCGGCGCACTGACCCAGCCCGTCGTGACGCAGCTGGTGGACCACATCGAACTGGTCAGCGAAGCCGATATCGAACACGCCATCGTCGTGCTGCTGGAAATTGAAAAGACCGTCGTCGAAGGCGCGGGCGCTGCCGGGCTGGCCGCGCTGCTGCGCGCGCAGGAAGCGGGCAGCGACCGCTTCAAGGGCAAGCGGATTGGCCTGGTGCTGACGGGCGGCAACATCGACCCGCTGATGCTGGGCGAACTGATTGAACGCGGCATGGTGCGCGCCGGCCGGCTGGCCCGCATCCGCGTCGACTTGCGCGACTTGCCGGGCGCCTTGGCGCACGCCACCAAGCTCATTGCCGACGCCCAGGCGAACATCACCGAAGTGCATCACCAGCGCGCTTTCACGTCATTGCCGGTGCGCAATGTAGAGGTGGATTTCGTGCTGCAAACGCGCGGCCCCGAGCACATTCTGGAAGTGATCGACATCCTGAACGCAGCGGGTTTCGCGGCCAGCAATCACGATCATTAAGGATGGAAAGGCATCGCGGCGGCTGACGGCTGCCGCGGCTTTGTGATGGGCGGCTGGCGCCTCAGGCGGCCTGCGCCGCGTCGCGCGCCACCAGGCTTTTCAAGCCGTACAGACGTTCGCGGTGCAAGGTCGCGGCCAGCGGCTCGGGCTCGCGGCCCAGCGCGACGTAGTCGTCGGGAATCTGCGCAATCGCCGCGCGCATCGCATCCGCATTGGCTTGCCACCACTGCACCAACATGCGGTCCGGGTTGTACACATCCAACCCCTGGCGCCGCAATTCCGAACGATTGAAATCCTTCAGGTTCCACGTCAGCACCTGCACAACGGGCGGCTGCTGCAAGCCGCAGCGCGCACGCCGCGCAAGACCCGCGGCAATCACATGGAAATCTTTCGGATCGCTGTAGCGCAGCGAAGCCTCGTAGACCTGCGTGTCGGCCTCGTTCGCGTCGGGAAAGCGCGCATTCATCTCCGCCCAGAACTCCGCCAGCACTTCCGGCGGAATATCCCAGATGCGCGACGCATTGCGCCGCCATTCCTCGCCGATACGTTCCGTCCAGACCGGCGTGAATACGCCAGCGTCCGCCAGGCGTAACAACAGCCGGCGCAGGATGCCGGACATGAGGACGCAGGCATCCAGGACGATGAAGGGGGGCGGGGCGGCGGGGGCGGTCAAGAGGGCGAGGGGAAAGGGGGGAAGCCAGGCGCAAGGTCAGCGGCCAGAAAGGCCGATGCCTTTTGACCGCAAAAATGGTGCCCGAGACCGGAATCGAACCGGTACGACCGCGAAGTCGAGGGATTTTCTTACCACTTCGGCTTTCGCCGCCAGCACAGGGCTGTTCGTGGTCTGGAGCACGCCTTCACCATAGCCTTGCGGCCGTAGGTGCCCGCCGTCTGCTCTCTACACCTTCCCCGATTTTTCAATCGGGGCTTGGCTCGGCGTTGGCTCGGAACAGGTCCAGGGCATTCGCCGAGTTTGACGGGCTACACCTCTGGAGTTTCCCCCAAAGGGCTCAAATTAGTTTTAAGTCCCTTGTGTCTACCAATTTCACCACTCGGGCGTGCGCGGCCCATGCAGGGCCGGCAGCGGGCGAGACTATACCATCTTGCGCGCAGGGGCATTCACGCGTCCGGCGCGTATTGGGGTAATCACGAGATGAAATGCACCGGCGGGCGGGGGCGTTCGTCCACGGTCAGCGAGAAGATATCGGGCCGCGAATAATGGCCGACCACGTCAAAATCGTATCGGGCGCGCACCAATTCATCGGTATCGATCTGCGCTGTGAGCAGGCCCGTCTGGCCTTTCATCGGCCCGGCCAGCACGTCACCCAGCGGGCCGACGATGACCGAGCCGCCATTGATGAGCGGGCGCTGCGGGTCCCAGCCGGGCACGTCCTGGCCCAGGTCGCCGGGCGAGGGCTGCACCTGGCAGGCGCTGACGACAAAGCAGCGGCCTTCGTGGGCGATGTGGCGCATCGAGCATTGCCAGATGTCGCGTTCGTCGACAGTGGGTGCGCACCATATTTCGACCCCTTTGGCGTACATGGCGGTGCGCAGCAGCGGCATGTGATTTTCCCAGCAGATGGCCCCGCCGATGCGGCCTGCGGCGGCGTCGATCACGGGCAGGGTGGAGCCGTCGCCCTGGCCCCAGATCAGGCGCTCGGTGCCGGTGGGCATCAGCTTGCGGTGCTTGGCCGCCAGGCCGACGCCGGGTTCGAAGAACAGCGCCGTGCAGTACAGCGTATTGCCGCCGCGTTCGATCACGCCAACGACCAGGCTGGCGCCGGTGCGCTGCGACAGGCCGGCGAGCGCGTCGGTTTCCGGGCCGGGCACGTCGATGGCGTTGTCGTAATAGCGGGCGTAGGCGTCACGGCCTTCAGGCAGGCGGTAGCCCAGCCGGGTGCCAAAAATCTCGCCCTTGGGGTAGCCGCCCAGCACGGCTTCGGGCATGACCACGAGCGATGCGCCCGAGGCGATGATCTCGGACTCGTAGGCGAGGATCTGTTCCAGGGTCTTGGCGCGGCCTTCCGGCGCGGCGCCGATCTGCAGGGCGGCGACTGTCGTTGTGGTCATGGGAATTCCTGTTGGGGGTAGGACAGGCGCCTAGTGTCTGGCTCGCCCTAAAATCAATCAATCCCGGCCAGCGATAAATGATATGAACCCAATTGATATCGAGTCCACGGACTTGAACCTGCTCAAAGTGTTCGAAGCCATCTACGACGAGGGCGGTGCGGGCCGGGCGGCGCTGCGGCTGGGCGTCACGCAATCGGCGGTTAGCGCGGCGCTGGGCCGGCTGCGCAACCTGTATGGCGACCCCTTGTTCACGCGGACGGGGCGGGGGCTTACGCCCAGCCTGCGCGCCCGCGAACTGCGGCCCATCATCGGTGAAGCGCTGGACAAGTGCCGGCAGAGCCTGCAACTGGTGCGGCCGGGCGCGGCGGGGTTTGCGGGGCGCTCGGTCACGCTGGGGCTATCGGACGATTTCGAGATTGCGCTGGGCCGCGCCGTGATCCATGCGCTGGCCGGCAGCGCGCCGGGCCTGCGCATTATTTTCCGGCAGACGCACAGCCGCCTGGCCGCCGACATGTTGATGGCGCGCGAGGTGGATCTGGTGATTGCATCAGGCGGGCTGATTGCCCCGGCGTTGCAGCGCGTGACGGTCGGGCAGGGCGGCTATGCCTGTCTGTTGGACCCGGCATCGCTCAAGCCGGGGCAGGCGCAGTTGTCGGTGCAGGAATTCACGCAGCGCCAACATGTGCTGGTGTCGTCCGGCGGCTTTATCGGCGTGGTGGACGAAGTGCTGCATGGGTTGGGGCTGACGCGCCGGGTGCAGGCGGCCACCACGCATTTTTCGGCGTTGGCGTTCCTGCTGCAAGGCGGCGATGCGCTGGCGACGCTGCCAGCGCACGCCGCACGCGGCCTGGCTGCGGCATCCGGCTTGCGCATGCTGCCTTGCCCCGTCGCGATGCCCGGCTACGCCATCGAGGTGGGATGGCGGGCCGATGCGCTGCGGGACGAGGCCGTGGCGGCCGTCAGGCGCAGCGTGTTGGGCCTGCTGGAAGGGTATGACTGGACGGGCGGCTAAGCGGGTTGCAACGTGCATGCACCGCCCGTTTGGATCTGAACTACTTTCCTCCGAACTACTAGCCCCCGAAATACTAGCCTCCGAACTACTTGCGTCCGAACAGCCGGCTCAGAAAACCGCGCGGGGCGGCGGCGGCTTCTTCGGCGGCTTGCGCGCGGCGCAATGACAGGTCCTGGTAATTGGCCTTGCCGTTCTGCTGGTACGACGCGGCCGCCTGACGATACGCCATGGCCGATTCCGCATGGCGCTTCATATGGCCGTAAATCTCGCCCCGCGAAAACAGCGCCCAGTTGCGGTAGTCCGGGTCCAGCCCGATCAGCCGGTCACACGCCGCCAGGGCTTCTTCGAACCGCTTGGCGCCAATCAGCGCGTTGATGCGCTCGGCGTGCAGGGGGCCGCTGTCTGGCCACTTTTCCAGCGCGCGGTCGGCATCGGCCACGGCTTCGGCGCCGCGGCCCAGGTGCGTCAAGGCATCGATGCGCACGCGGCGCCATTTCAACCAGTCGGGGTCCAGCGAAATCGCCACTTCCGACAAGGGCAGCGCTTCGTCGTAGCGCTCAAGGCGGGTCAGTGCATCGGCGGCATTGCCCGGCAGAAAGTCGTTGTTGGGGGCAATTTCGTAGCCGCGCAGGTAGTACGCAAGCGCCTGTTCCCAGTTGCTTTGATCGCGTTGGGCGTTGCCGGCCACGAACAGCAATTGCGCATCGCCGCTGGTCATCGGGTCCAGCCCTTGCAGCGCCTGTTCGGCGAGTTCAGGGTCGCCGCTACGGACAAATTCGCGCGCCTGTTCCTTGCGGCCTTCCCAGCCCGAATCCGACAGCGCGTCCAGGTGCCGCCATATCGGCGCCGCTTCGTCGGCGCGCCCCAAACGGTGCAGGGACCGCGCCTTGCCCTCCAGCGGCCAGTCCCAGTCGGGCTCGCGGCGCAGCAGGCTGGTCCATTCTTCCACGGCGTCGGCGTGACGCTCCAGCGCTTGCAGGCAAGACGCGCGGTTGTGCTGGATGGCGTTCTGCTCACCCAGGATGGCGCGGGCGCGGTCGAACATCGCGATGGCGTTTTGCAGATCGCCCAGGCGGCGGTAGTTATTGCCGGCGTCGTACAGAAAGCCGCCATTGTTGGGCGCCAGTGCGACGGCGCGCTGGTGGTAGGGCCGCGCGTCTTCGTAGCGGCCGGCGTTGTGCAGGTTCGAGCCAATGTAGCAATGAGGCGCTGCGGCGGACGGGCGCATCTGCGCGGCGCGCGTCCAGCTGGCGATGGCGTCTTCCAGCCGGCGGTCATTGATCAGCAAGTAGCCTTCGGCCATCAACAGCCCATAGTGCGCGGGTGCGCGCTGGCGGGCTTCGCGCAGCAGCGACCACGCTTCTTGCTTCTCGTCGGCGTCATACAGCGCGATGGCGCGCACGCTCAGCGCTTCGCTGCATTGGGGGTCAAGCGACAGCGCGCGGGCCAGGTCGGCGTCGCGCGCCGCGTAGGCGTCGCGCCGGGCGTGATAGCGGGCGCGCAACGCCCACATGACGGATGACGCGGGCTGTTCGCGCAGCCCTTGTTCGCACAGGGACTGCATTTGCGTCAGGTCGCTGCCGTCGTCGGCGCGGAGAATGGCTTCAATCAGTTGAGACATGCGGGTGTTCCGGATTCAGCAGGGCGGGCTAGCGCGCAAAGGCGCTGGTGTCGTGGCGGCAGCGGTAGATGCGGTCGTCGGGCGCAATGTCGTCGCTGCCGCAATCCCAACGGCGGATGCCGCCGCCTTTCTTTTCCGATCGCATCTCGGGCACATAGGCCAGGTGCTTGCCGGCCAGGCTGGGCGAGCCATCGGTGGGGGGCGTGCCAGCAATGGTGAATCGCAGCACGCCGTTCACCGGGTTCATCTCCAGCTTGGAAAAACCGCTGCCCAGCAACGATTCCTGAGTCACGCCAAGATCCGCAAGCGTTGCGGGAAACGCCCGCGTGCGCTGGTAATGGTTTTCCGCCAGCCGGCGCACGGGGTCCGACACGAGGTCCAGGCGCGTGATCTCGGCGTGCAGCGGGTTGTCGGGCTTGTCTGAATCTTTGATGGTCAGGCCGATGATCACGCCGCCCACGATCAACGTCAGCACGCCGAACACGATGAACAAAAATTTCCCCGCGCTGGTGACGGCGCGCGCCTTGGCCACCGCAGGCGCGATGGCGCGGGCGTCTGCCGTGCTGGACACCACATGCGTGCCGGCCAGCGAATTGTGCATGGCGCGTTCGCCGAAAATCATCTGCTGGATGTGATGGAAGATGCCGGGCAGCACGACGTTCAGCGTGTACTTCAGCTGATGGCGCCAGATTGACCGCAGCAGCCCGGGCGCTTGGCCCTGGCCATTCACGACGCGCATTTTCAGCAGCCGCTTGCCGGGCGAGCCATTGCCCCAGGCGTCCATGAAGGCGGGCAGCAGCCAGCCCAGCAGCCCCGCGGCGATGGTCAGCAGAATGGGGCTGGGCGTACCCGCCAGCCCTTCATAGGTGTACGAGGCCGCGTTGATCAGCACGATGATCGCCACCGCCATGAACATGCCATCAATCGCGGTGGCGCCCAACCGCGCCCAGATGCTGGGAAAGAGTGAAGCTTGTTGCGCGTGGGAGGGGGCCGTCTTGGCTTTGGCGGCAGCGGGTTTGGCCGCCGCGGGTTTGACGGGCAAGGCCGCCTGGCAGCTGAAACAACGCGTATTGGACGCCGGGTTCTGCCAATTACATTTCGGGCACTGCATGGTTGATGTCTTGTTCTGGATGCTGCCGCCCCGCGATGCCGGTGCGGCTGAAGTGCGGCAGTGTATCGAAAACCCGCCGCTTCACCCGCAAGACGTCGTGCTGTTGGGTCGTGCCCGAATGACAAAGGCTAGCGGTACACCAGCACCGGCAACGTGGAATGGGCCAGCACTTTTTGGGTTTGGCTGCCCAGCAGCAGGGCCGCCATGCCGCTGCGCCCATGGGACGACATTGCGATCAGATCGCAGCCTTGCGTCATCGCAATGTCGATGATCACCTGATACGGGGTATCGCTTTCGCGCATTTCGGTGCTGCATGGCACGCCAGCCGCTTTGGCTTTGGCCTCGGCGTCGGCCAGATAGGAACGGGCCAATTCGCTGGCCTGTTTCTCGTAGGAGGCGCGCACGCCTTCCAGTTGCACGGTTTCCATGGACGGCGCGTGAAAGGTGGCGTAGGCCGTCACGACCGTCACGCGGGCGCCCAGTGCGTGGGCCAGGCCCAGCCCGAGCTCCAGGCCGGCGTTGGACAGGCTGGAACCGTCGATAGGAATGAGTATGTGCTTGTACATGGCAACCTCCAGTAGGGGCGGAGGGCGGCCGTGTGTCGTGGCCGCCAGTCAAGGGCGAGAACAACACTGGACATACTACGCTTGCCGCGCGCAGCGGGAACGGCGCGGGGGAGGGGGGCCTGCTGATCCGCGGGCGATTAGCCGGCGGTTGCCATGGATATCTGGCGGAAGCGGTGAGATTCGAACTCACGAACGGTTGCCCGTTGCCGGTTTTCAAGACCGGTGCAATCGACCACTCTGCCACGCTTCCGGAAAGGTCTGGCGATTCGGCCGTCAGGCAAACATTCTGCCCGAACGGAAACGCGATATGCCGTAAAGGGCGCAATAATAATCGATTTGCTGCAAAGGAGGCACGCGATGCACGCTGTAGAAATCTCCCGCCCCGGCGGCCCCGAGGTTCTGGTCCCCGTAGAACGCCCCACGCCCGAGCCCGGCGCGGGTGAAGTTTTGATCAAAGTCAGCGCCGCGGGCATCAACCGCCCCGACGTTTTTCAGCGCAAAGGCAACTACGCGCCGCCAAAGGGCGCATCCGATCTGCCGGGCCTGGAAGTGGCCGGTGAAATCGTCGGCGGCGACGTCGCTGGCAGCGGTTTTGCCGTGGGCGACAAGGTCTGCGCGCTGGTGGCAGGCGGGGGTTACGCCGAATACTGCGTCGCACCCGTGGCGCAATGCCTGCCGATCCCCAAGGGCTTGTCCGACATCGAAGCGGCCGGCTTGCCGGAAACGTACTTCACCGTCTGGAGCAACGTGTTCGACCGCGGCCAGTTGTCCGGCGACGAAATTCTGCTGGTGCACGGCGGCGCAAGCGGCATCGGCACCACCGCCATCCAGCTGGCTCGCGCCATGGGCCACAAGGTCTACGCGACCGTCGGCAGTGACGACCGGGCTCGCGCCGTCGAAGCGCTGGGCGCTGAAAAAGGCATCAACTACAAGACGCAGGACTTCGTGAAGGAAGTCATGGACGCCACCGGCGGGCGTGGCGTGGACGTGATCCTGGACATGGTGGCAGGCGACTACATCGCCCGCGACATGCAGTGCCTGGCCGATGACGGCCGCATCGTCATCATTGCGCAACTGGGCGGATCGACGGCCAGCGTGGATACCTCGCAAGTCATGCGCCGCCGCCTGACCATCACGGGTTCCACCCTGCGTCCCCGTTCGGTCGAGTTCAAGGGCGCCATCGCGCGCGCCCTGCGCAACCACGCCTGGCCCCTGTTGGAAAAAGGGGACATCAAGCCGATCGTGCACGCGACCTTCCCGCTGGCCGAGGCCTCCAAGGCGCACGCCATGATGGAAGGCGGCGAAAATATCGGCAAAATTGTGCTGACGATGTAAGAAACGCGCGGCGTTCGGCGTATCGCCGCGCAACAGGATACAATCTCGGGTTTCGCCTGGAATTTTTTCCAGGCAGGCCCGTGGGCGGTTGCCGCATCCCTCGGGGCTCACCCCACTCTGACACCTCGCCATGACTTCAGTCGAAAACCGCGCCCGCCTCGTGCTGGGCAACTGGAAGATGCACGGCAACCTGGCCGAGAACGCCGCGTTGCTGACCGAGCTGCGCGCCGCGGATGCTGCGAGCCACTGCGAAATCGGCATCTGTGTTCCGTTTCCCTATCTGGCGCAAGCCGGCTCGGCCCTGACCGGAAGCAGCGTGTCCTGGGGCGCGCAAGATGTCAGCGCGCACGAAAAGGGCGCGTACACCGGTGAAGTCTCCGGCGCCATGTTGAAAGAATTCGGCTGCCGCTGGGCGCTGGCCGGCCACTCCGAGCGCCGTGTGCTGCACGGTGAAACCGACGAAATCGTCGCCGCCAAGGCGCAAGCGGCGCTGGCTGCCGGCCTGACGCCGGTGGTGTGCGTAGGCGAATCGCTGGCCGATCGCGAAGCCGGCAATACGCTGGCCGTTATCGAACGCCAGTTGAAACCTGTGCTGGCGCTGGGCGCTGAAGCCGTCTCGCGCATGGTTCTGGCCTATGAGCCCGTGTGGGCCATCGGCACCGGCCGCACCGCCAGCCCCGAGCAGGCGCAGGAAGTTCACGGCGCCATCCGCGCCGCCTTGCGCGCGCTGGGCGCGGCGCAGGTGCAAGTTTTGTACGGCGGCAGCGTGAAAGCTGCCAACGCCGCCAGTTTGTTCGCCATGACTGATATCGACGGAGCCCTGGTCGGCGGCGCGTCGCTTGTGGCTGAAGAATTTTTGCGTATTGCCGCCATCTAAGTTTCCGTTCCGGAGTCTGTAATGCCCTTGATGCTTAAACTTTTGCTGGCCGTCCAAGTTATTTCGGCGCTGGCTATCATCGTTCTGGTCCTGCTGCAGCAGGGCAAGGGCGCCGACATGGGGTCCGCTTTCGGTAGCGGCTCGTCCGGCAGCCTGTTCGGTGCCACCGGCGCCGCGAACTTCCTGTCGCGCGCCACGAAGTGGGCCGCCGTCGTCTTCTTCGCGTCCACCGCTGGCCTGGCATATGTCAGCCATAAGGGCACCAGCGGCCCGGCCGTGGATTCCGGCGTGATGCAAAGCTTCCCGTCCGACCGTTCCGTGCCGCAAGTGCCGGGCGCCGCTCCGGCCGCCCCGGGCGCTGGCAGCTCGTCCGTGCCGGGCGCGGCTTCGGTTCCGGCAGCGCCTGCTGCGCCGGCCAAGCCTGACGCATCGGTGCCGTCGGCCCCGGCTCCGGCCGCTGCCGCACCGGCTGCTGGTGACAAGCCGGCCGAGACGCCCGCCAAGTAAGCAGTCAGCTCGAGTCAGTGCAAGAAGGCCGGCGTCATGCCGGCCTTTTTCTTTTTGCGTGGCAAGCGGGGCAGGGCTGGGGGTTTGGGCTGGGGAATAGGACCAGGAGCTGGGACAAGAGGCCAGGATTAGGGGCCAGGACTAGGGGCGAAGGCCAGCGGCTAGCGGAAAAGATATTGAGAATGGTTCTCATGATTGATATAATCCGCCCGCTTCTTCCCCCGCCCAACTGACCTTTCCCGCGCCCGCCTCTCATGCCCCTTCTGACTGACGACGCTCAAGCCGCCCGTCCGGCCATCGCGCCCACGCGTGCAATGGCCGTGCTGGAAAGCTGGTTCCGGGGGCATCACGGCTGGTTGCTGGATCGGGTGCAGCGGCATTTGCGCAATCGGGCGGAAGCCGAAGATGTGGCCGCCGAAACGTTTTCGCAGGCGGTCGCCATCCAGGCACACAACCAGGGCTTGAACGCGGTGCGCGAGCCGCGCGCCTTTCTCACCACCATCGCCAAACGGCAGATCTTCCAGCTGTGGCGCAGGCGCGATCTGGAGCAGGCTTACCTGGAAGCGCTGGCTCTGCAAGGCGAGGGGGTTGCGCCATCAGCCGAACAGCATCAGTTGGTGATCGAAGCCCTGGAGTGCGTGGCGGCGGCGCTGGAAGGCCTGTCCGCCAAGACGCAGCAGGCCTTTCTATATAGCCAGCTGGACGGCCTGACCTATGCCGAAATCGCCGACAAGTTGGGCGTGTCGGCCAGCATGGTGCGCCAGTACATGGCGCAAGCGTTTCGGCGGATGGCAGGTCTGAATGTTATCCGCTAGGCCATCAGTGCGGAGCGTGCGTTCGTGAATGCGCGCGCTGCCCAAGAGTCCGAGATTAATGACGCCGCGCTCAGTTGGCTGGTCGTCATGCGTTCAGGCGAAGCGACCGCGCAAGAGCGCCAGGCCCATGAAGCGTGGCTGCGCACGCACCCCGCGCACGCGCAGGCCTGGAGCCGCTTGGTCGACGCCGTCGACCGGCCGTTGGGCGCGGTGCGCCAGACTCAGGCGGTTCAGGCAGCACGCAGTCAGGCAGACCTGTTGTCTCAAACCCTGTTACGCGCTCAGGCTGCGGGACGCGGGCGCCGTCAATGGCTCAAGGGCGCGCTAAGCGTGGCGGGCGTGGGCTCTTTGGCCGCGCTGGCGTTGGCCGAGCGCACGATGCCATTGACTCAATTGCTGGCCGATCACGTCACCGGCACCGGAGAACGCCGCGCCGTGGCCTTGCCCGATGGCAGCCTGCTTCAGCTGAATGCGCGCACCGCGGTAGATGTGGTGTATTCCGATGCGCTGCGCTTACTGATCCTGCGCGAAGGTGAACTGATCATTGATGTGGCGCCGTCTGGAACCGGCTCGGCGGCGCGGCCGCCGTTTGTCGTGCGCACGGCGCAGGGAGCGATCCGCGCGCTGGGCACCCGTATCGCGGTGCGGCAGAACCCGGACAGCACGCGGGTCGCCATGTTGCAGCACCGCGTGGCGTTGATTCCCTTGGATGGCCGCCCGGCCACATTGGAAGAAGGCGAAACCGCAATCATGACCGAGCACGGCGTGGAGCTGCTGTCGGTTCCCGCCGCAACTGCCGGCGCGTGGGAGCAGGGCGAAGTCCAGCTGCATGATCAGCCGCTGGCCGATCTGATTGCGGCCCTGCGGCCGTATCGCCGAGGCTATGTGCGCATCAGCCCCGCCGCGGGCAGGCTGCGCGTGTACGGCACTTATCCGCTGGACGACACCGACCGCACGCTGGCCATCGTGGCCGAAACGCTGCCCGTGCGCGTGCGCCGCTATGCCGGCGGCATGTTGGTGCGGATCGATACCCCCGCCGAAGGGTGAAAAGAAAAACTCGCGCCCACTGTCACTTTTGCGTCGTCGCGCCACATCCCTCTTGAAGCTAGTTCGATTCACGACGTTCTTGAGGGAAATTTCGTCATGTCTACCGTTACCGATCTGCGGCTGTCGCTGCTGGCCGCGGCCCTGGTCGCCTTGTTCTCGACGCCGCTCGTCCGGGCGCAGCCTGCGGTGAGCCAGATAGCCGCGCCTGCCGCTACGGTCATCCGCGACTCTGCCCCTGCCGGCTTGGCCAGCACGCTGCGCGCCTACGACATTCCGGCGCAGGCGCTGGGCAGCAGCCTGGCCCGCATCGCCAGCGAAAGCGGTGAAGCCATTTCGGTAGATGCCGAAATGGTGCGCGGCCTGGCTGCGCCCGCCGTGCGCGGCCGCTACACGGCCGAGCAAGCCGCCCATGCGGCGATGTCAGGCAGCGGGCTTGAACTGCTGCGCACAGGCAGCGGCAGTTGGGCATTGCGCCGTCCGCCGTCACCTGCGGCTGGCGTCGTGACGTTAGGCGCGGTCCAGGTCACGGGCGAACGAGACCCCGCCGTCACCGAGAACACCGGCTCGTACACGTCAACCGGGCCCAGCGCCACGGGCACGCCGCTGGTGTTAACACTGAAAGAGACGCCGCAGTCTGTCACCGTCATCACCCGCCAGCGGCTGGACGATCAAAAACTGGAAAGCGTCATCGATGCGCTGGAAAGCACCACCGGGGTCACCGCGTTCCGTCAGGGCATGGGCACTGACCTGAGCGGCCTGTGGTCACGCGGCTTCACGATTTCGAATTTCCTGGTCGATGGCATTCCCAGCTCGCTGGGCGCGTCCAGCTACTGGCGCAACACCGCGATGTACGACCGCATCGAAGTTGTGCGCGGCGCCACCGGCCTGATGAGCGGCATGGGCACGCCGGCCGCCAGCATCAACCTGGTGCGCAAACGTCCGACCGCGGATTGGCAGGCAAGCATCAGTGCCGAGGCCGGCAGTTGGGACCGCTATGGCCTGGGCGCGGATTTGTCCGGCCCCTTATCGGATAACGGCAAACTGCGCGGCCGCCTGGTCGTCGACGAAGAAAACCAGCATTCGTGGATTGACCGCTACGAAAAACAAAGCCGGCTGATCTATGGCATCACCGAGCTGGACCTGGGCAGCGCCACCTTGCTCACGCTGGGCTTCAGCTACGAAACCAACAACAACGATTCACCCCTGCGCACGGGCCTGCCATTTGCCTACAGCAACGGCGTTCCCACGCACTTCAAGCGGTCGACCAACCCCGCGCCCGACTGGAGCTTTTACGACAGCGAACTGAGCAACGTGTTCGCCTCCGTCAAACACGACTTCGGCAAAGGCTGGAACGGCAAGGTCGAAGTCACGCACACGCGCTACAACTACGACAGCGCTTTGTACTTCCTGACCGGTTCCATTGATCAGGCAACGGGGCAGGGCGCGGCGTTGTGGCCCGTGCGTTGGAAAAGCAACGACAAGCAGACCACGCTGGACGCTCAGGTCAGCGGCCCCTTTGACCTGTTGGGCCGCCAACACGAAGTCGTTGCCGGGCTGTCGCTGTCCCAACTGCGTTCCGACACGCCCAGCTATGGCGGGTGGCTGGGTCCGTGGACGGGTTATGACGGCACGATCGCCGACTTTCGTCACTGGGACGGCGCGTCCAACGCGCCCAACTTCGTCAAGGCCGGCGACACCCAGACCAAAGAAACGCAGTACAGCGCGTACCTGACGTCACGCTTCAAGCTGGCAGACCCCACCAGCTTGATCGCCGGCGCCCGCGTCATCAACTGGGAACGCAAGGCCGACACCAGCGTCGTTGGCGTACCCGGCAGCACGCGCGCCGACACGCGCGAGACCGGCGTCATCGTTCCCTATGCCGGCCTGGTCCATGAGCTGAACGAAAACTGGTCCGTCTATGGCAGCTACACCCGCATCTTCAGCCCGCAATCGGCCGCCACCCGCGACGTCAACAACAACGTCCTGGACCCCGAGCGCGGCACAAGTTATGAGCTGGGCGTCAAATCCAGCTTCTTCGACGAGCGCCTGAACGCGGGCCTGGCGCTATTCAAAACTCGTCAGAGCAACCTGGCGAACTACGATGCCGGCACGTCGTCGTACGTAGCACTGCAAGGCATCACGACCAAGGGCGCCGAACTGGAACTGACGGGCGAACTCAGCCGCGGCTGGAATGTGGCGGCGGGCTACACGTACTCGCTCAGCGAAGACGCCAAGGGCCAACGCGCCATCGCCCAGATTCCCCGCCACAGCATCAAGCTCTTCACGACCTACCGTTTGCCGGACGCGCTGAATCGGCTGACGGTCGGCGGCGGCGTCAATTGGCAAAGCACGTCGGGCTATGTGGGCGAAGCGCAGCAATCCAGCTACGCCGTCGTCAACGCCATGGCCCGCTACGAATTCAGCAAGCAATTCAGCGCCACCCTGAACGTCAATAACCTGTTCGACAAGGCGTACTACAGCGGCCTGAGCGCCTATGGCGGCGTCTACGGCGCACCCCGCAACGTCATGCTGAGCGCGAAGTACGCGTTTTAAGCGGGCGAGGTGCTCCCCATTTTCCTGGGGGGTTCTGTGATTAACAAATTCCGTGCTAGAATGCTCGACTTTCTGGCATTGCCTATGGGCAGCGTCAGAAATCTGGTGAAAGCCGACGTGGTGAAATTGGTAGACACGCTATCTTGAGGGGGTAGTGGCGAAAGCTGTGCGAGTTCGAGTCTCGCCGTCGGCACCAAGAATTCCTCGTAAAAAGCCCGCTGAAACGCAAGTTTCAGCGGGCTTTTTGCTTGTCGGCTGTGCAGCAGAAACGCCTGGCCGACGAATGGTGCAGCCAAGCGAATGGCGCAGCCAAGCAACGCATAACGAATTAACGCTGCGAAGCCTCTCAGGCTTCAATGCAGATTGCCCCCAAACGCAATCGCCGACACCACGAAAGTTACCGCGCCGATCGCCGCCAAGGTGTTCGCGCGCTTGGCCGCATGCGGGTTGCGTCGGCTCATCCCCACGATCACCGCAATCAATGTCCACAGCCCCGTGAACGCCAGCAACGCCAGCGTGTAGACCCAATCAGACAGATCGTAGCCACCGCCTCCAATCGACGGCGTGCCGCTGCTTTTCGGCCATAGCAACGCAATCAGCCATCCAGCGATGACGGCAAACACGGCAAGCCAAATCTGGAATCCGCGGTCTTTCAGCATGTTTGGTCCTGGAGTGTCTTTGCGTTAGCAGATGTCAGCCGCCCCTCGGAAGGGCAAAGGCCGGCTGGTATAAAGGGGGACTGATGTTTCAACGTAGGGCGAGCATATGTCGATTCAAATGTTGATCCGTTGCGGTGCGGCGCTGTCTCTTATCGCGATGGGTTCGGGATGTTCCATGGTCGGACTTGGAGATTCACGCAGTAGCGAGTGCCAGTGGTATCGCAGCAGTTGCATGCACGAAGGTTCATACGAACCGGGTGAAGAAGATTACGCGGAAGAGGAAGCCAAGCGCCTGAACAAGCAGTCCTCGGACAGGTTGCGGCGTAGCAATTGATGCCGTGTCTGGCGGGAAGGCCGCGGGTTCAACCCTCCAGGTAATGTTCCCGCAAGACCTCCGCGTCCACCTTCAACACGTCGCGCAGATACCGGTCCATGCCGCCGAAGTCCTGCTCGATCGCCTGCACCGACGCATCCAGGTAGGCCGGCGCCACTTCCAGCAGCGGCATCATCACATCGTCTTTGACGCCGCGCGCGGCGGACTTGGAAAGGATCTCCTGGAAGAACCCGGCATTCCAATGGTTCGATTCCAGGTAGTTCGCGACGATGTCGTCGTGCGCCACACCCAGCGCCGACAGCAGCAGCAGCGAGGCGAAACCGGTGCGGTCCTTGCCCGCCGTGCAATGGAATAGCAGCGTCTTGCCAGTCATTGCAGTTTGCAGAAATCCGCCGAAGGGCTGCTGATAGCGCGATGGGAATTCGCGATAAATGTCCACCATCATCGAGGTGCTGAAGTCTTGCGTGGCGTCGCGCAAGCGCGGCAGCAGCACGGCCATGGCCATATTGCCGTCCAGCACCGGCGATGCAATCCAGTGAAAGCGTTGGCCGAACAGCGGTTCATCATGCGCCTTCTCGGGTTCGGCGCGGAAATCGATAACGGCCTCCAATCCCAATGCGCTTAACTGTTCCAGATCCGCGGCGCTGGCCCGGCCGGGGCTCCCGCTGCGGAAAAGTTTGCCCGTACGCACGCGGCGGCCGTCGGCGCCGGTCAGCCCGCCAAGGTCGCGCGCGTTGTGCACGTTCTCAAGAACCAGGCGGCGTGGGATGGCGTCGGGCGTTGTCTGGAAAGCGTCTGTGTGGCGGGCGGTGGCGGGCATGTGTTCCTGGCGTTCGGCTAAGCGGTCGGATGATCGTATCACCGCAATCAGGGCCGTACCTGGGCGTTCCCAGTCAGCCCCCCATCAGCCCCCAACAAAGCCCCCACTAGCATCCCCTAGCATTCCCCTAGCCCCCAGCGCCTGCCTAGCCGCCGAGTTTCCCCAACAGCTTGATCAGCCGCTGCTTGTCCGCCGCGCTGAGTTGATGGCTGATGCGCGCGTCGTGTGTCTGTACCGCCTGCGTGATCTCGGCCAACGCCACGCTGCCCGCCGCCGTCATCGTCAGCGAATAGGCGCGCTTGTCGTGTTCGGCATCAAGCCGTTCCACGTAGCCCAGGTCTTGCAACTGGTTCACGATCTGCACCGCGCCCGACCGCGCAATGCCCAGGATGCGGGCCAGGTCGGTGAGCTTTAAGCGGGCGTTGGCCGAGATCAGCGTCAGGGCTGAGAAGCGCTGGGGGGTGATGTCCCACGGGGCAAGCGCGGCCAGGAAGTCTTCGTAGATCACGATCTGTGCGCGCCGGATGGCGTAGCCGATCAGACCGTCGAGCGCACCGTATTGGATACCGGGAACGTGCGGGTCGAAATGTTCGCCACGCGCGGCGGGGCGCCGGGGGCGTTGGGATGCAGCTCGGGACATGGAGGGGCAATCGCGATTCGGGGCCTCAACACTAATGCAGTCAATGCCGCCGCGCTACCGCATTACGGGAAATCCCCGGGGTGCGAAACCTTCCTGGATTTTGTTATGTTGCATAACAAATAAAACCAGGAGTAGACATGCAAATCGTCATCGCCGGCGCAGGCATCGGCGGGCTGACGCTCGCCTTGATGCTGCATCGCCGCGGCATCGATTGCCGCGTATATGAAAGCGCGCAGGAACTGCGGCCCTTGGGCGTTGGCATCAACCTGCTGCCGCACGCCGTGGCTGAATTGGAACAGCTGGGCCTGATGGCCGCTTTGGCCGAACGCGCGATCGAGACCTCGCAGCTGCATTACTACAACAAGCTGGGGCAGCCGATCTGGCGTGAGCCGCGTGGCCTGGAAGCCGGTTATCCGTTGCCGCAGTTCTCGGTGCATCGCGGTGAATTCCAGATGCTGCTCGCGCAAGCGGTGCGTGAACGCTTGGGTGAAGGCGCGATCGTTACCGGCATGGTGCTGGAATCCGCCGAGCAGGACGCCGCTGGCGCAACCGCGATTTTTCGCCGGCGCGCGGATGGCAGCGCGCATCGCGTGCGGGGCGACATTCTGGTGGGCGCGGACGGCATTCATTCCGCGTTGCGCCGCCAGCTGCATCCCGTGGGCGACGAACCGCGCTTCTCCGGCCGCATGTTGTGGCGCGCCGTAACCGAAGCCGCGCCCTATCTGGACGGCCGCAGCATGTTCATGGCAGGGCATCAGGATCAAAAATTCGTCTGCTATCCCATTTCCGAGCCGTTGCGAAAACAGGGCCGATCGCTCATCAACTGGATCGCGGAACTGTCGATACCGGGCGCGGAGTTGCCCGCCACCGATTGGAACCGCCAGGTCGACAAGTCGGTCTTTGCGGATCGGTTCGCCGACTGGCGCTGGGACTGGATCGATATTCCCGCCATCATCGACGGCGCGCAGGCCATCTACGAATTCCCATTGGTTGACCGCGACCCCTTGCCGCGTTGGACGCGGGGGCGCGTGACGCTGCTGGGCGACGCCGCGCATCCCATGTACCCCATTGGTTCGAACGGATCGGCCCAAGCGATTCTGGACGCGCGTTGCTTGTCGGACTGGCTGGCGCAAGCGGCCAAGGGCGGCGTACGCACGCTTGAAACCGCCTTGTTGGAATATGAGGCGGATCGTCTGCCGCGCACGGCAGGCATCGTGCTGCGCAACCGCTTGAACGGCCCCGAGCAAGTCATGCAGATGGCCGAAGAGCGCGCGCCGCAAGGCTTTGCAGACATACATGATGTGATCGCGCAGCAAGAGCTGGCGGCGGTATCGTTGCGCTACAAACAACTCGCGGGCTTCGACCCCGCGGCTTTGCAGAAGAATAGGGGAACCGCGCCATGAGCACACACGACGCATTGATGGACCCGTTGGCGCCGCAGCTGGAACATGTGGCGACCGTTGTCGTCGAGGTCGGCGTGCCGCAAGAAGTGGGCGACACGCCGCAAGGCTGCCGCCGCGTCATTCCCATTACGGGCGGCACGGTGGAAGGGCCGCGCCTGCGCGGCAAAGTGTTGCCGGGCGGGGCGGATTTCCAGGTGATTCGCTCGGCCACCTACACCGACATCCATGCGCGGTACGTCATCGAAACGCCGGATGGCGAACGCATCTATGTCGAGAACACCGGCATCCGTACCGGCCACGCGGACGACATCGCGCGGCTTGTGCGGGGCGAACCGGTTGACCCCGCCCGCATTTATTTCCGCAGCTATCCGCGTTTTGAAACGGCGTCGCCCGCCTTGGGCTGGATGAATGAAAGCCTCTTCATCGGCACGGGCGCGCGATACCCGGATCGCGTCGAATTGCGCTTCTACCGCATTTGCTGAACCCGCGGCACCCGCCGCGGCATGAATATAAAAACGACTCGGAGACAACCATGACATCAATGCTGCGCCGCCTGTTTGGCGGTTTCCTGCTGTGCCTGCCGATTGCGGCGATGGCGCAGTTTCCCAATGGGCCCGTGCGCCTGAACGTAGGCTTTCCGCCGGGTACCGGGCCGGACATTGTGGCTCGCACCTTGTCGCAACACATGGGGCCGCTGCTGGGCGAAAGCGTGGTGGTGGAAAACAAGGTGGGCGCGGGCGGGCAGATCGCCGCGCAGACGGTGGCGCGCAGTCCGGCCGACGGCCAGACGTTGCTGCTGGGCGAAGTCGGCTCCATCAGCATATCGCCCGCCACCTATCGCAACTTGAACTACAACCCGCCGCGCGACTTTGCCCCGATCTCTGAAGTGGTGCGCGCCGATTTTGTGCTGGTCGTGCCGGCCGATTCGCCGTATCAGGACTTGGCCGCGTTCGTTGACGGGGCCAAGAAAGCGTCAGACCGCATCAATTTCGCGACCTTCGGCGCAGGCACGCCGGGCCATTTCGGCGCGGAGCTGTTCGCACGCGAAGCGGGCATGAAGATCGAAGCCATCCACTACCGGTCCACGGGAGATGCCGTGTCGGGCCTGGTATCCGGGGCGGTGCAGGCCGCGTTCGTGACCACAGCGCTGGCCGTGCCGCAGGTGCAAGGCGGCAAGCTGCGCGCGCTGGCCATCACCGGCGCGCAACGCTCGCCCGCGCTGGCCGCCGTGCCGACCTTTGCGGAACGGGGGTTGCCGGCCATCAACTTCGGCGCATGGTTTGCGCTGTTCGCACCCGCCGGCACGCCGGACGCCGTGCTGAACCGTTTGCAGAAAGACAGCGCTGCCGCATTGCGCCAGCCTGCCGCGGTGCGCAGCTTGGGTGAGGCCGGCTTCGTCGTCGTGGGGTCCGACCGCCAAGCGCTGCAAGCTTTGCTGACGACGGAATCCAAACGCTGGTCCGATGTGGTGAAAGCCACGGGCTTCCGGGCGGACTGATCCGCGTCACGTGCCGGGGGGCGCATGTCCGGCGCCCGGCACGATCAGGGCGATACCGTTTCCTCGGCCTGATACGCCGCATGCAGCAACGCCATGAATGGCGGCGCGTCGGGCATCACCGTGTCACCGATCCGGGTCACGGCAATGCCCGGCGTCCAGGAGTTCATGACCACCGCGCCCGCCAGAGTTGGCAGCGTGTCCCGCGTGATGGCCTGCACCCGTTGCGGCACGCCCATTTTTTCCAACTGCCGTTGCACGATGCCCATCGTGGTGCCTGTCAGCATCGCGGCATCGGGCCATACCACGGCACGCCCGTCCCAGAACGCCAGGTTCCAGATCGACGCTTCGCTTATACGCCCATGGCGATCCATGAATGCCGCGTCGTCGAACCCTTGCGCGACGGCTTGGCGCAGCAGATAGGTCTTGGCGACTTCGCCCACGTGCTTCACCGACGGCAGCATGCGCTCATGCTCAACCACCGCCAGCGACAAGGGGCCTGCTGGACCAGACGATGGCGGACCGGTACGCACCAACACATCCAGCGGCGTGTGCGTATCCGCCACCGTGAACTCACCCGCGGGGGAATACACGGTGGCCATCAGCGATACGTCGGCGGGCCCGGCCTGGATCGCGGTGCGCAGCGCGTTCAAGATCACCGCGTCCGGTAGCGCCTGACCGAACATGTCCAACGAGGCGGCGCGCAATCGCTCGCGATGCAAATCCAGCCCGCGTACCTGGCCGCCGCGCACTTGCATCGCGGTGAAGTGCGCGTAGCCGGCGAAAGCCAGCGGGGCCAGGTCGAAGGCGGTAGCCGGTTGGCCATTGCGCTGCGTGACAAAGGAAAGGGCGGGGGCGGACATCTGAAAAACTCCGGGATGATCATCAAGTTCCGCCACTATCCTGAATTGCCATCGCTGGGGGAAACGAGTAATTTTCATCCGATCATTAAATTTGGCTTGAAGATCATGAACCGAATGCTGCCCGGCACCCGCGCGTTACGCACCTTCGAAGCCGCCGCCCGCCATCTGAATTTCACCCGGGCCGCCGACGAAGTCGGGCTGACACCCGCCGCCGTCAGCTACCAGATCAAAGAGATTGAAGCGCAACTGGACATCGTGCTGTTCACGCGCACCAGCCGAAGCATCCAGTTGACGCCTGCTGGCAGGGTGCTGTTTGACGCGGCGGCAGACGCGCTGGACACCCTGCACCGCGCCGCCGCCAAAGCCCGGCGCATGAGCCGAGGAACCCGGCATCTGCGCGTGTCCGTCGGCGCGCGTTTCGCCACGAACTGGCTGCTGCCGCGCTTGCCGGCGTTTCGCGCCGCGCACCCGGGGCTTGAGCTGACCTTCGATATCAGCGACGCCGTGCGCGACTTCGACGCGGATGATGTGGACGTCGCCATCCGGTTCGGCGCGGGCCACTACCCCGGCGCCATCTCGCATCGCTTGTTTGATACCGTCGTCGTGCCCGTGTGCAGCCCCGCGTTGCTCCAACATGGCCCCGCGCTGGTTTCGCCGCGCGACTTGTTCCGCCACACCTTGTGCTTTGTGGACTGCAAACCCGGCGGCATCATCTGGCCGAATTGGCCGATGTGGATGGCGGCGGCCGGTATCGACGATTTCGACGACAGCCGCAGCGTTGCGTTTACGGAATCCAGTCACGTCGTGCAAGCCGTGATCGATGGCGGGGTGGTGGGGCTGGTGGAATGGGAACTGGTCGAACGCGATGTGCAGGCCGGCCGCCTGGTCCGCTTATTCGACGTGGGCGTGCGCGTGGCGCCGCAATACGCCTATCACCTCGTCTACCCCGACCATAGCGATACCGATCCCCGCGTGTCCGTGCTTCGGGACTGGATGGTGTCGCTTGCCAGGGAAGTGGCGACGGATATTGCCTCGTAGACAGATAGGTTCGCCGCACATTGGTGTCATGAATAGAACAGTTTGTTCCGTCCCAATTTGTCCATTTTTGGGCAAAGGCTAGTGCGTCCGTCATGGGCCTGCCGGTAGAATTCCTCCGCATATCACCCCCTATCTACCAGTCGAAAGGTCCATATTCTTATGAGCAACGCATATCTCGACGCACTCAAGAAGCGCCGCACGCAGTATTCGCTGGGCCGCAACCTGTCGGCCTCCAAGGAAGAACTGGCCACGCTGATCCAAGACGCGATCAAGCACAGCCCCTCGTCGTTCAACTCGCAAAGCTCGCGCGCCGTCATCCTGTTTGGCGCCGAAAGCGTGAAGCTCTGGGATCTGGCCATCGAAGAAGTGCGCAAGGTTGCGCCGGCCGAAGGGTTCGACAAGACCGAAGCCAAGCTCAAGAGCTTTGCCGCTGGCGTGGGCACCGTGCTGTTCTTCGAAGACCAGGACGTCGTGCGCAGCTTGCAAGAAAAGTTTGCGCTGTACGCTGACAACTTCCCCGTGTGGTCGGAACAAGCGGGCGGCATGGCCCAGCTGTCGGTCTGGACCGCGCTGGCCAACGCCGATGTGGGCGCAAGCCTGCAACACTACAACCCGCTGATCGACGGCGTGGTTGCGCGTGAATGGAAGGTGCCGGCGTCGTGGAAGCTGCGCGCGCAAATGCCGTTCGGCTCGAATGAAAACGGCTTTGGCGACAAGCCCTTCATGGACGACGCCGAGCGTTTCCGCGTGGTCGGCTAAATCAAATCGTCGGGACGCCGCCAGGCGTCTGCATGACGGCAGTATGCAAACCCGCATTGCCCATCAAGGGCGATGCGGGTTTTTTCATCAGTGCATAATGTCCGCTGACCCGCCCGCCTTCTGACTGGAATCGGGCTTGCATCATCGCGCCGCTGTACGCGCGCCCGCTTCGAGGAGATTGCCGTTGGACCCGATACTGGCAGGACTGTCTACATCATTGCCGCAGGCTAAGACCGTCGAGCAACTGACCCGCCCGCTGTTGGACATGTTGGGCAGCGTCACCGGATTGGAATCCACGTATCTCACGTCCATTGATCTGGCCGCCGACGTGCAGCATGTGCGCTATGCGCGCAATGTGGGCGACATGCAGATTCCCGAAGGCTTGTCGGTGCCGTGGTCCGACACGTTATGCAAGCGGGCACTGGAAGAAGGCCGCCTGTGCACAAGCGACGTCGCCACGTGCTGGCCGGATTCCGAAGCCGCCCGCCAGCTGGGCATCCAGACTTACGTGAGCGCACCGGTTCGCACGGACGAAGGCGCGCTGCTGGGCACGCTCTGCGCCGCTAGCGCAAAGCAACACCAGATTCCGCCGCAGGCCGAAGCCGTGCTGAAGCTGTTCTCCAACGTGATCGCCAATTTTCTGGAACGCGAACTCCTGATGGAACAGTTGCAGGCCGCGAACGTGCAGCTGATGTCCTACGCGCTGACCGATCCGCTGACGGGCCTGCCCAATCGCCGCGCCTTGTATGAAGAACTGGAACGTCTGGAAAAGCGCGCGCTGCGCGAAGGCGGCAGCGTCCTGGTCGGCGTGATTGACCTGGACGGCTTCAAGAGCATCAACGACACGTACGGCCATCAGCAGGGCGACGTGTTCCTGCAAGAGATCGCCCGCCGCTTGGCCAGCACCTTGCGCACGTCCGATATGCTGGGCCGCATCGGCGGCGACGAGTTCGTGCTGATCGGCCCCGGCCCGGCCATCGAACGCGGCAACATCGGCCCCGGCGGCGAGGCCCAACGCGGCGAAGCCGAAGACGCCGCCCGCGCGCTGGAAGAACGCGCCACGGCGGCCACCATCGGCCGCTATCAATTGGGCGACACGGTCCTGCCCTACGAGGGCGCCAGCGTCGGCGTGGTCGCGGTGGACCCGCGCGGCTTGGACGCCGAGGCCGCCGTCCGCCTGGCAGACGCCCGCATGTACGAAATCAAGCGGGCGCGCAAAGGGGCGCGGACGATTCATTAAGGGGGCGCCTTGCCGGGAAACAGTCCTAGAATTCCGCCTTTCGCCTTTCTGGGCTTCCCGCGCCTTGATGCCCACGACGCGTTCAAGTAAATTTGGCCTAGCCCTTCGTTAAGCGAACGCCCAAGTTCCACTTGGGACTCTGATGTAGCTGACGCGGGGCTTTTTCATTTCCTTTTCGCGAACTCGGGGCGAATCTTCAGGTCAAGCGGCTTGAAGAGCCAATGCCGATAAGGTTGATGCCAGCGTAGTTCCTCGTGGCCCCCCGTGCTGACGCCGACGTTGAAGTTGGGGTGAAGCTGGCGAATTCGGCTATTGATGTGCCGGTACACCCTTTCCTTGGCGAGTGTGCGCCTGCCCTTTGACTGCGCTCCCGCGGGTAGCGTTTTGTGTTTTTCGTTCAGGCGAAATTGCATCGAACCCAGGACGACGTCAAGGCATTGAAGAATCACGTGGTTCTTCGAATCAACTTCTGCGATTTGATCCCTGGCTATGGTGACGCGCGCGCGTTCGAACGCCGGACTTTGACTAAGCCCGGACACAACGGCCTTAAAGGCCAGGCATTTGGCATCGGTATCCGGCAGTTTGTCGAAGTAGATTCGGAGTCGGGCGGGGCCTAGCTCCTGGGTGCAGAATTGCAGGCCGAAAGCATGTTTGACGAACTGGTAGTAAAGAAGAAAGAAGCCGTTTTCACGTTGCGCCGCAGAAAGCTGGGACACGCCAAAGTAGTTCTGCGTAAACATGATGCGCAACTTCAGCTTGCCAGCAGCGACCAAAGAGAACGTCGTGTCCATCAGTTCGATATACTTGCCTGCGTAATTTTGCGAAATTTTCTGCCATTTGATTTCGGCGCCAAGGTGTAGCTGCTTCTTCGACGCCAGCAGCGTCTCTATGACCTCATTGAGATGCATGGATTCAACCAACGCTCCGCCATAGAAGTTGGCAAAGTGCTTGCCTGATATGTCGGATTCGTCGCAATAAAGAATTAACTCTCGAGTCATCAGGGAGGCTTCGGCAGAGAGGAAACGGCGTTAAGGAAAATGCGTCCGACCGATGCGGAAGCTGCGCAGAACTCTCTGGTCAGTGTCTCATGGGAGCGAGCGAATGAAAGCCGGTATTGGTCCGACTTTTTTTGAGCACTCAGCTGTTCGTCGTAGCACCTTCTTACCGATACCCCCGCTCCGCCGCCGACCACTTCAGCGTCTTTTTCCACTTGCCGCCTTGCTGGCGCAGTTGCAGGTCAAAGTACCCGTCTGTCTTCTCCGGCAGCACGACCAGGATGTTGCTGGCGTCGGAAATGTCGTGGTCGCGTGTGCCGTCGGGGTGCCAATCCCCCGCGATGGATTTGAAGAACGACATGGGCTGCGCGAAGACTACGCGCAGCGTCGGGCCGTCGATGTGGAACAGGTACAGGGCTTCGAAGTTGGCGCCGCCGCCTGAATAGCCTTCGCTCCATCCGGCGCGCACGCCGAAGGCCACGGCGCCGGGGGCGATTTTGTAGGCGGCCAGGTCGAAGCGCTTCCATTCGGTGGGTACCGACAGCAGCGGGGCTTTCGCGGCTTCCGTGTCCAGGTCTTGAGGCAAGTCGATGTCGGTGTCGCTCCAGTCGGTGGGCGTCTTGACGGGGCCGTCGGTGCGCGCAAGCAGGGTGGGAGGCGCGCCGGGCGTCGTGCCGAACACGCCAAACCAGACGCCGTTCTTCTCATCGTCGCTGGACAGGTCGGCGCATTCTCCGCCGCCGAATTTGATCAATTGCGCTGCGCGTTCGGGCGTCGATGCCAGGCACACCATCGCGACGAACGTGCCGGCGCGTTGCCCCCACGGCTTTGCGCCCGCTACCAACAGCCGCTTGGGATCTTGGCCGGGGGCCAATTGCTGCACCAGGAATTCGCGCGTGAAGCCGGGCGGTAAGGCCACGCCAAGCCAATCGGGCTGGGGCGCGCCGCTCATCTGGCTGTCGTACATTCTGCGGGCGTCTTCCGTCTGGAGGGCGCCGCGGGCCTTGTCCAGCGATGGCACGGTCGTGTCGGCCAGCGCGTAATGGCTGGGCAGGGCGGCGCCTAACAGGGAAGACACCAATAGCGATGCGAGTCGAAGGCGCATGGGAAGGAAGGGTCTCGGTAGGGGAGGCCGGCGCAGGATAGCCCGGGCGCACGTTTCAGAACGTTGAACTCTGTTTCTATTTTGTAAGTTGATTTCATGCAAAATGGCGCGCTGCTGGCGCCAACGGGCACGACGCTTCGGCGATGCCTGATAAATTTGCGCCTTCCCCGGCGATAGAACAGATCCGATGCTTACAAGAACACTAACGGCTTTTGGAATGAGCGCGGCGATGTCCGTGGCGGGCATGGCGGCGTCTTACGCACAGGCCCCGCAGCAGGCGCCCGCGCAAGCGCCCCAGCTGTCGGAACCGTCCGAGCGTTACGGCCCCTTTGTCTACTTTCCCAGCGCGCCCAACCTGCTCGTCTACAACACGGGCGTGGGCGCCAACGACATGCTGCATCTGAAGAAGGTGCTGCGCGAGCACCCGTCCATTGCCACCTTGGTATTGCAGAACAATGGCGGCGGGCTGGTGCATATGGGGCTGATCATTGGCGAAGAGGTCTACGAGCGTGGGCTGAATACCTATATTCCCAAAGACAGCTATTGCGCATCCGCATGTGCATTCGTGTTCTTTGCGGGGCGCCAGCGCGTGGCGGACGGGCGCTTGGGCGTGCATCAGATCACCTCGCCCGAGATGACGAGCGAACAGGCGCAGTTGGGCGTGTCGGACATTGTGGCGACCTTGCCAAAGTACGGCGTGTCGGCGGATGTGCTGGGCATCATGTTCAGCACGCCCTCGAAAGAGATGTACTTCTTCTCGCCGCAGGAGATCGCCAAGTACGGGATCAATCGCAGGGGGAATACGCAGACAGCGCAACGCCCTGCAACGCAAGGCGGCCACGTGTATGCGCCAGCGGTGGCCACGGCGCAGTCGCAGGCTCAGCCACAGCCACAGCCACAACCGCAGCCGCAGCCACAATCGCAACCGCAGCCACAGCCACAATCGCAACCGCAGCCACAGCCACAATCGCAACCGCAGCCACAGCCGCAATCGCAACCGCAATCCCCGACTCAGCCTCCATCCCCCGTTCAATCCGCGCATTCAGGCCCCGCACCCGCCGCCAACCCCTATCTTCAGAAGGACGCCGCGCCTGCCCCGCTGACCGATGAGCAGCGGGCGATCAACGCGGCGGCCCTGATGATTCAGACGGGCGCGGGCAACAACGAAGACGCGCTGAAATTCACGCGTGAGTTCTACGCGGACACGGTCGACTACTTCAAGAAGCGGCGTCCGAAGTCGGAAATCCTGGCGGATAAGGAAGCGTACTTTGCGCGTTGGCCGATTCGCCGGTTTACCGTGGACCAGACCTCGTTGGTGGCGCGCTGCACCGATGGCCGCTGCTTGGTGGCCGGCATCTACGACTACAAGGTTTCCAGCCCGAAGCGCGGTAAAACCGCTTCCGGCACCTCGAACTTCACCTACGTGCTGGACTTGCGCAACAACTATCGCATCGTGATGGAAGACAGCGAAGTCATCAGCCGCTAAGCCGATCCGGCAGGCCTTTGCAAAGAGAAGAACGCAATGAAATTGGCATGTTCCGCAGTAAAGGGCGTATTCCTGGCCGGCGTGTTTGCGCTGTCCGCGCCCGCCATGGCGATCAATTGCGCCAAGGCGGGCACCGCCGTCGAAAAGCTGATCTGCTCGGACAAGAAAACCGTGGCGGCCGATGCCAGGCTGAATCGCGCCTACCAGGCGATCTTGAAGCTGGCGCCGGACGACAGCATCCGCGCGATGCTGGTGGCCAGCCAGAAGCGCTGGCTCGACGCGCGTGACCGGGCGCTGGACCGTCTGCTCTCGGACCCCGAGGCCGTGCCTGACGACAAGAGCATGGGTGAGATCGCGCGTGACCTGATCGAGAACCGCATCGGGCAGTTCCAGGAATCCGGCAAGGGTACCGTCGCGCCCACCATGATTCGCCGCGCGCAACAGCAGCAGACGTTCCAGTCGCGATTCACGGGCGGCGCGTTTGCGGGCTATTGGACGTCGTGCGACGTGCTGCCCGGTGACGACCTTGACTACGCCTGCTTTGCCATTCGCCACTACCAGAACAATGATCGCGTGTGCTCGGTGGACGAGTCCTGGGCGTCGGGGGCGGTCTACACCAAGCGCTACGTCGCCAACGTGGTGGATGGCAAGCCGCATGTCATTGCGTCGTGCTCGTTCAGCAGCGCGGATGAAGCGTGCGCCACGGTCGGCGACACGAAAGCCAACTGGAACCGGCAACCCGAAGCGCCCCAGTACGTGTATGCCGACAAGCCGTTGCCGAAACTGGATGGCGAGATCGACGCGTCGGACGATACCGAATGGGTGCAGGCCTGCCTGACGGACCCCGCGTATCCGCCGCCGCAATAGTTCTAGAGGCCGCAGGCCGGTTTACCGCGCGGGCCTGTCGATATTTGCGCGGATCAGCAAAACTTTCTGTTTCCAGAGGGCAGAGGCTTCATCGCGTCTTAAAATCCGGCATTGCAGATTTTCGTGGCCCGAATGAATGGCCTCGAAACCGAACCGAGAGATATCGATGGATAAGCGACAAGACCTGGAACCGCTGGCGATCCAGGACGGCGCGGCGCAGGCTGGCGCAGCGCACAGCGGCGCATTGCACACGGACACGGTGCAGACCGATGCTGTGCCTGCCCCCGCGTTGCCCACGGCCTCGGTGAACACGGCCGACGCCATCGCCATCGATATCGACGCCGATCCCACCTTGGGCTACGCCTCGATTCAAAACGCGGTTCCCATCGTACGCACGTTGCGCGTGACGAACCGGTCGGCGCAGACCTTCGAGAACATTGAAGTCCGGCTGCGCTGCAATCCCGCCTTCGCCCAACCGGTGACGCTGCGCTTTGACGTGCTGGTGCCGGGCGAAATCCGCCGCATCTCCCCGCTGGACCTGACGCCCGACCACGCCTACGTGGCCGACTTGCAGGAAGCCGTGCGCGCCAGCATCAATGTGGTGGTGCAGTCAGGCACGCAGGAATTGGGCCGGGCATCGCAACCTATTTCCGTGCTGGCGTATGACCAATGGGCCGGCACGCGTGCCTTGCCGGAATTGTTGGCTGCGTTCTCCATGCCGAACAATCCGGCTGTGGATGTGCTGATCGGCAAGGCGTCCAAGCTGCTGCGCGCGCAGCACGCCGATCTGCAAATGAACGGCTACCAGTCCAAAAGCCGCGATGTGGTGTGGAAGCAGGTGTCCGCCATCTACAGCACGCTGGCCGCGGAATCGCTGCATTACGCCGAACCGCCCGCGTCGTTTGGTGTGGACGGGCAGAAGGTACGCACGCCGGATCGCATCATGGACGCCCGGGTGGCGACGTGCCTGGATCTGGCGATGCTGTTCTCGTCCTGCCTGGAGCAGGCGGGCTTGCGCCCGGTCATTCTGATGAAGGACGGGCACGCGTGGGTGGGCGTGTGGCTGCATCAGGCCTCTTTTGCAGACCCGTTGACGGACGACGTGCAAGCCGTCAGAAAGCGCGTGGATAGCGGCGAATTCCTGGTGTTTGAAACCACCGGCATCGCGCAGCATCCGAACTTTCGCCCGTCGTTGCGGCGCGCGTTGGAGCAGGGCGCGGCCCATCTGCGCGAAGAGAACACCTTCCGCTACGCCATCGATGTGCATCGCGCGCGTGAATTGCAGATCAAGCCGCTGCCGTCTCGGGTGGTGTCGGTAACGCCCACGGACGCTGACGACACCGAACGTCCCGCCGCTATCGAGCCCACGCCCGATCTGCCGCCGCTGGACCCGGAATTCGTGATCAGCCTGGAGCCCGCCGACGACACGCCCGAAGGCCGGCTGGCCAAGTGGAAGTCGCGCCTGCTCGACCTGACGCTGCGCAACCGTCTGCTGAACTTCAAGCTGACCAAATCTACTCTGCCGCTGGTTGTGCCGGATCTGGCGCAGCTTGAAGACGCCATCGTCGACGGCAGCGAATTTCGTGTTCGGCCGTTGCCCGCCGCACTGATGGATGGCAGCGACCCGCGCGTGGCCGATGTGCATGTCAGCCGGGGCGGCCGCGCGCCGCTGGACGACATGGCGCTGGATGCGTTGGGCAACAAGGAACTGATCGCGCGCGTGACGCAAGAAGCGCTGGACGCCAACCTGTTGACCATCTTCAGCGCGGCGCGCACCGGGCTGGAAGAGGGCGGCGCGAACACGCTGTACCTGGCGATGGGCATGCTGCGCTGGACCGAAAGCCCCGGCGCGGAAAGCGCGCATCTGGCGCCGCTGATCCTGGTGCCGGTGTCGCTGCAACGGCAGTCGGTGCGCAGCGGTTTCCGGCTGGTGCGCCACGACGACGAGACCATCATCAACCCCACGTTGTTGCAGATGCTGCGCAACAACTACGAGCTGCGCATTCCGGGCCTGGACGTCCTGCCCGCTGATGACAAGGGCGTCGATGTGGCTCGTGTGTTGCAGGCCTTCCGGCTGGCCGTGCGGGAAATCGCCGGCTGGGAGGTGCTGGAACAGGTGCACTTGGGGATCTTCTCGTTCACCAAGTACCTGATGTGGAAAGATCTGCAAGACCGTACCGAGCAGCTGAAAGCCAACCGCGTCGTCAGGCATCTGATTGATCACCCCGGGCAGGCGTTTGCCAAGGAACCGTTTGATCAGCGCTTTGATCGCCTGGACGACAGCTACAAGCCCGAAGACCTGATGACGCCGCTGCTGTCTGATTCCTCGCAGCTGAAGGCGATCTGCGCGGTGGACGCGGGACGCGATCTGGTGCTGGAAGGGCCGCCGGGAACGGGCAAGAGCCAGACCATCACGAACCTGATCGCGCATCTGCTCGCGCGCGGCAAGACGGTGTTGTTCGTGTCGGAAAAGATGGCCGCGCTGGAAGTCGTGCATCGCCGTCTGGCCAGTATCGGCCTGGGCCCGTTCTGCCTGGAACTGCATTCGTCCAAGGCGCGTAAATCCGAGGTGCTGCAACAGCTGGGCCGCGCGCTGGACCATAGCGGCCAGCGCACAAGCGACGATTGGGCGCGCGAAGCCGAGCGCCTGACGGTGCTGCGCCAGGACTTGAACGGGCTGGTCGATGCGCTGCATCACACGCATCCCAACGGCCTGACGGTGTACGACGCCATTGGCACCTGCATTCAGAACGCGGGCAAGGAGCCGTCGCCCATGTTCTGGGCGGATGCGCACGCGCACCAATACAAAGACCTTGCGCAACTGCGCGAGGCGGCGCGCCGCATGTCGACCTTGTCCAAAGAGCTTGGCGTGCTGCATGGCCATCCGCTGGCGCATATCGGCATGGCCGAATGGAGCCCCAGCTGGCAAGACGCGCTGCTGGCCGCGGCGCAGGCGCTGGAGCAAGCCGTGGCAGGCTTGCAGGCGCAGGCCGTGGCGGCGGGCGACGGTATTGGCGTGCCGGCGCAAGGCTTGAGCCTGGACGCCTACGCGCATCTGGATCAGTTGATCGACGTGCTGCTCGCCGCGCCCTCCGTGCCTGCGGGCCTGGCCACGCAAGCGCACGACCCGGCCGCCCGCTTTCAGGTGCAGGCGCTGGCTGGCCACGGTCTGGCGCGCAACGCCCATTGGGCGCAGGTGGGGGCGCAATGGAACGCGCAATTGGCCGAGCTTGATGCCAATACGCTGAAGGCCGAATGGCTGTCGGCATGTGCGGCATGGTGGCCGAAGTCTGTCTTCGCCAAGGGCGGCATCCGCAAGCGTCTTGCCGTGTATCGCACGGATGGCCAGCGGCCAGATGAGGCGTCAATTACCGCCATGCTGGCGCCGCTGGCGCTGGTGAATACCGAAGACCGCGAGCTGGCCGTCTTGAAGGCGGACGCGCAGCGCTTGCTGCAAGACAGCTACACGGGTTTGTCTACCGATTGGGAACAGGTGCAGCGGCATGAGCAATGGGCCGAGCGCTTTGCCGATGCCGTCACGCGGGTTGCCGGCGATCCGATCACGGCGGCGGACTTGCGCACGCGCCTGCAAGCGCTGGTGGGCGAAAACCGCGCCTTTCTGCAACCGGGTTCGCCGCTGGGCAAATCGTTGCTGGCCTATCGGGATGCGTGGCGCGCCATGCAAGACCGATTGGCGGAAGTGGATGCGCGGGCCCAACCCACCGAAGCACTGGCGGGCGCATCGGATGCCAACGGCGCGCTGGAACGCATTCAGGGCGTGCTGGCGGGCTGGCGTCATCACAAGCAGTTCTTGATGCCGTGGTGCGTGTGGCGTCAGGCGCGCGAGCAGGCCATTGCATCGCAGCTGCAAGGCCTGGTTGCGTCGCTGGAACAGGGCCGCGTGCCATTGGAACAAGTCGAAGCGCACTTTGAATACAGCTATCGCAACTGGTGGGTGAAGAAAATCATCGACCATACGCCCGTGTTGCGCACGTTTTCCAGTGCCGACCACGAGCGCAAGATCCGCGAATTCCGCGATGCCGACGACCGCTTCCAGACGCTGACGTCCGCCTACATCGCCGCCGTGCTGGCCGGCAAAGTGCCTGATGGCAACGGTGTTCTGGTCAGCCCGGATAGCGAGCTGGGCCTGCTGCGCCGCGAACTGCAAAAAAAGACACGCCACGTTCCCGTGCGCCAATTGATGCAGCGCTTGCCGTCGCTCTTGCCCAAGCTCAAGCCCTGCCTGCTGATGTCGCCCTTATCGGTGGCGCAATATCTGGACGCCGGCCATTCGCAGTTTGATGTGGTGGTGTTTGACGAAGCGTCGCAGATTCCGGTGTGGGATTCGGTGGGCGCCATTGCGCGCGGCCAGCAAGTGGTGGTGGTGGGCGACACCAAGCAGTTGCCGCCCACAAGCTTCTTCAGCAAGTCCACGCCGGAAGAGGATGGCGCGGGCGATGACGGCCAGGTCGAAGACCTGGAGAGCATTCTGGACGAGTGCCTGGGCGCCGACATGAACCGGCTGCGCTTGCAATGGCACTACCGCAGCAAGCACGAAAGCCTGATCACGTTCAGCAATGTCACGTATTACGACTCGCAGCTGATCACCTTCCCGTCGCCCGTCACGGACGACGTGGCCGTGCGGCTGGAGAAGGTTGCGGGCCTCTACGACCGGGGCGGCAGCCGCACCAACCGCCGCGAAGCCGAAGCCATCGTGCAAGGCATCGAACAGCACTATCTGGACAAGACCCGCCGCCGCCAGACGTTGGGCGTGGTGACGTTCAACCAGCCGCAGCAATCCCTGATCGAAACGCTGCTGGATGCGCGCCGCCGCGCCAACGCGGAACTCGACAAGGCGATCTCTGCGCAGTCGCGTGAGCCGCTGTTCATCAAGAACCTGGAGAACGTGCAGGGCGACGAGCGTGACGTGATTTATTTCTCGATCACGTTTGGCCCGGATTCCGCCGGCAAGATGACGATGAACTTCGGGCCGCTGAACGGCGAAGGCGGCCACCGCCGCCTGAACGTGGCGATTTCGCGTGCGCGCGAAGGCGTGGTCATTTACAGCACGCTGATGCCGGAACAGATCGATTTGTCACGCGTGCGGGCCACGGGCGTGCGCGACCTGAAGCACTACCTGGAGTTTGCGCTGAAAGGGCCGCGCGCCTTGGTGGAACAATCGCTGCCGACCGGCCGCGAGCCGGACAGCCCGTTCGAAACGCAAGTCATCAAGGTGCTGCGCAACCATGGCTGGGTCGTGCATCCGCAAGTGGGCTGCTCGGGCTACCGCATCGACATGGGCGTGGTGGACCCGCGCGCGCCAGGCCGCTATCTGATGGGCATCGAATGCGACGGCCGCGCGTATCACTCGGGCGCCACCGCGCGCGATCGCGACCGCTTGCGTCAGGTCGTGCTTGAAGGGCTGGGCTGGCAGCTGCATCGCGTGTGGTCCACCGATTGGTGGATCAACCCCGAACGCGAAGTGGAAAAAATCCTGGCGCGATTGCAAGCAGAGCTGGAACGCAAGGTCGAGGACGAACCCGAGGTGGCAGACCCGGAGTCCGAAGCCGAATCCACTGTTGAATCCTCTGCCGAATCCTCTGCTGAATCCGCTGCTGAATCCGCGGCCGCGCGCGAGTTCGTGATCACGACGGAAGAAGGCGAAGCCGCGTGGGCGTCGAAGGACAGCGCGGTAGACAGAACGACAAGCCGCGTATTCACGGGTGGCGTCGCGCCCTATCAACTGGCCGACCTGAGCGGGGCCGGCGGTGATTCAGACGCCTTCTACAGCCGCGCCAACAACGCGCAATTGGCGGAACAATTACGGCTGGTCATTGACACCGAAGGGCCCATCGCCGAGACCGTGCTGCACCGTAAAGTCGCCCGCGCCTGGGGCCTGGAACGCACCGGCGTCCGAATTGTTGAACGGTTGCGGACGTTAACGCCGATGGAAGTGGGCCAAACGGACGAAGGCGACGCCACGTTCTATTGGCCCGCTGGGGTCGCGCCCGACACCTGGAACGGATTCCGCGGCGCAAGCGACGACGAAGCCACCCGCCGCCGCGTCGACGATGTGTGCATTCAGGAACTGGCAAACGGCGTGCTGCACGTGCTGGCCATGACGGGCAACGCGCCGAAAGCGGATGTGATCAAGTCGGTGTGCCGAATGTTAGGCATGTCGCGCACGTTGGCGGATGCGGAAGCACGCATCGCACACGCGATCGCCGCGCTGGCGCAGCGCGGCGTGGTGCGGGAAGAGATGGGGATGTTGCGGGTGGGGTAGGTGGGATCAACGCAGATCTCGGGGCGTAAGGTTTCAGACTGTAATCGCGCGCCGGGCTTGGCAAGATTTTGAAACCCTCTGACCCGCCGCTCGTCCGATTCGTCCACACCACGGACGTAGAATGCCGCTTTTGATCAGTGCCATACGGCTCATAGGAACGAACCATGAAAAAAATAATCCTACTTGCGTCCGCATGCGCCGCGCTGCTTCAGGCTTGCGCGCCGGTTTCCTCTCCCAGCGAAGGATCGTCCTCGATGCCCACTACTACCGCGACGTCGCCCGCAAGCTCCTTGACCTTGCCCGCCTATTACTGGCGTCTGGTCTCTGCCACCGATGCGTCGGGCAAGTCGATTCCGGCGTTGCAGCCGGGTGTTGAGCATCAGCTGCGTTTGGCCTTCACGAAGGATGCGTTGAATATCCGTGGCGGGTGCAACACGCAGTTTGGCGGTTATCGCTATCAGAATGGCGTGCTGCAAGTGGCGAACCTGGCGTCCACGATGAAGGCGTGCGAGCAGAGCTTGATGCAGCTGGATGCCGAGATCAACGAGCGCCTGAAAGGGGATCTGCGCGCCACGCTGTCAGGCGATACGCATGAACCCGCGCTGGAACTGGCGGCCAAGGACGGCACGGTGCTGAAGTTCGTGGGTGAACCCACGCCGGAAACGCTGTACGGCAGCGCCGGTGAAATCATGTTCCTGGAAGTGGCGGCGAAGAAAGCGGAATGCAGCCATCCGATGATTCCTAATTACCAATGCCTGATGGTGCGCGAGCGCCGTTATAACGAGGCGGGCGTGCAGCAGCCGGCGCAAGATAAATGGCATCCGCTGTATCAGTCCATCGAAGGGTTCGAGCACCAGGACGGCGTGCGCACCGTGTTGCGCGTGAAGCGTTACGACTGGAAGAATCCGCCGGCGGATGCGCCGTCCAAGGTGTATGTGCTGGATATGGTGGTGGAGCAGGACGCGTCGAAGCGGTAATTCAATACCGCTGATTGAAAATGCCGGGCTGCTTATCGCAGCCCGGCATTTTTTTTGCGCCGTTTTCAGTTACGGCATTTTTTGATGCGCCGTCTTCAGTTGCCCGAGGGCCGCAGCGTCAGCGTGTCCGAGCGTTCGCTGTCCACCTTGGCGCGGCTGAACGCCATGGGGAAGTATTCCCCGGTGGCCCAGCCCTTCAGCAGGTCTTGATAATGCGGGCTGCGCGGGTCGGCGGATTGGCCCGGCACGTTCTGGATGCGCGAGTTGTCCCAGTCCGACACATCAATCACCTGTCGATACGACGAGCCACTGATCTGACGGAAATCGCTCTTGCGGAACGTGCCGCGATGCACGGTGTCGTTGTCGCCACCCACCGGATAGCGCGGCGTGCCGTAGGCTTTCGCGGTGTCCGGCGGCAGCAGGCTGGCCAGGCTGTGTTCGAACTGAATGTGATGCAGCTTGCCCCATTGCCATTGGGTGGCGTCCGTTCCCAGCTTGGCGCGCAGTTTCTGCGTGCCGTCTGCCAGCGCTTGCAGCAGCAAGGCGTCGCGTCCTTGTTCCGGGCGGGGGCCGAAGGCGGCGTCTGGCGTGGCAAGTTTTTCAAGCGTCTTGCGGGTGGACAGCTCGCCGAATGCCGCGCGTCCGTTTGCCGGGATGTAGAGGTCCGACACGCGCTTGACGACCTCGGGCAGCCAGAATGCGTAGACCGACGCGGCGCGCGAATCGGTGTTCATCCGGTAGTCCCAGTCTTTGAGCAGGCCCAAGGCTTCGTTCAACGCCGGGTCGGCGGCATTCAGGGACTTGGCGTAGCCGCCCAACGTGCGGGCGGGAATCGACAGGTTGTCGTACTGCAAGTCTTGCGACTGCTGCACCGTCAGGCCCTTGCCTTCAGCCACCACTTCGCGGATACGTTGCACGCGGTACGGTTCGGCCCAGGTGCGTGCAGACATGTCCTTGTATGGAAAGTCGGCGGGCAGGTTGTATTCGTTGGCGGTGGCGACATAGCCTTCGGGCGGGTTGTATACCCTTGGCAGTGCGCTGCCGGCCAGGAAGCCGCGCCATTCGAAATCACCGTTGCCTGGCACGGGCAGCATGCCCGACCAGTCGCCGCGCGGGCGAATCGGCGCGATGCTGCCGCCGAACCAGCCGATGTTGCCGTCGACATCCGCGTACACCATGTTTTCGCTGGGCGTGTAGTGCTTTTCCATGCCGGCCACGAACTCGTTCCAGTTCTGCGCCTGGTTCAACCGCAGGCTGGCCAGGTAGGCGGCGGTGCCGGGAAATTCCAGGTAGGCCGCGCGCAGCGCATAAGCCTTGTGACGCACCGGGTCTTCATGGATTACCGGGCCATGGCGCGTGAATTTCAATTCGCGCATGGCGGGGGCGGCGCCGCGTACGGGAATTGATTCACTGGTCTGGCGCATTTTTTCCCAGCCGCCCTGGTAGCGGTATTCGTTGGGGTTGGCCGGATTGGTGTCGTAGACGTAGAGGTCTTCTTCGTCGCCGAAGGCGAAGATCGTCAAGCCGAAGGCGATGCGGTCGTTGTGCCCCATGGACACGCCAGGCAGCGCGGGTTCGCCTGCGCCGATCACGTTCCAGCCCGGTGCATTCAGGTGAACCATGTAGCGCAGCGACGGCATGGTGATGGAACGGTGCGGATCGCCCGCCAGGATGGGCTTGCCGGTGGCGGTGTGTTGGCCGCCTATCGTCCAATTGTTGCTTTCATAACGGGTCGCCATGGGGTCGAAGTTCGGGTCCAGCGACGCCAGACGGCCTTCTGATAATGCGCTGGCCAGCGCCTCGCGCTGATCGGCCGCAAGCGGGCTGCGCGGGAAGTCGGCCGCAACGAACTTCTGGCCATCGCGCGCCAGCGTGTAATTGGCCAGCACGCTCTTGTCGATCTGGCGCACGTCCAGGCCGGCCGGCACTTGCAGCGCCAAGGGCGGCTCGAATGTGCTTAAGCCTTGCACGGCGTTCAAGCCCAGGCTGGCCACCTGCTGCGCTATTTTGACTTCTTCATTGACGTTACGCGTCAGCGCATAGATGCGGATGAGCGACGTCTCCGGGCTCCAATAGCCGGGCTCCGTGCCGGTCAGTTTGAATTCGGGAGGCAGTTGCTCGGGGTTGGCTTTGACCCAATTCACGTAAGCGTTGATGCCGGCTGCGAACGAGGTCAGGATGGCGCGGCCTTCGGGGTGGTAGCTGGCGAACTCGGCCTGCATGTCGCCCCGGAACAGGAACAGCCGCGCGGCGCGGTCTTGTTCGATGAAGCGCGGGCCGAATTGTTCGGCCATCTTGCCTTCGCCTTGCCGGCGCCACAAGTCCAGTTGCCACAAGCGGTCGCGCGCCGCGCTGAAGCCCTGGGCGAAGAACAGATCATTCTGGTTCTGCGCATAGATATGCGACACGCCGTGCTTGTCGCGCACAATCTCCACGGGCTGGGTCAGCCCCGCCATGTTGATGGTGTCTTTCTTGCCTCCGGGCGCGGCGCACCCCGCCGTCAAGGCAACCAGCCCGCTCGCCAGCAATGCGGCGATCCTGCGATTCAGTAAACGCATGGCTCCTCCTCCGATTTGTTGCTTTTTTATCTGCCTGCAGACCCCGAGGCCTCATGCCGCCGGGTGTGTCCCCAAGCAAGCCATACAACTAAATCAGTTGCGGCGTGAAAGGTGTTTTATTTGTTGAAATTTGGGATGGCTTGTAACGCCGGCAGGGGGTGCGCCTATTGGCTCGGGATCAAGCGCGCGCCGATCTTTCCGAACCATTGATGGGTCAAAGAATTGGCCCCTCGCGGAATTCAATGGATACATGTATGGGCGGCGATGACAGGCGCGTCACTTGGTCTGATATTGCGGGCGGCAGGACAAATCCTCCCCGATCGCTGCCCATAATGGCCTCACGACAAAGCCAAGCCGGCAGACGCCGAAGGCAAGGAGACCTGATGCAGCCGAATTTCCTGTTGTTCATTACGGACCAACAGCGTGCGGATCACGTGGGCAGCTACGGCAACGCCATGCTGCGCACGCCGGCGCTTGACGCCTTGGCGGCGCAAGGGTGGTCTGCTGACCGCTTCTACGTGGCGTCACCCATCTGCATGCCCAACCGCGCCACGTTGATGACGGGCCGCATGCCGTCTGTACATGGGGTGCGGCATAACGGCATTCCGTTATCGCAGCGCGCCACCACGTTCGTTGAACGTCTGCGCGGCGCGGGGTATGCCACGGCATTGATCGGCAAGTCGCATTTGCAGAACATGACGGGCAAGGGGCCGGTGTGGCCGCCTCCTTCGCCGCACGGCGTCCAATCTGAAGGCGAAGCCTGGGCGGCCGAGCCTGGCAACTACGACCAAGAGTGGGGGCCGCTGTGGCGTTCCGACCCTGGCCACGATCTGCATACGCCGTTCTATGGTTTCGGCCGCGTGGCGTTGGCGGTGGACCATGGCGATCAGGTCTGGGGCCACTACGGGCGCTGGCTGGCGCGCGAGCATCCAGAAGCGCGTCGACTTTGGGGCCCCGATCACGCACTGCCCGCGCCCGGCTTTGTGTTGACGCAACATCGTCAAGCGTGGCGAACGCGGGTGCCCGAGGAATGTTCGTCCACCGCCTACATCGGGGACCAAACCGTCGCGCAGCTGCACGAGCATGCCGCAAGCGGTGAGCCGTTTTTCATACAGTGCTCTTTTCCTGATCCGCACCATCCCTACACCCCGCATGGCAAGTACTGGGACCTGTACCGGCCAGAGGATGTGGTGCTGCCGGCTTCTTTTCACGCGAGCGCGGCGGCCGGCCACGCGCCGCCGCCGCACGTGGCATGGCTGTATCAGCAGCGCGATCAAGGCAAGGCAGTCAAGCACACGCCCGCCGTCTTCGCCTGCACGGAACGCGAAGCGCGGGAAGCCATCGCGTTGAACTACGGGTCCATCAGCCATATCGACGCCACGATCGGCCGCGTCATGCAGACGCTGCGGGACACGGGGCTGGATGACAACACCGTCGTCATCTTCACCAGTGACCACGGCGACTACTTCGGCGATCACCAGTTGCTGTTCAAGGGGCCTATCCATTATCAAGGCCTGATCCGCACGCCGTTCATCTGGCGCGACCCGAAAGTCAAGCCCGCCGCTGCGCGCAGTCAGGCGTTGTGCTCCACCGCCGATATCGCCGCAACCATTCTGGCGCGAGCAGAACTGCCTGACTACAACGGCATGCAGGGCATGTCGTTGTTGCCGCTGATGTCAGGCGCCGTCGACACCGTACGCGATGCCGTGCTGATCGAAGAGGAAGGCCAACGCACGATGTTCGGCTTTCCCAGCCGCACGCGCATGCGAACGCTGCAAACACCGCGCCACCGTTTAAGCGTCTACGCCGACGCGGGCTGGGGCGAACTCTATGACTTGCAGGAAGACCCCGACGAATTGCGCAACTTATGGGATGCGCCGGCCGTCGCCGCCACGCGGGGCGAACTGTTGTTCGCCTTGTCGAAGGCCATGATCCGCCACGCGGAAACAAGCCCCCATCCCACCGCTATCGCCTGAAGGCAGCCCAGGCCGCGGCTTGCATGCGGCCATCACCCCGGAGAGAAAAATGTTCAAGCCTACGCTGTTCTGCATGGCGCTGTTTTGCGCGCCGCTGATGGGGGCTGGCGCGTCGGCCGCCTCGCCGACTGATTATCCGACACGTCCTATCCGGCTCATCGTCAACTTTTCGCCTGCTGGTCCGCTGGATATTGGCGCGCGCGCCATCGCGATGGCCGCTGGTGAATTGCTGGGCCAGACCATCGTCGTTGAAAACCGTCCCGGCGCCTCGGGCAATATCGGCGCAAAGGCCGTCGCCAAAGCCGAGCCTGACGGCTACACGTTGCTGATGACGCTGGATACGTTGATGACCGTCAACCCGCACGTCTTCAAAGACTTGGCCGACGACGTCACCCGGTATCTGGAGCCGCTAAGCATCGCCGGCAGCTTCGGCTTGGCGCTGACGGTGCGCGCTGACCTGGGCGTGGCGACATTCGAGGATTTTGTCCAATACGCCAAGGCGAATGCCGTGACCTATTCATCGGCGGGCTACGGCAGCCCGGGCAATCTCGCCTTTGAAAAACTGAACCTGGCGCTGGGCATGGACGTCGCGCACGCGCCATTCCGTGGCAGCGCGGGCGCCGTCAACGCTTTGCTCGGCAATCAAATCCAGGCAGGGTTTCTGGCCGCTTCCGCCGTGCAGCCGCATGTGCGGGCAGGGACGATGCGCGCGTTGGCAATTTCATCACGCGAGCCGGACCCGGATCTTCCCGGTGTGCCCGCCATGGCGAATCTGGGCTTGGAGCCGTTGAAAGATTTTGAAGCGGCCTTCGCCTTTCTGATCATGGCGCCCAAGGGCCTGCCGCCCCACATCGCGCAAAAATGGGACGAGACCTTGGCGGCGGTGTACGCGCGGCCCGCGTTCCAGAAGAGCATCGCCAGCTTGGGGATGCGCGCGCCGTTTGCGGGGCGCGTGGAAGCAAAAGAATGGGTGGAAACACGAGCGGGAAGCTGGGGCGAGGTCATTGCAAAGGCGGGGATTAAAGGGGAGTAGGGCCGCAGGGTTGTTTGCATTGCGGTATCAGGCTGGGCTGCTTTTTCCCGCTTAGGAAATCGCAGCCCCGCCTTTTTACGCGGGCGGCTCTGAAGATGTGCGGTCAGTGTTCAATGCCGGCCGCTTTCCACCGCGATGGCTTCACCCGAGCAAGGAACATATTGCCGCGCGCGGTCGGCGATCAGCCAATAAAGGCAGGCGCTGAGCACTGCGCTCAAGATCCAGGAGTAGGGCGCTACCGATTCCAGGCCGGGCACGAGCACAATGGTGACGGCCAAGGTCGCGGACGGCGCCAGCGCAATTAGAGCGCAGGGATTGACGCCGCGCGTGTAGAAGTACGTGCCGGTATCGGCGTCGGTGTATAGGTCTGGCACGTGTACGCGGGATTTTCTGATCAGCCAGTAATCCACCATGATGATGCCGTACAGCGGCCCCAGCAGTGCGCCCAGGCCTGACAGGAAGTAGACGATCACGATGGGGTTGCCATAGATCTTCCAAGGCAGGATCAACACGGCCAGCGTGGCGCTGATGAGGCCCGCGCGATGAAAGTTCAGATAGCGCGGCGCCAGATTGGTCAGCACAAATGCCGGCGCGACAAAGTTCGCCATGATGTTGACCGCCAACGTCACGATCAACAGCGCCACGCAGCCCAGCACCAGCAAGCCTGTGTGCGGGATGGCGGCAACGATATCGGCAATGCTGGTGATGACGCGGCCATCAATGCTGAACTGCGCACCCGCCAGCACCGCGCTGATTGCCGCGAACACCAGAATGTTGAAGGGCAGCCCCCAGAAATTGCCAGACCGAATGCACTTTTCGCTGGGCGCGGAGCGGGCGAAGTCGCAGAAGTTCAGCAACAGCGTGCCGTAGATGGCCAGCCATAACGATGCGGCGGACAGTACCCGGTTCCAGGATGCCAAGCCGACGGACACCGCACCGGCGGACCACGCCACGCGACCATCGACACGCCAGACCATCCAGACCGCCAGCGCTAAGACTGTTGCCAGAATGACCGGGCCAGCAAAGCCTTCGAACTTTCGGATCATCTCCATGCCATAGGCCAGGATGATCAATTGCGCCACCCACAGCGCCACAAAGCTGGCCCAGCCCAAACTCGACAAGCCCAGCGCGCCGCCGCGGTCGTAGCGGGCCAGATCGGGCGCAACCGCAATCAGCAATACGCGCAACACCACGGACGCCAGATAGGTTTGAATGCCGAACCACGCGATGGCGATCACCGCGCGAATAATGGCGGGAATCTGTGCACCACGTATGCCGAAGCTGATGCGGCTCATGACCGGAAAGGGTACGCCCGTGCGCTGTCCCATATACCCCGACAGGTTCATCAAGACGTATAGGATCGCAGCGCCCAGGGCCATGGCGGCCACGATCTGCGCCGCGGAATAGCCCATCGCAAACAGCCCAATCGCAAACGTGTAATTGGCGATGTTGTGCACATCATTCGTCCATAGCGCGAAGATGCTGTAAGCGCCCCAGCGCCTTCCAGCGATCTTGGCGGGCGCCAAGTCTGCATTGTGCAGTTTGGGACTTAGCGGATGCTGCGCCTGGCCAGATGAAGAATCGGAACCAGCAAGACTGCGCCTTTGCCGAATGGCCGGATGCGTGTGTGCGTCCGAATACATAGTCGGAACCCCTTGTTGTGCGTATCGGGCGGGCATGAAGCAACCGCGCGCCGATGGTCGTGGAACTGCGGGACGAACGGTGAGCGCTACTGGCCAGTAGGTAGCGTCACATTAACGTCCGCTAAGGGGCGGGCTGTGTAGGACGAGACTGATTTTGGAGTTGGGGTTTTCTCGGGGGGGAGCTAACCGTTCAACGTGACGCCGTTATTCCAAGTGCGTTCATTGTGTCTGTAGTCATCTGGCCGCTGGAGGGAAGAGACTTGAGCGTTTGAAAATGCTTAAGCGCCGTGGTGGTCGCCGCTCCCATTACCCCGTTTATTGGACCGTCATACAGATGGAGGGATGTCAGTTTGATCTGCACGCGCATGATCTGCAGTTTCAACTTCTCGGCGCGGCTGAGGTCAACTTGGTCGTTAGCTGCATTGCCACTTTTGGAATTCGATCCCGTTGTCGCAGGCTTCTGACCCGATGTAATCGGGGCAACCGGGTTTGCGGGAGCTCCAGTCACTCCACTTTTGCTTTCTGGTGAGGCGGACGGTGTATACGGCGGGTTGGGAGTGATGGGAGCGCGTGCGGGGGCTGTATATGTGGAACCGCGGCCGCTTGCGCCGGAGTAGTGCGAGCTGTGGCTGGAGTGCGACCGATGGCTGGAATGCGACCGATGACCGGCAAACAGATTGTCATAGGCGAAGTTAAGTGGTCTTAATGGGACCGCTTTCGGTTCATTGAGTGCATCCAGCGCAAGCTTCTCGGCAGGCGGCGTGGCACCGGCTGGTTTTCCAGAGAATGCCGTTAGGCCAGCAACAAACATGCTGATACTTCTAATGAAGCGACTCATGCCACGTATTCCTCATGAATTATTTGAATAGTCTTAGCCGGCTTCCAACCACGCTCATGCCACGCGAAGAACCCAGAGCAGCTTGCTTTTACTTGGCACGATTCACAGATTGGAGCATAGACATTTTTCCAGTCTGAGATGCTTCGATGAGCAAAAGCGTGCAAATTTTTTGGCAGCGCGCAAAGAGGCGCATTCATGAACAGAAAAGGCACTGAATGTCGAGAAAGTTGACGAGCGGCCAACTGCAGAGTGTCTTGCCAATCAAGCAGATCGACTTCGCAAAGCTCCCGATTGGCAAGCGCAAAGCCGATTGGTTCACAGGCCATCAATGCGACCTCTTTCACGAATGGCAGATTGCGCCCGATAAAAGTACACAATGCAGGAAGTACTTCCAATACCGGGCGGATCAACACTATCCGCAGCTGAACTGGTTGGCGATATGACTGAAGGTTCAAAAGTCCACCGAGGGTTTGTTCGAACGCACCGGGGGCCTGAACCACAAAGTCGTGAATAAAATCGGCGTGACCATATAGCGGTACAAGCCAAGTGACACGAGTTGCCAAGTTCTCCAGCAATGGTCGTGCCTGATCCATGTTGGCCAGTAGACGTCCATTCGTCAGCACTTCAATGCGGGTCTCAGGATGTTTGTTGCCTATTGCATCCAGGACGGTCCTGAGGTGCGGACCCAGCAGCAACGGCTCCCCTCCGCTTAAACCCAGTACCTGTGGTGAAACCGCAAGATGACGAATCGCTTCCAATGACTCGTGGATCATCCACTCGTCATCCTGTGCCGTGGGTGGCTGTGAACACATCAGGCAATTGCTGTTGCAGCGATTAGTCAACTGCAGACTGTGGTGCATATCCGACTCGCGATAAAGCACCTCGACTTCAGATCGTTCAGCGTTCACGGCAACGACATCGCCGACTTCAAGCTTGTCGCTGTCTATCCAATCGACATTTGCCAAGCCAGCAGCGCGGTATTGTGCGACGGATTGACGTTGCTGCATGGTGGTGGCGAGCGTCAAGAAGCGGATATCAGGTTGCCAGTGGCTTGCAAGGCAATCGATGTCGACGACCCTCCACACGCGTGCATCATGGACTGTCTGTCCAAAGTGGGCTTTTACTCTCCGCATTGCATAATCTCCGAGTCTGCGACGGGGCGGGCCCAGGCGTGGAACAGATCTAAACGGTCGGGTTCGGCATGTTTGAGTGCGGAAAAGAAATAGTCGAACAGCCATAGATGGCGCTGACAATGTTCTGTACGCAGCGCAGGAATATCCATGCTCTCGAACTGGGCCTGCGCATCAACTGGGTTCGGCGCGCAAAAATTCTGGTACGCGCAATTGCGGCAGTCGTCCATCTCATCGACGAGGCTGGAAGCGATGAGTTGTTGATGTACCGGGGACTGCCGCAGTGTGGCTAGACTCGAGCCTATTGGTCCTAGCCGCAGCGACACGTCGCCCGTCTCAGCCAGCATTCGAGCTTCGTCGCTGGGGTATACATAGCCGTCATAGTTGTAGACGAGCACACTCTGGCCAGCGCCAGTCGGGCTTTGGAGATCGACGTAGCCCGCGTCAAATGGCGATAGGATTTTGTTGAGAATGATGGACGCGTATACCTCTCGGAGTTCGACGCCTTGTGCATTCCAGTGCAGTACACGATTCAGCGCACGAGCATAAAAGCCATAGAACTGTTCGGGCCGGTAACCGAGCAGGGATTGATTGCGTTTTGCAAAACCATAACTGCTCAGCGGTCGAATGAAGATCTCGCCGAACCCAAGTTTGACGTACTCATCAACGATGGCTTCGGGATCGGCTAAAGATGCCTTTGTTGTGGTCATCAGGGCCGACACGAATTCTCGTCCCAGTCTATTCCGAGCTAGCTCAATGCCAGCAACCGTCCGTTCATAAGAATTTCGCCCGGGAATAGGGCGATTGCGATTATGCAGGTGTGCGGGGCCATCAATACTGGTCGACAGGTATACGCCATGTTGCGCGAGGAAATCGCACATCTCTGAATTCAGCTGATGAAGCGTGGAGGCAATTACGAAACGTATGTGGCGCTTTTCAGCACGGTTGCGCTCCTGGATGTGCGTGATCGCGGACTTCACCAAATCGAAACGCAAGAGGGGATCTCCCCCTTGAAATTCAATCGTTAAGGCCTGGGCTTCGCTTTCGAAGACACCGTCGCAAGCAGCCAACAGTGCCGAGTGACTGATCGTGTGCTTCGTATCTGTGAGAGAACGACTCACCTGGCAGTACTGACAGGAATGAGCGCATTGAAGCGTCGGCACAAAGATGTGGAGACTGGGGCCGCTCGAGAGCGTTTCGCGTCTAGCCGCCTTACGTGAGGCTAACAACCTGCTAGAGCCAGAGGGGGCGCAGCTCGTAGTGAAAAAGCCGGCTTTCAGATCAGCTTGTAGTAATAGCGGGAGTTCCGATACGTGCCCTTGTGCTAGGGACTTGGCTTGATCTTCGCTAAGGAAGACATGATCGCCGGTGCTGCTGACGGCAAGCCAGTCCTTTTGAATTGCCCTGAGTTGAAAGGGCAGCATTTTCACGGCGTACTCATCCACGCGCTTCTCCTCGCGCGGCACTCATGGCCGGCATTTCTCTTTGGATATTTGGCAACATAATTACACAAATTTGTTGCGAAATCTAATTGAAGAGCGGGCTGCGGCACGACGGTTGATCTTAAGTTCTACCGGCCTTCGCTGTTATTTCTCGCGTCGCGTGCGAGATACTTGCGTCGCAATTCCTTGGTTAAACTCGTCGTGAATTTGCGTCGCAAAGATCTTCGTTTTGTGATTAGTAGTTCACATAGTCTTCTTAAATCCTTCATTCCAATGACGAAGCCATTCGCCGACCTCTCCGCCGCGCTATCCCTTCCCGTGCATTCCCCCGACCACCTGGATTCCCTGGAGCAGTTCTTCAACCGCCCCGAGGTCCGTGCCTTCTACCTGGAATCCCAGGACGACGCCCACACCTCAGCCAACCTCCAGGCTTGCGCCGCGTTGCTGCCCGATCTGCACCCCAGCCGCGCGTCGGCGCTGGCATTGATGTGCGGCTCGCTGGTGGAAGACGACGCCGACCCAACCATTCTCTTTTCGACCCTTCAAGCGCTGCTTAAACAATGGCTGCATACGCTGCGCCCTTACTGCGCGCAGGAAGTCGAAGAAGACGATGACGAAGTCGAAGCCGTAGACCGCCAAGCCTGGGCCGACGCGCGAGCCAGATTGGCCGCCGTGCCCGAAGACAAGCGCTGGGAAGTTGAGTCGTTGCAAGAAGCCGTGGACGTGCTGGTGCTGCCGATGATGACAATGCTCATGCGAAGTCAGTTCAATCACCAGGCCTTTATCGCAGACCGGGATTTGATGGCGTTGCTGGACCCGATGGCGACCAACAATGACAGTCTGCCGTTTGAGCAGCTGCATTATCTGTGGATGGCGTCGCAGGTCAGTTACGAGGATGAATTGATCGTGGTGTTGCCCACTTCAAAGACGGGTTTCGTGGCTCGGGCGCATGCCATCAACAATACCTTCCATGCGTTTACCTTGTTGCAGATCTTGATTGGCGAGCATGCGCAAGCGTTGGGCGTGAAGCGTGAGATTCCCGCGCGTCAGCCGGACATGGACCGGGATACCGCCGACTTCCAATGGCTGCAAGCCGGCGCCTTCACCAACGGCGAACTGACCCAGCCGATGTTGTGGGCCTGGGGCGAAGCCGCGTTGCGCCACAACATGGCCAAGCTCGGCAAGCGGGTCTTGATTGCATTGGAAACGGACGAAGGCGCGACGCGAAACTGGTCGGGATTCAACGGCATCATTCACGATGCGCAGGAACCGTCGATGACTTTCAAGCGCTATCTGACGGTGGAGGAAGTGGCGTCTTACCTTTCCTGAGGTTGGCAGTTCGGGAACCCACTTCGCCCACTCGGCCGTTGCGGTTTAGGACAAAGGCCAGGACGGTGTGGACGCGCCATGCCTGCCACGAAAGCTCGGTAGAGGTCGTGGTTAATAAATGATCTATGCTGCCGTAACCATAGATATGCGCTATTTATTATCGATTAGGATTGCGGAGCAAATGACTGGCAGAGAGATCGGAGCATCAAAGAAAGGGGCGCGGACGGCATATTTTGATATCGCTAATCGATGCATCGATTTCATCCTGAAAATGACGCCGATATATATGCTGTTCGCAGGCCTCATGCTGTGGTTTCATTTGCGGGAGCTACGCTGGGTTTCCTTGCTGCTTGCATCTGCAACGTCGCCAAGCGGCTTGGCTTTCCTGGCGATGAGCGCATTAACGTTCTTAGGCGCGGTTATCATCGTTTTGTTGCTGCCGTCCTTCTTGCTGCTTTGCTGTTCGGATGTTTATAGGCCCGATAAGCCCATGCCAAAAAGGGTGAAATGGATTTTGTTGGCGATTGCCTTTGCTTGGGCTGTGTCTTTCAGCCTGATTGGTGTATCGGATGAAATGGGAAGTGTCCTTACCTTTCCTCGTCTCTTCGCGGGAGGCTTTGCGCTGGGAATGTTGGGCTACGCCCTTCCGGGGACATGGGCTATGTTGTGGCGTGGTGATGGCTCTTGCATCGACGCGCGAACAAAATTCTTGGCAAGTTGGAATCTGTCTCTGGCCTCCCAAGGGCCGGCCAGGCCAGCGTCGCCACGCAACGCCACCAGAATGAATGCAGCCGCGCGGGGCGGCTTGGTACTGCCGAACTTGGAGAGGTCGGCCGAGGCTGCGGTCGCCAACGGACCGGTACGTCGATTCTTGGGAGGAATATTCCTGCCCGCCATTTTGATACTCGTGATCATGGTGGCCACCTTTCTGACGAGCTTACCCATTCTCGTCTACGCAATGGCTTTCGGCACCGCGATCGAATCGTCGGTCGGAACATTGACGGGCTGGATCTTGCTGGTGGCTGGGGGAATGCTGACGATGCTGCCAGCGTTTGCGTATTTGCATGAGCGTGGCAAGAATCAAGATCCTGGTGCATCCGCGAGGCAGGCGTTCATCACCGCTGGGCTACTGGCCTTACTTACGCTTTTATTCTTGCAGTACGCGCCAATAAAGGATCGCGTATTCTCTATTTTGGAAATCCAAAGTACTCGGAAGGATTTCTTTCAGATTTCTTCTCCTGCGGCGTCGGCGGCACTGGGGAAACTTGGATTCCCCGTGTTTGAAATCGTTGATGAGGAGAAGATGAGCGCGGCGCGGATTAGGCGGGGGAGCGCTGCCCCGCTGACCATAGTGCAGGCTTGGGTGGGCTATGCGTTTGGCGACACGGTATTGCTGTGCAAAAGGCAAGTCAGTGAGAGACGGCATATTGATCCTCTCTATCTGGTTGTCAAAGAGCCCGAAAACGTTTGCTTACCGTTGCTGAGGGCCGAGTTGCGCCGGATGCCCGACGCGTGGATAAGCCCCTAGCAGTTCCAAAGTTGAGAACATCGATTCTGGGTGGTGTCCGCATCCCGGTGTCGCATCTCTGTGTCAGACGGCTATTTTTGGAGGCTGTAATTGCAGTCTGACACCGCTGCAGAATACTGCTCCGTAATCGCCGTCTCATTGTTTACCTGACTGGAGACCCAACATGCAGACCAACGAAATTCATCGCGGACGGCTAATCGACCACATTCAACTCGTGGTGCGCGATCTGCCCGCCAGCCAACGGTTTTACCAAGCCGTGTTTGACGCGCTGAAGGTGCCCATGGGCGGCACTGCGGAGGATTATTTCTGGGCGGATGAACTGTTTGTGTCGACCGCGTCAAGCCAGGCCGCGCAGGGCGAACTAACGGGGCGTCATCATCTGGCGTTTCAGGCCGAAGACCAGGCGATGGTGGATGCGTTCTATCAAGCGGCGCTGGCGAACGGCGGCAAGGACAATGGCGCGCCGGGTTTTCGGAACTACCACCCCGGATATTACGGCGCGTTCGTCCTGGACCCGGACGGCAACAACATCGAAGCGGTGTTCCATGGCAAGGCGCAGCGCAGTGCGCCGTCAGTCAAGGTGACCTTCTAGACGCGTTTGGCATCAAGACGCTCTGAAAGCAGCCATCTCGGGACGCGCGGAAATTCTGCGATTTCCACTTCGTCCCGATTCAAGGCTACAAGGCGACAACGCTTCATTCCTGCATCACCACTTGCCTTGATTCTGCGATTGCGTCTGCATGGGCGGCGCCGCGCTGCCGGGCCGGACCGTGTCCACGTACTTTCTATAGCTCGCGACATACTCCGGGCTGTTGATGTCTGGCGTGTTGTCGCTGTTCCAGTTGCGTTCTACGCCTGATTGCTTCCAGGCGGCCAGGTCGCGCATGACGTCGTCGCGGCTCAGGGCAATGTTGGGTTCCGGCGCGGCGGTGGTGGGGGCAACCGCGGTTTGCGCGAGGGCGCTGCCCGATAGCAGGGCGGCGCCAAGGGCAATGGGCACGAGACCGCGCCACATTAGGACTGTCTTCATGAGGAACTCCTTGATGACGAGAGTGACCCCTCCCTCTCATGGCTTCGGCCTCATCGTAGGGCCGCATGGGTGGGCGCCGCATACCCCAAATTGAGTACGTTCCTGCCTTCGGCGGATGGTATCCGGTGCTCCGTTACAGCAAGGAGGCCAGCCGGACGAGCTCTGATTGCCGGTGGCATTCCATTTTGCTGAGCAAGGATGCCACCTGCTTGCGCACCGTCAGCACCGATGCCTGGCGCAACGTAGCCACTTCTTCCACGCTATGGCCGGCGGCCAGGCCCGCCAGCACGGCGGCTTCGGCGCGGGTAATGGCGAATACGGATTCCAGCTTGCCCACATCGGGCATGGCGAAGGCGCTTTTGCGGCGCATGCGCACGAGCATCATGCGTCCTCCGGCGGGGCTGAGCGTCTCGGGCGCCGGGCTGATGTCGATCCAGAACACCTCGCCCCAACTGGCGGTGGTGGCAAGGGACCGCATTTGGCGGTCGCGGCTGATGGCGGCGCAATAGCCTTCGAACAAGCGCTGTAATTTGGCATTGGCGTGGCGCAGCTTGCCGCCCCGCACGGTCCAGCCGTGGCCGTCGTCCAGGTAGCGCAGCGCCAGCGCGGACATCTTGTTGACCAGGAATTCCTTGCTGATCAGCAGCACGGCTTCGCCGACGCTTGAGAAGGCGTTGTCGATGGATTGCCAGCCGACTGCCACCGCCTGCTGCCGTTGCAGCCGCCGGCTGTGCCGCGTGCCGCCGCGCGCATCGACGAGCGCATGCGCGTTGCGCAAGATGTCTTGCCAGGGCGAGGCGGGGTCGCTAAGGGGCGGGGCGCCTTCGAATGGGCGCTGCAAGGCAATCTGATGCTCGGCCATGATGTGCCTCCAACGCTGGTTCGGACGTAATTGCGATTACGTGTCACACGGGGTGGGAAGGTCCGGCGAATGGGGCCGGATCGGCGCTCGGCTGCTGCGAATCAGAGCGAATGGGAACGGGCTTACCGTCACTTGCTGGCAGCCTGTCCCCGAAGCGCAAATTATGCGCGTGAAATCGTCGTCGCGCCCTGATGCACGCGCACCGGGATATTCCGATCAGCGGCTAGGGCGCGCTTGGAAACGCTTTGTTTACGCGCCGTTTTGTCCTAGCAAGCGCAGCAATCGCGCCCGGCGCTCGGGATCGGCCTTGCGGGCTTCGGCGGCCAGCTTTTTGTCTGGGCCGCACAAGCGTTCGCGCACCAGCGGCGCTTCGTGTTCGGGCAAACCGGCCAGGGTCTGGATCAGGCGGTCCAGCGTGGCGTCGTCGTCCAGGGCGGGTTTGCCCGGCAGTTTGAAGTTGTCGGTGCAGCGGCGTACGCACGCGACGACGGTGTCGACCGACATGGGCGTCAACCCGTGCTGCTGGATGAACAAGGGCGTGAACCGGTCTTGCGCGGACTGATGCTCGTCATCCACCAAGTCCATGTAGTGCGCGACCAGCGCAAAGTGGCGGGCATCGGCCAGGCCCAGCGCGAAGGTGGCGTACGTGCCTGCCAGGCAGGCTTTTTCGTCATCGGCGTCGGTGTACCACTCGTACGGCTTGATCGCTGCGCGGGCGTAGGCGGCAAGCGCCTCATGCGCGTCCGGGTACTGCGCGGCGTTGGCAAAAAAGCGGTGCGTGTCGGACTTTGCCAGCCCCTTTACGGGCAAGTAATTTCTGGCTTTGCTTTTGACGCTTAACTGGTAGCCCGGCGGAAATCCGGTTTGCAGCAGGCGCGTGATGAAGGCCAGGGCTTGTTGGTAGGCGGCGGCGGATTCCTGGCGGATGTGCACGGTGATGGTCGACAGCACGTCGTTGGCCGCGCCGTCGAATTCGGGCGTGGAGATGCGCAGGTGTTCGGGCGGATGTGCGCCGCTGCCCTCGGTGAGCATGCGGGCGGCGCGTTCGCTGCCCAGTTGTTGCGCCAGTTCCAGAAAGCCTAGGCCCGTGGGCCGGCTGTAGCCCGGCTCGTGGCGCAGAATCAGCATGGCGGTGTACAGCAACAGATCGACGTCGCGGTCAGCCGGGTCCAGCATGGCGCCGGGTTTGGCGTGATAGACGTTTTGGCGGAACGCGTTTTGCTCAATGCTGAAATAGCGCGGCAGGTACTGCGTTTCAGCCCAGCTGCGTAGCGCATGGATGATGCTGTGGCGTTGCTCATCCAGCGACGGCTGGCCCGCGTTCAGCTCCAGCACGCGCTGAAAGATGCGGATGAGCCAGGCGGGGTCCGGCGCGGGAAACAGGTGTTGGTCCAGCAGATGCCGCGTCAGGAAAAAAACGTCCAGCCGTTGGGTCGGATGGCTGCCGTGGAAAAGAGTTTGATCCACATACGCCTGCACGCGCTCGCGCAGCAGTTGGCGCTTGGCCTCATCCACGTGTTCCACCAAGGTCAGCCGCAGCCGGCCGCCCGTGGTGGGAAACTGGGCCCGGAAACGGAACGTATGGTTCAGCAGCATGGAACCGCCCAGCTTCGCAATCCGTTCGCGCACGGCGTCGGCTAACGGGGGCGCCAGATACTCCTGCACCTGTTCGGGGCTAAGCGGACCATTGCGGCCTTGCGCACGCAGGCCATCTTCGCCATTCGGCGACCAATCAGGCGACAGGTCGAACACAATGCGCGACGGGTCGTATTCCAGCAGGATTTCGTCGTGGATGCCCAGTTGCAATGCCGTGCGGTGCACGATGCCATCGATGTCGTCGCGCGCTTCCTGTTTGTTGAACCAGTCGTGAATGGCGGCAAGCGACTCGTCAAGCATTTGGTGGCCGGTCTTGTGATGCAGGCCGATCGCGCCTTGTGTGTCTAGCGTCATGTTGCGTGGGCGCCGAGTCTGGGGCGCGGTGATCAATGAAGGGGAGTGATGCTACGGGGCAATGCGATGGACGGCAATGCTATCGGGTCGATGCTACTGCGGCAATGCGACCGGATCAGCGGGGCGGGCGTGGCTTCCCGGCGGCAGGATCGCCGCCCGCCATAGATCCAGGAAGTGCCGCTTTTTCAACGGGTCCAGATACACCAGCAGCCCCACGCCCAACGCCATGGGGCGCACGCCAGCGGCCGGCACAACGGACGCATCGACGCGGCGCATGCCGGACTGCTTGGCCAGCATCTCTTGCCCGCGCGGCGACAACAGATAGTCCAGCAGCAGCGCGCCCAGATCCGCGCGCGGCGCCTGTTTGGGGATGATCGCCGAGCGCGACAGCATCAGCGTGTAGTCCTGCGGGTAGATGATGGCAAGCGGCGCGCCCTGGTCGATACGATGCCGGGTGTAGGACTCCAGCAGGTTGTATGCCAGCGTGACCTCGCCACGCTCGAGCTTGTCCAGCGCGTCTTCGGTGGATTCATGGATGGTGACGCCGTTGCGGCCAAACGCGGCCAGCAGCGCGCCCGCCATGCTGTCCAGCCGCGTGTCCTGCGTGGCGGCCAGATAACCGATGCCGCTGCCTTGCACGTCATAGGTCGAGATGCGGTTTGCCAGCGGCTGATCCGGCGCTTGCAGCAACGACAGCAATTCGCGCCGCGTGTGTGGCACACGCGTGGCGGCGAGCTTGCCGGTGTTGTAGACCATGACGATGGGGTCGGTGCCGATGCTGAACACCTCGTCGCGCCAATTGGCCCAGGCGGGCAGGGCGCGCGTCTCGGGCGACACATGAACGCGCGCGTAGCCGTCATTGACGAGCTTCGTCTGCAAGTCCATGGCGCTGCTGATGATCAGGTCGGGGCCTTGCAGGGCAGTGGGGTTGGCCCGGGCGCGGCCGATTGTGTCGCCATACAGCTGCTGGGTGGACAGCTCGGTGTATTCCAGGCGGATACCCGGATTCAACTGGCTGAAGTCTTCCAGCACGCCCTTGAACACCTGCACGCTGTTGGAGGCATGCAGGATCAGCACGTTCTTGCTGTCGGCAGGGCCTAGTGTCAGGCCGCTGCCGCTGACCTCGGCGGCGTGGCTGCCTGTGGCGACCAGCAACAGGGCGCAAGCAATAGCGCCCTGAGCGAAGACGTCGCGAATGCGCAGCAGGGCGCAAGCGATAGCGCCACGAGCGAAGACGCCGCGAATGCAGAGCAGGACGTTACGCATGACGGTCATCCTGAAATTTCCCCGGCAAGAGGATGACCGCCGCCAGCCCCCCGCCCACCCGGTTGCTCAGGCTGAACGTGCCTTGATGGATATCGACGACGCGCTTGATGATGGACAGGCCCAGCCCCGCGCCCGGTGTGCGGGGATTGGGGCCGCGCGCAAAGCGTTCAAAGGCCGTGTGGGCCATCGCGGGCGGGATGCCCGGCCCCTGGTCGGCGACGGTGATACGCCAGCCGCCGTCATGGGCGTCAAGCGTGACGTCGATGTGGCCGTCGTCGTTGGCGCCGTGGCGCAAAGCGTTGTCGATCAGGTTCTTGAAGGCTTCGCGCAGCATCAGGCTGTCGCCCAGCACGTGGGGCGCTTGCGTGGGCGTTCTGGGGGGCGTATCGCCGGGCACATCGTCGGGGGCATCGTCGGGCGCATCGTCGGGCGAAACGTCCGGCGAATCGGCTGGCAGATGCAGGCGCACGTCGGGTTGCGGATCGGCTTGCGGCACGGTGTCGTACACGGCCTGGCTCAGCAGCTCGGCCAGGTTCACGGGCTGGAATTGTTTGACGTTGCTGCGGTGAATGACGCTGGCGTCGCTAAGCAGCTGGTTGACCAGCCGGGACAATTTCTCGGCGTTGCGCAACACGGCGACCAGGCTGCGGCGCTGTTCGGCGGGGTCGTCTTCGTCAAGCGCAACTTCCATTTGCGCGTGCAGCGCCGCCAGCGGCGTGCGCAACTGATGCGCGGCTTCGGCGATGAACAGGCGCAGCGTGTCCAGGTTCTCGGACAGCCGTGCCATGAAGCCATCCAGCGAATGCACTAGCGTGTCCAGTTCTTCCGGCACGGGCGCGGCAATGGGGTGCAGGTCTGACGCGCTGCGCGTGGCCAGCTCGCGTTCGATGCGTTGGATGGGCGACAGCGACCGCCGCAAGCCCCAATACGCCAGCGCCAGCGCGGCGGCCGCGAAGGCGATCAGCGTCAGCGCGCCTTGCCACAGAATGCTGTCCGCCAAGGCATTGCGGGCTTCGCGCGTTTGCGCCACCTGGATGATGGCCGCCTCGGCGTTGCGCGGGCCGGCGATCTTGCGTTCCATCCACGCGACGCGGACGGGCGCGCCCTGGTAAGTGGCGGTGTAAAGCTGGGGCGTATCGGCGGCCTCTGCTTGCGCGCGCGCCGGGGGCGGCAGGTCGGCGTAGCCGGAAATCTCTGCGCCGTTGGCAGCGGCGACGCGGTAGAACACGCGGTCGCGCGGCGCTTGTTCCAGCAGCGCCAAGGCGGCGTAGGGCATGTCCATCTGCCATTCGCCCTGCACCAGTTGCAGGCTGTCGGCCATGGACAGAACGGATGCGCGCAGCAACTGGTCGTAGGTCGTGTCGGCGGTTTGCTGGGCGTAACCGCGCACCAGCAGGAAGACGGCCCCCAGCCCCACGGCGAACAGCGCCAGCAGCATGGTGAGCAGACGGCGGCGGACGGAGATGCGGCCCCACTGCACGGGCTTAGTCCGGCGCCTTGACGGGCGCGCTGTCGTCCGCCCGGTCATCGGTGCGGTGATCGGCGCGGTCGGTGGACGTCAGCAGGTAACCCGTGCCGCGCTGCGTTTCGATGCGCAGCGGGGAGCCTTCCAGCTTGCGGCGCAGCCGGGCGATGTAGACCTCAATCGCGTTGGGCGCGGCGTCGTCATCGAAGGCGAACAGCTTGTGGGCGATCTCGGTCTTGCTGACGGCGCGGTTCATGCCGGCCAGCAGAATTTCCAGCAGGCTGTATTCGCGCTTGGGCAGGTCGATGCGTTGACCCGCCAGCGACACATGCCGCGCGGCGCTGTCGATGACCAGGTCTCCAAAGCGCTGCACGCCGGTGGCTTGCGCGATCGGCCGGCGCAGCAGGGCGCGGCAGCGCGCCTCAAGTTCGCGAAAGTCAAAAGGTTTGGCCAGGTAGTCGTCGGCGCCGGTGTCCAAGGCGTGCACGCGGTCTTCGATGTCGATGCGGGCGGTCAGCGCCAGCACAGGCGTCTTGCTGCCGCGGTCGCGCAGGCGGTGCAGGATGTCAAAGCCCGACATGCGCGGCAGCCCGATGTCCAGGATGACGAGATCAAAGGTCTCGTATTGCAGCACGCCGTCGGCGCTCAGGCCGTCGTTTTGAAGATCCACCGCGTGGCCAAGACGGCGCAGCCGGCGGACGAGGGCGTCGGCCAGATCCTCGTCGTCTTCGATTACCAGGATGCGCATCTGGCGATTGTAGCTGCGTCCAAATCCGGAAAAAACGACAGGTTCCAGACAGCTTTTATTTCTAGTCTTCGGCACCAGCCTTCCTTGCTGAAGGCGGCGCCACACATAACAACGACTAGTCGGAGATACCCCCTCATGCTACTGACCCTGCTTGGCTTCGGCATGGTGATCACGTTCATGACGCTGATCATGACCAAGCGCCTGTCGCCGTTGGTCGCCCTTATCCTTGTCCCCATTATTTTTGCGCTGCTGGGCGGCTTTGGCGCCGGCATCGACAAGATGATGCTGGACGGCATCCGCAAGATTGCGCCCACGGGCGTGATGCTGATGTTCGCCATCCTGTACTTCGGGGTGATGATCGACGCCGGCCTGTTTGACCCCATCGTGGGCCGCATCCTGCGCGCGGTGAAGGGCGATCCCCTGAAAATCGTGGTGGGCACGACCGTGCTGGCCCTGGTGATTTCCCTGGACGGCGACGGCTCCACCACCTACATGATCGTGGTGGCTTCGATGCTGCCGCTCTATCACCGCCTGAAGATGAACGCGCTGTCGATGACCTGCCTGGCGATGCTGGCCAGCGGCATCATGAACCTGACGCCGTGGGGCGGGCCGACGGCGCGCGCCGCCAGCGCGCTGCACGTGGATGCGGGCGATATCTTCATTCCGCTGGTGCCGGTGATGGGCGTGGCCATCGTGTCCCTGCTGATCCTGGCGTTCTTCCTGGGCTTGCGTGAACGCCGCCGCTTGGGCGTGCTGTCGCTGCCGGATGGCGCATCGCTGCATGCGGGCTACGACGAAGACGGCCCGAAGAACCTGCCCGAGATCGAAGTCGACCACGACCTGCGCCGCCCCAAGCTGCTGTGGGTGAACGCCGGCCTGACGCTGGCGCTGATGGTCAGCCTGGTGATGGGCATTCTGCCGCTGCCGGTGCTGTTCATGATTGCGTTTGCCGTCGCGCTGATCATCAACTATCCGAACCTGGCCGAACAACGCCGCCGCGTCGCGCAGCATGCGGGCAACGTGTTGTCGGTGGTGTCGCTGATTTTCGCGGCGGGCATCTTCACGGGCATCTTGTCCGGCACGGGCATGGTGGAAGCCATGTCGCGCAGCCTGCTTGCGGTGATTCCGGACGCGATGGGCCCGTATCTGGCCGGCATCACCGCGCTGGTCAGCCTGCCGTTCACGTTCTTCATGTCGAACGACGCCTTCTACTTCGGCGTGCTGCCGATCTTGAGCGAAGCCGCACAGGGCTACGGTATTTCGCCGGTGGAAATGGCGCGCGCATCGCTGATCGGGCAGCCGGTGCACCTGCTCAGCCCGCTGGTGCCGTCCACGTATCTGCTGGTGGGTCTGGCAGGGGTGGAGTTCGGCGACCACCAGCGCTATGCGCTGAAGTGGGCCACCATGGTCTGCATGGTGATGCTGGTGGCCGCGCTGGCGTTTGGCCTGTTTCCGCTTGTGGGGGCGGTGGGTTGATGGCCCCTTGGATTGATGGGTTCGGTGGGTTGATCCGCGGCGCGTGCCGCACATCTGAATAAGGAATGGTCATGGCTTTGCGTATCGCTTACGTCACCAGCGGAATGGGCCACACGGGCACCGCGATCTGCCAGGCGCTGCATCACACCGGCCACCGCGTGGTGGCGGGCTGCGGCCCGCGCTCATCGCGCCGCGACAACTGGCTGAAGGAACAGAAATCGCTGGGCTACGACTTCGTGGCGTCCGAAGGCGACGCCACCGATTGGGCGTCGACCGAGGCCGCGTTCGCCAAGGTGCGCCGTGAAGTGGGCGACATCGATGTGCTGGTCAACAACGCCGGCTCGATGCTGGACATGCGCTTTCGCCAGATGGCCTATGCCGACTGGTCGGCCGTGCTGCGCAGCAACCTGGACACGCTGTTCAACAGCACCAAGCAAGTCGTCGACAGCATGACCGACCGCGGCTGGGGCCGCATCATCAATATCGGTTCCGTGGCCGCTGAAAAAGGCCAGATCGGCCAGATCAACTACGCGACAGCCAAGGGTGCGGTGATCGGTTTCACGCGGTCATTGGCGCAGGAAGTGGCGGCGCGCGGCGTGACGGTGAACCTGGTGTCGCCCGGCTTTATCGCCGATGACACCGTGAAGGCGTTCCCGCCCGCGCTGCTTGACCGCATCATCGAAAGCGTGCCAGTTGGCCGCTTAGGCACGGCAAAGGACTTGGCTGGCCTGTGCGCGTGGCTTGCATCGGACGATGCGGCATTTGTGACGGGCGCCAACTACGCCATCAACGGCGGCGTGTACATGAGCTGAACGCATGGGCTGCCGCGGATTCCCTGAATGGAACTTCTGCGCTAAGCCCTTGCCTTCGCCCTTGACCGGCCTGCGCGCCTAGTGCGCGCGGCTTTTCAGAAAATCCGGAATGGACGTGGCGGTGCGCTTGCAATCGGCCAGCCACTCCACGCGCCATTCGGTGATGCGTTCGGCAATGACGTGTTCGAAGACGCCCGGCGTGGGCTCGTTGATGGATTCAAACTGCCGGACCAGTACAAGCGGCTGCTCGGCCCCCGGGGTTTCTTCGGCGCATTCGGCAGCTTCTTCGAAGGTGGCGAAGGCGTAGTAATAGTCATCACCTTCGTGCAAGTCTTCGCCGCCCGCGTGGGGATGCACCCACACGCGGTATTCCAGCACGTCGTCATAGAAATACCCGCCGCCGGATTTGGTCAGGGCGGGGTATTCGCCAACCAGGGCGGGGTCGATGGCGATGGGGTGGGAGGAGGCAGGGGCGGCGGTCATTGGCGGTTCGTGCGGGAAGCTGATTGGGCTGCGATTGTATCCATGCGGATTGCAGTCGGGCCTATATATCGATTTGGTCGAACTGCACGCCAAGCGCGACGGCAATACGTTCTCGGGTGATTTTCTTGGTCTTGGCGCCAGGCGCCTCCATGGCCGCGTAGCTGGGTTGGCGGATGCCCAGACGCGAAGCCATCTCGACCTGCGTGACGCCCAAATACTCGCGCCATGCGCGAACAATGCTCCAGTCGTTGCCGGCCATCAATGACACAACTTCGTGCGGAATCGTGCCATCCGCGGGGACTCGGGGCGGCCGCTTGGCAACTGCCATAGGCGGGCTGCCGGTCAGGGCAAGATATTCGGCATAGGGCAATACGACGAACGCCGGCTTCCCGTCGGCCTCCAGAACGGTGGGATGGAGCTCAGGTCTTGCCTGCGGAGTGACTTCAGTAGGTGCTGTCATCGCGCTTCTTCACTTCTTGAATATCGATGATTCGAATTTCTGATCTGACATCGAACAACACCCGGTACTGACCCACCCGGAGCCGGTACCCAAATTGGTGGTTCGTCAAGGCCCTGATATTCGACGCTTCTGGAAAACGTTCCAGCGTGGAAATCTCAGCGGCAATGCGGAGCCGATCAGTGGTGGGAAGCCTGAGCCATTGCTTGACGGCCTTTTTGGCCCAGTTGATGGAGAACATGGCGAGGGCGTTTTGTCCTTATAGCCTAAGCTATATCGGTTTTCAAGTTCGCCAACGGCATGACAGTTCTTGGGTCTTGCGCGCAGGCGAGGCTTCGGAGTTCTAACCCGGCCCCGATCGACTCAGCAATCGAACGCGCGGTTTCTAGGACTGAATTCCCCGCGGCATCAACCATGCCAGCGCTGCTATGCAAAAATGCCCCCGTTTTCGAATTTCAACAGGAGCGGTTCATGCAGATGACGTGGCGGGCGGTGGCGGGGGTGATCGCAGGGGTGGCCTTGGCGGGGCTTGCCGGCTGCGGGAAGAAAAATGAGTACCCCGAGAGCATTCGCCTTGTGACGTATAGCTCGTGCGTGGAAGGCTTCAAGAAAAGCGCGGGTGCGCGGCCGGACGTGGACACGCGCTCGGCCATGTACTGCCGCTGCGTGCTGGACGGCTTGCAGAAGACGGTGGCGTTGAAGGACTACACCGCCTATGACCGCATGCTGGTCACCAACGAAAAAGGCCCGGAGCGTGACCGCATCGAAGCGCAGGTCAACGGCGTCGTCAATATGTGCGTGGCGGAGCAGATAAAAAAATAGGGTTACGTTGCCCGAGCCCGAGCCCGAGCCCGAGCCCGAGCCCGAGCCCGAGCCCGAGCCCGAGCCCGAGCCCGAGCCCGAGCCCGAGCCCGAGCCCGAGCCGGAGCCGGAGCCGGAGCTGGAACTGGAACTGGAGCTGGAACTGGAACTGGAACTGGAACTGGAACTGAAACTGGAGCTGGAACCTGCCGTAGCTCAGGTGCATTGCCATAGATGCCCGCTGACTCGGCAGCCGGCGCACCAGAACGTGTAGTTGCAGCCGCCGCTGCCCCATAGCCATTGCCCGCCATCGGCTTGCGGCAATCCGGAATCCAGCTGCATGACGAAGTTCATGTCTTGCTGGCAGTCGGGGCAGGCGGGATAGTCGGCGGACTGCACCCAGCTTGGCGCGCCGCCCACGCGGTTCAAGTTTTGCGTGGCGTTCGATTGGCCCCAATCCTGCCAGGCCCAACGGGATGGGGCGGTGAATAGCTGAACGTCGGCGTCCAGCAGCGCATCGGCAACATAGTCCGGGGCCGACGCGGCTTGTTGCCGCTGACTGGGGTGAGCATGGGGCGCGCCTTCCGCATCATGGCGATAGAACATCGCGCCATCGATATGCCAGCCTTGGCATGACAGGCACGTAGCGAAATCAAGCGGGGTGGCGCTGGCTATGCCGGCCACGGCGGGATCATTCATGGATAGCAAACGGTGCAATGGCGCGTGGCAATGTCCGCAGATGCTGGGCAGTAGTCCACCCATGCGCGCCTGGCTGACCGGCGTGGCGCTCGCGTTCCAAGTCGGGTGCGCCTTTTGCACGTCACGGCGCCAAGCAGGCTGATCGGCCAGCATGAGTTTGCGCTGGCTGGCGCTGAATCCGATATGCAGGGGCCGCTCTGAATGCAGAGCACGCAGGCCGCCATCATGTGACGCGTAGCCGGCAAGGTGCAGCCATGACTGGGCCAGCGCGTCGGGGGTGGGGAACAGGCGCAGCCACGCCTGCTGCACCGCCTGGGGCCGGCGCGACCGCAACAGCGCAATCGCGCGCGTGCGGCCCAGCGCGCCGTCGCTGACGTCGTCTTCCAAGGTAGCGCACCAATCCGCCGACGTCGTGGCGTCGAGCGCGCGCCACGCCTGATCCGCCAAGTACTCGGGGCCACCTTCGCCGGCGTGCACGGCATGCAGATAGGCGTTCCAGTCGCTGGCGAAGACGTCGGGGTATTGCAAGGCGGCGGAATCCAGGACTTCGCAAAGCATGTCTGACCGGGCGCCTTGTAGGGCGCGTTGCCACGCGGCGTGGACGGCTGCGAAGTAGCTGTCGTCGTCCATCAGGTCGAGCGCAGCGTCGATGAACGTCGCGTGCTTCAGCTCGCGGTCCAAGGCTTGCACCACCAGGCCGCCCAATGCCTTCGGATCGTGCGCGCGCAGTTGCAGCGTTTGCGCCATGGGATCGTTGGCCTTCCAACCCAGGCTTTCGAAGGTGTCCAGAATGTCGGTGGCGGTTTGCATGGGCGGGGTCTGCATGAAGTGGGTTTGCAAGAACTGGGTTTGCAAGCACTGGGTTTGCACGAGCGGGCGTTGCATGCATGGGCGCTGCATGACCGGACCCTGAATATTTACAGGCGAGAGAATATCCGATCGAGTCAGGCGCCCGCTAAACCGGGCGCCGCGACGATACCTGTCACAGTGGATTTCGAAACCGGCGTAGCCTTAACACGCGGTAACGCTTCGTCCTGATTGCGTTAAACCTGATCCCTAGAATGCGTGGCGTAGGCATGTGCCGTGCATTGAGAAGGTCTAACGTGAAAAAGCAAATCGTCTCTACTCTTTTGGTTGCCGTGATTGCAGCAAGCAGCGGTTTGGCCCATGCGCAACCCGACCGTGGTCCCGGGGGCCCCGGCGGTCCTGGTGGTCCTGGCAATGGCCCTGGCAACAGCCATGGCAACGGCCATGGCAACGCGCCGGGCAAGGGACCAAACAACGGACCAAACAACGGACCTGGCCACGGGCCGGGCCATGACGCTGGCCGCGGCCCGGGGCCGAATCACGGCCATGGCTATGACCGCCCCGATCCTGCACCGGCGCGCTGGTCCAAAGGCGAACGCGTGCCGCAGCCGTATCGTGGCCCGCAGTACGTCATCAATGATTGGCGCGGCTACCACCTGAAGCAGCCGCCGCGCGGCTATCAGTGGATCAGCGTGGGCGCCGACTACTTCCTGATCGGCGTGGCGACAGGCATCGTGTTGGAATCCGTGTTTGATCGTTGATCGCGCTGATTGCGCTGCCTAACGCCCCAGCTTCATCGACACATCGGTATGGGTTCCGCGGTCAAGATCTGCGCCTAGCGGTTGATCCCAATCGGGCAGGCTGAGCAGTTCTTTACTGACTTCGCCCGCTTCGATGCGGCGGGCGATATCGTCCAGCAGCAGCGTGCGCGTGGCGAAACCCTTGCCTTGCAGGTCGCGGGCAAAGAGGCGGTAGGTCAGGTTGGGTTCCACGCCTTTCATGACGCCCAGGTCCAGGATGCGGCCTTGTTCATTGCGCATCAGCAAGTGGCCAGGCCGCGCGTAGATGCGGTAGATGCGCCACGGAGATGAGATGGCGGCATGGCTGCGTTGCGGGTCGCGACGCGGCTCGCCGCTGGCGGGCGGCGGGGAGGCTGACGGAAGCAGTTTGACGCAGGCGTTGGCGAATTTGGCGATCGACCTTCTGATCGCGCTCACGCCGGATCTGCGATGAAAATGACGGGGGCGGGGCAAGAAACTCGCGCGAGGCGAGTGTTGCGATGATGCATGGCCATACTCCTGTATGGCGATACGGCGAGGTGACGCGCGTTCAAGCACCATTGCGCGAGCATACGCCTTTTATTGTTCGGGTATACGCTTATGCAGCGTTGGTTACGTAATAAGTAAACCCGGCGCAAATCTGAGAAAACCCCGCTGCACGCCCCGTATTGCTTGGTTTTGCCATTTATTAAGCCCAATCAGCCGCGAAAATAATACATGCGTGGTAATTGGAAACGCTGATTGACTTTAAGAACCTATGCACCCATAGTGGATTAGAAGCTTTTCGAGCATCGTGATTTTCGTCCGGTCTTGCGCCCCTAGGGGCGCTACATTGTTCGCAGTCCTTTCCTTGACTGGCTCACCTTCGCGGGCGGTGCCCGCTATTAAAAGGAATGAGATTATGGAAACCGGAATCGTCAAATGGTTTAACGATGCGAAAGGATTTGGCTTCATCATGCCCGAGAACGGCGGCAAAGATTTATTTGCTCACTTTTCAGAAATTGTCAGCGAAGGCCATAAGGTCCTGATGGAAAACCAACGCGTCAGTTACGTGACCGCGCAAGGCGCCAAAGGCCCCCACGCCACGCAAATCCGCGCTTTGTGAATGAAGGCCCATTGGGGCCTTTTTAACAAATAGGGGGGTTCATGTTTCACAACAATATGGTCTATAAGGGCTATCGGCTTACCGCCAGTGTTTCCCGGATTACAGTCGGGGGCAGCAGCCGGCCCGCCTTCACCGCAACCGTCGCGGTGGAGTTGGCAGCAGATCAGGACAAGCTCAATGAACATCACGCCGTACCGTTGTTCGAGTCGGGCGGCTTTGTTTCCAGTCCGGGCATGGCGGTAGACGCCGCGATCAATCATGGTCGCCTTGTGGTCGACGCGCATGCCAGGCCTTCTTGAAATGCCGCAGCTTGACGCTGCATGCCTGCCAGACAGGGCCGCCCGCTTGGGCGGCCTTTTCGTTGGCGGAAGTTGGGGAGAGTCTTAGTTCGGGAGAATCTCATGAAGAATGCTGACGACAGAATCCCATCGGCGCCCGGCAATGGCGACACGAATGCAACGGCCGGCCCGTGCGCGCCGCGTTTTCCGTTTGAACAATTGGATGCCCCTCAACAGCGCACGCTGGCCGAGCTGGGCGTCGCCGTGCTGGACTTATGGAGCGATTTGTCGTCCGACACGCGTCAGCGATTCGTGAGCCGGCTGGCGATGCCGGCTGATCCGGATGTGCCTGCGCTTCAGGCCCGCATTACGCGCTTCGTGGCGAACGCCACGACGTTGCGCGCCAGGTTGGCGACGCCGCTGCGGCCAGGCGTATCCCGCGCCGGGCGTGATGACGAAGACTTCGTCGACCGCGCCAAGCTGGCCTACAAGCTGGACGGCGGTGTGTCCGAGCCCGCACACTACAGTCACATCAACGAGTTCGAAGGCAAGCGCGTTGTGGTCTTGCGCAACAAGCGCGGCGTGCTGGCGGTGTATGAAGATGTAGGAGGCCTGGCGACGCGGCTGGCGCATTGGCCGGTGTCATGGGTGTGAAAAGAAGTGTGCATGTGGCGTCGTGTTTGTACGCCTGGACGCCGATGTAAAGTCTTTGGAATCCAATCATTTTCCTTAAGGACAAGACGGTGCCTGAAATCCCTGAGACGTCGATCCTGCTGTTTTCGTACGGAACCTTGCAAGACAAGGCCGTGCAACTGGCCAACTTCGGCCGTGAACTTACCGGCCGGCCCGATGCCATGACCGGCTATGTCCAGCATTGGGTCGACATCACTGACCCCGATGTGTTGAAGACCAGCGGGAAGGCTCAGCACCCGATCGTCTACGCCAGCTACAACCCCAAGGACGAAGTGCGCGGCACGGTGTTCGAGGTCACTCAACAGGAGCTGCACGCGGCCGACACCTACGAGGTGTCCGACTACAAGCGGGTGTCGGTGTTGTTGAAGTCCGGCGTACACGCCTGGGTCTATATCAAGGCCTGACTCAGCGTTTTGACCGGGGGGCGCAGGCGCTCAATCAGCGGTCCTGCGGCGCCACGCCTTCCAGGCTGCGCCGCAGCGCCGCATGCGCCGCCTGATCCACCGGCCGGTGTTTGCGCTCGGTGCTGGCGGGATATTTTTCCAGGCAGTTTCCGCCTTTGTGGTCTTGCGATGGGCGGATCGGGCGCGGCGTGAAGCCGCCGCCACAGTTCGGGCAGACGTTGCCCAGCACCTCGTCCACGCAGCGCGCGCAGAATGTGCATTCAAAGCTACAGATGCGCGCGTCGGCGGCGTCAGGGGGCAGGGCGGTGTCGCAGTGTTCGCAGGTGGGGCGCAGGGCGAGCATCAGGCATCCTTAACGTCGATTAGGCAACCCGCAGCGTAGAGCCTGCGACGGTTTTTCGCTACGTCCGATCCAGACACAAAAAGGAATGAAAACGGTCAGCCGCGTTGCATCTGGACGCGGCCGCCGCCTGTACACTCGGATCACCTTTTCGGGCACAGGGGATGCTTGATGGCCGGCAGCAGTTTCTTCGCATTGTTCGACGACATCGCCACGATTCTGGACGACGTCTCTGTCATGACCAAAGTGGCGGCCAAGAAGACGGCCGGCGTGTTGGGCGACGACCTGGCGCTGAATGCGCAGCAGGTGACCGGCGTGCCCGTCAACCGCGAGCTGCCCGTGGTGTGGGCGGTGGCCAAGGGATCGTTCATCAACAAGCTGATCCTGGTGCCGGCGGCGCTCTTGATCAGCGCGTTTGCGCCGTGGGCGATCACGCCCTTGCTGATGCTGGGCGGCGCGTTCCTGTGCTTTGAGGGCGTGGAAAAACTGGCGCATAAATTCTTGCCGCATGGCGAGTCGGCTGAAGGCAATCACGCCGCGCGCGCCGAGGCCTTGCAGGATGCGTCGGTGGACATGGTGGCGTTTGAGCGCAGCAAGATCAAAGGCGCCGTGCGGACGGACTTCATCCTGTCGGCAGAAATCATCGTCATCAGCCTGGGGGCTGTGGCCGGCGCGGACTTCACGCGCCAAGTCGCCGTGCTGTCGATCATTGCGATTGCGATGACGGTGGGCGTGTACGGGCTGGTGGCCGGCATCGTCAAGCTGGACGACCTGGGGCTCTACCTGAGCCAGAAGCGGTCGCAGGGCGTGGCCTGGCTGGGCAAGCGCATCGTGGGGGCGGCGCCTTATCTGATGAAGACCTTGTCGGTCGTTGGCACCGCCGCGATGTTCATGGTGGGCGGCGCCATCCTGACCCACGGCATCGCGCCGGTGCATGCCGCCATCGAGCACGCCGCCGCCGCGGTGGGCGGGGGCAGCGTGGTGCAAGCGTTGACGTCCACCGTGCTCAACGCCTTGTTTGGCATCGTGGCGGGCGCCGTGGTGCTGGGCGTGGTCAGCGTGGCCAAGCGGCTGTTCAAGAAAAGCTGACCCCGGGCAGGGCCATCCCTTCCGGGTGGCCTCGCCGTCAAACAATTATCTGCGTCCCGTTGGCCTGTTCTGCCAGCCTAGGGAATCCCCTGCCTTGTTGTGTCGAAACCGCTGCGCCTAAAATTGGCGCCAATTTATGTGATTATTGTTTCGACCACCGGCATCCGCCGTGCGTCCGCCCACGCGGCCACGGCAAAGAGGAAATCATGCAGTCCAACGCAGCTATCGCTCTTCAACCCGACGCCGCCCTGGCGCGCGCCATGTACGACCTGGGCCACAGCACGGTCTTCGCCGCCCGCACCGATCCGCGCTTTTCGTATTGCATGTATGTGCCGCCGCACATCGATACCGCCCGCCACCCGATGGAGCTGGTCGTGATCATGCACGGCACCGGCCGCGCTTTTGTGGAATACCGTGACGCGTTCGCCGAATTCGCGCGCTGGAACGATTGCATCGTGCTGTGCCCGCTGTTCCCCGTAGGCCCGCTGGGCGACGGCAACCGCGACGGCTTCAAGCAGCTGCGCGAAGGCGACATCCGCTATGACCACATTCTGCTCGACATGGTCGCCGAGGTAGGCGAAAAGTTTGGCTTGGAATTCAAGAAGTTCGGCCTGTTCGGCTATTCCGGCGGCGGCCAGTTCGTGAACCGCTTTGCCTACTTGCACCCTGAAAGCCTGTGGGCCGTGTCGATTGGCGCGCCGGGTTCGGTGACCTTGCTGGACCCGAGCCAGGACTGGTGGGTGGGCGTGCGCGATGCCGAAACCCGTTTCGGCAAGGGCGTGGACATTGAAGCCCTCAAACAAGTGGCCGTGCACATGATTGTGGGCAAGGCCGACCTGGAAACCTGGGAAATCACCCACCGCGAAGGCGGCAAGTTCTTCATGCCGGGCGCCAATGACGCCGGCAAGACCCGCCCCGAACGCCTGGAGTCGCTGCGCCGTTCGTTCGAAGCGGCAGGCGTGAAGGCGGTGCTGGACGTCGTGGATAACGTGCCGCACGACGGTCTGAAATGCGTGGGCCAGGTGCAGGACTTCCTGGCGGACGCGCTGCGCAAGTTGCGACATGCAAAAAATTGATATCGCTGAAGGCGGACGCCACGCGTTGCCGTGCGTCCGCGTTCAGGAATAGGAGAGGGCCATGCTGCGTTTTGCGCTATCCCGAATTGTCATGGCCGTGCCGACGCTGCTGATTGTGGCGGTGGCGGTGTTCGTGATGATCCGGCTGATTCCGGGCGATCCCGCCCAACTGCTGCTGGGCGACCTGGCCACGCCGGCCGCGCTGGCCGACCTGCGTGCGCGCCTGGGGCTGGACCAGACCTGGCTGACCCAGTTCGGCATCTGGTTCGGCAACATGCTGCACGGCGATCTGGGATCGTCCATCAACACCGGCCAGCCCGTGCTGCCGCTGGTGTGGGACCGCTTCCTGATCAGCGGGCGCGTGGTGCTGGTGGCGGTGCTGTTCGCCGCGCTGGTCGCCGTGCCGGCCGGCATGATCGCCGCCTGGAAGCAGAACAAATGGCCCGACCTGTTCTTGGTCGGATCGGCCACGCTGCTGGTGTCCATCCCGACCTTCTGGCTGGGGTTGCTGCTGCTGATCTTCTTCGGCTTGAAGCTGCAATGGCTGCCTGTCGTGGGCTACGTGTCGATTGGGGAGGACTGGAAGGCCGGCCTGCTCTACCTGGCCATGCCGATCCTGACGCTGTTCCTGCATGAAATCGGCGTGCTGATGCGCATGGCGCGCGCCAGCACGCTGGAAGTGCTGCGGCTGGACTACATCACCCATGCGCGCGCCAAGGGGCTGTCGGAATCCGCCGTGCTGATGCGCCACGCGTTTCGCAACGCTTTCGGCCCGACCTGGACGCTGATCGGCCTGGTGCTGGGCAACTTGCTGGGCGGCATCGCCGTGGTGGAAACCGTGTTCACGATTCCCGGGCTGGGGCGCTTGCTGGTGGATTCGATCTTCGCCCGCGACTATCCCGTCATCCAGGGCTGCCTGCTGTTCGTGGGCGTGGTCTATGTGATCGTGAACCTGCTCATCGACCTGTGCTATCCCATCTTCGACCCGAGAGTGACCGCCGAATGAAAAAGCGAATCGCAGCTAACGCGCTCCTGGGCGGCCTGATCGTGGGGGCGATGCTCATCGCGGCGATCATGGGCGCCTTCTGGACGCCGCATGACCCGCTCAAGATCAACTTCATCGCGCGCTTGAAACCGCCCGGCGGAGACTTCCTGCTGGGCACCGACGAGTTCGGCCGCGACGAGTTGTCGCGCCTGTTGGCGGGGGCGTCCAGCAGCGTCTGGATCAGCCTGTTGACGGTGACGTTCGCCATCGTCGCCGGCACCGCCATTGGCACGCTCACCGGCTTTGTGCGCGGCTGGACTGACCGCATCATCATGGCGTTCAACAACGCGCTGCTGGCCTTTCCCGGCCTGCTGCTGGCCTTGGGCCTGCTGGCGGTGGTGGGCGCTAACAAGTACGGCATCATCCTGGCGCTGGGCCTGGCCTACACGCCGTCGGTGACGCGCATCGTGCGGGGCACGGTGCTGTCCTTGCGTGAAAAAGAGTTCATCGAATCGTCCCGCGTGCTGGGCAATTCCGAGCTCTACACCATGTTCCGGCACGTGCTGCCCAACTGCGTGGCGCCGCTCACGGTGCTGGCCACGTCGATGTTCGGCTGGGTGATCCTGGCGGAAAGCGCGCTGTCGTTCCTGGGCCTGGGCGTGCCGCCACCCGCACCGACGTGGGGCAACATGCTGGCCGCCGCGCGCCCGTTCATGGCGCAGGCGTCGTACCTATCCATTCTTCCCGGCCTGGCCATTGCGCTCGCGCTGCTGGGGATCAACCTGCTGGGCGACGCGGTCCGAGACCGGCTCGATCCCCGCATGAGGGGCGTGCAATGAGCGCACTGGTATCCGTATCGAACCTGAGCCTGACGGTGGGCGCAGGCGGCCGAGAGATTGTCAGCGGCGTGTCGTTTAACGTGGCGCCGGGCGAAATGGTTGGCATCGTGGGCGAATCCGGCAGCGGCAAGACGCAGGCCGCCCGCGCCATCATGGGCCTGACCCCAGCGCCGCTGGTCGTTGCGGGCGGGGCCATTCTGTTCGAGGGCGTCGACGTGACGAAGGCCGAGCCGGCCGTGCTGCGCAAGCTGCGCGGCGCGCGCATCGGCATGGTGTTCCAGGAGCCCATGACGTCGTTGAACCCTTCCATGCCGATTGGCCGCCAGCTGGACGAAGGCCTGAAGCTGCACCGCAAGGACCTGTCCACGGCACAGCGCCGCGAACGCATTCTTGAGATGCTGCGCCGCGTGGGTATCCGCGATCCGAAGGGAGCGATGGACGCCTGGCCGCACGAGTTCTCGGGCGGCATGCGCCAGCGCATGATGCTGGCCTCGGTGATGCTGCTGGAACCCGCGCTGTTGATTGCCGATGAACCCACCACCGCGCTCGACGCCGTCGTGCAGCGCGACGTGCTGGAACTGATGGTGGACCTGACGCGTGAACACCACACGGCCGTGCTGATGATCAGCCACGACTTGCCGATGGTGGCGCGCTACACCGAGCGCATGGTGGTGATGCAGCATGGCAAGGTGCTGGAAACCGGCACCACCGCCGGCATTCTGGAACGGCCGCAGCATCCCTACACGCGCAAGCTGCTGGACGCGATGCCGCGCCGCCTGCCCGCCCGCAAGCTGACGCAGGACGCGCCCATTGTCGAAGTCAAGAACCTGGTGGTGGACTACGCCGGCCACCAGCGGCTGTTTTCGCGCACCGGCGCCAAGCGCGCGTTGAACGGTATCGACCTGCACGTCAAACCGCGCGAGGTGGTGGCGGTGGTGGGCGGATCGGGTTCGGGCAAGACCACACTCGGCCGCGCCATTGCCGGCCTGCTGGCGCCCACGTCCGGCCAGATTCTGTTCCGTGGGCAGCCTGTCAGCCGCAAGTCGGCCGCATGGCGCGATTACCGCCTGAACTGCCAGATGGTGTTCCAGGACCCGTACTCGTCGCTCGACCCGCGCATGACGATTGGCCAACTCGTGGGCGAAGGCCTGCGGATGATCGAAGACATGTCATCGGCGGACAAGCGCCGCCGCGTGGACGAGGTGCTGGCGGAAGTGGGTCTGGGCTCGGAATACGCCAAGCGTTTTCCGCATGAGATGTCTGGCGGGCAGCGTCAGCGCGTGGCGATTGCGCGCGCCATCGTGCGCCGGCCGGCGTTCGTGATTGCCGATGAGCCGGTGTCCGCGTTGGATGTGACCGTGCGGGCGCAGGTGCTGGACCTGTTCGCTGACTTGCAGGAACGGCACGGCTTTTCGTGCCTGTTCATCAGCCACGACCTGGGCGTGGTGGAGCAGGTGGCTGACCGCGTCGTCGTGATGCGTGACGGCGGCATCGTCGAGCAAGGGTCGCGCGACGCGGTGTTCGACCGCCCGCAAGAGGACTACACGCGCAGCCTGTTGTCGGCGATTCCGGCCTTGGAATCCACAGAAACCGGAGGCGTGCGCTTGCGTTGGCGTTTGGACGGCATGGAACCCCTGCGGGCCACGGCATGAGGGCAGGGGGGAACCCCCTGCATTCGGCGCAGGAAGTTATGCCTAAAATACGCGCTTTGGAATTGATTGATGGGAGTGGTCCATGCCGAAACCGGCAGCGACGCAACCTGGCCTGGTTGACCGCATTGCCCATGATATTCAGTCGGGCGTGTATGGTCCCGGCGCCTGGTTGAAACAGATCGACCTGCAAGAGCGCTACGACGCCAAGCGTCTGGACGTCAGGCGGGCGCTAGACCAGCTGGCCGCCAAACGGCTGATTGCGCACATCCCGAACCGGGGCTATCACGTATACGCGATGGACCCGGATCAGCATTTGCAGATCCGGGATATCCGCATCCTGCTTGAAACGGGCGCGGCGGCCGACCTGATGCCCAACGTTACGGCGGCCAAGGTCCGTGCGCTGCGCACGCTGGCGGAACGCTTTGCCAAGCTGCTGCAAGACGGCACCTTGCTGGAGCAATACGAGGTCAACCTCGCCTTTCATGCAAGCATGTACGACCTGTGCGGCAACCGCGAGCTGGCGGCGCTGATCCAGGAAATGCGTGCGCGCGGCCCGGCGGCCCCGGCCAAGGAATGGGTGACCCGGTCGCGCATCGAGATTTCGGCGCGCGAACACTTCGACATGGTCGATGCGCTGGAGGCGCGCGATGTGAAGCAGCTGCAAAAAATCATCGCGCAACACGTCGGGCAAGACATTTCATGACGATGACGATGACGATGACGTTGACGTTCTGACCACGCCATTCGCATCGCCCGCGCGGCGGCCTTCTGCAAAGAGGCCGCCGCGATGCATTTGGGCGTCGGTTTCAGGGATACCCCGGATGGCGGCTGGCGATGGAGCCGCCATAATTAGCAGCTTATTTTGGCGCCAATATATGCGTGAAATCTGCGCCGCACGCCGGGGAGTCTTTCCATGCACCACCACTTTGTTCCCAGAGCGCTTGCGCTCTCCCTGGCGCTTGCCGCCGTCGCCGCGCCCGTTCATGCCGCGGTGCTGACGGTGGCCCAACCGGCCGACATCCGCTCGACCAACCCCGGCGTCAACCGCGACAACACAACCGATGGCGTGGTGCTGAACATTGTCGAAGGCCTGGTCGGCTACCGCGAGAACGGTACCGTCGGCCCCTTGCTGGCCAAGTCGGTCGCCCTGTCGGACGACGGCCTGACCTATACCTTCACCCTGCGCGACGGCGTGAAGTTTCACAACGGCGCCACGCTGACGTCTGCCGATGTGCTGTGGAACTGGCAGCGCTACATGGACCCGAAAACCGATTGGCGTTGCCGCAGTGACTTCGACGGCCGCAATGGCTTGAAGGTGACCGACGTGTCGGCGCCGGACGCCAAGACCGTGGTGATGAAGGTGGACCGCAAGTCGGCGGTGTTCCTGGATTCACTGGCGCGCACCGACTGCGGCATGACGGCCATCATCGCGAAGGACTCGGTCGCGGCGGACGGTTCGTGGATCAAGCCGATTGGCACAGGCCCGTACCAATTCAAGGACTGGAAGCGCGGCGAATACACGCTGCTGTCGGCGTTCAAGGATTATGTGTCTCCCGAAGGCGACAAGCCGGACGGTTACGTAGGCTCGAAGCGCCCGCTGGTGGACGAGGTGAAGTTCCTGGTGGTGCCGGACCCGTCGACGTCCAAGGCCGGCCTGATGTCGGGCGCCATCGACGCCAGCCAGATCACCAACACGGATGTGGGCGAACTGAAAAGCGCGAAGAACCTGACCGTCTTCAGCCCGCATGACGCCGTCAAGCATGTGCTGTTGTTCCAGACGCAAGACCCGGTGCTGAAGAACGTGAAGGTGCGCCAGGCCATCGCCGCGGCATTGGACATCCCGCAAGTGGTGGCCGCTGCGTCCGAAGGCCTGGGCCAGCTGAACAACTCTGCCGTCCACGCGGGCTCGGCCTATTACAAGGACGCCGAAAAGCGCGGCTACAAATATGATCCGGCCCGCGCGCAGCAGTTGCTGAAGGAAGCCGGCTACAAGGGCGAACCCATCGTCATCTACGCAAACAAGCGCGCGCATGTGCCGAGCTACCAGGTCGCCGTGATTGCGCAGGCGATGATGCAGTCGGTGGGCATCAACGCGAAGATCGAAGTGCTGGAATGGGCGACGCAGCTGGACCGCTACAACACTGGCAAGTACCAGATCAGCTCGTTCTCTTTCTCGTCCCGCCTGGACCCGTCGCTGAGCTTTGAACAGTTTTCTGGCGACAAGGAAAAGCAGCCGCGCAAGGTTTGGGATGATCCGGCCGCGCAGAAGCTGATCGATGAAAGCTTCCTGGAGTCAGATCCGGTGAAGCGTCAGGCGCTGTTTGATCAACTGCACGCGTTGATGCTGGAACAGGCGCCGATGCTGATGCTGTACAACGGCGCAGACGCATGGGCGAGTAATAAGCGAGTGAAGGGGTTTTCAGTGTGGGAAGGGAAGCCGAGAGTTTGGGAGACTGAAGTTCGGTAGGGGGTTTGCTGTTTTGTGAGTGGGTGCTGTTGTGTGAGTGGGTGCTGTTGTGTAAGTGGGTGCGGTTGTGTGAGTGGGTGCGGTTGACGCCTGTGGGGTCGGTGGCCTGGGGTGCGCGGGGCAACGATTGCGGTCCGGAGCCTTCGCTCCGGACTGCCCCCTTGTCATCCTCGTACGCCTTCGGCTCCCTACGGATTCCCTCGGGCTTATCGACGCCCCGCGCCCCCCAGGCCACCGACCCCACAGGCTGCGTCAGTTGAATGCGACGTCAGCGGGGGCGAGCGGTTTTCTTAGGGTTCTACTCGCCGGCAGAGGGGTGGGAATGATCTTGCGGGGCCCGCTCCATGCCGGCCGCGCGGGCGGCCTTATGGAGCTTACGCGCGCCGGTGCGTCGCCGCGGTGTGCGCTTCGCGTGTGGGGACGTTGATTGGGTGTTTTTTTGCGTGGGTCTGGTGATTGTCGGGTGTCTTTGCGTGGGTCCGGTAATCGTCGGGTGTCTTCGCGAAAGCGACCACCGCCCAAACGCCCACTGATGCGTAAGCCGAGTAAGGCCGCCCGCGCGGCCGGCACTCGGCGGGCCCCGCAGCACTCGTGAATAAGGCACGTCCTAGCTGCGCGTCATGCCAAGACGGCGGCAGCCCGTCGGCGCGGTGGCCCTGACTGCGCGCAACCTCGATGCGCCCGAGGGAATCCGAAGGGAGCCGAAGGCGGACGAGGATGACGAAGGGGGAGTCCGGAGCGAAGGCTCCGGACCGCAATCGTGGGCGCGCGCAGTCAGGGCCACTGCGCCGATGGGCGGCCTACACCGCCCACCCCCGTCAATAGCAAACCACTACCCCCCGACCCGCTCCACTTCCCACGCCCGCGGCTTCTTCACCGCCCATGGCTGATAGCCCTTTACGTCGCTGCGATACGCTCCAATATCCAGCCCGTTATAAAGCGGAATACTCGGCACGTCCGCCAGGAACAGCTTATGCAGCTGATCAAACGACGCCTGCCGCTTCGCATGATCCGTATCGACGGACGCCGCTTCCACCAGCTTCAACGCTTCCGCACTGTCCCAGACCTTGCGCGGCTGCTTGGTTTTGTCGCCTGTCACCATCTCGTAATTCAGCGCCGCGTCCAGGCGGGCGGAATAGGGGAACGTCATCATCTGGTACGTGCCCGCGTTATAGCGGTCCAGTTGCGTCGCCCATTCCACCACCGACAACTGCGCATTGATGCCCACCGATTGCAGCATCGCCTGCACAATCACCGCCGAGTTATACGACTGCGGGTAGCGCTTCGTTGTCAGGATCGTCAGCGCCTGGCCCTTGTAGCCCGCCTCCTTCAGCAACGCCTGCGTGCGGGCGGGGTCGTACTCCCAGCCTTGCTTCTGCGCGGCGTCATGGTAGGGCGACACCAGCGGCACGATGGAATTGTTGGGCTGCGCCAGGCCTTCGGTGACGGCCGCGGCCAGCTGCTTGTAGTCGATGGCGTGGGCCAGGGCCTGGCGCATCTTCGGGCTGGACAGCACCGGGTCTTTCGTTTGCAGCAACAGCGCCGTCATGCTCATCACCGGCGCATACGCCACCTTCACGTTCGGCGTGCCTTGCAACACCGGCACGTCGTTGTTCGAGACGTCTTCGATGATGTCGATGTTTCCGCGCTGCAACGCCGCCTTGGCGGTAGAGTCGTCCGGCACGATCATGAATCGCACTTCATCCACCAGCGGGCGCTTGGAGCCTGTGTAGCCGTCGCGCTTGCCGTCCAGGTTGGAATAGCCCGCGTACTTCGTCAGGCGGATGTATTCGCCGCGTTTCCACTCGGCCAGTTCAAACGGGCCGGTGCCGATGGGTTTGATCCACGCGCCGTCCGCGCCCACGGAATCCCTGGACAGAATGCCCGTGCCGCCGCAATCCGTGCGCGCCAACGACGCCAGGAACAGGCTGCTGGGTTTTTCCAGGTGATAGACGACCGTGTGCGCATCAGGTGCTTCCACGCCGGTGACCTTGACCGTCCCGCGGCCGTCGAACTCGCTCGCGCAGCGCCAGCCGGAGTTGGCGGCGGTGTAGTGTTGCCACGTCCACAGGACATCGGCGGAGGTCATCGGCTTGCCGTTGTGGAACTTGATGCCGTCGCGCAAGGTGAACGTGTAGGTCTTGCCGTCTGCGCTGATGTCGATGGACTTGGCCAGCAGCGGGCGCACTTCGGCGTCTTCGCCGTAGGCGACCAGCCCTTCCACAATGTGCAGCACCACCGCGTCGCTGTTGCTGTCGCGGTTGACGCCGGGCTCGGTCGAGCGGATGTCGGCGGTAAGCGAAATGCGCAGCGGCGGGGCCGATTGCGCATAAGCCGCGCCGGCCATGCCGGCAAGCGCCAGCGCAACCGCGGCGCTCAATTGATGGACTTTCATTGATACTTCCTTGGGTTGCGCGGACGCGTTGCCGATCAGGCGGCGGTCAGCAGTTCAGGTTCGGCAGTCAGGCTGTAGCGCGTGAACGTGCGGTTAAGCGCCGGCAGCGGCGCCACTTCCATCAAGCCGGCGGCGGGTTCCATCACGACCATGGCAACGGTGGCCGACAGATTGTCGTGGCTGCCGGGGCGCGGCGGGCGGCAGACGGAATAGGGGGTGCCGAAGTCATCGAACAGGGCGTGCTTCAAGTCTTCGCGCGTCAGCTGCTTTTTGTCGTTCAGCAGGCGGCGCACGCGCCAGTCGCGGTAGGCGCTTTCCGGCGTGCTGGCGCGGCCCGTGTCGCGCAGCTTGCTCAACGCCACTTCACTGACCCAGTGGTTGGCGTGCACGATCAGGTCGTCGTTGCCCGGGTAGATCGGGAAGGCTTCGTCGGTGGTGCACTCGTAGTCCACGCCGAAGCCCGCAGCCATGCCCAGCATGATGTTGTTTGAGCAGGACTTGGGCGTCGTCGCCACCGCCTTGATGGCCAGTGCGAAATGCTGCTGCTCAAGCACCTTGCGGCGGATCAGCGACAGCGGCACGCCCAGTTGGCGGAAGTCGCGGTCAGACTCCAGGTAGTTGGCGGTGATGGACACGCCCGCGCTGTTCAACCCGCTGCGGGCCAGGCCGCCGGCTTCCACAAACGTCAGGATGTCGGGGCCGTTGTCGTTGCGCACGCGCAGCACGATGGCGGTCTCGGCGCACTCGGCGCGCCAGTCCCAGTTCTGGCCATGGATCAGGTTGCCGTTGGCCGAGCGCGTGGGCAGGATCAAGGCGCCGGTGCAGCCGTCGCCAGGTTCCAGTTCGGCGGCCTTTTTCTTTTCAGCGCGGGCCTTGGCGACCACTTCGGTGCGGGCGTTCACCATCACAATGTCTTCGAACGGCACGTCGGCGCCGGCCGCGATGCCGCGCATTTCTTCCAGATAGTGCGGGGCGAAGTTTTCGATCTCGCGGGCGAAGTGGGCGATCAGCTGGGTGCGCGCCATGGCGTCGTAACCCAGGTCGACCAGCGTCTGGCCATACATCGCCGCGCTTTTGCGCACGCGGCCGGCGGCTTGCTGGCCATAGGAACGGCCGCGGGCTTCGGGCGTGCCGGAAACCGATACGAAGGGGAATTGCGTGATCTGGGTCATGGACGGGAAAGCGGCGCCGCGCGCCGTGTAGTCGGAAGGGGAATCAAACTTTCAAAAATGTTAGCTTATTTTGGCGCCAATATTGCTCAGGGTTTACCCAGAGGCTTGTGCTGGACCGCCGTGTCAGCCCCCGGCAATGGAACTCATCCCCTCGTGCAAGACAAGATAAAGGGTCATCGCAAGCGGCCGCACGCCGCATCGAATCCCTGGCCCGGGCTACCCGCAACAAAGAACAGGCCCCCGCACCGTAAGCGCGGGGGCCTGAGTTCCAGACGACGAATCGATCAGGACGCGTCAGGGTTGCTGCGCGGCAACCTCCGGCGCACGGGTGGGCGACCCCATGGCTTGAAACAGCGCTGCCGTTTCGGTCAGGCGCGCATTCGCGTATTCCAGTTCGCGCAAGCGCGCCGCCACGTAATGCTGTTCCGCTGCGTACTCGGTATAGGGCGCCAGCGCGCCCAGGCGCACGCGGCTGGCCGTGTTGCGATACGACTGCTCGGCCGCGCGCCGCGACGCTTCGGCTGACGCCAGCGCTTGTCCGTCGGCATCCAGTCGCGCCAGCGTATCGGCCACATCCTTGAACGCGGTCAGCACGGTTTGCTTGTATTGCAGCACCGAGGCCTCGTAGCGTTCCTTCGCCGCGCGCCGTTCCGCCAGCAACGCGCCGCCATGGAAGATGGGTTGGGTGAGCGATGCGCCGATCGCCCAAATGGAGCCCGCGCCCGATAGCGCAGCGGGCCAACTGAATCCCCCTTTGCCCATCGAGGCTGACAGCGACAGGCTCGGAAAGAGCTGCGCGGTGGCCACGCCCACGTCGGCCGCAGCCGCCTGCACCACGGCGTCGGCGACCAGCACATCCGGGCGCGACGCCAGCAATTCAGACGGCACCACCACCGGCACCTGCGCCGGCGTGGCCAGCATGCTGAAGGGCAGATCGTCTGGCGCTTGATCGGGGCTGCGGCCCAGCAGCACGGCCAGCGCATGGCGCGTGGCTTGCCATTGCGCGCGCAAGCCGGGCAGCGATGCCTCGAGCGTGGCGGCATCCTGGTCTGCGCTCAGCGCATCGTTTTGCGAGGCGGACCCCAACTCGTACCGCCGCTGGGTATCACGCGCTACCTGCCGCAACAGCACTACCTGTTTTTCCGTCAGCGCCACGCGTTCGGCAAGCGACGCCGAGGTGATGGCGCCTGTGACGATATTGCCGGCCAGCGAACGCCGTGCGGACTCCAGCTGGAATGCCTGCTGCTCCACCTGCGCCGCCAGCGACGCATTGGCAAAGCGCGCCGCGCCGAACAAGTCCAGGTCATAGCTGGCCTGGATCTGGCCGGTGAACACGTTGTAAAGCGCGGTGGGCTGCGGCAGGTTAGGCATGGTCAGCGCGCGATTGCGCTTGGCGTTCGCGCCCGCATCCACCGACGGCAGCAGCGACGAATTCACCTGCCCGCGCAATTGTTCACGCGCGCCTGCCAGGTTATGTTCGGCCGCCGCCAGGTTGGGGCTGTTGGCCAAGCCTTCTTCCACCAGCGCGTTCAGCGCATCAGAGCCATAGCGCTTCCACCATTCGGGCACCGGCCGCGCGCCGCGCTCAAAGCGTTGCGCCACGCCGCCTGCCGACGCGCTGGCCTCGGGCGTGGGTTGCGCGCCGTATTGGGCGGGGGGCGCTACCGCAGGCGGTTTGCTGTCGGGGGCGAACGCGCAAGCGCTTAGCGCCAGCAGCAGGGGCAATACCAGCGGCAGCTTCGCTGCGCGGATCGGAAGGGTCTTCATCATCAGGCTCCTCGCTCCAGCGTGTCGCCCGCGTTGGCGCCGGGCGGCACGCCTTCGGGTTCGTCGCGCTCGTCATGGCGCACGCGGAACCAGGCGGCATACAGGGCGGGCAGGAAGAACAGCGTCAGCACCGTGGCGCTGGTGATGCCGCCCATCAGTGCGGTGGCCATGGGGCCGAAGAAGTTGCTGCGCAACAGCGGAATCAGCGCCAGCACGGCGGCGGCGGCCGTCAGCACGATGGGGCGGAAGCGCCGCGCCGTGGCGCCAACAATCGCGTCCACGCGCTTGTGGCCGTTCTGGATGTCTTGCTCGATCTGGTCCACCAGAATCACCGAGTTGCGCATGATGATGCCGAACATCGCAATCACCCCCAGCATGGCGACAAAGCCGAACGGTTTGCCAAACAGCAGCAGCGCAGCCACCACCCCGATCAGACCCAGCGGCGCGGTCAGCACCACCATCATCACGCGGGCGAAGCTTTGCAGCTGCACCATCAGCAAGGTCAGCACCGCCACGGCCATCAATGGCATTTGCGCGTTGATCGACGCCTGACCCTTGCCGCTTTCTTCCACCGGGCCGCCCACTTCAATGCGATACCCCACCGGCAATTCGGCGCGTAGGGCGTTCAACTTCTTGTCGATGGCGTGCGTGACGTCGATGCCTTGCGAGCCGCTGGTCACATCCGCCTGCACCGTGATGGTCGGCTGGCGGTCGCGTTCCCAGATGACGCCGTACTCCAGGCCATAGCGCACATGCCCCAGGCTGCCCAGCGGTACCGAGCCGTTGGCCGTGGGCATGGACAGCGTCGCCACGCGCGCGGGGTCGATGCGTTCGTCTTGCGGCGCACGCAGGCTGACGTTGATCAGCTTGTCGCGCTCGCGGTATTGCGTCACGGTGTAGCCCGACAGCGTCATCGCCAGAAAATCCGAGATGTCGCTGGTGCTGATGCCTTGCTCGCGCGCCTTTTGCTGGTCGATCTCAAAGCGCACCGACCGCTCGGAAGGTTCATCCCAGTCGAACTGCACGTTCACCGAACGGGTATCGGCGCGGACTTCGGCGGCCACTTTCTCCGCCACCGCGCGCACGTCGGATATCTTGTCGCCGCTGACGCGGAACTGCACCTGATAGCCCACAGGCGGCCCGTTTTCCAGGCGCGACAAGCGGGTGCGCACGGCGGGGAATTGCTCGCGCAGCATCGGCGTCAGCCACTGCGCGAGCTTTTCGCGGTCTTCCACGGAATGGGCGGTGATGACCAGTTGCGCGAAGTTCGGCGTGGCCAGTTGCTGGTCCAGCGGCAGATAAAAACGCGGTGCGCCGGTGCCGACGAAGCTGACCGAATGATCGATTTCGGGCCGACCTTCCAGCGCCTTCTCCAGACGTTCCACCTGACGCAGCGTGGCGGCGAAGGACGCGCCTTCCTGCAAGCGCACATCCACCAGCAGTTCGGTGCGGTCCGAGCTGGGGAAGAATTGCTGCGGCACCAGCTTGAAGCCGGCCATCGACACCACAAAGATAAGCACCGTGCCCGCCAGCACCCAGTAGCGGCGGTCCACGCACCACGACACCCAGCCGCGCAGGCGCTGATAGAACCGGGTGTTGTAGATATCGTGTTCGTGGTCGTCGGGCAGATGCGCTTCGCGCTTGCGTTCGGGCAGCAGGCGGTAACCCAGCAGCGGGATCAGCACCACGGCGGCAAACCAGGACGTAATCAGCGCAATGGCCGACACCTGGAAAATGGAACGCGTGTATTCCCCGGTGCTGGACTTGGCCAGCGCAATCGGCAGGAAACCCGCCACGGTGACGAGCGTGCCGGTCAGCATGGGGAAGGCGGTGCTGGTGTAGGCGTAGGCCGCCGCGCGGGCGCGGCTCCAGCCTTGTTCCAGCTTCACCGACATCATTTCCACGGCGATGATGGCGTCATCCACCAACAGGCCCAGCGCCAGCACCAAGGTGCCTAGCGACACCTTGTGCAAGCCGATGCCGAACATATCCATGAACAGCGCCGTGACGGCCAGCACCACGGGAATGGAGATCACCACCACCATGCCGGTGCGCAAGCCCAACGACACCAGGCTCACGATCAGCACGATGGCAACCGCTTCGGCCACCGAACGCAGGAAATCATCCACCGAATGCGACACCGCCTGCGGCATGCTGGACACTTCCGTCAGCGTGAGCCCGGCCGGCAATTGCGCCTTCAGTGTTTCGAACGTCGTGCCCAATGACTTGCCCAGCCGCACCACGTCCTGGCCCGGCTGCATGGTGATGCCGATGCCCAGCACGGGCTTGCCGCCCACGCGCATCTGGTCCACAGGCGGGTCTTCGTAGCCCCGATGGATCGTTGCAATATCGCCCAGCCGGATCGACTTGCCGTTCACGCGGATCAAGGTATCCGCCAGCGCGCGGCTGTTCTCGTATTGCCCGGTGGGGCGCACGAAGATGCGGTCATCAGCGGTGGTCAGTGTGCCCGCGGCGGACACGGTGTTCTGCGTGTTGATTGCCTGCGCGATCTGCTGCGGCGTCACGCCCAGCCCGGCCAGCTGCGTATTGGAAATTTCAATGTAGATGTGCTCGGCCTGGTCGGCAAAGTAGTCGACCTTGGCGACGCCCGGCACGCGCAGCAGCACGGTGCGCAGCTTGTCCGCGTAGTCATGCAGCTGCGCCGGCGAAAAGCCGTCGCCGTGCAAGGTGTAGATGTTGGTGTAGACGTCGCCGAATTCGTCATTGAAGAACGGGCCTTGCACGCCTTGCGGCAGGGTGGCCTGGATGTCGCCCACTTTTTTGCGGATCTGATACCACTGCTCAGCCACGGTGCTGGCGGGCGCCGAATCCTTCATGGTGTAGAAGATCAGCGACTCACCCGGCCGTGAATAGCTGCGCAGGAAATCCGTGTTGGCGGTTTCCTGCAGCTTCTTGCCGATGCGGTCGGTGACCTGCTCTTGCACCTGTTGCGCGGTGGCGCCGGGCCACAGCGTCTTCACGACCATCACGCGGAAGGTGAAGGGCGGGTCTTCCGACTGCGCCAGCTTGGAATACGACAGCACGCCGAACAGCGTTACCAACGTGATGATGAAGATCACCAGCGGCTGGTGCCGCAGCGCCCACGCCGACAGGTTGAACTTGCCTTCGTCGTGGTGCTGGCCCGGCCCTTGATCCGCGGCGCTCATGACGCGAAGTCCTCGGGGTGCAGGGGCGCTACGGGCCGGACCTTTTCGCCAGCCGACACGGTGTGCACGCCTTGCCAGACCACGCGTTCGCCGGCCTTGACGCCGCCGGACAAGGTGACGGTGCGCGCGTCGTAGCGAAGGATTTGCACGCGGCGCAGTTCCAGCGTGTTGGCGTCCGGCTTGACGATCCAGACGGCCGGTTCCTTGGCGTCATGGAACAAAGCGGTGGCCGGCAGGGTGTAGGTCTGAACGTCGGCGGCGCTGCGGTTATCGAAACTGATGTTGGCCGTCATGCCCAGCCGCACGTCAGGCGACGGCGACTCCAGCGTGAGCTTGACGCGGTAAGTGCGGCTTTGCGGGTCGGCTGCGGGGGCGATTTCGCGCAGCACGGCGGTGAAGGTCTTGCCGCGCAGCGGACCCAGCGTGACGCTGGCGCGTTGGCCCACGCTGAGCCCCGCCAGCACGCTTTCAGGCACGTCGCAAATGGCGTCGATGTCACCCGACCAGGCCAATTGATAGACGGGCGTGCCGGCGGCCACGTTCTGGCCGGTGTCGGCTTGTTCGGCCGTGATCAGGCCCGCGTGATCGGCATGCAGCGTGGTGTATTTGAGCTGGTCGGCGGATAGCGCGGCCTCTTGGGCCGCCTGGTCACGCTGCGCCAGCGCCGAGGCGTAAGCGTTGCGAGTCTGCTCCAGCTGGTTTGCCGCGATCAGGTTTTCGCGCGCCTGGGCGCGGTCGCGGTCCAGTTGTTGGCGGGCATAGTCCAGCTGATGCTGGGCCGCGCTTAATTGCGCTTTTGCGGCGGCGGCGTTCTTGGTGGCGTCGGCCGGGTCCAGCTTGGCCACAACTTGCCCTGGCGTAACGGTGTCGCCCAGCCGGACGAGCCGTTCGGTGATCTTGCCGCCCACGCGGAATGACAGGGGGGTGCTGTAGCGCGCCTGCACCTCGCCGGGCAAGGTCCAGGCCGGCAGGCGTTCATCGGCTTTGGCGGGCATGGCGACGACGGGCCGGGGCGCGGGCGGGGGCGCTTCCTTGCGGCCGCAGGCGGAAACCGCCAATGCCAAGGCCAACGCGGCGGGCAGCGCCAGACGGCGCGTCCAGCCGGGCTTGGAAGTAGAACAATTCACGAAACACCTCGCGGCGCGGAAAGGGCAATGGAAGGAGGAGCCAACGCAAGTCAGACTCAATACGGCCTGGATTCTAATGCGTAACTGTATTCGGATACAACCTTGTATTTGAAATGGGAGCCAGTGCTAAACTCGCGCCATGTCGAAAATCCGCCTTACCCGCGAGCAAAGCCGAGACCAGACGCGCCAGCGTCTGCTCGACGCTGCGCAATCGGTTTTTCTCAGCAAGGGCTTTGTGGCCGCCAGCGTCGAAGACATCGCCGAACTGGCGGGCTATACACGCGGCGCCTTCTATTCCAACTTCGGCAGCAAGTCCGAACTGTTCCTGCAATTGCTCCGGCGCGATCACGAAAAAGTGATGGGCGATATGCGCGCCATTTTCGAAATTGGCGAATCGCGGCCCGAAATGGAAGCGCGCGTGCTGGCGTACTACAGCACGCACCATCGCGAAAACGACTGTTTCTTGCTCTGGATGGAAGGCAAGCTGCAAGCGGCGCGCGACCCTGAATTCCGGGTGGGCTTTACCGACTGCCTGCGTGAACTGCGCGCCGCCACCACCGAGTACGTGCGCCAGTTTTCCGCCCAAGTCGGCACGCCGCTGCCGCTGCCCGCGGAGCAACTGGCGGTGGGGCTGCTGGCGCTATCGGACGGCATGCAGTTCAGCTATGCCTTTGATCCGCAAGGCGTCAGCCTGGAAATGACCGAGGCGGTGCTGGCGGGCTTTTTCCGCCGTGTGGTGTTTGGCGACCCGGCGCCTGACGCGCCGCCCGCCTTGCCCAAAGCCGCCAATACTGCCGGCCAATAGCGCCGGCCAATAGCGCCGGCCAATAAGGCTGGCAATAAGGCCGGCAATAAGGCCGGCCCTGGCGTCTAGCCCAGCAATTCCGAAATCTCAATCAGGTTCAGATCCGGGTCCCGCAAATACACCGAGCGGATCTTCCCCGTGGCGCCCGTGCGCGCAACCGGGCCTTCGATGATCGTTGCGCCCGCCTGATTCAACTGCGTAATCACGTCGTCCAGGGGCCGGTCGGCGATAAAGCACAAGTCCAGCGCGCCCGGCACCGGCAGGTGCGCCTTGGGCTCGAACTCATGGCCGCGCACATGCAGGTTGATCTTCTGATTGCCAAAGCGCAGCGCCTGCCGGCCTGCGCCGAAGGCTTCCAGCCGCATGCCCAGAATGCGGGTATAGAAATCCACCGTGGCGTCGGGGTTGGTGCAGGTCAAAACCAGATGGTCCAGGTGATCGATCATGCGCATCTCCACGTAATCAGATTGTCAGCTGTGCGTTGGCCGTGATAGTAATACCCGCGGCGTGCAGCCAGACTAAGGGGGGCCTGCGCCGCATTTCTCAACCCTTGGGCGAAAGGAGAGGCTGCATGTCTTCAGAAACCCGGCCATCGACCATCAATCGGCCTGTATTTTTTCCGGCCGCCATCTTCACGCTGCTGCTCGTGGGATTTGCCATTCTTGCGCCCAAGTCGGCGCAGAGCCTGTTCGAATCCATGCAAGGCTGGATTCTGGGCAATGCCAGCTGGTTCTACATTCTGGTCGTGGCGATCATCCTGTTGGCCGTGGTGTTTCTGGCCGTCAGCCGCTATGGCGACATCAAGCTCGGGCCGGATCACAGCGAACCCGACTATCGCAATTTCACGTGGTTCGCGATGCTGTTTTCCGCCGGCATGGGCATCGGCCTGATGTTCTTCGGCGTGGCGGAACCCGTGATGCATTTCATGTCGCCGCCGGTAGGCGAGGGCGGCACCGCTGTCGCCGCGCGCGAAGCCATGAAGATCACGTTCTTCCACTGGGGCCTGCATGCGTGGGCGATCTACGCGGTGGTGGCGCTGATCCTGGCGTTCTTCAGCTATCGCCACGGGCTGCCGCTGACATTGCGTTCCGCGCTGTATCCGTTGATTGGCAACCGCATCCACGGGCCGATCGGACACGCCGTCGACATCTTCGCCATCATCGGCACGGTGCTGGGCGTGGCGACGTCGCTGGGCCTGGGCGTGGCGCAGATCAACAGCGGGCTGAATCATCTGTTCGGCATTCCGGTCGGGGTGACGACGCAGATCATTCTGGTCATCGTCACCTGCGGGCTGGCTACGCTGTCGGTCGCAAGCGGCCTGGACAAGGGCATCCGCATCCTGTCCGAAACCAATCTGGTGCTGGCGGCTGTGCTGCTGCTGTTCGTGCTGGTCGTGGGGCCCACCGTGTTCCTGTTCCAGACTTTCGTGCAGAACACCGGCGCGTACCTGTCCGACATCGTCAACAAGACCTTTAACCTGTATGCCTACGAGCCCACCGACTGGATCGGCGGCTGGACGCTGTTTTATTGGGGCTGGTGGATTGCGTGGTCGCCCTTTGTGGGCCTGTTCATCGCGCGCATTTCGCGTGGGCGCACCATCCGCGAATTCGTCACCGGCGTACTGCTGGTGCCGGCCGGCTTCACGCTGTTCTGGATGACGGTGTTTGGCGACACGGCCATCCACATGATTCTGGTGGACAGGGTGCAGGGGTTTGCCGAAGTCGTCGAAGCCGACTCATCGCTAGCGCTGTTCGCCTTTCTTGAGCAGTTGCCGTGGAGCGGCGTGCTGTCGGTGGTTGCGATAGCGATGGTGGCGGTGTTCTTTGTCACGTCGGCCGACTCGGGCGCGCTGGTGGTAGACCTGCTGGCCTCTGGCGGATCAGACCGCACGCCCGTATGGCAGCGCATTTTCTGGTCGGTGCTGATGGGGGCGGTGGCCATCGCCCTGTTGCTGGCCGATGGCTTGACGGCCTTGCAGACAGCAACCATCGCCAGCGCGCTGCCGTTCTCGATTATCTTGCTGCTGTCCTTGTGGGGCCTGTTCAAGGCGCTGAAGCTGGACGCCACCAAGCGCGGCATCCGGTATCAGTCCCTGACCTTGTCGCGCCCGGCGCGTGGCGGCCAGTCTTGGGAACGCCGCCTGCGCAACATGGTCATGATGCCGCGCCGCTCCCATGTGCTGCGCTTCATCAGCGATGTGGTGCGGCCGGCGCTGGAAGACGTGGCCGACGAATTGCGCAAGCAGGGTTACGCGGTCGACGTCCGCGAAAACGAAGACGACGGCAGCGCCATTCTTGAGGTTTCACACGGCGAGCATCTGGACTTTTCGTACGCCGTGCAGCCCGAAGCCTTTGTGCGTCCCAGCCTGACGCCCGAAGAGGCGGCCGACGAAGAAGAGCGCAAGTACTTCCGCGCCGAAGTCCATCTGCGTGAAGGCGGGCAAGACTACGACATCATGGGCTGGAGCCGTGATGCGGTCATAGGCGACATCCTGGACCAGTACGAACGCCATCGCCATTACCTGCACATGGTCCGGACCTGAACCCGCATCCCTTTCCCCAAAAACCGCCCGCTTGCCCGGGCGGTTTTTTTTGCCCGATAGCCAGTCCCTATTTCCTGCATTGATTAAGCCGCTTTGACGGAATTGCGGGAGTCAAGGATTATCCAAGACTATTCTTGGATAAATAAGAGAGTGAATCATGAAGGCGAAATCTGGGGCATGGGCGGCGGGCGCTGTCGTGCTGGCGCTGGCGGTGGGGGGCGGGCTGGTCTGGAAGTTCGGGGGCACATCACAGGCGGGCGGCTGGGCGATGCCGCCGGCAAAAGTCGCCGTGGCGCCGGCCGTGCGGGCGGACTTTCCCATGGCGCTGTCCGGCATTGGTTCGCTGGAAGCCACGCGCCAGGTGCTGGTGCCCGCCGAAGTGGATGGCCGCGTCACGCAGATTCTGTTCACTGCGGGGCAGCGGGTGCAGGCCGGCCAGTTGCTGGTGCAGATGAACGACGCGCCCGAACAAGGCGAACTGGCCCGGCTTCAGGCGCAAGCGCGCAACGCCCGCACCCTGCTGGAACGCACGCGCAGGCTACTGCCGCAGCAGGCGGCCACGCGTGAACAGCTGGATCAGGCCCAGGCCGACTACGACCAGGCCGCCGCCGACATCAAGCGGGTGCAGGCGCTGATCGAGCAAAAGCGGGTGAAGGCGCCGTTCGATGGCGTGCTGGGTGTGCGGCGGGTCAACCTGGGCCAGTTCGCCAAGGCGGGCGACGCGTTGGTGTCCTTGACTGACGCCTCCACCTTGTACGCCAACATCACGCTGCCCGAGCAGGCGCTGGGCGCGCTGCGCGCCGGCCAGCCCGTCACGGTGACGGTGGACGCCCATGCCGGACGCGAATTCACCGGCACGGTCTCAACCATCGAGCCGCAGGTAGACGCGGGTTCGCGCACGGTGCGCGTGCAGGCCACCTTGCCGAACGCCGACGGCGCGCTCGCCGCCGGCATGTACGCCCAAGGCCGCATCGGCTTGCCCGACCGCCCCAACGTGATCACCGTGCCAGAAACCGCCGTCAGCTACAGCGCCTATGGCGATTCCGTCTACGTGCTGACGCCGCCCAAGCCGGGCGAGGACAAGGCCGCGCCCACCGTGCGCCAGGCCTACGTGAAGACCGCCGAGCGTGTGCGCGGCCGGGTCGTCGTGGCCGAGGGGCTGAACGCGGGCGACCAAGTCGTGACGTCTGGCCAGCTGCGCCTGCATAACGGCGCGGCCGTCGAGGTGATCCCCAGCGACACCGTGGCGCTAGGCGCACCGCAGCAAGCCGTAGCGCAAGCCGGGCAATGAGGCGGAGACAAGCATGAGATTCACCGATCTTTTCGTACGCCGTCCCGTGCTGGCGCTGGTTGTCAGCACGCTGATTCTGCTCTTGGGCATCAAGGCGCTGAGCGGGCTGCCCGTGCGGCAGTACCCGCTGACCGAAAGCACCACCATCACCATCACCACCCAATACCCGGGCGCATCGCCTGACCTGATGCAAGGCTTTGTCACGCAACCCATCGCGCAATCGGTGGCCACGGTGGAGGGCATCGACTACCTGTCGTCGTCGTCCACGCAGGGCCGCAGCGTGATCACGGTGCGCATGAAGCTGAACGCCGATTCCAACAAGGCCATGACCGAGGTCATGGCCAAGGTCAACGAGGTCAAGTACCGCTTGCCGCAGGATGTGTACGACCCGGTGCTGGTCAAGTCCGCCGGCGAAGCCACCGCCGTGGCCTATGTGGGCTTTTCCAGCACGACGTTGTCGCTGGCGGCGCTGACCGATTACCTGTCGCGCGTGGTGCAGCCGCAGCTGTCGTCCATTGATGGCGTGGCCAGCGTGGAGCTCTATGGCGGTCAGAAGCTGGCCATGCGCGTGTGGCTGGACCCCAACCGCATGGCCGCGCGCGGTATTTCCGCGGGGGAACTGGCGCAGGCGCTGCGTGACAACAACGTGCAAGCCGCGCCCGGCCAGGCCAAGGGCCTGTACGTGGTGTCCAACATTCAGGTCAATACCGACCTGGTGAACGTGGCGGAATTCCGCGACCTGGTGGTCAAACGCGACGGCGACGCCATCGTGAGGCTGGGCGATGTGGCGACCGTTGAGCTGGGCGCGGCATCCACCGATTCCAGCGGGCTGATGGATGGCGAACCCGCCGTCTACTTCGGCCTGAACGCCACGCCGGTGGGTAACCCGCTGGTCATCGTCAAACGCCTGCAAGAACTGCTGCCGAACATCAAGCAGAACCTGCCGCCCGGCACCAGCGTGCAAGTGCCGTTCGAGCTGGCCCGCTTCATCAGCGCGTCCATCGACGGCGTGATGCAAACCTTGCTGGAAGCAATCGCCATCGTGGTGGTGGTGATCTTCCTGTGCCTGGGGTCGTTGCGCGCCGTGCTGATTCCGGTGGTCACCATTCCGCTGTCGATGCTGGGCGGGGCGGCCATCATGGCGCTGTTTGGCTTCAGCGTGAACCTGTTGACCTTGCTGGCGATGGTGCTGGCCATTGGCCTGGTGGTGGATGACGCCATCGTGGTGGTGGAAAACGTGCACCGGCATATCGAAGAGGGCAAGTCGCCCGTGCGCGCCGCGCTGATCGGGGCGCGCGAAGTGGCGGGGCCGGTAATTGCCATGACGATCACGCTGGCCGCCGTCTACGCGCCCATCGGGCTGATGGGCGGGTTGACCGGGTCGCTGTTCAAGGAATTCGCGTTCACGCTGGCAGGCGCCGTGGTGGTGTCGGGCGTGATTGCACTGACCTTGTCGCCGGTAATGAGCTCGTTCCTGCTGAACCATCGCGTGTCGGACGGCTGGATGGCGCGCCGTGCCGAACACGCATTCGGGCGTCTGGGCGAGGCCTATGGCCGCGTGCTGGACGTATCCCTGCATCACCGCTGGGTGACGGGGCTGATTGCGGTGGCGGTGCTGGTGAGCCTGCCGTTCCTGTACAACGCCGCGCAGCGCGAGTTGGCGCCGGTTGAAGACCAGTCCACGGTGCTCACCGCGATCAAGTCGCCGCAGCACGCCAACATCGACTATGTCGAGAAGTTCGGCAAGAAGTGGGACGACGTGATGAAGACCTTGCCCGAACAAAAGGGGCGCTGGCTGATCAACGGATCAGACGGCGTGTCCAACAGCATCGGCGGGGTGGACTTCGTGGACTGGCACGAGCGCCAGCGCAACGCCGACGAGATCCAGGCCGACATGCAGGCCATGGCCAACCAGGTCGAAGGCAGCAACATCTTCGCCTTCCAGTTGCCGTCGTTGCCGGGTTCCACGGGCGGCCTGCCCGTGCAGATGGTGCTGATGAGCGCGGCCGATTACCCGGTCGTCTACGAGGCCATGGAAAGCCTGAAGCAGGCCGCCCGCGAAAGCGGCCTGTTCATGGTGGTGGACAGCGATCTGGACTACAACAACCCGGTCGTGCAGCTGAAGTTGGACCGCGCCAAGGCCAACAGCCTGGGCGTCACCATGAAAGACATTGGCGACACGCTGGCCGTGCTGGTTGGTGAAAACTACATCAACCGCTTCGGCATGGACGGCCGTTCGTACGACGTGATTCCGCAAAGCCTGCGCGAGCAGCGCATTTCGCCGGCATCGCTGGCGCAGTTCCACGTCAAGAGCGCGACGGGGGCGCAGGTGCCGCTGTCCAACCTGGTGACGGTGTCGATGGGTGTAGAGCCCAATTCGTTGACCCAGTTCAACCAGCTGAACGCGGCCACGTTCCAGGCCATTCCGATGCCCGGCGTCACCATGGGTGACGCGGTGCAATTCCTGACGCGCCAAGCCCAGCAATTGCCCGCCGGCTTCAGCTACGACTGGCAATCGGATGCGCGGCAGTTCAGCCAGGAAGGCTCGGCGCTGATGATCACCTTCATCTTCGCCATCATCGTGATCTATCTGGTGCTGGCCGCGCAGTACGAAAGCCTGCGCGACCCGTTCATCATTCTGGTGAGCGTGCCCATGTCGATCTGCGGCGCGCTGATTCCGCTGGCGTTGGGCATGGCCACCGTCAACATCTACACGCAGATTGGTCTGGTGACGCTGATTGGCCTGATCAGCAAGCACGGCATCCTGATGGTGGAGTTCGCCAACGAAATGCAGCTCAGCCATGGGCTGGACCGCCGCGCCGCCATGGAGCAGGCCGCGCGCATCCGCCTGCGCCCCATTCTGATGACGACGGCGGCCATGGTGATGGGGCTGATCCCCTTGCTGTTCGCCACCGGGGCGGGCGCGCATAGCCGCTATAGCCTGGGCCTGGTCATCGTGGTGGGCCTGCTGGTGGGCACCTTGTTCACGCTGTTTGTGCTGCCCACCGTCTATACCGTTTTCGCGCGCGACCACCGCGCGGCCAATGACACGCCGCGTGCTCGCGAGCTGGCGGCGGCGCAGGCCGAAGACGCCCGTGCGGCCGCGTCGCATTAAGGAACCGATCATGCATCAACGTCAATACGTCTTGGACCCACATGTCTCGAATGGCCACTTCCTGGGCCGGCACGTTGCGGGACGTCAGTTCCTGGGCAGGCATATTGTGGGACGTCAGTTCCTGGGCCGTCATGTTGTGGGCCGTCAGCCCCTGGGCCGTCATTTCTCGGGTCAGCACCCGTGGTTCCGCGCGGCCGCCATGCTGCTGGCCGCCCTGGCCCTGGCCGGTTGCGCTGTCGGCCCTGACTATCAACCGCCGCCATCTGCGCCCGTTGCGCTGGCCAGCCCCGAACAGGCCCTGTTCTCGGCCGACCAGTTGCAGCGCGACTGGTGGCGGCAGTTGCAAGACCCGCAGCTGGACCGGCTGATTGATCTGGCGCTGTCCCGCAACCACGACATCCGCATCGCGCAGGCTCGCCTGGCGGAATCCCGGGCGGTGCTGGACGAAAAAGAACTCGACCAGCTGCCGGCCGTGACGCTGGACGGCCGCTACGAGCGCAGCCTGTCGCAGGCCAATGCCGGTACGGCAGGGCAGCGCAATCTGGCGCAGAGTTATCGGGCGGGCTTTGACGCCACCTGGGAACTGGACCTGTTCGGCCGTCTGCGCCGGGCAGCCGAAGGCGCCGCGGCGCGCAGTGAAGCGCAAGCGGCCGACCTGGCTCAGGCCCGCATCGTCGTGGCGGCCGAAGTCGCCCGCAATTACTTCGAACTGCGCGGCGCTGAACAGCGCTTGGCCGTTGCGCGCGCCAATCTGGACAGCCAGCGCGACAGCCTGCGCGTCACGCAGGCCATGGTCACGGCGGGCCGGGGCGACGAGGGCGACCTGGCCAGCGCGCGGGCCGAACTGGAAACCGTGCAGGCCAGCGTGCCGGTGCAAGTGGCGGCCCGGCGGCTGGCGCTGTACCGCATCGCGGTGCTGGCGGGGATGCGGCCGGTGGAACTAGGCGAGCTGGACGCCGGCGAGCCGCTGGCGCCCTTGACCGCCAAGTTTCCCATCGGCGATGTGGGCGCGCTGCTGTCTCGCCGCCCGGACATCCTGGCCGCCGAACGGTCGATGGCCGCAGCCAATGCGGACGTGGGCGTGGCCACGGCCGAGCTTTATCCGCGTATCGACCTGGGCGGGTTCTTGGGCTTTGTTGCGCTACGCGGAGCGGATTTTGGTTCAAGTTCAAGCCGGGCCTTCAGCGTTGCGTCCGGCGTGAACTGGCCGGCGTTTCATTTGCCGACGGCGCTTGCCAGAAAGCGTGGCGCGGTTGCGCGTTCCGACGGCGAAGTGGCGCGCTACGAGCAGACCGTGCTGCGTGCGGTGGAAGAACTGGAGTCGGCGCTGACCGAGTTCGGCCAGACGCAGCAACGCTTGGGCAACTTGGCGCAGGCCGCCGCGTATAGCGGACGCGCAGCGGAATTGGCGCAGTTGCGCTATCGCGAAGGCAGCGCCCCGTATTTGACGGTGCTGGACGCGCAGCGTACGCTTTTGCGCGCCCAGGACGCCGTGGCGGTGGCGGAAACGGATTCCTATACGCGGCTGATCGCGCTTTACAAAGCGCTCGGGGGCGGGTGGGAGGCCCAGCCGGCAGCCGGCCCCGCTGCCCACCCCGAGCCCGCCGCCGCGGGCTGACCGCCCGCCCCGGTTCGTGGCACCATAGCCAACATTGCCCAGGAGTTTCGTTATCGCCATGTCCGACAGCCTGTCCCAACCCGTCACCTGGATGCCGCATCAGCCGGCCGACCGCGTGCTCATGACCTTGAAGACACGCGGCCCGCAGTCCATCGCCGTCATCGCCAAGGCCATGGACGTGACGGCCGAAGCGGTCCGCCAGCAGATGACGCGGCTGCATGCGGACGGGCTGGTCGATTCCGAAAGCCACAGCGCGGGCCGTGGCCGGCCGACGCAGATCTGGTTTCTGACGGAAGCGGGCCACGGCCGTTTTCCGGATACGCACGCCGAAATGACCGTGCAGATGATCGGCGCGGTGCGTCAGGTGTTTGGCGACGAGGGCGTGGAAAAGCTGATCCAGGTGCGGGAAACCGCGATGCTGAACAGCTACCACCAGGCGATGCTGGGCGCGAACGATCTGAAGGCGCGCCTGGAACGCCTGGTGCAGGTGCGTTCGTCCGAAGGCTATATGGCCGAGCTGCGCCAGGACGGCGATGCCTTCGTCTTCATTGAAAACCATTGTCCGATCTGTTCGGCGGCCAAGGCCTGTATGGGCTTTTGCCGCAGCGAGCTGGAATTGTTCCGCCAAGTGCTGGGCGAAGACGTGCAAGTGGCCCGCGAAGAACACATTCTGGCGGGCGCGCGGCGCTGCGCGTATCGCGTGCGGGAGCAGCCGCGCGCATGACGCTCAAGCAGCTCGAAGCCTTCTATTGGGCCGCCACCTGCGCCAGCTTTGCCGTGGCGGCCGAGCGGCTGCATTTGTCGGTGTCGTCCTTATCCAAGCGCATCACCGAACTGGAAGACGCGTTGGGCCAGCCGCTGTTTGACCGCAGCGGCCACAAGGCCGCACTGACCGACGCTGGCCAGCGGCTGGTGCCGCAGGCGCGTGAACTGCTGGCCGCGGCCGATCAGGTGCGCGCGTCCATGGCCCAAACGCCGGGCTTGCGTGGCCGGTGCCGCTTTGGCGTGGGCGAACTCACTGCGCTGACGTGGCTGCCGCGCCTGATCGGCGCCGTGCGCGCGGCCTATCCCGACCTGGTGCTGGAGCCGTATGTGGATATTGGCCAGGTGCTGGAGCAGCGCGTGGCGGACGGCGAGCTGGATTTTGCCGTGATCGCCGGGCGCTCGTCGCGCGCGAATATTGCCTCGACGCCTATCGGCGAAGCCCGCTTTGCCTGGGCGGCGTCGCCTGCCGTGCTGGGCGGGGAAACCCGCATGTCGCCGCTGTTGCTGGCCCGTCTGCCGCTGGTGACGCTGCCGGCCGGCGCAGGCACGACGCGCATCATCGACGACTGGCTGGCTGGGCGCGACGCCGCCGGTGAGCGCCTGTGCTGCAACAACTGGGGCGCCATTGTCGGCATGCTGATTGAAGGCACGGGCGTTGGAATGCTGCCCAGCCATTGGGCCGACGCGCTGGCGGCCGAGGGCAGTTTGCGGGTGTTGCAGGGCGAGCCCGAACTGGCCGCCTTGCCGTATTCCTTCCAGTACCGCCGTGACGACCACCGCGCGCTGGTTGCGTTGCTGCGCGATGCGGTGGCGTCGGCGGTGGACTTTTCGGCGCCTTGCCGGCTGCCCTGAGGCAGGGCGCCGAACGCCGAACGCCGATCTTCGACACTTGATGCCCAGATCGGGACCTGGACCCAATCCCCGATCCCGCTCCCAGACCCCCGACCCGCTCGCGTCCGCAAGGCGGCCATGCCCGCCAGAATTTAGCGCTGCGACAGCTGGCTCTCTATACAATCGCCGCGCGCCTGGCGCAGAATCCAACAAGATGCATAGACGGAGATCATTCATGCGTAAACTTTGCCTCGCCATGGCTATGGCGGGAATGCTGGCTAGCGGCCTGGCGCAAGCCCAGTCGACCCTGAAAATCGGTTTGCAGGACGACCCGGACGTGCTGGACCCGGTGCGTGCGCGCACTTTCGTGGGCCGCATCGTCTTCGCTTCCTTGTGCGACAAGCTGGTCGACATTACGCCTGACCTGAAGATCGTGCCGCAGCTGGCGCAGTCCTGGACGATCAGCCCGGACAACAAATCGCTGACGTTCAAGCTGCGCACCGATGCCGTGTTCCATGACGGCACGCCGGTCAACGCCGCCGCCGTCAAAGCCAACCTGGACCGGGCCCGCACGCTGCCGGACAGCAACCGCAAGAGTGAACTGGCCACCGTCGCCAGCGTGGACGCGCCGGACGAGCACACCGTTGTGCTGAACCTGTCCGAGCCGGACGCCTCGCTGCTGTCGCAGCTGTCGGACCGCGCCGGCATGATGATGTCGCCCGCCGCGTTCGACAAGGACCCCGGCGGCAAACCGGTGTGCTCGGGCCCGTACCAATTCAAGGAGCGCGTGCAGAACGACCGCATCGTGCTCGAGAAGTTTCCTAAATACTGGGACGCCGGCAACTATCACTTCGACCGCCTGGTCTTCACGCCGATTCCCGACAACACCGTGCGCCTGAACAACCTGCGCGCGGGCGACCTCGACATCATCGAACGCGTGGCCCCCAGCGACGCCAAGGCGGTGAAGGACGATCGCAACCTGCGTCTGGCGCCGGTGACGGGCCTGGGCTTCCAATCCATCTCGGTCAACCTGGGCAATGGCGCACGCGCCAACAACCCGCTGGCCAAAGACAAGCGCGTGCGTCAGGCGCTGGATCTGGCGATTGACCGCGACGTGCTGAACCAGGTGATCGGCGAAGGCATGTTCCAGCCGGCCTATCAACCGTTCCCGCCCGCCAGCTTCGCCTACAACACCGCTTTCGAGCACAAGGGCCGCGACCCGAAGAAGGCGCAGGCGCTGTTGAAGGAAGCGGGTTTTGACCGCGTGAAGTTCGAGATCACGTTCGGCAACAACACCACCATGCAGCAAGTGTTTGAGCTGGTGCAGGCCATGGGCGCCGAAGCTGGGTTCGACATCACGCTGCGTCCGGTCGAGTTCGCGTCGCTGCAATCGTCGCTGGCGCGCGGTGACTTCGAAGTGGGCCAAAGCGGCTGGTCGGGCCGGGTTGACCCCAGCGGCAACATCCACCAGTACGTCAGCTGCAAGGGCAACCTGAACGACGGCAAGTTCTGCGACGCCGGTGTCGACAAGCTGTTGAACGACGCCCGCGCCGAAGCCGACAACGCCAAGCGCCGCGCCATGTATGACCAGGTGTTGACGGCGATGCAAGACCAGCGCCCGATCGTCTACCTGTTCTACCTGCCGTGGACCTTTGGCGTGCAGAAGAAGGTGGAAGGCTTCGTCCCGTACCCGGATGGCTTGATCCGCCTGAAGGGCGTGACGGTCGCCAAAAAATAAATCAGGCGCCTTCCGACGGGACCCGAATTCGGGTCCCGTTTTCTCATTCGAGGGCGGCGCGAAGCCGTCTTCTACTGGATTCATCATGTTTACGACTCGCCCGGAAATTCTTGGCACCTTTGGTGTCGTGACCTCTACCCATTGGCTGGCCAGCGCGGCCGGCATGTCGCTGCTGGAACGCGGCGGCAATGCGTTTGACGCGTGCGCGGCGTCGGCCTTCGTGCTGCAAGTGGTGGAACCCCACCTGGTCGGCCCGGCTGGCGAAGTGCCGGCCGTGTTCTATTCGGCGCGTACCGGCAAGGTGGAAGTGCTGTGCGGCCAGGGCACGACCCCGGCCGCCGCCACGCTGGAGCGCTACCGCGCCGAAGGGTTGAAGCTGATCCCTGGCAACGGTTTGCTGGCCACGGTGATTCCGGGCGCGTTTGATGCATGGATGCTGCTGCTGCGCGACCACGGCACGATGCGCGTGCGCGATGTGCTGGAACCGGCAATCTATTACGCCGAGCAGGGCCACGCGCTGATGCCGCGCATCTCTAACACCATCGCCGGGTTGAAGGACTTTTTCGAAACCCATTGGCCGACGACGGCGCAGGTTTACGTGCCGGGCGGCAAGGTGCCCGAAGCGCGCAAGCTGTTTCGCAACCCGGCGCTGGCCCGCACCTGGACCCGTGTGCTGAAGGAAGCCGAAAGCGTGGGCGCTGACCGCGAACGCCAGATTGAAGCGGCACGCGATGCGTTCTACCGCGGCTTCATCGCCGACGAGATCGACAAGTTCGCGCGCAACACCGACGTCATGGACGAAAGCGGCACCACCCATCGTGGCGTCATCACGGCGGACGATCTGGCGGGCTGGTCGGCCAGCTACGACACGCCGCTGACCTACGACTATCACGGCTATACCGTGGCCAAGGCGGGCGCCTGGAGCCAGGGTCCGGTCTTTTTGCAAACGCTGGCATTGCTCAAGGATATGGATCTGGCGGGCGTCGGCCCGAACAGCGTGGAGTTCATCCACCGTGTCACCGAGGCCATGAAGCTGGCGTTCGCCGACCGCGAGGTGTATTACGGCGATCCGGCGTTCATCGACGTGCCGCTGGCGCATCTGCTGTCTGACGAATACAACGCGGAACGCCGCGCCCTGATCGGCGAGACCGCGTCGCATGACTTGTTGCCAGGCCAGGTGCCGGGCTTCGAGGCGCAGGTGGCGCGGGTGATGGATACGCTGGAGCGCTTGTCCAAGGTGTCGGCGCCAGGCAGCGCGACGAACGAACCCACGCTAGCGGACATGCGCGCGTCCGCCAAGCGCGGCGACACCACGCACGTGGACGTCATCGACCGCTGGGGCAACATGATCTCGGCGACGCCGTCGGGCGGCTGGTTCCAGTCGTCGCCGGTGATTCCAGAGTTGGGCTTTGGCCTGAATACCCGCGCCCAGATGTTCTGGCTGGAAGAGGGCCTGCCCGGCACGCTGGCCCCCGGCAAGCGGCCGCGCACCACGCTGACGCCGTCGCTGGCGCTGCGCGATGGCAAGCCTTACCTGGCGTTCGGCACGCCGGGCGGCGACCAGCAAGAGCAATGGCAATTGCTGTTCTTCCTGCGCCATGTGCACCATGGCTTGAACTTGCAGGAAGCCATCGACCTGCCGATGTCGCACACCATGCATTTCCCCACGTCGTTCTATCCGCGTGACCGCAAGCCGGGTCATCTGGCGGTAGAGGCCAGCTTCGGTGCGGACGTCATCGAGGGCTTGCGCCAGCGCGGCCATCAGATCGAAGAGGTGCCGGAATGGTCGGTGGGCCGCCTGACGGCCGCCTCGCGCGATGAAGACGGGCTGTTGCATGCGGCGGCCACGCCGCGTCTGATGCAGGCGTACGCGATCGGCCGCTAAGGCGGGTCTCGACTCGCCGATGTGCGCGGCCGTGGGGCGGCGGGCATCGGCGAGGCGCTGCCGCACAATGCCGCCTTGCGGCGTTTTGCCGGCATGCGCTATCTTTCTTCCATGACGTCATCCCAGCAGCGCCCGGCAAACGGAGCGCAATCCCTTACGGGGCAAGAGCCACTTTTCATCGTCCTCAACACCGGATCGGGGCGCGGCGACGCGCAGGTCCTGCAGGACACCATCCGCCGCATCCTCGACGAGGCCGGCCGGCGCTACACGCTGATGCCGGTGGACGACCCGTCCAAACTCACCGAAACCGCGCAGGCCGCGGTCAAGCGCGCGCAAGACGAGCAGGGCGCCGTGATTGCCGCAGGCGGCGACGGCACGCTCAATGCGGTGGCGGGCACCGTGTTGGGCAAGGGCGTGCCATTCGGCATCCTGCCCCAAGGCACATTCAATTATTTCGGACGCAGCTACGGCATCTCGCAAGATACCGAAGTGGCGTTGCGCGGCTTTCTGCAAGGGCATTTGCGGCCGGTGCAGGTAGGCCAGCTCAATGGACGGTTGTTCCTGGTCAACGCCAGCCTGGGCCTGTATCCCACGCTGCTTGAAGACCGCGAGGCCTACAAGCAGCGCTTCGGCCGCAGCCGCCTGGTGGCGCTGTGGTCAGGCGTGGTGACCTTGCTGCGCGCGCCGCGTCAGCTGCGGCTGCAACTGGAAACCGAGGGGCGCTCGCGCGAGCTGCGCACGCCCACGCTGGTGGTGGGCAACAACAAGCTTCAGCTTGAACATGTGGGCATCGAATCCGATGAGCTGGACCGCAACCGCCTGGTCGCCATGACCGTCAGGCCGGTCGGCACGCTGGCGCTGTATGGCCTGCTGGTGCGCGGCCTGTTCAGCCGGCTGGGCGAGGCCGAGCACGTCATCAGCTTCGGGTTCGACCGCCTGACGGTGGGTATACGCGGGCGCAACCGCGTCAAGGTCGCGATGGACGGCGAAATCTCGTGGATGAACACCCCGCTGGAATTCAAGGTGTCTCCCGAGCCGTTGCCGCTGGTGGTGCCGGCGGACTCGCAATACCTGGACCGCTCATGACGCGCATCCTGCAATTTTCAGACACGCATTTCGGCACGGAACGTAAACCTGTCGTCGAAGCCGCGCTGGATCTGGCGCGCTCATTGAACCCTGATCTGGTGGTGCTTAGCGGCGACATCACGCAGCGCGCCCGGCGCGCGCAATTTGCCGCGGCCCGCAAGTTCATCGAACGCCTGTCGCTGCCGGTGCTGGCGGTGCCGGGCAACCACGACATTCCGCTGTTCAATGTGTTTGCGCGCGCGCTCAACCCCTATGGCAATTACAAGCGGGCATTGGGCGCGGTGCTGGAGCCGGTGTTTGAAACCCCGGGCCTGCTGGCCATCGGCGTGAACACCACGCGGCCCCGCCGACGCAAGGACGGCGAAATTTCCGATACGCAGATCGCGCGCGTGGCGCAGCGTTTGCGGCAGGCGCGGCCGGGCCAACTGCGCATCGTGGTCGCGCATCACCCCGTGCGCGCCAAAGTCGAGTCCGACCTGTCCAACCTGCTGATCGGCCGCGAGCGCGCGCTGGCGGCTTGGGCGCAGGCAGGCGTCGACTTGATTCTGGGCGGCCATATTCATCTGCCGTACGTGCTGCCGCTGAGCGCGGCGGGCCAGCCCGCCGGCTGGATCGTGCAGGCGGGCACGACCTGCTCGCGCCGCGTGCGGGGCAGCGTGCCCAATTCGGTCAACGTGATCCGCTGCGAAGATGAGGGCGGCCAGCAGGTCTGCCAGGTCGAGCGGTGGGATTACGCCGAGGGCGCGCACGCGTTTGCGCCGGTCGACAAGACGCTGGTGGCGGGTACATGAACGATGTGTATGCGGCGTGGGCGTCGGCCCATGCCTTGGAATTGTTTGTCGGTCTGCCCCTGGTGACGGGCGCGGCGGCCGTGTGTGTCATGCGCGCGTATGTCGCGAGCTCGCGGCGAGGGCGCGCGGCGATCAGCATCGCCGGGGTGGGTGTGTTGTTGCTGGTGTTTCTGGCCTTGGCTGCCGCCGTGCGCAGCCAGGGCGGCATCGTCGCATTTGACGGCGCGCTGGCCGACGCGCTGAGCATGTCGATGAGTTCATCGTTGCTGTGGGCGTTGTCGTGGTTCACCTATCTGGGCGACCGCAATTTTCTGACGGTGCTGAGCGTCGGGATGACGCTGTACTTGCTGTGGACGGGATGGTGGCGGCTGGCTGCGTTCTGCGCCATCGCCACGGGTGTGGGGGGCGCGCTGAACTGGGTGCTCAAGCACACCTTCGAGCGCGTACGGCCAGAGCATGACCACGGGTATGCCGCCGTGACAGGCTGGAGCTTTCCCAGCGGCCACGCGTCCGCTGCGATGGCCGTGTACGGCACGGCCTGCTATCTGGTGTGGCGGCTGGCGCCAGCGTCGTGGCGTACGCCGTGTGTGGCGGTCTTTGCTGCGTTGATCATGGCGGTGGGCCTGAGCCGCATCCTGCTGCAAGTGCATTTCGCCAGCGACGTGGCGGCGGGTTTCGCCGTCAGCCTTGCCTGGCTGGCGATCTGCGTGGCGGTGGCCGAACGCTGGTGGCCGTCAAGCCGGGCAGAGCAAGAGCCGCAATAGCCGCCGTTGGCCGCCGCTGGCGTCGCCGTCCGTCAGGCCGGGGATGCTGGTGTAGCGCCCGCCCGCGCCGGCAATGGCCTGGTCCAGCCGGTGCGCCCGCTCAGGGGGCGGTGGCGCCAAGTCTACGATCAGCTTGCCTGACACGGGCGCCGTCACCTCACCATCGCTGAAGCGCTCAAGGGTCCGGTCGATCTCGCGTTCGCGGGGCAAGGCCAGCACGATGGTGTCCGATTCCGCCAGGGCTTCACGCGCTGATGTGGCCAAGGTGGCCGAGCCGCGAAAGTCTTCGCAGCGCTCGGGGTCGATGTCGTACAAGGTCAGTGCGATGTCCGGTTCGGCCTCCAGCAATCGCCGGGCGGCCAGCGTGCCGGTTGCACCCATTCCCACAATGCTGATGCGCAGGCTCATAGTTTGGGCACAGACCACGTGCTCACGATATGGGCCAGCGGCTCGTCGGAGCCTTCGCCGGTCAGGATGACTTCACCCGCGGACAAGCGGCCCACCTTCAGCAGCCGGGCGTCGGCAATGATGGCGCCCGCCGGGCTCTTGCGCAGAAAGTTGATGGTCAGGCTGGCCGTGACGGCGTGGGCCTGGCCCGTGGCGCCCACCACGGCGGCGTACATCGTCAGGTCGGCCAGACCCATCAGCATGGGACCCGCAACGATGCCGCCCAGGCGCTGATGCGCGTCTCGGGCGGGCAGCACGGCGCGCGCGGTGCCGCGGCCGATGCGCACGACGTCGATGCCCAGCAGCAGCGAGAAGGGGTGCTGGTCTGCCAGCAGGATGTGGAAGTCGGCCAGGCTGATCAGCGGTGCATCAGCGTCGGTGGCTAAAGCGGTGGCGGTCATCGTTGCTCCAGGGCAAGGCAGTAGTGGTCGAGCAAGGTGTCGGCCTGCTGGCCGAGCGACTTCAGCCGATGGGTGTGCAACAGCAGCAGCAACCCCATCAGGTAGGTAAACAGGTTCATCTGCTCGACTGCCGCGGTGGCGGCGTCCCAGCCCTTGGTGCGCGCAAGCGCCACGCCCAGCAGGTCGACGCATTGCCGCAGCCGGGCATTGAGCTTTTCGTCCATGTCCCGGCCCAGGCCTCGCGGACCCAAGCCCTGAAACAGATACATGCCCAGCGAGAAGTCGGTCCGCCGCTGCGCGTAGTACCCAAAGAAGGCGTGGATGGCGCGGCGCGCAGCGGTGGGCGCATCGCCCGCAGTGGCCGCTTCGCCCAAATGGGCGTGCAGCCGTTGTAGTGATTCGTCCAGCAATGCGCCGTAAATCGTTTCCTTGCCCGCAAACCAGGGGTAGATCGCCCCGGTGGTGCAGCCCGCTTCCTTGGCGATGGCCCGAATCGTGGTCTTTTCCAGCCCATCGCGTTCGAACACCCGGACGGCGGCGTCCAACACCATTTGGCGGCGCAGGGCATTGAGTCTTTCGGTGCGCGGGTTGCGGTCGGCGGGGGAGGTGGGCATGGAACGGGCAAATTCGTCGTAATTGCGTCAGATCATATCGACGATTTTTCTAAATAACAACGTTATTAACTGCTTGCGAAGCCGGGTCGTTTTCGTGCCTGAAGCGAGGCAGGTCCGGAGGGTTTCAGGGTGAAAAGCGGGGCCAAGCCGCCACAAAAGATGTCTGAAAGTGCTAGTCCGAATCCCCTTCGATAATTGGGGGCAGGGCTGAAAGTCGCATGGATACGTGCTTGCCTGTTTTGACTAGGGTTAGCCCTTGTCCCTTTGGCGCTGCGTCCGTGCGATGTTGCAAGATCCCAACAGGGGGGCCGTAAACCAGCACTTTTCTGATGCCGACCATAGCCAGCCCCCCCGATTTTTGATGCAATAGCGTCAACTTCCCTTCGCGGAGTTAGGGGGGCGGCAGGCTGGTTTGCTGGATTGCTGCTCTTGTCACTCAAATCAACGGAGATTTCTTAAATGAAAAAGACTCTGCTCGCTGCCGCCCTGCTCGCCGGTTTTGCCGGTGTCGCCCAGGCAGAAACGTCTGTCACCCTGTACGGCATCATCGACACGGGCCTCGGCTACAACAAGATCAGCGGCGCTGCGAACGATGCAGCGAACGGCAGCCGTTTCGGCATGATCAACGGCGTCCAGAACGGTTCGCGCTGGGGTCTGCGTGGCTCGGAAGACCTGGGTGACGGCCTGCGCGCTGTTTTCCAACTGGAATCGGGTTTCAACTCCGGTAACGGCAACTCCGCTCAAGGCGGCCGCCTGTTCGGTCGTCAAGCCACCGTCGGTCTGGCCAGCGACAGCTGGGGCCAACTGGACTTCGGTCGCCAAACCAACATCGCGTCGAAGTACTTCGGCTCGATCGATCCGTTCGGCGCTGGCTTCGGTCAAGCTAACATCGGCGTGGCTCTGAGCGCCGCCAACACGAACCGCTACGACAACATGGTCATGTATCAGACCCCGTCGTTCAGCGGCTTCCAGTTCGGCGTCGGCTACTCGTTCAACGTGAACGACACCAACGCTGCTCAAACCGGCTTCAAGACCGCCGACAACACCCGCGCCATCACGACCGGTCTGCGCTACGTCAACGGCCCCCTGAACGTCGCCCTGACGTACGACCAACTGAACGCCTCGAACAAGCTGTCGTCGGCTTCGGTTGACGCCACCCCGCGTCAGTACGCCATCGGCGGTTCGTACGACTTCGAAGTTGTGAAGCTGGCTTTGGCCTACGCTCGCACGACCGACGGCTGGTTCGCTGGTCAAGGCGTCGACACCAACATCGGCAGCGTCAACTTCGGCGCCAACGCCTTTGCTGACGGCTTCAAGGCCAACTCGTACATGGTCGGCCTGTCCGCCCCGATCGGCGGCGCAAGCAGCCTGTTCGGTTCGTGGCAGCGTGTTGACCCGTCGAACGACAAGTTGACTGGTGACGATGCCACCACCAACGTGTACTCGCTGGGCTACACCTACGACCTGTCCAAGCGTACCAACCTGTACGCTTACGGTTCGTACGCCAAGAACTACGCCTTCGTCGACGGTGTCAAGTCGACCGCCGTGGGCGTGGGCGTTCGCCACCGCTTCTAATCCAACGCAGGGCGCAAGCCCTGTCTGGATTCACAGCGAAAGCAAGCGAACGGACTTCGGTCCGTTCGTAAAAAAGCCACCCTTCGGGGTGGCTTTTTTCGTGTCCACAAGCGCTTTTTTATATTTCCTGCGTGCTTGCTGGCCGAGTCCTGTATCCTTGTCGTTCTGTTCTCGAAAACTGCGATTGTTCCATTTGAGGAATGCAGTCTTTCACCTGTTATTCAAGCTACAGAGTTCAGCCGGAAGTAACCGCGCGAATGCTACAATCCTAAGGTTTGCGCATTTGACGGACGCCTGAATGAACCTGCAACAGTATTTTCCCGTCCTGCTGTTTATCGTAGTGGCCACCCTCATCGGGTTCGCGCTGCTAACGGCCGGCTCCCTCCTTGGCCCGCGGCGTCCTTACGCTGAGAAGCTGTCGCCCTATGAGTGCGGCTTCGAAGCGTTTGAGGACGCTCGCATGAAGTTTGACGTGCGCTACTACCTGGTAGCGATTCTGTTCATTCTTTTCGACCTGGAAATCGCGTTCCTGTTCCCGTGGGCCATCGCCCAAGGCACAGTCGGGCTCGTTGGTTTCTGGACGGTCATGGTTTTCCTAGCCGTGTTGACCGTCGGCTTCATCTACGAATGGAAAAAGGGCGCGCTGGACTGGGAATAAACCCCCTCGGGTTTTTTTCACAGCACGCTATCAGAGACGAATATGGCTATAGACGGCATTCTCAAGCAAGGGTTCATCACAACCAGCGCCGACAAGTTCCTTAATTGGGCGAAGACCGGCTCCATGTGGCCCATGACCTTCGGTCTGGCCTGTTGCGCGGTTGAGATGATGCACGCGGGCGCGGCCCGTTACGACCTGGACCAATTCGGCATCATCTTCCGGCCCAGTCCGCGTCAGTCCGATCTGATGATCGTCGCTGGCACGCTGTGCAACAAGATGGCGCCGGCGCTGCGCAAGGTCTACGACCAGATGCCCGAGCCGCGTTGGGTCGTTTCCATGGGCTCCTGTGCCAATGGCGGCGGCTACTACCACTACTCGTATTCGGTGGTTCGTGGCTGCGATCGCATCGTACCGGTAGACGTCTACGTGCCGGGCTGCCCGCCCACGGCCGAGGCGCTGGTCTACGGCTTGCTGCAAATGCAGAACAAGATCCGTCTGACCAACACGATTGCGCGCTGAGCGTTCGCCCCGTCTGCGGCAGTTCTTGCCGCCGGCGCTATCGAAACCAGCGTATCGGTTCACCTAAGCGTACAAGATGATGACCAGGCTCGAAACCCTGAAAAACAATTTGCAGACCACCCTCGGCGCGGACATCGCGCTGACCGAGGCGTTGGGCGAGCTGACGCTCGAAGTGCCCGCGCAGCAGTGGTTCTCCGTCTGCAACAAGCTGCGCACCGAAGCCGGTCTGCGCTTTGAAACCTGTATCGACCTCTGTGGCGTCGACTACCTGACCTGGGGCAATGGCACGCGCCAACTGCCCGAAGAGTCCAACGCCAAGGTGCACCGCGCGCGCTTCGCCGTCGTGATCCACCTGCTGTCGATCGAGAACAACTGGCGCCTGCGTGTCCGCACCTGGGCCGCTGACGACGAATTCCCGATCATCGCGTCGCTGATGGAATGCTGGCCGGCCGTGGGCTGGTTCGAGCGCGAAGCGTTTGACCTGTACGGCATCGTCTTTGAAGGCCACCCGGACCTGCGCCGCATCCTGACCGACTACGGTTTCATCGGTCATCCGTTCCGCAAGGACTTCCCGCTGTCGGGCACCGTAGAAATGCGGTACGACCCCGAACAGCGCCGCGTCATTTACCAGCCGGTCACGATCGATCCGCGCGAGATCACTCCGCGCGTGGTCCGCGAAGACTCCTACGGCTTGGGGCGTTAAATCATGGCAGAAATCAAGAACTACACGCTTAACTTCGGTCCTCAGCATCCGGCCGCGCACGGTGTGTTGCGCCTGGTGCTGGAGCTGGACGGCGAAGTCATCCAACGCGCCGACCCGCACATCGGCCTGTTGCACCGCGCCACCGAAAAGCTGGCCGAGCACAAGACCTACATCCAGGCGCTGCCCTACATGGACCGCCTGGACTACGTGTCCATGATGTGCAACGAGCACGCCTACGTCATGGCCATCGAAAAGCTGCTGGGCGTTGAAGCCCCGCTGCGCGCCCAATACATCCGCGTGATGTTCGACGAGATCACGCGTCTGTTGAACCACCTGATGTCGCTGGGTTCGCACGCACTCGACGTGGGCGCCATGGCGGTGTTTCTGTACGCCTTCCGTGAACGCGAAGACCTGATGGACTGCTACGAAGCGGTCTCGGGCGCGCGCATGCACGCGGCCTACTACCGTCCGGGCGGCGTTTACCGCGACCTGCCTGACACGATGCCGCAGTACGGCGACACCAGCAAGTATCGTGGCGACAAAGAAATGCGCATCATGAATGACGCGCGTTCGGGCTCGCTGCTGGATTTCATCGAAGACTTCACCAACCGCTTCCCGGCCTGCGTCGACGAGTACGAAACGCTGCTCACCGACAACCGTATCTGGAAGCAGCGTCTGGTGGGCATCGGCGTGGTTGATCCCGACCGCGCCAAGGCGCTGGGCTTCACCGGCCCGATGCTGCGTGGCTCGGGCGTGGCCTGGGACTTGCGCAAGACGCAGCCCTACGAAGTCTACGACCTGCTCGATTTCGACATCCCCGTGGGTGTCAACGGCGACTGCTACGACCGCTACCTGGTCCGCATCGCCGAAATGCGTGAAAGTAATCGCATCATCCGCCAGTGCGTGGAATGGCTGCGCAACAACCCGGGTCCGGTCATGATCGAGAATCACAAGATCGCCCCGCCCAAGCGCACCGCCATGAAGACCAACATGGAAGAGCTGATTCATCACTTCAAGCTCTTCACCGAAGGTTTCCACGTGCCCCCGGGCGAGGCGTATGCCTCGGTGGAGCACCCCAAGGGCGAGTTCGGCATCTATCTGGTGTCGGATGGCGCCAACAAGCCTTACCGCCTGAAGATTCGGGCCCCCGGCTTTGTCCACCTGCAATCGCTGGATGAAATGTCGCGCGGTCACATGATCGCCGACGCCGTCACCATCATTGGTACGCAGGACATCGTTTTCGGCGAGATCGATCGCTGATCCGCCCAGACAGTCACGAGCACGCCCGCATAACCCGGATTCAAACTATGCTGCTTTCCGAACAGGCCTACCAGAAAATCGACCGAGAACTCGCGAAGTTCCCGGCCGACCAGCGGCAGTCCGCCATCATGGCCTCGCTTGCCATCGCGCAAGAAGAGAAGGGCTGGTTGGCTACCGAAACCATTGAAGATGTGGCCAATTACATTGGCGTCCCGCCCATTGCGGTGCAGGAAGTCGCCACGTTCTACAACATGTTCGACGTCAAGCCCGTCGGCAAGAACAAAATCGCCGTCTGCACGAACTTGCCCTGTGCCTTGCGCGATGGCGATCGTGCCGGCGAATACCTCAAGCGCAAGCTGGGTGTCGACTATCGTCAAACCACCGCCGACGGCCAGTTCACGCTGGTGGAAGGCGAATGCATGGGCGCTTGCGGCGATTCCCCCGTGCTGATCGTGAACAACAAGCATATGTGCGTGCGCATGACCGACGAGAAGCTGGACGCGCTGGTCGCGGCCCTCAAGGTGCAAGGAGAGTCGGCATGAACGCGCCCGACCTGTACAAGCAGTTCGCGCAGGGGCTCGACCCCAACCCGCTGAACGACGTGTCCAATTCGATGTGCCTGCACGGCCGCCACATTACGCCGCAGATCATGGCTGATGTCGACGGCGCCAACTGGCGCCTCGAAGAGTACGTCAAGCGCGGCGGCTACGAAGCCCTGAAGAAGATCCTGACCACCGGCATGAAGCCGGAAGACGTGATCGCCGAAGTCAAGGCGTCGGGTCTGCGCGGCCGTGGCGGCGCGGGCTTCCCGACCGGCCTGAAGTGGAGCTTCATGCCGCGCGCGTTCCCGGGCCAGAAGTACCTGGTCTGCAACTCGGACGAAGGCGAGCCCGGCACGTTCAAAGACCGCGACATCCTGCGCTTCAATCCGCACATCGTGATTGAAGGCATGGCGATCGCGGCCTACGCCATGGGCATCAGCGTTGGCTACAACTACATCCACGGTGAAATCTTCGAAGTGTACGAACGCTTCGAAGAAGCGCTGGAAGAGGCGCGCGCCGCCGGCTTCCTGGGCGACAAGATCCTGGGTTCGGACTACAGCTTCCAGCTGCACGCGTTCCACGGCTACGGCGCCTACATCTGCGGCGAAGAAACCGCGCTGCTGGAATCGCTGGAAGGCAAGAAGGGCCAACCGCGCTTCAAGCCGCCGTTCCCCGCCAGCTTTGGCCTGTACGGCAAGCCCACCACGATCAACAACACGGAAACGTTCGCGGCCGTGCCGTGGATCATCCGCAACGGCGGCCAGGCTTACCTGGAAGTCGGCAAGCCGAACAACGGCGGCACCAAGCTGTTCTCGATCACCGGCGACGTCGAACGCCCCGGCAACTACGAGATCCCGCTGGGCACCCCGTTCTCGACCCTGCTGGAACTGGCGGGCGGCATGCGCGGCGGCAAGAAACTGAAGGCCGTGATCCCTGGCGGGTCTAGCGCTCCGGTGCTGCCGGCCGACATCATCATGGAATGCACGATGGACTATGACTCCATCGCCAAGGCCGGCTCGATGCTCGGTTCTGGCGCTGTGATCGTCATGGACGAAACGCGCTGCATGGTGAAGTCGCTCTTGCGCCTGTCGTACTTCTATTTCGAGGAAAGCTGCGGCCAGTGCACGCCGTGCCGTGAAGGCACTGGCTGGCTCTACCGCATGGTGCATCGCATCGAAAACGGTCACGGCCGTCCGGAAGATCTGGACTTGCTGGACAACGTGGCAGGCAACATCATGGGCCGCACCATCTGCGCCCTGGGTGACGCCGCCGCCATGCCCGTCCGTGGCTTCCTCAAGCATTTTCGCGACGAATTCGCGCACCACATCGAGCATAAGTCTTGTGTGGTCCCGCAATATCTGTAGGTCTCAGGAACAGCAATGGTTGAACTAACCGTCGACGGCAATCAGGTCGAAGTGCCCGAAGGCAGCATGGTCATGCATGCCGCTCAGAAAGTCGGGCTTTACGTGCCGCATTTCTGCTACCACAAGAAACTGTCCATCGCGGCCAACTGCCGGATGTGCCTGGTTGAAGTGGAAAAAGCGCCTAAGGCGCTGCCCGCCTGCGCCACGCCCGTGACCAACGGCATGGTCGTCCACACCTGCTCTGAAAAGGCTCGCGCCGCTCAGAAGTCGGTGATGGAATTCTTGCTCATCAATCACCCCCTCGACTGCCCGATCTGCGATCAGGGCGGCGAATGCCAGCTGCAGGATCTGGCTGTGGGTTACGGTGGCTCTTCCTCGCGTTACCAAGAGGAAAAGCGCGTCGTCTTCCACAAGGATCTGGGCCCGCTGGTTTCCGCCGAGGAAATGAGCCGCTGCATCCACTGCACCCGCTGCGTGCGCTTCGGCCAGGAAATTGCCGGCGTCATGGAGCTTGGCATGCTGGGCCGTGGCGAACACTCCGAGATCACGACGTTTGTCGGCCGCTCGATCGAGTCCGAACTGTCGGGCAACATGATCGACATCTGTCCGGTGGGCGCGCTGACCTCCAAGCCCTTCCGCTACAGCGCCCGCACCTGGGAACTGGCCCGCCGCCGTTCGGTCAGCCCGCACGACAGCCTGGGCGCCAACCTGGTGGTTCAGGTCAAGGGCGACCGCGTCATGCGCGTGGTGCCGTTCGAAGACGAAGCCGTCAACGAATGCTGGATCAGCGACCGCGATCGCTTCTCGTATGAAGGCCTGAACAGCGACGACCGCCTGACCGCCCCGATGATCAAGGGCACCGACGGCAAGTGGCAGGAAGCCTCGTGGGCTGACGCGCTGCAAGCCGTGGCTCAAGGCCTGTCGCGCGTTCGCGACAGCTTCGGCGCTGGCCAGATCGGCGCGCTGGCGTCGGAATACGCCACCACCGAAGAATATGCGCTGCTGGGCCGCCTGGTCCGCGCGCTGGGTTCCGAGAACATCGACTTCCGTCTGCGCCAGACCGACCCGGCTTTCGACGCCGCGTTGACCGGTGCTCCGTGGCTGGGTATGCCCATCGCTGAACTCGACAACCTGGACCGCGTCCTGGTTGTCGGCTCGTTCCTGCGCAAGGATCACCCGCTGATGGCGCAACGTCTGCGTCAAGCCGCCAAGCGCGGCACGCAGATCCTGATGGTCGACAGCGCCGCTGACGATCCTCTGATGCCCATCGCCGCCCGCATCACCGTGGCGCCGTCCGAGCTGCCGCGCGCGCTGGCCGAAGTGGCCGTCGCCCTGGCGCAAGCCAAGGAACAAGCCGTGCCGGCCGAATTCGCGTCGGTCACCCCGGGCGAAAGCGCCAAGATCATCGCAGCCAGCCTGGCTTCCGGCGCCAGCACCGCCGTGCTGCTGGGTAACCTGGCTGTGGCCAGCGCCCAAGCTTCGACGCTGGCCGCCAACGGCCGCGCCGTGGCGAACCTGGCCGGCGGCAAGTTCGGCTTCCTGACTTCCGGCGGCAACACCGTCGGCGGTTATCTGGCTGGCGCCGTTCCGGGCAAGGGCGGCAAGACTGCCGCCGCCATGCTGGCCGAGCCGCTGAAGGCCTACATCGTGCTGCACGCCGAGCCGCTGCTGGATGCCGACAACGGCCAGCAAGCCATCGCCGCGCTGCGTGGCGCGCAATTCGCCGTCGCCCTGACGCCTTACCGCTCGGCCGCCGCCGAATGGGCCGACGTCATGCTGCCGGTGTCGCCGTTCACTGAAACCTCGGGGACCTTCGTCAACGCGCAAGGCCTGGCCCAGAGCTTCAAGGGCACGGTCACGCCGTTGGGTCAGACGCGTCCGGGCTGGAAGGTTCTGCGCGTGCTGGGCAACGTCCTGCATCTGGCTGGCTTTGACGATGAAACTTCGGAATCGGTCCGCGACGCCGCGCTGGCGGGTGGCATCGAAGGCCGCCTGTCCAACGACGTCAAGGCGCCGCTGGGTCTGGGCCAAGCCGCAACCGGCCTGGAACGCGTGGCTGACGTGCCGATCTACCGCACCGACGCCATGGTTCGCCGTTCCGAGCCGCTGCAAGCCTCCCCGGCCTCGAAGAAGCCCGCCGCCGCCATGAACGGCCGCACGCTCACCAGCCTTGGCCTGACGGCCGGCGTCAAGGTGCGCGTGACGGGTGCGGAAGGCGCCGTCGAACTCGAAACCGTGCAGGATGATGCCGTGGCCGATCGCGCCGTGCGCATTTCCGCAGCCTTTGAAAACACCGCAGCCCTGGGTGGCGCATTCGGTCAACTCAGCGTGGAGCGTGCCTGATGGAATGGCTTAATGTTCTTGAGAGCCACGGGCAGGCATTGCTGGGCCCGACGGTCTGGATGGTCCTCTGGACCCTCATCAAGATTGTGATCATCGCCGTGCCGATCATTCTGTGCGTTGCTTACCTGACGTACTGGGAACGCAAGATGATCGGCGCCATGCACGTGCGCATGGGCCCGAACCGCGTGGGTTTCAAGGGGCTGTTGCAGCCGTTTGCCGACGTGTTCAAGCTGCTGACCAAGGAAGTCGTGGTTCCCAGCCAGGCCAACAAGGTGCTGTTCATCGTGGCCCCCGTGGTCACGCTGATGCCGGCCCTGGCCGCCTGGGCCGTGGTTCCCTTCGGTCCTGATGTCGTGCTGGCCAACGTCAACGCCGGCCTGCTGTACATCATGGCCATCACGTCGATTGGCGTGTATGGCGTGATCGTGGCGGGCTGGGCGTCGAACTCCAAGTACGCGTTCCTGGGCGCGCTGCGCGCCTCGGCACAGATGCTGTCCTACGAACTGGCCATCGGCTTCGTGCTCGTCACGGTGCTGCTGGTGTCGGGCAGCCTGAACATGTCCGAGATCGTGCACGTCCAGAACCGCGGCTGGTTTGCCGACAAGGGCCTGACGTTCATGTCCTGGAACTGGCTGCCGCTGTTGCCGCTGTTCGTGATCTACGTGATTTCGGCCGTGGCCGAAACCAACCGCCATCCGTTCGACGTCGTCGAAGGTGAATCGGAAATCGTGGCCGGCCACATGGTCGAGTACTCGGGTATGGCTTTCGCCCTGTTCTTCCTGGGTGAATACGCCAACATGATCCTGCTGTCCTGCATGGCGTCGATCATGTTCCTGGGCGGCTGGGCTTCCCCGATCGACATCGCGCCGCTGACCTGGATTCCGGGATGGATCTGGCTGGGTCTGAAGACGTTCTTCGTGGTCTCGTTGTTTGTGTGGTTCCGCGCATCGTTCCCGCGCTACCGCTATGACCAGATCATGCGTTTGGGTTGGAAAATCTTCATCCCGCTGACCGGCGTTTGGCTGGTCGTGGTGGCGATCTGGATGCAGACGCCCTGGAACATTTGGCGCTAAGCCGCCAGGCAGAGGCAGGATATGGAAGCGATCAAAGATTTCTTCGGCAGCCTGATGCTGACCGAGTTGCTCAAGGGCATGCGCCTGACGGGCAAGTACTTTTTCAAGCGCAAGGTGACCTTGCGCTATCCGCAGGAAAAGACGCCCACGTCGGCGCGATTCCGCGGCCTGCACGCATTGCGCCGCTACCCCAACGGGGAAGAGCGCTGCATCGCGTGCAAGCTGTGTGAAGCCGTGTGCCCGGCCTTGGCGATCACCATCGAATCGGACCAGCGTGAAGACGGCACCCGCCGCACCACGCGTTACGACATCGATCTGACCAAGTGCATTTTCTGCGGCTTCTGTGAGGAAAGCTGCCCCGTGGACTCGATCGTGGAAACCCATATCCACGAATACCACGGCGAAAAGCGCGGCGACCTGTATTTCACCAAAGACATGCTGCTCGCCGTGGGCGACCGCTACGAAGCCGACATCGCCCGCCGCCGGGCCGACGACGCTCCTTACCGTTGAAGCCCAGGGTCTGATCCATGACTTTTACCACTGTCCTTTTCTACATACTGGCCGCCGTGCTGGTGATCGCGGCGTTCCGCGTGATCACCGCACGCAGCCCGGTCACCGCAGTACTTCACCTGATCCTGGCATTCTCCAACGCAGCCATGCTGTGGATGCTGCTGGGCGCTGAATTCCTGGCGTTGCTGCTGGTGCTGGTGTACGTGGGCGCCGTGATGGTGCTCTTCCTCTTCGTTGTGATGATGCTGGACATCCGCATGGATGCCATGCGCCAGGGCCTGAAGACCTACCTGCCGCTCGGCCTGGTGATCGGTCTGGTGCTGGTGCTGGAAATGTCGTTCGTGCTGGGTTCCACCTGGTACGGCGCAGGTCCGCAAGCGCCGGTCGCAGGCGACTACAACAACGCCCGCGCGCTCGGCGAAGCCATGTACACGCAGTACATCTACGCCATCGAAGTGGGCGCCGCGCTGCTGCTGGTGGGCATGGTCGCCGCGATTGCGCTGACGCTGCGCCGCCGCCGCGACGTGAAGTACAACGACCCGGTTGCCGCCGTTCGCGTCCGTTCGAAGGACCGCTTCCGCATGGTGAACATGCCCGCCCAGAGCGAGCGCGCCCAAGCCAAGCGTGACGCTTCGTCCGGCGCCGCCGCGCCCCAAGGAGAAAAACAATGACGCTGACGCTGGCTCACTATCTGATCCTTGGCGCGATCCTGTTCGCCATCGGGATCTTCGGCATCTTCCTGAACCGCCGCAACCTGATCATTCTCTTGATGTCCATCGAGCTCGTGCTCCTGGCCGTCAACATGAACTTCGTGGCGTTCTCCAGCTGGTTCGGCGATACCGCCGGCCAGGTGTTCGTGTTCTTCATCCTGACCGTGGCCGCCGCTGAAGCGGCGATCGGCCTGGCCATCCTGGTGCTGCTGTTCCGCAACCTGAACACGATCAACGTTGACGAACTCGATCGCCTGAAGGGCTGACGGGGTATTGGAAGAAAATGTCTAGCTCACCCAATCTCTACTTGCTCATCGCGCTGGCGCCGCTGGCCGGAGCAATTCTCGCGGGCCTTTTCGGCACCGGGTTCCTGGGCCGTCCCATCGGCCGCCGCGCGTCCCACGTCATCACGATCCTGGGCGTGCTCATCTCCGCCATCGGTTCGGTGGTGGTGCTGGGCGACGTGCTGAACGGCCTGCGCTTTGACGGCGCGGTCTACACCTGGAGCCTCATCGGCCAGACCAAGCTGGAAATCGGCTTCCTGATCGATCCGCTGTCGGCCATGATGATGGTCGTGGTGACCTCCGTGTCGCTGATGGTGCACATCTACACCATCGGCTACATGGCGGATGACCCCGGCTATCAGCGCTTCTTCTCGTACATCTCGCTGTTCACGTTCTCCATGCTGATGCTGGTGATGTCGAACAACATGGTGCAGCTGTTCTTCGGCTGGGAAGCGGTGGGCCTGGTGTCGTACCTGCTGATCGGTTTCTGGTACACCCGCCCGACGGCCATCTTCGCCAACATGAAGGCGTTCCTGATCAACCGCGTCGGTGACTTCGGCTTCGTGCTGGGCATCGGCCTGTTGTTCGCGTACGCCGGCACGATGCACTACGGCGATGTCTTCGCCCAAGCCGACAAGCTGGCCGCGATGACCCTGCCGGGCTCTGACTGGATGCTGCTGACGGTGGCGTGTATCTGCCTGTTCATCGGCGCCATGGGCAAATCGGCTCAGGTTCCGCTGCACGCCTGGCTGCCTGACTCGATGGAAGGCCCGACCCCGATCTCCGCGCTGATCCACGCCGCCACCATGGTGACGGCCGGTATCTTCATGGTTGCGCGCTTCTCGCCGCTGTTCGAACTGTCGGACGTGGCGCTGTCGTTCATCATCGTGATCGGCGCCATCGGCGCGCTGTTCCTGGGCATCCTGGGCATCATCCAGACGGACATCAAGCGCGTTGTCGCGTACTCCACGCTGTCGCAGCTGGGCTACATGACCGTCGCGCTGGGCGCTTCCGCCTACTCGGTGGCCATTTTCCACCTGATGACGCACGCGTTCTTCAAGGCGCTGCTGTTCCTGGGCGCGGGTTCGGTCATCATCGGCATGCACCACGACCAGGACATCCGCAACATGGGCGGCCTGCGCAAGTACATGCCCATCACCTGGATCACCTTCCTCTTGGGCACGCTGGCCCTGGTTGGCACGCCGTTCTTCTCGGGTTTCTACTCGAAGGAAAACATCATCGAAGCCGCCGGCCACGCCAACGTCTGGGGCGCAAGCTTCGCGTACTACGCCGTGCTGATTGGTGTGTTCGTGACGTCGCTGTACTCGTTCCGCGTGTACTTCCTGGTCTTCCACGGCAAGGAACGCTTTGACACCAGCGACCATGGTCACGGCCATGGCCACGACGATCATGCCCACGACGGCCACGGTCACGACGACCACGGCCACGGCCATCATGGCGGCAAGCCGCATGAGTCGCCCTGGGTCGTGACGTTGCCGCTGATCCTGCTGGCGATTCCGTCGGTGCTGGTTGGCGCCTGGGCGGTTGACCCGATGCTGTTCGGCAAGTTCTTCAACGGCGTGATCACGGTGCTGCCGCAGCATCCAGCCATGCACGAGCTGCAAGAAGAGTGGCACGGCTGGGTCGCCTATGGCCTGCATGCCTTCCAGACTCTGCCGTTCTGGCTGGTGGTGGCAGGTTTCGTCATCGCCTGGTACTGCTACCTGATCAATCCCAAGGTTCCGGCCGCGATCAAGTCCAGCCTGTCTGGCGTGAACAAGGTGCTTGAGAACAAGTACTACGTGGATTGGGTCAACGAGCAGATCATCGCTCGCGGCCTGCGCGCCCTGGGCCGCGGCCTGTGGAATACCGGCGACCGCGGCATCATCGACGGTCTGCTGGTCAACGGTAGCGCCCGCGTGGTGGGCTGGGTGGCTGCGGTCAGCCGCCACCTGCAGTCCGGCTTCATCTATCACTACGCGTTCGCGATGATCATCGGCATCATGGCGCTGGTGACTTTCTTTGTGCTGATTCCCCAATGATGGCAAGCGAGATGGCATCCAACACTTTCCCCTGGCTCACGCTTGCGATCTTTGTCCCGATCGTATTCGGCCTGCTGGTGCTGGCGGTGGGCCGTGACGATCGTCGCGGCCTGACGCGCGGCCTGTCGCTCGTCGGCGCCGTCGCCGGTTTCCTCGTCACGATTCCGCTGTACACCGGTTTTGACAACACCACGGCCGCCATGCAGTTCGTGGAGAAGACTTCCTGGATTGAAGCCTTCAACGTCAACTACCACTTGGGCATCGACGGCATTTCGCTGTGGTTCGTCCTCCTGACCGCGTTCATCACCGTCATCGTGGTGCTGGCCGGCTGGGAAGTCATCACCAGCCGCGTGGCGCAGTACATGGCCGCCTTCCTGATCCTGTCGGGTCTGATGGTGGGCGTGTTCGCCGCGCTGGACGGCATGCTGTTCTACGTGTTCTTCGAAGCCACGCTGATCCCGATGTACATCATCATCGGGGCGTGGGGCGGCGATAACCGTATCTACGCGGCATTCAAGTTCTTCCTGTACACGCTGATGGGTTCGTTGTTGACCCTGATCGCGTTCATCTACCTGTGGCACGCATCGGGTGGTTCGTTCGACATCCTGACCTGGCACAAGGTCAAGCTGGGCCAGACCGAGCAGATCCTGATCTTCGTGGCGCTGCTGGCGGCTTTTGCGGTGAAGGTGCCGATGTGGCCGGTGCACACGTGGTTGCCGGACGTTCACGTTGAAGCGCCCACGGGCGGCTCCATCGTGCTGGCGGCGATCATGCTGAAGCTGGGCGCCTATGGCTTCCTGCGCTTCTCGCTGCCGATCACGCCGGACGCGTCGCACAGCCTGGCTGGCCTGATGATCACCTTGTCGCTCGTCGCGGTGATCTACATCGGCCTGGTGGCGATCATCCAGGAAGACATGAAGAAGCTGGTGGCTTACTCGTCCGTGGCCCACATGGGTTTCGTGACGCTGGGCTTTTTCATCTTCAACACGGCCGGCGTCGAAGGCGCCATCGTGCAGATGATCTCCCACGGCTTCGTGTCGGGCGCCATGTTCATGTGTATCGGCGTGCTCTATGACCGCATGCACTCGCGCCGCATCGCCGATTACGGCGGCGTGGTCAACGTGATGCCGCGCTTTGCGACGTTCTTCATCCTGTTCTCGATGGCCAACAGCGGCCTGCCGGCCACCAGCGGTTTCGTCGGCGAGTTCATGGTGATCATGGGCGCCGTCGAGCACAACTTCTGGATCGGCCTGTTGGCGGCTACCGCCCTGATCCTGGGTGCTTCGTATTCGCTGTGGATGGTCAAGCGTGTGGTTCTGGGCGACATCGCCAACGACCACGTCCGCGAGCTGACCGATATCAACCGCCGCGAATTTGTGATTCTTGGCGTGATGGCGATCGCCGTGTTGTACATGGGGATCTATCCCAAGCCCTTCACCGACGTGATGCACGTGTCGGTCGAGGCCCTGCTGCAACACGTTGCCGTCTCGAAACTGTAAGACAAGACAATGATGCAATCCCAAATCGATTTCGCCCTGGCGACACCGGAAATCCTTCTGCTGGTTTCCGGCCTGGCTATCCTGCTCGTCGACGCGGTCAGCAATCACCCCGAGCGCAAGCCGACGTTCCTGCTGACCATGCTGGTGTTGGGCGTGCTGACCGTCGTGTCGGCCGTGCAATGGAAGAACGGCGTCACGGGCGCCACCTTCAACGGCCTGTACGTCACCGACGAACTGTCGCACCTGCTGAAGATCGCGTCCTACATCGCCGTGGGCGCCACGCTGGTTTACGGCCGTGTCTACGCCCAAGTCCGTGACATGCTCAAGGGCGGCGAACTTTACGTCCTGACGCTGTTCGCGCTGCTGGGCCAGATGGTCATGATTTCCTCCGGGAACCTGATCTCCATCTACCTGGGCCTGGAACTGATGTCGCTGGCGCTGTACGCGCTGATCGCATTGCGCCGTGATGACGTCGTCGCCACCGAAGCCGCCATGAAGTACTTCGTGCTGGGCGCGTTGGCTTCGGGCTTCCTGCTGTACGGCATGTCGATGGTGTACGGCGCGACGGGTCACCTGGACCTGGCTGAAGTGTCCAAGGTCATCGCCGCCGGCAAGGCCGAGAAGATGGCGCTGGTGTTCGGCATCGTGTTCCTGGTGTCGGGCCTGGCGTTCAAGCTGGGCGCCGTGCCGTTCCACATGTGGGTGCCGGACGTCTATCAGGGTTCGCCGACTGCGGTCACGCTGATCCTGGGCGGTGCGCCCAAGCTGGCGGCCTTCGCCATCACGCTGCGTCTGCTGGTGGACGGCCTGCATGGCTTGGCCGCCGACTGGCAGCCGATGCTGATGATCCTGGCCGTGCTGTCGCTGGCTATCGGTAACCTGACCGCCATCGCGCAAACCAACTTCAAGCGCATGCTGGCTTACTCGACCATCTCGCACATGGGCTTCGTGCTCTTGGGCCTGATGTCGGGGTCGGTCGCGGGCAAGCCGGAACTGTCGTCCGCCGCTTATGGCGCGTCGCTGTTCTACATGCTGACCTACGTGCTGACCACGCTGGCAAGCTTCGGCATCGTGTTGCTGCTGTCGCGCCAAGGTTTCGAGTGCGAGCACATCGACGACCTGAAGGGCCTGAACCGCCGCAGCCCGTGGCATGCCGCCATTGTGCTGCTGCTGATGTTCTCGTTGGCGGGTATCCCGCCGCTGGTGGGCTTCTACGCCAAGCTGGCCGTGTTGCAGTCGCTGGTTAGCGCCGGCCACGTGACGCTGGCTGTGGTGGCCGTGCTGTTCTCGCTGATCGGCGCGTTCTACTACCTGCGTGTCGTCAAGGTCGTGTACTTCGACGAGCCGGCAGCGGACGCCGCCCCGATCGTCGCCACCTGCGGCCAACGCGGCCTGCTGTCGATCAACGGCGCCATGATGCTGGTGCTGGGCTTGCTGCCCGGTGGCCTGATGGCGCTGTGCGTGCAGGCGATTCGTTCGTCGCTGAGCCTGTAAGCGGAACGCAGCCATGAACCAGACGCTGGCGGTATGGCTGTTGATTGCGCTGGCGTTGGTCAGCGCAAACCTCCCGTTCCTGACGGAGCGGGTGTTCGCCGTATTGCCCTGGAAGCAGGGCGGGGCGGAAGCGGTCAAGCCGTTCTGGTTGCGTCTGGTTGAAGTGTTGGTGTTCTACGCCATCGTCGGCGCGCTGGGCTTTGCGTTTGAATCCACGCTGGGGAATCGCTTTTCCCAGACCTGGGAGTTCTACGCCATCACCTTGAGCTTGTTCCTGGTGCTGGCGTATCCCGGCTTCGTGTACCGCTATCTGTTCAAACGCCACCCACGTTTGCGCGCCTGAAGGCCCGCCAATGCGTCAAACGCCCCGTCTGGGGCGTTTTTCTTTTGGGGCCGTGGAAAGTGATCCACCAGCGCTCGCCCCGCGTGGTGGCGGCATCAAAGGGCTTTCCGAGGCGTCCCTGATTGTGGCGGGATGAATGAATGCGCGAATGCCCTCGGCTGTGTATTCGGCACCATTAAGCGTCGCTATAAGCAGGTATATATAGCGATCGTCGCGGATCAAGTGTTGTATTTTCATCTTTTCCTCGCGCGGATTGCTTTCATTCAGGTTTCATTCAGCGGCCAGGATCAAAATCGCAACCGGTAAAAAAACAAGAATCGTTGCTATTTACGTTCTGGAGAAGCTGGTTTGAAGCCCCAAGATTCGTATTCCCTGAATACGCTCACTACCTCGCTGGCCGCCGCCATTGCCGCGCCCGCCCTGTTCATCAGCCCCTACGCTGCCGCCCAAACCGCTGACGCGGGCGTGACGCAGCTGTCGCCGGTTCGCGTGGAAGGCGAAGGATCGGCCTACCAAACCACGACCGTTCCGTCGCCGAAGATGACGGCGCCGCTGCTGGATACGCCGCGCACCGTACAGGTGGTGCCCAAGCAGGTGATTCAGGATCAAGCCGCGTCAACGTTGCAGGACGTGCTGCGCAACTCGCCGGGCATTACGTTCGGTGCGGGCGAAGGCGGCCGCCCGGGTGGCGACTTGCCGATCATCCGTGGCCAGAACTCCGCGGGCAGCTTGTTCCTGGACGGCATTCGCGACTCCAGCACGCAAGTGCGCGACACCTTCAACCTGGAACAGGTGGAAGTGATCAAGGGGCCGGACTCGGTCTACTCTGGCCGTGGCGGCGCCGGTGGCAGCATCAACATGATCAGCAAGACGCCCAAGGCGACGGACTTCACAGAAGCCACCGCGCAGATCGGTACGGACAACAACTACCGCGCCACGATCGACAGCAACTGGCGCCTCGACGAGAAAGCCGCCTTCCGCCTGAACGTCATGGGCAACAAGGGTGATGTGGCTGGCCGCGACAACGCGGTGGATTTCGAGCGTTGGGGCGTGGCCCCGTCGCTGATGCTGGGTGTGGGCACGCCGACCCGCATCACGCTCAGCTACTACCATTACCAAGACGACAGCATGCCGGATTACTCCATCCCGTATGACCCGAAGACGGGCCAGCCGGTGACGGAAACGATGGGCGTCAGCCGCAAGTCGTTCTACGGCCTGACGGGCCGCGACTTCATGAAGACGCGTGATGATGTTGCCACCGTCGACTTCCAGCACGACTTTTCTGACAAGCTGCAACTGCGCAACGTGACCCGCTACGGCCGCGGCACCACGGACTTCGCCGCGACCAACCCGGACGATAGCAAAGGCAACGTGGCCAACGGCCTGGTGTACCGCGCATTGAAGTCGGGCTACTACGTGACCAAGAGCTTCGCGAACCAGACCGATCTGACGGGCGAGTTCGATACCGGCAGCCTGAAGCACACGTTCGACCTGGGCTTTGAATACAGCAACATCAAGCAGAACAAAGACGGCTACACCGAAACCGGCGTGCCCGCGGGCGGCAGCAATTGCGTGACCGCCACGACGAACGGCCGCAACACCTATGCCAACCCGGCGTTGTGCGCCGCGTTGTGGAACCCGGACCCCGGCACCGACTACCCGGGCACCCTGCAACGCAACAACAACCCGGCGCGCTACAACACCGACACGGTGGCGGTCTACGGTTTTGACACCATCAAGTTCAACGAACAATGGCAAGCCAGCGTCGGCGCCCGTTGGGACAACTACCGCACCAGCGGCAGCAACATCGCCGCCGGCCGCAGCGACCCGGCAGGCACGCCCGCGTTCTACAGCACCAGCCGCGAAGACAGCCTGTTCAACTACCAGCTGGGCCTGGCCTACAAGCCGCTGCCCAATGGCACGATCTACGCCACCTACGGCACCTCGTCTACGCCGTCGGCCATCGCCGCAGGCGCGATCAGCGACGCAACATCGCTGTCGACTTCGTCGCTTGCGCCTGAAAAGAGCCGCACGGTGGAAGTGGGCACCAAGTGGCAAGTCTTCGAAGACCGCCTGACGCTGTCCGCCGCGGCATTCCACGACACGCGCAAGAACACCAGCGTGGCCGTGTCCGCCACCGAGGTGGCGCAAGTGGGCGAGGCCAAGGTGCGCGGCATCGAACTGGGCTTCTCGGGCAGCATCACGCCCAAATGGAACGTGTTCGGCGGCTACACCTTCATGGACAGCGAAATGACCAAGGGCGCCTACAACAGCGGCGCCGTCGGCCAGGACCTGCCCAATACCCCGCGTAACGCCTTCAGCCTGTGGACCACCTACAAGGTGCTGCCCAAGCTCACGGTGGGCGGCGGCGCGTACTACGTGGACAAGGTGTACGGCAATTCAGACGCCACGAAAAACGCCGACGGTACGCCGAAGGCGCGCTGGGTGCCCTCGTACTGGCGCTTTGACGCGATGGCGGCCTACGAATTCAACGACCACTTCTCGGCGCAGTTGAACGTGCTGAACCTGTTCGACGAAACGTACTACACGAAGGCTTACGCGGCGCACTACGCGGCGCTGGGTACGGGCCGCGCAGCCCTGTTGTCGCTGAAAGTCCGGTATTGATCAGTTCCGGTAGCAAGAATGAAAAAGCCACCTGAGCAAGGTGGCTTTTTTTTGCTTGGCGCAAACGCGAACAGCGGATCAGCTTTCAAACCAGTTCAGCACGCCGTCCAGCCCGGTGACATTCAAGGCGAAACGCGTCTGCTCGCGCACCAGCGGCTTGGCGTGATAAGCGACGGGGAAGCCCGCGGCGCCCAGCATCAGCAGGTCGTTTGCGCCATCGCCCATGGCGATGATCTGTTCTTTCGTGGCGCCGTGCGTGCGGGCGAATTCGCGCAGGTAGACCGCCTTGGCCTGAGCGTCCAGGATGTCGCCAACGACCTGCCCGGTGAGCAGGCCGTTGTTGATTTCGAGCGTGTTGGCGTGCGCGCTGTCCAGATTCAGGCGTTCGCGCAGGCGGTCCGTGAAGAAGGTGAAGCCGCCCGAGACCAGCAGCACTTTGATGCCGGCGGCCTGGGCCGTCGAGATCAGACGTTCCGCGCCCGGGTTCAGGCGCAGCTTTTCCACATAGACCTGTTCCAGCGCTTCGGCCGGCACGCCCTTGAGCAGGGCCACGCGGCGGCGCAGGCTTTCGGCGAAGTCTTTGATTTCGCCGCGCATGGCGGCTTCGGTGATCTCGGACACTTTGTCCTTCACGCCCACCACGCCTGCGATTTCATCGATGCACTCGATGTTGATCAGCGTGGAATCCATGTCCATCGCCAGGACCTTGCAGCCAGACAGCTTCAGGCCGGCTGGCACGAACGCCACGTCGACGCCGTTGTTATTCGCCCAGGCCACGACTTCGGCTTGCGTCAGGGGGTCGTGCTGCACGTCGAGCAGGCGTGCGGCGGTGTTGTTGATGCGCGCCACGCCCTGGGCCTGAGCCAGTGCGGCCAGCTGCTCCGCCTGTTCGATGCGCAGGCCGGGGGATTGAACGACAAGGTGATGGGTGGTCATAAGCGGTAGAGGGGTGGCTTTTGGATTACTTCAGGGCGCGCAGCACGGCGCGCACGGCGTCAGCGCGGGCGGGAATTTGCGCTGCCTTGATCTCAACCCGCAATTTATCCTGTCCGGCCAGTTTGATGTTGCGCTGGCGCTGCACGAGTTCGATGATCTTGGCGGGGTCCACCGAGGTCTTCGGCCCAAACTGAAGCAGCGCCTGCGTTTCGCTGGCGTCGATTTTCACGATGCCCAGCGGTTGGGCGGCCAGGCGCAGGCGGTGCGTGGTCAGCAGCGTCTGCGCCGCTTCCGGCAGCTTGCCGAAGCGGTCGATCAGTTCTTCCTGGATGTGGATCAGATCGTCTTCGTCCGCCGCATGCGCCAGGCGCTTGTAGATGCCCAGGCGCGCGTGCACGTCGGCGCAATAGTCCGACGGCAGCAGCGCGGGCGCGTGCAGATTGACTTCGCAGGCCAGGTTGAAGGGCGCGTCCAGGTCCGGTTCTTCGCCGGCGCGCAGCGCGCGCACCGCTTCGTTGAGCATCTCGTTGTACATCGAGAAGCCCACTTCCTGGATGTTGCCCGACTGCGAATCGCCCAGCACTTCGCCGGTGCCGCGGATTTCCAGATCATGCATGGCCAGGTAGAAACCGGAACCCAATTCTTCCATGGCCTGAATGGCTTCCAGGCGCTTCTTCGCGTTGGTGGTGATGGCGTCTTCGCCCGGCGTCAGCAGATAAGCGTAGGCCTGGTGGTGCGAACGCCCGACGCGGCCGCGCAGTTGGTGCAGCTGCGCCAGCCCGAAGCGGTCGGCGCGGTGGATCACGATGGTGTTGGCGCTGGGCACGTCAATGCCCGTCTCGATGATGGTGGTGCAAAGCAGCACGTTATAGCGCTGCTGATAAAAGCCCTTCATCACCTGTTCCAGCTCGCGTTCGGGCATCTGGCCGTGGGCGACCGCGATGCGGGCCTCGGGCACCAGCTCTTCCAGCCGCGCGCGCCGGTTGTGAATGGTTTCGACTTCGTTGTGCAGGAAGTAGCACTGCCCGCCGCGTTTGAGTTCGCGCAGCAGGGCTTCGCGCAGCGTGCTGCCGTCTTCGCGGCGCACGAAGGTTTTGATGGCCAGGCGCTTCTGCGGCGCGGTGGCGATGACAGAGAAGTCGCGGATGCCTTCCAGCGACATGCCCAGCGTGCGCGGAATAGGCGTGGCGGTCAGCGTCAGCACGTCGACCTCGGCGCGCAGCGATTTCAGCGCTTCCTTCTGGCGCACGCCAAAGCGGTGTTCTTCGTCGATGATGACCAGTCCCAGACGTTTGAATTTCACGTCTTTGGACAGGATCTTGTGCGTGCCGATGACGATGTCCACGCGGCCATCATTGATGCCTTCGATGGCGGCCGCCACTTCCTTGGCCGAGCGGAAACGCGACAGCTCCACGACGCGCACGGGCCAGTCGGCGAAGCGGTCGGAGAAAGTCTGGGCGTGTTGTTCGGCCAGCAGCGTCGTGGGGCAGAGCAGGGCGACTTGTTTGCCATTGGCCACCGCCAGGAAGGCGGCGCGCAGCGCGACTTCGGTCTTGCCAAAGCCCACGTCGCCGCAGACCAGGCGGTCCATGGGACGGCCCGACGTCATGTCGGCAATGACGGCTTCGATGGCGGCGGCCTGGTCAGCCGTTTCCTCAAAGCCGAAGCCTTCGGCAAACGCCTGGTAGTCGTTCAGCGGCAGATTGAAGGCGAAACCTTCGCGCGCGGCGCGTTGCGCATACAGGGCAAGCAGTTCGGCGGCGGTGTCGCGCACCTGTTTGGCGGCCTTGCGGCGCGCCTTGTCCCATTGGCCGGAACCCAGCTGGTGCAGCGGCGCGGCTTCCGGATCGGCGCCGCTGTAGCGGGCGATCACGTGCAGCTGCGACACCGGCACATACAGCGTGCTGCCGTTGGCGTATTCAAGATGAAGGAATTCCATCTCGCCTTCGCCCATGTCCATGTTGACCAGGCCGTGATAGCGGCCGATGCCGTGCTGCGCATGAACGACCGGGTCGCCCGCGCGCAGTTCGGACAGGTCGCGCACCATGGCTTCGACGTTGCTTGCGCGTTCCTGGTCGCGCTTGCCGCGCCGGCCGGTGGTGGCAAGGCCCGGGTACAAGTCGTTTTCGGTCAGGAAGGCCAGGTTGGCCTGGGGCAGCCCGAAGCCGGTGGTCAGCGGCGCGGCGACGATGCCGAAGTTGGCGTCCGACGCGAGGAACGCTTCGATGGTGTCCGGCTGCGCATCCGGCGTGACGCCAAATTCATTCAGCATCTGCACCAGCGTTTCACGGCGGCCGGCGGAGTCCGCGCACAGCAGCACGCGAGTCTGGCGCGTTTGCACCAGCGCGCGCAGCTTGGCGATGGGGTCGTCGGAACGGCGCGCGACGCTGACGTCCGGCACGGGGCGGAAATCCGGATGCGGCTCGCCTGCAGACAACGACAGGCGGCGAAATTCCTTCAGCCGCGTGTACAGCGTTTCGCTGTCCAGGAACAGGGCGGACGGCGGCAGCACCGGGCGTTCGCGGTCGCTCTTCAGGAAGCTATAGCGGCTGGAGGTGTCTTGATTGAAGCGCTGGATGGCGTCGTCGATGTCGCCAACCGTGACGGTGACCGTGCCTGCGGTCAGGTAGTCAAACAAGGTTGCCGTTTCTTCGAAGAAGAGCGGCAGGTAGTACTCGACGCCGGCAAAGGGGATGCCGTTGCCGATGTCTTTATAGGGCAGGGCGCGCGAAGGGTCGCCTTCGAAGACTTCCCGGAAACGCGCGCGAAAGCGCGTGCGCGAATCCTCGTCCATCGGGAATTCGCGGCCCGGCAGCAACTGGACTTCGCGCACCGGATACAGGCTGCGCTGCGTGTCCACGTCAAAGCTGCGGATGGTTTCGATTTCGTCGTCGAACAGGTCCAGCCGGTAAGGCACCACCGAACCCATCGGGAACAGATCGATCAGCCCGCCACGCAGGCAGAATTCGCCGGGCGCGGTCACTTGCGTGACGTGGTTGTAGTTGGCCAGCGTCAGTTGCGCGCGCAGGGCGGCTTCGTTCAGCTTGTCTTTCTGCTTGAACGAAAACGTGTAGGCCGCCAGGAACGAGGGCGGCGCCAGACGATAGAGCGCGGTGGTGATCGGCACCGTCAGCACGTCCACCGTTTTCATCATCAGCGAATGCAGCGTGTTCAGACGCTCGGAGATCAAGTCCTGATGCGGCGAGAACGCGTCGTAAGGCAGCGTTTCCCAGTCAGGCAGCTGGCGCACGCGCAGGTCCGGGGCGAATAGCTGAATTTCTTCTGCCAGGCGCTGGGCCTCGAGCGGCTCGGCCGTCAGGATGACCAGCGGCGCGGACGCCTGCCTGGCCAGATCCGCCAGCAGCCAGGCGTCTCCCGAACCCGGCGGACGGGGTTGCGCATAGCGCGCGCCGGGTTTCAGCGCGGACAAAGTCGGGGCGGTCGCAGGGACCGGCGGCGCGGCGGTGATAGGAGAAGTGGGGGCGGGCATCAGGGTGGAAGCAGGCATCAAGCGGAAGATTATAAAATCACCGCACCATGTCTGACTCAATCATTGCAATCGTTCCCGCTGCGGGCGTCGGCGCCCGCGCCAGCCACCCCGGTGCGGAGCCCGTGCCTAAACAATATCGTCCATTGGCCGGACAGCCCATGTTGCGCCACGCGGTGCAGGCGCTGCTGGCCGATGACCGTGTTTCCCAGGTGCGCGTGGCCGTGACGCCGGGCGATGGCTGGGTGGACGCGGCGCTGGCCGGCCTGCCGCGCACGGTGTGGCGGGCCTGCGGTGGGGCGACTCGCGCGGATACCGTCGAAGGCGCGTTGGCCGACAGCGGTGTGGCTGATGACGTTTGGGTGCTGGTCCATGATGCGGCGCGCCCCGGTTTGCCCGCGGCCGCGCTGCGCCGCCTGATCGACGCCTGCCTGGCGGACCCGGTGGGCGGTCTGCTGGCGCTGCCCGTGGCGGACACGGTCAAGGGCGGCCACGACCGGGTCGAGCGCACGCTGGACCGCAATGGCTTATGGCTGGCGCAAACGCCGCAGATGTTTCGGGCCGGCGTGCTGCGCGATGCGCTGGCGGCGGCCTCCGTAAATGGCGTGACCGTCACCGACGAGGCCTCGGCCCTGGAAGCGGCCGGATATGCGCCATTGCTGGTTCCCGGCGCCTTGCGCAATTTCAAGGTGACGTGGCCGGATGATTTCGAACTGATGGAAAAATGGTTATGAGCATTCCTTTTCGCGTCGGGCAGGGCTTTGACGTACACGCCTTGGTCGAAGGCCGCCCGCTGATCATCGGCGGGGTCACGATTGCCCACACGCATGGTTTGCTGGGGCATTCAGATGCGGACGTGCTGCTGCACGCCGTGACCGACGCGCTGCTGGGCGCGGCTGGCCTGGGCGATATCGGCCGCCACTTTCCCGATACGGACCCGGCCTTCAAGGGGGCAGACAGCCGCGAGCTGCTGCGCGAAGCCATGGCGCGCGTGCGCCGCGCAGGGTGGACGCCGGTGAACATCGACGCCACGATTCACGCCCAAGCGCCCAAGATCGGCCCGCACGCGCCGGCCATGGTGGCGAATATCGCCGCTGACCTCGGTTTGGCAGAGACCGAGATCAACATCAAGGCCAAGACCAACGAAGGCTTGGGGTATCTGGGCCGCAAGGAAGGCATCGCGGCCACGGTCGTTGCGCTATTGGCCCGCGTATAAACCTCTACCGCTTAACGCGTTCCGACCGTAATGCAATGAAATTCCATTGCATTTACTTTGCTATACATCTTTAACAAATAAATAAGCGGGTCGGATTGATCTGGAATATTCTGCGCACCTCAATCTGCCTACATAGAGAAATTCAGATGCGTTTACGTGGCGTCGCCCTGTTTTCGGTCCTCGTTGCTGCGGCCTCGCCCGCGCACGCTGAGTTTGAACAACAGCTGGGACCCCTGGCAGGCGCCGTCAGACAGCAGATGCTGCAAGGCTGGACCGCCGCCGTGCAGGATGGCTGGTTCACGTTGCGCAACCCGGCCACGGCCGGCAGCGAACAAACGCTTTATCTTTCCGTTGGGCCCGCACCTGAACAGGGCCGCGTGACCGATGTGAATGTGGTCGTCAATTCGCAGAATCCGAAGGCGTCGATTGGCGTGGCGCTGAATAATCGCGCGAAGAAAAGCCTGTGCCTGATCGAGATTACGGCGGACAAGAGCACGATTCTGTTCTGCCTTGAAGGCCAGAACCGTCGCGATATCGCAACGGTTCCCAATCTGGCGAAGCTGGATGGCTCGGACCGCATCAAGGTGGTCGAGCTGCCGGGCGCGGCCCGCTTCATCGTGAACGGCAAGATCATTGGCGACGTCACGGATTCGTCGGCGGTGGGCGGCGACATCGGCATCATGGCCTATGACATCGGCACGTTCGGCATTGCGGATTTTTCGATCAATACCGACCTGGCGCCCCGGCAGGGCGCGCCCGCGCAGCAAGGCAGCGGCTTGCCCCCGCGTAGTGGCGCTACGGCGCCTCAATCTGCCGGCTTGCCGCCGCGTGGCGGCAGTGGCGGCGGCGCCGGCGCGCCGCAGACCAAGCAGGCGCCCGCGCCCGCCCAATCCGACAACTCGGGCTTGCCCGGTGCGGGTCCGTACCCCCGGTTTGGCGGCGATACGCTGCGTATCGTGTCCGTGTACATCGGCATCATGCGCAGCATTTTCATGCACGAATTCGGCCATGCGCTGATCGGCGAACTGGAACTGCCGTCGACCGGCGCCGAAGAAGACGCGGTCGATATCTACGCGGCGCTGCAAATCGTTGAGCCAACGATGTACCCGTCGAACGACAAAGACGTAAACACCATGGCGCGCGACGCCGCAACCTACGCCGCCTTGCAGTGGTATTACAGCGGCAAGCTGGCGGAAAGCCGGGGCGCGTCGGAAACATCGGCCTGGCAGGACGAGCACACGGGCGACTTGAAGCGCTTTCGCAACATGCTGTGCATCATGTACGGCGGCAACCCGTCGGTGTTCGAATCGGTGGCCAAGCACGTGGGGCTTGAAGATCGGACCAAGGCGCGTTGCGCTGATGAATTCAACAAGCAGAACCGTGCGTGGCGCCGAATCCTGGCGCCGCACACCCGTGTCGGCACGTGGTCGCCTGATGGGCAGCAGCCGGCCAATGCGCCCGGTGCGCCGGTCAACGTCACGTTCGAACGGTCGTCGCGCAAGATCGGCAATCTGTTTGCGAACAATCTTTCCGAAGCCATCACCAACAACATCAAGCTGCTTGGGCAGACCTATGTGTTGCCCCGGCCGGTGAACGTGGTGTTCAAAGATTGCGGCAAGCTCAACGCCTGGTACAACCCGCGCGAAGGCTCGATCACCATGTGCTATGAGCTGATCGAAAACATTGCGGTGATGATCTCCGACATCGAAATGGGCACGGTGGGCGGTGAAGTGGCCGCTAAAGATGGCGGGCGCGCGCCGCAGCAGCAACCCCAGCAGCAGCCCCGGCAGTCGTCGCCGGGTCAGGGCATGCCGCCCAGCCCCATTGATGAGCTGGCAGACATGGGCGTGCCGCCGACATCGCTGCTGTTCGCCGCGCCGTATAAAGGCCCGACGCCGAATCAGATTTTCCGCGCCAAGCTGGTTACCACGGGCGACCTGGTCGGCATGATCAAGAACGACAAGAATCTGCTGATCGTCGACACCAGCGGGCTGGCCGACACGCTGCCTATTTCCTATCCGCTGCCGGATGCGGGCTCGGATGGCAGCGTCACGGACCAACTGCAAAGCGCGCTGGATTCCTGGCTGCTGAAAAAAGCAAACAACAATCGCGGTGCGTCAGTGGTGTTTGTGGGCGCGGGCATGAACGACCGTTCGTCCTACAACGCGGCATTGCGCGCCGGTTCGCTCGGCTGGTCCGCGTACTGGTATCGCGGCGGTGTTCAGGCCTGGGTCTCGAACGGCCTGCCGACCACCTCGGATATGGCGAAGAAGAACTAAGCGGGGGCCAAGCGGTTTTGCTGAGGCGGGTTCACGCGCTTTTTCCAAACAAAAAGCCCGCCTGTTTTCACAGGCGGGTTTTTTTTGGCTGGCAGCTTCTTGCGTGGCTTACTTGCCTTGGGCAGCCAGGGCCAGCGCAGCGGCGTTGACCACGGCGGCGATACGGCCGGCGTCGCGCAGCTGTTCGGTCGACAGGCCGTCGTTCTTCAGGTTTTCATAGTGCGAGGCCACGCAGAAATGGCACTTGCCGATGATGGACGCCACCAGCGCAAACAGCTCGAAGCGCTTCTTTTCCACGCCGCCATGGGTGGCGTAGGCGTTCATGCGCAGCTGGGCCGGCAGGCTTTTCAGGTTGGCGTCGCCCGTCATTTCGACGTAGGGATACCAGGTGTTGTTCATGCCCATCAGCGCCGAGGCGGTCAGCGCGGCATTCGCGTCGCCTTCCGACAGGCCGCTCTTGAAGGCTTCAACCAGCACCGGGCTGCGCGCGGCGTAAGCGGCGGACAGGGCGGCGCCGAGGGCGTCTTCAGGCGCAAGCGTCGAACGGGCAATGACGGCGTCCAGATTCAGGCGGATGTCCTTGGCCCAATCCGGCAGCTGTTCCTTAATGGTCGTAAGAAATTCCATAGTTTTTACCTATAATCTAGAGCAATTAAAGCCCAGCGCCGGGCCTGCAAGCAGACCCTTGGCCGGGCTGGAAATTACAGCGTAGCGCCGCCAACCGTACGGTTGCACGGGCACAGCTCATCGGTTTGCAGACCGTCGAGCAGACGCAGAACTTCTTCCGGGTTACGGCCGACGTTCAGGTTGTTCACCGAAACGTGCTGGATCGTGTTGTCCGGATCAACGATGAACGTGGCGCGCAGAGCAACGCCAGCACCCTTTTCACGGACGCCCAGTTGGTCGATCAGGGCACCGGTGGTGTCGCCGAATTGGTAGTGACCCAGCTTGTTCAGGTCCGGGTGCTCACGGCGCCATGCCAGCTTGACGAATTCGTTGTCGGTGGAACCGCCCAGCAGGACGGCGTCGCGGTCTTCGAAATCCTTGGCCAGCTTGTTGAAGCCGACGATTTCGGTCGGGCACACAAACGTGAAGTCTTTCGGGTAGAAGTAGATCACCTTCCACTTGCCGGGGAACGAGCTTTCGGTGATGTCTTCAAACGCCGACACGCCATTTTCTTCGTGCTGGTTGAAGCCGGGCTTGACGCCGGTGACCTTGAAAGGCTCGAGTTTGTCGCCAACAGTTTTCATGTTTACTCCCAGTAGTTGTTGGTGGAGATAAGGCAGTGCCTTAAACCATAAATTCTACGCTATGGATTATCGTTGTCTAATTGATAATTCCTAAACTTGGCTTTGGGCAACTCTATCCGCGCAGTCAGTCCGCCGCCTTCACGAGGCAGCATCCGCAGCGCGCCGCCCACGTGCTTGAGCAGGCGTTCCACAATGGCCAGACCCAGGCCCGCGCCGCTGACGCCAGTACGCGCTGCTTCGCCACGCGAGAAGGGCCGCAGCAGCCGGTCCACGTCTTCGGGGGCGATGCCGGGGCCGCGGTCTGAAACCTCGATCACGATCATCGCGCCTTCAGCTTGCAGTGTCATGACCAAATGCGCCATGCCATCGCTGGAACGGCCATAACGGCGGGCGTTCTCGATCAGGTTGCTGACCACGCGCTTCAAGTCCAACGCCGTGATGCGCGCGCGCAGGCCTTGTTCCAGAGACGCGTCGAGCTCGCCGCCCAGCGACGCCGTGTGGCTGCGTTCGCGTTCATAGAGCTCGGCCAGGACGGCGGAAATATCGGTTGCCAGCTGCGGCAAGGTGCCGGCCGGGCGCGCGTATTCCATCAGTTGCCCGATGCTGTGGTCGATCTGACCAAGGTCTTCGTCGATGGCCTGGCGCGCGTCTTCCGACACGCCGCTGAGTTCGATTTCCAGCCGCATCCGCGCAAGCGGAGTTCGCAAGTCGTGTGAAATCCCCGCCAGCATCAGTTCCCGGTCGGCCTCGGCTTGCCGCAGGTCTTTGGCCATCCGGTTGAAGGAGGCGTTCAGGTCGCGGATTTCAAGCGGGCCTTGTTCGGGCAGCGCCGCCGGCGTTTCGCCGCGCGACAGCACTTGCGCCGCGCGCGCCAGCCGCGACAAGGGCCGGTTCACGAAGCCCACGCTGACCGCCGCACCGACAAGGGAAAGCAGCAACGCGGTCGCGCCCCATCCCAGCCATTCGATCCCGCCCGTCAACCCGATCTGCTCACGCTCGAACACCAGCCAATACAGATCTTTTTCAATCTGGAAGCTGACCCAGAACCCAGGCACCTGATTCACGCCCCAGGCAATCTGCGTTTCCGGGCCGAAGCGCGTGCGGATGTGCTGGGCAACGCGTTGCCAGTAGTCGTCGTCAGGGAGGGCTTCGGCGAAGTCGGTGACTTCGCGCGGGTAGACCTGGATGCCTTCGTTGGTGGCCAGGTCCAGCAGGAGCTTGCTGCGTTCGCCGTTATGCGAGTAGATCAGCGCCGTGCGTGTGATATTGACGGCCGTGATCACCCGCTGCGCCATTTGATTGGCGCGCGGCCCCAGCTCCATGCTGAAGAAGACTTGTAGCCACGCCCCCAGGCTCACCAGCATCAGCGCGGCGAGCAACAGGAACGTGCGGCCGAACAAGCCGAGCCGCAAACGTGAAGTCAAGTTCCTGAAGGTTCTGCGCAAGCGGGGCACGAGGCTGCGCTCCTGCCCGGGGCGGGCGAGCCGATCAGCTACCACCGTCCGGCACAAACACGTATCCGAGACCCCAAACGGTCTGGATGAACACGGGCTTGGACGGATTGGGTTCGATCAATTTGCGCAGGCGCGAGATCTGAACGTCGAGGCTGCGATCGAAAGCTTCGTATTCGCGGCCACGCGCCAGCTCCATGAGCTTGTCGCGGGACAGGGGGATCTTCGGATGGCGCGCAAATACCTTGAGCACCGAGAATTCACCGGTCGTGATCGGCACTTGTTCACCGTTGCGCGTGAGCGTGCGGGTGGACAAGTTCAGCACGTACGGGCCGAAGGCGATGGATTCGTTTTCCTGGCTGGGAGCGCCGGGATGTTCCTCGGTGCCGCGGCGGCGCAGGATCGCGTTGATCCGTGCCAGCAGTTCCCGGGGGTTGAAGGGTTTGGACAGGTAATCGTCCGCGCCCATCTCCAGGCCCACGATGCGGTCGATTTCTTCCGCCTTGGCCGTGAGCATGATGATGGGGGTATTGTCGTGGCCACCGCGCAACCGGCGGCAGATGGACAAGCCATCTTCGCCGGGCAGCATCAGATCCAGCACAAGCAGATCAAAATGCTCGCGTTGCCAGAGTTTGCCCATCTCTTTGGCGTCTTCGGCAACGAAAACGTTGAATCCCTGCTCGGACAAATACCGGCGCAGCAAATCGCGCAAGCGCGGATCATCGTCAACGACGAGGATTTTTCGGGTGGGGGTGGTGTTTTGCGTATTCATGGCCGGAAATGTAACAGTGACAAGAACCAGCGGCTAGTGGGCGTTCACAAGATATTACACATTGCGAACCATGGTTGAAATCCCCCTTACAACCGGGGGACAAGTCGCGGTATTTCGTACAATCTGCATCTATGGAACTAAACCTGCTGGCTTTGGAAACGTCTTCGTCCCGTTGTGGGGTGGCCCTTTTGCGGGCGGTCGATGGCCGCCTGGTGGTCAGTACCCGCGAACACGAGGGGTCTCAAGAGCATGCGGAACGCCTCTTGCCGATGGCAAATGAGCTGTTGGCGGAGTCAGGATTGGCTCCCGCCGCCCTGCATGCCGTGGCGTTTGGCCAGGGGCCGGGCGGCTTTACGGGCCTGCGTGTGGCTTGCGGCGTTGCGCAAGGCATGGGGCTAGGCTTAGGTATACCCGTTTTGCCCGTGGTGTCGCATCAGGCGGTGGCCGCACAGGTGGCCGAGGCCGGCCCCGATGACGCAATTGTCGTGGCGCTGGATGCCCGCATGAACGAGGTCTATCTGGCCGTTTATCGGCAAACGGCCGCCACTGAAGGCGAGCCCGGCTGGGACGTCTTGCAGCCGCCCTTGCTGATTGCCGCAGCAGAAGTCGTGCCCTGGACCGCCCATCACCTGGCGAACTGGTCGCGGCAAGCCGGCCGCCCCTTGCAGCCGGTGTTGGCGGGAGACGCCTGGGACGCCTACGCTACCGAGATGGAATTTCCCGATTTGTGGCGTCGCGCCGCGGATGCGCTGCGCCCCGAAGCCGCAAGCGTGGCACGCCTGGCGCGCCAAGGCTGGCTGCGAGGCGAAGCCCTGCCGCCTGAGCAGGCCGCGCCGCTCTACGTGCGGGATAAAGTCGCCTTCACCACCGCTGAACGCATGCGTGGGGAAGGGGGCAATCCGAAGGCCCAGCCCTCGCTGGCGCCGGGTTTGACGCTGGTTCCGCAGGTGCTGACCGAGTCCGATCTGGACGAGGTCGTGGCGCTGGAAGCCCATGTGCAAGCCTTTCCCTGGACACGCGGCAATTTCGCGGATGCGCTGGCCACCGGCTATGGGGCCTGGGTGCTGCGCCGCGAAGGCAAGGTTGCCGGGTTCTGCATTCTGATGTTCGCGCCAGACGTCGCGCATCTGCTGGTGATTGCGGTTGCCAAGGACCTGCATCGTCAGGGCCTGGGCGGCGTGCTGCTTGACTGGTGCGAGCAGCAGGCGCGCGAGCGGGGCCTGGAAGGCGTGCTGCTGGAGGTGCGGCCGTCGAATACATCCGCCGTCGCCTTCTACAAGCGCCACGGCTATTTGCAGATTGGTGTGCGCCGGGGCTATTACCCGGCGGAGAAGGGCACGCGTGAAGACGCGTTGGTGATGCAGAAGCGGTTCGCCGCTGTGTCCGAGGTGGCGGCATGACCCTGCCGACCGCCGCCGCGCCCCGCGTCAATCCTCTGCAGCGCATCTGGCTGCGCGAGATCGGCATGGAACGCCTGTGGCTGCGCCCGGCGCCTGCGGCCCCGCGGCTGGCTGCTGACCCGCAAGCGCTTGTTTCCAAACCGATTTTGCCGGTTGCCGGGATTGGTTCTGCTCCCGGGCCAGCTCCCGGTTTTGGTCCGGCCTCTGCGCCCGCTTCCGCAGCGCCTGGCACGGAGGCCATGCCCGCCCAGGGCCTTGCTGCCGAACCCATTGCGTCCCAGGCAACCCCACCCGCCGCCCGCCCCGCTGAACGCAGCGGTGAGCGCGCCAACGGCCGCCCCGGCATTCCCGCATCCATCCTGAACCGCACCGGCCCGCCGCCGCGCCCCGTCCCCAAGACGGCCGAAGAAGAAGCGGTTGAAGCGCCGCGTATTCCGGTCGCCGAAGCGGTCAAGAACGCCACGCTGGACGAACTGCGTGAGCAGGTGGTGGCTTGCACGGCCTGTGGGCTGTGCCAGGGCCGCCGCCACGCGGTGTTTGGCCATGGGGCGACCCCTACCCGTTGGCTGGTCGTGGGCGAAGCGCCTGGCGAGCAAGAAGACCGTCAGGGGCATCCGTTCGTGGGCCGTTCCGGTCAATTGCTGGACGCGATGCTGGCCGCTGTCGGCATGAGCCGCGATACGGATGTTTTCATCACCAACGTCATCAAGTGCCGACCGCCGGGCAACCGCAATCCCAAGCCCGAGGAAATCGCCTCGTGCAGCCCGTACCTGATGCGCCAGATTGCGCTGCTCAAGCCCGAACGCATCCTGGTGCTGGGCCGGTTCGCCGCGCAGACGCTGCTGGGCACGGACGCTACCATCGGTAGCCTGCGCGGCCGCGTGCATACGCTGAAGACCGACGAAGGGGTGGAAATCCCGGTCATCGTCAGCTATCACCCGGCGTATCTGCTGCGCAGCCCGTCCGAGAAGGCGCGGGCCTGGCAAGACCTGAAGCTGGCCTCGCGGATGGTCTGAAAAGCCGTCAAAAAAGCCGCCAATAAAAAACCGGGCCTGAGCCCGGTTTTTTATTGGCAGATCAAGCGCTTAGTGTGAGGAATCCAGCGCGCGGCCGTGGCCTTCCTGGCCGATCTGGTCGTGCAGGTCGGGGTTGGCCTGCAGGTTGCGCTTGCTCCAGCGCATGAACACCACCATCAGCACGGCGACAACCGTGCCGAAGATCACGATGATGATGTTGATGGGCAGTTGCAGCCAGAGCAGCAGCGTGTACATCGCCACCATGAGCAGGATGTTCAACTGTTCGTTGAAGTTCTGGACCGCAATCGAATGGCCCGCCGACAGCAGCACGTGGCCGCGATGTTGCAGCAGCGCGTTCATGGGCACGACAAAGAAGCCCGCCAAGCCGCCCGTGAGCAGCAGCAGCAGGTAGACGCTCCACGGCGAGTACACCAACGGCATCAGCAGCACGACCAGCCCCATGGCGGCGCCCACCGGCAGCACGGCCAGGGCGCGGCGCAGCGGAATCCGGCCCGCCAGGATCGACCCCACGACCGTACCCAAGGCCGCCACACCCATCAGCATCGACGCCTTGTCCAGCTGATAGCCCAGGTGGCTGCGGCCCCATTCGATCACGATCAGTTGCAGCGTGGCGCCCGCGCCCCAGAACAGCGTGGTCACGGCCAGGGAAATCTGGCCCAGCTTGTCTTTCCACAGCACGCAAACGTAGCCCCAGAACGTGCGGATCAGGCGCACCGGGTTCTTTTGCTGCGGCGGATAGCGCACGTGGGTGCGCGGAATCATCAGATTGCACAGGGCCGCCAGCAGATAGACGAAGGCGATCACCAGAATGGCCGCTTCGGCGGGCGTGTGCACCAGGTTGCCGATGAACGAATGGCTGAGCAGCGCGGTGGACACGGACGACGAAATAAGCAGCCCGCCCAACACCGTGCCCAGAATGATGGAGAAAACCGTCAGGCCTTCGATCCAGCTATTGCCCTTGACAAGCATGTGCGGGGGCAGCATTTCGGTGACGATGCCGTACTTGGCGGGCGAATAGGCGGCCGCGCCGATGCCGACAACCGCGTAGGCCGCGCACACCAGATAGGTTTGATATTCAGGAGCCACGCCGATGCTGGCGTACGAGAACATCAGCAGACAGCCGGCGACTTTCAGGGCGTTGGTGGAGAACATCACGCGGCCCTTGGGGAAGGAGTCGGCCAGGGCGCCGACAAAGGCCGCCAGCACCACGTAGGCCAGTGCGAACGACCATTTCATCATGGGCGCCAGCCAGTCAGGGCCGTGCAGCTCCTGTATCAAGGCGATGGCTGCGATGAACAGCGCATTGTCCGCCAATGACGAGAAGGCCTGCGCGGCCATGACCAGATAGAAACCACGTTTCAAGAATGTCCCCGTTCTTTGGCCTGAGCCCGGCCAGTCCGCGTGAAAATTATGTGTCGTGCCAAAAAGTGTCAGGGAGTATAGCCGGTGGCTGGAACGGAACCATTGCGCGTTTGCCCGTGGGTTGACCGTTGCTGACGTTTAGGGACAGACTGCCTGCGGTATCATACGACCCATATGTGAGCCGGCCCTTGATGGGCCGGTTTGCAATCTATGCGGCAGGTCCGTTAACGCCTTTCGTTCAACCCACCCCGTCGTCATCGTACTGTGCGTCTCACTCAGCTAAAACTCGCCGGCTTCAAGTCCTTCGTTGATCCCACCGTGATCCCCGTGCCCAGCCAATTGGTGGGCGTGGTGGGTCCCAATGGCTGCGGGAAATCGAACATCATTGACGCGGTGCGCTGGGTGCTGGGCGAGGCCAAGGCCTCGGAACTGCGCGGCGAGTCCATGCAGGACGTCATTTTCAATGGCTCCGGCAACCGCAAGCCCGCGGCGCGGGCCTCGGTGGAAATGGTGTTCGACAACAGCGAAGGGCGCGCCGCCGGCCAGTGGAGCACCTACGCCGAAATCGCCGTGCGCCGCGTGTTGACCCGCGACGGCACCAGCAGCTACTTCGTCAACAACCAGCAAGTCCGCCGCCGCGACATCCACGACATCTTCCTGGGCACTGGCCTGGGCGCACGTGGGTACGCCATCATCGGGCAGGGCATGATCAACCGCCTGATCGAGGCGCGCCCTGAAGAACTGCGGGTGTTCCTGGAAGAAGCGGCCGGGGTGTCGCGCTACAAAGAGCGCCGCCGCGAGACCGAAAACCGCCTGTCCGACACGCGCGAAAACCTGACCCGCGTGGAAGACATTCTGCGCGAACTGAACAGCCAGCTGGAAAAGCTTGAGGCGCAGGCCGAAGTGGCCACGCGCTATCGCGAATTGCAGGCCGACGGCGAAAAGAAGCAGCATTCCCTGTGGTTCCTGAAGGAAACCGGGGCGCGCGAAGAGCGCGCCAAGAAAGCCCAGGAAATGGCGCAGGCCCAAAACGAGCTCGAATCCGCCATTGCCGGCCTGCGGGCGGGCGAGGCCGCGCTGGAATCCCGGCGTCAGGCTCACTATGCGGCCAGCGACGCCGTCCACACCGCCCAAGGCGCGCTGTACGAAGCCAATGCCCAGGTCAGCCGCCTGGAAGCCGAAATCCGCCATGTGGTGGATTCGCGCAACCGCTTGCAGTCCCGCCGCGACCAGCTTCAGCAGCAGATCGCGGAATGGACCAGCCAGCGCGAGCACTGCACCGAACAGATCGCCCAGGCCGAAGACGACCTGGCCGCCGCCGCCGCCCGCACGGAAGAAGCGCGCGCCGCGGCGGAAGACGCCCAGGCGGGCTTACCCTCGGTCGAGCAGCGCGTGCGCGAAGCCGCGTCTGGCCGCGACGAGATGCGCGCCGCCCTGGCCCGCGTTGAACAGAATCTGGCGCTGGTCGCGCAGACCCAGCGCGATGCCGACCGCCAAATGCAGGTCCTGGAGCAGCGCCGCGAACGGCTGCAGCAGGAACTGCGCGAATTGCACGCCCCGGACCCCATCCGCCTGGAACAACTGGCCGGCGACCGCCTGGCCGGCGAAGACCAGCTGGAAGAGGCGCAGGAAGAACTGGCCACGCTGGAAGGCCGTGTGCCGGAAGCGGATGCCGAACGCAGCCGCGCCCAGGCCGCCGCCCAGACCGACGCCCAGAATCTGGCGCGCTTGGAAGCCCGCCTGTCCGCGCTGGTGAAGTTGCAGGAAGACGTGCAGAAGCAGGGGGCGCTGGAACCCTGGCTGGCCAAGCACGAACTCGCCGGGCTGTCGCGCCTGTGGCAGAAGCTGCATGTCGAGCCGGGTTGGGAAACCGCCCTGGAATCCGCGCTGCGCGAACGCATGGCGTCGATGGAAGTGCGCAACCTGGATTGGGCCCGCGCTTTCGCTGAAGACGCGCCGCCCGCCCGGCTAGCGTTCTATCAATTGCCCGTGGCGGCCCCGACGCCGCCCGCGCCCGCCGGCCTGACGCCGCTGGCCAGCTTGCTGCGCATCACCGACCCTGACCTGCGTACGTTGCTGAACGACTGGCTGGCCGGTATTTACACCGCCACCGATGTGACGCAGGCCCTGGCCATGCGTGCAACCTTGCCCGCCGGCAGCGCCTGCGTGGTCAAGGCCGGCCACCTGATCGACGCGCACAGCGTGCGCTTCTACGCGCCGGATTCCGAACAAGCCGGCCTGCTGGCGCGCCAGCAGGAAATCGAAAATCTGCAACGCGAGATCAAGGCGCAGCAACTGATCGCCGATCAGGCGCGCGCCGCGGTTGCCCGGGCTGAAGCGGCCTGGCAGCAAGTGTCGCAGGCCATCGCCCCGGCGCGCACGCGCGTGGCCGAGGTCACGCGCCGGGTGCATGACATCCAGCTGGAGCACTCGCGGCTGCAACAGCAAGCCGAGCAATCTGGCGAACGCGCCTCGCGCTTGCGGCAAGACCTGGAAGAAATCAAGGTTCAGGAAGAAGACCTGCGCGCCACTCGCGAAGAGGCCGAAGCCCGCTTCGAGACGCTGGACGAAGAGCTGGCCGAACATCAATCCCGTTTTGCCGATGCCGAAATCGACGGCGAAACGCTGGCCGCCCAGGCCGAAGCCGCCCGCACGCGTTTGCGTGAACTGGAGCGCGCCGCACAGGAAGCGGAATTCGCCGAGCGCGGCATCCAGGTCCGCATCACCGACTTGCAGCGTAATCAGCAATTGGCCGCCGACCAAAGCCAGCGCGGCACGGTCGAACTCGAACAACTGATGGGCGACCTGGTTGAGCTGGACGCATCCGCGTCCCAGGCTGGCCTGCAAGATGCGCTGGAAGCGCGCGCCGAACGCGAAGAAGCGCTGTCGCGCGCGCGCCAGGAAATGGAAAATCTGGCCGCCTTGCTGCGCGGCGCCGACGAAGACCGCCAGCAGCAAGAGCAGACGCTGGAACCGCGCCGTGCGCGCATCATGGAATTGCAGTTGCAGGAACAGGCGGCCCGTCTGGCCGAAGAGCAGTTCACCGAACAGCTGAACGCGCGTGAAGTCGACCGCGAGGCGCTGGCGCAAGACCTGGCCAATAGGCCCGACGAATGGCGCCGCGCCAGCTGGCTGCAACAGGAAGTGGGGCGTATCTCGCGCCAGATCGAATCGCTGGGTTCGGTCAACCTGGCGGCGCTGGACGAATTGAACACGTCACGCGAACGCAAGGGCTTCCTGGATTCGCAACACCAGGACTTGATGACCGCCATCGAGACCCTGGAAGACGCCATCCGCAAGATCGACCGCGAAACCCGCGAGCTGCTGCAAGAGACGTTCAACATCGTGAACGGCCACTTCGGTGAGCTCTTCCCCAAGCTCTTTGGCGGCGGCGAGGCCAAGCTCAGCATGACCGGCGAGGAAATTCTCGACGCGGGCGTGCAGGTGATGGCCCAGCCGCCCGGCAAGCGCAACAGCACGATTCACCTTTTGTCCGGCGGCGAAAAAGCGCTGACCGCGACTGCGCTGGTGTTCGCGCTGTTCAAACTGAATCCGGCGCCGTTCTGCTTGCTGGACGAAGTGGACGCGCCGCTGGACGACGCCAACACTGAACGCTACGCCAACCTGGTCGCCAACATGAGCGAGCAAACCCAATTCCTGTTCATTTCGCACAACAAGATCGCCATGCAGATGGCCAAGCAACTGATCGGTGTAACCATGCAAGAGCAAGGGGTTTCGCGTATCGTTGCGGTAGATATAGATTCGGCCGTGCAAATGATGGCCTCCGAAGCGGCATAACCCCCAATATTTAGAATGGCGCCGCCCTCCCGGCGCGGGATTTACACATGAGTGATTTGCAGATTGGGCTGATCGCCCTGGGCGTCTTGCTGATACTGCTGGTGCTGGGATTCAACTGGTGGCAGGATCGGCGCGTCCGGCGCAAGATGCAGAGCCATTTCCCCACCTCTGAACAAGATCCGTTGCTGGGTGCTGGCGCAGGGGCTGCGGCCGGCTCGGCGGCAGCGTCCGCCACGGCCACAAGCCGCCGTGAACCCGGCATGGGCGGCGACGCCCCGCGCGCGCCCGGCCAGCCCGCCCCGGTTGATCCGGGCAGCGATGCCGACGACGCCGAAGAACCCGATCCCGCTTGCGAAGTGGTCATCGAAATCAATTTCGCGGAACCCGTGCGCGGCGCGGATCTGTTGCCCTACATGCAGAGCCTGCGTCACGTGGGCCGCAAGCCCATGCGCGTGTTCGCCGAAACCGACCAGCGCCGCCATCGTGCGCGCGTGCATGCCGGCGAGTCCTACGCGTCCATGCAACTGGCCGTGTTGCTCGCCAACCGCAGCGGCCCGCTGACCGCCATCGAATGGTCGCAAGCCTGGGCGCGTGCCCAGGATATGGCCGAACGTTTCGACGCCACCATCGAAGGCCCGGACCAGCAAGCCGTGCTGGAGCAGGGCGCTCGCCTGGACGACACCTGCGCCGCACTGGACACCCAGGTTGGCCTGACCTTATTGCTGGGCGCAGCCCAGCCCGCCGCCGAAGTGCTGGCCGTTGCGCGCGATTCCGGCTTCGTGTCGGATGGCAACCGCCTGGCCTGGCCTGCTGAAAATGGCGTCACCCGCTTCACCCTGGCGCGCGCCGATGGCGCCGCGTTCGACGCGGGCATGGGCGGCATTGAACGCCTGTACCTGCTGCTGGATGTGCCGTGCGCACCCGCCGATACCCGCGCCTTTGGCCGCATGGTTGATGTGGGCCGCGACCTGGCCTCGCGCCTGCGTGCCGAACTGGTTGATGACCAGGGCAAGCCGCTGGCGGACGGGTCGGAAACGGTGATCGACGAACGGCTGCAAGTGCTGTTCGAACAGCTTGAGCAAGCGGGCCTGCCCGCCGGAAGCGAGCGTGCTCAACGGGTGTTTGCTTAATGAGCAGCAAGTCCGAAGGGGAAAATGCGGCCCAAACCGCAGCGCGCCTGCGCGCCGAACTTGAGCAGCACAACGTCCGCTATTACGTCTACGACGAGCCGTCGATCTCGGATGCCGAGTACGACGGCCTGATGCGCCAGCTTGAAGCCCTTGAGGCCGAGCACCCTGAACTGGTTACGCCCGAATCCCCCACGCAACGCGTGGGCGCGGCGCCGGTATCCGCCTTCGGCAGCGTGCGTCACGCCGTGCCGATGCTGTCGCTGAATAACGCGTTCGACGAAGAAGAAGTCGCGGCGTTCGACCGCCGCGTGACGGATACGCTGCGTGGCGCGGGCCTCTTGGGCCCGGCGCAGCAAGCCGATTACTTCTGTGAACTGAAGCTGGACGGGCTGGCGATCAGCCTGCGCTACGAGGATGGCCGTCTGGTGCAAGCCGCAACGCGCGGCGATGGCCAGACAGGCGAAGACGTCACGTCCAACATCCGTACGATCAAGGCGATTCCGCTGCAACTGAAGGGCGCGGCCCCGAAGGTGCTGGAAGTGCGCGGCGAAGTGCTGATGAACCGCGCCGACTTCGAAAAGCTGAACGTGGCCCAAGCCAAGCGCGACGAGAAGGTCTTCGTCAATCCGCGCAACGCCGCGGCTGGCAGCTTGCGCCAGCTTGACCCTCGCATCACCGCCAAGCGGCCCTTGCGATTCTTCGCCTACGGTTGGGGCGAGGTGCAGGGCCTGCCTGGCACGCAAAGCGGTCTCTTCGACGAAGCTTCGGCAGGCGCGGGGCAAGCCTCGCAATTGCCCGAGAAATCACACGGCGCAATGCTGGCCTGGCTGCATGAGCTGGGCTTGCCGGTCAACCTGATGCATAACCATCGCGCGACGGGCTCCGAAGGCCTGATGGCCTTCTATGCCAAGGTCGGTGCGATGCGTCCGACCTTGCCCTACGACATTGACGGCGTGGTCTACAAAGTGGATTCGCTGCCCGCCCAGAAGGTGTTGGGCTTTGTGGCGCGCGCGCCGCGCTTCGCGCTGGCGCACAAGTTCGCCGCCGAAGAAGCCACGACGACGTTGCTGGATATTGAAGTGCAGGTGGGCCGCACGGGCGCCATTACGCCGGTCGCGAGGCTGAAGCCCGTGTTCGTGGGCGGCGTCACTGTCACCAACGCCACCTTGCACAACGAAGACGAGATCCGCCGCAAGGATGTACGCAAGGGCGATACCGTCATCGTGCGCCGTGCGGGCGACGTAATTCCCGAAGTGCTGGGGCCCGTGCTGGAAAAGCGGCCCGACGACGCGCAGGAATTCGTCATGCCCACGGCCTGCCCGGTCTGCGGCTCGGCCATCGAACGGCTGGAAGATGAAACCATCGCTCGGTGCACCGGCGGCCTGTTCTGCGGCGCGCAGCGCAAGCAGACGCTGTGGCACGCCGCCAGCCGCAAGGCGCTGGACATCGAAGGGCTGGGCGAAAAGCTGGTGGACCAACTGGTCGACAGCGGCCGCGTCAAGACGCTGGCCGACCTGTTCAGCCTGCGTCCGCTGGAACTGGTGGGGCTGGACCGCATGGGCCAGAAATCTGCCGACAACCTGGTGGCGGCCATCGACAAGGCGCGTGCGCCGGGTCTGAACCGTCTGCTCTTCGCGCTGGGCATCCGCCATGTGGGCGAAACCACGGCGCGCGACGTGGCGCGGCATTTCGGCAGCATTGACGCCATCATGGATGCCGACGAAGACGCCTTGTCGTCGGTGCCGGACGTGGGGCCGGTGGTGGCCGCATCCATCCGCCGCTTCTTTGCCGAACAGCACAACCGCGATGTGATCGAGCAGTTGAAGGCGCAAGGCGTGAATCCCGTTGCCGAGGCTGCGCCGCAAGACACGACGCTGGCGGGCAAGACCTTTGTGCTGACCGGCACGCTGCCCAACTGGACGCGCGAAGAGGCGTCGATGCACATCCAGGCCGCGGGCGGCAAAGTCAGCGGCTCGGTGTCCAAGAAAACGGCCTATCTGGTGGCAGGCGCTGAGGCGGGCAGCAAGCTCACCAAGGCGCAGGAACTGGGCGTGACCGTGCTGGACGAAGATGCATTGAAAGAACTGTTGGGGATGTCGTAGCCAAAGCTGCACGCCCCAGGGCGCGCAGCTTTTTGTTTTGAGGCGTTGCCCCCCCGAACCGCACAGGCGAAAAAAAACTGCCCGCATCGGCGGGCAGTTTGGGGTCTGGCGCAGGCTTACTGAATCTTGGCCTTGTCGCGCAGTTGCTTCTGGTAGTCGGCCAGGGTTTGCTGGCGCAGCATTTCTTCCAGTTGCGGACGGACTTGATCCAGCGGCGGGAATTCCACCGGGCGGGTGTCCTCAACCTTGATGATGTGCCAGCCGAATTGGGTTTGGACCGGCTTGTCGACCAGTTCGCCCTTCTTCAGTTGGGTCACAGCTTGCGCGAACGGCTGGACGTAGTTGGTCGGGGGAGCCCAACCCAGATCGCCACCCTTTTCGGCGCTGCCGGGGTCCTTCGAGTTCTTCTTGGCCAGATCGTCGAACTTGTTCTTGTTGCTCTTGATCTGAGCCAGCAGGTCATTGGCCGTCTTCTCGTCTTCGACGAGGATATGACGGACCTTGTATTCCATCTTGCCGGCTTGTTCCTTCTTGATCTTCTCGTATTCCGCCGTGACCTTGGCGTCCGACACCGGGTTCTTGGCCAGGTAGTCGGCCATCAGGGCGCGGACCAGGATGCCTTGGCGGGCCAGTTCGATCTCGGTCTGAACGTCGGCCTGCTTGGCGATGCCGCTGGATTCAGCGGCTTGCACGAAGATTTGGCGGTTGATCATTTCCTGCTTGACCTGTTCGCGCAGTTGCGGCGAATCGGTCGCGCCTTGGCTGACCAGCAGCTTGACGAATTGATCCAAATTCTTTTGCGGAATGGCCTTGCCGTTAACGGTGGCCACGTTCTGCGCGAAAGCAGGCACGGCGATGACGCAGGCCGCAGCCAGCATGACGATGCGTTTCATGAATATCCTTTTACTTTCTATTTGGGAGCCTGGGCATCTAGCGCAAGCGCATGAATCGGATAGGGGATCAAATCTTGCAAATGATGATACACCAGCCTATGGCGCGCCACGGCGGAGAGCCCTGCAAAGCAAGGCGCCACGATGTGCACGCGATAATGGCCGGCGCCGTTTTTACTGCCTTCGTGGCCGGCATGCAAATGCGAGTCGTCCAGAATGTCCAAAGTGAGGGGTTCCAGGGCGGCTAGGCGCTCCCGGATCAGGGCGATGCGATCGGTGGTGTCTGACATGGCGGCAATATGAAAGTTCCGGCGCGCGCAGCGGTTGGCGCGCGCCGAGGGTTTATTAGGCCGTCTGGCGGATCAGGGCTTGGAGGGCGGGGGGCCGGAGCCGGCGTTTTCGTCCGTCTGGATGTGCTTGCCCAGCCACACCGACTGGCCAATCACGAAGACGACCATCAGGCCCATCAGGCCAAATGCCTTGAAGCTCACCCATTGCGATTCGGTGAAGTGGCCGGAAAACGCCACATACAGGTTCAGCGCGCCAGCGACGAGGAAGAAGGCTGCCCACACCAGGTTCAGCTTGTCCCAGGTGGCATCGGGCAACTGGATCTGCTTTTCCATCAGGCGGCGGATCAGGTTGCGGCCAAACAGCAAGCGGGCAAACAACAGCGCGCCGCCAAACAGCCAATACAGCACGGTGGGCTTCCACTTGATGAAGACGTCACTGTGCAGCCAGATCGTGGCGCCGCCAAACACCAGGATCACGGTGAGGTTGATCCAGTGCATGGCTTCGGTGGGGCGGCCCGTGGCCTTCAGCCAGATAATCTGCAACACCGCCGCCGCCATGGCGACGCCCGTGGCGATGAAGATGTCCGTGTACCGATAGGCAATGAAGAACAGGAACAGCGGGAACAGGTCGAACAGAAACTTCTTCATTCAGTCTTCTATGGGTTCAAACGTCATCGACAGGGAATTGATGCAATAGCGCAGCCCGGTGGGTTCCGGGCCGTCGGGGAAGACGTGTCCCAGATGCGAGTCGCAGACGTTGCACAGCACTTCGGTGCGCACCATGCCGTGGCTGACGTCGCGTTCTTCGCGAACCAGTTCCGGGTCCAGCGGCTGGAAGTAGCTGGGCCAGCCGCAGCCGGCGTCGAATTTGGTGTCGGATGCGAAGAGCGCCGTGCCACAGCCTACGCAGCGGTAGATGCCCGGCGTGGTCGTATTCCAGTAACGCCCGGTGAACGCGCGTTCGGTACCCTTTTGACGGGTGACCACGTATTCTTCGGGGGAAAGTTGTGCACGCCATTCGGCGTCGGTTTTGCGTACTTTTTCCATATCAGCTCTTGGAGTCCCGATGCCCGAAATGGTTCGGGCATAATTCCGCCCCATGTTAATCGAGTTTGACCAGGCGGTAGTGGCTACGCCCCAGGCAGAAGTGTTGCGCGGGGTGAGCGTAACCCTGGCCGAACGCCGCATTGGCATCGTCGGCCCCAATGGTGCTGGAAAGAGCACGCTGGCCCGGCTGATCAATGGTCTGGTGCTGCCCTCAGCCGGAAGCGTCCGAGTCAATGGCCTGGATACCCGGCATGATTTGAAAGCCGTGCGCCGCCAAGTCGGATTCGTTTTCCAAAACCCCGAAAATCAGATTGTCTTCCCGATCGTGCGGGAAGATCTGGCGTTTGGCCTGAAAAATCTGGAACGGGACAAGGCGCTGCGAGAAACGCGCATCGATGCCCAATTGGCCACTTTGGGCGTGGGGCATCTGGCCGATCGCACCAGCCACACGCTGTCGGGCGGTGAACGCCAACTGGTGGCGCTGGCGGCCGTGCTGGTCATGGAGCCCGCGTTGATTGTCTTTGACGAACCCACCACACAACTGGACTTACGCAACCGCAACCGCGTGCGCCGCGCCATTGCCGAGCTGCCGCACGATGCCATCGTCGTGAGCCATGATCTGGAACTGCTGGAAGATTTCGACCGTGTGCTGGTCGTGCGTGACGGCGGCATCGCCGCCGACGATGCGCCGGCCGCCGCCCTGCGCTGGTATCGGGAGCACTGCGCATGATGGAGCCGCTATACGTCGCCGGCCGGTCGCCGCTGCACCGGCTGCCGGCGTGGCTGAAGCTGGCCGCGCTGGTCGCGGCCGGGGCGGGGCTGTTCGTGCTGCGCGACCCGCGCTGGCTGGGCCTGGCGTTTGCGCTGGCCGCCATCCTCGTCTGGTCCACGGGCGTTACGGCGCGAGCCGTCTGGCGCCAGGTGCGCGGGCTGCTCTGGGTGCTGCTGGCGGTGGGTCTGTTTACGGGATGGTTTCAAGGCTGGATTGACGCGCTGGCCGTGGTGTTGCGCGTGGGCGCCATGGTGGGCCTGGCGCTGGCCGTCACGCTGGCGACTCGGACGTCTGACCTGATCGACGTCTGTGAACGTGTGCTGAAGCCGCTGGAACGCATTGGCCTGGTGGATGCCGGCAAGGTGGCGCTGGCGCTGGCCCTGGCTTTGCGTTTCGTGCCAGAAATCTGGCGGAATTTTCAGGAAATCCGCGAAGCGCAAGCGGCTCGCGGCCTGGGCGCACACCCCGTCGCCCTGATCGTGCCCCTGATCGTGCTGACGCTCAAGCGCGCCCAGGAAGTGGCCGAAGCCATCGATGCGCGCAGCCCTTGACCGCTGCGTGTTCGGATTGACCCTCTAGAAGGTAAGACCATGAAATCCAATAACACCGTACTGATCGCGCTGTTCGCGGCGTTGATCGTCGTCTTGAGCCTGATGCCGCCGATTCCCCTGCCGGGCATTCCGGTGCCGATCACGCTGCAAACGCTGGGCGCCATGCTGGCTGGCGCGATGCTGGGGCCTCTGCGCGGCGCGCTGGCTTGCCTGCTTTATCTGGTGCTGGCGGCGATCGGCCTGCCGGTGTTGCCGGGCGGCCGGGGCGGATTGGGCGCGTTTCTTGGGCCCACGGGCGGTTTCCTGATTGGCATGGTGGTGGGCGCTTTTGTCACGGGCTGGCTGGCGCGTTTGTTGGCGGGCAGCGCAACGGGCACATGGGCAAAACTGGTGGGCTACGTGCTCGCCTGCATCGTGGGCGGCATCGTCGTGGTCTACGCCTTTGGTGTGCCGTGGCTGGCCTCGGTTACCAAGATGGGCTTGCCCAAGGCGGCCACGGCCGTGGCGGTGTTTCTGCCGGGCGACTTGGTGAAAGCAGTGGTGGCCGCGTGGGTGGCGTCCCGCGTTGAACGCGTCTGGCCGATGCTGGGCCGCTAGGACTAGGCGCCTGGCCGTTGACCGTTATGCGTTATGCGTTAAGCGCTAACCCCTTGCCGGTGGCAGCGGGCGCCATTCGTGCGGTGACAGGACCGTAACGGGCGGCCCCACCCGTTTAGGGCATGCTCCGCACTTCCAAGGGAATCCCCCAACTGACGCGCCAAAAGTTTTTCTAGTACAAGTTCGCCATTAACGAATGCGTTTGCTGAATCAAGGTTTCTGTAGCACATCAGGGATTTACCGGAGTTGCGCGTAGTCATCTGATACTGTTTTAACCCTATAATATTTTTTTCTGTATAACTTTAACTAGGCTCGCTTCGCCTCAATCGAGGCACATAAGAGCCACCACAGGAGACAAAAAATATGCGCAAGCACTTCGGCTTGTCCGCGGCGGCTGCCGCTTTCGCCCTGGCTCTGCCGCTCCTGGCGAGCGCTCAGGTCAAAGTCGGCGTCACGGTGTCCAGCACCGGCCCCGCTGCATCGCTGGGTATTCCCGAACGCAATACCGTGGCGCTGCTGCCCAAGGAAGTGGCCGGCCAGAAGATCGAATGGATCGTCCTGGACGACGCCACCGACACCACGCAAGCCGTCAAGAACTCGCGCAAACTGGCCTCCGACGACAAGGTCGATGTGCTGATCGGCACGTCCGTGACGCCGGGCTCGCTGGCCATGGTCGACGTGGCCGCCGAAGCCAAGGTGCCGATGATCAGCGTGGCCGCCAGCGCCAAGATCGTTGAACCGGTTGACGACAAGCGCCGCTGGGTCTTCAAGACCCCGCAGAACGACGCCCTGATGGCCGGCGCTCTGGCTGACGCCATGTCCAAATCCAAGGTCAAGACGCTGGGCTTCATCGGCTTTGCCGACGCCTATGGCGACGGCTGGCTCGACGTGATGCAAAAGGCCGCCAAGGCCAAGGGCATCGAAATCGTCGCCATCGAAAAATACAGCCGTACCGACACCAGCGTGACGGGCCAGGTGCTCAAGCTGGTCGGCGCAAAGCCGGACGCCATCCTGATCGCTGGCGCGGGCACCCCGTCCGCCTTGCCGCAAAAGGAACTGAAGGCTCGCAACTACGGCGGCACCATCTACCAAACCCACGGCGCCGCCAACAACGACGTGCTGCGCGTGTGCGGCAAGGATTGCGACGGCATGTACCTGCCGGCCGGTCCGCTGCTGGTCGCCGCCCAATTGCCGGATAGCAACCCGGTGAAGAAGTCGGCCCTGGCCTACGTTGAAACCTACGAGAAGGCCAACGGCGCCGGCTCCACCAACACGTTCGGCGGCCACATGTGGGACGCCGGTCAACTGGTTGTGGCAGCATTGCCGGTTGCGCTGAAGACCGGCGCCAAGCCCGGCACGCCGGAATTCCGCGTCGCCATGCGCGACGCGCTGGAAGGCGTGAAGGATCTGGCCGCCTCGCAAGGCGTGTTCAACATGTCGCCCACCGACCACGCTGGCTTTGACGAGCGTTCGCGCGTCATCGTCAAGGTTGAAGGCGGCAAGTGGGTCTACCAGCCCGGCCTGTAATTCCCCAGGATTGCCCGATCCACGGGTGCAGAACGCAAGGCGGCGTCCATTCATGGCGCCAGTCTTGCGGCACCTGAGCAATGCTTCGCACCGGCCTATCCGGCCGGTGTGTCGTATCAGTGTTCCGGGTGGGGTCGGAACACCAAGAATCAATAAGGTTGTTAGATGGATTCCTCTATTGCGCTGATTCTGCTGCAAGACGGTGTCGTCAACGGCGCCATCTATGCTCTTCTGGGCATGGCTCTGGTGCTGGTTTTCGCCGTTACGCGCGTCATTTTCATTCCCCAGGGCGAGTTCGTGGCGTTTGGCGCCCTGACCCTCGCCATGCTCGTGGATGGCAAGGTGCCCGGCACCGCCTATCTGCTGCCGCTGCTGGGCGCGGTCTGCCTGGTGCTTGAGCTGCTGCGCGCCGTGCGCACCCGCAGCTTTGCGGGCGTACCCAAATCACTGATCACCTGTGTCGTTCTGCCGCTGGCCCTGCTGTGGCTGACGAAGAGCTACACCGGTCCCGACAACTCGCTGTGGCTGAACATGCTGCTGACGCTGTTGCTCGTGATCCCGATGGGCCCGATGGTCTATCGCATTGTTTATCAGCCCCTGGCCGAAGCCACCGTGCTGGTGCTGCTGATCGTCTCGGTTGCCGTGCACTTCGCGCTGACGGGTCTGGCGCTGGTGTTCTTTGGCGCGGAAGGCTGGCGCACGCCGGCGTTCGTCAGCGGCCAGGTGGATCTGGGCTTCATGGTCTGGTCCGCGCAAAGCCTGTTCGTGGTGGCAACCTGCGCGCTGCTCATCATTGCGCTGTGGCTGTTCTTCGGCAAGACGCTGTATGGCCGCGCGCTGCGCGCCACCGCCGTGAACCGCCGCGGGGCGCGTCTGGTGGGCATCAGCACCACGATGTCGGGCAGCCTGACGTTCACGCTGGCCACCGCCATTGGCGCCATGTCCGGCATGCTGATCGCACCGATCACCACCGTGTATTACGACACCGGCTTCCTGATCGGCCTGAAGGGCTTTGTGGGCGCCATCATCGGCGGCCTGGCCAGCTACCCCGTGGCGGCCGCCGGCTCGCTGCTGGTGGGCGTGCTGGAATCCTTCTCGTCCTTCTGGGCCAGCGCCTATAAGGAAGTGATCGTCTTTACCTTGATTATCCCGGTTCTGGTCTGGCGTTCGTTCAGCACCCATCACGTGGACGAAGAGGAATAAACGTCATGAACCGCATTCTGCTTGCCGTATTTCTCGTCGTCCTGGCGGGCCTGCCACTGGTGCCGGTCACGCCCGAGTTCTGGGTGACGCAACTTAATTACATCGGTCTGGCCAGCCTGGTTGTGCTGGGTCTGGTGCTGCTGACCGGCGTGGGGGGCTTGACGTCGTTCGGCCAGGCCGCGTTTGTGGGCCTGGGCGCTTACACCACCGCATTCCTGACCACGCAGTACGACGTATCCCCGTGGCTGGCGCTGCCGGCCGGCCTGATCCTGACCGCCGTCGTGGCCTATCTGTTGGGCGCGATTACTTTGCGCCTGTCGGGCCACTATCTGCCGCTGGGCACCATCGCCTGGGGCCTGTCGCTGTATTTCCTGTTCGGCAACATCGACTGGCTGGGCAAGCACGACGGTATCGCCGGCATTGAACCCATCAGCATCTTCGGGATGTCGCTGGCCAACGGCCGCCACATTTATTACCTGATCTGGGTGTTCGTGCTGTTGGCGCTGTGGGCTACCCGCAACTTGCTGAACTCGCGCCCGGGGCGCGCCATCCGCGCGCTGAAAAGCGGCGCGGGCATGGCCGAATCGATGGGCGTGAACACGGCGGCGTACAAGGTCGTGATCTTCGTGTGGGCGGCGTTGCTGGCGTGCATTTCAGGCTGGCTCTACGCGCACATGCAGCGCGCCGTCAGCCCCAGCCCCTTCGGCGTGAACTACGGTATTGAATACCTGTTCATGGCGGTGGTGGGCGGTGCGGGCTATGTCTGGGGCGCGTTGCTCGGTTCCAGCGTCATCCTGGTGCTGAAAGACCAGTTGCAGAACTGGCTGCCCAAGCTGCTGGACACCAACGCCAACTTCGAGATGATCGTCTTCGGCGTGCTGCTGATCCTGATGCTGCAATACGCCCGCAACGGCCTGTGGCCGATTCTGGCGGGCTGGTGGGGCAGCATCACGGGCGCCGACGGTTCGCGCCGCAATCTGGCGCCGCCCGCGCCCGCACCGGCTTTGCCGACGCGCGCACGTCCGCAAGCGGGTCAGGTGGTGCTGGAAGTGGACGCCATCCGCAAAGAGTTCGGCGGTCTGGTTGCCGTCAACGACATCACGTTCAAGGTCAGCTCCGGCGAAATCATGGGCCTGATCGGTCCCAACGGCGCCGGCAAGAGCACAACCTTCAACCTGATCAGCGGCGTGTTGCCCGTTACGCGTGGTCAAGTCACCTTCATGGGCCAACGCATCGACAACCGTTCGGCGCGCGAGATCGCCAAGCTGGGTGTGGGCCGCACGTTCCAACACGTGCAGCTGCTGCCGGGCATGACCGTGCTCGAGAACGTAGCCCTGGGCGCGCACTTGCGCTCGGACGTCGGCGTGCTGGCTGGCGCCTTGCACTCGGACCGCGCCCGCGAAGCACAGTTGCTGCACGAAGCCGCCGAGCAGATCAAGCGCGTGGGCCTGGGTGAATACCTGTACGAACAGGCGGGCAATCTGGCGCTGGGCCAGCAACGCATTCTGGAAATCGCGCGCGCCTTGGCGTCCGACCCGGTGCTGCTGTTGCTGGACGAACCCGCCGCCGGCCTGCGCTACAAAGAAAAGCAAGACCTGGCGCGGGTGCTGGAGCAACTGCGCGCGGAAGGCATGAGCATTCTGCTGGTCGAACACGATATGGATTTTGTGATGCGCCTGACCAACCACCTTGTGGTGATGGATTTCGGCACCAAGCTGGCCGAAGGCGTGCCAGCCGACGTGCAAAAGAACCCTGCGGTGCTGGAAGCCTATCTGGGCGGCATCGACGACGACCTGCCCGAAGCGGATCAGGCCAAGCCCGTGTCGGCAGGAGGTGTGCAATGAGCGCCGCGCAAACACCCGTTCTTGAAGTCAGCAATCTGTCGGCCCGCTACGGCAAGGTGGGCGCGCTGGTCGGCGCCACGCTGACCGTGCCCGCTGGCAGCATCGTGACGGTGATCGGCGCCAACGGCGCCGGCAAATCCACCATGCTGAACGCCATGATGGGTTCCTTGCCCCAGACCGGCCATGCGGCAGGCACTGTGCAGTACGCGGGTACCGATGTGTCCAGCTGGCAGGTCGAGCGCCGCGTGGCGGCGGGCATGTCGCTGGTGCCGGAACGCCGCGAATTGTTCGGCACCATGTCCGTGGAAGACAACCTGCTGCTGGGCGGCTTTCGCCGCTACCGCGCCCGCGAGGCCGGCTGGCGCGACACGCTGAACGAAGTGTTCGACCTGTTCCCGCGCTTGCGCGAACGCCGTGCGCAACAGGCAGGCACGTTGTCGGGCGGTGAACGCCAGATGCTGGCGGTGGGCCGCGCGCTGATGGCCAAGCCCACCTTGCTGATGCTGGATGAACCCAGCCTTGGCTTGGCGCCGCGTATCGTGCGCGAAATCTTCCACATCATCGCGCGCCTGCGCGACACGGGTGTGGCGATTCTGCTGGTCGAACAAAACGCCCGCGCGGCGTTGCAAGTGGCCGACTACGGCTACGTGCTGGAAACGGGCGAGGTCATTCTGCACGGCCCGGCGCGTGAGCTGGCCGGTGACCCGAAAGTCATCGAAAGCTATCTCGGCCTGGGCAAGGGCGCGGACAAGGATTGACGCGACGCGCATCCGTCCTTTCCAAAAAAAAACCGGGCGCTGCCCGGTTTTTTATCGCCCGAAGACTTCCACCACGCGAAAGCGTTCACACACCAGCATCATGTCTGGCGCATAGCCGCCGTTGCGGTCGAAGTAGGCAATGTGCGCATCGCGCCAGACATCAAATGGGCCTTCGCCTTCTGCCAGCGCAAACGCCTCGTCCACCTGGTCAAAGCGCTGGATCAACACGCTGGTGGTTTCGATGACGCAGGCCGGGCGGCCCTGGCCGTCCAGCACCACATCGCGCCGGCCAGCCTGCGGCACGGGTTCGTTGTCGTCGAAATGGGCAAGTGCGCCGCACGTGGCCGTTTTGGCGCCGGCCAGTACCAGCGCCAGCAACTCGTCGGCCAGCGCGGGTGAGTCGCCAAACTGGAAGGTCACGGCATCTTCATAGGGGGCGGGCGGTTTCATGCCAACGGTGTCCATTGCAAGATCAGTTCCTGGCCCATTGCGGGGTCCGAGGTGGAGGGGGCGCCAGTCTCGATGCGGCCCGCAAACCGGCGCGACCAAGCGGGCGCGTCATTATCGCGCACGGTGACGTCGTACCAGCCGTCGGTGCGCGCCATGTCCCAGGACAGGTCAATGGACGCCCCAGGCGCTAACGTCGTGTCGGCCTGCTGCGGGTGTTCATAAGCGTTGGCGGCCACGCGGAACGTGCGAGACTGCGTTCCCGGGTTGTGTATCGACAGCCGCAAGGACGCACCGGGTGTGTCATAGGCGGCGATGGCTTCAAGCGGCGGCGCGGCGTGGGGGGTGATGGCCGTGACATCCGTAGCGGGGCTGACGGGGGGCGTGACCGCAGCGCCCGTGTAATGCCGGTGAAAGCCATTCGGGCCCAGCACCCAAAGGTCGTAGCGGCCGTCGTCCTCTGATGTCAGCCATTGGCCTTCCAGCTGTTTTCCTGCCTCGACCGTATAGCGGCGCGGGCCGCGTTCCAGATGCAGGCGGTCATAAACGTGCAGCACAGCGCCTGCCGCGCCCGCATTCTGAAATTGCAGCGCGACGTGTTCACCATCAACGCGCGCATGCACATGCAGCGCATAGGGCAGCGCGCGCGACGGCCGGGTGCCGGGCGCCTGGCGCGCAAGCCCTGCCTGCACGGGCGCGGGGGGAACGACGGTGCCGGGCAATGCCGACGCCTGCGCCGCACGTTCGGACGTGGCGGGAAACGCGCGCAGCAAGTCCGATGCGTCGGGGTTTGCGAAATCGAAGATCGACGTCAGGTCACCGCATACGGCGCGTCGCCACGGCGAAATGTTTGTCTCGGCCACGCCAAAGCGCTGCTCAACAAAGCGCAACACCGAGGTGTGATCGAACACCTGCGAGTTGACCCAGCCGCCTTTGGTCCACGGCGACAGCACGTACATCGGGACGCGTGGCCCCAGCCCATAGACGCCATGCAGATGGGCTGGCGTGTCATCTTTTTCCACGCCGGTGATGATCTCGTGATATTCGCCCCGTGTGTCCACGGTGGACGCGCCCGCCAGCGCACCCGAGGCGTCGCGCGATGGCGGCGCAGGCGGCGGCATGTGGTCGAAAAAGCCGTCGTTCTCGTCGAACATCAGCAGCAGGACGGTCTTGCTCCAGACCTCGGGGTTGGCCGTCAACGCATCCAGCACGCGCGCGGTGTAGTCGGCGCCTTGCGCGGGGCTGGACGGGCTGGGATGTTCCGAGCCCGCCTTGGTGGCGCAGATCCACGTCACTTGCGGCAGCGCGCCATCCAGCACGTCTTGCCGCAGCATGTCGAGATCGCGTGTCGTCAGCGCCTTGTCTTTCAGCGCCGCGAGCGACCCGGGTGCGCCTTGGTAAGCATCGCGGTATGCCTTGAACCCCGCCGTGGGGTTCAGCGAGTAGTTGTCCGCCATGTTCTGGTAGATGCGCCAGCTGACGCCAGCGGCTTCCAGCCGTTCGGGATAGGTCGTCCACGTGTAGGCGCGGGCGGGGTCACCGCCCTTGAGCTTGTTGTAGACGTTGCCCAGCGCCGGGCCGTTGCCGCGCCCCTCGCCATCGTTGGTGCCGCTCCACACGAACAGCCGGTTCGTGTTGGTGCCGCCGGTGAACGAACAGTGATAGGCGTCGCACACCGTGAAGGCGCGCGCCATCGCGTACTGGAAAGGCATGTCGGCGTCGGTGTAGTACGCCATCGAATGATTCTTCTTGGCGGCAGGCCACTGGCCCATGCGGCCTGCGTCCCAGGCGTCTTGCGCGTTGGACCAGGTATGCGGCGTGCTGGCGACGCGCAAGGTCTCGAAGGCTTCGCGCGTGTCCAGGTGATAGGGCAGCACGCTGCGCGGGGCGCCCTCGTCAGGCTTGTCGTTGTATTGCGCCCAGACGGTGCGATGCCGGTAGTCGGGGCTGTCCGGCACCGGAATCGGAAAGCGGTCGCCGAAGCCTCGTACCCCGGCGAGCCCGCCGAAGTAGTGATCGAACGACCGGTTTTCCTGCATGAAGATCACGATGTGTTCAACATCGCGAATCGTGCCGGTGCGGTGGTTGGCGGGGATGGCGAGCGCCCGCCGGATAGAAGCGGGCAAGAACGCCAGCGCGCTGCCGGCGCCTGCCAGGGATGCGCTTGTGCGCAGGAAATCGCGTCTGCTGTGCATGGCTCTGCCTTCTGGGGCGAAGCCGATAGCGTACGCGTGTTTCCCTTTTTTTTCGCTGACTGCGCCGGCCTTTGTCTTACTTGCGGCCCGTGCTTTCCGCGTAGTCCATGTACAGCTTGTGAGCGCGGCGCGCCATCGGGCCGTATTCCAGCGCGCGGTCTTCCACGCGGTTCACATGGACCACCTTGCCGTAGTTGCCGGACGAGAACACTTCGTCGGCTTCTTCGACGTCGGCGCGGGTCAGGCTGCGCTCTTGCACTTCAATGCCATCGGCCTTCAGCAGCGCCAGCACGCGGCGGCGCGTGATGCCGTTCAGGAACGTGCCGTTATCAACCGGCGTGGACACCACGCCGTTCTTGGCGAGCCACAGATTGCTGGTGGCGAATTCCGCGATGTTGCCCGCGCCGTCCAGCATGATGGCGTTGTCGAAACCCTTTTCGGCGGCTTCGCGGATGGCGCGCTGGCCATTGGGGTACAGGCAGGAGGCCTTGGCGTCGGTGGGCGCCATGTTCGGCCATGAGCGCGCAAAGCTCGAGAAGCAGGCCGAGAAACCTTGTTCGCCCGGCATCGGCACTTTGAACACGTGCAGCACGAACTGCGTCTTGTCGGCATCCGGCAGCAGGAAGCCGTCGGCGCAATAGAACATCGGCTTGATGTAGAGCTCGGTGCCTTCAGGGAATTTGGCCACGGCTTCCAGGCACAGCTTCTGGATCGTTTCCCAATCGATCTGCGGCTTCATCAGCATCTTTTCAGCCGAGCGCACGACGCGCTGGCAGTGCAGGTCCAGGTCAGGCGTCAGGCCGCGGAACGCGCGCGCGCCGTCGAAGACCATGCTGGCCATCCAGAAGGCGTGGTCGGCGGGGCCGAGCAGTTTGGGGTTTTCGGTGGTCCAGTGACCGTTGTGCCAATACAGGGCGTCCATGCTTATCTTCCTTCACTTGTGTAGGGTGACGCAGCCGGGGCAAGGCCTGGGCATTACCAGGGCATGACCAGGGCATGACCGGGGCGGCGCCGAAACGTCAGGATACATGAGGCGGCGGGCAAGGTTGGCGCGCCATCGCACGTCATTCGTGCGTCATTCACGGGCCAATGCGGCCTGCACGCGATCAGCGGCATCAGCCGGCATCCATTGCCGCCAGACGGGGCCGTACTGCTTCAGGAAGTAGCGTGCGGCGTCTTCGGGTTCCTTGCCTTCCGTTTCGAGCCAGCCCAAGGTGGCGTTGATGGCGTCATCCGGCACGGTCAGCTTGCTAAGGAATTCCGCGATCTTGGGCGCGTCCTTCGCAAACGCCGCGTTTACGCCGGTCACGACCGGATTGGGCTTGAACTCTGTGGCGACGGGATTGGCGCATTTGGGGTCGGTCATGCAGGTGTATGCCGTCTGGTCGAAGGCGGGCAGTTCCAGCTTCACCAGGTCTAGCGCACCGACCAGCGACGTGGGCGTCCAGTAATAAAAGACGATATCGCGCTTGCGCTTGTAGGCCGACACGATGGCCGCTTTCTGCGCCGCGCCCGAGCCCGGGGCGAAAAGCGAATAGTCTTTATCCAGCTTCAGCGCGCGCAGCAGATTGTCGTTCAAGGTGCCGCAGGCCCAGCCGGCGGGGCAGCCGTAGATGCGGCCGCGTCCCGGTTCTTCGGGGTCGGCGAACACGTCTTTCATGCGCGCAAGGTCGGACGCGGCTTTCAGTTCAGGATGGCGTTCAACGGTGTAGCGCGGCACGTACCAGCCTTCGCCCGCGTCATACACATGGCCCACGCCCAGCACCTTGCCGCTGGCCAGGGCCTTCTTCCAGGCGCCTTCGATCTGGCCGGGCCAGACTTCGGGCGTGACGTCCACATCGCCGCGTTGCAGTGCGGCCAGCATCGGCAGCGTTTCGCCGATTTCAACCGAGGTCTTGCAGCCGTAGCCGTGTTCCAGCACATAGCGTTCGATGCCCGCCAACACCAGGTTGGACTCCCAGTTCAGCCCGCTGAAGCGGACGGGGCGGTTGACTTCACACGTGGGGGTTGCTGTCTTGGCCGCGGCAGGCGTTGCCGAAGGATCGGCGGCATGGGCCGCGGCAGACGCAAGCAGCGCCGCGGCCAGGGCCACAGCGGCAGAGACGGGGGCGAGCGGATGCGGGTTGCGCATGGTCAGGCACCTGTTGGGTTGGGTGCGTTTTATTGTACGGGCGCTTGTGGCGGCTCTAATGCAAACGGGGCCGCATGATGCGGCCCCGTCCGGGTGACAAGCAGGGTCAGGCGTAAGCCGGTCAGGCGCGGGCGGCGCGCCGGCGGTCGATGAACGCGCCGACTTCGCCCACGATGCCGCGCCGGAAGGCCAGCACGCAGATGACGAAGATCAGGCCGATCACGATGGTGACCGATTCGCCCAGGCGCAGGAACCATTCCACGCCGGTCAGGCTGGCCATCATCTGGCCGAAGTCGCCCACCTTGTTCTCAAGCAGCACCACGATGAAGGCGCCCAGGATGGGGCCGGTCAACGTGCCCAGCCCGCCGATCAGCGTCATCAGGATCACAAGCCCGGACATCTGCCAGGTGGCGTCCGACAAGGTGGCCGACACGAACACCAGCGTCTTGGTGGCGCCGGCCAGCCCGGCCAGCGCGGCTGACAGCACGAAGGCCAGCAGCTTGAAGCGGTCGACGTCATAGCCCAGCGAGACCGCACGCGGCTCGTTTTCGCGCAGCGCTTGCAGCACTTGTCCGAACGGCGAATTCACCGTGCGCCAGATGATGAAGTAGCCCAGGACGAAAATGGCCATCACCACGTAGTACAGGTTGATGTCCTTGGACAAATCCAGCATCCCCAGCAAGGTGCCGCGCGGCACGCTTTGCAGGCCGTCTTCGCCACCGGTGAACTTGGCTTGCAGGAAGAAGAAGAACACCATCTGCGCCAGCGCCAGCGTGATCATCGCGAAGTAGATGCCGCTGCGGCGAATGGCGATGGCGCCCATCGCCAAGCCCAGCAGCGCCGCCACGCCCACGCCGAACAGCAGGCCGATCTCGGTGGGAAAGCCCCACACCTTCATCGCGTGCCCGGCCGCGTAGGCCGCGCTGCCCAGGAAGGCGGCGTGCCCGAACGACAAGAGCCCGGTAAAGCCCAAGAGCAGGTTGAACGCGCACGCAAAGAGCGCGTAGCACATGATCTTCATGGCGAAGATCGGGTACACCCCCAGGAAGGGGAGAGCGGCCACCACGACGGCCAGTACCGCATAGCCCAGGAATTGACGATTCATTTTTCTTTTCCGAACAGCCCGGCCGGGCGGATCAACAGAACGATGGCCATGATGATGAACACCACGGTGCTGGACGCTTCGGGCCAGAACACCTTGGTCAGTCCTTCAATCACGCCCAGCCCCAACCCGGTCACGATGGCGCCCATGATGGACCCCATGCCCCCGATCACGACCACGGCGAACACGACGATGATCAGGTTGGACCCCATCAGCGGCGAAATCTGCAAGACGGGCGCGGCCAGCACGCCGGCAAAGCCCGCCAGCGCCACGCCGAAGCCGTAGGTCAGCGTAATCATGCGCGGCACGTTCACACCAAAGGCTTCCACCAGGCGCGGGTTCTCGGTGCCAGCGCGCAGCAGGGCGCCCAGGCGAGTGCGTTCAATGACGAACCAGGTCGCCAGGCAGACCACCACCGACGCCGCCACGACCCAGCCGCGATAGTTCGGCAGAATCATGAAGCCCAGGTTGGTTGCGCCACGCAGCGCTTCGGGGGTCGGGTAAGGTTGCCCCGATACGCCGTAGAAGCTGCGGAACAGGCCTTCGATCAGCAAGGTCAGGCCAAAGGTCAGCAGCAGCCCGTAAAGGTGATCAAGCTTGTACAGATGCTTGAGCAATAGTTTTTCGATCAGTATGCCGAACAGCCCCACGACCAGCGGCGCCAGGATCAGCATGATCCAGTAGTTCAACCCCAGGTACGACAGCCCCATCCAGGCGATGAACGCGCCCAGCATGTAGAGCGCGCCGTGCGCGAAGTTGATGACGTTCAGCAGCCCGAAGATCACGGCAAGCCCGAGCGACAACATGGCATAGAAGGAACCGTTGACCAGGCCCAGTAATAGCTGGCCGAACAAGGCCTGTATAGGGATGCCGAAAAGGTCAGTCATCTTGTGAAAATCCTGCGCGTACGGATGGAAGCGAGCAAATTCAAGGTGCGGCCGCGGCCCGCGCCGGGCCGCACCCTGGTGTCACATGAGCCGGGAATTATTTCTTGACCAGCTTGCAGGTGGACTCGGACAGCTTGGTGTAGACCTCGTCGCCAGGCAGCGTGGCCACGACCTTGTAGTAGTCCCACGGGCCCTTGGATTCGGCCGGGGTCTTCACTTGCATCAGGTACATGTCATGGACCATGCGGCCGTCTTCGCGCACATAGCCGCCTTGGGTGAAGAAGTCGTTGATCTTGTTCGACTTCATCCACTTCATGACGGTGTCGGCGTCGTCCGTGCCCGTTGCCTTCACGGCGTTCAGGTAGAACATCGTCGACGAGTAATCGCCCGCTTGCAGCATCGACGGCTTGCGGCCGACCTTGGCTTCAAACTTCTTGGCCCAGGCGCGCGAGGCGTCGGATTGATCCCAGTACCAGCCGTCGGTCAGGTACATGCCTTGCGTGGCTTGCAGGCCCAGCGAGTGCACGTCGTTGATGAACACGAGCAGGCCGGCCATCTTCATCGTCTTGGTCACGCCGAATTCATTGGCGGCCTTGATGGTGTTGATGGTGTCGCCACCCGCGTTGGCCATGCCCAGGATCTGCGCCTTGGATGCCTGCGCTTGCAGCAGGAAGGACGAGAAGTCCGAGGCGCCCAGCGGTGCGCGCACCTGGCCCTTGATCTCGCCGCCTGCGGCCTTCACAACGGCCATCGTGTCGCGTTCCAGCGCGTGGCCGAAAGCGTAGTCGGCCGTCAGGAAGAACCAGCTCTTGCCGCCGTCCTTCACCACTGCCGAACCCGTGCCGCGCGCCAGCGCCACGGTGTCGTAGGCGTAGTGGACGGTGTAGGGCGAACATTGCGCGTTGGTCAGGTCGGATGCGCCTGCGCCCACGGCGATGAACGGCTTTTTCTTTTCAGCCGCCACGGCCGCCATGGCCAGGCTGGTGGCCGAGTTCGTGCCCGCAACAATGACGTCGACCTTTTGTTGATCGAACCATTCGCGTGCGCGTGCCGACGCCACGTCGGCCTTGTTCTGGTGGTCGGCCGAGACGACTTCGATCTTCTTGCCGTTGATGGTGCCGCCGGCGTCTTCGATCGCCATGCGGATCGCGTCCAGACCAGCCTTGCCGTCGATGTCGGAATACACGCCCGACATGTCGGTGATGAAGCCGATGCGGATGACATCGTCGGAGATACCTTGCGCGTGGGCGGTTGCCCCTGCAAATCCCAGGCCCGCCATGGCCAGTGCAGCAGTGATGGTGTGCAGCTTCATGGGATGACTCCTCTTCCCTACGGTGTAGTGTTGCCGGGATTCCGGCGGATGACAGGTTGTTTTAGACGCCCAACAATTCGTTGAGCGTGTCCTGTTTTTCTGAAAGTTCTGCGGCTTCGAAATGCTCGACGATCTGACCGTGCTCCATGACGTAGAAGCGGTCAGCCAGCGGAGCCGCGAAGCGGAAGTTCTGCTCGACCATGACGATCGTGTAGCCGCGCTGCTTCAGCGCCTTGATCATGCGGGCAAGCGCCTGCACGATGACGGGCGCCAGGCCTTCGGAGATTTCGTCCAGCAGCAGCAGATTGGCGCCGGTGCGCAGAATGCGCGCCACGGCCAGCATCTGTTGTTCGCCGCCCGACAAGCGTGTGCCCGGTGAATTCCGGCGCTCTTGCAGGTTGGGGAACATGTCGTAGATTTCGGCCAGCGACATGCCGCCGCCCAGCGAACCCACGACCGGCGGCAGCAGCAGGTTTTCTTCGCAAGACAGGCTGGCGAAGATGCCGCGTTCTTCGGGGCAATAGCCCACGCCCAGGTGGGCGATTTTGTAGGTGGGCAGGTCGATGGCTTCGGTGCCGTGAATGCGCACCGAGCCCTTGCGGGAGCCCGTCAGCCCGAGAATCGCGCGCAACGTCGTGGTGCGGCCCGCGCCATTGCGGCCCAGCAGCGTGACAACTTCGCCTTGCCCCACGCGCATATCCACGCCGTGCAGGATGTGCGATTCCCCGTACCAGGCTTGCAAGCCTGAAATTTCCAGTGCCGGGGTGCTCATGCGTGCGCTCCTTGAAGTTCGCCGTCGGTGGTGCCCATGTACGCCTGCATCACGGCCGGATGGCGGGAGACTTCGGCGTACGTGCCTTCGGCCAGCACCGAGCCGCGCGCGAGCACGGTGATGGTGTTGGCGATGGAGGACACGACGTTCATGTTGTGTTCCACCATCAGGATCGTGCGCCCGGCGCTGACGCGCTTGATCAGCTGCGTGACGCGGTCCACGTCTTCGTGGCCCATGCCCTGCGTGGGCTCGTCCAGCAGCATCAGTTCGGGTTCCATCGCCAGCGTCGTGGCGATTTCCAGTGCGCGCTTGCGGCCATACGGCAGGTTCACCGTGGTCTCGTCCGCGAAGGCGCCCAGGTCCACCTGTTCAAGCAGCGCGCGCGCCGGCTCGTTCAAGGACGCCAGCCGCTTGTCGCTTTGCCAGAAGTGAAACGACAGCCCGGTCTTGCGCTGCAAGCCGATGCGCACGTTCTCCAGCACGGTCAGGTGTGGAAACACCGCCGAAATCTGGAACGAGCGAATCACGCCACGCCGCGCAATCTGCGCGGGGCGCTCGCCGGTAATGTCGATACCGTTGAACTTGATGGTTCCCGACGTGGGAGATAAGAACTTGGTAAGCAGGTTGAAGCATGTGGTCTTGCCCGCGCCGTTAGGCCCGATCAAGGCATGAATCTCGCCTCGCTTGATACGCAAATCGACCCCATTGACCGCGACGAATCCGCGGAACTCCTTGGTGAGGCCTTTTGTCTCCAGGATTGTGTCATCCATGTCCGCTGCACCAGCGTTGTATTTATATGGTCTCTGCCTGCCGTCATTGCGGCAGACCCCCGCGGGGTCGGAAAACCAGAGATGTCTCGTAGTTTTCTGATGAGTTGCCGGCGAGTATGCGGACCTCTTTATCAAAATTCCATGAGGGTTTTACATAGGTTTTGCAGTGCGGAAAGCTCAATTGTCGGCACGCCGACAATACACGCCGCGCAAGGCGGGAAAACCCTTTTCCAAGCGCAATGCGTTGCAGCAAATACGCGTTGATTCTTATCAACTGATCAAACAAATTCAGCGAGGGAAAACCCCGGTTTTCCACTCGTTGAAATCACAATGCCATATTTAAACCGCAGGGTTTACGCGGGTGTTTTTTGTTTGAATTCACACAGATCGGAAATGCCGCATTGGGGGCACTTCGGTTTGCGCGCCACGCAGATGTAGCGGCCATGCAGGATGAGCCAGTGATGGGCATCCTGGATATATTCGCGCGGAATGAACTTCACGAGCTTGTCTTCCACTTCAAGCACGTTCTTGCCCGGCGCGATACCGGTGCGGTTCGACACGCGAAAGATATGCGTATCCACCGCCATCGTGGGCTGGCCGAATGCGGTGTTGAGCACGACGTTGGCCGTCTTGCGGCCCACGCCCGGCAGCGATTCCAACGCCTCGCGCGTTTGCGGCACTTCGCCGCCGTGATGCTCAAGCAGGATGCGACAGGTGGCGATCGTGTTCTTGGCCTTGGTGCGGTACAGCCCGATGGTCTTGATGTAATCGGACAAGCCTTCTTCGCCCAGCGCCAGCAACGCTTCGGGCGTGCCGTATTGCGGGAAGAATTTACGCGTGGCGATGTTGACCGATTTGTCGGTGGCCTGCGCCGACAGCAGCACCGCGATCAGCAACTGGAACGGCGTGTCGTATTCCAGTTCGGTGGTGGGGTTCGGGTTGGCCGCTTGCAGGCGGGCGAAGATCTCACGGCGTTTGGCTGCGTTCATGACTGCGTCGGATTGCGGCGGGCCCGGGCGCGGGCCAGCGCGGATTCAATGGCGGAGCGCTTGCGGTCTTCGCTTTGCGCGTCGGCGGCGGCGGGGGTAGGCGCGCTGGCGGCGGCGGGCGCCTCGGGCGCCATCAGGCGGGCGTTGTCGGCAGCCAGACGTTCGGCTCGCGCCAGATGGCTGCGGTGCCGCTGGCGGCTGATGGCGGCGTCTTCTGCGGTCCAGGCGCGGCCGGCAGGCACCATTTGAATACAGTCCACCGGACAGGGCGCCACGCACAGATCACAGCCCGTGCACCAATCGGCCAGCACGGTGTGCATGTGCTTGTTGGCGCCCACGATGGCGTCAACCGGACAGGCCTGGATGCACAGCGTGCAACCGATGCAGTGCGCCTCATCGATGCGGGCGACCAGCAGCGGGCCGGGTTCGCCGCGTTCTAGGTCCAGCGGCAGGGCGGGGGTTTGCAGCAAAGCGGATAGCGCGGCGATGCCGTCGTCGCCACCGGGCGGGCAGCGGTTGATCGGTGCTGAGCCGTCCGCGATGGCGTCGGCATAAGGCCGGCAGCCGTCATAGCCGCACTTGGTGCATTGCGTCTGGGGCAGCAAGGCGTCGATGCGGTCGGCAAGTGAGCGACAGGACATGTAAGGCCAATAAAAGAAAAGGGGCCACGCGGGCCCCGTGAAATACGGATCAGGCTTGAGGTGGCGCGGGCCAGGCCCGCGCGTCACCTGCCGGACGGCGCTGCGCCGTCGTCAAGCCGATTGCCGGATGAATTCGGCAATTTTAGGACAGATCATTTCGCGCCAGCGGCGGCCCGAGAAAATGCCGTAGTGGCCGCAGTTCGGCGCGGTGTAGTGCGACTTGCGCTCGGCGGGGATGTTCTTGCACAGCTTGATGGCCGCGCGCGTCTGGCCCTGGCCCGAGATATCGTCCAGCTCGCCTTCAATGGTGAAGAGGGCCACCTTCTTGATGTCGGCGGGGCGCACGGTCTGGCCGTCAACTTCCCACGTGCCGCTGGGCAGCGCGAAGTCCTGGAACACCATGCGGATCGTGTCCAGATAGAACTCGGCCGGCATATCCAGCACGGCGTTGTATTCGTCGTAGAAGCGGCGGTGCGCTTCGGCGTCGCTGTCGTCGCCGCGCAGCAAGTCCAGGTAGAACTCGTAGTGCGACTTCATGTGGCGGTCGGGGTTCATGGCCATGAACCCGGCGTGCTGCAGGAAGCCAGGGTAGACCTTGCGGCCCGCGCCCGGGTAACGCGGCGGCACCGGGTGGATCACCTGGCTTTCAAACCACGAATAGGGCTTGGTGGTGGCCAGGCGGTTCACCTGCGTGGGCGACTGGCGCGGGTCGATGGGGCCGCCCATCATGACCATGCTGCGCGGCTGGCAGGGGTCATTGGCGGTGGCCATCAGCGACACGGCGGCCAGCACCGGCACGGTGGGCTGGCAAACCGAAATCACGTGTACGTCGGGGCCCAGGTGGCGGATGAAATCCTGCACGTAGCGCACGTAGTCGTTCAGATGGAACGGGCCGGCGGCGAGCGGAACCATGCGGGCGTCGACCCAATCAGTGACATAAATGTCATGGTTGGGCAGCAGGGCGCGCACGGTGTCGCGCAGCAAGGTCGCATGGTGGCCCGACAGCGGGGCAACCAGCAGCACCTTGGGGTCATCGCGGCCAGCCACGCGCACGTCGCGGTGAAAGTGCACCAGGCGGCAGAAGGGCTTGTCCAACGCCACCGCTTCGGTCACGCGAACGGACTTGCCGTTGATTTCGGTGGTGGGAAGATTCCAGGCGGGTTTCTGGTATTCCTTGCCGATACGCGTCATCAGCTCGTACCCCGCGGCCATCTGGCGGGAAATCGGGGTGTAAGCGAGGGGACTGTAGGGACTGGAGAACAGCTGAGAACCGGCATCCGTGAATGCAGCGAACGGAGTCAGGAAGGCGCGCTGCATTTCGTGCAATTGGTACAGCATTTGGAGGATGTCCTTCTGGGTCGAGCGTGTGCCCCGATTATTGCGCCGAGGACTAAAGATATATCCAATCAGCCTAAAGAAACTGCGGCTAACACCGGGATTCTGTTGCTAAAAAGAGACCCGTCATCCCCTTAGGCACCAGTTTAGGGCGTTTTTTTGCCCAGCATAGAGACCAAAGGGAGGATTTATGCACTAGGCCGGTCAGTGCGGAATCACCAGTAATTTTCTACTGCCAGGTTGCCCGGTATGCCGCGGCGGCCCGGCTTGAAACCGCGTTCGCCCAGCAGCTTGCGAGCGTCCGCCAGCATGTCGGGGTTGCCGCAAAGCATGATCTTCGCCTGCTCCGGGTCCAGCGGCAGCCCGGCCAGCTGCTCCAGCCGGCCATCGGCGATCAGCGTGGTCAGGCGCTCTTGCGGCATGCCGGGCAGCGCTTCGCGGGTGGCGATGGGCAGGTAGATGAGCTTCTGCGGATCTGCCGCATACAGCTCGGCCAGTTCCTGCCGCGCGCCCCAGGATTCGATCTCTTCGCGGTAGGCCAGCTCCGCCACGGTGCGCACGCCGTGCACCAGAATGATGCGGCGATAGGCGCGCCAGGTGGCAGGGTCGCGCAGCAGCGACAGGTAGGCCGACAGGCCGGTGCCGGAGGCCAACAGCCAGAGGTCGCCGCCGGGCGCAAAGCGTTCCAGCGTCAGGAAACCATAGGGCGTTTTTTCGACGTACAAGGCATCGCCCGGGCGCAACTGCGCCATGCGCGGGCTGAACAGGCCGTCGGGAACCACGATGGAATAGAACTCCAGCCCGGACTCGTGCGGGGCGGACACCATCGAGTAGGCGCGCCACAGGGTGGGCGGGCCGTTGGGATCATCCGCCCCGGGTAAACCGACCCGGGCGAACTGGCCCGGCAGGAACGTATACGCGTCGTCGCGCGTTACGCGCAATGAGAACAGCTTGTCGGGCACCCAGGTGTGGATCTGAGTGACGGTTTGGCGCGTGTATTTGGAGTCGTCGGTCATCGGGGCATCGCACGAAGCCGGCCGCCAGGCGGCAGCCGGCTATCGCGGATTATTTTTCCAGGAATTGCAGCTTGTCCTGCTTGCCGTTCCAGTCGTCGGCGTCCGGCAGGGGCTTCTTGGCGCGGCTGATGCTGGCGAACTCGGGCGAAAGTTCAGCGTTCAGCGCGATGAAATTCAGTTGGTCTTGCGGCACGTCTTCTTCGGCGTAGATCGCATTGGCCGGGCATTCCGGGATGCACACGGCGCAGTCGATGCATTCGTCGGGATCGATCACGAGGAAGTTCGGACCCTCACGAAAACAGTCCACCGGGCACACATCAACGCAATCGGTGTACTTGCACTTAATACAGTTTTCGGTGACAACGTGGGTCATTCAGGAACTCCGGGATCGGCGGCATTTGTGTCTTGTTGGGCGGATTTTACCCAATGCGCGCCGGATGTGCCGGTAATACCCGTATTGACTTCGTGGCCCATGGCCCTGAACCCCTGGTTCTCTATGCTATGGTGTCGCGAAACCGATACGCGCAATCATGATAATCACTTCGCTGCTCGACACCGATCTGTATAAATTCAGCATGATGCAGGTGGTACTGCATCAGTTCCCCGCTGCACAGGTCGAGTACCGTTACAAGTGCCGCACCGTTGGGGCCGATCTGCGCCCCTATCTGGATGAAATCCGTGAAGAAGTGCACCAGCTTTGCCAACTGCGCTTCACTCAGGATGAGCTGGATTATCTGGGCGGCTTGCGCTTCATCAAGAGCGACTTCGTCGACTTTCTTGGCCTGTTCCATCTGCCCGAGCGCTGCATCCATATCAGCGAAGGCGATGCGCCGGGCGAGATCGCCATTGAAGTGAAAGGCCCGTGGCTGCACACGATTCTCTTCGAGATCCCGGTGCTGGCCATCGTCAACGAGGTCTACTTCCGCAACACGCGCAAGAACCCCGACTGGGAAGAAGGCCGCCAGCGCCTGCAATCCAAGATGCACCTGGTGCTGGACGACCCGGCGCTGGCCGATTTCCGCGTGGCCGAATACGGCACGCGCCGCCGCTTCTCCAAGGTTTGGCACCAGGAAGTGGTGTCCACCATGAAGGCCCAGATGGGCGAGCATTTCGCAGGCACCAGCAACGTATTGCTGGCCAAGCAGCATGAAGTGTTGCCGCTGGGCACGATGGGCCACGAATACTTGCAGGCGTGTCAGGCGCTGGGTCCGCGGCTGCGCGACTCGCAGGTGTTCGCGCTGGAAGTCTGGGCCAAGGAATACCGGGGCGACCTCGGCATTGCGCTGTCGGACGTCTACGGCATGGACGCGTTCCTGCGCGACTTCGACATGTATTTCTGCAAGCTCTTCGACGGCGCCCGCCACGATTCTGGCGACCCCTTCGTCTGGGGCGAGCGCCTGCTTGAGCACTACCGCAAGAACCGCGTGGACCCGCGCGCAAAGACGCTGGTGTTCTCGGATTCGCTGACCTTCCCGCGCGCGATCGAGCTGGCCCGCCAGTTCTCGGGCCGCTGCAAGGTGTCGTTCGGCATCGGCACGAACCTGACCAACGACCTGGGCCATGAACCCTTGCAGATCGTCATGAAGATGGTCCGCTGCAATGGCCAGCCCGTGGCCAAGGTGTCTGATGCGCCAGAAAAAACCATGTGCGACGATCCCGCCTATCTGGCGTATCTGCGCCAGGTGTTTCAGTTGCCTCCCGCCTGAGGGCGGCTCGGGGTAAATTGCTGGTTTCCAGTTTCATCAACTCAACTCGACTCTAGGGGAATATTCATGAGCAGCATCAAGCGCTTCCACGTCGCCAAGCGCCTGTCGGACATGGCCGTGTACAACGGTGTCGCGTACCTGGCAGGCCAGGTGCCGGACGACGCCAAGCTGGACATCACCGGCCAGACCGAGCAAGTGCTGGCGACGATCGATCGCCTGCTGGCCGAAGCCGGCACCGACAAGACCAAGATCCTGATGGCCCAGATCTACGTGGCCAACATCAAGGAATTCGACGGCATGAACAAGGCATGGGACGCGTGGGTCGCTGACGGCAATTCGCCTCCGCGCGCCACGGTTGAAGCCCGCCTGGCCAACCCGGATTTCAAGGTCGAGATCATCGTGACGGCCGCTATCTAAGCGACTGCCGCCCGCAAGTGAAAAGCCCTTCGGCATGCCGAAGGGCTTTTTCTTTGGGGTTTTTTCTGTGGGTTTGCACAACCCTGCGCCAACGCGAAGGGCGCGTTACTCCCCCATCAACAACGTTGCCGCCAACAGCCCGCCCAAGGCTTCGCAGCGCGAGAGCTCCGCCGCCGGCACCGTCTTTTCCGCCACGATCTGTTCAGCCGTCTGCGCACCCAGATTCACGATCAGCGCAGGCGCCACCGCGTTCAGCCGCCATCCGGTGCAAATGCGTTCCACCTGCCGCGCGGCGCCCGTGCCATCGCTGCCGGCGCTGATGGCGCAGGCATAGGGCAAGCCCTGGATGCGGTCGAGCACGGCGTAGTAATTGCGATCAAAAAACTCCTTCATCTCACCGCTCAGGCTGGCCAGGTTTTCGGGCGCGCAGAACAGATAGCCGTGGCTCGCCAGCAAGGCGTCGGAGTCAACGTCGGAGGCCCGCAGCAGCTTCACGCACAAGGCGTCCGCCAGGTCGAGTTCGGCCGCGGCCGCTTGCGCGCCCCGCGTAGCGGCCTCGGCCATTTGCCGCGCCGCGCCGGTGCGCGAATGCCAGACGATCAGCAGCTGCTTCATGCGTAGCGCGCCAAGGTGTCCTGCCGGTAATAGGCCCGCAGCAGGTCATACCATTCGGGCAGCGCCTGCTGCATCGGGAACGGGTCCACGAAGAAGTGTTCAGAGCTGACCGCGAAGAATTCCGCTTCGTCCGTGGCCGCGTACGGGTCCATCGGCAATTGGCCGTACCAGGCGTCGGCGGCTTCGCTTTCGGGGTCCACGTCGTGCGGGATGGCCGCTTCCACGGCATCCAGCGCGGCGATGAAGCGGTCAAGGCTGTCGTCCAGCACGCGGCGCCATACCTGCGGTTTCAGATCCGGGTGCGCGGCCAGCGACGGCATGCCATCGGCAAAACCGGAACGCAGGTCCAGCTTGTGGGCGAACTCATGGATGACGACGTTGAAGCCGCCGTCTGACATCTGCGTGTCCTCCCAGGAGAGCACCAGCGGGCCGCCTTCCCACGCTTCGCCCGCCGCATCTTCGATGTATTCGTGAACCACGCCGTCATCGTCCTGGCGCGAACGCGGGATGCGGAAGCTGGCCGGATACACGATGATTTCGTCCCAGCCTTCATAGAGTTCAGGCGCAAGATTCAGAATGGGCAGGCTGGCCTGCGCGGCAATCGACAGGCGCATGAAGTCCGACACGTCCAGGCCCTGCGCGCCGTTGATGGTCTTGCTGGCCAGCAGCCAGGCCGACCGCGCGAGCAGCTGATCGGTTTCATCGGCGTTCAACGCCGCCAGGAAAGGGTGGGCATCCAGCACCTGCCGCCACAGTTCGGGCGAGATGCGGGCTTGCATCTCGGCCACTTCGGACGCGCGGGCGCCCCGGCCCTTGAGCCAGCGCAACATAAGCTTGGGTTCCTTCTATATATCGGGATATGGCAGGGGATTCTGAGTGATCAAACCCTAGTGTAGAGTGTCGGGATATCAACCAACCCCAGCACGACGCCCTTCATGTCCGCCCCGCCTGTTATCGACGCGCCTTCGCCTTTTGACGCTTCCTGGCGGCAGGAGGTAGGGGCGGGCCTGGACGCCGATGGCCTGGCGCTGATTGACCGGGCCGTCGCCTGGGCCACGCCGCGCTTTGAAGGCCAGCAGGCGCTTACCGGCGAGCCCTTGGCCAGCCACGGCGCCGGCGTCGTCCGCATTCTGGCGGCCCTGCATACCGACGCCGCCACCCGCGCCGCCGCGCTGCTGGCCGCCTTGCCCACCGACTTGATGGCCCCGGCGCCCGCCTTGCGCAACGACCCCGTCGCCACCGCCTTCGGCGCAGAAGTGGCGCGGCTGGTACAAGGCACGCGCGCGCTTTTGCGCCTGGGCGTGGTGGCCCGCCAAGCCAGCGACGCCGAAGCCGAAAGCGGTTCCCAAAAGGAAATGCAGCGCAAGATGTTGCTGGCCATGGCGGCCGACCTGCGCATTGTGCTGATGCGCTTGGCCTCGCGGCTGCGCACCTTGCGTTGGCACGCGGAAAGCAAGGCGCCGTGCTCGACCGGGTTCGCGCAGGAAACGCTGGACCTGTATGCGCCGCTGGCGAACCGGCTGGGCATCTGGCAGATCAAATGGGAAATGGAAGACCTGGCTTTTCGCTTCCTGGAACCCGACCGCTACAAGCAGATCGCCCGCTTGCTGGAAGAAAAGCGGGTGGAGCGCGAAGCCTTCATTGCGGGCGCTATCGAGCGCATGCAGACGGCGTTGGCTAAGAGCGGCATCGACGCCGAAGTCAGCGGCCGGCCCAAGCACATCTACAGCATCTGGAACAAGATGCGCGTCAAGCGGCTGGACTTCTCGCAGATGTACGACCTGCGCGCGCTGCGCGTCATCGTCGAAGACGTGCGCGCCTGTTATACGGCGTTGGGGCTGGTGCACGAAATGTGGACGCCGCTGTCTGACGAGTTCGACGACTACATCTCGCGGCCCAAGCCTAACGGCTATCGCTCGCTGCATACCGTGGTGGCGGACGATGACGGCCGCCCGTTCGAAGTGCAGATCCGCACGCGCGAGATGCATCAGTTCGCCGAATACGGCATGGCCGCGCATTGGCGCTACAAGGAAGCGGGCGCGAAGGGCGGCCAGGTGGCGGCGTCCAGTGAATACGACCGCCAACTGGCGTGGATGCGTCAGCTGCTGGCCTGGAACAGCGATGTCGAAGGCGGCGCAGAGCCAGGCCAGGCAACGGGGCTGGAGCCGGGACAAGCGTCCGGCCAAGAGCCGGGTAAGCCTGGGGGTAAAGCGGAATCCGGCAAAGCGGAATCCAACAAGACCGCATCAGGCAAACCCGGCTCCAGCAGGAACCGCAATGCGGTGAAGGCGCCCGCGCACACGGACGAACGCATCTACGTGCTGACGCCGCAAGCGCGCGTGATCGAGCTCCCGGCAGGCGCCACGCCGGTGGACTTCGCCTATCACCTGCATACCGACCTGGGCCACCGCTGCCGCGGTGCGCGCGTTGATGGGCAGATGGTGCCGCTGCAAACGCACTTGTCGACCGGGCAGACCGTGGAGATCATCTCCGCCAAGTCGGGCGGGCCGTCGCGCGACTGGCTCAATCCCCAGTTGGGGTTTCTGGCCAGCCCGCGGGCGCGCGCCAAGGTGCGCATGTGGTTCAACGCCATTGAATTGCAGCAACGCATCACCCAAGGCCAGGCCTTGGTTGAAAAGGAATTGCAGCGGCTGGGCAAGACGGCCGTCAATCTGGAACAGCTGGCGCAAAACCTGGGCTTTGCGCGCGCCGACGACCTGTACGTCGCGGCGGCCAAGGAAGAGTTCAGCCTGCGCCAGATCGACAGTGTTTTCCAGCAGCCGGGGCCTGCGGTGGAGCCGCAGCCGGCGGCGCTGCGCAACGCCAGCGCGGGCAGCGCCGAGAAAAGCGGCAAGAGCGGCGTGCTGGTGGTGGGGGTGGGTTCGCTGCTGACGCAGCTGGCGCGCTGCTGCCGCCCCGCGCCGCCCGACGCCATCGCCGGCTTCGTCACGCGGGGGCGCGGTGTGTCGATCCATCGCAGCGACTGCCACAGTTATCTGGCCTTGGCCGCGCGCGAACCCGAGCGCGTCATTGAAGTGGCCTGGGGCGAAACCTCGGACACGTTCTATCCGGTGGACGTCAGCGTGCGCGCGCACGACCGTCCCGGCCTGTTGCGCGACCTGTCCGAAGTCTTTGCGCGGCTGCGCCTGAACGTGGTGGGGGTGAATACGCAGAGCAAGCAGTCGCTGGCTCATATGGTGTTCACGGTGGAAGTGCGCGGGGGCGAATCGCTCGCCCGTGCGCTGGACGCCTTGGCCGAAGTGGCGGGCGTGTCCTCGGCAACGCGCCGGTAGGACGAAAACCCCCAGGGCCGGGCGGCCGTGGGGGCTCTAGCTTTAGTGGTCCAGCTTCTCGTGCGCGCGTTCGCGCATGAAGAACGAGGCAATCAGGCCCAGCGCCACGCCGAACATCACGTAGTAGGCCGGCGCCATCGGCGAACCGGTGGTCTTGATCAGCCACGTCACGATGAACTGCGCGAAACCGCCGAAGATCATCACGGCCACGTTATAGGCAAGCGACAAGCCCACGGAACGCACGCGCGCCGGGAACAATTCCGCCATCACCGTGCTGAACACGCCGAAGAAGGCCGACACGAAGAAGCACACGACGATCTGCACCGTCAGCAGGCGGCCGATGGACGGGGCGTCCGACAGCCAGTAGTACAGCGGATACAGCACGATCAGGTAGCCGATCAGCGAACTGATCACCAGCGGACGGCGGCCGATGCGGTCGGACCATGCGCCCATGAACGGCGTCATCAGCACCATCAGCGCCGCGCCCGCCATCTGCACCATGAAGGTTTCCTTCATCGGCAGCTTCAGGATTTGCGTGGAGTACGTCACCAGATACGTGAAGGTGATGTAGATGGACACCGTGGCGGTCACGACCAGGCCCACGCCGATCATCGTTTCACGCGTGTGGGTCTTGATCATCTGAACCAGGCTCAGGCGCTGCACTTCACCGCGCGCGGCGGCCTGGCGGTCTTCTTCCTGCATCTTCTTGAAGACGTCGGTTTCGTCGACGTTCTTGCGGATATAGATGGCGATGGGAACAATGACCAGGCCGAAGGCGAACGGAATGCGCCAGGCCCAGGCGGCGATCTGTTCTTGCGTGAAGAACTCGGTGATCAACGTGCCGCAAGCCGCGCCGATCAGCAGCGCCAGCATCTGGCCAGCCATCTGCCACGAACCGTAGAAGCCGCGTTTGCCGTTGGGGGCCATTTCAATCAGCAGCGCCGTCGACGTGCCGAATTCACCGCCCGCCGAGAAACCCTGCAACAGGCGCGCGATCAGGATGAAGATCGGGGCCAGGATGCCGGCGGCGTGGTACGTCGGGGCCACCGTGATCAGCGCGATGGACACGGCCATCAGCGAGGTCACCATCACCATCGCGGCCTTGCGGCCTTTCTTGTCGCCGTACATGCCCAGGATGATGCCGCCCACGGGGCGCATGAAGAAGCCGACGCCGAAGATGGCGGTCGTCATCAGGATGGCGTTGAGTTCGCTGCCCGGCAGGTTGGGGTCGGTGGGGAAAAAGAGCTTCGCGATGATCGGCGTCATGAACGCGAACACCAGGAAGTCATACCATTCGAGGGCGTTGCCTATCACTGCGGCCACGATGTTGCGTGTGGGAACTGCTTTGTGCTGCACGGTTTCTCCTTGGGGGTGTTATTCCAATCCGGGCGACATTCTAGGCGCTTAACCCGTGAACAGTGCCGGGCGCCGTCCGAGACGTGGGCGCTTCCTGGCTTTACACTTCTGTTTTTCCCCAAAGCAGAGAAGTCACATGAACGCGCGCACCTGGCTGGAAACGCTGGTGGGTTTCGATACCACCAGCCGCAATTCCAATCTTGCCCTGATCGAAACCGTCCGCGATTGGCTCAAGGGCCAGGGCGTCGATGCGTGGCTGGCGCACAATCCCGAGCGCACCAAGGCCAACCTGTTCGCCACGTTGCCGGCGCAAGACGGCAACCAGCAGGGCGGTATCGTCCTGTCGGGCCACACCGACGTGGTGCCTGTGGATGGCCAGGATTGGGCCTCGGACCCGTTCAAGCTCATCGAAAAAGACGGCCTGCTGTATGGCCGCGGCGCGTGCGACATGAAGGGTTTCATCGCCGGCTCGCTGGCGTTGGTGCCGGAATTTTTGGCCATGCCGCGCAAGAAGCCGATCCATCTGGCCTTCTCGTATGACGAAGAAGTGGGCTGCGCGGGCGCGCCCTACATGCTGGCCGACTTGCTGGAACGCGGCATCCGCCCCGAAGGCTGCGTGGTGGGTGAACCCACGGGCATGCAGGTGGTGGTGGCCCACAAGGGCATCAACCTGTTCCGCTGCAAGGTGCACGGCAAGGCGGCGCATTCGTCCTTGACCCCGCGCGGCTGCAACGCCATTGAATACGCCGCCCGCCTGATCTGCCGCATTCGCGACCTGGCCGACAGCTTCAAGGCCAACGGCCCGTACGACCAGTTCTACGACGTGCCGTTCTCCACAATGACCACCAACCAGATCCGTGGCGGCATCGCGGTCAACACCATCCCTGAACTGTGCGAATTCACCTACGAATTCCGCAACCTGCCGGGCATGCAGCCCGATGAGATCCAGGCAGAAGTCGAAAAATACGTGCGTGATGAGCTCCTGCCGCGCATGAAGGCCGAATTCGACGGCGCGTCCATCGAAATCGAAACGGGCGCCGCGGCCCCCGCGCTGGAAGCGTCGGAAGAAGCCGCCATCACCCAGCTGGTGCGCGCGCTGACCGAAGACCGCACCACCCGCAAGGTGGCCTATGGCACCGAAGCCGGCCTGTTCCAGGGCATTGGCATTCCCACGGTTGTCTGCGGCCCCGGCCATATCGAACAGGCCCACAAGCCCAACGAATATGTCGCCCTGGACCAAATGGCCTCGTGCGAGACCTTCCTGCGCCGCCTGGGCCAATCGCTGTAACTCGCGCCCACTTGGCGCTACGGACGATCCGGGTGCGGCCGGGGCCGGGGGCTTCCCGCCCCGGCCACGCCCGGGTCAGGTAAAATGACGGGTTGCAAACCGGATTTGCGGCCGGCAGTGGTCTGTCGCGATACCGGGGGAGATGCTTGGTGAAACCTTACGACTTTCCGGATGCCAAGGGCCATTTTGGCCCCTATGGCGGTGTTTTCGTGGCGGAAACGCTGATGCACGCGCTCGACGAGCTGCGTGCCGCCTATGACCATTACCGGGTCGATCCCGCCTTCCAGGAAGAGTTCAACTACGAACTCAAGCATTTCGTGGGCCGGCCCAGCCCGGTCTACCATGCCCGCCGATGGTCCGAGATGCTGGGCGGCGCCCAGATCTGGTTCAAGCGCGAAGACCTGAACCACACCGGCGCGCACAAGGTCAACAACTGCATCGGCCAGGCGCTGCTCGCCAAGCGCATGGGCAAACCGCGCGTCATCGCGGAAACCGGCGCTGGCCAGCACGGCGTGGCCACAGCCACGGTGGCGGCCCGCTACGGCATGGAATGCGTGGTCTACATGGGCAGCGAAGATATCCGCCGCCAGGCGTCGAACGTCTACCGCATGAAGCTGCTGGGCGCCACGGTGGTGCCGGTGACTTCCGGTTCGCGCACCCTGAAAGACGCGCTGAACGAAGCCATGCGCGACTGGGTCACCAACATCGAAAACACGTTCTACATCATCGGCACGGTGGCGGGTCCCGACCCCTATCCCCGCATGGTGCGAGACTTCCAGACCGTCATCGGCAACGAATGCCTGACGCAGATGCCGGAGGCCATCGGCCGCCAGCCCGACTACGTCGTGGCGGCAGTGGGCGGCGGTTCCAACGCCATGGGCATCTTCCATCCCTACATCCCCTACGAAAACGTGCGCCTGATTGGTGTCGAAGCGGCGGGCGAGGGCATGGATAGCGGCAAGCACGCGGCGTCCCTGGCCGCCGGCCGGGTGGGCGTGCTGCACGGCAACCGTACTTACGTCATGCAGGACGCCGACGGCCAGGTCCAGGAAACGCATTCGGTGTCGGCCGGCCTGGATTACCCCGGTGTGGGTCCTGAGCATGCCTGGCTGAAAGACTCGGGCCGCGCGGAATACGCGGGGATCACCGACGATGAGGCCCTGAAGGCGTTTCATGAATGCTGCCGCATCGAAGGCATCATGCCGGCGCTGGAGTCCTCGCACGCCATTGCGCAAGCGGTGAAGATGGCTCCCACGCTGCCGCGCGACGCGATCATCCTGGTCAACTTGTCGGGCCGTGGCGACAAAGACATGCATACCGTCGCCGAACGTGCCGGTATCGAGCTCTAACACCATGACTACTCGCATTGATCGTATTGCTGCCGCCTTCGCGCGCACGGCCGAATCCGGCCGCGCCGCGGCGCTGATTCCCTATATCGCGGCAGGTGATCCTTCGCCCGCCGCCACCGTTCCGCTGATGCACGCGCTGGTCGAGGCGGGCGCCGATGTCATCGAGCTTGGCGTACCGTTTTCCGATCCCATGGCCGACGGCCCCGTGATCCAACGCGCCGCCGATCGCGCCATTGCGCAGGGCGTGGGCCTGGCCCGGGTTCTGGAGCTGGTGGCGGAATTCCGCCAACGCGACACCACCACGCCGGTGGTGTTGATGGGCTACGCCAACCCGATCGAACGCATGGGCCAGACGGCATTTGCCGTCAACGCCGAACGCGCGGGGGTGGATGGCGTGCTGGTCGTTGACTACCCGCCCGAAGAAGTCATCGAATTCGCCGGAACGTTGGGCGAACACGGCATTGCCCCGATTTTCCTGCTGGCTCCCACCTCCACGGAAGAGCGCATCAAGGCCGTGGCGGAAGTGGCGCGCGGCTACGTGTATTACGTGTCGCTCAAGGGAGTCACGGGCGCGGGCTCGTTGAACACCGACGACGTGGCTGAACGCGTTGCCGTCATCCGCCGCCATATCCGCGACATCCCGGTTGGCGTGGGCTTTGGCATCCGCGACGCCGAAAGCGCCCAGCGCGTGGCGCGCGTGGCGGACGCGGTCGTCATCGGCAGCAAACTGATTGAAACCATGGAGCAGGCGGCGGCGAATGCCCCGGCTGACCAGAAAACCGGCGCAGCCGTCACCGCCGCCGGCGGCTGGCTGCGCACCATCCGGCAAGCGCTGGATCAAGTCAAACGAGACGGCGCGTCGGCCTGAGCGGCCCGGCGCGACCTCTAACGGGATGAAATAACAATGAGCTGGATCGAAAAACTCCTGCCTCCTCGCATCAATAAAACCAGCGACAGCGGCGCCCGCCGCGTTCCGGAAGGCCTTTGGGTGAAATGCCCGTCGTGCGAATCGGTGCTGTACAGCGAAGACTTGGCGGCCAATCTGCACGTGTGCCCCAAGTGCGACCATCACATGCGCATCGGCGCGCGCGCCCGCATTGATTCGCTGCTGGACATGGAAGGCCGCGTTGAAATCGGCCAGACCACGCGTTCGGTCGACACGCTGAAGTTCAAGGACACCCGCAAGTATCCCGAACGTCTGCAAGAGGCCGTCAAGCAAACGGGCGAGACCGATGCGCTGGTAGTCATGAGCGGTTCCATTCGCGGCGTGCCGGCCACCTTGGCCTGCTTCGAATTCGAATTCATGGGCGGTTCCATGGGCTCGGTGGTGGGCGAGCGCTTTGCGCGCGGCGCCCAGGCTGCGCTGGACAACAAGACGCCGTTCATCTGTGTGGCGGCTTCAGGCGGCGCGCGCATGCAGGAAAGCCTGCTGTCGCTGATGCAGATGGCCAAGACGAACGCCATGCTGACCCGCTTGTCGGCGGCCGGTCTGCCGTTCATCAGCGTGCTGACCGACCCCACCATGGGCGGCGTGTCGGCCAGCTTCGCCTTCATGGGCGACGTGGTCATCGCCGAACCCAAGGCGCTGATCGGCTTCGCCGGCCCGCGCGTGATCGAACAAACCGTGCGCGAAAAGCTGCCCGAAGGCTTCCAGCGCGCTGAATTCCTGCTGCAGAAGGGCGCGATCGACATGGTTGTCGATCGCCGTCAGCTGCGCGAGGAAATCGCGCGTCTGCTGGCGCTGTTGACCAATCAGCCTGCGGACGTCGTGACGGCCTGAGGCCTTTGTGGGTTCGCATGAAAAATGCCGTCGTCAGGCCAACGCTTGAAGACGGCATTTTCTTTGCGGCGAGGGTGTCTGTTACCCGGGGCGGGTGCAGGGTGTATCGAGTGTGACCATGCTTTTCGGAACAGTGTTTTCCACCGAAATATGTTGCCATATTGCGACAACCGCCGAGCTATCTGACCCGGATTTTGATATGTTGCCAACTAGACCAGAAATCCACGGAGTTACTTGATGCTGTCGACCAAGAAGAAAATGCTCACGCGCCTTGTCGGTTTGGCTTTGGCCGGCGCTGCAACGCTTGCAAGCGCCCAGTCCTCAACCGGTACGCAAGGCGGCGTCAGCCTGCATTACGGCATCGGCGACCACTACAAGCGCCTGACGCTGAACTACGAAACTCCGTCCGTGTGGACGTATCAATTCGGTGGCAACTGGGGCCGCCTGGACCTGACCCCCGAACTGGGCGCGTCCTATTGGCAGGCCGATGGCTCGCGTTCGCCGGGCCATGTCTGGCAGCTCAACGCCATTCCGATGTTCCGCTGGTGGACGGGTGAGCGCTTCTACCTCGAAGCCGGTATCGGCGCCACGTTGTTCTCCAGCACGCGTTTCGCTGACGAAAACATCAGTACCGCTTTCCAGTTCGGCGATCACGTCGGCCTGGGCTTCCTGCTGACCCCGAACAACCGTATTGGCGTGCGCTATTCGCACTTCTCCAACGCCAGCATCAAGCGTCCGAACCCGGGTTTGGATTTGGTGCAACTGACCTATACGTACCAGTTCTGATCGCTGTAGGTTGAATGCTGAAAGCCCTCGCAAACTGCGAGGGCTTTTTTTATGCCGCGCCGAAGGCATCGGGCAGCGTCACCAATAGCGCCCAAAAAAAAGCCCCCGTCATGGGGACGGGGGCTTTTTGTGTCGAGCGGCTTAGTGGCGCGTTTCGACTTGAACCAGCGGTTCGTTCGACACTTGCGCGACCGGCTTGCGCTCGCGGCCCAGGCGGGTCGGCGTGTGCGCGGCGGCGATACGCAGTTGCGTCTGAGCGTGACGGTCGGGGTCGGTTTCCACCCACTTCAGACCGGCAGCGTTGACAACGTCATGCAACGCTTGCGCCTTGGCGGACGGCGTAGCGGCCGGCACAACGATGGGCTGTTGCGACGGCGTCGGCGCGGCAGGGGCCGGAGCAGCAGGAGCTGCGGCAGCCGTTGCTTCGGCAGCCGGAGCTGCGACCGGAGCTGCAACCGGGGCTGCAACCGGTGCCGGCGATGCGGCGACCGGAGCGGCGGGCGCCGTCACGACGGGTTCTGCGGCGGCGTGAGCCGGCGTTTCAACCGGTGCAGCCGGCGCGGACACCTGGGTGGCGGGTTCAACGGCCACGGGCTGGCTGACTTCCGCGGCAGCCGTTTGCACGGGCTCGGCCTTGGGGGCTTCGGCGGCAACTTGAACCGGCGCGGCCTTGGGCGCGTCGGCGGCAGCGTGTTCAGCTGCCGGTTGGGCTTCGATCACCTGGGCTTCCGTCACCTTGGTTTCAACAACCTGGACCGGAGCAACCGGGGCGGTTTCGGCCTGGGCAGCTTGCACCTGAGCGGGGGCGGCAGCTTCGGCGGGCACGGCTTGGGCGGCTACGCCTTCAGCCTGTTCGCCAGCGTCGTCATCCGAACCGTCTTCCAGTTGCTCGTCGCTGCCTGCCAGACCTGCTTCGTCCTGGCTGCGGCGGCCACGGCGGCTGCGGCGGCGGCGGCGCTTGCGTTCCGGATCGGCAGCACCCTCTGCGCCTTCAGCGGTCGGGATGCCATCGGTTTGGTCAGCGGCGTCGGCGGCGACTTCAGCGGCAGGCTTGGTGTCGGGCAGGGCGGTCGCAACGGACTGCGCCAGCGCGGCGACCATGCTTTCCTGTTCGCTCATCGGCGCATCGGACTGGCCTTCTTCACGGCGGTTGCGGCCACGGCCACGACGGCGGTTACGGCCAGCGCCGGTGTCCTCGCCATTGGCCAGATCAGCCTGGTCGGGGCGGTTAGACGCCAGAGCGGCTTGGGCGGTCTGGGTGTCGCGGTCGCCACGAGCTTCGTTGCGGTTGTTGCGGTCGCCGCGTTCCTGGCGTTCGCCTTCGGGGCGGCGGTTGCCGCGGACGTGATGACGGCCGCCTTCGCTGCCCTCGGCGCCTTCACCGCGCGCTTCGCCGCGGCGGTTGCCACGGTTGCGGTCCGAACCATGGCGTTCGCCACGGCGTTCCTGGCCGTCATGGCCAGCACGGCCCTTGCCACGGCCGGAAGCGGCGCGCTTGGCGCTGTCTTCCTGAGCGGCGGGCGTTGCCGGCTTGGCGGACTCGGTGTTGCCGGTCAGCCAGCCAACCAGGCGCTTGAACAACCCACCCAAGCCACCCGCGGCGGCCGGCGCCGCAGGCGCTGCGACGGGGGCTGCGGGCGTCGACACGGGAGCCGGCTGCGAGGGCGTGATGCCCTTGACCAGCGCTTCCGGACGGGCCTTGATTTCGCTTTCGCGCGGCTGCCAGGGCGCGTTCGTGGCCGGGGCTTCCACCAGCTCGAAGCTGGTCTTCAGCTCTTCCAGGCGCGGGTCATCGTGGCGCAGCCGTTCAATGTGGTGATGCGGCGTTTCCAGATGCTTGTTGGGGATCAGCATCAGGTTGACCTTCAGGCGGGCTTCCATCTTGGTGATATCGGCGCGCTTTTCGTTCAGAAGGTAAGTGGCCACATCGACCGGCACCTGGGCGTGGACCGCCGCGGTGTTTTCCTTCATCGCTTCTTCTTGCAGCAGGCGCAGCACGTGCAGGGCGCTGGACTCGGCATCGCGGATCACGCCGGTGCCGTTGCAACGCGGGCAGGTGATGTGCGAGCCTTCGTTCAGCGCCGGGCGCAGGCGCTGACGCGACAGCTCCATCAGGCCGAAGCGCGAAATCTTGCCCATTTGCACGCGGGCACGGTCGAAATGGAGCGCATCACGCAGGCGCTGTTCAACAGCGCGCTGGTTCTTGCTGTCTTCCATGTCGATGAAGTCGATGACGATCAGGCCACCCAAGTCGCGCAGGCGCAACTGGCGGGCCACTTCGTCGGCGGCTTCCGAGTTGGTGCGCAACGCGGTTTCTTCGATGTCGGCGCCGCGCGTGGAGCGGGCCGAGTTCACGTCGACGGAAACCAGCGCTTCGGTGTGGTCGATCACGATGGCGCCGCCGGAAGGCAACTGCACCGTGCGCGAATACGCCGTTTCAATCTGGTGTTCGATCTGGAAGCGCGAGAACAGCGGGATATCGTCGCGGTAGCGTTTGACGCGCTGGACGTTGTCCGGCATCACCACGCTCATGAACGCGGTGGCCTGATCGGCGATCTCGTCGGTATCGATCAGGATCTCGCCGATTTCGGGCGAGAAGTAATCGCGAATGGCCCGGATGACCAGGCTGGATTCCAGGTAGATCAGGATGGGCGCGGAATTGTCGCGGGCGGCGCCATCAATGGCGGTCCACAGCTGCAACAGGTAGGACAAGTCCCACTGGAGCTCTTCGACGTTGCGGCCAATGCCTGCGGTGCGCGCAATGATGCTCATGCCCTGGGGCAGCTCAAGCTGCTCCATGGTGTCGCGCAGTTCCTGGCGGTCTTCACCCTCGACACGGCGCGAAACGCCACCGCCACGGGGGTTGTTGGGCATCAGGACCAAATAGCGGCCAGCCAGCGAGATGAACGTGGTCAGGGCTGCGCCCTTGTTGCCGCGCTCTTCCTTTTCGACTTGGACGATCAGTTCCTGACCTTCGCGCAGCGCATCCTGGATGCGGGCGCTACGGACGTCCACGCCTTCCTTGAAGAAGCTGCGGGCAACTTCCTTGAAGGGCAGAAAGCCGTGACGGTCTTCACCGTAGTTGACGAAGCAAGCTTCGAGGCCGGGTTCGATCCGGGTAATGACACCTTTGTAGATGTTGCCTTTGCGTTGTTCGCGGCCGGCAGTCTCGATGTCGAGGTCGATGAGTTTTTGCCCATCGACGATAGCGACGCGTAATTCTTCCTGATGCGTCGCATTGAACAGCATGCGCTTCATGAGAGGGTTTCTCCGTTGTCATGACGCGCCGATATCGGCGCGTGACCTCGGGTCACTCGGGCTGCGGCTGAAGCGGGCAAGAAATGCGGACCGTACCTGGGCGGCGCCCAGGCGTATCCGCCGCGGGTCAGGCGGGCACGTCGTGCCGTGGGGCACGGGGTTCTGTCAGCAGGAGGGTCAGCTTCACTGAATGTGGTTTGACGGAAAAATTGCTGTGAACGGCAGTTGCGGTCGGATTGGTTGCCTACACGCAGCTGGTGCTTTAAATATGCGACGATTCTTGCAGTGCTTCAGAGCCGCTTGCGGCATGCAACGGACCTGCTGGGACAGCGGGCAAAGTGAATGCCACACCACTATCCGGCAGGGCGCGGTTGCGCCGGCGACCAAGAGACCCAGGGGTTGAATCAGCAGGCAGTACAATTGTGGCCCGCGCGCTCGACGGAGTTGCGTACTTGTTTGCATCTCTACGCCAGGCGGCTAGTTCAGCCCCTTAAGGCTGTCCCGATTATATGTCGCTTTCCGCAATGCGCAAAGAAACTTCCTCCCCTATATCCCCCTCTAAAGCCCCCCCCGCCGTCCGCATGGTGGAGGTCGATGCCGAGCAAGCTGGCCAGCGTCTGGATAACTTCCTGATGCGCCTGTGCAAGGGCGTCCCCAAAACGCATATCTACAAAGCCATCCGTGGCGGCGAAGTGCGTGTAAACAAGGGACGCATCTCGGTCGACTACCGCATCGCCGCGGGCGATATCGTGCGCATCCCGCCCTTGCGGCTGCCCGACCCCGGCAAACCCCGGCCCGTGCCTGGCGCGGAATTTCCGGTGGTGTTTGAAGACGATGCGCTGCTGGTCGTGGACAAGCCTGCGGGCGTGGCGGTGCACGGCGGCAGCGGCGTGTCTTTCGGCGTCATCGAGCAATTGCGCGCGGCCCGGCCCGACGCCAAGTTCCTGGAACTGGTGCACCGGCTGGACCGTGAAACCTCGGGTCTGCTCATGGTGGCCAAGAAGCGCAGCGCGCTGCTGGCCCTGCATGCCATGCTGCGCGAAGGCAAGGGCGACAAGCACTATCTGGCCCTGGTTGAGGGCGACTGGGTCAATGATCGCCAGCACATCAAGCTGAGCCTGTCCAAGTGGACCACCCAATCCGGCGAGCGCCGCGTCAAGGTGGACCCGGACGGCCAGACGGCGCACACCATCATCACGCTGAAGCAGCGCTTTGGCGGTTACAGCCTGGTGGATGCCGAGCTGCGCACGGGCCGTACCCACCAGATCCGCGTTCACCTGGCGGCCAGCGGCTTTCCCATCGTGGGTGACGACAAGTACGGTCATGACGACGTGCGCGCGGAGTTCTCCCGTATGGGATTCGGCCGGATGTTCCTGCACGCCCATCAATTGACGCTGGCCCACCCGGTGACGGGCGAGCCCCTGACCCTTACCGCCGAGCTGCCCCCCGCGTGCCGGCAAATACTGAAAAAACTGGAGTCGGTCTGATTATGTCGTCGTATTCGCTGGTCGTTTTTGACTGGGATGGCACCTTGATGGATTCCACGCACAGCATCGTGGCCGCCATCCAGGGCGCGTGCCGCGATCTGGAGCTGGCGGTGCCGTCGGCGTCCGAGGCCAGCTGGGTCATTGGTCTGTCCCTGGAAAGCGCGTTGCGCCGTGCCGTGCCGGAATTGACGCAAGCCATGATGCCGCGCTTCCTGGAGCGCTATCGCACGCACTACCTGCTGCGTGACCCCGAACTGCGGCTGTTCGACGGCATTCCTGAATTGCTGGCCGAATTGGCCGGCCAGAATGTCCGGCTGGCCGTCGCCACGGGCAAGAGCCGTGTCGGTCTGACCCGCGCGCTGGCCGCGACCGGCCTGGGCCCCTTGTTTGATGCGACCCGAACCGCTGATGAAACGTTCAGCAAACCGCACCCCGCGATGCTGCATGAACTGATGCAGGAATTGGATGTGGACCCCGAGCGCGTGGTGATGGTGGGCGATACCTCGCACGATTTGCAGATGGCGGTCAATGCGGGGGTGCATGGGCTGGGTGTGACGTACGGCGCTCACACCCTGAAGGAACTTCAAGGTTGTGCGCCGCAGGCGGTGCTGGATAGCGTGCCGCTCGTGCGCGACTGGTTGCTGCCTCGCGTGGCCGCCAGCGCCTGACCCGGCGGACCTTCGGTTGCGCGGCCGGACGGGAACGTCCGGCCGCGCCCAAGGTCAATCTGAAAGTTCCTATCCGCAGGCGTGCCGCCGCGGAATATCATGGGACCGCGCAACGTCTATGACATGCGCTGGGCGCGGCCATGGCTGGCTGGCGCCGAACCGGAGACCATGATGTTGATACGTAAGCCCGACGATATTCTTCCGTCCGAAATCACTGACGAGGCCGTCTGGCGCTCGCGCCGCGAACTGATGCTGCGCGCCGGGCTGACCGCCGCCGCCGTCGGTTTGCCGGGTTGGGCAACCCGCAGCGCGTTCGCGCAAGAGGCCGGTGCGCTGCCGGCCAAGCCGAACGGCTCGCTCAGCGTCATGGACAAACAGACGTCGCTTGCCGACGTCACGTCCTACAACAATTACTACGAATTCGGCGTCGACAAGGGCGACCCCGCCGCCAACGCCGGCAAGTTGCAGACGCGCCCTTGGACGGTTTCTGTAGAGGGCGAGGTCGCCAAACCGCGCACCTTTACCATCGAAGAATTGCTGAAACTGGCGCCCATGGAAGAGCGGGTCTATCGGCTGCGCTGCGTGGAAGGCTGGTCCATGGTGATTCCGTGGGTGGGCTATTCGGTATCGGAACTGCTCAAGCAGGTCGAGCCCACCGGCAACGCCAAGTATGTTGAATTTGTCACGGCCGTGCAGCGCGAGAACATGCCGGGCGTGCGCGCCGCCATCCTGGAATGGCCCTATGTGGAAGGCCTGCGTATCGACGAAGCCATGAATCCGCTGGCCATGCTGGTGTTCGGCGTTTACGGCAAGGTGCTGCCGAACCAGAACGGGGCGCCGCTGCGGCTGGCTGTGCCGTGGAAGTATGGCTTCAAGTCGGCAAAGTCCCTGGTGAAGATTCGTCTCGTGGAAAAATTGCCGGTGTCGTCTTGGATCAAGGCCGCGCCGCAGGAATACGGTTTCTACGCCAACGTGAATCCCAACGTCCCGCATCCGCGCTGGAGCCAGGCGACTGAACGCCGCATCGGCGAGGACGGCCTGTTCAGCCCCAAGCGCAAGACCTTGATGTTCAACGGCTATGGCGAGCAAGTGGCGTCGCTCTATCAGGGCATGGACCTGAAGGCGAATTACTGAGCGCGCTTATGCCTGACGTTTCAACGCCGTCTTCGGTGGCGCCGCCGCGCAAGACACAACTGTCCGCCAAGACGGTTGGACGGTTCAAGCCGGTTTTGTTTCTCTTGGGCCTGGCGCCGTTTGCGCGCTGGATCTGGTTGGGCGTGAATAACGGGCTGACCGCGAATCCGGTTGAGTTTCTGACCCGCTCGTCCGGCACGTGGACGCTCGTCTGCCTGCTGGTGACGCTAGCGATCACCCCGTTGCGCCGCCTGGCCGGGCAGCCCGCCTTGGTGCGCCTGCGCCGCATGTGCGGCCTGTTTGCGTTCTTCTACGGCGCCATGCATTTCACGGCCTGGGTCTGGTGGGACCGGGGCTTGGACCCCGCCGCCATGCTGCAAGACATCGGCGAACGTCCCTTCATCACCGTGGGATTTGCGGCGTTTGTGTTGATGACCGCCCTGGCGGCGACCTCCACGCAGTGGGCCATGCGAAAGCTGGGCAAGCGCTGGCAGCAGTTGCACCGCGCGATTTACGCCATTGGCCTGCTGGCGGTGCTGCATTACTGGTGGCACAAGGCGGGCAAGAACGATCTGGCGCAGCCCGCCCTGTATGCGGCGGTGCTGGCCTTGCTGCTGGGCTGGCGGATTGTGGTGTGGTGGCGGCGCAGGCGCTGACGTTTGCCAGGTTGCGCCGCCTGTCCCTACGGAATCGCCAGCATGATCGCGGCGGTTTCCGCGTCGGGCTGGCCATCGTATCGCGCCGGGCGGTAGTGCATCTGGAACGCCGCCAGCGTGTTGATGGTGGCCCGGTCCAGCACGCCATCTTGCGGGCTGGTGTAGCCCAGGCGCTGCAATTGCGCCTGGAACCAGGCCACATCCGGCACGCCTTGCGTTTGTAGGCGCGTCAGGTGCTCGGCGGCGCCCGTTTCGTCGTACCAGCGGCCGATGCCGGCCGCGGCCAGCGCTTTCCAAGGGAACAGCGGGCCAGGGTCAACCTTGCGCTGCGGCGCGATGTCGCTATGGCCCACGACGTTTTCTGGGGCGATGCCGTGGCGTTGGATGATGTCGCGCAGCAGTATCGTCAGCGCCCGCACCTGGCGGTCGTTGTAGGCGTGCCAGATGGGTTTGCCATCTGGGCCTTCCGTCCAGCCGGGGTTCACGATTTCAATGCCGATGGACGTGCTGTTCATGGCAATGTTGCCGTACCAGGAACTGGCGCCGGCATGCCATGCTGCGCGGCTTTCATCGACCAGCCGATAAGCGCGTCCGGCGTCGTTGATGAGATAGTGCGCGCTGACTTTGCCGCGCGACAGCAGTTTCATTGAGGTCGCGTCATCGACCGTGGTGTAGTGCACAACGACGCTGCGCACGCGGCTGGCCTGGCTGACGGCGGTGACTGAGGTGTCCAGGTCCAGTCCAGCCGGGCCGCGCGTGGCGCAGCCGGCCAGCACTGCTGTGGCCAGCAGGGTGGTGATAAGGCGGAACATGGTCAGCGGGCCAGGTAGAGGAACAGCGTGGGCAGCTTGTCCAGTTGCGGGGCGGGCAGCTTCTTCCAGTCGGCCACCGTGTGTGTCACGACCCACTCATCGGCGGTTGTGACCGAGCGCGCTACGCACAGCTTGGTGTCGCCCTTCAGGCTGGCCAAAAGCGTGGCGAACATGGCGGCGTTGCGATACGGCGTTTCGATCAGCAGCTGAGTCTGGTTGTGCTTGGAGGAGTGCTGCTCCCAGGCTTTCAGCTGCTTGGCGCGCTCGCCCGGATCGACCGGCGCATAGCCGTGGAAGGCGAAGCGCTGGCCGTCCAGGCCGCTGGCCATCAGGCCCAGCAAAATGGACGAGGGGCCAACCCAGGGCTTGACGGTGATGCCCAGCCGATGGGCAGCGTCCACGACCTTGGCGCCGGGGTCCGCCACGGCCGGGCAGCCGGCTTCGGAAACTAGTCCAATTTCCGCGCCTTGCTTGACGGGGGTGAGCCAGGCCTTGATCTGGGCGGCGTCGACCTTGTCGGTCAGTGTGTGGATGGTGATTTCCTGCAACGGCCGGGTGGTGCCGATCAGCTTCAGGAAGGCGCGGGCCGTCTTGGCGTTTTCGGCGATGTAGGTGTCCAGCCGTCCGGCCAATGCGCGAACTTCAGCCGGCAGCCAGCGTTCGGCCGGCGCATCACCCAGGCTGACGGGTATCAAGTGCAGGGCGCCGCTCATGCTGGCGCGCCCGGTGCGTCCAGCGGGTCCAGGCCGAACAAGGCCAGCATGCGCGTGAGTTCAATCAGCGGCAGGCCGATAATGGCGGTCGGATCGTCGCTCTGGATGCTCTCCATCAGCGCAATGCCCAGGCTTTCCGCCTTGGCGCTGCCTGCAGTATCGTAGGGTTCTTCGGCCCGCAGATAGGCGTCGATAGCGTGATCCGACAGGTTGCGGAAGCGGCAGCGTGTGATGATGTCTGCTTTTTCAACGCGCTGGCCATCCGTCACCGCCAGTGCGCTATGAAACTCCACGGTTTGACCCGACAGGGCGCGCAATTGCGCCTGGGCGCGCAGGAAATCCCCCGGTTTGCCGATCGGCGCGCCGTCCACGGTGGCGACCTGATCCGATCCGATCACAAGGCTGCCCGGGTGCTTGGCGGCAACCGCCATGGCCTTCGCAACCGACAGGCGCAATGCCAGCGCCGCGGGTGTTTCTCCCGGGTGTGGCGTTTCGTCTACATCGGGTGAAATAGTCGTAAAGGGCAGTCGCAGGCGCGACAGCAATTCTTTGCGGTAACGCGAGCTGGACGCGAGGATCAGGCTAGGCTTGGAAGGCATGCGGTATTTGACGGTTAAGCGTAAGTCGCAGTATTATCTAACGTTTTGCGGGATTTTTGCACCAAAGCAGCCGGAGCAAGCCTCAGGCAACCGGGTCATTTTTTCGGGTATCAGATCTGTCTGGACTGGTATCTGGGCGATCTTGGGCAAGCGGCGCAACCCGTGAAGACAGAGGACGCCTTGCAGAGGGCATCTTGCAGAGAACATCTGCAAAGGACTGATCATTAAGCGCATCGATGCATTCGCATTTGCCCATAGTGGCAAAGAAGCGCATGGAACCATACCTCTTGTGCGGTTTTCGCGCGCGGTTGAAGGGTTACCCGAACAACCGCTAGGCGATGCCGGGCTTGTGACGTGGTCCGTGCGGGGTGAGATGGGCAAGTCTGGTCTGTTGCTTGGCCGGCCGTTGCTGCACGTTCACGTGCAAGCGAACCCGGTGCTGGTGTGCCAGCGGTGCAATGCGCCGTTCGTGTATCCGGTCGATAGCGAAGTCCTCTTGCAGCTGGTTAAGTCAGAAGCCGATCTCGACGATGGTTTCACCAACGGTGATGTCACCGATGGTTATTCCGGCGAGGACGATGAAGACGAAGAAGGAAATGGTTTTGTGTCCAGCCAGCCTGAAAAGGTGGTGGGTTCACATCATTTTGATCTGCTGGCCCAGGTCGAAGATGAGCTCATTCTGAGCGTTCCGTATGTGCCCAAGCATGAAGTATGCCCGGGCGCGCAGGCCAAAGTCAGCGAAGCTCCTGAAGAGCCCGCTGTCAAGCGTCCGTCGCCGTTTGCGGTGCTGGAACAACTGAAGCACAAAGATTGAGATCAACATCGGGCCGCATCGCGTACAATGCGCCCCGTTTCTAGGAGTCATCATGGCCGTTCAACAAAACAAGAAGTCCCCCTCCAAGCGCGGTATGCACCGTTCGCACGATTTTCTGGTTGCTCCGTCGACCGCCATCGAGCCGAACACCGGTGAAACGCACCTGCGTCACCACATCAGCCCCAACGGCTTTTACCGTGGCCGCAAGGTCCTGAAGACCAAGGCCGACGAATAAGGCCCCCGGGCCGAACTCGTACTCGGACCAATTCGGCTACGCGCTGATACCTGGCACCCGTGATACGCATCGCCATAGACTGTATGGGCGGAGACTTCGGTCTGCCCGTCACGATTCCGGCTGCGATCGAGTTCGCCCGGCAATTTCCGGATACCCGGCTGTTGCTGGTCGGGCTTCCCGACGCTATCGAAGCGGCGCTCTCCGAGCACCGCGACGTTGCGCGCGATCGTATGGAAATCGTGGCGGCTTCTGAAGTCGTCACCATGGACGACCCGGTTGAGGTCGCCCTGCGCCGCAAAAAAGACTCCTCCATGCGCCTGGCCGCCCAGTCCGTCAAGGACGGGCGCGCCGACGCCTGCGTTTCCGCGGGCAATACCGGTGCGTGGATGGCCATTTCACGCTACGTGCTCAAAACGCTGGACGGCATAGACCGCCCCGCGATCGCCACGTCCATTCCGAACCAGACGGGCCGCGCCACCACGGTGCTGGACCTGGGTGCGAATGTGGACTGTTCGGCCGAGCACCTACTGCAATTCGCCATCATGGGCGCCGCACTCTCGCAGGCGGTGGACCATCGTGAGAACCCCACTGTGGGCTTGCTCAACATCGGCGAAGAAGTCATCAAGGGCAATGAAGTCGTCAAGGAAGCGGCAGAGCTTCTGCGCGGCAGCCCCTTGAATTTCTACGGCAACGTGGAAGGCAATGACATCTTCAAGGGCACGGTCGACGTCGTCGTTTGCGACGGTTTCGTCGGCAACGTCGTGCTCAAGTCCGTTGAAGGGCTGGCGAAGATGCTGTCCAGCATCATTCGCGAAGAGTTCAAACGCAACATCTTTACCTTGCTGGCCGGCGCCATCGCCAAGCCGGTGCTCAACCGTCTGCGCAATCGCGTCGACAACCGTCGCTACAATGGCGCCGCGTTGTTGGGTTTGCGCGGCGTGGTCATCAAGAGCCACGGTTCCGCGGATGTCTACGCCTACGGTTTTGCGTTGCAACGAGCTCGCGAAGCTGTAGTGAGTAAACTGCTGGAGCGCACCGCTCAGACGGTCGCTCAGATTACCAAGCGCGTTCAATCAGAAGAGGGCGCTGCAACGCTCTCACAGAACGTGGCTGGGGACACCGCTTGATGGATACCGTAATGAAATATTCCGTGATCGCGGGCACCGGCAGCTTCCTGCCGGAACGCGTGGTTTCGAATGACGAACTGGCAGCGGAACTGGCGACGCGCGATATCGCCACGTCCGATGAATGGATCGTTGAGCGCACGGGCATCCGTCAGCGCCACCTTGCCGAGCGTGGCGTCACGACCAGCCAGCTCGCCACCGAAGCCTCGCGCCGCGCGCTGGCCGATGCGGGCGTCGAGGCGTCCGACATCGACCTGATCATCGTCGCCACTTCTACCCCTGATTTCGTGTTCCCCAGCACGGCTTGCCTGGTGCAGGCCAACCTGGGCGCCAAGGGTTCCGCTGCGTTCGACGTGCAAGCCGTGTGCAGCGGTTTCGTCTACGCGCTGACCACCGCCGACAGCTTCATCCGCGCGGGCCGTGCCCGTTGTGCGCTGGTGATCGGCGCGGAAGTGTTTTCGCGCATCCTGGACTGGAACGATCGCAGCACCTGCGTGCTGTTCGGTGACGGTGCGGGCGCGGTGGTGCTGAAAGCCTCCGACACGCCGGGCATCATGGCCGCGCAACTGCACGCCGACGGCAGCCAGATGAAGATCCTGAGCGCCGCGGGCAACGTGGCCTATGGCGACGTGACGGGCGATCCGTTCCTGCGCATGGACGGCCAGGCGGTGTTCAAGCAGGCGGTGACGGTGCTGGACCGCTCGGCGCGCGATACCTGCGCCGAAGCCGGCGTTGAGCTGGCCGAGGTCGATTGGCTGATCCCGCATCAGGCCAACGTTCGCATCCTGAATTTCCTGGCGCGCAAGCTTGCCGTGCCCGTTGAAAAAGTCGTCATTACCGTTGATAGCCACGCCAACACCTCTGCGGCCAGCGTGCCGCTGGCACTGGACGCCGCGCGCCGCGATGGCCGCGTCAAGCCTGGCCAGCTCATTCTGATGCAAGGCGTGGGCGGCGGATTCACCTGGGGCTCGGTACTCGCCCGCATGTAAGGGCGCGCCCAGGCTGCGCGGCGCAATGCGCCGCCGCCTGCAGAGCGCGCCTGACATTCCTCACAGACACTGAATCAATCAAACCGGTCACTCATGAAAATCGCTTTTGTCTTTCCCGGCCAAGGTTCGCAAGCTGTCGGCATGCTGGATGCCTGGTCGGACGTTTCCGCCGTTACCGATACTGTCGCCCGTGCCTCGCAGGCGCTGGGGCAGGATCTGGGCGCGCTGATCGCCCAGGGTCCGGCGGAACAGCTCAACCTGACCACGAACACCCAGCCCGCCATGCTGACCGCAGGCGCTGCGTTCTACGCCGCCTGGTCCGCAGCGGGTGGCCGCAAGCCTGATGTCGTCGCCGGCCACAGCCTGGGCGAATACGCCGCGCTGACGGCCGCTGGCGCGTTGGCGCTGGAAGACGCCGTGCGCCTTGTGCGCGTGCGCGCTGACGCCATGCAAGCCGCCGTGCCGGTCGGCACGGGCGCCATGGCCGCCATTCTGGGTCTGGACGACGATGCCGTGCGCGCCGCGTGCGCCGCTGCCGCCCAAGGTGAAGTGGTCGAAGCCGTGAACTTCAATGCGCCCGCCCAAGTCGTGATCGCCGGCCATAAGGCGGCCGTTGAACGCGCTTGCGAACTGGCCAAGGCCGCGGGCGCCAAGCGCGCGCTGCTGTTGCCGGTGTCCGCCCCGTTCCACTCCAGCCTGCTCAAGCCCGCCGCCGATGTGCTGGCGGGCGCGCTGGCCGGCGTGACCGTGTCGGCGCCCCAGATTCAAGTCATCAATAACGTCGACGTGGCGTCCCCCACCGACCCCGCCGCCATCCGCGATGCGCTGGTTCGTCAGGCGTGGCATCCTGTGCGCTGGGTTGAAACCCTGCGCGCCATGAAGGCGCAAGGTGTCACGCACGTCATCGAATGCGGTCCCGGCAAGGTGCTGGCCGGCCTGACCAAGCGTATCGACCCCGAACTTACCGGCCTGGCCATTACCGACCCCGCTTCGCTTGAAGCCGCGTTGGCCGTCGTTAACGGAAATTAAAGACATGGACAACTCGATCGAACTGCAAGGCAAGATCGCGCTGGTGACCGGCGCCACGCGCGGCATTGGCCGCGCTATCGCCCAGGAACTGGCCGCGCGCGGCGCAACCGTTGTGGGTACCGCCACGTCCGAATCGGGCGCGGCCGCCATTACCGAAGCGCTGGCGCCGTTTGGCGGCCGCGGCGTGGTTCTGAACGTGACCGACGCCGACGCTTGCGACGCCCTGATCGACGCGCTGGGCAAGGAAGGCGGCGGTCCGCACATCCTCGTCAACAACGCCGGCATCACCCGCGACACGCTCGCCATGCGCATGAAGGACGACGACTGGTCGGCCGTGCTGGATACCAACCTGACGTCGGTGTTCCGCCTGTCGCGCGCCGTGTTGCGCAGCATGATGAAGGCCCGCTGGGGACGCATCATCAACGTGACCTCCGTGGTGGGCTCGAGCGGCAACGCCGGCCAGGCCAACTACGCCGCTGCGAAAGCGGGCGTGTCGGGAATGTCGCGCGCGCTGGCCCGTGAGTTGGGTAGCCGCAACATCACTGTGAACTGCGTCGCGCCGGGTTTCATCGACACCGACATGACGCGTGCGCTGGCTGAGAGCCAGACCACCGCCTTGCTGCAACAGATTCCGCTGGGCCGTTTGGGTTCGCCCGAAGACATCGCCCATGCGGTGGCCTTTTTGTCCGGGCCTCAAGCGGGTTACATTACCGGCACCACCCTGCACGTCAACGGCGGGATGTACATGCAATAAATCACGAATTGCGCGCAAGGCGGCCCAGGCTGCCGCGCCTTCACCGGGTTCCGGGCAAGGCTGTGCGCAATTCACCGGAAACGCCGCATACCGGTATTTCTGAGCCCCCCGGGGCAACAGATCCAGTGCGCGGTGTTATTTTTGTCACGGCCAGGCGTTGCTTTCCTCTACGCTTGGCTATAATTCGCGGGATTTTTCCCAATTGGAGATCTGCATGGAAAGCATCGAACAGCGCGTCAAGAAGATCGTCGCTGAACAACTTGGCGTGAACGAAGCCGAGATCAAGAACGAATCCTCCTTCCTTGACGACCTCGGTGCCGATTCGCTCGACATGGTCGAACTGGTCATGGCGCTCGAAGACGAATTCGAGACCGAGATCCCCGACGAAGAGGCCGAAAAGATCACGACCGTGCAACAAGCGATTGACTACATCAATTCGCACGGTAAGCAGTAAGCTCAGCCTATATCCTTCTGGTTGCCCGACTTTCGGGGCCAATCAGGAAACGGGGCGGTTTCAGGAATTTGCCGTGTGGTCCGCGTGCGGGAAGGGCGTTGTAAAGCCCGACCCGCTTTCGCGTGGGCCACACGAGCAGCGCATCCCGAAAGCCGCCTTTCTTTTGTCTGTTTGAGGAGTCATCCGTGAAGCGACGTGTCGTCATCACTGGCCTTGGTATCGTTTCGCCCGTAGGGAACGACCTGACCACCGCTTGGGACAATATCGTCAACGGACGTTCTGGCATCAGCCGCATCACCCGTTTCGATCCCTCGGCCATCACCACGCATATTGCTGGCGAAGTCAAAGACTTCGACATCAGCACCTATATCTCGGCCAAAGAAGCCCGCCAGATGGATACCTTCATCCATTACGGCCTGGCCGCCGGGATGCAGGCATGGCGCGATAGCGGCCTGGAAGTCACTGAAGCCAATGCCGAGCGCATTGGCGTGATCGTGGGTTCCGGTATCGGCGGTTTGCCGCGCATCGAAGAAACCCAGGTCGAATATATGGCCAAGGGTCCGCGACGGATCTCTCCGTTCTTCGTGCCGGGTTCGCTGATCAACCTGATCTCCGGTCATTTGTCCATTGCCTACGGCATGAAGGGCCCCAGCTACGCTGTCGTGTCGGCTTGCACGACCGGCCTGCACTGCATCGGCGACGCTGCTCGCCTCATCGAGTACGGTGATGCGGACGTCATGGTGGCAGGCGGCGCTGAATCGACCGTGTCGCCGCTGGGCATCGGCGGTTTCGCAGCCATGCGCGCCTTGTCGACCCGCAACGATGATCCTCAGACGGCTTCGCGTCCCTGGGATCGCGACCGCGACGGTTTCGTCCTGGGCGAAGGCGCAGGCGTACTGGTGCTGGAAGAGTACGAACACGCCAAGAAGCGTGGCGCGCGCATTTATGGTGAGCTCGCCGGTTACGGCATGAGCTCCGACGCGCACCACATCACGGCTCCGGACAAGGACGGCCCGCGCCGCGGCGTCATCAACGCGCTGCGCAACGGTGGCCTGAATGCCGACGACATCCAGTATGTCAACGCACACGGCACGTCCACGCCGCTGGGTGACAAGAACGAAACCGACGCGCTGAAGCTGGCGTTCGGCGATCACGCCAAGAAGCTGGTGGTCAACTCGACCAAGTCCATGACCGGGCACTTGCTCGGCGCGGCCGGCGGCATCGAGGCCGTGTTCACCACGTTGGCGGTGTACAACCAGGTTTCGCCTCCCACGATCAACATCTTCAATCAAGATCCGGAATGCGATCTCGATTACTGCGCGAATGAAGCGCGGCAGATGAAGATCGAGGTCGGCCTGTCCAACTCGTTCGGCTTCGGCGGCACCAACGGCTCCATGGCCGTTCGCCGGGTCTGATTTGGCAGGCTCCGACGCAGGGCGCTGGTCGTTTCAGGTGCCTGTGGAGCGCCCGCGCCGCGTCAGCACGCTTTGCGCGCTGGCGCTCGCGGCGGCCGCAGCATCGGTACTGGCCGTGGCGACCTGGTACGGCATGGCATGGGCAGCAGGCGCGATCATCGCGCTGCTGCTTATGCCCGCCGGGCTGTTACACTCGGCACGACGTGGCCCGTCCCCGGTATCGGCATTACGCACGGCAACCGGAGCGGGGCGCTGGCAGGTATGTTTGCCGCACGGCTGGCAAGATGCCGAGCTGCGGCATCAGCAGCGCGGCCGGCGCTGGCTGACGCTAACTTTGCGGCCTTTGCCCACCGGGAGTACGGCTTTTAAAAATAGCACCATTACCCTCACCGTCTGGCAGCGGACGTTGCGACCTGAGTCCTGGCGGCGTCTGTGCCTGCTGACGGGCACGGCGCGGCGCGCGCCTATGGCGGCACGCCCGCAGGAGGCGCCATGAGCGAACGCGAAGTCGACGCAGAATTGGTCGCGCGCGTTCAGCGGGGCGACAAGAAGGCTTTCGATCTGCTGGTGCTGAAGTACCAGCGCAAGATTCTCCGCCTGCTGGCCAGAATGATCCGCGACCCCTCGGAAATCGAGGACGTGGCCCAGGAAGCGTTCATCAAGGCCTATCGGGCCTTACCCCAGTTCCGGGGTGACAGCGCCTTCTACACCTGGCTGTACCGTATCGCCATCAATACGGCGCGCAACTGGCTGGCCTCGCAAGGCCGGCGTCCCAGCGCGCCCAATGCGATAGAAACGGAAGACGGTGAAACTTTTAACGAAACCGACAACCTAACCGATATAAGCACGCCGGAATCCATGGTTGCCAGCCGCGAAATCGCCGAGACGGTGAACGCGGCGATCGAGGAATTGCCCGAAGAGTTGCGCACCGCAATTGTCCTGCGTGAAATCGAAGGTATGAGTTACGAAGACATCGCCCAGAGCATGGATTGCCCGATCGGTACGGTGCGCTCCCGCATTTTTCGTGCGCGAGAAGCCATTGCGACCAAATTGCGTCCATTGCTTGGCACCGATGCCGAGCGTCGCTGGTAAGGAGTGGCAGTCATGCAAACCGCAGCCAAGTCCGTTGAAATCGCCGAATCCTCCTGGGAGGAATCGGTTTCCGCCTGGATGGACGGAGAAGATTCCGACGATATATTTCCCAGTCTGTTGTCCAAGGAAGGACGTCAGACCTGGGACACCTATCATTTGATCGGTGATTCCCTACGCAATTCTGATCTGGCATTGACGCCCAGCGCGGCTTTCCAGTCGCGCCTGGCGCGAGCGCTCGACGCCGAATTGCCTATCGTGGCGGCGCCTCGGCGCCGTTCGCCGTTGCGCGTCGGCCTGTCCGGCCTGGCGGTGGCGGCAGCCGTTGCCACGGTCGCCTGGGTTGCGCAGCCCTACCTGACGGGCACGCCCGCCACGGAAGTGCGCGTGCTGGCCGATGCCAGCGGCACCCCCGCCTCTGCCTCCGCCGCCGATGACTCCGGCCTGCGCGACTACCTGGAGGCCCATCGCCAGATGGCGGGTCCCAGCGCGGTGCGTCAGGTCTCGTTCGACGTCGGAGCGGGGCGTTGATGGCGGTGGTGTTACCAACTCGTTGGCCGCGCGTCGCCTCCTGGCACGCGCACCGCGCTGGCTGGTTCGCCGCCACCTTGCTGACCGCCTTTCTGGCCGCGCACGAACCTGCGCGCGCCGCTGACCCCGCGCCGGCCACGGACGACGTCGTCCAGCTCTTGTCGCGTATTCAACAGGCCGCGCGCAAGCAGGACTACGCCGGCGTGTTCATGTATCAGCAAGGCGAGATGATCCAATCCTCGCGCCTGGTGCACGTGTTGGACGGTACCGGCGAGCGTGAGCGCCTGGAGATTCTGGACGGCCAGCCTCGCGAATACCTGCGCCATAACGAAGACGTTCAGTGCCTGATCCCCGAGCGCAAGACCGTGCTGATCGAGCGTCGCCGCGGCGACCGCTTCCCCGGCTTGCTGCTGGGTGATCCGGCCAATCTTTCCGAGCACTACAAGATCCGCACCGAACCCGCGCTACATCGTGTGGCAGGCCGCGAATGCCGCTTGATCACGATCGAGCCGCTGGATAAGCTGCGTTACGGTTATCGCCTGTGTGCGGATGTTGAAACCAATCTCTTGCTGAAAGCGCAGACGCTGAACGCCGCGCGTGGCGTGGTTGAACAGGTGTCGTTCACGTCGCTGCGTCTGGGTTCGGAAGTTGATCCGCAATCGTTGACGTCGCGCTGGAGCACGCGCGACTGGAAGGTGCTTGAGCCCTCCATGACGCCGGTCGACTTGATGGCGCAAGGCTGGCGCATTCCCGCGCCCAAGGGCTTCAAGGTGATCATGCAGGTGGCGCGTTCGATGGGGCGCGGCGCAACGGTCAGCCAGATGGTCTTGTCCGACGGGTTGGCGGCAATCTCGGTGTTCATTGAGCCTTACGACAGCCAGCGCGGCCATCATCCGCCGCACGGCGCCGCCCAACGCGGCTCTATTACGGTCTATGGCACGCGCATCGCAGACTTCTGGTTGACGGCCGTGGGCGAAGTGCCCGTGGCGACGCTGGAACAGTTGGCGGAAGCGACAGAATATGTGCCCGCCGCACCTGCGGCAGCAGCGCCACCGGCTGGGGCAGCAGGGTCCAAGTGACCCCAAAGCCCGGCCGGCAAGCAGCAATTTCGGAGTAATTTATGAAAGCAATGACGGTGTCGAACGCTTTTTTCCGGCGCTTTCTGGCGGCTGTGGCGGCTGGGGTTTTCCTGTCCACCGCCTACGTGCCCGCTTCGGTCGCGCAGACGCCGACCGTGGCGTTGCCCGACTTCACGGGCATTGTTGAAAAGGCCGATCCGGCGGTCGTGAACATCCGCACGACGGCCACGGTGCCCGTGCGGGGTCCAGGTCCTGGCGGCAACGGCACCGACCCGTATGAATTGTTCCGCTGGTTCTTCGGCCCCGACATGCAGCCCCCGGGCCAGTCGCCCACCCCGCGCCAGCGCCCGCAGCCGTCGCAGCCGGAAGAGCGCACCGTGCCGCGCGGCGTCGGTTCGGGCTTCTTCGTGTCCGAAGACGGCTACATCCTGACGAACAACCACGTGGTGGTCGACGCCACGGATATTTATGTCACGCTGACCGACGGCCGCGAATTCAAGGCCAAAGTCATCGGCACGGACGAGCGCACGGATGTGGCGCTGATCAAGATTGAAGCCAAGGACATGATCCCGCTGGTCATTGGCGACCCCAAGAAGCTGAAAAAGGGCCAATGGGTGCTGGCCATCGGTTCGCCGTTTGGCCTGGATTCCACGGTAACGTCCGGCATCGTCAGCGCCATCGGCCGCGACACCGGCGAATACCTGCCGTTCATTCAGACGGACGTGGCGGTCAACCCCGGTAACTCCGGCGGCCCGCTGATCAACCTGGATGGCGAAGTCGTGGGCATCAATTCCCAGATCATTTCGCGCAGCGGCGGCTTCATGGGCATTTCGCTGGCTATCCCGATCGACGAAGCCATGCGTGTGGTGGACCAACTGCGCGCCACGGGCAAGGTGACGCGCGGCCGTGTGGGCGTGCAGATCGGTGAAGTGGGCAAGGATGTGGCCGAAGCCATTGGCCTGCCCAAGGCCGAAGGCGCGCTGGTCAGCAGCGTGGAAGCCGACGGCCCCGCCGAGCAAGCGGGCGTGCAGCCGGGCGACGTCATCCTTAAGTTCAACAATGAACCGATCAAGCGCTGGTCTGACCTGCCGCGCATTGTGGGCGAAACCAAGCCGGGCACGAAAGCCGACATGGAAGTGTGGCGCAAGGGCAAGAGCATGACGCTGTCGGTCAAGGTCGGCGAAATCCCGACCGAGAAGACTGCCGCCGCAGGCAAGAAGCCCGCTCCGGCGCCTGAAGTGACCAATGCCTTGGGCCTGGGCGTGATCGACGTGCCGGCCGATGTGCAGAAGAAGCTGCGTATCAAGGGCGGCGTTCAGGTCAAGGTGGCCGAAGGCGCGGCAGGCAAGGCCGGTTTGCAGGAAGGCGACATTGTGTTGGCTCTGAACGACACTGACGTCACCGGCGCCAAACAGTTCGCCGAACTCGTGGGCAAGCTGGATAAGACGCGCGCCGCGGGGTTGCTGGTCCGCCGAGGCGATCAGACGCAGTGGGTCGCCGTACCCGCCTCGAAGTAACAGGGCGATAGGGCCCCCCGAGGGGGCCTTTTTGCCAGGGGCCGGCCCCTTGGCAAAAAAAATTGCCCAAGACCAGCTAAAATGGCTGGTTGCCGCAAGAGGGGGCGCTTGGCGCCCCCTCGTTTTGCCCGGGCTTTGCCCGCCAGCGCCCCTCTCGTCAGCCGTGCGTACTCCGGCGGCGGTGTCTTCCGGCTTAGTGCCGAGTGTTCCGTCCCTTATAATTTCAAGCATGCAGCATATTCGCAACTTCTCCATCATTGCCCACATCGATCATGGCAAATCGACCTTGGCCGATCGCTTGATCCAGCGCTGCGGCGGATTGGCGGATCGCGAAATGTCGGCGCAGGTGCTCGATTCCATGGAAATCGAGCGCGAGCGCGGCATTACCATCAAGGCCCAGACGGCCGCTTTGCACTACAAGGCGCAAGACGGCAAGGTCTACAACCTGAACCTGATCGACACCCCGGGGCACGTTGACTTCTCGTATGAAGTCAGCCGCTCGCTGTCGGCGTGCGAAGGCGCGCTGCTGGTGGTGGACGCGTCCCAAGGCGTGGAAGCGCAAACCGTGGCCAACTGCTACACCGCCATCGAGCTGGGTGTGGAAGTGGTGCCCGTGTTGAACAAGATGGATCTGCCGCAGGCTGATCCCGAAGGCGCGCGCCAAGAAGTGGAAGACGTCATCGGCATTGATGCCTCTGAAGCCGTGCTGGCCAGCGCCAAGACGGGCATGGGCATCGACGAAATCCTGGAAACCATTGTGGCCCGCGTGCCGGCGCCCAAGGGCGACCCCGAAGCGCCGCTGCAAGCGCTGATCATCGACTCGTGGTTCGACAACTACGTGGGCGTGGTGATGCTGGTGCGCATCATCAATGGCGTGCTCAAGCCCAAGGACAAGATCCTGCTGATGGCTTCCGGCGCCACCCACCTGTGCGAGCAGACCGGTGTGTTCACGCCGAAGTCGCAGCAGCGTCCGCATCTGTCGGCGGGCGAGGTCGGCTTCATCATCGCCGGCATCAAGCAGCTGGAAGACGCCAAGGTGGGCGACACGGTCACGCTCGCCAACAAGCCGGCGCCCGCCGCGCTGCCGGGCTTCAAGGAAGTGAAGCCGCAGGTGTTCGCCGGCCTGTACCCGGTGGAAAGCTCCGAATACGACCAGCTGCGTGACTCGCTCGACAAGCTCAAGCTGAACGACGCCGCACTCATGTTCGAACCGGAAGTCTCGCAAGCGCTGGGCTTCGGTTTCCGTTGCGGCTTCCTGGGCCTGTTGCACATGGAAATCGTGCAAGAGCGCCTGGAGCGCGAATTCGATATGGACATCATCACCACCGCGCCGTCGGTGGTGTATGAAGTCGAGCAGCGCGATGGCTCCGTCATCACGGTGGAAAGCCCGTCGCGCATGCCGGAAGTGGGCAAGATTCAGGACATTCGCGAGCCCATCGTGAAGGTCACGCTGTTCATGCCGCAAGACTATGTTGGCCCCGTGATGACGCTGTGCAATAACAAGCGCGGCTCGCAGGTCAACATGAGCTATCACGGCCGCCAGGTTCACCTGGTGTACGAAATCCCGCTGGCGGAAATCGTGCTGGACTTCTTCGACAAGCTGAAGTCGGTGTCGCGCGGCTATGCGTCGATGGACTACGAGTTCCTTGAATACCGCTCGGCTGACGTGGTGCGCGTGGACTTGCTGATCAACAACGACCGCGTTGATGCGCTGGCCGTGATTGTCCACCGCAGCAATGCGCGCCATCGCGCCCGTGATGTCGTGACCCGCATGCGTGGCCTGATCCCGCGCCAGATGTTTGACGTGGTGATCCAGGCGGCCATCGGCGCCGAAATCATTGCGCGTGAAAACGTGAAGGCGCTGCGCAAGAACGTGTTGGCCAAGTGCTATGGCGGCGACATCTCGCGCAAGAAGAAGCTGCTTGAAAAGCAGAAGGCCGGCAAGAAGCGCATGAAACAGGTGGGTAGCGTTGAGATCCCGCAGGAGGCGTTCCTGGCCATCCTGCAAGTGGAAGACAAGTAGAACCAAAAGAAGGCGGTTAGCTGATGAGTTGGAACTTTGCCCTGATCCTGTTTGTTCTGCTGGTCTTGACCGGCATTATCTGGGTGCTTGATCTGGCAGTGCTACGGCGTGGCCGTGAAGCACGGGCGCAAGCGGCAATGGCGCAGTACGACGCGGCCCTGATCGGTGACGCGCACGAAGCCGAGCGGCTGCGCCGCGAAGCCGGTGACGCCGCCCGCCGCGTGCCGTGGTGGATCGAATACGCCGTCAGCTTCTTTCCCGTCATTCTGTTCGTGTTCATGCTGCGTTCGTTCGTGGTGGAGCCGTTCCGGATTCCGTCGGGCTCGATGCTGCCGACCTTGCAGTCTGGCGATCTGATCCTGGTGAACAAGTTCAGCTATGGCTTGCGCCTGCCCGTCATCGACAAGAAGGTCGTCGACATCGGCAAGCCCCAACGCGGCGACGTGTTTGTGTTTCGCTACCCGGTTGATCCGGACGTGGATTACATCAAGCGCGTGGTCGGCCTGCCGGGCGACGAGATCGCTTATCTGGACAAAAAACTGTACGTAAACGGCGAATTGGTGCCGCATGTGCGCGACGGCGACTACTTTGAGCCGGATCGTGTGTCGTATATCGCACAATATAAAGAGAAGTTGGGCGACGTTGAGCACAAAATCCTGCTAGATGAAGGCAAGCCGCAGGATTATTCGCCGATGTGGCAATTTCCTCACCGTGAGAACTGCCAATACAGCCGCAATGGGGTACGCTGCAAAGTACCCGAAGGCAGTTATTTCGCCATGGGCGATAATCGGGATAACAGCGCAGACAGCCGATACTGGGGCTTCGTTCCAGAATCCAATATCGTCGGACGCGCTTTCTTCATCTGGATGAATTTCAGCGATCTCAGCCGCATTGGCCGGTTCAACTGATTATGTCGCTAGCCACGCTAGAAAACCGCCTGGATCACCACTTCGGTGATCCAGCCTTGCTTGAACAGGCACTGACGCATCGCAGTCATGGTGCGCGTCATAACGAGCGTTTGGAATTCCTTGGGGATTCCGTGCTGAACTTCGTTGTGGCCGCCATGCTGTTTGAACGCTATTCCAAAATCGACGAAGGCGACTTGTCGCGGCTGCGGGCCAATCTGGTCAAGCAGGCCTCGCTGGCCGACATCGCCCAACGCCTGGAGCTGTCGCAGTATTTGCGCCTGGGCGAAGGCGAATTGAAAAGCGGCGGGTTCCGCCGCCCATCGATTCTGGCCGATACCGTTGAAGCGCTGTTTGGCGCCGTCTTCCTGGATGCGGGCTTTGATGCCGCGCGTCGCGTGATCGTGCGCCAGTACCAGCCGGTACTGGCCTCGGTCGACCCCAAAACGCTGGGCAAGGACGCCAAGACCTTGCTGCAAGAATTCTTGCAAGGCCGCAAGCTGGCGCTGCCGTTGTACACGGTGGTGGCCACGCATGGCGCGGCTCACAGCCAGCAGTTCGAAGTCGAGTGCGCCATTCCGGCGCTCGAGATCAAGGTTACGGCGCCCGGCGCCAGCCGCCGTGCCGCCGAGCAATCGGCGGCCAAGCTGGCTTTGGAGGCCGCGCTGGCCATCAGCCCGGCCACCAAGGCTGCCCGCAAGTCGGGCAAGGCGCGCAAAACCGCGCAATTGTCGCTGCCTGTGGCAGTGGCTCAAGAGACTAAATGAGCGATACCCCTTTTCGTACCGGCTTTGTTGCCATCGTTGGCCGTCCCAATGTGGGCAAGTCCACGCTGACGAACGCCCTGATCGGTTCCAAGATTTCCATCGTGTCGCGCAAGGCGCAGACGACGCGCCACCGCATTCATGGCGTGCTGACGCGCGAGCACGAGCAGTTCGTTTTCGTTGACACCCCGGGCTTCCAGACGCGCCATGGCGGCGCCATGAACCGCATGATGAACCGCGTGGTGACGCAGGCCTTGGCCGACGTTGACGTGGTGGTGCATGTGGTTGAAGCCGGCAAGTGGTCGGAAGGCGACGCGAAGCTTTTGCCGCTGCTGCCCAACCCCGAGCGCACGATTCTGGTGGTCTCGAAGATCGACCAGATGAAGAACCGCGATGATCTTTTCGCCTTCGTGTCCAAGATCATGGCGCTGCATCCGTTCGGCGCCGTGGTGCCCGTCAGCGCCACGAAGAACCAGCAGCTGGATCAGCTGCTGGAAGAAATCGCCGCCCGCCTGCCGGAAGGCGAGGCGATGTTCGAAGAAGACACCCTGACTGACCGCCCCATGCGCTTCATCGCCGCCGAACTGGTGCGCGAGAAGATCTTCCGCCTGGTGGGCGACGAACTGCCGTATGGCTGCACCGTCGTTATCGAGCAATGGGAAGAAACCGCCAAGGGCGCCAGCATCAACGCTTGCGTGGTGGTCGAGCGCGACAGCCACAAGCCCATTTTGCTGGGCGCGGGCGGCATGCACATGAAGCGTATCGCCACGGAGGCGCGGCAAGACATCGCCAAGCTGCTGGACAAGCCCGTGCACCTGGAGGTCTATATCAAGGTGCGCAAGGGCTGGTCCGACCGCGAGGGTGCGCTCCGCGATCTGGGCTATGAGTAGACGGGCGCCTCGCGTCCAGGACCGCCCGGGCTTTATGTTGCACGCCACTGCGTGGCGTGAAACTTCCCTTATTGTTCAAACGTTCTCCCGCGATCATGGCTGTGTAGCCATGGTCGCCAAGGGCGCCAAGCGCCCGTACTCCGTGCTGCGCCCCGTCTTGTCGGCCTTTCAGCCCTTGCTGCTGTCCTGGACCGGCAATGGCGAGGTCAAGACGCTGACGCGCGCCGAGATCGCCGGCATCCGTCCGCTGACGGGTACTGCCCTGATGTCCGCCTGGTACATGAACGAGCTGCTGCTGCGTTTGCTGCCACGCGAAGATGCCCACCCCTTGCTGTTCGATGCCTACGACATGGCCTTGCAGCAGTTGTCCAACGGCACCCGCGCCGCTGGCGCATTGCGCCGCTTTGAATGGACGCTGCTGCGCGAAACCGGCTATGGCGTGGATGAAGCCGCGCCTGATTTCGAAGACACGACGATCGAGCCCGCATTGCGGCGCGATCTGCGTGAGCGATTGTCCGAGATTCTCGCCGGCCGTCCGCTGTCTACGCGGCGCGTGCTGATGGATCTGCAACGCATCTGAGCGCGCCGCGCCCCGCTTATGACCTTCACGCTAAAACAGGTCGAGACGTTTCGCACCGTCTATGAAACGGAAAGCGTGACGGCGGCCGCGCGCCGGCTGGACGTGTCGCCCGCGACGGTCAGCGCCACGTTGGCGGCGCTGGAAGCCAGTATTGAATTGCGCCTGTTTGAGCGCGTGCGCCAGCGCATGCAGCGCACCCCCGAAGCCACGCTGCTGTACGAGGAAATCCGCCGCCTGAATGTGGGCCTGGAAACCCTGGGCCGCAAAATCCGCGCGATCCGTGGCGCGGCCCAGCCGCGGTTGCGCATCGGCTGCATTCACGCCTATGGCGGGGCCATCGTCAGCGACGCCATCTCGCGTTTCCGGGAGCGCTATCCCGACACGCCGCTATACCTGCAAATTCGCGACTCCAATACCTTGCGCGACATGGTGGTGTCGGGCGAGCTGGACCTGGCCATGGTGGCCGATGAGTCCGAGCTGGAAGGGTTGCGGGGACACCGGCTGGCCAGCTTGCGCGCTGTGGCCGTCTTTCCGGCGGGGCACGCGTTATCGCGCGTGGAGCGTGTCGATTTTGCCCACCTTGCCGAAGAAGACGTGATTGCGTTGAACGCCGAGGATGGCTCGCGCAAACGATTGGATGCGCTGTTGCGCCAAGCCGGCCAGAGCCTGCACGTGGCGATCGAGACTCCGTATTCCAGCACCGTCTGCCAACTGGCGCTGGCCGGGCACGGCGTGGGCATCGCCAACCCGGCGACGGCGGTCGGCATGGAGGCGGCAGGGCTGTGCTACCGCCCGCTGACGGCCTTGGTGCATTTTGAATGCCACATGATTCTGCATGGCAGCCGGCCCTTGTCCGAGGCGGGAAAATTCTGGGCCACATGCCTGCGCGGCGTGCTGGCCCCGCTGGTGGATCGCTTCGGCGTCTAGCGCCGATTCCTGCCCGTGTGCAGGAACCGGCGGCGCATACGGGATCAGCCGCGACGCCCGTCGGACGTCACCATCAATACGACTGAAGACTCGGCATCCAGCATGCCCACACGGCGCAACTGGGCCACGGCCGCCAGCGCGGCGGCGGAAGACAGCTCGGCGCTGATCCCTCTGCGCGCCAGACGCTGTTGCGCCTGGGTGGCTGCTGCGTCAGACACGTCTACCGGCGTTCCCCCCGACCGTTCCAACGCGGCCAGCGATTGCAGCGTGCAGGTGCCGCCTGCAATCGAATACTGCTCGGTCGCACCGTCCCACAGGCCGCGCGCATCGCCCGTAGCAAGGGCCTGCGACAAGCGAGCGTACGGCTCGACGGCGTGCAGGCGGGGCAGGCGCGCGATGCGCCCCGTTTCGTACAAGTGCTGCCACCCCAGAAAGATTCCCCAGAGCAGATCGCCGCGCGCCGTGGGAACGATGATGTCCGTCGGTACGCCGCATTGATCGAAGATTTCCTGGGCGATGGGCTTGTAGCCTTCGACGCCATAGGGATGCGTGCCGACCGGCGGATTCAAATAGTTGGTGCCGGCAAACGCCCCCTGGTTGCGGCACAGGTCTTCCACATAGGGCCAGCGCGCCAGGCTGTCGTCAAAGGCGCTGAGCGTGGCGCCGAAGCGTTCCATGGCCTCCCGTTGCAGGGGCGGGCAGTTGCGGGTGATGGCGATATCGGCGTGCAAACCGGCGGCGGCGCAATACGCGGCAATCGAAACACCAGCGTTTCCGCTGGACGCGGCCGCCACGCGGGCCGCGCCGATCAAGGCCGCACGCGACACCAACTGCGCGGCCATCCGGTCCTTGTGGCTGCCGGTGGGGTTGGCGCCTTCGCACTTGAGCCAAAGCTGGCCAAGGCCTTCGGCTTGTGCAAGGTCCGCGGCGTTCAGGCACGGCGTGGCGCCTTCGCCCAGCGTCACCGGCGCCAGCACCGGCAGGGGCATTGCGTCGTCCGCGTCCGTGGACGTGTAGCGGCATTCCAAGGTGGCGGCGTGGCCTGCCGCCAGACAAGTGGGGCAGCCTTCGGGATAGTCACCGGGGGGCCACAGGCTGGCGCAACGGATACAACGCAGGCCGGACAATCTAGGGTTCATCTGCATGGGTCAGTATTGTGAAGCAAGGGAGTCCAGGGGACGGGCAGGCGCGACTTGAATCAGGCAATCGCCCGGGTCGCTTCGAGCGATGGCGCGCAGGCAGACCACCGTGCCCGTCTGCGGGCTAAGCAAGCTTTGCATGGGCTTATCGGGCCGGGCTGGCTCAATCAAACGGCCAATGCGTTGGCCCGCCGTGATGATCTGCCCCAGCTCGACGCTAGGCACGAAGACCCCGGCGTCGCTCGCGCGCAGCGTGGCGGCAGGCACGTCCAGGTCGTAAATCTGCACGGCGGGATACGTCGGGCGCGGGGCGTTCGGCAACAGGCCCAGTTCGCTCAGGCAGCCCAGCAGGCCATCGCGGCAAGCGTCGGCAAGGCTGCTGCGGGTTTCCCGGCCGCCGCCTATTTCCGCGCTCAGGCGCAACACGCCGTGGCGGCTGGCGGCGGCGGGCATGGAACCGGTTTCATTGCCGCGAAAGAACATGCACTGCGGCAAGCCGAAGGCGCGCGCCAGGGCGGGCAGGCGTTCGTCGAAGGCGTCATTGCCGTATCGCGTGATGACGGACGACGGCAGATAGCGCAACGACGCACCGCCGCTATGCACGTCCACCATGGCCTGGATGTGCGGCAACAGCTTCGCTTCCAACGCGGCCGCCACGCTTTCGGTATAGCCGCGCGCGGGCGCGCCCAGGAAGGCGCGGTTCAAATTGCCGCCGTCATTAGGGGATAGCCGGGTGCCAGCCAGCGAGGCTTCGGCATTGACGGCGGGCAGCAGATAGACCGTGCCGCGTTGCAGAACCGCGGGCAGGTGGTGCCACAAGTCCAGGATGGCCGCCTGGCCTTCCCATTCATCGCCATGCACGCCGGCAATCAAGGCAACCGCCGGGCCGGGGCCCGCCTCAACGCGCAGCATGGGGATGGTGACGCGGCGGTAGGCCGACTCGTTGGTGGCGGCGGCTACGGAAAAATCCTCGCGGCTTACGCGGACCATGCGGCGCCTCCGGCAGGCGCATGCGGCTGGCTCAATCCAGCGTAGCGGCCTTGATGATGCTTTCCCATTTGGGCAGCTCCTTGCGAATCTGGGTTTGTACGTCCTGCGGGGTGCCGCCCAGGGGCTCTTGCGAACGGCTGCGCAGTTCTTTTTCCACGCTCTCTGATCGCAACGCCTGGTTCATGGCGGCATTCAATTTGGCGACGACGGCGGGCGGCGTGCCGGCCGGCGCAATCAGTGCGCTCCAGGCTGATTGCTCGTAGTTGGGATAGCCCTGTTCGGCCACCGTCGGCACATCCGGGTTGGACGCGGCGCGCGACTTGGTCGTTACCGCCAGCGCACGCAGCCGGCCGTCCTTCAGATTGCCGATCAGGGGCGGCAGGTTTTCCATCATGGAATCGACGTGTCCGCCAAGCAGGTCGGACAGTTGCGCCGCTGTCGCCTTGTAGGGAATCTGGCGCACGGCCGCGCCGGTTTGTGCGATGAAAAGCTTCACGCCGACCTCGCTGGTCGTGCCCGGATCAGCCGACGTCATGGTCAGGCGGTCGGGCTGGGCGCGGCTGGCTTCGATGAAGCTTTTCAAGTCGCGGTACGGCGACGCGGCGTTCACGACAATGACGTTCGGCGTTTCTGCCACCAGGCCGATCGGCGTGATATCGCGGTCCAGGTCATAGAGCTGCTGCTTGAACAAGAAGCGATGCAGCACCAGCGTGCCAACGTGGGCGTAGCCGATGGTGTAGCCATCGGCGGCGGCTCGCACGACGGCCTGCGTGCCGATGCGGCCGCCCGCGCCCACGCGATTTTCCACAACGACGGGCTGACCCAGCTGCCGGCTCATTTCCTGGCCGATCAGCCGGGCGGTGATGTCCGCATTACCGCCTGCGGCGGCGGGCACGATCAGCGTGATCGCGCGGATCGGATAGTCGGCTTGCGCGGCCGTTCCGGCAAGGCAAAGCAACACAGCGGCAAGACAGGCAGTGCGTTTCATGACGATTCCCGAGGCGTTGAGAGCTGCGCCATTGTGCGGTCGTCGCCCGGGTATGTCGTTTGCTTGGGTCAGATGGATAGTCAGAAAAATCTAACGGTTTTATTTCTTTTTTGCGTCGGCCTTGGCCCCCAAGCCGTAACCCACCGCTGCGGCGGCCAGGGCAACCGCTGCGCCCAGCAGCGCGATCAGCGCGGCGCCATAGCCCAGCATGTCCACGCCGGCTTTGACCCATCCACTGGCCGCATCCCCGCCCCGGTACACCACGGTGTCGATCACGCTCTTGGTTTTGTATTTATCTTCCGCCGGCACCGCGGTGAACAGCATCTCGCGCCCCGGACGGATCAGGGCGTATTCCCCCGCGCGGCGCAGGATCATCGCGGCAGCCAGGACGCCAAAGACAGGAAAGGCGGCCAGCGCCAGAAATGACACGCCTACGGCGAGCGGCACCGCCGTCAATAGAAAGCGCAGCCCCAGGCGCGCGGCAATCCGGCCAGACAGAAAGAGCTGGGACAGCAGCGCCAGGGTTTGCACGGTGAAGTCCAGCGCGCTGAACACGCGCAGGCGCTCGGCGGTGGTGGGAAACGCGTCAGCAACGAGCCGCGCCTGCTCCATGTACAGAAAGGTATTCAGCGTGGCCAGCAAAATCACCAACAGCGAAATGCCCAGCAGGAAGCGCGATTGGAAGATGCGGGAAATGCCAGCCAGGATGGCGCCCTGGATGGGTTGCTGCATGTCCTCTGGGGCGACCTCCATGCGCGTTTCGGTGCGCCAGCGCAGCAGCCACTGCTTCAGGGGCAACGTGGCCGTCAGCAATAGTGCCGATAACAGCAGCAGGCCAGCCGGGCCTAGCGCGCCCGCCAACAGCGCGCCGAGTAATGGCCCGCACAGTCCACCCGCGCTCGCTCCCGCCGCGATCAGCGCAAACAGGCGCTTGGCCGATTCCATTCGGAACACGTCGGCCATCAGGCTCCACGCGATAGAGACCACGAACAGGTTGAACTCCGACAGCCACACGTAGAACGCACGCGCGGCCCAGACACTGTCGGGCCGGAGATGGAGCAAGGCCGCAAACCCCGCCATGGTCAGCGCGAACAGGCTGTAGACCCAGGTCAACAGCGTGGCGCGCGGCACCCGGGCGGACAGCCAGCCAAACAACGGCACCACCGCCAGCGTCGCCACGAAGGTTGCCGTGAACAGCCATTGCAATTGATTCACGCCGGCTTGGATGCCCATCGTCTCGCGGATGGGGCGCAGCATGAAATAGCCGCAGAACAGAAAGAAGAAGAACGCAAAGCCGCACGCGGCGGGCGCGAGTTCGTCTTCTCGGATGCCCAATGCCCGCGCCGCGCGTTGGCGCAGGGAGTGGAGGGCGTCAGCCATCGCTTAAGCCAGCAGGGCGGCGATGCGTTCGCGCATGGCGGCGTCGGGCTGCCGGCCAAACCCGGCGAGCACGTTGTCGGCCATGTTGGACGGCTTGGACGTGGCGGGGATGACGGCGGTGACGGCGGGGTGTCCGATGATGAATTTCAGGAATAGCTGCGCCCACGAGGTGCAGCCGATTTCCGCGGCCAGGGCAGGCAGGGCGCGGCCCTTTACCTGGCGAAATAGCGCGCCGTCCTGGAATGGCCGGTTGATCAGCACCGCCACGCCGTTGGCCTGGCAAGCGGGCAGCAGGCGCTTTTCGGCGCTGCGCGCACCCACGGACAGATTGATCTGAAGGAAGTCTGGCTTCTCGCTTTCAACCAGTTGGGTCAGTTCGTCATGCGCGTAGTCGGTGTAGTGCGTGATGCCGACGTAGCGGGTGACGCCTTGCTGCTTGAGCTCTCGCAGCAGCGCCAGCTGGTTGCGGGTGTCGATCAGGTTGTGGACCTGGATGAGGTCAAGCTTGTCGCTGCGCAACCGTTTCTGGGATTGGCGCACCTGCTCCATGGCGGACTCGCGCCCCGTCGTGCCGATCTTCGTGGCCAGAAACACTTGTTGGCGCAGGCCGCCGTTGCGCGCCAGTAAGGCGCCGACGACGGCTTCGGCCTGGCCGTAGCTGGGGGCGGTGTCGATCAGGAAGCCGCCTTCTTTCATGAAGGTGTCCAGCACCTGAGCCAGCGGCGCCATTGCGGCGGCGTCGTCGGGCGGTGCGTTGAAGGTGTCGGCCGTGCCTAGCCCGATGACGGGGATTTGCTCGCCGGACGCGGGAATGGCCCGGCTGAGCATGGCCTGTTTGACGCTGAGCGCACGCGCGGCGCCGGCGGGTCCCAGCAGCGCGGCGCAGGTAGCGGTCTGAAGGAATCGGCGGCGGTCGGGCATGGAAAGCGCTCCTGGTGAAAAGCCGAAATAAAAAAAGGCCTACATGCGAATGTAGGCCTTTTGCTGAGTCTTGCGCCCGGCGATTACTCGCGGTTGCCGCCGAAGATGCCCAGCAGCATCAGCAGGTTCGAGAAGACGTTATAGACGTCCAGGTAAATGGCCAGCGTGGCGGACACGTAGTTGGTTTCGCCACCGTTCACGACGCGTTGCAGGTCAACCAGCATGAAGGCCGAGAAGATGACGATGGCCATCACCGAGATGGTCAGCATCAGGGCCGGCAGTTGCAGGAAGATGTTGGCCAGGGCTGCGACCAGAATCACGACGGCGCCAATGAACAGGAATTTCTGCATTCCCGACAAGTCGCGCTTGATGGTGGTGGCCAGCGTGGCCATCGTGCCGAACACGATTGCCGTGCCGCCGAAGGCCGTCATGACCAGCTGCGAGCCGTTGCTAAAGCCCATCACGAAGCCGAGCAAGCGCGACAGCATGATGCCCATGAAGAACGTGAAGGCCAGCAGCAGGACAACGCCCATCGAGTTGTTCTTGTTTTTCTCGATGGCGAACATCATGCCGAATGCGCCGACCAGGAACACGATGGCGGACAGACCCGGGCTTGCGCCCATGACACGGTTGATGCCGGTGTAGAGGCCGACCGCGGCGCCCAGCACCGTGGGGATCAGCGAAAGCGCCAAGAGCCAGTAGGTGTTGCGCAGGACCTGGTTGCGAGCGACCTCGCCCGGCGCGCCGGCGACCGAGCCGGAACGGTTAAAAGGGGACGGACGATATTCGTTCATGGAGAACTCCTGTGTACGGCAAAAATGGTGATTGCCTAGAAGGCTTAGATGCGAAGGATACCTTACAGTTCCCTGAAGAATCCAGTTTTTGGAAGATTTAGACCGGTTGCCGGACGCGCATTTCGCGCTCCGCGCTAGCCCGGTTTTACCTCGCTAAGCACACGGGCCACGATACCCGGTAATTCAGCATCCATGCGCATTTGTATCTGATCGATAGCGTCGGCCAGCGCGCGGCGCATCAGCTGTTCCACTTCGGCTTGCAGGCGGGCAGATAGCACCGACGCGTCAGGCAGGGCGGGGGCGGGCGTTTGCAGCGCGGCGGCATAGGCAGCCGGCGCTTCGTCCACATCCCAATCATGGCCTTGCCCATCGGCGATATCCGTCAGCAGCGGAAAGGCGTCGTCAGCATCCGCGTCATCGGCCAGATCCGTCAGCAAGGGGGCATCGGGTTCCGCCGGACCCAGAGGCGCGTGCAACGTCGGCTCGGCCCGTTGGGTCAACGTAGGGATGCCGGGATCAGTGGGGCGAGAGGGCATGGGAACTCCCGAAGTTCAAATGGCGAGGCGGGCGGGACGATGGCCCGCCGGGTCGGATAGGGCAATCAGGCGCCAGGGGGCTGGCGGCTGAGATCGTGGCTTTGCGGCGTGTGGCCAGCGTTCTGGTAGATGCGCCAGCGCTGGCGGGCCGCCTGCTTGTCGTCCGGGTCATCCGACACGATTTCAAGCAGACGCTCGAAGGTGTCGAAGCCAGGCGGGCAGTCGTTGTCCAGATTCAGCAGCCAGAGTGGGGACGTGTCGCCACTGTCTGCGGGCCGGGCGGCCAGCGCCGCTTGTTGCGGGTCGCCCGCCGTCAGCACCACCGGTGTTTCGGCCGCCAGCGGGTCATTGGCCAGCACGTGCGGCACGAAAGCCGTGTCGTCGAACGCCCACAGCATGCGGTCGAACGCGGCCAAGCGTGAGCCGTCTTTACAGTACACCACCAGCCGCTGCCCAGCCAGGAAGCGCTTGCGCACCACCTGGCAGGCGGTGCGCAAGCGGTCGGGCGCGCCGAAGGCGAAGTCGATCCGCGTCATGCCCGGTTCCGTTGCAAGGGCTTCAAACCTGGTCCAGCAGGTATTGCATCAGCAGGGGCACGGGGCGGCCGGTGGCGCCCTTGTCCTTGCCGCCGCGCCACGCGGTGCCGGCGATGTCCAGGTGGGCCCACGGATAGGCCTTGGTGAAGCGCGACAGGAAGCACGCGGCGGTCACAGCGCCGGCCGGTGGGCCGCCGATGTTGGCCAGGTCGGCGAAGTTGGACTTCAGTTGTTCTTGATAGGCGTCGTCCATCGGCATGCGCCAGGCGGTGTCCAGCGACTGGCGGCCGGCAGAGGCCAGGGCCTCGGCCAGGGCGTCGTCCTTGGAGAAGAGGCCGGTATTGACGTTGCCCAGCGCCACGACGCACGCGCCGGTCAGCGTGGCGATGTCGATGACGGCGGCCGGCTTGAAGCGTTCGGCGTAGGTCAGGGCGTCGCACAGGACCAGGCGGCCTTCGGCGTCGGTGTTCAGGATTTCGATGGTCAGGCCGGCCATGCTGGTGACGACGTCACCCGGCTTGTTGGCCGTGCCGCTCGGCAGGTTTTCGCAAGCGGGGATGATGCCGACGACGTCCAGCGGGAGCTCCAGCTCGGCCAGAGCGCGGAACGAACCCAGCACGCTGGCGGCGCCGCACATGTCGTACTTCATTTCGTCCATGGTGGCGGCGGGTTTGAGCGAGATGCCGCCGGCGTCGAATGTGATGCCCTTGCCTACCAGCACGATCGGGCCTTGCGCCGACTTGGCGGCTTTCTTGGCAGCCGCCTTGGCGCCCGCGTGGCGCAACACGATGAAGCGCAACGGTTCGGCCGAGCCGCGTGCGACGGACAGGAACGAGCCCATGCCCAGCGCTTCGACCTGCTTCTTGTCCAGCACTTCCACCTTCACCGACTTGAATTCGCGGGCCAGGCGCTTGGCCGTGTCGCCCAGGTAGGTCGGGGTGCAGATGTTGCCGGGCAGGTTGCCCAGGGTGCGGGTCAGCTCCATGCCGTTGGCGATGGCGTTGCCTTCACGCAAGCCCTTCTGGGCTTGGGCGGACTCGGCGCGCTCCACAATCTGAACGATCTTCTTCAGCTTGGGGCGGGCGTCGCGGTCGGGTTTGCCGAAGCTGGCGTCGTAGTGATAGGTGGCGTTGCCGGCCGCAATGGCGGCGCTGCGGGCGCGAGCAATGACGGGCACGTCCGCGATCGCGTTGGCGACCAGCGTGGACACGCCTTCGGTCAGTTGGGCGGCAACGCAGACCGAGGCAAATGCCTGCTCGGCCGACGCGTGCGCGCGGGCTGAGTATTCATCTTGCTTGCCCAGGCCAACCAGCACCACGCGCTGCGCGGTGACGCCGGGCAATGCGCGCAACGTCAGGGTGGAGCCGGCGCGTCCGCGGAACTCGGCCTTGGCCACGGCGCGCACGGCGCCGTTGGATGCACGGTCGATGATGTCGGCGGCGGGGCTCAACACGCCATCCGCGAACACCCCGACAGCCAGGGCGGCGGTTTTAACTTGGTGCAGGGAAGCAGTGGTCTGTGTGCTAAATTCCATGAGGGTTTCCCGTGTGCGTCTGTGTATGATGCGGTCGATTATCCCGCATATTCTCCCATGTCTCTATTTAAACGCTCTGTCGTCAGCGAGATCACCAGTCACGCTGGCGTTGTCTTTTCCACGTTGCTCATCGTGTGGCTCAGCGTGCTCCTTGTGCGCCTGCTCGGTGAAGCCGCGGGCGGCAACATCGGAGCCGACGTCGTTCTCGTGCTGGCCGCGTTGTCGACCATCACTGCCTTGCCAACCATCCTGGCCGTCTCGATCTTCATCGCGGTGCTGACGACCGTCACGCGCAATTACCGTGAATCCGAAATGGTGGTGTGGTTCGCCAGCGGCCTGTCGCTGGCGGATTGGCTAAAGCCCGTGCTGCGCGTGGCCATTCCCGTGGCCTTGGCGGTGGCGGGCCTGACGCTGGTCGCCGCGCCCTGGGCGTACCGCCAGATCGGCGAATACCACGAGCGCTTCGAACAACGTTCCGACTTGTCCAAGGTCACGGCCGGGCAGTTCGCGGAATCGTCCGGCGGCAACCGCGTGTTCTTCTCCGAAGACCCCATCACGCCCTCTGATGAACTGGGTAACGTGTTCGCGCGCGAAACCGGCCCTGAATGGTTGAGCGTGTTGACCGCAAGCAGCGCCCACAGCGAAACCTTGCCCAATGGCGACCGTTTCCTGGTGCTGGGCGAGGGCCACCGCTATGACCTGAAGCCCGGCACGCCGGAAATCCGGCTGGTGCACTTCGACAAATACGGGCTGCGCCTGGAAAGCAAGGCCGGGGGCGACCCCATCGGCGAAGCGCGGGCCGCGGCCGAGCGTTCGTCCAAGGCGCGCACCACGATGCAGCTGGTTGCGGACAACACGGACAGCAGCTGGTCGCAAGTGATGTGGCGCATTTCATTGCCGTTGGCCGCGCTGAATCTGGCGCTGCTGGCCATTCCGCTGGGAGCGGTGAACCCGCGCCTGGGCCGGTCGGGCGATTTGCTGATCGCGGGTCTGGTCGGCTTGCTCTATATGAACCTGATCAACCTGTCGCGCGCCTGGATTTCCAACGGCAAGCTCAGTTTCGGCGTGGGCGTATGGGCCATCCACGGCGTGGTGGCGCTGCTGACCGTGTTCCTGCTGATGCGGCGCTTGCGGGTGAAAGCGCCCAAGAACGGCGCCAACAGCCCGGCAGCAACCTAAGGCCGCAACCTAAGGCCGCGACGTCAGGCAAAGCGACGGGGCATTGCGAGGGCTGCGGCCCTCGCGCTTCAAGGCAGGTATTTTCAAGGCAGGTATTTCATCGTGCCGCGCTTGCCGGCCAGCAGGTCGGCGTTCTTCAGCACCGACTTGCGGATGAACTCCCACAAGACCGTCACGCGCTTGAGTTTGCGCAGGTCTTCGTGGCAGTACATCCAAAACGATCGCGTGATCTCCACTTCATTTTCCAGCACGGGTTTCAGCCGCGGGTCTTGCGCGGCGATGAAACACGGCAGGATGGCCAGCGACTGCCCTTGCAGCGCGGCGTGATACTGCGCCACCACGCTGGTGCTACGCAGCACCACCTTGCTGGCCGGCAGCAGATCTTCCAGATAGCGCAGGCGCTCGCTGAACAGCAATTCGTCGACATAGCCGATAAACGTGTGTTCGGCCAGATCCGCACGGGTTGCGATCGGTTTGTGGCGCGCCAGGTAGCCGGGCGTGCCGTACAGGCGCAGGGTGTAATCGCACAGCTTGCTGCACACATACGGTCCGCGCTGCGGGCGTTCGATGGTGATGGCCAGATCCGCTTCACGCTTTGACAGGCTGACAAAACGCGGCACCGGCAGGATGTCCAGCGTGATGTGGGGGTAGCGGCGCTGGAAGTCGGCCGCAAGCGGTGTGAGCACATAGCTGCCGAAGCCTTCGGTGGCGCCAATGCGCAAATGGCCCGACAAGGCCTGGCCGATGCCCGACAGGTTTTCGCGCGCGGTATGCACCGTGCTTTCCATCTGCTCGGCGTGGACGAACAAGCGCTGGCCGTCATCCGTCAGCACAAAACCCGCGCTGCGTGATTTCTCGAACAGCAGGGTGTCGAGCTCGGTTTCCAGCGCCCGGATGCGGCGCGACACGGTGGTGTGCTCCACCCCCAATTTGCGTGCGGCGGCGCTCACCCGCTGGGTGCGGGCCACTTCCAGAAAGTACCGCAGGCTGTCCCAATCCAACACGATTTCATCCTTATGGCGCGCGGCGCCGAGCCCAATACTGCTTGTGCATGAATGCACAAGGAATGTGCATTTCTAGTGTTGCTTGTTGATTTTCACACATCTACACTGGGCCGGCAGGCCTCGGGGCATTGCCCTGGGAGTCGCAGGCCGCAAAGACGGCGCGTAACGCTACACATCAGCGCATAACACTCAGGAGACAAATCCATGAAATTGCACGCACGCGGGCTGGCCGCAGGCTTGTGTCTGGGCGCATTGTTGGTGAGCCAGGCGCAGGCGGCCGACAAGCCGCCAGTGAAGATCGGCATTCTGACGGACATGTCCGGCACCTACGCCGGCATGGGCGGGGCGGGTTCGGTCGCGGCGGCGCAATTGGCCATTGATGACTGCCTGGCCGCCGAGTGCAAGGGCATGAAGATCGAACTGGTCTCCGCCGACAATCAGAACAAGGCGGACGTGGGCGCGGCCAAAGCGCGCGAATGGTTTGACCGTGATGGCGTAACGGCGATTGCCGACCTGACGAACTCGGCCGTGGCGCTTGCCGTGCAAGGCATTGCGCGCGAAAAGAACAAGGTCGTGATGTTCTCCGGCCCGGCCACGACGGCGCTGACCAACAAGGAATGCTCGCCGGTCGGTTTCCATTGGATGTTCGACACCTATTCGCAATCTGCGGGCGGCGCCAAGGCCACCGTGCGTGCGGGTGGTAAGTCCTGGTACTTCATTACGGTGGATTACGCTTTTGGCCATTCGCTGGAAGCGGATACGGTCAAAGCCGTGAAGGCGCTGGGCGGCACCGTCACCGGCAGCGTGCGCCATCCCTTGAACGCGCCTGACTTCGCGTCCTATCTGTTGCAGGCGCAAAGCTCCAAGGCGCAGGTCGTGGCGCTGGCCAACGGCGGGCAAGACACGGTCAACGCCGTCAAGCAGGCGCGCGAATTCGGCATCGTGGCAGGCGGGCAGCGGCTGGTGTCGCTGCTGATCTTCCTGTCGGACCTGCGCGCCCTGGGGCTGGAAAGCGCGCAAGGCTTGTCGTATGTGGACGGCTTTTATTGGGATTACGACGATGCCTCGCGCGCCTGGTCCGCGCGCTTCGAAAAGGCCTTCCGTGGCCTGAAGCCCACGATGACGCAGGCCGGCGTGTATTCCAGCGTGCTGCATTACCTGCGCGCGACGGCCGCCGCCAGCAGCACCGACGGCAAGGTCGTGGCGGACAAGATGCGCGAACTGCCCATCAAGGACCCGATCATGCGCAACGCATCGATCCGCCCCGATGGCCGCGTGATCCACGACATGTACCTGTACGAAGTGAAGAAGCCCGCGGACTCCAAGGGCGGCTGGGACTATTCGAAGCTGGTGGCCACCATTCCGGCGGCCGAAGCCTTCCAGCCCCTGGCCGATTCAAGCTGCCCGCTGGTGAAGAAATAAGCCTGGCGCGCTGGCCGGGCCATTGTCCGGCCGGCGCGTTTGACGATTCATGAACGCGGATTCATCCGCATCGACGACGCAGTGTGAGGAGCATCAAATGAGTGAAGTCCCCCGCGTTCCGCTATTGATCGGCGGCAAGCTTGTGCAGTCCCAAACCACCGAATGGCGAGACGTGATCAACCCCGCCACCCAGGAGGTCGTTGCCAAGGTGCCTTTCGCGACCCGCGAAGAACTGGACCTGGCCGTCTCCAACGCCAAGGAAGCTTTCAAGACCTGGCGCAACAGCGGGCAGGGCACGCGCATGCGCGTCATGCTGAAGTTCCAGGAGCTGCTGCGCGCCAACACCGGCAAGCTGGCCGAGATGATCACGCGCGAACACGGCAAGACGCTGCCGGACGCCGAGGGCGAGATCGGCCGTGGCCTGGAAGTGGTGGAGCACGCGTGCTCGATCGCCAACCTGCAATTGGGCGAGTACGCCGAGAACGCCGCGTCCGGCATCGACGTCTACACCCTGATCCAGCCGCTGGGCGTGTGCGCGGGCATTACCGCGTTCAACTTCCCGGTGATGCTGCCGTGCTTCATGTTCCCCATCGCCGTGGCCTGCGGCAACAGCTTCGTGCTGAAGCCGTCTGAACAGGACCCGACCGCGTCCCTGTTCCTGGCCCAGCTGGCGCTGGAAGCCGGCTTGCCCCCGGGCGTGCTGAACGTGGTGCATGGCGGCCCGGATACGGCCAACGGCCTGTGCGAACACCCGGACATCAAGGCGGTGTCGTTCATCGGTTCGACCCGTGTCGGCACGGAAATCTACAACCGCGCATCGGCGGCGGGCAAGCGTTGCCAGTCGATGATGGGCGCCAAGAACCACTGCGTGATTCTGCCGGACGCCGATCCCGAAGTGGCGCTGAACCAGCTGGTGGGCGCGGCCTTCGGCGCGGCCGGCCAGCGTTGCATGGCCTCGTCCGTGGCCGTGTTGGTGGGCGACGCCCGCAACTGGCTGCCCGACTTTGTCGAGCGTTCGAAGAAGCTGAAGGTCAACTCGGGCACCGATCGTGAAGCCGATCTGGGCCCGCTGGTGTCGCCGAACGCCAAGAAGCGTGTCGAAAGCCTGATTCAAAAGGGCGTGGACGAAGGCGCCAAGCTGCTGCTGGATGGCCGCAACCTGAAGGTGTCGGGCTTTGAACAGGGCAACTTCGTCGGTCCGACGATTTTCGACGGCGTCAACGAAGACATGACCATCTACACCGAAGAAATCTTCGGACCGGTCCTGTGCTGCGTTGGCGTCGAAACGCTGGAAGATGCGGTGGCGTTCATTAACCGCAACCCCAACGGCAACGGCGTGGCGCTGTTCACCCAGGACGGCGGCGCGGCGCGCTACTTCCAGAACAACATCGACGTGGGCCAGGTGGGCATCAACGTGCCGATTCCCGTGCCGGTGGCGTGGTTCAGCTTCACGGGTTCGCGCGGTTCCAAGCTGGGTGACCTGGGTCCCAATGGCAAGCAAGCCGTTCAGTTCTGGACGCAGACCAAGACGGTGACGGCGCGCTGGTCCGCACATGCCAAGACCGTGAACACCACGATCTCGATGCGCTGAAAGGGGGACGCCTTGCTCCTAAGCTTATATTAATAAGTTATATAACAAGGCGTCCTTATTACTTATAATTGGCCCATCTATCAGGGGCCAATTTTATGAACCTCCAGCAATTTCGCTTTGTGCGCGAAACCATCCGGCGCGACTTCAACCTGACCGAAGCCGCCCGGATGCTCTATACCTCGCAGCCCGGAGTGTCCAAGGCCATCATCGAGTTCGAAGATGAGCTCGGCATCAAGATCTTCGAACGCCATGGCAAGCGCATCAAAGGCCTGACCAAACCGGGTCTGGCGGTGTCGCAGGTGATCGACCGCATCATGCGCGAAGTCGACAATCTGAAGAAAGTCAGCGACGAATTCGCCCGCCGTGACGAAGGCGGCCTGGTGATTGCATGCACGCACACGCAGGCGCGCTATCTGCTGCCCCGCGTGATTCCCGCCTTCCGCAAGCAATTCCCCAAGGTGCACTTGTCGTTGGCGGAAGGCAGCCCCGCGCAGTTGGCGGAAATGGTGCTGCACGAGCAGGCTGATCTGGCGCTGGCAACCGAGTCCTTGGCCTTGACGCCCGGCTTGGCCACCTTGCCCGTCTACGCCTGGGAGCACACCGTGGTGGTGCGTCCCGATCATCCTTTGGCCGAGCTGACCTCGAGCGCCGCCAAGCGCCTGTCGCTGGCGCAATTGGCCGAATTCCCCATCGTGACCTACGACCGCGCCTTCACGGGCCGCAGCACCATTGACGAAGTGTTCGCCAACCAGGGCATCCACCCGGACATCGTGCTGGAAGCCATCGATGCCGACGTCATCAAGACCTATGTCGACGTAGGCCTGGGCATTGGCATCATTGCCGGCGTGGCCTATGACCCGCGCCGCGACTCCAATCTGGTCGGGCTGCCCGTGGGCCACTTGTTCGGCACGCACACCACCCGCGTAGGCGTGAAGTCGGGCGTGTTCCTGCGCGACTACGTCTACACCTTCCTGGAAATGCTGGCGCCGTCGTTGACTCGCGCCGTCGTGACCGAGGCGGTGCAGGGCGCGCCGAAGTAAGCCGTGGTGAACGGCTGACCAGCATGGTCAAAAAAACGCGCGGCATCGTACGATGCCGCGCGTTTTTTTGCCTCTGAATAGGGGGCGACCGGCTGGAGAGCCGCGAGTTCCCTGGCTGATAGCAAATCTCACTATCCCTTTTGAGAAGCTCATAAATATAATTAAATAAGAACCGATCTCATTTAAGTTGACTAAAAAATAGGAATCATTATCATTACATCCAGGCTCAACGACCAGTGAGGTTCATCATGACGGCAGGACTCAGTGCAGTAGTAGTTGGCGCAGATCGACTGGGCAATATTCCGGATCTGCTGAAAGGACACAATATTTCGATCACGCACCACATCAGTGGCCGCGATCCTTCGCATCAGAAGAAGACGCTTCAACTGCCTTCCGGCACGCAACTGGTCATCTTGCTGACCGATTTCCTGGGACACAACGTCATGAAAACCTTCCGCAACGCCGCGCAGCGTGGCGGCATCCGGGTCGTGGCTTGTCGCCGTTCGGTATGCAGCATGCAGCAAGCGTTGCAGCAGTGCGGCCTGTGCCCGCGCGCTGGCACCGTTCACTGAATGCCTGTTTTGCCGCTGGAACACAAAAACACTGGGGAGGCCGAAACGGCCTGCGGCTGAAAGGGCGATAGGCCCTGGACCGCGAAGAGCATAAGCAAAACGCCGTCAGACTGATGTCTGACGGCGTTTTGTTTTTGGGGGATAGCGCCTGGCGCATCGCGTGTGCGACGATGCCAGGAACCGAATCAGTTGGCGGCGCGGGCGGAAGCCATCAGGCTGTTGTCCAGGCGGCGGGCGCCGTTGTAGCGCTTGGTCCAGTAGGCCATGGTCATGCTTTCGACACGCACGACGCCACCGGCGCTGGGCGAGTGCACGAAGCGGTCGTCGCCCAGGTAGATGCCCACGTGCGAGTAGCGGCGGCCCATCGTGTTGAAGAAGACGAGGTCGCCGGCCTTGAGTTCGTTCTTGGCGACCGACACGCCTTGCTGGGCGATTTCGGCGGCGTTGCGCGGCAGCTTCAGGCCCAGCGAACGTTCGGCCGAGTAGGCGACGAGGCCGCTGCAATCGAAACCGGTGTCGGGGGTACTGCCGCCGAAGCGGTAGCGGATGCCCAGGTAGTTCAGGGCTTCGCTGACCATGGCGTTGTCGCTGTTGACGCCAGACTGGGCTTGGCGTTGACGGTCGCGCTTGAATTTTTGCACCACCAGCATGCCGATGGGGTCATCAGCGGTGGCTACCCACTCCATTTCGTACGGATCAATCTCGGACGTATGGGCGGTTGACTTCTGGTTAGTGCCAGCACAACCTGCCAGGCCGGCCACACATGCCATCAACGCGAGCGTACGCAGCCCGCGCTTTGCCTGGCCAGTGGATGAATTGAATCGCGCGATGATGGAGTGTCGATGCATTCGCCTGGGGATGACTTGCCAAATGACAGCAAAAACCACGGGATTAGCCGCGGATCGGGCCGAAATGTCAGCAAAATCAACAATTATCTACAACTTCGCGGGGATTCTACCAAACTTTCACTACCGGTTTTGGACAGATCGGTAATGATTCCATGCAGCGTGGACATTTGGCGGAACATTTTGATTTGTGGCAAGCCTCGTGCAAGGTTCGCCTACCAGAATGACCAAAAGATTCGAGAAGAAATCAATCAGCCTTAAGGCGTACGAACAATACCAGGAGACACAAATGCAAAAAACCCGGGATTTCCATTACAGATCATTGCATGACCGCGATGCGTTCTGGCGCGAGGAGGCCGGGCGCGTGCACTGGGAGACGCCGTTTCAGTCTGTCCTGGATTTCTCCAAGCCGCCATTCGCCAAGTGGTTTGTAGGCGGCAAGACCAATCTTTGCTACAACGCGGTGGACCGCTGGCTGCCCACGCAGGCGGACAAGCCCGCCTTGATCTGGGTGTCCACCGAGGTGGATCGCGAACAGATCTACACGCGCCAGGACGTCTACGAAGAGGTCAACGCCGCGGCCGCCATGCTCCAGGAGCTGGGCGTGGAGCGGGGCGACCGCGTGCTGCTTTACATGCCGATGGTGCCGGAAGCGGTGTTCACGATGCTGGCCTGCACCCGGATTGGCGCGGTGCACTCGGTGGTGTTCGGCGGATTTGCCTCGGTCAACCTGGCCCAGCGCATCGACGACGCCGCGCCCAAGGTGGTGGTGTGCACGGATGGCGGGTCGCGCGGGGGCAAGGTGGTGCCGTACAAGCCCCTGCTTGACCGGGCGCTGGGGCTGGCAAAGTCGCCGCCTGCCGCCGTCATCGTGTTTGACCGCGGCCTGGCGCCGTTTGAACCCGTGGCCGGGCGTGACCTGGACTACGCCACGCTGCGCGCGCGCCATCGCGGTGCGCGGGTGCCGGTGCAATGGCTGGAATCGTCCGAGCCCAGCTACATCCTCTATACGTCTGGCACCACCGGCAAGCCCAAGGGCGTGCAGCGCGACACGGGCGGTTATGCCGTGGCGCTGGCGTCGTCCATGGAATACCTGTTCAACGGCCGTGCGGGCGACACTTTCTTCTGCACCAGCGACATCGGCTGGGTGGTTGGCCATTCTTATATTGTGTACGGCCCCTTGATCGGGGGGCAGGCGACCGTGCTGTACGAAGGCACGCCCGTGCGCCCCGATGGGGCCATTCTGTGGAAGCTGGTGGAGCAGTTCGGCGTGAACACGCTGTTTTCGGCGCCCACGGCCGTGCGAGTGCTCAAGCGCCAGGACCCGGCGCTGCTCAAGCGCCACGACGTGTCCAGCCTGCGCGCTGTCTACCTGGCGGGCGAGCCGCTGGATGAGCCGACCGCACAATGGATTTCAGAGGGCTTGGGCAAGCCCATCATCGACAACTACTGGCAGACCGAATCCGGCTGGCCTATTCTGTCGGCCCAGCCTGGCGTGGAAAACGTGCCCACCCGCTTTGGCAGCCCCTCGTTTCCCGTCTACGGGTTCGACGCGCGCATTGTCAGCGAGTCCACCGGCGAAGACCTGGGGCCGGACGAAAAGGGCGTCGTGGCCATCGTGCCGCCCTTGCCGCCGGGCGCCATGTCCACCATCTGGGGCGACGACGAACGGTTTGTGCAGACCTATTTCACGTCCATCCCCGGGCGCCAGGTGTATTCGACCTTTGATTGGGGGCGGGTGGACGCCGACGGCTATTGGTTCATCCTCGGCCGCACCGATGATGTGATCAACGTGGCGGGCCACCGGCTGGGCACCCGCGAGATCGAAGAATCGGTCAACAGCCATAGCGGAATCGCGGAATGCGCGGTGGTGGGCGTGGCCGATGCGTTGAAGGGCCAGGTGGCCATGGCCTTCGCGGTGTTGAAGAATCCTGCCGGGGCCGAGACCGCCGAAGGGGCAAAGCAGCTGGAAGGCGATATCATGCGGCTGGTGGAAGATCAGCTGGGAGCGGTGGCTAGACCCGCCCGGATCCGATTTGTGGGCGCGTTGCCCAAGACCCGATCCGGCAAAGTCTTGCGCCGCGCGATCGTCGCCGTGTGCGAAGGCCGCGATCCCGGAGACCTGACAACCATTGAAGACCCAACCGCCCTGGAACAGATCAAGGAGTCGCTGCAATGAATACCAAACCCGTGCTGAGCGCCGAAGACGTCAAGAAGATCCTCGCCGCGGCCGAAGCACACGCCGTGCAAAACAAGTGGGCCGTGACCATTTCGGTGGTTGATGACGGTGGCCACCTGCTCGGCATGCTGCGTCTGGACGACGCCGCCCCGATCTCGGCGCACATTGCACCCGCCAAGGCCAAGACCGCCGCGCTGGGCCGCCGCGAATCGCGCCTCTACGAAGAAATGATCAACAACGGCCGCGTGTCGTTCCTGTCCGCGCCGCTGATCGAAGGCATGCTGGAAGGCGGCGTGCCGGTTACCGTCAACGGCCATGTCGTGGGCGCAGTCGGCGTGTCGGGCGTGAAGTCGACCGAAGACGTGCTGATCGCTCAAGCTGGCATCGCCGCGCTGGGCCTGTGAGTCAGCCGACCCTGCCGGAGCCGTCGCCTGACGGTTCCGCGCCGAACGCCGGGGACACGGGCGCAAGCCCGTTGAACCCCGGCGTGAAAAAACGCGAAGTCTGGGCCTGGGCCATGTACGACTTCGCGAATTCCGGCTACACCACCGTCATCCTCACGGCGGTGTTCAGCACCTATTTCGTTGGCGTGGTCGGCGGGCGAGCCCCGTGGGCCACGCTGGCCTGGACGGCGGCCTTGTCGCTGTCCTATCTGCTCATCATGTTGACGATGCCCACGCTGGGCGCGCGCGCCGACGCAAACGGCAGCAAGCGCCGCCTGCTTTACACCAGCACCATCGGCTGCGTGGCGGCCACGCTGGTGTTGACGCAGGCCGGGCCTGGCGATGTCTGGCTGGCATTGGCCGCCATCGTCGTCTCGAACTATTGCTACTGCGTGGGGGAATCCGTGGTGGCGGCGTTCCTGCCCGAACTGGCCCGGCCGCAAGCGCTGGGGCGGGTGTCGGGCTGGGGCTGGAGCTTTGGGTATTTCGGCGGCATGCTCACACTTGGCCTGTCGCTGCTGGTGGTGACGCAGGCCGAAGCGCGTGGCATGACGGCGGAACATTTCGTGCCTTGGGTCATCGTTGTGACATGCACGGTGTTCGCGCTGGCCTCGTTGCCGTCTTTCTTCATGCTGAAAGAACGCACGCGACCGCAGGCCGACAAGCCCGAAGCGCTGCACATGCTCAAGCGCCTGGCCTATGCGTGGCGCGAGACCGGGCAGCACTTTCCCGAATTCCGCCGGCTGCTGATGTGCATCGCCTGCTATCAGGCGGGGATTGCGGTGGTGATCACGCTGGCTGCGGTCTACGCATCCGAAGTCATGGGCTTCACCACGCCGCAGATCATGCTGCTGGTGTTCACCGTGAACATCGGCGCCGCGGTGGGCGCGTTTTCGTTCGGCTATGTGCAAGACCGCATCGGCCACAAGCCGGCGCTGGCCATCACCCTGTGTGGCTGGATCGTCATGGTGCTGGTGGCGTACGCGGCCACGACCGCGCCCGTGTTCTGGGTGGCCGCCACCTTGGCCGGGCTGTGCATGGGCACGACCCAAAGCGCGGGCCGCGCCATGACCGGCGCGCTGGCGCCTGCCGGACGCCTGGCCGAGTTCTTCTCGCTGTGGACCTTTGCGGTGCAACTGGCCGCCGTCATCGGGCCGTTGACCTACGGCTTGGTGACGTGGCTGACGCACGGCGATCATCGCCTGGCCATCCTGGTGACGGGCCTGTTCTTCGTGGGCGGACTCATCCTCTTGTCGCGCGTGGACATGAAGCGCGGCCTGGCCCGCCGCGCCGCAGCCTGATTGTCATCTCATCTTCATTTGATCTTCATTTGATCTTCACTCGCGGCCACTGCCGCGGGCCTGATCGGGCTGCTATCCTTATGAACTGCCTTCGAGGCATCGCGTGCCGTACGCGATGCCTCAAGCTGATTGCTTTGCACTGCTATGCAGGTGCGTTGTTTGCTTGTTTGTGCCGCTTGAGTCAACGCCGTTTCGGCGTGTTTGCCTTAAGTCCGCATCGTCAGGTTGCTGCGTTCAGGCGGGTTTGCGGGCTCTGGCCCGCATTTTGCGTAAGGTGCCCGTAAGAGCGTGGCGATACGGTGGTGGGTGAATAAGAAAAATGCAAAACAGCGGCATCAACAACAAAATCACCGATTGGAGACAAGATCATGTCGAATGCTATTGAGTCCGTACTGGTAGAAACCCGCGTCTTCCCGCCGCCCGAGCGTGCGGCGCAGGGCGCGGCGATTCCCAGCATGGACGCCTATAACGCGCTGTGCGCCCAGGTCGAGAACGATTTCGACGGCTTCTGGGCTGGCCAGGCCCGCGACAACCTGACGTGGACCAAGCCGTTCACGCAGGTGCTGGACGAATCCGACGCGCCGTTCTACCGCTGGTTCGGCGATGGCGAACTGAACGTCTCCGCCAACTGCCTGGACGTGCACCTGACCAATGGCAACGCCGACAAGACCGCCATCATCTTCGAAGGCGACGACGGCACGGTGAACAAGGTCAGCTACCGCGAACTGCTGGCGCGCGTGTGCCGCTTCGCCAATGGCTTGAAAGCACTGGGCTACAAGAAGGGCGACCGCGCCATCATCTACATGCCGATGTCGATCGAAGCCGTCGTGGCCATGCAGGCCTGCGCGCGTTTGGGCGTGACGCACTCGGTGGTGTTCGGCGGCTTTTCGGCCAAGAGCCTGCAAGAGCGCATCGTGGACGTGGGCGCGTCGCTGGTCATCACGGCCGACGAACAGGTGCGCGGCGGCAAGACCATTCCGCTGAAACCCGCCGTGGAAGACGCCATCGCCATGGGCGGTTGCGAAGCCGTGAAGAAGGTCATCGTGTACCGCCGCACCGGTGGCAAGGTGGCCTGGAACGAAGGCCGCGACCTCTGGATGCATGACGTCGAGGCCAATCAGCCCGACACCTGCGAGCCCGTGCCGGTCAACGCCGAGCATCCGCTCTTCATTCTTTACACGTCCGGCTCCACGGGCAAACCCAAGGGCGTGCAGCATTCGTCGGCGGGCTATCTGCTGTGGGCGCTGCTGACGGTGAAGTGGACCTTCGACGCCCGCAAGGACGACGTCTACTGGTGCACGGCCGACGTGGGCTGGGTTACCGGCCACACCTACATCACCTACGGCCCGCTGGCCGCCGGCTTGACGCAGGTGGTGTTCGAAGGCGTGCCCACGTATCCCAACGCCGGCCGCTTCTGGGACATGATTGCGCGCCACAAGGTCACCACCTTTTACACCGCGCCGACCGCCATTCGTTCGCTGATCAAGGCGTCCGAAGCGACGCCCGACGCGCATCCCAAGAATTACGACCTGGACAGCCTGCGCATCATCGGCACGGTGGGCGAACCGATCAACCCCGAAGCCTGGATGTGGTATCACAAGAACGTCGGCCGCGAACGCTGCCCGATCGTCGATACGTGGTGGCAGACCGAAACCGGCGGCCACATGATCACGCCGCTGCCGGGCGCCACGCCGACCAAGCCGGGCTCGTGCACGCTGCCGCTGCCGGGTATCGCCGCCGCCATCGTCGATGAGACCGGGGGCGACGTCGAAAAGGGCAATGGCGGGTTCCTGGTCATCAAGCGCCCGTGGCCCGCGATGATCCGCAACATCTGGGGCGACCCGGAGCGCTTCAAAAAGAGCTATTTCCCGTCGGAACTGCGTGGTTACTACCTGGCCGGCGACGGTGCGCAACGCGACGCGGACGGCTATTTCTGGATCATGGGCCGCATCGACGACGTGTTGAATGTGTCGGGCCACCGCCTGGGCACGATGGAAGTGGAATCGGCGCTGGTGGCGCACGAGCTGGTGGCCGAAGCCGCCGTGGTGGGCCGCCCCGACGACACGACGGGCGAAGCCGTCGTGGCGTTCGTGGTGCTCAAGCAGGCCCGCCCGGAAGGCGAAGAGGCGCAAGCCATCGCCAAGCTGCTGCGCGACTGGGTGGCCAAGGAAATCGGCCCCATCGCCAAGCCCAAGGACATCCGCTTTGGCGACAACCTGCCCAAGACGCGTTCGGGCAAGATCATGCGCCGCCTGCTGCGTGTCGTGGCCAAGGGCGAGGAAGTCACGCAAGACGTGTCCACGCTGGAGAATCCCGCCATTCTGGAGCAGTTGGCCAAGCCCTTGTAATCGCATCTGGCCATGAGTGGCCCGTTACGCTCTTTATGACAGGAGCATAATGTCAGACGCCCGCACCGGTTAATCGCTGGTTCGGGCGTCTTTTCTTTTTCCCCTTACAAGACGGAGCCATGGAAGTGAGCCGCAGCAGTTTCGATCGCGCAGGGCTAGCCCTGATGTTCAGCACCATTGTGGTCTGGGCGGGCAGTTGGATCGCGATGAAACTGATCGTGCCTTACATCGGCCCCTTCGACTTCGTGGCGTTGCGCTACGTGGTGGGCAGCCTGGTGCTGTTCGCGATGGCCATCGTCACCCGGCGTCCGCTGGGCATGCCGCCCTGGAAGCTGACCCTGCTGATCGGCCTGACGCAGACCGCGGGCTTTCAGGGTTTCGTGCAGACCGCACTGGTGTCGGGCGGCGTGGGCAAGGTGTCGCTGATGGCCTACACGATGCCGTTCTGGGTGGTGCTGTTTGCATGGTGGCTGCTGGGCGAGCGCCCGTCGATTCGTCACGGCCTGGGCATCGGCCTGGCCGCCATCGGACTGGTCTGCTTTGTGGAACCGTGGAATGGGCTGGGCGATATCCGGCCCGTACTCTTGGGCCTGGGCAGCGGCTTGTGCTGGGGTATCGGCACGGTGTTGTCCAAGCGCATGTTCGAGCGCCACGCGCCGGACGTGATGACGTTTACCGCCTGGCAGATGTTGTTTGGCGGGCTGGTCATGGTGCCTGTGGCCTATCTGGTGCCGCAGATCACGGCGCAGTGGGGCTGGCAGCTGTGGGCGGGCATGACTTATATCGTGCTGATCGCGACAGCGGCGGGCTGGCTGCTGTGGTTGCAGGTGGTGCGCCGTGTGCCCGCGTCGATTGCCGGGCTGTCGAGTCTGGGCGTGCCGGTGGTGGCCATGCTGCTGGCGTGGGTGGTCCTGTCCGAACGCCCCTCGATGGGGGAGCTGGGCGGCATGGTGCTGATCCTGGCTGGCATTTTTGTCGTGAGCCGCGCCGCGCCTGCCGCGCGGACAACCTGATTTCGCGGCGGAACGCCGCCCCTGCATTCCGCAATTGAATCCTCTTTTATTTCCCCAAGGACTTCCCATGATTGATCTGCGTAGCGACACTGTCACCCGGCCATCCGCCGCCATGTTGCAGGCGATGGTTTCCGCCCCGTTGGGTGACGACGTGATGGGCGACGACCCCACCGTGATCCGCTTGCAGTCGGCGGTGGCTGAGCGCGCCGGCAAGGCGGCGGGCCTGTTCTTCCCCTCGGGCACGCAAAGCAATCTGGCGGCGCTGATGGCGCACTGCGACCGGGGCGACGAATACCTGGTGGGCCAGCTGGCGCACACCTACAAGTACGAAGGCGGCGGCGCGGCGGTGCTGGGCAGCATCCAGCCCCAGCCGATCGAGCACGCGGAAGACGGCTCGCTGCCATTGGAAAAGTTGGCCGCGGCCGTCAAGCCCGAAGGTGACCCGCACTTCGCCCGCACACGTCTGCTGGCCTTGGAGAACACCTTTCACGGCAAGCTGATTCCGGCCAGCTACATTCAGGCCGCGACCGACTGGGCGCGTTCGGCGGGGCTGGGCACGCACCTGGACGGCGCGCGCGTGTTCAACGCGGCCGTGGCCAGCGGCAAGCCCCTGGCTGATATGTGCGAGCCGTTCGACTCGGTCTCCATCTGTTTTTCGAAAGGCTTGGGCGCGCCGGTGGGGTCGGTGCTGGTGGGCAGCCAGGGGCTGATTTCACGTGCGCGCCGCTGGCGCAAGATGCTGGGCGGCGGCCTGCGCCAGTCGGGCGTGCTGGCGGCGGCGTGCCTGTATGCGCTGGAGCACAACGTAGACCGGCTGGCTGATGACCACGCCAACGCCCATGCCTTGGCTGAGGGCTTGCGCGGCATTCGTGGCGTCAAGGTGCTGAGCCAGGACACGAATATGCTGTTCGTGCAGTTCGAACCGGCCCGCTGCGATTCGTTGACCGCCGCGCTGGCCAACGAAGACATCCTGCTGCGCGCCGTTTATGACGGCCCGACGCGCCTGGTCACGCACCTGGATGTGTCCGCTGACGATGTGCAGCGGGTCATCCAGGCGGTGGCGAAGCACCTGCGCTGAACGGCGACCGGCCCTTCAGGCGCTGGCGCGCAATACGTCCGCCAGCACGGAGAACAGCTCGTCGATCTGAGCGCGCTCGATGATCAGCGGCGGCGACAGCAGCATGGTGTCGCCCGCTGACCGGATCAGGCAACCGCGTTCCAGGCAGGCGTTGTGCACGGCATAGGCGCGCTGGCCGGGCTGGCCTTCCAACGGCGCAAGCTCAATGGCGGCCAGCAGGCCGATGTTGCGGATGTCGACCACATGCGGCAGCCCCTTCAGGCTGTGCGCCGCGTCTTCCCAGTAGCGCGACAACTCCTGGCTGCGTTGGAACAAGCCTTCGCGGCGGCAGATGTCCAGCGTGGCCAGCCCCGCGGCGCAGGCCACCGGATGGCCCGAATACGTATAGCCATGCGATAGCTCGATGGCGCTTTCCGGCCCTTGCATGAAGGCGTCGTACACGTGCTGGCGCACCAGGGTCGCGCCCATCGGAATGGCGCCGTTGGTCAGGCCTTTGGCGCTGGTGATGATGTCGGGCGTAACGCCGAAGTACGGCGATGCGAAGGCGCCGTCGATGCGGCCGAACGCGCAGATCACTTCATCAAAGATCAGCAAGATGCCGTGTGCGTCGCAGATTTCGCGCAGCCGTTGCAGATAGCCGCGCGGCGGCACGATGACGCCCGTCGAGCCCGCCACCGGTTCAACGATGACAGCGGCAATGGTTGATGCGTCATGCAAGGCGACGATGCGGTCCAGCGTGTCGGCCAGGTGGGCGCCCCAGTCCGGCTGGCCGCGCGTGTAGGCCATCTGCTGGCGGTCATAGGTGTGCGGCAGGTGGTCCACATAGGGCAGCAGATTGCCGAAGGGCTTGCGATGCCCGGCAATACCCGACACCGACAAGCCGCCAAACCCCACGCCGTGATACGAGCGTTCGCGCCCGATCAGCCGCACGCGCTGGCTTTGGCCGCGTGCGCGGTGATAGCCCAGCGCAATCTTCAGGGCGGTGTCCACCGCTTCCGATCCGGAGTTGGAAAAGAACACGTTGGAAAAGCCAGCGGGCGCTTCCTCGCACAGCGCATCGGCCAGTTCGAAGGCCAGCGGGTGGCTCATCTGGAACGAGGGCGCGTAGTCCAATTCATACGCCGTGCGCGAAATGGCCTCCACGATTTCCGGGCGCCGATGGCCTGCGTTCACGCACCACAGGCCCGCGATGCCATCCAGCACGCGGCGGCCGTCAGGGCGGATGTAGTGCATGCCTTCGGCGGCGGCGAACAGTACCGGATTGCGCTTGACCCGCCGGTTGGCGGTGAACGGCATCCAATAGGCGTCGGAATGAGAGGGAAGGGTGGGGGTTGAAGACATGGCGATCCTGCTTTGGGATAAGTTCAGGTTCGACTATTTTGTATTAAAGAATTAATAAATACAATACGCTCAACCCAACCCGCGGTGCAGACAGGCGTGCGCCATCCTGCCCGGCCAGGGGCAGACAGGGCATGTCGCGGGGAAATCAGGAGGCTTGGAGAGATGTCTTCAGGTGACGCCGCATCAGTTGCGCCGCCCATTCCTGGTCGCCGGCTTCCAGCGCTTCGATGATTTGCAGGTGTTCGTTGCTGGAATTCACGAAGCGCGCGTCGCGATAGAACGCCGCGTGTTCTTCCAGACGGCGCAATTGGTTCTGCTGCTGCACCGCTTGCAGGATGTAGCGGTTGCCCGAGAAGCGCGCCAGCAATTCATGGAACGACGCATTCAGGCCGAAGAACTCGGTGGCCGAGATGCCGGCGTCGTCGCGCTGAATCAGGGCTTCGTGCGCGGCGCGCATGCGCGCAAGCGCCGCCTTGTCTATGCGGAACGTGGGTTCCAGCAAGCCCGCGCATTCGATCGTCATGCGGAATCGGTAGCTCTCGCTAAGCGCCTCGGCGCTTTCCAGCGATGGCGCGAACTGCCATCCATGGCCTTTGCGCTTTTCGATCAGCCCATCTGCCGACAGTTGCAGCAAGGTTTTGGCGAGCACGCTGCGCGGCACGTCATAGCGTTGGAGCAGATCGCGTTCGGTAAAGGTTTCGGGCAGCTCGCGCGCGGCGCGGTCATCGATGAGCCGGCGGGTCAGCTCATCTTGCGATGGGCCTGCGCCTTCGATGGCGGGCGCCGAACCCGCCGCGTGTTCCGCCACCGTGTAGCCGCTGTTTGGCCGATGCGTGATCAGGCCCTGGGCTGCCAGCAGCCGCAGCGCGCCGCGCACCGGCGTGCGCGATACCTCATAGGCCGCGGCCAGGGTTTCTTCAGACAGGTGGTCGCCCGGCTGGTGCCGCCGCGCCACGATGTCTTCAGCAATATGGCGCGCCAGGTCGACTTGCAGCGGCGTGGGGCGAGCAGGGGCGGCAGTGGACATGGCGCGTGTGGAAGCGAAAGGGGCAGCAAAGGAAGAATGTTACTTGAGACCGGTACGTGAAACCCGGACGAGATACCGCGCTTTTGCTGGTCAGGCTGGGCAAACCCTAATATTGAACTTTTATCTATATTAGTACAAAATCTGGCCGTCGATTCTGACCGTTTTCCTGCAGGCCGCTTGGCCGGCCCTATTCGGAGTGTTGCGAGCGTGACAATGCCTACCCCGTTTCCCCTGGTCGACGTCCAGGGCAGTCCTTATGAACGTGGCCGCCAGCATGGCGCCGCCGTGCCGGAGCGCGTGGCGCGCAGCGTGGCCTTGTACCGGGGCCAGCTGGAGCGCCGTGGCGTGAGCGCGGCTCGTCTGAAGGAACTGGCCGCCGCGATGTTGCCGGTGGTGGGGGATTACGACGCCGCCTATCTGGAAGAGCTGCGCGGCATTGCCGACGGTTCGGGCCAGACGCTGGAAGACGTGGTGGTGATCAACTGCCGCACGGAAATGATGTTTGGCCACGCCGAGCTGGGCCGCGCCAGAAAGGGGCTGGACGATGGCTGCACCGGCCTTATCGTGCTGCCCGAAGCGGCTGCGGGCGGCAAGCTGATGCACGCGCATAACTGGGATTGGCGCGAGGAATGCGTCGACACCGGCATCGTGCTGCGCATGCGCCGCGAAGACGGCCCCGACCTGCTGATGTTCACCGAAGCGGGCAGCCTGGCGCGCCACGGCTTCAACAGCGCGGGCGTGTCGCTGTCGGGCAATTTCCTGTCCTGCGAGCAGGACTACCAGCGCCCGGCCGACGTGCCGCTGGTGCTGGTGCGCCGCAAGATGCTGGAATCCACCAACCTTTGCAACGCCATGAAAGTGCTGTGGGCGTCGCGCCGCTTCTGCTCCAACAACCTGATGCTGGCGCAGGCCCAAGGCGAGGCCGTGGACCTGGAGTGCGCGCCCGACGAAATCTTCTGGATCACGCCCGAAGACGGCCTGCTGGTGCACGCCAACCATTGGGTGAGCCCGCCCGCGCGCGCCAAGCTGTTCGACAAGGGGCTGGCCGCCAACCCCGATTCCATCTACCGCCAGCGCCGCGTGCAAGCCATGCTGGCCCGCGCCCAAGGCAGCGTTGACTGGGACACCGTCAAACGCATTCTGGCTGACGACTTCGCCGCGCCCGATGGCGTGCTGCGTTCGCCCAAGCCCGCCAGCTTCGACAGCATTTCGGCCACGGTGGCCACCACCCTCATGGAGCCGGAAAGCGGCGTGATGTGGATCGCGCGCAAGCCCTATGAAGGCCGCAACTTCGTTGAGTACCGGCTGTTCTGAGCCGCGCTTTAAGGACATTCCATGACTCTGCAAGCCTTGCGCGTAAAGCGCGTGCTGATGTTATCCGCCGCCCTGGCAGGCGCCTTCACGGGCCTGCCGGGGCTGACCCAAACCCAAGCGCAACCCCCGGCCTCCATTCCCGAGATCCGCTATGCGGAAGGTTCAGGCACGCCGACGTCCGTGCCGGGCGGCCGTTCGCGCAACACGTCCACCGACAACGTGCTGGCGCATGTGGTCGAAGCGCTGGTCGCCTTGCGCGCCGACATGAGTGTGGCGCCGATGCTGGCTGACAGCTGGACGCTATCCGCCGACAAGCGCAGCTACACCTTCACGTTGCGCCCGGGCGTGACGTTTCATGACGGCTCGCCCATGACGTCGGCCGACGTCAAATGGAGCTACGACTACCTGACCGGCGCAAAGTCCGAATACAGCTGCAAGAACCTGTACGACGGCACGAAGGGCGCCAAGGTCGTCGGCGTGGAAACGCCCGACGCCGCCACCGTTGTGTTCAAGCTTGACCAGCCCTATGCGCTGTTCCTGGATCAGATGGCCAGCGTGCAATGCCCGATGCCGGTGCTCAGCCCGAAAAGCGTGGATGCCGATGGCAACTGGGTCAAGCCGATCGGCACCGGCCCCTATGTGCTGGCCGAATGGAAGAAAGAGCAATACGTTCTGTTGACGCCGTACGCGGGCTACACACCGCGCAGCGATGCGGCCAGCGGCATGGCCGGCAAGAAAACGGCATCGGCCAATGTGCGCTTCGTGGTGATTCCCGACGCGGCCGCGCAGAAAGCGGCGCTGATGGCGGGCCAGGTCGATGCCTACAACGCCGACGAAGACAATCTGCCCGCGAAAGATCCGCGCTGGAACATCGTCACCGAGCAAGGGCTGGACACCGTCAACCTGCTGATGCAGACGCGCGCACCGCTGCTGTCGGATGCGAACATGCGCCGCGCCATTGCGCTGGCGCTGGATTTTCCGGCCATCGCGCGTGCGTTGAACAACGGCCAGGCCGCCTACAACCCGTCGCTGGTGCCGGCGGCAAGCGTCTATTACTCGGACGCTGACCGCGCGGGCTACGAAAAGAATCTGAAAGAGGTCAAGCGCCTGCTGGAGGCCGCGGGCTACCGCGGCGAGCCGCTGAAGCTGCAAGCCAACAAGCGCTACCCGTACCTGTACCGCGTGGCGGTCGTCACGCAGCAACTGCTGAACAAGGCCGGCATCAAGACCGAGCTGGACATGCTGGAGTGGGGCACGCAGGTGACGAATTTTCGCGAAGGCAAATTCCAGTTGATGGCGTTCGCCTATTCCGCGCGCACCGAGCCCGCGCTGATGTTCCGCGACGTCATTGGCGACAAGGCGAAGACGCCCATGGCGCAATGGGAAAGCCCTGAAGCCGCCGCCATTCTGGAAGGCATCGAAGCCGAATCTGATCCCGCCGTGCGCAAGCAGGCGTTCGACAAGCTGCACACGCTGATGCTGCGCGATACGCCGCTCCTGATGTACTACAACAAGCCGGGCTATGTGGTGGTGTCGAGCCAGTTGCATGGCTTTACCGGCTGGCCGCTGCGCAAGCCGCGATTCTTCAACGTCACCAAGAACTGAGGCGCCGTGCTGGGCTATCTAATGAAGCGCATCGCGGCGGCGGTGCCAACGGTCATCGTGGTGACGGTGCTGGTGTTTGCGATGATCCGCGCCATTCCCGGAGACCCGGCGTCGCTGATGCTGGGCGATATCGACAACCCCGCGCTGCTGGCCGAAATGCGCCACGCGCTGGGGCTGGACCAGCCGGTGGGCAAGCAGTTCCTGATCTGGGTCGCCAACGCCTTCCAGGGGGATCTGGGCATGTCGATCGCCCGGCGCGAACCCGTCATGCATCTGGTGCTGACGCATTTTGCGGTGACGGCGCAGGTGGTGTTGACGGCCACGGTGCTGGCCTGCCTGGTCGCCATTCCCGCTGGCATGATCGCGGCGTGGCGACAGAACCGGCGCGCCGATACGGCCATCGTGTCCACGTCGATTCTGTTCGTGTCCATGCCCAGCTTTTGGGTCGGCATCCTGTTGATCTGGCTGTTTGGCGTGAAGCTGAATTGGCTGCCGGTGTATGGCTTTGAATCCCTGGCGCAAGGCGGCTTGGGGGCGCTGAAGTATCTGGTGCTGCCCGTCTGCGCGATTGTGTTGACGGAAATTGCGGCCATCACGCGGATGATGCGCGCCAGCACCATCGAGACGCTGCGGCTGGAATACGTGGCGCATGCGCGCGCCAAGGGGCTGCCTGAGAAGCGCGTGATGCTGCGCCATGTGCTGCCGAATTCGTTCGGCCCCACGCTGACGGTCATCGGCCTGATGCTGGGCCATCTGCTGTCGGGCGCGGCGGTCATCGAAACCGTCTTCACCTTGCCCGGCATCGGCCGGCTGCTGGTGGAAAGCATCTACGCGCGGGACTATCCCGTGGTGCAGGGCTGCCTGCTGTTTATTGCGTTGTTGTACGTGGCGGTGAATCTGGTGGTGGATCTGCTGTATCCGCTGTTCGACCCGCGCGTGAAGCTTCAATAGGAACCGTCATGACGGGTATCAAAACGGGTTTCAAACACACCAACGCCGTCCTGGGCGGCGTGTTGGTCGGAGGCGTCGTGTTGCTGGCGCTGGTCGGGCTGGTGTATACGCCGCACGATCCGCTGGAAGGCGATCTGCTGGCGCGCTTTTCGCCGCCATCGGCAGAGTACTGGCTGGGCACTGACGAGTTCGGCCGCGATGTGCTGTCGCGGCTGATGGCGGGCGCGGGCGTGAGCGTGGCGGTCAGCGTGTTTTCGGTGCTGCTGGCGCTGTTGCTGGGCACGACGATTGGCGTTGCGGCGGGCTACGCGGGCGGCTGGGTGGATCGCGGCATCAGCGTGCTGGTCGAGTCGATGATGGCGTTTCCCGGCCTGCTGTTGGCGCTGGGCATCATGACGGTGCTGGGGCCGTCAAAGTGGGGCGTCGTCCTGGCGCTGGGCCTGGCGTATTCGCCGTCGGTGTCGCGCATTGCGCGCGGCGCGGCGTTGTCATTGCGGCAGCGCGACTTCGTCATCGCGTCGCGCGCCACGGGGCATAGCGGCTTGTGGACGGTGTTTCGCCATGTGCTGCCCAACTGCGTGGCGCCCTTGCTGATTTTTGCGACGTCGATTTTCGGTTCTGCCCTGTTGGCGGAAAGCGCGCTGTCCTTTCTGGGCCTGGGCGTGCCGCCACCGCTGGCAACCTGGGGCGGCATGCTGTCCGAAAGCCGCAACGCCATGGACCAGGCGATCTGGCTGGCGCTGTTTCCGGGCGCGATGATTTCGCTGAGCCTGCTGGGCATCAACTTGCTGGGCGATGCCGTGCGCGACAGGCTGGACCCCCGCATGCGGGGGGTGATGGCATGAACGCTCCTCGCTTGAACCCTGGCGCGGCCACCGAGCCCCTGTTGGCTGTCCGCGATCTTGAAATCCGCTTTCCTGGCAAACGCGACGCCGCGCCCGTCGTCAACCGCGTGTCGTTCGATCTGCACGCAGGGGAATCGTTGTCCATCGTGGGTGAATCCGGCAGCGGCAAGACGCTGATCGGCAAGGCGCTGTTGGGCTTGTTGCCGGATGCCGCGCGCATCACCAACGGCCGGGCATTGTTCGACGGCAAGAACGTGCTGCCGCAAAGCGCGCGCGATTGGCAGGCCACGCGCGGCACCGGTATCGGCATGGTGTTCCAGGAGCCGATGGTGTCCTTGAACCCGGCGTTTCGCGTGGGCGAGCAATTGATCGAAGCGCTGATCTTGCGCCGGGGCATGACGCGCCGGGCGGCTTGGGATGCGGCCATCCAGATGCTTGAACGCGTGCGGGTGCGCGATGCGCGCGATTGCATGAAGCGGTATCCCCACGAGTTCTCGGGCGGCATGCGGCAGCGCATTCTGCTGGCCGGCATGATGCTGCTGAAACCCCGCTTGCTGATTGCCGACGAACCCACCACGGCGTTGGACTGCGTCGTGCAAAAGGAGGTGCTGGACCTGATGGTCGAGCTGACGCGCGAACAAGGCACGGCGCTGATCTTCATCAGCCACAACCTGGCGCTGGTGGCCGCTTATACGCAGCGCGTGCTGGTGATGTGCCGGGGCCGCGCGGTGGAAATGGGCGAGGTGTCGCAAGTGCTGTCGCGTCCGGCGGACCCGTACACCTTGAGTCTGCTGGATGCGCTGCCCAAGCGCGGCCCGGCGCGCGCACCCGTGACGGCTGCACCGATTCTGCAAGTGGAGCGCTTGGCGATCGACTACGCCGTGCGCGGCGGATGGCGCCGCAAGCGCACCGTGCGCGCCGTGCATCAAGCGAGCTTCCACGTGGCGCCGGGCGAAACGCTGGCCATTGTTGGCGAATCAGGCAGCGGCAAGACCACCGTCATGATGTCGATTCTGGGCCTGGTGCCGCAGGCGCAGGGGCGTATTGCGCTGGATGGCCAAGCGTTGCCGCCGGGCGGCGAAGGCGGCATCTGGCGCACGGCGCGCCGCCGCATCCAGATGGTGTTCCAGGACCCGTACTCGTCGCTCGATCCGCGCATGACCATCGGCGCGCTCGTGGGCGAGGGGCTGCGGCTGGAAGCGGGCATCACGCCGGATGCCCGGCAACAGCGCGTGGATCAGGCGTTGCGCGATGTGGGCTTGGGCGACGGCTATGCCGAGCGCTATGCGCATGAATTGTCGGGCGGGCAACGCCAGCGCGTTGCGATTGCGCGGGCGCTGGTGATGCGGCCCGAAGTGATCATCGCGGATGAACCCGTGTCGGCGCTGGATGTGACTGTGCAGAAGCAGGTGCTGGAAACGCTGATGTCCTTGCAGCGTTCGTATGGCTTTGCCTGCCTGCTGATCTCGCACGATCTGGGCGTGGTTGAGCAGATCGCCGACCGCGTGGTCGTCATGCTGCGCGGACATATCGTCGAGGAAGGATCGCGCGACGAAGTGTTCGACCATCCGACGCATCCGTACACGCGCCGGCTGTTGCAGGCCGTGCCCGAATTGCGCGGCAATGCGGCGGAAGGATTCCGTGTGGAGGTGCGCGACCTGCCTGCTGGCGCGCGCCGCGCCGATGCGGATTACTTTGATCCGTCCCACAACGCGGACGTGGCGGCGCCCGCCATGACGGCGGTGGCGGCATCCGGCGCCACGCATCGCGTGGCGCTGGCCGCCAGCGTGGCGTTGGCCGAAACGGTAGCCGCCTGACGCGTCAGCCGTGCCGGCTGCGGCTATCGGCGGGCGCCTCGTCGCGCGCGTTCATGCCGTAGTCGCGCAGCACGTGCGCCACGCGCAGCCGATAGTTCTGGAATACGCCGCCGCGTCCCGCTTCCTGGGCGCGGCGGTGCGACTCCAGCGAGCGCCAGCGCTTGACGGCGTCTTCATCGCGCCAGAACGACAGAGACAACAGCTTGCCCGGCGTACTCAGGCTTTGAAAACGTTCCACCGAGATGAAGCCGTCGATGGTCTTGAGCTCGTCGATCAAGCTGGCGGCTATGTGCAGATAGGGATCGGGGTTGCCGTTGGCGGGTTCAACTTCGAATATCACGGCGATCATGGCTACGGTTCCTTGAGCAAATCAGATCGGCACAGTATTCGCCACCTTGGCGAGCAACGATTCGATGGGCGCCGAACTGTGCCGGCGTCCGCCCGCGTCACCCCCAGTCAGCCCCGGTCCGCCCCAGTCCGCCCCGGTCCGCCCCGGTCCGCCTTGGTCCGCCCCGGTCAGCCCCGGTCAGCCCGCGTCAGCCAGCAGCGCCGCGTACCCCTTGCGGGAATCCGGCCATTGCAGCGTGAAGCCGCTGGCGCGCAGCCGCGCGTTGCTGAGCTTCTTGCTGCCCACATTGGCGGGGGCGGGGGCAACACGCGGCGCGGGTGCGCCGATCATTGTTGCAAGCTCGGCGTAGAGCGTGTGCAGCGGCAGCGGCGTGTCGTCGCAGCCGATGTAAACCGGATCAACCTTGGGCAACAGCGCCAGATGTACGACGGCGGCGGCCGCGTCGTCGATGTGGATGCGGTTGGCCCAATGCTCAGGCTGCGTTGGCGCGCCTGCCGCGCCGCTGCGCAGCCGCTCGATCAATTGCAGCCGGCCCGGTCCGTACAGCCCCGCCAGCCGCAACGCGGTGGACGACAGGCCGCGCGCGGCCAGCGCGGCTTCCGCTTCCAGCAGCACTTGGCCGTTGAAGCCTTGCGGTGCGGGCGGCGTGTCTTCGTTGACCCAGCCGCCTTGGTGTTCGCCGTACACCGCGCTGGATGACACGAACACCACGCGTTTGAGTTCGGACGTATCCAATGCGTTCAGCACGTTCTGCAAGCCGTCGATGAACACGCCGCGATACAACGCCTCGTCGCGCCCGCCCGGCGCAGGCAGGTGGATCAGCCGCGTCACGCCTTGCGGCAACGGGGGCAGCGTATCCGCGCGGGTGATGTCGCCTTGCAGCCATTGGATGCCGCTGTCGTCGGCGGGCGGGTGACGGCGCAGCGCGTGCACGTGGTCGCCGCGCGCCAGAAAACGCCGGGCCACGCGCTGGCCAAGGTCGCCGCAGCCAATGAGCAATATGCGTTCAGTCATGATGTGCCGCCTGAAAAAAAAGGCACCCCAAGAGGTGCCTTGTGGCAGGGGAGTTGCCCCTGGCCTGGATTACATGCCGCTGTACACCGGCCCTTCGCCGCCTTGCGGCGCCACCCAGACGATATTCTGGGTGGGGTCCTTGATGTCGCAGGTTTTGCAGTGCACGCAGTTCTGCGCGTTGATCTGCAAGCGGTCGGCGCCGTGGTCGTCCTTGATGAACTCGTACACGCCAGCGGGGCAGTAACGCGCTTCCGGGCCCCCGTACTTGGCCAGGTTGACGTGCACCGGTACGGACGGGTCTTTCAAGGTCAGGTGGATGGGCTCGTTTTCTTCGTGGTTGGTGTTCGAGATGAACACCGAGCTGAGCTTGTCGAAGGTGAGCTTGCCGTCGGGCTTCGGGTAATCAATGCGGGCGCACTGCGATGCCGGTTGCAGACAGGCGTGGTCGGGCTTGCTGTGGCGCAGGGTCCAGGGCATCTTGCCCTTGAACAGCAGTTGCTCGACGCCGGTCATCACGGTGGCGATCGTGCGGCCCTTCTTGAACCACTGCTTGAAGTTGCGCGCCTTGTTCAATTCGGCGTGCAGCCACGAGGCTTCGAAGGCCTTCGGGTAGGCGGTGAGCTCATCCTGGCGGCGGTCGGCGACGAGCGCGTCGAACGCGGCTTCGGCGGCCAGCTTGCCGGACTTGATGGCGGCGTGGCTGCCCTTGATGCGGGACGCGTTCAGGAAGCCGGCTTCGCAGCCCACCAGCGCGCCGCCCGGGAACGTCAGCTTGGGCAGAGACAGCAGGCCGCCTGCCGTGATGGCGCGCGCGCCGTAGGCGATGCGCTTGCCGCCTTCAAACGTGCCGCGGATGGCGGGGTGCGTCTTGTAGCGTTGGAATTCGTCGAACGGCGACAACCAGGGGTTGGCGTAGTCCAGGCCGACGATCATGCCGACGGCCACGATGTTGTTGTCCAGGTGGTACAGGAACGAACCGCCGTAGGTGTCGGAGTCCAGCGGCCAGCCGGCCGTGTGGATGACAAGCCCCGGCTTGGATTGCGCCGGGTCCACTTCCCACATTTCCTTGATGCCGATGCCGTAGGCTTGCGGGTCGCGGCCGTCGTCGAGTTTGAAGCGTTCGATCAGCTGGCGGCCCAGTTGGCCGCGCGCGCCTTCGCCGAAGACGGTGTAGCGCGCATGCAGTTCCATGCCAGGCTGGTAGTGGTCGGTGTGCGAGCCGTCGCGGGCCACGCCCATGTCGCCGGTGGCCACGCCGCGGACAGCGCCGTTTTCGTCGTACAGCACCTCAACCGCGGCAAAGCCCGGGAAGATGTCCACGCCCAGCGCTTCGGCCTGCTCGCCCATCCACTTGACGACGTCGCCCAGGCGGACGATGTAGTTGCCTTCGTTGTGGAAACAGGGCGGCAGCAGCCAGTTCGGCGTGGTGCGTGCGCCGTTCTGCGACAGGAACAGGAACTTGTCCTGCGTGACGGGCACATTCAGCGGCGCGCCTTTTTCCTTCCAGTCGGGGATGAGCTCGGTCAGCGCCAGCGGGTCCATGACGGCGCCAGACAGGATGTGCGCACCCAGTTCCGCACCTTTCTCAAGGACGCAGACGCCGATTTCCTGATTCTTTTCAGCGGCCAGCTGCTTTAGACGGATTGCGGTGGCCAGGCCGGCGGGTCCACCGCCAACCACGACCACGTCATATTCCATCGACTCGCGTTCAGACATTTGCAAAGCTCCCCGTATGTATTCCATATTTGGCTGGAAGTATTATCGGCGATTGTATTGCAGGCGGAGGCCATGCACGCCTTCGTATTTCTTTTAGCCTTCAGGAGTAATTGGTGAACCCGGACAATCTGTCTGCGCGGATTCTGGCGGTGGGCGATACCCATCAGGTGGAATTGCCTTTGCGTTGGGGCGACTCTGACGCCTTAAATCATCTGAACAACACGCTGTATTTCCGCCTCATGGAAGAGGCCCGCATGCAGATCCTGTACGACGCGGGCTTTGAATTGCCCGCTGACAACGGCGCCATCCTGGCCCATGCCTCGTGCGATTTCCTGCGTCCGCTGACCTATCCCGCCACCGTGCGCGTCACGCACACCGTGACGCGTATTGGCCGTTCCAGCGCGGAATTTGAGCTGCTGCTGGAAAAAGTGGGCGACGACGCCGGCCCCTATGCGCGCGGCCGTAATGTGCTGGTCTGGATGGATTACGTGGCCAATACGTCCGCCCCGTGGCCGCCCGAGGTGCTGGCGCAAATGGCCACGCAGTTCCAGGCGGCGGCTTGATCGCCAGCAGGTGACGGCGGGGCGGGGCCTTGCAGGCTCCTCCATAAAAGCCCGCGACGCTTCGGCCGTCATGCCGCTAAAATCAAGCGCAAAATCACAAAAGAAATAAAGGGGCGCGCCACCCTCGGCGCCGTCTCCCAGAGACATCGGGCCGTTTTTCGATGCCGTCTGGGGCCGACGCCGGCAGCCGCGCTCCAAGGAAAAACAGGGCTCTCCCCGACTTTCTTGATCCCCAGGCGGGACGGCCGCGCAAGCGGCGGGGCGGGCTCTCTTCGGTCAGACCTTAACTAGGAGTTGGAGCGATGGACAAGGTTTTTGCAAGCGCCCAGGAGGCGCTGGCAGGCATCGTCAAGGACGGTCAGATGATCGCCGTGGGCGGTTTCGGCCTGTGCGGTATTCCCGAAGCCCTGATCGCCGCGCTGCGCGATTCAGGCGTGAAGGACCTGACCTGCATCAGCAATAACGCAGGCGTTGACGGCTTTGGCCTGGGCCAGTTGCTGAACACCCGCCAGGTCCGCAAGATGATCGCGTCCTACGTGGGCGAGAACAAGGAATTCGAACGCCAGTTCCTGTCGGGCGAGCTCGAGCTTGAGTTCACCCCGCAAGGCACGCTGGCCGAGAAGCTGCGCGCAGGCGGCGCGGGCATCCCCGCGTTCTTCACGCGTACCGGTGTCGGCACCATCGTGGCCGACGGCAAGGAAATCCGCGAGTTCGACGGCCAGCAATACGTGATGGAGCGTTCGCTGGTGCCGGACGTGTCGCTCGTCAAGGCGCACATCGCCGACCGCAGCGGCAACCTGGTGTTCCGCAAGACGGCTCGTAACTTCAACCCGAACGTGGCCATGGCTGGCAAGTTCACGGTGGTGGAAGTTGAAGAGATCGTTGACACCGGCAGCCTGGACCCCGACCAGATTCATCTGCCCGGCATCTATGTGCAACGGATCGTGCTGAACACGACGCCGGAAAAGCGCATCGAACAACGCACCACTCGCCCGGCCTAAGGAGAAAACGACATGGCATGGTCCCGCGATGAAATGGCGGCGCGCGCCGCGCGCGAGCTGCAAGACGGTTTTTATGTGAACCTGGGTATCGGCCTGCCGACCCTGGTGGCCAACCACGTGCCCAAGGGCGTCGAAGTATGGCTGCAATCCGAAAACGGCCTGCTGGGCATTGGCCCGTTTCCCACCGATGATGAAGTCGACGCTGACCTCATCAACGCCGGCAAGCAAACGGTGACGACGCTGCCGGGCTCGTCGATCTTCTCGTCCGCCGACTCGTTCGCGATGATCCGCGGCGGCAAGATCAACCTCGCCATCCTGGGCGCGATGCAGGTGTCCGAAAAGGGCGATCTGGCCAACTGGATGATCCCGGGCAAGATGGTCAAGGGCATGGGCGGCGCAATGGACCTGGTGGCCGGCGTAGGCCGCGTCGTCGTCCTGATGGAGCACGTGGCCAAGAAGAAGGACGGCACGGAAGACATCAAGCTGCTGCCCGAATGCAATCTGCCGCTGACGGGCGTGGGCGTGGTCGACCTGATCATCACCGACCTGGGCGTGATGGAAGTCACCGAAAACGGCCTGAAGCTGCTGGAAACGGCGCCGGGCGTGACGGTGGACGAGATCCAGTCCAAGACGGCTGCGAAGCTGGACGTGTCGGCGGTCAAGTAAACCGCGGGCCCGTCAGGCAACTGCCGACGCTCCAATGAAAACGCCCCGCAAGGGGCGTTTTCATTTTCAGCGGCTTTTCCGCTAGGCCGCCACGTTCAGCCGCATCCCCACATGCGGGATGCCGTCTTCGATGTACTCCTCGGTGACCTGCTCAAAGCCATGGCCGCCGTAGTAGTTGCGCAGGCGCGCCTGCGCGCCCAGGTACATGGCGCGGCCGGGCCAGCGCTGGCGCACTTCCGCCATGGCGTGGCGGATCAGCTCGTGGCCCAAGCCCTGGCCGCGCGTCCACGGCGCGGTGATCACGCGGCCGATTTCAATCTGCCCGTCTTTCAGCGACGGGTCCAGGATGCGGCAATACGCGGCCAACTGGCCGTCTTGCCACGCCATCAGGTGGGACGTCTGGCCCGTCAGATCCTTGCCATCCATGTCCTGGAAGATGCAGTTCTGCTCAATGACAAACACTTCCGAGCGCAGCCGGAGGATGGCGTAGAGCTCGGGTACGGTGAGTTCCTGGTGGGGCTTAAAGATCCAATCGGGCATTGCGTCAATCCAAAGCGGCAAAGGGGGAAAGTGGAGCGCGGATAGCGTACCTCAAACCGGCCCCGTTTCTTTGGGCGCACTGTTACATATATTCACGGGTATACCCTTAGTATGAAAAGGAATTTTCTTATTTAAAATTTGTGTGTAAACAGATTTACACAAACATCCGCTACGACCCACCCCCGGAATCGATGAACAAGGCCGCACTTACGATCGCTGATCGGATCGCCCGGGCTCAGCCCGCGCTGAGCCGGACGCAGCACAAGATGGCCGAGTACGTGTTGGCGCACCAGTTCCGCGTTGCCACGATGACCATCGACGAATTCGCGGCGGCGGTGGGCGTATCGGTGGCCACGGCGAACCGCTTTGCGCGCGCCCTGGACTTGCCCGGCTACCCGCAATTCCGCGCCGAACTGGCGCGCGGATTCGAAGCCGCGCTGGAACCCGTTGAAAAGCTGCGCACGGAGCTGGCGCATTCGGCCAGCGCCGTGCAGATCTTCGCCGCCACGCTGGAAGAAGACATCCGCAACGCGCAGCGCAATCTGCAAGCGCTGGATTCCGCGGCCTGTGAGCAGGCGGTGGAGGCCATTCTGGCCGCCGATCGCGTGTTCATCATCGGCTTTGGCGCCAGCGGCTTTCTGGCTGGCCTGCTGCAACGCGGCCTGTGCATGCATCTGCATTCCGTTGAATCGCTGGCCGGTCCCGGCGGCGTGTCGCATGCGGCACGCCAGATGTCGCGCATGACGTCCAAGGACCTGGTGATCGCCATCGGCTTTCCGCGGTATCTGGCTGACACCGTGACGCTGGCTGCCGCCGCCAAGCAGGCGGGCGTGCCGGTGCTGGTGCTGACCGACAAACCCACATCCCCGCTGGCGCCCACGGCATCTGTCGTGCTGTACGCGTTTTCCGCGCGCCAGCTGATCCCCAATTCCGAAACCGCCGCGCTGGGCTTGATCGAAGCCTTGTCCGCCGCGGTGGCTTATCGAGCCAAGAATTCCGTCGCGGCCGCTGCTGGGGTGACCCAGTCCGTGATGCCGTGGCTCATCCATGGAGTAGGTAAACGATGATTCAACCCGTGATTGCCATTCACGGTGGCGCCGGCGCGATGTCCCGCGCGGCCATGTCGCCCGAGAAAGAACAGGAATACCTGGCCGCCCTGGAGTCCATCCTGACCGCCGGCCAAGCCGTGCTGGCCAAGGGCGGCAGCGCGCTGGACGCCGTCACCGAAGCCGTCCGCCTGCTGGAAGACTGCCCGCTGTTCAACGCCGGCCACGGCGCCGTGTTCACCAGCGCCGGCACCCACGAGCTGGACGCCTCCATCATGGACGGCGCGACGCTGCGTTCGGGCGCGATCGCCAACGTGAACTGCGTGCGCAACCCGATTTTCGCGGCGCGCCGCGTCATGGAAAACAGCAAGCACGTGTTCTTCGTGGGCGAGGGCGCTGAAGCCTTCGCCAAGGAAGAGGGCCTGGACATCGTCGACCCGTCGTATTTCTCGACCGAAGCCCGCCGCGAACAGCTGCTGCGCGTGCAGCGCGAAACGCCGGAAGCGGCCGTGCTGGACCATGACGGCCAAGCCATGGTCGCCCGCGGCCAGCCCGCACCGGCCGACCCGCTGGACGCTGACAAGAAGTTCGGCACGGTGGGCGCAGTGGCCGTGGACGCCCAGGGCAACCTGGCTGCCGCGACCTCGACCGGCGGCATCACCAACAAGCAGGTCGGCCGCGTCGGCGACGCGCCGATGATCGGCGCTGGCACCTATGCCAGCAACAAGACCTGCGCCGTGTCCACGACGGGCACGGGCGAAATGTTCATCCGTATGGTTGCGGCGTATGACGTCGCGGCGCAGATGGAATATTGCGGCGCGTCGCTGGACGCGGCGGCCAATCGTGTCGTGATGGAAAAGCTGCCCACCATTGGCGGCAAGGGCGGTCTTATCGCCGTTGACGCCCAGGGCAATGTGGCTTTGCCGTTCAACACGGAAGGCATGTATCGGGGTTACGCCCGCGTAGGCGAGAAGCCCGTCACCGCGATTTATCGTTAAGCGGCGGCAGGTTCGTTTTTTCAGTATTTGGGGAATGAAAAGAGATGGTTGATCGCGCAAACAGCCTGGCGCTGCCGGAAAACCGCGTGGTCCAGGTCGACGACCTGACGGTGCGCTTCGTAGGGTCGGAGCGTACGGTCGAAGCCGTGCGCAACCTGTCGTTCCATGTGGACCGGGGTGAAACCCTGGCCATCGTGGGCGAATCGGGTTCGGGCAAGTCGGTGACGTCCCTGGCTCTCATGCGTCTGGTGGAACATGGCGGCGGCCGCATCGCCCAGGGCAGCATGGCCCTGCGCCGGCGCAACGGCTCCGTGATCGACCTGGTCGGTTCCAGCCAGCGCGTCATGCGCAATGTGCGCGGCGCCGACATGGCCATGATTTTCCAGGAGCCGATGACCTCGTTGAACCCGGTGTTCACGGCCGGCGACCAGATCGCCGAATCGATCCGTCAGCACCAGGGTAAAGATGCCGCCGCCGCGCGCGCTGAAGCGCTGCGCATGCTGGAACAAGTGCGCATCCCGGAAGCCAAGTCGGTGCTGGACCGCTACCCGCATCAACTGTCGGGCGGCATGCGCCAGCGCGTGATGATCGCGATGGCGCTGGCCTGCAAGCCGGCGCTGCTGATCGCTGACGAACCCACCACCGCGCTGGACGTCACCATTCAGGCGCAGATTCTGCAACTGATCCGTCAGCTGCAGGAAGAAATGCACATGGGCGTGGTGTTCATCACCCACGACATGGGCGTGGTGGCCGAAGTGGCCGACCGCGTGCTGGTCATGTACCGCGGCGACAAGGTCGAGGAAGGCCCGTCTGAACAAGTGTTCTCGGCGCCGAAGCACAGCTACACCAAGGCGCTGCTGTCGGCCGTGCCGAAGCTGGGCGCCATGGAAGGCACCGATCTGCCCGCGCGCTTCCCGCTGCTGCAAGTGGAAGGCCAGGTTCAGCCTGTAGCGGAGCCTGGCATCACCAGCACGCAGGAAGTGCCGGCCGCCAAGCGCGAGCCGATTCTGAGCGTGCGTAATCTGGTGACCCGCTTTGATCTGCGCGGCGGCATCCTGAGCCGCGTGCAGCGCCGCGTGCACGCCGTGGAGCAGGTCAGCTTTGATCTGTACCCGGGCGAAACGCTGTCGCTGGTGGGCGAATCGGGTTGCGGCAAGTCCACGACCGGCCGTTCGCTGCTGCGCTTGGTGAACAGCCAGGGCGGCGAGATCAAGTTCGGCGGCCGCGACATCGTGCGCCTGAAGAACAACGAGCTGCAATCCCTGCGCCGCGATATTCAATTCGTGTTCCAGGACCCGTTCGCATCGCTGGACCCGCGCGTCACCGTTGGCTTCTCCATCATGGAGCCGCTGCTGGTGCACGGCGTGGCCAAGGGCCGCGATGCCGAACGCCGCGTGGCCGAACTGCTGGAACGCGTGGGCCTGCCGCCTGAAATGGCGCAGCGCTACCCGCATGAATTCTCGGGCGGCCAGCGCCAGCGCATCTGCATCGCGCGCGCGCTTGCCCTGAACCCGAAGGTCGTGATTGCGGACGAATCCGTGTCGGCGCTGGACGTGTCGATTCAGGCGCAGATCGTGAACCTGCTGATCGATCTGCAACGCGACATGGGCATTTCGTTCCTGTTCATTTCGCACGACATGGCCGTGGTTGAACGCGTCAGCCACCGCGTGGCCGTGATGTACCTGGGCCAGATTGTTGAGATCGGCCCGCGCCGCGCCATTTTTGAGAACCCGCAGCACCCGTACACCAAGAAGCTGATGTCGGCCGTGCCGATCGCCGATCCGGCACGCCGCCATCTGAAGCGCACCTTGTTGTCCGATGAAATCCCCAGCCCGATCCGCAAGCTCGGCGACGAGCCGGTGGTGCAGCCGCTGGTGCAGGTTGGAACCGATCACTTCGTCGCCCGTCATCCGGTCGGCGGCGCGTATTGAGTCCGTTGTCGTACTTGTTTTTCTTCCACCAAACCCCCTAATTCCATTCCGGAACCAGGAGTTGCAATGATGAAAGTTCTGCGCCCCACCAAGCTGATGGCCGCCGCTGCGGTGGCCTTCGGCGTGCTCACTTCGCCGCTGGCGCATGCTGCCAAGGACGTGACGTTTGCCGTCTCCATCGCACTGGAAACGCTCGATCCGTACAACACCAACAGCACGCTGAACCAAGCCGCGGGCAAGGCCTACTACGAAGGCCTGTTCGAATTCGACAAAGACCTGAAGGTTCAGAAGGTGCTGGCCACCGACTACACCGTCAGCGAAGACGGCCTGGTCTACACGTTCAAGCTGCGTCCCGGCGTGAAGTTCCACGACGGCACCGACTTCAACGCTGAAGCGGTCAAGATCAACTTCGATCGTCCGGCCAACCCGGACAACCGCCTGTCGCGCTACATCCAGTTCAGCGTCATCGACAAGACCGAAGTGGTCGACCCGATGACCATCAAGATCACGTTGAAGAAGCCGTTCTCGGCCTTCATCAACGCGCTGGCACACCCGGCCGCCATGATGATCTCGCCGGCCGCCCTGGCCAAGTACGGCAAGGAAATCGGTTTCCACCCGGTGGGTACGGGCCCGTTCGAATTCGTCGAATGGAAGCCGGCTGAATACCTGAAGGTCAAGAAGTTCGACGGCTACTGGAAGAAGGGCTACCCGAAGGTCGACACGCTGACCTTCCGTACCGTGACCGACAACAACACGCGCGCCGCCGTGGTGCAAACGGGCGAAGCGCAGTTCGCTTTCCCGGTGCCGTTCGAACAAGCCGCCGTGCTGTCCAAGAACGACAAGCTGGACGTGGTCGATCACAAGAACTCGATCATGGCCCGCTACCTGTCGATGAACACGCAGCAAAAGCCGTTCGACAACCCGAAGGTGCGTGAAGCCATCAACTACGCCATCAACAAGGAAGCCCTGGCCAAGGTCGCTTTCTCGGGCTACGCCACCGTCGTTGACGGCGTCGTGCCGACCGGCGTGGACTTCGCACACAAGACCGGCCCGTGGCCGTACGACATCAAGAAGGCCAAGGCCCTGTTGGCTGAAGCCGGCTACCCCAACGGCTTCGAAAGCCAGCTGTGGTCCGCCTATAACGACGGCACCTCGGTGAAGGTGGTTCAGTTCCTGCAACAGCAGCTGTCGCAAGTCGGCATCAAGGTGCAAGTGGAAGTGCTGGAATCGGGCCAACGCGTGCAGCGCGTTCAACAGGTGCAAAAGCCTGAAGACGCCAAGGTCCGCATGTACTACGCCGGCTGGTCGTCCTCGACCGGTGAAGCCGACTGGGGCCTGCGTCCGTTGCTGACCACCGCCGCTTTCCCGCCGGTGCTGAACAACGTGTCGTACTACTCGAACAAGTCGGTGGACGACGGCATCCAGGAAGCCCTGGCCACGACCGATCGCGCCAAGAAGACTGAAATCTACAAGAACGTTCAGGAAACCATCTGGAAGGACGCCCCGTGGGCCTTCCTGGTGACCCAGAACAACCTGTACGTGAAGTCGAAGAACCTGTCGGGCGTGTATGTGGAACCGGACACCTCGTTCTGGTTCGGCGACATCGACCTGAAGCAGTAAACCTAGCAGTCACTCTCGGGGCCTTCGGGCCCTTGTAAGGCCACATACGGCGGGGGCGCGGTGTCCCCGCCGATGTTGCAGGAATTTCAATGCTGACCTACATCGTCAAACGTCTTCTGGGCATGATCCCCACGCTGCTGCTGGTAGCCGTGGTCGTGTTCCTGTTTGTGCACATGCTTCCGGGCGACCCGGCGCGACTGGCCGCGGGCCAGGAAGCCGACCAGCAAACCGTTGAGCTCGTGCGCAAGGAACTTGGGCTGGATCTGCCCCTGCCGCAGCAGTTCGTGCGCTACTTCAGCCACATGCTGCAAGGCGACCTGGGTACGTCCTTGCGTACCAAGCGCCCCGTCTCGACCGAGATTTCCGACCGCTTCATGCCCACGCTGTGGCTGACGCTCGCCAGTATGGTGTGGTCAGTGACGTTCGGCATGATCATCGGGATCGTGTCGGCGGTCTGGCGCAATCGCTGGCCCGACCGGCTTGGCATGACCCTGGCGGTGTCAGGCATTTCTTTCCCCGCGTTCGCGCTGGGCATGATGCTGATGCAGGTGTTCTCCGTGAACCTGGGCTGGCTGCCGACCGTGGGCGCCTCGACCTGGCAACACTACATTCTGCCGTCCATTACCTTGGGCGCCGCAGTGGCCGCCGTGATGGCGCGCTTTACCCGGGCGTCGTTCGTGGAAGTCATTCAGGAAGACTTCGTGCGCACGGCTCGCGCCAAGGGCCTGACCGAGCGCCGCGTCGTCATCAAGCACGCGCTGCGCAACGCGCTGATTCCCGTCGTGACCATGATGGGTTTGCAGTTCGGCTTCCTGCTGGGCGGCTCGATCGTGGTCGAGACCGTGTTCAACTGGCCCGGCCTTGGCCGCCTGCTGGTGGACGCCGTGACCCAGCGCGACTATCCGGTGATTCAGGGCCTGGTGCTGCTGTTCTCGCTGGAATTCATCCTGATCAACCTGATTGTCGACGTGCTCTATGGCGTCATCAATCCCAGCATCCGTTATAAGTGAGGCGGCCATGAGCAATACGACACCCGCCACGACCATCGCCGCCGTTCCGAAGAACGATGTGCGCACGCCCGCCACCGAGTTCTGGCGCAAATTCAAGAAGCAGAAGCTGGCCGTGGGCGCTGGCCTCTTCGTCCTGCTGCTGGTCGTGGTCGCGGTCTTCGCGCCCTGGATCGTGCCGTTCGACGCCGAGAACTTCTTCGACTACGACGCGCTGAATGCCGGCCCGTCGCTGACCCACTGGCTGGGCGTGGACTCACTCGGCCGCGACATCTTCAGCCGCATCGTGATGGGCGCGCGGATCTCGCTGGCCGCGGGCTTTCTGTCGGTGGCCATGGGCGCCATCGTCGGCACCTTCATGGGCTTGATGGCCGGTTACTACGAAGGCTGGTGGGAACGCATCACGATGCGCGTCTCGGACGTGCTGCTGGCCTTCCCGGGCATGCTGCTGGCCATTGGCGTCGTTGCCATCCTGGGTTCCAGCATGATCAACGTGATCGTGGCCGTGGCCGTTTTCAGCGTGCCGGCGTTCGCCCGCCTGGTTCGCGGCAACACGCTGTCGATCAAGCAGATGACGTATGTCGAAGCGGTCAAGAGCGTGGGCGCGTCCGACTGGACCATCATCATGCGCCACATCCTGCCCGGCACGATCTCGCCGATCGTGGTGTACGGCACGATGCGTATCGGCACGTCGATCATCACCGCCGCCAGCCTGTCGTTCCTGGGCATGGGCGCATCGCCTCCCACGCCGGAGTGGGGCGCCATGCTGAACGAAGCACGCGCCGACATGGTCATCGCCCCGCACGTGGCGATCTTCCCGGCGCTGGCGATCTTCCTGACGGTGTTGGCATTCAACCTGTTGGGCGACGGCTTGCGCGACGCGCTCGATCCCAAGATCGACCGCAAGTAAATGAGCGCCCCGCCGCGCCGGGCCGCCCCTTTCGGGGGGCAGCCATTCCGAAAGGAAAGCGGCGCCAGGGGGCAGACTCTTCTCGCCGCCGTCCTCGTTCGATTCATGCCTCCCACGGGGCGCGTGAATTGCACGAAGGGCGGCGGCGTTTTGCATTAAGGAGCGTGGCGACACGTGGCAACCATGGACAAACAAGCGCTGGACCTTCCCCGAATCGGCGTGCTGCCGTCGGGGCCGCTGGATTCGATTTGCGACGTGGGCGATGTCACCGTCGGCCACTGCACGCTGGCCGACGGCGCGCGGCAGACGGGCGTCACCGTTGTGCGTCCGCATGCCGGTGACCCTTTTCTGGACAAGGTGCCTGCCGCTGCGACCGTGTTGAACGGCTTCGGCAAAAGCACGGGCCTGATCCAGGTACAGGAACTGGGCGTGCTGGAAACGCCCATCGCACTGACCAACACGTTCGGCGTAGGCACCGTGGCCAACGCGCAAATCCGCCACGCGGTTGCGGCCAACCCCGGCATTGGCCGCGGCATGGCGACGGTGAATCCGCTGGTGTTCGAATGCAATGACGGCTATCTGAATGACATCCAGGCGCTGGCCGTGCAGGAATCGCACTACGCCGACGCCTATGCCAACGCGGCCAAACCCTTCGCGCAGGGCGCGGTGGGGGCGGGGCGCGGCATGTCGTGCTTTTCATTCAAGGGCGGTATCGGTTCGGCGTCGCGCGTGGCGTCCGTCCAGCCCGGCTTTGAATACACCATGGGCGCGCTGGTGCTGGCCAACTTCGGCCGCCTGCCCAACCTGACCGTGGCGGGCCGCCCGTTCGGACGCCGGCTGGCCGGCCAGTTGGACCAAAGCCTGGCGCAGCAGGGCGAGAACGCGGTGATTGTGCCCGAGAAGGGTTCCATCATCTTGCTGCTGGCCACCGACGCGCCGCTGGATTCACGCCAACTGCGCCGGCTGTCGCTGCGTGCCGGGGCAGGGCTGGCGCGCACCGGCTCGGTATTTGGCCACGGCAGCGGCGACATCGCGCTGGCGTTTTCCACGGCTTACACCGTGCCGCAATTGGCCGAGCAACCCATGCCGGCGCTGGCGATGCTGCACGAAACCCGTATCGACCCCCTGTTCGAAGCGGCCGCCGAGGCCTGCGAGCAGGCCATCATTTCCGCGCTCTGGCATGCCGATGGCGTGACGGGGCGAGACGGCCACCACCGCGCCGCCATCCGCGACGCCGCGCCGCAGTGGCGCCAGTGGCTGTCCGACACCGCATTCTGAATCTCTCGAAGGCTGATCCCATGAAGATCCTGATTTCCACCGATATCGAAGGCGTCGCTGGCGTCTTCCATGCTGAACAAGTCCGCGCCGGCAATGGCGAATATGAGCGCGCCCGCGCCTGGATGACCGCCGAGGCCAACGCGGCCGTGCAGGGCGCCATTGCAGGGGGCGCCGAAGACATCCTCGTCAATGACTCGCACGGCGGCTTTCGCAACCTGCTGCCCGACGGCCTGGACGAACGCGCCCGCCTGGTGCTGGGCAAGCCGCGCTACCTGGGCATGATGGGCGGCCTGGAAGAGGGCTGCGACGCCGTCTTCATGATCGGCTACCACTCGCGCTCGCAAGGCCGCGGCATCCTGGCGCACACGATCAACAGCTTCGCGTTCGCGCGCGTGTTCATCAACGGCATGGAACTCGGCGAAGCCGGCCTGTACGGCGCGCTGGCCGGTGAAATGGGCGTGCCGGTGATCCTGGCCACGGGTGACGACGTGTTCATCTCGGAAACCCGCGACACCTTCCCGGGCGCCGAATGGGTGCAGACCAAAGTGGCCCATGGCCAAGGCAGCGGCGTGACCTTGTCGCCGGCCGCTTCGCGCCGCGCCATTGCGGTCGCCGCCGAAACCGCCGTCCGCAACCTGAAAGCGGCCTCGGGCAAGCCGGCCAGCGCAAAAGCCATTCCTTTCCGCATTCCCGCCCCTATAGAATGCCGGTTGCAGACGCAGAGTGCGGCGCTCGCCGACCTGTTCTGCATGTGGCCCACGCTGGAACGCGTGGACGGCGTCACCTTGCGATTCACCGTGGATAGCATGCAGTCGGCCGTCCGCACGTTGAACAGCCTGGCCGCCATGTCTTTCATGTTGCGCTAAGGATTCCCTCCCCCATGTCTAGCACCGACGCCCGTATTGCCCAATTGCGGCAGGCCATGAGCCGCCGCGGCCTGTCCGCCTATATTGTTCCGTCTTCGGACCCGCATCTGTCCGAGTATCTGCCGGCGCGCTGGCAAGGGCGGCGCTGGCTGTCGGGCTTCACGGGGTCCGTGGGCACGCTCGTCGTCACCGCTGATTTCGCCGGCCTGTGGGTGGATAGCCGCTACTGGGTGCAGGCCGAGGCGCAACTGGCCGGCACCGGCGTGCAGCTGATGAAGATTGCGCTGGCGTCCACCCCCGGCCATGTTGACTGGTTGGCCGCCAACACCCGCGCGGGCGATGTCATCGGCGTCGACGGCCAAGTGCTGGGCCTGGGCGCGTTCCGCGCCTTGTCGGTGGCGGCGGCCAAGTCGGGCGCCACGCTGGAAATCCGCGAAGACTTGCTGGATGAGGTCTGGACCGATCGCGCCGGCTTGCCTGACGCGAAGATCTACGAACACGTTGCGCCCGAAGCCTGCGTGACGCGCGCCGACAAGCTGGCGCAAGTGCGCGACGCGATGCGCGCCCACGGCGCCGACGTGCATTTCATCTGCACGGTGGACGACATCGCCTGGCTCTTGAACCTGCGCGGCGCGGATGTGGATTACAACCCGGTGTTCGTCGGCCATGCGCTGATCGGCCTGGACCACGCCACGCTGTTCGTCGCCGACGGCAAGATCGATGACGCCTTGCGCGCCACGCTGGCCGCCGATGGCGTTGAAGTGGCGGGCTATGCCCAGGCAGCGGACGCGCTGGCTTCGCTGGAGCTTGACCAGAAGCTGCTGATCGATCCGGCGCGTGTGACCTGCGGCGTGTTCCATGCCATGGACCCGGCCGTGCCGCGCATTGAAGCCATCAACCCGTCTACCTTGTTCAAGTCGCGCAAGACCGACGCGGAACTGGCCCACGTGCGCCAAGCCATGGCGCAGGACGGCGCAGCCCTCTGTGAATTCTTTTCGTGGTTCGAAGGCGCGCTGGGCAACGAGACCATTACCGAACTGACGATCGACGAGCAGATCACCGCGGCCCGCGCCCGCCGTCCGGCCTATGTCTGCCCCAGCTTTGCCACCATCGCCGGTTTCAACGCCAACGGCGCGATGCCGCATTACCGCGCCACGCCGGAATCCCACGCCACCATCGAAGGCGATGGCCTGCTGCTGATCGATTCGGGCGGCCAGTACCTGGGCGGCACCACCGACATCACCCGCGTCGTCGCCGTGGGCACGCCCAGCGCCGACCAGAAGGTGGACTTCACGCTGGTGCTTAAGGGCATGATCGCGTTGTCGCGCGCGTCGTTCCCGCGCGGCACGCCGTCGCCGATGCTGGACGCCATTGCGCGTGCGCCCATCTGGGAAGGCGGCGCGGAATATGGCCACGGCACGGGCCACGGCGTGGGCTACTTCCTGAATGTGCACGAAGGCCCGCAAGTCATTTCGTATCGCGCGATGCCAAGCCCGCACACGGCAATGGAGCCGGGCATGATCACGTCGAACGAACCCGGCATCTATCGTCCGGGCCGTTGGGGCGTGCGTATCGAAAACCTGGTGGCCAACCGCAGCTGGCTGACGTCCGAACTGGGCGAATTCCTGTGCTTCGAAACGCTGACGCTGTGCCCGATCGACACGCGCTGCATTGAACCGTCGCTGATGCGCGCCGATGAAATCGCGTGGCTGAACGACTATCACAAGACGGTATTCGAACGCCTGTCGCCGTTGGTGGAAGGCGAGGCCCTGGCCTGGCTGGAGCGCCGCACGGCAGCGATCTGATCCTGTTCAGAAACGCATTAAAAAGGCCGCGGGCGATTTCGCCTGCGGCCTTTGTGTTTTGCTCGCAGTTTTTTTGTGTGCGCGGTTCAGTGGGCCGAAGCGGGCTTGGTGGAAGGGGTGTAGAACACCAGCTTGCCGATCAGGCAGCCCAGCGCCAGCAGCGCGGCATACACCAGCAGCGTTGCGGCGGTCGTCAGGTTGGATTGAGCAATGCGCATCAGCTGGCCCAGGCTCATGGCTCGAACGGCCAAAAAGCCCATGCCGACACCCAGCACCTGCGCCAGCCAGAAGGTCAGCGTGCCGTGGGCCACTGCACGCGCTTGACGCGCGGCGCCGATCGGGCGCGGCAGGATTTTCAGGCAGATCTGCGTGCACAGCACCAGGATGATCGCGGGCAGCGCCAGGTAGCCCAGCGTGTATTCCAGCCAGCCCGCGCTAAGCGTCTGCATTTGCAGGTAGCCGCCCAAGGCGAGCGACACACTCAATTGCCAGCCCAGTACCGTCAGCCCCGAACTCCAGGCGGCGTGGCGCTGTTCATACGCCGGAGCGCCGGCGGGGCCGGCAGGCTGCACGGTCCATATGGCGATGCGCACGACGACATACGCGCCCAGGATTTCCAGGACGATCGTCAAGGCTCGGATCAACAGCCCCATGGCGATGAAGTGGCCCACGCCGCCCGCGCGCTCCATGACGTACTGCATCATCACGTTGCTCAGGTAAGCCGAGGCGGCCGACACGATCAACGAGTAGAGCAACAGCAAGGCGATGAAGGTGCCGAATAGCTTGCGGGGTTCGTCCACGGCCTGCGTGTTGTGCTGCCGCAGCCAGCGGTGCATGACGCTCCACACGGTCAAGCCGGTGAAGACGGTCGACGCGGCAATGGTGGTCAGCAGCGGCAACAGGAATTGCGGCTGGCTGTACATTTCGCGCAGCAGGTCGGACTGGGGCAGCCCGAACACCGAGTAGCTTTGCACCAGTGCGGCGTAGGCCACGCGCACGATCACGGCCGTCAAGGCCAGACGCCAGGCGAGTGAGGAGGGGGAGTGGGCAAGGGCGGTCATCAGTGCTGTATGAGGAGTGTTGAGAAAAAACAGCAGTTGAAAAAATTAGGGATCGAACATAGCACGGCGCTGCGGCGCGCTCTGCTACAGGCTGGCTGTGGTTGCGTTTCTAGTGCTGCTAAATGTTACGCGTCATCGCTAGGGGAAAACCCAAATAACCTTCGCCGCCCGGCTATAATCCAAATTTCCCGCACGCGCCCGCTCGTCCCGGGTGCTCATTACGATGACCAAATACGTATTTGTCACCGGCGGAGTGGTGTCTTCCCTGGGCAAGGGCATCGCCGCTGCGTCGCTCGCCGCCATCCTCGAGTCGCGTGGTTTGCAGGTCACCATGCTGAAGCTCGACCCGTACATCAACGTCGATCCGGGCACGATGAGCCCCTTCCAGCACGGTGAAGTGTTCGTCACGGAAGACGGCGCCGAAACCGATCTGGACTTGGGCCACTACGAGCGTTTCATTTCCGCTCGCATGCACAAGGTGAACAACTTCACCACCGGCCAGATTTACGAATCGGTGCTGCGCAAAGAGCGCCGTGGCGACTACCTGGGCAAGACTGTCCAGGTGATTCCGCACATCACCAACGAAATCCAGGACTTCATCGCCCGTGGCGCCGAAGCCGGCTGGAACGGCAACACGGACGTCGCGATTGTTGAAATCGGCGGCACCGTGGGTGACATCGAATCCCTGCCTTTCCTGGAAGCCGCTCGCCAGATGAGCCTGCGCATGGGCCGCAACAATGCCGCCTTTGTGCATCTGACGCTGGTGCCCTTCATCGCCTCCGCCGGCGAACTGAAGACCAAGCCCACGCAGCACTCGGTGCAGAAGCTGCGCGAAATCGGTATCTATCCGAACGCGCTGTTGTGCCGTGCCGACCGTCCCATCCCGGACGACGAGCGCGCCAAGATCTCGATGTTCTCCAACGTGCCCCTGGACGCGGTCATTTCCGTCTGGGACGCCGACTCGATCTACAAGATTCCCGCCATGCTGCACAAGCAAGGCGTGGACAACATCGTCTGCGAAGCGCTGGGCCTGACCCCGCCGCCGGCTGATCTGTCCATGTGGGACAACCTGGTCGAAGCCCTGGAGCACCCGCAGCACCAGCTGACGATCGGCATGGTCGGCAAGTACGTCGACCTGACCGAGTCGTACAAGTCGCTGACGGAAGCCCTGGTCCACGCCGGCATCCACACGCGCTCGAAGATCAACATCGAGTACATCGACTCGGAAGACATCGAAACCCGCGGCACCGACCAACTGAAGCACCTGGACGCCATTCTGGTGCCGGGCGGCTTCGGCAAGCGCGGCACTGAAGGCAAGATCGCCGCCATCCGCTACGCCCGTGAAAACGGCGTGCCGTACCTGGGCATCTGCCTGGGCATGCAGCTGGCCGTTATCGAGTTCGCGCGCCACGTCGCCGGTTTGGGCGGCGCCAACAGCACGGAATTCGATCCGTCCGCGCCGCACCCCGTGGTGGCCCTGATCACCGAATGGATGGACCGCGAAGGCAAGGTCGAAAAGCGCGACAACTCGTCCGACCTGGGCGGCACCATGCGCAAGGGCGCGCAACGCGTGCCGATCAAGCCGGGCACCCGCGCACAGACCATCTACGGCGACGAAGTGAACGAGCGTCACCGTCACCGCTACGAGGTCAACAACGTCTACGTGCCGCGCCTGGAAGAGTCCGGCATGGTGATCAGCGCCCGCACGCCGACCGAGAACCTGCCGGAAATGATGGAGCTGCCCGACCACCCGTGGTTTGTGGGTGTGCAGTTCCACCCGGAGTTCACATCCACGCCGCGTGATGGCCACCCGTTGTTCTCCAGCTATATCCGCGCCGCCATCGAGCAGAAGTCTCGCCGCGGTCAGGAGGCGTAATGCGCGTCTGCGGTCTCGAGTTCCGTAAGCGGATCTTCGGGGCCGCGGGCCGTTCGCCCAGCGCCGCCCTATACGGCGGCGCTTCTTTCGGATACAACCAATTAGCATCGGATATGCGTCGCCGTGCCGCCTTGAGCGACACTGGCGGCCTTGCCGTATCCGGCGCGCCGTATCACGCATCAGATACCAACCAACGCAACTGCTCTGAAGGAACCCCATGAGTGCTTATCTCATCGCCGACGTCACGGTGACCAAGCCTGCGCAATACGAGGACTACAAGCGTCTGTCCACGCTCGCCATGCGCGCGTACGATGCCAAGATCCTGGTGCGAGGCGGAGAATCCAAGCACCTTGAGGGCCGTGAGCCTGGCCGCACCGTCGTCATGGAGTTTCCGTCCATGGCCGCCGCCCAGGCCTTCTACGACTCCTGGCAGTACCGCCGCGCCCGCAATGCCCGTGAGGGTGCGGCCGTCATGAATATGTTTATCGTTCAGGGAATGTAAAGTCATGAGTGCAATCGTCGATATCATCGGCCGCGAGATTCTGGATTCGCGCGGCAACCCCACCGTGGAATGTGATGTGCTGCTGGAATCCGGCGCCATGGGCCGTGCGGCCGTGCCGTCCGGCGCATCCACGGGCGCCCGCGAAGCCATCGAGCTGCGCGACGGTGACAAGGGCCGTTATCTGGGCAAGGGCGTGCTGCGCGCCGTTGAAAACCTGAACACGGAAATCTCCGAAGCGCTGATGGGCCTGGACGCCCAGGAACAGACCTTCGTCGATCGCACCCTGATCGAGCTGGACGGCACCGAGTCCAAGGAACGCCTGGGCGCCAACGCGATCCTGGCCGCCAGCATGGCCGTGGCCCGCGCCGCCGCCGACGAATCCGGCCTGTCGCTGTACCGCTATTTCGGCGGCAGCGGCCCCATGAGCATGCCCGTGCCGATGATGAACGTCATCAACGGCGGCGCGCACGCCAACAACACGCTCGACCTGCAAGAACTGATGATTCTGCCGGTGGGCGCAGGCAGCTTCCGCGAAGCCCTGCGTTGGGGCGCTGAAGTCTTCCACATGCTGAAGAAGCTGATCCACGGCCAGGGCATGTCCACCGCCGTGGGCGACGAGGGCGGCTTTGCCCCCAACGTGCCCAGCCACGAAGCGGCGATCCAGCTGATCCTGAAGGCCATCACCGAAGCCGGCTACGAGCCGGGCACGCAGATCGCCCTGGGCCTGGATTGCGCCAGCTCGGAGTTCTACCGCGACGGCAAGTACACGCTGGCTGGCGAAGGCGGCATCTCGCTGTCCTCGCAAGAGTTCACCAACCTGCTGGCCACGTGGTGCGACAAGTACCCGATCATCTCCATCGAAGACGGCATGGCCGAAAACGATTGGGACGGCTGGAAGCTGCTGACCGACCAACTGGGCAAGAAGGTTCAATTGGTGGGTGATGACCTGTTCGTCACCAACACCAAGATCCTGCGCGAAGGCATCCAGAAGGGCGTCGCCAACTCGATCCTGATCAAGATCAACCAGATCGGCACGCTGACCGAAACCTTCGCCGCCATCGAAATGGCCAAGCGCGCCGGCTACACCGCCGTCGTGTCGCACCGTTCGGGCGAAACCGAAGATTCCACCATCGCCGACATCGCCGTGGCGACCAACGCCATGCAGATCAAGACGGGTTCGCTGTCCCGTTCGGATCGTATGGCCAAGTACAACCAGCTCCTGCGCATCGAGGAAGAGCTGGCTGAAGTGGCGTCGTATCCTGGCCTGGAAGCTTTCTACAACCTGCGTTGATGGGAAGCGCGGTTGCGGCGCCTGGCGCCGCGGCCGCATCCGCGCCACGACTGCTCTGAGGGTTCTCGCGTATGCGCCTGTTGTTCCTGGTGCTGTTCGTGCTGGTAGGCTTGATCCAATACCCGCTGTGGCTGGGTAAGGGCGGCTGGTTCAAGGTCTGGGATCTGCAACGCCAAGTGGCCGAGCAGCGCGAGACCAACGAAGGCCTGCGCGCGCGCAATGCGGCGCTGGAAGCCGAAGTGCGCGACCTTGAAGGCGGTTCTGGCGCCGTTGAAGAGCGCGCCCGTGGCGAGCTGGGCATGATGCGCGACGGTGAAGTGTTCGTTCATATCCTGCCGCAAAATACGCAACCGCCCGCGGCCGGCGCCACGCTGTCGACCGATGCTGGCGCCAAGCCGCCTGCTACGCCTGCGCGTGCGGCCGCACCGGCCGCCAAACCGCCCGCCAGCCGCGCGGCGGCGACGGCGCCCAAACCCCCCGCCAATTCGGCAAACAACGCCACGGCCCGGCACTAGCAACGCGCTAGGGCAGGCCTTGGTTTCAGCCTTGGCTTTCGCCGCACCGCAGCTCGCGGCAGGCGCCCATCACCATGCCCTGTGGCATGGGTGTGATTCCCGCCCAATCGACCGGGTGCGTGTGCATCTCTATTTCCATCTCCAGCTGTATGGGCAACAAGCCCTTGGCCTGCGCCTGGCCGGCATAGCTGGCGGCATCCCCGCGCCCCAGCACGGCAAGCATTGCCCGCATCGGCGGCAACAGCGGTTTGTGCAGATACGTCAGCCGCAGCCGTAGCGTGTTGGCGTCGAAGATGGTCGGGCTGCCCGGCCGCGCGGGTTGGCGCGCGTGCTGCAAGTCTTGATAGTCGTTGTCAATGGCGCGCCGGCCGGGCGCAATGGGTACGCGTAAACCAGCGCGGCCATATTCGCGAAACGCGCGGGCATCGGGTTGAAGCACTTCGATTCGCCACGGCGTCAGGCTGCTCTGTGCCGTCAACGCGGATTGGCTTTGATCCCGCCGACCACGCGCGCCGGCCTCGCCATGTGGGCCGGCGTGTAGCGGCAGCAACCCTTCTTGAAAGGCATCGCGCATGCGCGCAGGATGCCCGTGCGCGGTGGCGCCGGCACGGCCGGCTTCGATCAGCGCCAGATGCGCCATTTGACGCACGGTTTGCCAGCGGGCGGCTTCGATGCCGAGCAATCCCAGCAGCAGCACCACCGCCCCGGCGATGGCAAATTCGATGGCGGCGGCGCCGCGCTGCCGGAAACGGGCAAAGAAAAAGGCGGTCATGGCTGCGCAGTGTGGCGCGGGCATGACCGCCTGTCGATACGGATAAGCCGAAGGGATGGAAACGTCCCGCCAGCAGGCGGGACGCGGGAAATCAGTGCACCGTGGGCGGTGCGTCGTCCGGCGGCGGCTGGTTCGGCGAGAACAGGGCGGCGCAGTCGACGGCGTCGAACTTGTAGGGCTTGCCACAGAAGTCGCAAGACACATCGACCTGGCCGCGTTCCGCCAGGACGCTGTTGACTTCTTCTTCGCCCAGCGAGCGCAGCATGCTGGCCACGCGTTCGCGGGTGCACGGGCAGTGCCAACGCACCGATGCCGGCTCGAAGGCCACCAGCGTGTCTTCCCAGTACAGGCGGTGAATCAGCGTGTCGATATCGGCTTCCAGCAGCTCGTCGCGCTTCAAGGTGCTGGCCAGCGCGTTGGTGCGGTCCCAGGTTTCAGCGGCCGACTGTTCGGTCAGCAGCGGGGCATCGGTGCCGCCATGGAAGGGCAGGCGCTGGATCAGCATGCCGGCGGCATGGTCGGCATCGGCCGCGAGCCACAAGCGCGTGTCCAGCTGTTCGGACGCTTTCATGTAGTGTTGCAGCGCTTCGGCCACCGTGTCGCCTTCCAGCGGCACGATGCCCTGATAGGTCTGCTGGCCCGGCAGCTTGCGCTGCGGGTCCAGCACCACGATGAAGCGGCCATTGCCGCCCGGGTTCAGCAGGCTTTGCATGGTGCCGTCGGCGGGCACGTCCTGGCCTTCACGCACCTTGACGGTGGCGCGCAGGCTCAGGTCAGAGCGGCATTCCACCACCAGCAGGGCGATGGGGCCGTCGCCCTGGATCTGAAGCACCAGCGAACCATCAAACTTGATGTTGGCGGCCAGCAGCGTGGACGCGGCCACCAGTTCGCCCAGCAGGTGGGTGATGGCGGGCGGGTAGTCGTGGTTGGCCTGAACGGCCTTCCAGGTTGCGTCAAGGCGCACGGCCTGAATACGGACGCTGCGGTCTTCGGTGAGGTATTTTTTGAGCTGATCGGTCATAGCGGAATGTTAGCCGATCAGGCCGCCTATTCCCCCTGCTGGCAGCAGGGGGTTCGGCGATTGCCCGGGGGGATCAAGCGAGCCGTTTCAGGGCCGTCTTGTAGTGTTGGCCCCGCGCCACGTAATGCGCGGTGTTCTTGTGCAGATTGGCGATTTCTTCTTCCGAGAGTTCGCGCACGATCTTGCCAATGCCGATCACCAGCGAGTTGTCGGGAATGACCCGGTCTTCGGGAATGATTGCGCCCGCGCCGATCAGGCAGTTGCGGCCGATGACCGCATTGTTCAGCACGATGGCCTGCATGCCCACCAGCGCGCCTTCGTGGATCGTACAGCCGTGCAGCATGGCCTGGTGGCCCACGGTGACGTTGGGGCCGATCGTCATGGGACAGCCGCTGTCCACATGCAGCACGCTGGATTCCTGGATATTGGTGCCATGGCGGATCACGATGGCGTCGTTGTCGCCCCGGATCGACACGTGAGACCAGATGCTGACGCCTGCTTCCAGCGTGACATTGCCGATGATGTCGGCGCTGTCCGCCACGTAAGCGGCGGGGTCGATGCGGGGGATCAGGTCGTCAAGCTGGTAAATGGGCATTACGTCTCCGATTGCTGCTCTGGGCCTCTGGGGGCCGGTTCAATGTTGTCTTCGGCCACGGCGGCCACAACAGGCGTGGCGGGCTTCGGCTGCTGCGCAAGCTCAGGCGCCGGCTGGGGGGCTGGCTGGGGCGCTGGCTTAGGCGATGGCTTAAGCGATGACTCAGGCTCGGGCGCGTGCGCCGGGGCCGCCGCCGCGATGGCGCGGGCGCGTTCTTCTTCGCGCAGGCGCAGAACGCGGCGCTGGATCTTGCCGGTGGTGGTCATGGGCAAGGCGTCGACGAACTCGATTTCCTTCGGGTATTCGTACGGCGCCAGGCGTTCGCGGACGTGTTCCTGGAGGTTTTCAATGACATCGGACCGGTCGCGATGAGCGAACTCGGGCGTCAGCACCACATAGGCTTTCACCAGCGCGCCGCGTTCGGCGTCGGGCTTGGGCACGACCGCAGCGTTGGCCACCGCCGGATGCCCGATCAGGCAGCTTTCGATTTCCCCGGGGCCGATCCGGTAGCCCGCCGACTTGAACACGTCGTCGGCGCGGCCGGCGTACCAGAGGTAGCCGTCGGCATCCACCGACGCCAGATCGCCGGTCAGGCACCAGTCGCCCTTGAACTTGGCCTGGGTGGCGGCTTCGTTGCGCCAGTAGCCCAGGAACATCACCGGGTCGGGAAAGCCGTGAATGTCCAGCCGGTTGACGGCGATTTCGCCGATTTCTCCGGGGGCGGCCGGCTGGCCGTCATCATTGAGCACGGCAACCTGATGGCCGGGGTACGGCCGGCCCATGCTGCCGGGGCGGGCGGGCCAGCGCCGTTGGCTGTTGCCCACCACGTAGTTCATTTCCGTCTGGCCGAACATTTCGTTGGGCGTTACGCCGAGCGCCGACTGGCACCATTCAAAGACGGTTTCCCCCACGCTTTCGCCCGCGCTCATGATGGAGCGCAGCGCCAACTGGTAACGGCTGCGAGGTTCCGGCACCGCCTTCATCATCATCTTCAGCGCGGTGGGGAACAGGAAGGTATTGGTGACCTGATAGCGCTCCATCAACTCAAAGGCGCGCTCAGCGGAAAAGCGCCCGCGCGTGCCGACGATGGGATGGCCGAAATACAGGGTGGGCAGAAGCGCGTCCATCATGCCGCCCGTCCAGGCCCAGTCGGCCGGCGACCAGAACACGTCAGCGGGCTTGGGGAACCAGTCTTGCGAAGCCACGAAGCCGGGCAGGTTGCCGATCAGCACGCTGTGCGGCAACAACGCGCCCTTGGGGGCGCCCGTTGTGCCAGAGGTATAGAGCAGGATGGCGGGGTCGGACGAACGCGTCGGAACCGCCTTGAATTCGCTGGGCTGACGGGCAAGCAGGCTGCGCCAGGGCAACACGCGCTCGTCGGCGAAACCAATGCCGATCACTTGCTGAAGATTGGGACAGTTGTCGCTCACGGCCAGCAGATTGGCGCTTGAGGCGTGGTCCACGATGGCGACGCGCGTTTCCGAATCGCGCAAGCGGCTTTCCAGCGCCTCGGGCCCGAACAAGGCCGACAAGGGCAGCACAACGCCGCCGACGGTGTAGATGGCCATGTGGGCGACGACGGTTTCAGGGCGTTGCCCCAAAACGACACCGACCCGATCGCCGCGGCCCACGCCCATTTTCACCAGGCCGTTGGCCAGTTGATTCACGGCCTCCGCCAAGCGGGCATAGGTCCAGACCTCGCGGTTGCCGGATTCATCTTCGTAGTAGATGGCAATGCGCCGCGCATCCGGACTACTGGATGCCCAGCGGTGGCAGCACGCATCCGCGATGTTGAACTGGGTGGGAACCAGCCAGCGGAAGGATTGGTAGAGCGCCTGATATTGGTCGTTCATGGCCCTATGTTGTAAGCATGTTGCAGCTGCGTGAACGGGGCGGCTCGCCCGTTGCCTCAGATGCAAGCATGACCTAGAGGGCCGTGAACTGCAATATCCCCGTTGCGTAATGGGGACGCATACGGGTTATCACGGGTGTTTGCTTTGGCGGCGCAGCGCTGAGGGCAGGGCAGGCAACGACAGCGAACGCGGCGGACGCACCGGCGGTTCCGTCTGCCGTTCGGCTTGAATGGCGGCCCAGTCCAACAACTGCAACTGGCCGTCGTGGGTTTCGGCCAGGGCCGACAGGCTTTCCACCCAATCGCCATCATTGCAGTAGAGAATGCCGCCCACGTCGCGCAGCTCGGCTTTATGGATGTGGCCGCACACGACGCCGTCCAGTCCGCGCCGGCGCGCCTCGCCCGCCAGGGTTTCTTCGAAGTCGGTAATGAACGACACCGCGTTCTTCACCTTGTGCTTCAGGTACTGCGACAGCGACCAATAATGCATGCCCAGCCGGTGGCGCAGCCGGTTGAAATGGTGGTTGATCCACAGCGCCAGCTGATAGAGCCCATCGCCCAGATGCGCCAGCCAGCGGCTGTGCTGGATCACGCCGTCGAATTGGTCGCCGTGCAGCACTAGCAGCCGCAGGCCTTTCGCGGTGACGTGCACGTCTTCATCCAGAATTTCGATGTCGCCAAACGCAAACCCCGCGAATTCCCGCGCGAATTCGTCGTGGTTGCCGGGGATGAACACCACCCGCGTCCCATTGCGCGCCTTGCGCAGAATGCGCTGGATGACGTCGTTGTGCGCCCGCGGCCAGTGCCAGTGCTTGCGCAATTGCCAGCCGTCCACGATGTCGCCCACCAGATACAGGGTGTCCGAATCGTTGTGGTCCAGGAAATCGAGCAGGAATTCCGCCTTGCACCCGGCAGTGCCCAGGTGGATATCGGAAATCCAGAGAGCACGCCAGTGCGCGGGTCGGATTTCGTTCACGGTCGCTTCCATGTGGGCTGTCGTCATGCCTCAGGATGAAATCATCCGGCGATGACGGGCGTGTGAAGCTTCCGTGACGCAGTTGTGACGGTGGGGCAGCTACCCGCCCCGTCACCGTCACGGGCGGGAATCAGCCGGGTTGCTGCGGGTCGGACTTCTTGCCGCGCAGCCGCTTCCACAGCCCGCCGCCCAGCGCGGCCGCGGCCAGGATGCCAACCTTGGCGAACTTCGCCAGGAACGCGGCGATCACTGCAAACAGACCCAGCTTCTTGGCGGCCACCCCCGCCACCAGCGCGGCCAGCCCATATTCCGCGACCTTGTCGGTCGACGAATCGAAGTCCGCGTAGCGCTTGCCGTCCACGTAGTTCAGGTTGTCCAGCAGGGCCAGTACGGCAGTCTTGTCCTTGGGCACCAGGCTTTGCTGGGTGATGAGGTCCAGCGTGATGTAGCCGTCGCGCCCCAGCGCGTAGGTGTTGTAGTTCACGGTCGGGTCTTCTTCCGCGCCCGCGCCCTTGTGCTTGGCCGCTACCGACCAGACCAGACGCTGGGTGTTGCTGTCGTACTTGGGCGCTTCGACCCAGCCGTCCACGCTCAGCTCCGGGAAGCCGCGCTTCTTGCGTTCCTCGTTGGATTGCTCGGTGCCCTCGCGCAGGCTATCCAGCAATTCGCTGACGTTCCAATTGCGGGCGTCGTCGTCCTTGATATAGCCGGCTTTGTCGAAATTGACGGTGACGACCCAGTCATCATCGTCGCTCTTGGGCATGACAACGCCCAGAAGCGATGGGTCTTTGCCATTGCCATAGGCCTGCATCAGCCGCTCGGCCTGCACGCGCGGCACGAAGAACATGTTCTGCGGCAGGTGCACGACGGCTTGCTCGCCCAGCTTCACATCGGCCGGCCCCTGTTGGGCGGCGGCGAAAGCGGCTTTCATGGCGGACTCGATTTCCTGCTGGGCTGACGCATTCTGCGCCCAGGCCCCCACGGGCAGAAAGAGAAGCGCGCTGGCGGCGGCCAGCGACAGGCGGGAAAGGAAAGCGCGCATGAGAGTCTGGAGGCGTCTGTTTTAAAGGGGCCTCATTGTCTTTGCGGTCGACTTTCAACTTTCTGAAAGCCCACGGGGAATTCGCCGCAGGTTTTTTCGGGATGTAACGTGCTGTGTGCGGGCAGCCGATCAGCGCGCTTTCTGGCGCTGGGGCGCATTGCGCAGGCGGGTGCCCAGCAAACGGTCGTGCAGGAATTGGCCGTCGGGGTCGAACCACGACCAGATGAAGATGGTGAAGGGCGCGGCCACAATGAACATGTCCATCGACGCCCAGCCCGTAAGGCTGGCGGCGCCCCAGACCACGGCAGCGCCTGCCAGCACCAGCGGCCAGACCAGCACATAGCGCAGGATCAGGCGGGGGACGCCGGGGGTGTTGCCGTCGCGGTCAACGAGCCGAATGTTCCAGGTCTTCATGGGCAGGGTCTGCCCGCGCCGGCGCCAGCACAGCACGAAGTAGGCGCCAATCGCCACGAACAGCCACGCCTGCCGGGCCGAGCGCAGTTCCAGCGCATTTTTGCTCTGCGTGAGCGTATCCAACAGATAGCCCGCAAGAAACACCACGCCAAACAGCAGCACGGCTTCGTACATCATGCAGGCAAATCGGCGCAGCCGATTGGGGGTCTGGTCGAGGGCGTCTGTCGTCATGGGACGCCATTATCCAACAATGAGGGCGAAAAAAAACCCGCCGGTAAGGGCGGGTCTATAAAAGGGGCTATGCAGCCCCCAAGGGGAAAATCGTTCGGACCTTAGCGCTTAAGGTCCAGGCCTGTCTTTAGGCTGCGGAGTGCGCGTTCTTGGCGCTCGTCTTGCCAGCCAGGGCCTTAACGCCGTGGGCCAGCTTACGCAGGCCTGCGGCCAGAGCCCGCATCGGATGCGGACGGAATTGTTCTTCAATAGCCTGGAGCATCAGTTGGCGCTCGAGTTCGTCGGTCAGGCGGATGGTGTTGTTCGGGTTGATCACGTTAGCCTCCACGGGCTTGCACAGTTGTTTGCTACTAGGGATAACCCGAATTATAGGGTTTACCCTGAAACTGTGCAAGAGGGAGGTGCAAGCAGGTGCAACTTGGCAACACCTTGGTGCTGATAATGCCCCAAAACCGAGCGGCGGGGCACCATAAGCAAAGATACGGACGCCATGTTGCGGCGCTTTTACAACGTGATGCGGACAGGCTTGTCCAGACGACGCCCGGGGGAAACGCCCCGGGCGTGTGCGATCAGGCGTCGCGGTAGCCGGCGGCGACCAGTTCGAAACCGAACAGGCGGCAGTCCAGCGCGCCGTTGTGCAGCGGCACGCGGCGCTTGGGCTTCAAGCGCATCTGATTGGGCAGGGTCAGGTCGCTGGTGATGACATGCAGTTGCCAGCCGGCGAAGTTGCGCTTCAGGCACGAGGCCCAATCGCGCCACAGGTCGGCGTCCTGCTCGGTCAACATGCGTTCGCCATAGGGCGGATTGGTGACAATCCAGCCATGGTCGGCGGGCGCCGTGATCTCGCGGGCGTCGCCCACTTCAAAACGGATCGAATCGGCGGTCAGCCACGCGCGTTCGGCGTTGTTCTGGGCGAATTCGATGGCTTGCGGGTCCAGGTCATAGCCCACCAGCGGGGCGTCCAGCTGGGGCAGGATGCGCGAACGGGCATCGTCCTTCAGGTCGCGCCAGCGGTAAGCGTCGTGATCGCGCAGGCGCTCGAAGCCGAACGGGCGCGAAATGCCCGGGGGTACGCCCAGCGCAATCCAGGCCGCTTCGATCAGGATGGTGCCCGAGCCGCAGAACGGGTCCAGGAGCGGCGCCGCCGGGTCCCAGCCTGCCAGGGCCAGCATGCCGGCCGCCAGGTTTTCGCGCAGCGGGGCCTCGCCCTTGTCCAGACGCCAGCCGCGCTTGAACAGCGATTCGCCCGACGTGTCCAGATACAGCGTGGCCGTATGGCCCGTCAGGAACAGGTGGACGCGGGCGTCGGGGCGCACCGTGTCGATGCTGGGGCGTTCGCCTTCCAGTTCGCGCAGGCGGTCGCAAATGCCGTCTTTGGCGCGCAGATTGCAGTACTGCAGGCTTTGCACCGGGCTCTTGATGGCCGAGGTGTCCACGCGCAGCGTCTGTTCCGCGCCAAACCAGCGTTCCCAGGGCGTGTCGCGAGCCAGGTCCAGGATGTCGTCTTCGTGCGAAATCTCGGCGTGGGCGACCTGCACCAGGATGCGAGTGGCCAGGCGCGAATACAGGTTCGCGCGCTGCACGCCCGCCCAGTCGGCGGTAAACGAGCAGCCGGCGCGGCCCGCCTTGGCGTCGACATAGCCCAGCGCCTGCATTTCGGCGGTCAAGGCCTCTTCCAACCCTTGGGGGCAGGGGGCGAACACCGTGAACACTTCCGCCTGGCGCGATTCGCGCGGACGGCGGCTGCGGGTCTCGACCGTGGGCGTGCGCTCGCGGGAATAATCCCGTTCGTCGGCGGCGTGCGTGTCCGGTTCGTGCTGGTGTTCCGGCTCGGCCATGAATTCCGGCGCGGGGCCATCTTCCTCGAACGGATCGTAGAAACGGCCGTCGGGGGTGGCGGGGGCGATGTATTGGTCGTCGCGCAGGCGCGGCGCGCGTTGCGGCGGGCGTCCCGAGCGCGCGCTTGGGGCGCTGGGGGTGATGGATCGGGCCTCGCGGCGCGAGTCGTCGGAACGGCTGCGCGTGGACGGGCCACGATCCGCGGAGCGGCGGTCAGACGGGCTGCGATCAGACGTGCCGCGGCCGGCCGCGCTGCGATCGGCGGCGCCACGGGTGGGCTGGTTGCGATCGTACTGGCCACGCTCGGCATGACCGCCGCGTGGCGCCTGTCCGCGCGCACCGGCTCCGGGTTTGCGGCGCGCCTCTTCTTCCTGGCGGCGTTGATAGCCTTCCGGGTCTTTCTGGCGTTCTACGTTTTCTTTGGTGCGCGAAATCTGCGCGACCAGCCGGGCGCGTGCGCCAGTGCGGACGCGCTTGGGCGCTTCTTCGGCGTGGGCGTCGCGCGCCGTTTTTTTGATCGACAGCGTCTTGCGCGGGCGGTCCTGTTCATCAGAGGACATACGAATCCTGGCGAATGTGCAAAGGTAGGGGGAATCAGAAGGGTTTGACGACGACCAGCGCCACCACCACCAAGAGCAGCAAGACGGGAACTTCGTTGAACCAGCGATAGAACTTGTGCGAACGGGTGTTTTTGCCCTGTTCGAATTTACGCAGCATCAAGCCACAGGCGTGATGGTAGCCGATGACGAGCAAGACGAAAAAGAGTTTGGCGTGCATCCAGCCGTTACCCGGGCCCACGCCGATGCGATAACCCAGGTACAGCCACATGCCGAACACGATGGCGACGACGGCCAGAATGGTGGTGAAACGGTACAGGCGGCGGGCCATGCCCAGCAGGGTGGCCTGCACGGAAGCGTCCGATTGCTGCGCCAGATTCACAAAAATGCGCGGCAGATAGAACAGTCCGGCGAACCAGGACGCGATGAAGACGATGTGAAAGGTCTTGACCCAAAGCATGGCCATGGCGGTGTCCGATCGAGGAAAGCCGCATTGTAAGCTGCGGCACCCTCGAGTCCGCGCGGATCAGATCACGTACAAATCTACGTATTCATGCACCGGCATGGCCTCAAGCGCCTGCTGGTTCAGCGATACGGTCAGGATGCGGCGCTGCTGCTTGGCCGGGAACATGCGGGCCAGGTTGGTGCGGAACTTGGCTTCCAGCAGCGGAATGCCGTCGGCGCGGCGGCGCTTGTGGCCGATGGGATATTCGCAAACGACTTCATTGAGCCGCGTGCCATCGTTGAACTCTACCGTCAGCGCGTTGGCAATCGAGCGCTTGTCGGGATCGTGATAGTCGCGGGTGTAGGCCGGGTCTTCCACGCAGACGATCTTGTCGCGCAGCGCGTCAATGCGCGGGTCGCGGGCCACGTCGTCTTCGTAGTCGGCGGCGGTCAGCCGGCCGAACAGCACGGGCACGGCCACCATGTACTGGATGCAGTGGTCGCGGTCAGCAGGATTATTCAGCGGCCCCTTCTTGTCGATGATGCGGATGCACGACTCGTGCGTGCGTATCGTGATGGCCTTGATGTCGTCTGCGGTCTTGCCCGCTGACTTCAGCTTGTCGTGGATGTCCATCGCGCATTCCACGGCGGTCTGCGAGTGGAACTCCGCCGGGAACGAAATCTTGAACAGCACGTTCTCCATTACGTAGCTGCCATAGGGCCGCTGGAATGTGAACGGCTGGCCCTTGAACAGCACATCGTAAAAGCCCCAGGTCTTGGCGCTGAGCACCGACGGATATCCCATTTCGCCCGTCTTGGCGATCAGCGCCAGGCGCACGGCGCGGCTGGTGGCGTCGCCCGCGGCCCAGCTTTTGCGGCTGCCGGTGTTGGGGGCATGGCGATAGGTGCGCAGGCTTTGGCCGTCAACCCAGGCCAACGACACGGCGTTAATCACTTCATCGCGGTCCAGCCCCAGCATCTGCGCCACGACGGCGGTGGACGCCACCTTGACCAGCACGACGTGGTCCAGGCCGACCTTGTTGAAGGAGTTTTCCAGCGCGATGCAGCCCTGGATTTCGTGTGCTTTGATCATGCCTGTCAGCACGTCGCGCATCAGCAGCGGCGCTTTGCCGGCAGCGACCGCCGTGCGCGACAGCCAATCGGCCGTGGCAAGAATGCCGCCCAGATTGTCCGATGGGTGGCCCCATTCGGCGGCAAGCCAGGTGTCGTTGAAATCCAGCCAGCGGATGGCGGTGCCGATGTTGAACGCGGCCTGGATGGGATCAAGCTGGAACGATGTGCCCGGCACTTTGGCGCCGTTGGGCACCACCGTGCCAGGCACGACCGGCCCCAGCAGCTTTTTGCACGCCGGATATTCCAGCGCTTCCAGGCCGCAGCCCAGCGTATCAATCAGGCAGTTACGGGCGGTCTCGTACGCCAGGCTGCTCTTGATCTCGTAGTTAAGAACGTAGTCCGCGATATCAACCAGGACCTGGTCGGGCTCGGGGCGTACGTTAGAGATTGGGGCGGACATTGCGAACCCTCCTTAGCGAAGAAGTGAATACAGGTGGCCATGCCGCGCCGCTCTCGTTGTGGTGGACCCGCCTTACTTGCGCTTGTCCAGCGGCACGAACTTCTGATCTTCCGGGCCGACGTAGTTGGCGGTGGGGCGGATGATCTTGTTGTCGATGCGCTGCTCAATGATGTGGGCCGACCAGCCTGCCGTGCGCGCAATGACGAACAGCGGGGTGAACATGGCGGTGGGCACGCCCATCATGTGATAGCTGACGGCCGAGAACCAGTCCAGGTTCGGGAACATCTTCTTGATGTCCCACATCACCGTTTCCAGGCGTTCGGCGATGTCGAACATCTTGGTGCTGCCGGCCTTCTTGGACAGCTTCTTCGCCACTTCCTTGATGACCTTGTTGCGCGGGTCGGACACGGTATAGACCGGGTGGCCAAAGCCGATGATGACTTCCTTGGCCTCGACGCGGCGGCGGATGTCGGCTTCGGCCTCGTCCGGCGTCTCATAGCGCTTTTGTACATCAAAGGCTACTTCGTTGGCGCCGCCGTGCTTGGGGCCGCGCAAGGCGCCAATGGCGCCGGCAATCGACGAGAACATGTCCGACCCCGTGCCCGCGATGACGCGCGCGGTGAAGGTCGACGCGTTGAACTCGTGCTCGGCGTACAGGTTCAAGGAGATGTGCATCGCCTTGACCCATTCGTCGCTGGGCTTTTCGCCATGCAGCAAGTGCAGGAAGTGGCCGCCGATGCTGTCGTCGTCGGTTTGCACGTCGATCATGTGGCCGTTGTGGCTGTAGTGATACCAGTACAGCAGCGCCGAACCCAGGTTGGCCATCAGGCGGTCGGCGATGTCGCGCGCGCCCGGGGTGTTGTGGTCGTCTTTTTCAGGCAGCACGCAACCCAGCACGGACACGGCGGTGCGCATCACGTCCATCGGGTGGCTGGCGGCGGGCAGCGCTTCCAGCGCCACTTGCAGCTGGGCGGGCAGGCCGCGCAGGCTTTTCAGCTTTTGCTTGTACGCGGCCAGTTCGGCCTTGTTGGGCAGCTTGCCGTGGACCAGCAGGTGAGCAATTTCTTCGAACTCGCTGGTGTGGGCGATGTCCAGAATGTCGTAGCCGCGGTAGTGCAGGTCGTTGCCGCTGCGGCCCACCGTGCACAGCGCGGTGTTGCCTGCGACCACGCCCGACAGGGCAACGGATTTCTTGGGTTTGAAACCGGCTTTCTCTTCCGGCTTCGCGTCCGGCTTGGCTTCTTGCTTTTTGGCAGCCGTGCTCATGTCTCTACTCCTTTCCTTTCGCTGTGGTCGATGCAATGGGGATACTCGTGGCGCCGCGCGGTTGGCGCGGCGCCGGATACCAAAGGCGTGGCGGGATTACGCTTTGCCCTTCTGGAAGAGCGCATCCAGTTTGGATTCGAATTCGTGATAGCCGATGCGGTCGTACAGCTCTTCGCGCGTTTGCATCAGGTCCACCACATTTTTCTGGTGGCCATCGCGGCGGATGGCGGTATAGACGGCTTCGGCGGCCTTGTTCATGGCGCGGAAGGCCGACAGCGGGTAGAGCACCATGCCCACGCCCACGCTCTTCAGTTCTTCCACGGTGAACAGCGGCGTCTTGCCGAATTCGGTGATGTTGGCCAGCACCGGCACCTTGACGGCTTTGACGAAGCGGTCATAGGTGGGCAGGTCGTAAGCGGCTTCGGCGAAGATCGCGTCGGCGCCGGCTTCCACGCAGGCCAGCGCGCGTTCGATTGCGGCGTCCACGCCGTGGGACGCAATGGCGTCGGTGCGGGCGATCAGATAAAAGTCGGTGTCGGTGCGCGCGTCGGCGGCGGCCTTGACGCGGTCGGCCATTTCTTCGGTGGTGACGATTTCCTTGCCCGGACGATGGCCGCAGCGCTTGGCGCCGACCTGGTCTTCGATGTGGCAAGCGGCAGCGCCGAACTTGATCAGGCTCTTGACGGTGCGGCCAATGTTGAACGCCGATGGGCCAAAGCCGGTGTCGATGTCCACCACCAGCGGCACGTCGCACACGTCGGTGATGCGGCGCACGTCGGTCAGCACGTCGTCCATGGTGTTGATGCCCAGATCGGGCAGGCCCAGGGACCCCGCCGCCACGCCGCCACCCGACAGGTAGATGGCGCGATAGCCGGCGCGCTTGGCCAGCAGGGCGTGGTTGGCGTTGATGGCGCCAATGATTTGCAGCGGGCTTTCTTCGGCGAGGGCGCGGCGGAAGAGGGCGCCGGGCGATTCGGGTCTGGACATGGAAGTCTCCGTTTCTTTTATGACTAGCCCACGACCTTATCGCGGGTCCGGAATATAAATCTGTCCCCTACGCGACAATCGCCGGCGGCGGGGCAGCGAGACAGATGTATGTTTCGGCTGGATGTTTCGGTCTTGCTTAGGAATTGGGCCCGCGTGAGCGGGCCCAATTCTGATTCAAGCGCTGCTTACTTCAGCAGGTCCTTGACGCCGTCGCGCTCTTCCAGGAGCTCTTTCAGCGTGAAGTCCAGGCGCTCACGCGAGAAGGCGTCGATTTCCAGGCCTTCAACACGCTTGTATTCGCCATTTTCGGTCGTGACCGGCACGCCGTAGATGATGCCTTCCGGGATGCCGTAGGAGCCATCCGACGGGATACCCATCGTGACCCACTTGCCGTTGCTGCCCAGGACCCAGTCACGGACGTGGTCGATGGCGGCGTTGGCGGCCGAAGCGGCCGAGGACAGGCCACGGGCTTCGATGATGGCGGCGCCACGCTTGCCCACGGTCGGGATGAACGTGTCGCGGTTCCAGGCGTCGTCATTGATGAGCTTGGTGAGCGACTCGCCGCCGACGGTGGCGAAGCGGAAGTCCGGGTACATCGTGGGCGAGTGGTTGCCCCACACGACCAGCTTTTCGATATCGGCAACCGGTTTGCCCGACTTGGCCGACAACTGCGACAGGGCGCGGTTGTGGTCCAGGCGCAGCATGGCGGTGAAGTTCTTCGCCGGCAGGTCCGGCGCCGACTTCATGGCGATGTAGGCGTTGGTGTTGGCGGGGTTGCCGACGACCAGGACCTTGACGTTGCGGCTGGCCACGTCGTTCAGGGCCTTGCCCTGCGCCGTGAAGATCTGAGCGTTGACGGACAGCAGGTCCTTGCGCTCCATGCCGGGGCCGCGCGGACGGGCGCCAACCAGCAGGGCCACGTCAGCGTCCTTGAAGGCGGTGCGGGGGTCGCTGTGGGCGGTCACTTCTTGCAGCAGCGGGAAGGCGCAGTCATCCAATTCCATGATGACGCCCTTCAGGGCCTTTTGCGCTTTCTCGTCGGGGATTTCCAGCAGTTGCAGGATGACGGGTTGATCTTTACCCAGCATTTCGCCAGAGGCGATGCGGAATAGCAGTGCGTAACCGATTTGGCCGGCGGCGCCGGTGACGGCGACACGCAAGGCAGGCTTGGACATGGACGTTCTCCGTAATGGTTTGGCGAGAAAAATCTCACCAATCAGTGTAATCGTTGGGGCATCAAAAACAGCGCGCACGAACAAGCCAGCGCGGGGCCCTGACAGCCGTGAATCCTAGAACGATTTCCAGGGGGCGTCAAACGCTCTTCTATCTTATATAAGACATAAGACGTTGGACAGCGTCCCGCCCGATATGCCACAATAGAGCGTTTATTCGAATGCGTTGCAGCACGGCCCGCTGTGCTCTTTCCAGCGCATTTTGGATGTGGGTTGACACCGCGTTTTGGCATCGTGCATTTGCATTGTGTTTCGCATCGTTTTTGCGCTGCCTCCCATCATCCGGATGAACATGACACTTTCAAGAAGATCCATGGCAGAGCCTCGGCCCGAAACCTCCTTACGCACACGCGCCGCCCGTTCAACGGGCGAGGGGGCCGCTTTCAGTCCGCTCTATCGCCAGATCAAGGATCTGCTCGTTCAAAGCCTGGAGCGCGGCGAATGGAAGCCCGGTGAACTCATCCCCAGCGAAATCGATCTGGCCGCCCGTTTTCAGGTGAGCCAGGGCACGGTGCGCAAGGCGGTTGATGAGTTGGCTGCCGAGCACATGCTGCTGCGCCGTCAGGGCAAGGGCACATTTGTCGCCACCCACCACGAAGCCCGCGTGCGCTACCGTTTCCTGCGCCTGGCCGCCGATGAAGAAGGCGAGCCCGGCCGTGCGGAAAGCCGCATCCTGGAATGCCGCCGCCTGCGAGCGCCCGCTGAAATCGCGCGCGCCCTGGATCTTCGGGCGGGCGAAACCGTAGTCATGATCCGCCGCCTGCTGTCCATGGGGCAGACGCCCACCGTCGTGGACGACATCTGGCTGCCCGGGTCCATTTTCCGTGGACTGACCCTGGAACTGCTGACCGCCAACAAGGCGCCGCTCTATGGTCTGTTCGAATCCGAGTTCGGCGTGAGCATGGTGCGCGCGGACGAGAAGCTGCGCGCGGTGATTGCGCCGGCCGAAGTCTGTCCCCTGCTTAATGTTCCGGCCGGCACGCCGTTGTTGCAGGTGGATCGGGTGTCTTACACCTATGGTGACCGCCCCATGGAAATTCGCCGGGGTTTGTACTTGACCGATCGATACCACTACCGCAATAGTCTGAATTGATGAGCTTTTTAACTACGATTTGATACCAACCCAATCTCTGGGCGAAAATACTGTGTTTGCCCGAAAGGGCCACGGCACTTTCGCCGTCACGATTCCCTAGTTCCGAAACACCGAGGCCGTCATGTCCGACACCGCTGCCAAGCCACGTCCGCAGTTTCGCAATATTGGGCTTGCCCAAGTTGCGTTCTCCTATCGCCTGCCCCTGGCCGGCAAGCTGTCCATCCTGCACCGCATCAGCGGCATTTTGCTGTTCCTCTGTTTGCCCTTGGTCATCGTGCCGCTGTTCGCAGCTAGCGTGGCCGCACCGCAATCGTTCGCCTGGATCGCCTCCATCGCGGCAAACCCGATCGTCAAGCTTGTCTTCCTGGTCCTGATCTGGGGCTACCTGCATCACTTCTGTGCTGGCATCCGCTACCTGCTGCTTGACCTGCACATCGGTATCGACAAGCTGTCGGCCAAGAAAAGCGCCGGCGTGGTTTTCGGTGTCAGCCTGGCGCTGACGCTGGTGTTCGGTCTCAAACTGTTCGGAGTGCTGTAAATGGCCGCCGCTAAAAACTACGGACCCAAGCGCCTGGTCGTGGGCGCCCACTATGGGGTCATGGATTTCATCATCCAGCGCATCACCGCCGTCATCATGGCCGTGTACACGCTGGTGCTGCTCGTCGGCATCTTGACGATGCCTGCCTTCACGTATGAACACTGGGTCAAGCTGTTCAATTTCTACGTGGGCTTCATTCCGGTTGGCCAGATCCTGGCCTCCCTTGCATTCATTGCGTTGGCCTGGCATGCCTGGATTGGCGTGCGCGACATCTGGATGGACTACGTCAAGCCGGTGGGCCTGCGCCTGCTGCTGCAAGTGCTGACGATCCTCTGGCTGATCGGTACGGTCGTTTACTTCGCGCAAATCCTCTGGAGCATTTAAGCCGTGGTCTCTGTCATGAAATCCTTGCCGCGCCGCCAGTTTGATGTGGTGGTCGTTGGCGCCGGTGGAGCCGGCATGCGTTGTTCGCTGCAACTGTCCCAAGCGGGCCTGTCCGTTGCAGTGCTGTCCAAAGTGTTCCCCACGCGTTCGCACACCGTTGCCGCACAAGGCGGCGTGAGCGCCTCGCTGGGCAACATGAGCGAAGACAACTGGTACTGGCACATGTACGACACCGTCAAGGGGTCGGATTGGCTGGGCGACCAGGACGCCATCGAATTCATGTGCCGTGAAGCGCCGAACGCCGTGTACGAGCTCGAGCACTTCGGCATGCCGTTTGACCGCAACCCCGACGGCACGATCTATCAGCGTCCGTTCGGCGGCCACACCGCCAACTTCGGTGAAAAGCCGGTGCAGCGCGCCTGTGCCGCCGCCGACCGCACCGGCCACGCGCTGTTGCACACGCTCTACCAGCGCAACGTTGCCGCGCGCACCCAGTTCTTCGTCGAGTGGATGGCGCTGGACTTGCTGCGCAACGAAGCGGGCGACGTCGTCGGCGTCACCGCTCTGGAAATGGAAACGGGCGAAATCTACATCCTGGAAGCCAAGACCACGGTGCTGGCCACCGGCGGCGCCGGCCGTATCTGGGCCGCTTCCACCAACGCCTTCATCAACACCGGTGACGGCCTGGGCATGGCTGCGCGCGCAGGCATCCCGCTGCAAGACATGGAATTCTGGCAATTCCACCCGACCGGCGTGGCTGGCGCGGGCGTGCTGATTACCGAAGGCGTGCGTGGCGAAGGCGGCATCCTGTTGAACAAGGATGGCGAACGCTTCATGGAGCGCTATGCGCCCACGCTGAAGGACTTGGCGCCGCGTGACTTCGTGTCGCGTTCGATGGACCAGGAAATCAAGGAAGGCCGCGGTTGCGGTCCGGACGGCAGCTACGTCGTCCTGAAGCTGGATCACCTGGGCGCCGACGTCATCAACAAGCGTCTGCCCTCGATCCGCGAAATCGCCATCAAGTTCGGTAACGTGGACCCGATCAAGGAACCGATCCCCGTCGTTCCGACCATCCACTACCAGATGGGCGGCATTCCGGCCAACTATCACGGCCAGGTGCTGACGCGCGAAAACGGCGAGAACAAGGTCGTCAACGGCCTGTACGCCATCGGCGAATGCGCCGCGGTGTCGGTGCACGGCGCCAACCGCCTGGGCACGAACTCGCTGCTGGACCTGATCGTCTTCGGCCGCGCCACCGGCAACCACATCGTCAATTCGCACCCGGAGCGCCAGCGTGCGCACCAGGACCTGCCGAAGGAAGCCGTGGACTTCTCGCTGGACCGCGTGAACAAGCTGGAAACGCGCACCTCGGGCGAAAAGACGCAAGACATCGGCAACGCCATCCGCTTCTCGATGCAGCGCCACTGCGGCGTGTTCCGCACGCTGGAACTGCTGAACGAAGGCGTGACGCAGATCGAAGATCTGGCCAAGCAAGCCGACAATATCTACTTCAAGGACAAGTCCAAGGTGTTCAACACCGCGCGCGTCGAAGCGCTGGAACTGGCCAACATGACCGAAGTGGCCCGCGCCACGATCAAGTCGGCCGCCGCCCGCACGGAAAGCCGTGGCGCTCACGCGCTGGACGACCACCCGACGCGCGACGACGAGAACTGGCTGAAGCACACGCTGTGGTACTCCGAAGGCAGCCGCCTGGATTACAAGCCTGTGCAGATGAAGCCGCTCACCGTTGAGTCCTTCCCGCCCAAGGCGCGTACCTTCTAAGTCCGGATAGAGCCCATTATGAGCACCAAGAGAATCGTCAAGTTCGAAATCTACCGCTACGATCCGGACAAGGACGAGCGCCCGTACATGCAGAAGCTGGACGTCGAACTCCAGCCCACCGACAAGATGCTGCTTGATGCGCTGGTGCGCATCAAGAACGACGTCGATGACAGCCTGGCCCTGCGCCGCTCGTGCCGTGAAGGCGTGTGCGGTTCGGACGCCATGAACATCAACGGCAAGAACGGTCTGGCCTGCACGACGAACCTGCGCGAATTGAAAGAACCCATCGTTCTGCGTCCGCTGCCGGGCCTGCCCGTCATCCGCGACCTGATCGTGGACATGACGCACTTCTTCAACCAGTACCACTCGATTCGTCCGTACCTCATCAACGACGCGCCGCCGCCCGAAAAAGAGCGTCTGCAGTCGCCCGAGGCGCGCGAAGAGCTGGATGGCCTGTACGAGTGCATTCTGTGCGCGTGCTGTTCCACTTCCTGCCCGTCGTTCTGGTGGAACCCGGACAAGTTCGTCGGCCCGGCCGGCCTGCTGCAAGCCTACCGCTTCATCGCCGACAGCCGCGACGAAGCCACCGGCGAGCGTCTGGACAACCTGGAAGATCCGTACCGCTTGTTCCGTTGCCACACCATCATGAACTGCGTCGACGTCTGTCCGAAGGGCCTGAACCCGACGAAGGCCATCGGCAAGATCAAGGAACTGATGGTTCGCCGTACGGTCTAGTGTCTATCTAGCGTGAAGACTTTTGTATTTATGGTGTAACGATGAGCAGGCTAACTGAACTGGAGCGGGCGCGTCTGCGTTGGCGGGCGCGCCGCGGCCTGCTCGAAAACGACTTGATCATCACTCGGTATCTTGACGCTTACGAGGCTGAACTTACCGATGATGATGTGGCCGCATTGACCCAGCTGTTCGAGATGGGAGACAACGACCTTCTCGACCTGCTGCTGGCCCGTAAGGAACTCGAAGGCGACCTGGACACCCCCAGGCTTCGGGGCATTATTGGCCAGATGCGCGCACTCTGATTAATGTGAGAGGAAATAACATGAACCTGTCTGACAAAAAAGCCACTCTATCCTTCTCGGATGGCAGCGCACCCATTGAGTTCCCTGTCTACAAGGGCACGGTCGGTCCGGATGTGATCGACATCCGCAAGCTGTATGGCCAGACGGGCATGTTTACGTTTGACCCGGGCTTCATGTCCACCGCCGCTTGCGAATCGGGCATCACGTACATCGACGGCGACAAGGGCGAACTGCTGTACCGCGGTTACCCCATCGAGCAATTGGCCGTCAATTGCGACTTCATGGACATCTGCTACCTGATCCTGAACGGCGAACTGCCGAACCAGGAACAGAAGGCTGACTTTGATTCGCAAGTGACCCATCACACGATGGTCAACGAGCAACTGCACTTTTTCCTGCGCGGCTTCCGCCGTGACGCGCACCCGATGGCCGTGCTGACGGGTCTGGTTGGCGCGCTGTCCGCGTTCTACCACGACTCCACCGACATCACGAACCCGCAGCATCGCCACATCTCGGCCATCCGCCTGATCGCCAAGATGCCGACGCTGGTTGCGATGGCGTACAAGTACTCGCAAGGCCAACCGTTCATCTACCCGCAGAACGACCTGTCCTACACGGGCAACTTCCTGCGCATGATGTTCGCCACGCCGTGCGAAGACTACAAGGTCAACGAAGTCGTCGAGCGCGCGCTGGACCGCATCTTCATCCTGCACGCGGATCACGAGCAAAACGCGTCGACCTCCACCGTGCGCCTGTGCGGTTCGTCGGGCACCAACCCGTTTGCCGCCATCTCGGCTGGCGTGGCTTGCCTGTGGGGCCCGGCTCACGGCGGCGCCAACGAAGCTTGCCTGCAAATGCTGGAAGAGCTGCAAGCCAATGGCGGCATCGCCAAGGTTGGCGAGTTCATGGAGAAGGTCAAGGACAAGAACTCGGGCGTGCGCCTGATGGGCTTTGGCCACCGCGTCTACAAGAACTACGACCCGCGCGCCAAGCTGATGCAAGAAACGTGCAAGGAAGTGCTCTCGGCCCTGGGCCTGGAAAACGACCCGCTGTTCAAGCTGGCCATGGAACTGGAACGCATCGCCCTGTCGGACCCGTACTTCGTGCAGCGCAAGCTGTACCCGAACGTGGACTTCTACTCGGGTATCGTCCAACGCGCCATCGGCATCCCGACCTCGCTGTTCACGGCCATCTTCGCGCTGGCCCGCACGGTGGGCTGGATTGCCCAGTGGAACGAAATGCTGTCGGACCCCGATTACAAGATCGGCCGCCCGCGCCAGCTGTTCACGGGTTCGGTGACCCGCGACGTGCCCCCGATGGACAAGCGTTAATCCGCTTTGCTTTCGGTATCGCACTGACAAGAAACCGCCTTCGGGCGGTTTTTTGTTGCCTGCGGCCAGGAGTTTTTCAGCCGGGTAGAAGCGGATATCATGCTGGCCATGATTCCCGTCTCACTCCCGTCAGCCAATTTTTTCCTGTTGCTTTCTCTCGGTTTCCTGACCGGGATCGTGCTTGTGGGCTGGGCGGTGGTGCTGGCGGTCAGCGCCAGCCACCGCCGCAGCGTGCGCAAGCATTGGAAGAAGTCGGCCGTGTTGTTCGTGGTGTTGGCGTTGCCTGCCGCCTTTTTCGTGTGGGTCAACGCCGTCATCTGGCAGGTGGAACGGGAGGGCGCGCGACGTGAAGCCGCGCGCCACGTCACGCTGGACCAGCCCACCACCGTCGCCGGCACGCTCATGCCCGCCGGCACGCGGCTGTCGCTGCAAGACGAAGGGCAGCCAGAGACCTATGTGGAAGCCGAATTTCCGCAGCCGGTAGAAATTTTTGGCGTGCAGGCGATGCGTGCGCGGCGCCATCTTGGCACCGACTACGACGACACGTATGCGGTGCGGGGCCGTTATCCGCAAACCGTTTTCGTGAGCGGAAAGGGCGAGCAGACCGTGCAAGGCTGGCAGTGCGACGCCACCCAAGAAATTGAATTCGACACGACCCGCGACGGCGCCATGAAGGCCTTGCGCCAGTGCCAGTTGGGCCACGGCAACCAGATAGGGGAGCTGGCCTTGGCGTCCGGATCGGTGGTGTTCGGGTCCGACGGCACCGTCTACACGGATGGCTCCTCTGACCCTGACCGCTGGCGAGTCGAAGTGAAACACTCCGTGGCGGTGCAGGTGTTCGGGCTGATGGTGAGCGCCCCTCGCCTCTATCTGGATGCCGACCGCCGCCTGATCCGCGTCAGCGACACGGAACTTGCGTGCAAGCTCGATCTGGGCGGCTTTCACTACCCGCCCGGCACGCAGGTCAAGACGGTTCGGCGGGGCGACGGGGCGGCGCGCGAGCCGTTTCCTGGCATCTTCGTCTTCAGCCCCTGGGACGGGCAGGCCGCCAAGCGCGATGGCCATGACGATGTGCCGGAAGGCATGTCGGTGATGCAGGCGTTTGACGGCACGCTGGTCGGCATCGTGACCAACGATTCGGCTGGCGTCTTCAAATTTGCCAAGTTTGTGGTGGAAGGCGACAAGGCGGTCGAGCCCCCACGGGCCCGCTGCCCGTAGTGACGCGCATTCCGTCGCGGCCCGGCATTCCATCGCACCCCCCCCATTAAGAAATTCTTAAAAGTCTGATCCGACAATGCGGCTTGCCGGCGGAGGTGCCACGCCGGCCGAACCGTAACGGAGACACGCCGGATGAGACTGCCGTGAGACGCCTGCACAGCATGGAGCTGTTTGCAGAGGTAGCCAAGGCGCGCAGCTTCAGCCGCGCCGCCCTCGTGCTGGGGCTGCCGAAATCGACCTTGTCGCGCCGGGTGGCGGAACTGGAGCGTTCGCTGGGCTTGAGCCTGCTTACCCGCAGCACGCGCAAGATGGAGCTGACGGGCGCGGGCGAGATCTATCTGGAGCGCTGCCTGCGCGTCGTGGAAGAGGCGCAGGTTGCGCACGAGGAATTACAGGCGCTGACGGCCACGCCTTCGGGTCTGTTGCGCATCAACATGCCCGCCACGTTCGCCACCGATGTGATGGCGGAAATTCTGTTGGGATTTTCGCGCCTTCATCCGGAGGTGGCGTTTCATGTGAATCTGGCCAGCCTGGAACATGCAGACCGCGTGGCCGAGCCCTGCGATCTGACGATCAAGATTGGCGATCTGCCCGACTCTTCTTCGCGCATCGCCAGAACGCTGGGCGCGCTGCGCGTGCATCTTTATGCATCAGAAGCGTATCTGTCGGCGCATGGCGCGCCCACCCATCCGTCCGAATTGGCGGGACACGAATGCATTGGATTTCGGGCGCAAGACAACGGGGCATCGACGCGTTGGCAGCTTGTCCGCGGCAACGAGCAAGCCAGCGTCATGCCCGGCAGCCGGTTTTCGGTGAACGAAGCGGGTATGGCGCGCCGGCTGGCGGTGCTGGGCGCGGGCATCGCCGCGCTAGGCGGCGATCAGACCGAGCTTGAATCCTCCGGCGGCCTGCGGCGCGTGCTGCCGGAATGGAGCCTGGGGCCGTTTCCCGTGCACGTCGTCACGGAAACCCGCTTGCTGCCCGCCCGCGCCCGAGCATTTGTCGAATACCTGATCGCCTGCCTGGCCGAAGGCTGGCCGGCGTCAGCGGCTACACGCTGATGTGGCGAGCCATCAGCACGGCGAACAGCGGCAGGAAGATGAACAGGTGCGACTCAATCATCACCCAGCGCCGTACGCTTTTGATCTCTGGCGCGGCCGGCACGAAGCCTGCCTGCTGACGGGATTGTTTCGCCCAGCGCAGGATCTTCAGCGTGGGCGGGATCGAACAGAGCGCAATGATGACGAACAGCGTGATCTTGGCGTGGAACCACGGTGAGCTCATGTAGAACGCCGCGCCCTTCGCACCCAAGGTCAGGCGCAGCAGGCCGGTGACCAGCACCAGGATGGCGCTGACGCCATAGAGCCGGTCATAGATGATCAGCCGCTTCACGCCGTTGGCGGTAAGGTCGGGGCGCAGCAGCACGGCTTCGGCGGTCAGCACCACCACCATGACGAAGATAGCCAGGTAGTGGAACCAGGCATAGAGGGCATCGGCCAGCATGTCGTCTCCAGAAAAGTGACAAGCTCGGTTTTACCATCCGCCAGGGGCGCAGACTATCTTCACGCGTGGACGATCGCGACACGATGCGGGGGGGAGGTGGGGGGCGAGGATGCGGCGGTGCGATGTGGCGATTCGATGCAGCGATGCGATGCAGCGATGCGACGCCGTAGTTCAAAACCGGGCAATGAAAACGGGCGCCCCGTGGGGCGCCCGTGCGGTTACAGCGCGTAGGTGATCAACGGCGCTTCTTGGCGGCGTCAGCGGCTTCCTGCTGCGCATCCACAACGGCCAGCGCCGTCATGTTGACGATGCGGCGCACGGTGGCGCTGGTCGTCAGGATGTGCACCGGGCGCGCCGCGCCCAGCAGGATCGGGCCCATCGCGACACCATTGCTGCCCGTCATCTTCAGCATGTTGTACGTGATGTTGCCGGTGTCCAGGTTCGGCATGACCAGCAGGTTGGCGCGGCCCTTCAGCGTGCTGTCCGGGTAAGCCAGAACACGGATCTTTTCCGACAAGGCGGCGTCGGCGTGCATTTCGCCGTCCACTTCCAGGTCAGGCGCGCGCTCTTGCACGAGCTTGCTGGCGGCGGCCATCTTCTGGGACGACTCCGTTACGCGGCTGCCGAAGTTCGAGTGCGACAGCAGGGCAATCTTCGGCACCACGCCAAAGCGCAGCATTTCGTCGGCGGCCTGGATCGTGATGTTGGCCACTTCTTCCGACGTCGGGTTTTCATTGACGTGGGTGTCGGTGACGAACAGCGTCTGGTCAGGCAGCATCAGCACGTTCAGGGCGGCGTACGTCTGGCCTTCCTTCTTGCCGATGATTTCGTCGATGTACTTGAGCTGGTTGTCGTACTTGCTGGCCACGCCGCACAGCAGCGCGTCGGCATCGCCACGGCGCAGCAGCATCGCGCCGATCAGCGTGTTGTGCTTGCGGATCATCGCCTTGGCGATGGCCGGCGTCACGCCTTCACGGCCCTTCAGCTGGTAGTACGCGGTCCAGGTTTCGTTGAAGCGCTCGTCGTCTTCCGGGTCCACGATTTCGAAGTGCTCGCCCGCCACCAGACGCAGGCCGGCCTTGTTGATGCGCATTTCGATGACCGACGGACGGCCGATCAGGATCGGGCGGGCCAGCTTTTCGTCAACCACGGTTTGCACGGCGCGCAGGACGCGTTCGTCTTCGCCGTCAGCGTAGATGACGCGCTTGGGCGCCTTCTTGGCTTGGGCGAACAGCGGACGCATCAGCTGGCCGGAGTGGTACACAAAGCCCATCAGCTTTTGGCGGTAGGCTTCGATGTCTTCGATGGGGCGGGCGGCCACGCCGGAGTCGGCGGCCGCTTGGGCCACGGCCGGCGCGATCTGGAAAATCAGGCGCGGGTCGAAGGGCTTCGGGATGATGTAGTCGGGGCCGAACGACAGTTCCTGGCCGGCGTAGGCGCGGGCCACTTCATCGTTCTGCTCGGCTTGCGCCAGATCGGCAATGGCCTTCACGCAAGCCAGCTTCATTTCTTCCGTAATGCGCGAAGCGCCGGCATCCATGGCGCCGCGGAAGATGAAGGGGAAGCACAGCACGTTGTTGACCTGGTTCGGGTAGTCCGAACGGCCGGTGGCGATGATGCAATCCGGGCGGGCGGCCTTGGCCACTTCCGGGCGGATTTCCGGTTCCGGGTTGGCCAGGGCCAGGATCAGCGGACGGTCGGCCATGGTCTTGACCATGTCGCCCGTCAGGACGCCGGCGGTCGAGCAGCCCAGGAACACGTCGGCGCCGTTGACCACATCGGCCAGCGTGCGCGCGTCGGTTTTCTGCGCGTAGCGCTTCTTGTTGGCTTCCATGTTTTCATCGCGGCCTTCCCAGATGACGCCGCGCGAATCCACCACGAAGATGTTCTCGCGTTTGACGCCCAGGTGGACCAGCAGGTCCAGGCAAGCGATGGCGGCGGCGCCGGCGCCCGAGCATGCCAGCTTGACCGAGCCGATGTCCTTGTTCACGACCTTCAGGCCGTTCAGGATAGCGGCCGACGAAATGATGGCGGTGCCGTGCTGGTCGTCATGGAAGACGGGAATCTTCATGCGCTCGCGCAGCTTCTTCTCGATGTAGAAGCACTCGGGCGCCTTGATGTCTTCCAGGTTCACGCCGCCCAGCGTGGGTTCCAGCGCGGCGATGATGTCGACCAGCTTGTCCGGATCGTTCTCGGCCAGTTCGATGTCGAACACGTCGATGCCGGCAAACTTCTTGAACAGGCAGCCTTTGCCTTCCATGACCGGCTTGGCGGCCAGCGGGCCGATGTTGCCCAGGCCGAGGACGGCGGTGCCGTTGGTGATCACGCCCACCAGGTTGCCGCGCGAGGTGTACTTCGAGGCGGCGTCTTCACCCTGGTCGAAGATGGCCATGCAAGCCGCAGCCACGCCGGGCGAGTAGGCCAGGGACAAGTCGTCCTGGTTGGCCAAGGTCTTGGTCGGCACGACCGAGATTTTGCCGGGGGTGGGATAGGCGTGGTAATCCAACGCCATTTTGGTAAGAGTGTCGTCCATGGGATCGGGGCCTCTGAGGCACTAACTGAAAAAGAAAACGGGATGACAAACGGCGGGCTCGCGGCCCGCCGGTTTCTTTGCGAAATGCTTAGGGAACTCCCGTATTTCACCAGAAAGCGCGCCCGATTGGTTGTTGCAGTGCAGCGAGCGGACGCTTTTGATCAAGAACGAGGCGGATTTTTCATGATTCCCAGGGAGGTGTTCCTCGCGTATGCGCGTTCAGTTTCTTGCGCAGCGTGTTGGCCTCTTCCTGGCGGCCCAGGCTGTCCAGCGCGTACAGCACGATCCAGTCGGCGCTGACTTCGAAGAAGTCGCGCAATTGGGCGCGCGTGTCACTGCGCCCGAACCCATCGGTGCCCAGCGTGCGGTAGGGGGCCGGCACCCAGGCGCGGATCTGGTCAGGCACGGCGCGCACGTAATCGGTGGCGGCGATGACGGGCGCGTCGCTGCCGCCCAGGCACGTGCGGACCCAGTCGGCGCCGGGGGCCGCGTCCAGGCCCAGCACGCGGGCGCGTTCGGCTTCGCGGCCGTCGCGGGCCAGCTCGGAAAAGCTGGTGACGCTCCAGACTTCGGCGTCCACGCCATGCTGATCGCGCAAACGGTCGGCGGCCATTTCGGCTTCGCGCAGCATCGGGCCCGCGCCCAGCAGCCGCACTTGCGGCTTGCCGCGTGCGGCGCGCAGGCGATACAGCCCGCGCAGAATGCCCTCGCGCACGCCGTCATCGGCGGGCATGTCGGGCTGCGCCAGGTTTTCGTTCGTGACCGTCAGGTAGAAGAATTCGTCGCGCTGCTCGTCCAGCATGCGCCGCATGCCGTGTTCGACGATAACGGCAACCTCGTACGCATAGGCCGGGTCGTAGGCGCGGCAGTTGGGAACGGCGGCGGCCATGATGTGGCTGGAGCCGTCCTGGTGTTGCAGCCCTTCGCCGCCCAGCGTGGTGCGGCCCGACGTGGCGCCCACCAGAAAGCCGCGCGTGCGTTGGTCGGCGGCGGCCCAGATCAGGTCGCCGATGCGCTGAAAGCCGAACATCGAGTAATAGATATAGAAGGGCAGCATCGGCAGACCATTGACCGAGTAGCTGGTGCCGGCTGCCGTCCACGACGAGATCGCGCCGGCTTCGGTGATGCCTTCCTCAAGAATCTGGCCGTCGCGCGCTTCGCGGTAGTACAGCACCGAGCCGATGTCTTCGGGTTCGTACAACTGGCCTTGAGCCGAGTAGATGCCGATCTGGCGGAACAGGTTGGCCATGCCGAAGGTGCGGGCTTCGTCGGCCACGATGGGCACAATGCGCGAGCCCACGGTGCTGTCTTTCAGCAACGCGGTCAGCATGCGCACGATGGCCATCGTGGACGACATTTCCTTGCCGTCGGCGGCCAGCGCGAAGCGTGCCCAATGCTCGGCATCCGGCGGCGTCAGGCGCGGCGCTTCGGTACGGCGGCGTGGGATGTGGCCGCCCAGCGCGGCGCGGCGCGCTTGCAGATGACGCAGTTCGGCGCTGTCTTCAGCGGGGCGATAGAACTTGAGCGCCAGGCAATCGGCGTCCGAAATCGGCAGCGCGAAGCGGTCGCGAAACGCCAGCAGGGCCTCGTCGTCCAGCTTCTTTTGCTGGTGCGTGGTCATCTTGCCCTGGCCGGCCGCCCCCATGCCGAAGCCTTTCTTGGTCTGCGCCAGAATCACCGTGGGCTGCCCACGGTGCTGCGCCGCGCGGTGATAGGCCGCGTGGATCTTCACCATGTCGTGGCCGCCGCGATGCAGGCGGTCGATGGCCTCGTCAGTCCAGTCAGCGACCAGCGCGGCCAGTTCAGGATTCTGGTTGAAGAAGTGGGCGCGGTTGAACGCGCCGTCGTTAGCGGCAAAGGTCTGGAATTGGCCGTCAACGGTGTTGGCGAAGGCGCGGGCCAGCGCGCCGCTTGTGTCGCGCCTGAGCAGGGCGTCCCAGTCGCTGCCCCAGACCAGCTTGATCACGTTCCAGCCCGCGCCCGCGTACAGCGTTTCCAGTTCGTCGATGATGCGGCCGTTGCCGCGCACCGGCCCATCCAGCCGTTGCAGGTTGCAGTTGACGACGAAGACCAGGTTGTCGAGCTTTTCGCGCGCGGCGAGCGTCAGGGCGGCGATGGATTCAGGCTCGTCCATTTCGCCGTCGCCAAAAATGCCCCAGACCTTGCGGTCGCCGCTGGCCGGCACCAGCGAGCGGTGCTCCAGGTAGCGCATGAAGCGCGCCTGATAGATGGCGTTGATGGGGCCGATGCCCATGGAACCGGTCGGGAATTGCCAAAAGTCTGGCATCAGCCACGGGTGCGGATAGGACGACAAGCCGCGCAGGCCGCGCGACGTGGCGGTGATTTCCTGGCGGAAGTGCGCCAGGTCGTCCTCATTCAGAAAGCCTTCCAGATACGCGCGGGCGTAGACCCCGGGCGCCGAGTGCGGCTGCATGTAGACCAGGTCGCCGGGGCCATCTTCCGACTGCGCGCGGAAGAAGTGGTTAAAGCCGACTTCAAACAAATCGGCGGCCGATGCGTAGCTGGCAATGTGGCCGCCCAATTCGCCGTGCGCCTGATTGGCGCGCACCACCATCGCCAGCGCGTTCCAGCGGTTGATGCGGGCGATGCGTTCTTCTACCGCCAGGTTGCCGGGAAAGGGCGGTTCCTGGTCGGCGGGAATCGTGTTCAGGTAGGCGGTGCGCGTCTGGCTGTTGGCGCGCAGCCCCAGCGTGGCGGCATGCCCCAGCAGGTTATCCAGCACATAGCCGGCGCGGCCGGCGCCTTCAGCGTCTACCAGTGACTGCAAGGCGTCGCGCCATTCGGCGGTTTCGGCGGGGTCGGCGTCGTGCGGATGATCGGCGTCGGGGGCGGGGTGGCTCTGGTCGCGCATCGTGAAGTTGTCTCCTGTTATCGCTCCATGCTAGACCTGTGTCGATGGCATGAGTGATCAAATTCCAGGGCGGATGTACCGGCTTTCAGCATAATCTTTTGCCAGGCTTTCTATTACCGGCAGCTTCTGCCGCCAGGCGGCGCTTACGCGTGGTGACCACTGGGTGGACGCTGAAGCGCTAGAATGCGCGGTTTAGCAGAATTCCAAACGGGAGACTTCAATGACTCAACCCGTCAGCGTCCCGGCAAACGTCACGCTTCCGGAACTTACGTTCCGCGGCGTCTTGCTCGGCGCACTGATCACCGTGATCTTCACGGCCTCGAACGTCTTCCTGGGGCTGAAGGTGGGCCTGACGTTCTCATCCGCCATCCCCGCTGCGGTGATTTCGATGTCGGTGCTGCGTCTGTTCAAAGACGCCAACATCCTTGAAAACAATATGGTGCAGACGCAGGCCTCGGCCGCGGGCACCTTGTCTTCGATCATTTTCATCCTGCCTGCGCTGGTCATGATGGGCCACTGGCAGGGCTTTCCGTTCTGGCAGACGCTGGGCATTTGCGCCGCCGGCGGCATGCTGGGCGTGATGTTCACGATTCCGCTGCGCCACGTGATGGTGGTGCAAAGCGACTTGCCGTACCCCGAGGGCGTGGCCGCCGCCGAGATCCTGCGCGTGGGTAGCGCGGAGCGGGCGCAAGATGCCGCGCAAGGTGTCGCGCAAGGTGTCGCGCAAGATGCCGCGCAAGGTGTCGCGCAAGGTGTCGCGCAAGATGCCGCGCACGGTGTCGCGCAAGATCCCGCGCAAGGCAGCGGCGGTGCATCGGCCAAACCGGCTGCGACCGGCATGGGCGACATCGTGGCGGGTGGCGCGGTGGCTGCGGCCGTCAGCTTTGCCGCGAGCGGCCTGCGGGTGCTGGGCGACAGCGTCAGCGGCTGGTTCGCGTGGGGCGGCGCGGTCATCCGCCTGCCCATGGGCTTCTCGTTGGCGCTGTTGGGCGCGGGCTACCTGATCGGCATCGTCGCGGGTTTGGCCATGCTGACCGGCCTGATCATCTCGTGGGGCATCGCCGTGCCGGTGCTGACCGCCATGGGCGACATGCCCGCCGGCGTGTCATTGGAAACGTACGCCACCGGGCTGTGGTCGTCGCAGGTGCGCTTCATTGGCGCAGGCGTGATCGGCGTGGGGGCAATCTGGACATTGGCCACCTTGTTCATGCCGATGGCGCGCGGCGTCAAAGCGTCGTTTTCGGCGCTGACGAAGGCAGGCGCGGCGCGGGCTGGCCAGGCGCCGCGCACCGAGCGCGACTTGTCCGCCGGCTGGATCTCGGTGGTGACGCTGGTGCTGGTGGTTGTTCTGGTAATCACCTTCCAGGTGTTCCTGGCGGGCGCGCCGTTGTCGGCCGCCGCCATCTGGAAGCTGGTGGCCTACGCCGTGCTGTTCGCGTTCGTGTTCGGCTTTCTGGTGGCCGCGGCCTGCGGCTACATGGCGGGCCTGGTGGGTTCGTCGACGAGCCCGATCTCAGGCGTGGGCATCGTCGCCATCGTGCTGGTGTCGCTGTTGATGCTGACGCTGGGCGGCGAGTTGCTGGCCGTGCAGAACGGCGTGCAGATGGCGATTGCGCTGGCCATCTTCAGCACGTCGGCGGTGGTGGCCGTGGCTTCTATTTCCAACGACAACCTGCAAGACCTGAAGACGGGCTGGCTCGTGGGCGCCACGCCGTGGCGTCAGCAGGTGGCCTTGTTGATTGGTTGCGTGGTGGGCGCGGCGGTCATTTCGCCGGTGTTGGAACTGCTCTACAACGCTTACGGTTTTGCGGACGCGATGCCGCGCGACGGCATGGACCCCGCCCAAGCCTTGTCGGCCCCGCAGGCGACGCTGATGCTGGCCATTACGCGCGGCATCTTCACGCATCAATTGAACTGGACGATGATCCTCATCGGCATGGCCGTGGGCGTGGCGTTGATTGTGGTGGATGAAATCCTCAAGCGCACTTGCCGCGTCGCGCGCATCCCCGTGCTGGCGGTGGGCATCGGCATCTATCTGCCGCCCACCGTGGCCGCGCCCATTGTGGCGGGGGCGGTGCTGGCGTGGCTGCTTGAGCGCGCGTTGCGCCGCCGTGCCGCCGCCGCGGGCAAGCCTTACGAACAGTTTGCGGACGCGGCTAACCGCCGTGGCGTGCTGATCGCGTCTGGCCTGATCGTGGGTGAAAGCCTGGTGGGCGTGTTGATGGCGGCCATCATCGGCGGCGCGGGTACGGATGCGCCGCTGGCCATCGCTGGCGAGGCGTTCGCCAAGCCCGCGTCGTACCTGGGCTTGGCCGTCTTCGTGATGGTGGCGGTGCTGTTCTGGCGCCGGGTGATGCGTCTGGCTTGATGGGCTTGAAGCGCCGCGGCCTGGGCCGCGGCGTATAGGGTCAGTGCCCTTGCGGTCAGTGTTCCTCGGCTTGCAACGCGGCCGTGATGATGGCGCGTTCGTCGTGCGTGGCCCCGTTCAGGAACAGGTTGAGCAGCACGGCCGACAGCGACGCCAGCAAAATGCCCGACTCAATCAGCGTATGCAGCGAATGCGGCATCCATTGTTTGAAGTTGGGTGCGATCAGCGGCACCATGCCGACCCCGATCGACACCGCCACGATCATCGCGTTGTGGCGGTTGCCCTTGAAGTCCACGCCGGACAGGATGCGGATGCCGGTGGCCGTCACCATGCCGAACATGACGATGCCCGCGCCGCCCAGCACCACGGTGGGCAACGATTCCACCAGCGCCGCCATCTTGGGCAGCAAACCCAGCACCAGCAAAATGATGCCGCCTGCGACGCAGACGAAGCGGCTTTTTACGCCGGTTACCGCCACCAGCCCAACGTTTTGCGAAAAGCTGGTGTAGGGAAACGTATTGAATATGCCGCCGATCAAGGTGCCCAGGCCATCGGTGCGCAGGCCGCGCGCCATGGCTTGCTGCGTGATTTCGCGGTCGGTCATTTCGCCCAGCGCCAAAAACATGCCGGTGGATTCGATCATCACTACGACCATGATCAGCGACATGCTCAAAATCAGCATGGGGTCGAATTGCGGCATGCCGAAGTGAAAGGGCAGCACGATATCGAACCAGTCCGCCTGACCGATTTTTTCGAACGTCATGATGCCGGTTGCGGACGCCACGACGGCGCCGATGACGATGCCCAGCAGCACCGAGATGTTGGCGATGAAGCCGCGGGTGTATTTCACGATCAGCAAGATCGCCACCAGCACCAGCGCCGCGATGCCCAGGCCGGTCAGGTCGGCGTACTTGGGGTTGGGCATGGACGGCATGATGGCGAAGCCTTGCGGCACGGGCGGAATCGCGCTGCCCGGTGAGGTGACGTCGGCCAGCCATTTGGCATAGATGGGGTCAACGATGACGGGGGCGGTGGGGCCGGACGGATTGCCGAAGATCCAGTTGATGCCCACGCGCATCAGCGTGATGCCGATGACGGTGATGATGGTGCCCGTCACGACTGGCGGAAAGTAGCGCAGCATGCGGCTGATCAACGGGGCGATGAGTATCGACACGATGCCCGCCCCGATGATGGTTCCGAACAGGAGTTGGGCGCCCGCCTGCCCGGGATTGGCGTTGGCCATCGCCACCATGGGCGCCACCGCCGCAAAGGTGACGCCCATCATGACGGGCAGCTTGATGCCGAACCATTGCGTGGCGCCCAGCGTTTGCACGAGCGTCACCAGCCCGCAACAGAACAGGTCGGCCGAGATCAGCATGGCCACTTCGTCAGGCGTGAGGTTCAGGGCGCGGCCCACGATCAGCGGCACGGCTACCGCGCCGGCATACATCACCAGCACATGTTGCAGGCCCAGCGCCGCGAGCTTGCCGTTGGGCAGGCGCTGGTCAACGGGATGGATATCTTGCGACGCGCCGGATGGCGCGGACGATGCAGCCTGCATGGGAACGTCTCCTGGCGGAGTGGAATGTCGGTCGGGAAAATCCTGAAAACTTTGCTTGTGTACGAGGAATGTATACAGCGGGGGTTAAGGTTCGGAATAGAGGAAAACCCGCATTAAATTGACACGAAAAGTTACTTAATGAAGGAATTGTACGAGCGTGCGGACGCCGGGGCAGGCTGCCGCCAGGCGTTACCGTAGAGGGGAAGGCGCGGGCGCGACGCGCCTGTTGCGGCGCCGCGCCCGGTTCAGTCAGACGATTTATCAGACCGGATGAAGCAAGTCCGCCAGCGTGCGGGCAATGACCTTGGTGGCGCGGCGCAGGTCTTCCAGCACCACGCGTTCATCGTTGCGCTTGGCGTGCGATTCCAGCACCGTGCGCGGCCCCGCACCGTAGATCACGCCGGGAATGCCGGCTTCGGCATACAGACGCACATCCGTGTACAGCGGCGTGCCCATGGCGGGGATGGGTTCGCCAAAGAGGGCTTCGCCATGCTTCTGGATGGCGGCGACCAGCGGCTGGTTACCCGGCAGCGGGCGCATGGAATTGGCCAGCAGCAGGCGCTTGATATCGACGCTGATGCCCGGCATGGAGGCGGCTGCGTCCTGGATGATCTGGCGAATATTGGCTTCGACGTCCGCCGCATTTTCTTCGGGGATCATGCGCCGGTCGAGCTTGAAGCTGACCTTGCCGGGCACCACGTTAGTGTTGGTGCCGCCTTCAATGCGTCCGACATTCAGGTAGGGGTGGCTGATGCCGGGAACGTCGGACGTGATGCGCTGATATTGCTCGTTCTGCGCATACAGCGCGTTCAGGATCTTGACCGCGCCTTGCAACGCGTCAACGCCAGTGGACGGAATGGCGGCGTGCGCCATCTTGCCGTGCACGGTCACTTCCATCTGCAGGCAGCCGTTGTGCGCGGTCACGACTTCATAGCTGAAGCCCGCGGCAATCATCAGGTCGGGCTTGGTCAGGCCTTGCGACAGCAGCCAGCCGGGGCCCAGCAAGCCGCCAAATTCTTCGTCATAGGTGAAGTGCAATTCGACCGCGCCGTGGGTGGGTCGGGCAACCGCTTCCAGCGCGCGCACGGCGAAGGTGAAGCTGGCGAAGTCGCTCTTGCTGACGGCGGCGGCGCGGCCGTACAGGCTGCCGTTGTCGATCTCGGCGCCGTAAGGGTCGTGCTGCCAGCCGTCGCCCGGAGGCACCACGTCGCCGTGGGCGTTTAACGCCACGCGGCGGCCGGGGCCGTACTCGCGCCGCACGATCAGGTTGGTGATGGATTCCATGCCGTAGTCCTTGACCTGCTCGGCGGGCACGGTGTGCGCTTCGGCGTCGAAGCCGAAGTCTTGCAGCAGTTCGGCGGTGCGGACGGCGTGGGGGGCGTTGTTGCCGGGAGGCGTGTCGGTAGGCACGCGCACCAGCGATTGCAGGAAGCGCACTTCCTCATCAAAGTGGGCGTCTACCCAGGCGTCGAGTCGGGCGTAGTCGGTCATGGTTTTAGCGTGTGATGTCGTTGGCAAGGTCGTCCAGCAGGCGCTGCATGGCAAGCGCGGCCAGTTGGATGTCGTCGCGGGTGGTGGATTCGCGGGGGTTGTGGCTGATGCCGGAGTTCTGGCCGCGCACGAACAACATGGCCTGAGGCATGACTTCGTGCAGCTTCATGGCGTCGTGGCCCGCGCCGCTGGGCATGCGGTGCAGCGGCACGCCCAGCGCATCAACGGCGCGTTCCCAGCGCTGTTGCCAGACCGGGTCGCTGGGGGCGGCGGCGGCGCGCATCGTTTCTTCTAGCGAGTAGCGCAGGCCGCGGCGTTGGCAGATGGCGGCAAGCTCGGCCAGCACGTCGTTCACCAAGGCGTCGCGTTGCGGGTCGCTGGGGGCGCGCAAATCCAAACTGAAACGGCACTCGCCCGGCACGACGTTGATGGACCCGCTAGGCACTTCCAGCATGCCAATCGTGCCGACCGAATCGCCGTCGCGCGCGGCACGTTGCTCCACAAACAACGCCAGTTCGGCGGTGGCGGTGGCCGCGTCGCGGCGGCGGTTCATGGGCGTGGTGCCGGCGTGGCAGGCCATGCCGAAGATCTGCGCCTGGTAGCGCACGCTGCCGTTGATGGACGTGACGATGCCCAGCGGCAGGCCCATTTCGAACAGCACGGGGCCTTGTTCGATGTGCACTTCGACAAAGCCCAGATAGCGGGCAGGGTCGCGGCGCAGCTTGGGGATGTCGTCAATGCACAGGCCGGCGTGAAGCATGGCGTCGCGCATCGTGATGCCTTGCGCGTCTTTCTGGTCCAGCCATTCGGGTTTGAAGTCGCCGATCAAGGCGCCCGAGCCCAGGAACGTGGCGCGGTAACGCTGGCCTTCTTCTTCGGCAAAGCCGATGACCTCAAGGTGATAGGGCAGGCGGCGTCCCTGGCGATGCAGTTCGCGCACGCAGGCCATTGGCACGAAGATGCCCAGCCGGCCGTCGTACTTGCCGCCGTTGCGGACGGTGTCGTAGTGGCTGCCCGTCATCAGCGTGGGGGCGTCCTCGCGGCTGGCGCGGTAGCGGCCGACCACGTTGCCGACGGCATCGATCTCGACTTCATCGAAGCCGCAGTCGCGCATCCAGTGCGAAATGCGTTGCGCGCAGGCGCGGTGCGCTTCGGTCAGATACGTGACGGTGAGCTGGCCTTTTTCGGCGTAGCCCGGGTCGCTGTGTATGCTGAGCCGTTCCTGCCAGTCCCAGATATCGTTACCCAGCGTCAGGTCGACACCGAATTTGTCGGCCATGCGGATTTCGACAATGCGGTGAATATTGCGCAGCGCTTCGCTGATTTCGACGTCTGGCGGGTTGTCGAGCCGGCGGGTGAATTCATCGATGATCTGCTGGCGGTTCAACCCCGTGCCGCGCGCGCCGCGCACAGCCAGGATGAACGGAAAGCCGAAGCGGGCGTTGTAGTCGGTGTTCAGTTGCTGCAACTGCGCAAGCTCGTCGGGCGAGCAATGCGTGAGCCCGGCCTGATCCTGTTCTTGCGTGGATTCGGCAGTCAGGCTATTGCGCAGCATGGCGCGGCCGGCCAGCTCCGGGTGGGCGCGGATCAGCGCCAGCCGGGCTTCGATATCGGCGTCGTCCAGCACGCGGCGCATCTGGTCCTGCAAATGGGCCAGCGACCGGAACGGGCGGGCGGCCAGCGCCTGCCGGGCGATCCAGGGCGAATGCTCGTACAAACCGTCGAGCATGGCCACGGCGTCATCGGGCGTGGCGGCGTTGAGTTGTTCCAGCGTGTAGGCCATGGTCGGAGCGCTTAGCGGTTGGGAAGGTAGGGGTGGGTAGCTTTCCAGTGCCGGGCGATGTCCAGCCGGCGGCACACCCACACGCGGTCATGGCGGGCGATGTGATCCAGAAAGCGTTGCAGCGCGGTGATGCGCCCGGGCCGGCCGAGCAGCCGGCAATGCATGCCGATGCTGAGCATCTTGGGCGCGTCATCGCCTTCGGCGTACAGCACATCGAAGCTGTCTTTCAGGTATTGGAAGAACGGGTCGGCGTGCGAGTACCCCTGGGGCAGCGCGAAGCGCATGTCGTTGCAATCCAGCGTGTAGGGCACGATCAGTTGCGGCACAACGGAGCCGTCTGTTTTTTGCACCTGCATCCAGAAGGGCAGGTCATCGCCGTAGTAATCGCTGTCGTATTCGAAGCCGCCGTAGTCGGCAACCAGGCGGCGCGTGCGCGGGCTGTCGCGGCCGGTGTACCAGCCCAGCGGGCGGCTGCCGGTCAGTTGCGTGATGGCGTCCATGCCCAGGCGCATGTGCTCGCGCTCGGTGGCTTCATCCACGTTCTGGTAATGCACCCAGCGCCAGCCGTGGCAGGCAATTTCATGGCCCAGTTCGGTGAACGCCGCCGTCAGTTCGGGGTGGCGCTGCAAGGCCATGCCCACGCCGAAGACGGTCAGCGGCAGTTGGCGCTTTTCGAATTCGCGCAAGATGCGCCAGACACCCGTGCGCGACCCGTATTCATAGATGCCTTCCATGCTGAGATGGCGGTCTGGGTAGCTGGCGGGGTTGAACATCTCGGACAGGAATTGTTCGGAGCCGGCATCCCCGTGCAGCACGGAGTTCTCGCCGCCTTCTTCGTAATTCAGCACGAATTGCACGGCGATTCGGGCGCGGCCCGGCCATTGCGCGTGCGGCGGATTGCGGCCATAACCGACCAGGTCGCGGGGATACGGAAGCGTGGAATCGTAGGTGTTCATGGATGGACGGGCGGATAGCCTGAAAGCGCGGACGTGGATGACCCTGAACGTGAAACCCCGCGCACGACGCCGGGGAGTTTCATGATGGGCTAAACAATAGCTGGAAAGCAATTAGCTGTATACAATTTATGTACATCATTAAGGATAACCATGATATCGCCCGGCGGTACGCGGGCATGAGGAGACAAGATTGGGCCTGACTACGCACGTACTCGACACCATGCACGGCTGCCCCGCAGCGGGGATGGCCGTTGCGCTTTACGCCACCGAGGGCGCGAGCGCCACGCTGCTCAACCAATTCACGCTGAATGACGACGGCCGCAGCGCCAAACCGCTATTCACCGATCAAGACCTGAAGGCAGGCACGTACCGGCTGGTGTTCGATGTGGCCGGCTATTTCAAGGCGCGCGGCGTGGCTTTGCCCGAACCCAACTTCCTGAACCAGGTCAGCCTGGACTTCGGCGTGGCCCACGCAGACCAGCACTATCACGTGCCGCTGCTTGTCAGCCCCTGGAGCTATTCGACGTATCGCGGCTCATAGGCTGGCAGCCGCAGGTCAGGCCGTTCACAGCAGGCGCCTTGCAGCAGGCAGCGCTTCAGTTTGCACCAGGCCATCTTCCGGTCGCCCGGCCTAGGGTATTCCTGATGCCGTAAGGGCCTCTATCGAATAGCCTTGTGAACAAAACCTGCATACAATTTCGCGGATCTTGATCGCAGCGGTGCATGGCCCAAAGCCTTGTGCGCGATCTGTCTTCTGCTTACAGCGCCCGCGGTGGTGAGCAGTGTGGCGGCGCCTTATCGGCCCGCCCGCTGCGGGGGCGTGAATGGAAAGCTACTACCTGGATTGGGTCAATCTGCTGCTGCGTTGGGCCCACATCATTACCGGCATCGCGTGGATCGGCACGTCGTTCTACTTTGTGATGCTGGACAACAGCCTGGAAAAACCGCGCGACGCGGAATCCGTCAACAAAGGCGTAGGCGGCGAGCAATGGGCGGTACACGGCGGCGGCTTCTACAACATGCAGAAGTACGCGGTGCAACCCAAGAAGCTGCCCGATCATCTGCACTGGTCGTTCTGGGAAAGCTACAGCACGTGGCTGACCGGCTTTGCGCTGTTCACCATGTCGTACCTGTGGAACGCCAGCACCTATCTCATTGATCGTTCAAAGATGGACTGGCAGCCTTCCACCGCCGTGGCGGTGGCGCTGGCCTTCTTTGTGGTGTTCTGGATTGTCTACGACGGCATCTGCCGGCTGTTCGGCCGCGGCAAGCACGGCGACACCATCGTGGGTGTGTTGGTCGCGGTGTTCATTGCATTGGCGTCGTGGCTGGCTTGTCACTGGTTTGCGGGCCGCGCGGCATTCCTCCTGGTGGGCGCGATGATGGCCACCACCATGAGCGGCAACGTGTTCTTCTGGATCATTCCCGGCCAGAGGAAGAACGTGGCGGCGATGCGGGCGGGCAAGCCGGTCGACCCGGTGAACGGCCAGCGCGGCAAGCAGCGCAGCGTGCACAACACTTACTTCACGCTGCCCGTGGTGTTCACCATGATGAGCAACCACTACAGCTTCACTTATACCCATCAGTACAACTGGATCGTGCTGCTGCTGATCATGCTGGGCGGCGCGGCGATACGTCAGTTCTTCGTCGTGCGCCATCGCTTCAAGCTGGGCAATGCGCGCAATCCGCTGCCGTATGTGCTGCTGGGTATCGCGGTGCTGGGCCTGACCATCATCTGGATGCGGCCTGCGCCGGTGGCGGCGTCGGCGGCGGTTGCGCCGCCCGCCGATGTGGCCTTCACGCAAGTGCGTCAGGTGTTTGATCAGCGTTGCCTACTTTGCCATGGCGCGCAGGTGCAGATGAAGAACGTGCGGCTGGATTCCGTGGAGCAGATCGCCACCCACGCGCAGGCCGTCTACCAGCAAGTGGTCGTGTCGAAAATCATGCCGATGGCCAATTCCACCGGCATGACCGACGACGAACGCGCGTTGATCGGCGCCTGGTTCCAGGCGGGCGCCAAGACAAATTGAAGCGGGCAGGGCGGGCCAGTTCAGCGTAAATCGCCCGCCGGCCAGCCCATCGAGCCGAAGCCTTGCGCCGGGTAGCCGTCTTCAGCCGTTGCGGTACAGAAAGCTATAGGCGTTGATCGCCGGCACCCCTCCCAGGTGCGCATACAGAACCTTCGACCCGGCGGGAATTTCGCCACGGCGGATGATGTCCATCATCCCCTGCATGGACTTCCCCTCGTACACCGGGTCGGTCATCATGCCTTCCAGTCGCGCGCAGGTGCGAATGGCCTCGTTGGTTTCGGCGGATGGCAGGCCGTAGGCGGGGTAGGCGTAGCGCGTGTCCAGCACCACGTCGCTGTCGGCAATGCCTTGTTCCAGCCCGACCATGTCGGCCGTGCGCCGCGCAATGCGCAGAATCTGCGCGCGCGTCTGATCCGGCGTGGCGGACGCATCGATGCCAATCACGCGGTCGGCGCGGCCATCGGCCGCAAAGCCCACCACCATGCCCGCTTGCGTGCTGCCGGTGACGGCGCATACAACGATGTAGTCGAACTTGAACCCCAGCTCGGCTTCCTGGCGCCGCACTTCTTCTGCGAAGCCCACATAGCCCAGTCCGCCCAATTCGTGGTCAGACGCGCCGGCCGGAATGGCGTAGGGCTTGCCGCCGCGCTTTCTGACGTCTTCCAGCGCCTCTTCCCAGCTGCGCCGAAAGCCGATGTCAAAGCCCTGGTCCACCAGCCGCACATCGGCGCCCATCAGGCGGCTCATCATGATGTTGCCCACGCGGTCGTAAACCGCATCCGAATAGTCCACCCAGTTTTCCTGCACCAGCACGCAGGCCAGCCCCAGCTTGGCGGCCACCGCGGCCACCATGCGGGTGTGGTTGGACTGGATGCCGCCGATTGTCACCAGCGTGTCGCAGCCTTGCTCAAGCGCCTGCGGGATCAGGTATTCCAGCTTGCGCAGCTTGTTGCCGCCGAACGCCAGGCCGCTGTTGCAGTCTTCGCGCTTGGCGTAGATCTCGACCTTGCCGCCCAGGTGCGCGGACAGGCGGTCGAGCTTTTCGATGGGGGTGTCGCCAAAGGTCAGGCGATGACGGGGAAAGCGTTGCAGATCCATGCGGGCTCCTGATGATGACGTTCCGGCCGGCGGGTGGCGCGGATGGAAAAATCATAGGAACCGCAGCGATATGCGGTCAATTGCGTATTTTTATCAATAACGTCATTCGCACGGTTTAATAATCGTTGCTTGCGAATAAATATTTGGAATATAAAAACGAATACGAAATTAAATTTTTAGGGACGCATCTTATGCCCGCGCTCGCCAGCCTGGACCGCATCGACCGCCACATCCTGCGCGTCTTGCAAGACGATGCGCAGATCACCAATCTGGATCTGAGCACGCGCGTGCATTTGAGTCCGGCCGCGTGCCTGCGGCGCGTTGAAAAATTGAAGGCCGAAGGCATCATCAAAAAGACGGTGGCGTTGTTGGAACCGGCGGAGGTCGACATGGCCACGCTCGTCATCGTGGGCGTGGTGCTGGACCGCTCCACGCCCGACTCCTTCACCGACTTTGAGGAAGCAGCGCGCGGCATCAGCGGCTGCCTGGAATGCCACTTGGTCGCCGGCGAGTTCGACTACTTTTTGATGCTGCGCATACGGGATCTTGAACGCTTCAACAAGCTGCATGCGGGCGAGATCATCAAGCTGCCTGGCGTGCGCCAGATTCGTACTTTTTTCGTGCTGAAAGAGATCTTGTCGACCACCGCGTTGCCGGTGTGACGCGGCTAATGCGCAACACTCTTTTTTTAGCGGCTAAAAAATGACGCGCTGCGGCATTTTGGATTAACAGAATTTGATGGTGCGTAGACGGCGCAATGTCAGGGGTTGCCAGGACATTCCAAAGCCGCATGGCGGCATTCCGAATCGGCTTTTTGCGTCACAGAAATGGCGGAAGACGGCCGTAAACTCAAAGGGTTATACTGCTCGGCATACGGCTTTCAAGGCTTGTACGCGCCTTCTGCCCCTGCGATCCGCTTAACGGGAAGCCCGTGTCGCGGAAGGTTTTTCCTGCATCGTGTCGAGTGAAGCACTCGTAAAGGTGAAGCGATATGTCTTCGGAAATAGAATCTCTATCCACGTCTTATCTCTTTGGCGGTAACGCGCCATATGTTGAGGAGCTTTACGAAGCCTACCTCGACAACCCCGGTTCGGTTCCTGATAACTGGCGCGAATATTTCGACCAGTTGCAGCACGCTCCCGCTACCGACGGCCAAGAGTCCACTCGTGACCAGGCCCACGCTCCCATCGTTGAATCGTTCGCCCAGCGCGCCAAGGCCAATGCCTTTGTGCAACGTACGGCCGAACCCGATCTGAGCGTCGCCAGCAAGCAAGTGTCGGTGCAGTCGCTGATTGCCGCCTACCGTTCGCTGGGTTCGCGCTGGGCCGATCTGGACCCGCTCAAGCGCCAAGAGCGCCCGCCGATTCCGGAACTCGATCCGGCCTTCTATGGCCTGACCGAAGCCGATCTGGATCAAACCTATTCGGCCACCAACACCTACTTCACGACCGCCAGCACCATGACGCTGCGCGACATCCTGAAGGCGCTGCGCGACACGTATTGCCGCAGCATCGGTGCTGAATTCACGCACATCTCCGACCCCGCCGCCAAGCGCTGGATTCAGGAACGCCTGGAAACCACGCTGGGTGCGCCGACCTACTCGGTCGAAGAAAAGCGCCACATCCTGCAGCAACTGACCGAGTCCGAAGGCCTCGAGCGCTTCCTGCACACCAAGTACGTCGGCCAGAAGCGCTTCTCGCTGGAAGGCGGCGAAAGCTTCATCGCCTCGATGGACGAAGTGGTGAACCACGCCGGTGAAAACGGCGTCCAGGAAATCGTGGTCGGCATGGCCCACCGTGGCCGCCTGAACCTGCTCGTGAACATCATGGGCAAGATGCCTGGCGACCTGTTCGCCGAGTTCGAAGGCAAGCACGCCGAAGGCCTGACCGACGGCGACGTGAAGTACCACAACGGCTTCTCCTCCGACCTGTCCACCCGTGGCGGCCCGGTCCACCTGTCGTTGGCGTTCAACCCGTCCCACCTTGAAATCGTGAACCCCGTTGTCGAAGGCAGCGCACGCGCTCGCCAAGAACGCCGCGGCGACGCCGAAGGCAAGACCGTGCTGCCGGTGCTGGTGCACGGCGACGCGGCTTTCGCCGGCCAAGGCGTGGTCATGGAAACCCTGAACCTGGCGCAAACCCGCGGCTACGGTACGGGCGGCACGCTGCACATCGTCATCAACAACCAGATCGGCTTCACGACGTCTGACCCGCGTGACTCGCGTTCGACGCTGTATTGCACCGACGTCGTCAAGATGATCGAAGCCCCGGTGTTCCACGTCAACGGCGACGACCCCGAAGCCGTGGTGTTCGTCACCAAGCTGGCGCTGGACTACCGTCTGCAATTCCGTCACGACGTCGTCGTGGACATCGTTTGCTTCCGCAAGCTGGGCCACAACGAACAAGACACCCCGTCGCTGACGCAGCCCCTGATGTACAAGCGCATCGGCCATCACCCCGGCACGCGCAAGCTGTACGCCGACAAGCTGACCACGCAAGGCGTGCTGGCTGAAGGCGAAGCCGATCAACTGGTCAAGGACTACCGTCAGCTGATGGAAGACGGCCAGCGCACGATCGAACCCGTGCTGACCGACTACAAGAGCAAGTACGCGATCGACTGGTCCCCGTTCCTGGGCGCCAAGTGGACCGACCAGGCCGACACGGCCGTGCCGCTGGCTGAACTGAAGCGCATCGGCGAACGCATCACGACGGTTCCGGAAGGCTTCACGGTGCACCCGCTGGTCGCCAAGCTGCTGAACGACCGCCGCACGATGGCCAAGGGCGAAATGAACCTGGACTGGGGCATGGGCGAACACCTCGCCTTCGCCACCCTGGTGTCCTCGGGCTACGCCATCCGCATCACCGGCCAGGACTCGGGCCGTGGCACGTTCACGCACCGCCACGCCGTGCTGCACGACCAGAACCGCGAACGCTGGAACGACGGCACCTACATTCCGCTGCAGAACGTGTCGGAAGGCCAGGCTCCGTTCACCGTCATCGACTCCGTGCTGTCCGAAGAGGCGGTGCTGGGCTTTGAATACGGTTACTCCAGCGCTGAACCGAACACGCTGACCATCTGGGAAGGCCAGTTTGGCGACTTCGTCAACGGCGCCCAGGTCGTGATCGACCAGTTCATCAGCTCCGGCGAAGCCAAGTGGGGCCGCCAGTCGGGCCTGACCCTGATGCTGCCGCACGGCTACGAAGGCCAAGGCCCCGAGCACTCGTCGGGCCGCATCGAGCGCTTCCTGCAACTGTGCGCCGACAACAACATGCAAGTGGTCCAGCCGACCTCTGCCTCGCAGATCTTCCATGTTCTGCGCCGCCAGATGATTCGCCCGTTCCGCAAGCCGCTGGTGCTGTTCACGCCGAAGTCGCTGCTGCGTAACAAGGACGCCGGCTCCCCCCTGACCGATCTGGCAGGCGGCAGCTTCCGTCCGGTCATCGGCGAAGTCGACGACACCATCGACGCCAGCAAGGTCAAGCGCGTTCTGGCTTGCTCGGGCAAGGTGTATTACGACCTGGTCAACGCCCGCCGCGAGCGTGGCGCCGACAACGTCGCCATCGTCCGCGTCGAGCAGTTGTACCCGTTTGCGCACAAGTCGTTCGAGACCGAACTGCGCAAGTACCCGAAGGCCACCGAAGTGATCTGGGTTCAAGACGAACCGCAGAACCAAGGCGCCTGGTTCTACGTTCAGCATCACGTGTACGAGAACATGGTGGAAGGCCAGAAGCTGGGCTACGCCGGCCGCGCCGCGTCGGCATCGCCGGCCGTGGGCTACCTGGCCAAGCACCAGGAGCAGCAGAAGGCCCTGATCGAAACGGCTTTCGCGCCCAAGTTCAAGGTCATGTTGACGAAGTAACCCTGACTTGATGCATGCGCCGCGCGCGGCAAGCGTTTTGGAACTCGATTTCGAACCTTGCCGCGCCGCGTGACCAGAACACAAACTTTACGGAACAAACAAAATGGCTATTACCGACGTCGTCGTCCCCCAACTTTCCGAATCCGTTTCCGAAGCGACCCTGCTGACCTGGAAGAAGCAGCCGGGCGCTGCCGTTGAAGCGGACGAAATCCTGATCGAAGTCGAAACCGACAAGGTTGTGCTGGAAGTGCCGGCCCCCGCTTCGGGCGTGCTGGCTGAAATCGTCAAGGGCGATGGCAGCACCGTGACTTCGGGCGAAGTGCTGGCCCGCATCGACACCGCTGGCAAGGCTGCCGCCGCCGCGACCGCTCCCGCCGCTGCCCCCAAGGCCGCTGAACAAGCCGCCGCCGCTGCGCCGGCCGCTGCTGCCCCGGCCTCGTCGGCCGCTGCCGGCGTGGCCTCGCCCGCCGCCGCCAAGATCCTGGCCGAGAAGGGCGTTGACGCCGCTTCCGTGTCGGGCACCGGCCGTGACGGCCGCGTGACCAAGGGCGACGCCCTGGCCGCCAGCGCACCCGCCGCCAAGGCCGCTCCGGCCAAGGCCCCGGCTGCTCCCGCCCCGACCACGCTGTCGCTGGACGGCCGTCCGGAACAGCGCGTGCCGATGAGCCGCCTGCGCGCCCGCATCGCCGAGCGCCTGCTGCAATCGCAGCAAGAAAACGCAATCCTGACCACGTTCAACGAAGTGAACATGCAAGCGGTCATCGATCTGCGCAGCAAGTACAAGGACAAGTTCGAAAAGGAACACGGCATCAAGCTGGGTTTCATGTCGTTCTTCGTCAAGGCCGCTGTGGCCGCCCTGAAGAAGTACCCGCTGATCAACGCGTCGATCGACGGCAAGGACATCATCTATCACGGCTACTTCGACATCGGTATCGCTGTCGGCAGCCCGCGTGGCCTGGTGGTGCCGATCCTGCGCAACGCCGACCAGCTGTCCATCGCTGAAATCGAAAAGACCATTGCTGACTTCGGCCGCCGCGCCGCTGACGGCAAGCTGGGCATTGAAGAAATGACCGGCGGCACGTTCTCGATCTCCAACGGTGGCGTGTTCGGTTCGATGCTGTCGACCCCGATCATCAACCCGCCGCAATCGGCCATCCTGGGCGTGCACGCCACCAAGGATCGCGCTGTTGTCGAAAACGGCCAGATCGTCATCCGCCCGATGAACTACCTGGCGCTGTCCTACGACCACCGCATCATCGACGGCCGCGAAGCCGTGCTGGGCCTGGTCGCCATGAAGGACGCTCTGGAAGATCCGCAGCGCCTGTTGCTGGACCTGTAATCTCGACGCCCCGCGCGGCGCCGCACCGGGTCTTCCGGCTCGCGGCGCCCCGGCCGGCCCACGGCTGGCCTCCGGCTCGCAAACACCGGGCGGGGCGTGTTCCACCCCACACTCAATCGCGAGAACACTATGTCCAAACAATTTGACGTCGTCGTGATCGGCGCAGGCCCTGGCGGCTACATCGCCGCCATTCGCGCAGCGCAACTCGGCATGTCGGTCGCTTGCATCGACGCCTGGCAAAACGGCCAAGGCGGCCCGGCTCCTGGCGGCACCTGCACCAACGTTGGTTGCATCCCGTCCAAGGCGCTGCTGCAATCGTCCGAGCACTTCGAACAAGCCAACCATCACTTCGCCGAGCACGGCATCGAAGTCAAGGGCGTGAGCCTGAAGCTCGACACGCTGATCGGCCGTAAGAACACGGTGGTCAAGCAGAACAACGACGGCATCCTGTACCTGTTCAAGAAGAACAAGGTCACGTTCTTCCACGGCAAGGGCCAGTTCAGCGGCCAAGTGGAAGGCGGCTGGGCCATCAAGGTCACCGGCACCGCCGAAGAAGACCTGGTTGCCAAGCACGTCGTGGTGGCGACGGGTTCGTCGGCGCGTGAACTGCCGGGCCTGCCGTTTGACGAAAAGGTCGTGCTGTCCAACGACGGCGCACTGAACATCGGCGCCGTGCCGAAGACGCTGGGCGTGATCGGCGCTGGCGTGATCGGCCTGGAAATGGGTAGCGTGTGGCGCCGCCTGGGTTCGGAAGTCACGATCCTGGAAGCCATGCCGGAATTCCTGGCTGCTGCCGACGGCCAAGTGGCCAAGGAAGCGCTGAAGGCGTTCACCAAGCAAGGCCTGAACATCCAGATGGGTGTGAAGATCGGCGAGATCAAGGCCACCGCCAAGTCGGTGACCGTGCCTTACGTCGACGCCAAGGGCGCCGAGCAAAAGCTGGTGGTCGACAAGCTGATCGTCTCGATCGGCCGTGTGCCTTACACCGGCGGCCTGAACGCCGACGCCGTGGGCCTGAAGCTGGACGAACGCGGCTTCGTGGCCGTGGACGGCGATTGCAAGACCAACCTGCCGAACGTCTGGGCAGTGGGTGACGTGGTGCGCGGCCCGATGCTGGCGCACAAGGCCGAAGAAGAAGGTGTGGCGGTTGCCGAGCGTATCGCCGGCCAGCATGGCCACGTCAACTTCGACACCGTGCCGTGGGTCATCTACACGTCGCCGGAAATCGCCTGGGTCGGCAAGACCGAACAGCAGCTCAAGGCCGAAGGCCGCGAGTACAAGGCGGGCAGCTTCCCGTTCCTGGCCAACGGCCGCGCTCGCGCGCTGGGCGACACCACGGGCTTTGCCAAGGTGATCGCTGACGCCAAGACCGACGAAGTCCTGGGCGTGCACATTGTGGGCCCGATGGCCTCGGAACTGATCTCGGAAGCCGTGACCATCATGGAATTCCGTGGCGCCGCTGAAGACATCGCCCGCATCTGCCACGCACACCCGACGCTGTCGGAAGCCGTGAAGGAAGCCGCTCTGGCCGTGGACAAGCGCGCGCTGAACTTCTAAGCGTCCTTGACCTGAGCTAGACAGGGGGCGGGTTCAAGGACCCGCCCTTTTTTCATTTTGGTTGGTTGAGCTAAGCCCCATGAACGTCCGCGAATACTATGAACACGCCCTGGCCGAACGTGGCTACAAGCCCGATGCCGCGCAGAAGCTGGCCATCGACCGCTTGCAGCGCTATTACGACGAATGGGTGAAGTTCAAGTCGATGCGCTCGAACGCGCTGAAGAAGCTGCTGAATCGGCCCGACGTGCCGCGCGGCGTGTATCTGTGGGGTGGGGTGGGGCGCGGCAAGAGCTTCCTGATGGATGCCTTCTACGCGACCGTGCCGGTGGTGCGCAAGACGCGTCTGCACTTCCACGAATTCATGCGCGGCGTGCATCGCGAGCTGGAAGAAGTGAAGGGCATGCAAGACCCGCTGGACGAAGTGGCCAAGCGGGTCGCCAAGCGCTACCGCCTGATCTGCTTTGACGAATTCCACGTGTCGGATGTGGCCGACGCGATGATTCTGCACCGCTTGCTGCTCAAGCTGTTCGAATACGGCACGTCGTTTGTGATGACGTCCAACTACGAGCCGTCCACGCTGTACACCGATGGCCTGCACCGCGACCGCGTGCTGCCCGCCATTGCGCTGATCCAGTCGCGCATGGACGTCATGAACGTGGATGCCGGCGTGGATTACCGCCGCCGTTCGCTGGAGCAAGTGCAATGCTTTCACACGCCGCTGGATGAGCACGCGCAGGCCGCGTTGCAAAAGGCCTTCGACAGCCTGGCCGACACCCCGCCGCAAGACCCCGTGCTGCACATCGAACACCGCGAGATCCGCGCGTTGGCCTTGGCGGGGGCCGTGGTGTGGTTTGATTTCGCGACGCTTTGCGGCGGCCCGCGTTCGCAGAACGACTACCTGGAACTGGCCAACCGCTTCCACGCCGTGATCTTGTCAGGCGTGCCGAAGATGGGGCCGCGCCAGGCTTCCGAAGCACGCCGCTTCACGTGGCTGATCGACGTGTTCTACGACCACCGCGTAAAGCTCATCATGTCGGCCGAGTGCGAGCCCGAAGAGATCTACACCGAGGGCGCGCTGGCCAATGAATTCCATCGCACCGTGTCGCGCATTCTTGAAATGCAGTCGCGCGAATACCTGGAATCGGAACGCCGCCTGACCGTGACGTTGTAGTAATGCCGCATCCGGCCCCTGTTACACGGGGCCGGCGTGCATAAGATTGGTAATGCAAGTCATTATCACTTAAGATTTTGAGACTTTTGGTCCCGCACCGCTGTCTCAACCGTGTCCTCCTCCGTCCTTTCCTCATCGGCTCCTTGCGCTGACGCTGTTGCGCCTGTCGATGGCCTATACCGCGATCACCGCCCCTGGCTGTTCGGCTGGCTGCGCCGCAAGCTCGGTTGCGAGCATCGCGCCGAAGATCTGGCGCAGGATGTATTCGTGCGCGTGATCCAGGGGCGCAAGGCCGTGCGCGCCAACGAGGCGCGGGCCTTGCTGACCACCATCGCGAAGGGCCTGGTCGTGGACCACCAGCGCCACGCCGCGCTGGAATACGCCTACCTGAGCTATCTGGCCACGCTGCCCGAAGCGTATGCGCCGTCGCCCGAAACGCAAACCGAACAGCTGCAATCGTTAAAGCAACTGGACCGCCTGCTGGATGGATTGCCGCCCAAGGCGCGCGCGGCATTTCTGATGTCGCAACTGGACGGGCTGACGTATCCCGACATCGCCCAGCGCCTGAACGTATCCCTGAGTTCCGTCCAGCAGTACATGGTGCGCGCGATGTCCGCGTGCTACACGGCGTTCTATGAGTAACGCCGCAGGCCGAATGCCGCCGGACCCGGTCGTGCGCCAGGCGATTGCCTGGTGGGCCAAGCTGCAATCCGGCTTGGCTGATGCGCACGACCGGGAATCCTGTCGGGCCTGGCTGGACGCGGACGCCGCGCACCAGCAGGCCTGGGACCGCTTGCAGGCCATAGGCCGCGACGCCCGCCGCGTGCCAGCGGCTTTGGCGCACGCGGCGTTGAATGCGCCGCCGTCACACGGGCGCCGGGCGGCGTTGCGCAGCTTGCTGGGCGTGACGGCGCTGGCCGTAACGGGCTGGGCGGGCTATCGGCATACGCCGTGGCAGCGCCTGGCGGCCGACGTGAGCACAAGCATAGGCGAGCGGCGCACGGTGGCGGTTGCCGATGGCTTGAGCATTACCTTGAATAGCGACAGCGCCGTGCGCTTGCGGCTGACCGGCAGCGCGCGCGGCATCGATCTACTGCGCGGCGAAATGCTGGTCGACACCGCCATGCGCCCGGGCGCGGACGCCTTGCACGTCGACACCGGGCATGGCGAGCTGCGGGCGGAACACGCCCGCTTTGACTTGCGCCGTACCGATACCGGATCGCGCTTGGGCGTGTATGAAGGCAGCGTGGCCTTGCTGCGCGACGGCGTGTGGACGCATGCCGCAGCGGGTGAGCGATTGGCCTTCGAGGACGACGGTGAGCTGCACCGCAACGCGTCGGACCCCGACCGGCTGGCCTGGGTTGACGGCCTGGTGGTGGCCAAGGAATGGCGGCTGGATTATTTCGCGCAGTATCTGGCGCGCCAACGCATGGGCGTGATCCGCGTGGACCCGGCCGTGGCCGGTTTGCAGTTGTCGGGCGTGTTTCCGCTGGACGACGCCGAACGCGCGTTAAAGGCGCTGGAACCCGCGCTGCCCATCACCGTGACGCGGCACACACAGTATTGGCTGCAAGTGGGCCCGCGTCAGATCTGACCGTTACAACTTTTTTGCCCGACGCATTGCAGGTTTTTGATCCCCATACGGAAAGGCAGAGATAGACCACCGTACAGGGAGAGTTTTGTGTCTGCTTCATCTCAATCGCGCCTGCGCGCCACATTGACCGCCGGCCGCATGGCCGTGCTGGCCGCCACGTGCGCGGGCGCGCTTGCCGCGGGCATGCCCGCCGCCTGGGCGCAGTCCGCGCCGGCCGCCGCCGCCAATGCGTCGCGCACATATCAAATTCCCGCTGGCCAGCTGGCCGACGCCTTGACGCAATTCGCGCGTAGCGCGGGCGTGGTCCTGTCGTTTGACCCCGCGATGGTGCGGGGTTTGCGCTCGGACGGATTGAATGGCGCGTACTCGGTGGGCGCCGGCTTTGCCCGCCTGCTGTCGGGCAGCGGCTTGCAAGCACGCGGGCAGTCGGGCAACACGTGGACGCTCGTGCCTGCGCCCGCTTCGTCTGGCGACACGCATGTGCTGGCGCCGGTGACGGTGTCCGGCATGGCGGACAGCGCGTTGGCGCCCACGGTGGGCTATGTGGCAACCGCCAGCGTCAGCGCCACCAAAACCGATACGCCGTTGATTGAAACGCCGCAGTCGGTGTCGGTGGTGACGCGTGAACAGATCACGGAGCAGGGCGCGCAGACCTTGAACCAGGTGCTGCGCTACACGGCCGGCGTGGCGACCGAATCGCGCGGCGCCACCGCCACGCGTCTGGACCAGTTCAGCGTGCGCGGCTTTTCCGCGTCGAGCTACCTGGACGGCCTGCGCGTATTCGGCGGGCGCGATGCCTTGCCGCAAGTGGACACCTACCGCCTTGAGCGCGTGGATGTGCTGAAGGGGCCGGCGTCCGTCATGTACGGGCAGGGCGGCCCGGGCGGCGTGGTGAACCAGGTCAGCAAGCGCCCCTTGGCCGAGACGCTGCGCGAAGTGGAAGTGCAGGTCGGCAACTACGACTACGGCCGCGCGAACTTTGATTTTGGCGGCCCGGTAGATGAAGAGGGCAAGTACCTGTACCGCCTGGTGGGTTCTGGCTATATGTCTGACGGCCAGGTCAAGGACACCAAGGAACGCCGCTACTTCGTGTCACCGGCCTTCACGTGGAAACCCAATGGCGACACGTCGCTGACCGTGCTGACGAACTTCCAGCGCGACCCCGACATGGGTTCGTATGGCGCCGCGCCGGCGATGCGCACGCTGTTATCCGCGCCGGACGGCATCCGTCTGCCCGCTGACTATTACGACGGCGACGCGAATTTCGAGAAGAGCGATCGCAAGAGTTACTCGCTGGGCTATGTGCTGGACCACCGCTTCAACGACACGCTCAAAGCCACGCAAAGCCTGCGCTGGACGCGGTCAGAAGCCAAGTACCGCAGCATTTACGGCGCGATGACGAACAACTACGGCTACACGGACAACACGTACCTGTACCATCAGCGCGCGTCGATTGCGACCGATGTGGATGTGGGCGCGCTGACGATCGACAACAACCTGCAAGCGCGCTTCAACACCGGCGTGTTCGGGCACACGGTGCTGCTGGGCTTTGACTATCAGCACGTCAAGACCGATACGTTGTCGGGCTTTGGCACGGCCCCGGCGCTGTCGGTGCTGCACCCGAATAATCATCAGAACATTCCGGTGCCGGCGTTCTCGTCGGATGCGACCTCGACGCAATATCAGACCGGCCTGTACTTCCAGGACCAGATCAAGATTGATCGCCTGTCGGTGCTGCTGGGCGGCCGCTATGACTGGTCGCGCACGGTGGGCGAAACCACCACCCTTTCCACGGGGCGCGTGGCGCCGTCGTCGCTGAATGCGGAAGCGTTCACGGGCCGCATGGGCGTGATCTACAACTTCGACAATGGTGTTGCGCCGTACTTCAGCTATTCGGAATCGTTCGAGCCGCAATCCGGCACGGGCTGGCAGAACGCGCCGTTCAAGCCGATCGAAGGCAAGCAGTATGAAGTGGGCATCAAGTACCAGCCGCCTGGCACCGCCACGATGCTGTCGTTTGCAGCCTTTGATATCCGCCGTGAAAACATGACGACCACCGATCCGGACCCGACGCACGTGTGCGGCACGGCAGGCGGGCGTTGCTCGATCCAGGCTGGCGAATTGCGCACGCAGGGTATCGAACTGGAAGCCAAGACGGAGCCGATGCGCGGCCTGACGCTGGTGGCGGCGTATTCGTTGATGGACAACGAATACTCCAAGGCCTATCCCAGCGTGGCCGGCCTGAACCTGAAGGGCAAGACGCCCGCCGCCGTTCCGTCGCAACAAGCGTCGGCGTGGGCGCGTTACCAGTTGCAGGAAGGCCCGCTGGCGGGCATGGGCGTGGGCGGCGGCGTGCGCTACATCGGTTCGTCGTACGCAAACGAGACCAACACCTTGAAGGTGCCGTCGGTGACGCTGTTTGACCTGATGCTGGACTACGACATGGGCCGCGTGTCACCCACGTTGAAGGGCATGCAGGTTGCGCTGAACGTACAGAACCTGTTCGACAAGGAATACATCGCGTCTTGCTCGGGCGAGTCGTGGTGCTGGTACGGTTATCAGCGCTCCATCAAGGCGAGCCTGCGCTACCGCTGGTAAACGGAAAGCGCGGGTCAATCACGCGCTGCGCGCCGCCGCCACATGCGCCCGCCACCGCGACAGGAACGCGTCGCGGTCGGCGGCGGCCTCGGCTTCGTCCACTGGCACGATCTTCACGTCGGCCAGCGCGGGCATGTCCAGATGCTTGCTGACGTCGATGTCGTTGCGGCTGGGGCGGCGGTAGGCGTTTTGCAGCAGCGCCACTTGCATGTCGCGCGACAGCAGCAAGTCGTACATGCGTTTGGCGGCGGCCGGGTTGGGGGAATTCTTCACCAGCGCCATGTTGTCCGCCACGGTGAACGTGCCGTCCTCGGGATACAGGATGCTGATTTCCTTCTGCCCGCCCGCTATATACGGGTAGGCGGTGGATTCGAAGGTGATGCCGACGGCGTATTCGCCTTGACCCACGCTGCGCACCACATGCGAGGCGGCGCTGGAGACGCTGACGTTGCGCGCCAACGCCTTCAGGCCGTCTTCGCCCAGCACGCGTTCTATCCCCCACAGCGCGGTGAAGGCGGTGGAGCTGTTGCCCGGGTCGCCGATGATGACCTTGCCTTTGAAGCGGCGGTCGGTCAGGTCCGCCCAACGGACGGGGGCGGGGCCGGAAAGCTGCCGCGCGTTGACCATGCCGACCACGATGTGCAGGTTGGCCGCCATCCATAAGTCATCGGGGCCATGCAGCGGGGCAGGAATTGCGTCGGCTTCGGGTGAGCGATAAGGCTCGAACAGGCTGCGATAGCCGTGCATGACGTTGGCGCTGGATGTCCAGAACACGTCACCCTTGGGCTGGCCGGCCTCGGCCTCGATCCGCCTGAGCAACTGGCTGCTGCCACCCACGACGGCGCTGGGTTTGACGTGCGGCAGCATGTCACGCGCGATGTCGCTGGCGGTGTCCACCGATTGTGAGTTCAGCGTCGTGTAGAGCACGACCTGTTCGGTGCGTTGGGCCATGGCGCGCGTGGGCAGCGCCGACATGCCGCCCGTGACGGCCAGCAGTTTGAGCACCTGACGGCGGTTGAGGGTAGGAAGCTGGATCATGGAGATTCCCTTGAGATGAGAGCGAAAGAAAGGATCAGGCAAAGAGCCGGATGCGAAATACCCGGGTCGCCAGCAGCACAGGCGCCAGGATCACGGTGATCAGCACCAGCCCGTAGGCCGATGCCTGGGCCATGAGGCCGCTGTCGATCAGCCGGAAAATCTGAATGGGCAAGGTCTCGTGTCCCGGCGAATACACGATTACCGATGCGCTGAGTTCGGACACGGTAGTGGTCCAGGTCAGCACGGCGGCGGCCGCGATGGCTGGCGCCATCAACGGCAGAACCACCTTCAGAAAGGACGTGAAGGGTGGCACCCCCAGACTGACCGAGGCTTCTTCGATGGAGTCCGGCAGGTTGAATAGCGTGGACGAGGCATTGCGCACGCCGAAGGGCAATCGCCGCACGATGTAGGCCAGCACGATCAGCGACGCCGTGCCAGACAAGTCGAACGCGCCGTGGCCGAAGGTCATCAGCAGGCCGATGCCGATCACCGTGCCGGACAGCGCCAGCGGAATGGCGCTCAGGTAGTCCAGCCAGGGCGTCAGCAGGTTGCGCTTCTTGACGATCAGATAGCTGGCCAGCGTGCTGAACGCGATGGCGATCAAGGTTGCCGCGCCCGCGTAGCCGATGGAGTTCACGACCGGCGCGGGCGCATTGACCAGCACGCGTTCCAGATGCGCCAGGGTCCATTCCCCCCAACGCATTACGGGGCCGTGCGCGCGGGTGAATGCGCCGGCCGCAAGCGTGCCTAGCGGCAGCATCGACAGCCCCATCACCACCAGCGCCGCGCAGGCCATGGCCGCACCACGCGGGCCCCGCATTGGGGTCTCGGGTGCGCCGCGTCCTTGCGTGATCTCGTAGCGTCCGCGCGAGACAATCCAGCGTTGCAGAAACAGCGCCAGCATCACCAGCGAGATCGATGTTGTCGCCAGCGTGCTTTGCATGACCGGGTCGCTGCCGGTTTCCGAGACCGACGCCTGATAGGTCAGTACCGATAGCAGCTCTACACGATGCCCCAGAATCATTGAGGTGGCGAAGTTGCCTACGACCATGGTGAACACCAGCAGCGCGCTGGCCAGGATGGCGGGCATGACGACGGGCGCCATCACCTTGAACCGCGACACGGGCGGCGATGTGCCCAGGCTTTGCGCGGCTTCTTCCAATTGCGAATCGAAGCCGCGGATGGCCGCCAGCGTGCCGATGTAGATGTAGGCGTAATACGTGAAGGTCATGACGGTCAGCAGGCCCGGCCAGCCGTAAAACGATGGCGGGTCCAGCCCCAGCCCATCGCGCAGCGCACGCGTCAGCACACCGTTGTTGCCCAGAATCATCAGCCAGGTTTGCGCGCCGATGACTTCGGGGATGACAAGCGTGATCAGCGGCAAGATCGACACCAGGGCCTTGCCCGGGTAATGGTGGCGCGCGGTCAGATATGCGAGCGGCACGCCGATGCCGGCGGCAAGCACCGTGACGCCCGCGCCCAGCAGCAAGGTGTTGCCGATGGCGCGCAGGTATCGCGGGTCGGACATCAGAATGTGCCAGCCTGACTGGCCGGCGTCATCGCGGGCCAGCACACTGGCCGACAGAATGTTTAGCACTGGCCACACCAGAAAGACCAGCAGCATCGCCAGCACCGCCACGGACAGCCACATCCATGGCGAGCGGAGCAGAGCGATCAGGCGCTTCATGATGCGAGCACCAGCGTCTTCTGCGGATCAAACATCAGGCCGATCTGCATGCCCCGGCCCAACGGCGAGGTTTGGCCGCCATGGACGTCCACGTTCATCACACGCCCACTGGGCAGTTCCACCCGGTAGTTCATCTTGATGCCCAGGTATTGTTCGGCCAGGATGCGGGCGGGCACGCCGGCTTCGGGTTGCGTGGATACGCGGATGTCTTCGGGGCGAGCGACCAGCACGGCTTGCCCTGACAGCGGCGCGGGCGCGTGGGCGGCGACGGGGTGGCCGTCAAGCTCCAGGCGGACGGACCCTGATGCCGACGCCACACATTGCACCGGCAGCAGATTGGCCGCGCCGATGAAATCGGCGACATAGCCGCTGGCGGGCTGGCCATAGACGTCGCGCGGCGTGCCCAATTGCGCCACGCGGCCCTGCTCCATGACGGCGATCTGGTCAGACAGGGCCAGCGCTTCTTCCTGGTCATGGGTGACGAAGACGGTGGTGATGCCCGCTTCACGCTGAAGCTCGGCAATGGTCTGCCGCACTTGAATGCGCAGCTTGGCGTCCAGGTTGGACAGCGGCTCGTCCATCAGCAGCACCTGCGGCTGAATCACCAGCGCGCGGGCAAGCGCCACGCGTTGACGCTGTCCGCCCGACAGCTCGGCGGGCAAGCGCGATGCATATTGCGCGAGCCCCACGCGGTCTAGCGCGGCGGCGACTCTTTGCTTGATCAGGGCCAGTGGCACCTTGCGGGCGCGCAGGCCGTAGGCGGCGTTGTCAAAGACGCTGCGGTTGGGAAAGAGCGCGTAGTCCTGAAACACCATGCCGATGTTGCGCTGATGCGCCGGCACGCGCGTGACGTCGTTGCCGCCGAATGACAAGCGGCCGGATTCGACCGGGATGAAGCCTGCCAGCGTGCGCAGCAAGGTGGTCTTGCCGCAGCCGCTGGGGCCGAGCAGGGTGAAGAAGCAACCCGGAGGAATGGCCAGGTTCAGGCCGTCGATGACCCGTTGTTTGCTATACGAGATGCAGAGATTTTCAATGCGGATATCCATGGCAGGCAGTTCCTGGCTCTCAAGAGTCGACACATCAACGAACAACAGTGGGCAAGCGGCGGGCAAGGGGCGGGGAAGCGGCGGGCAAGCCGCGAGCGTCAGGGCATGGCGGGGCGTAGCAGGCCCAGCGCTTCGTGGTGACGGGCGGGGTCGCCCGCGGCGAGTATCTGCGTGGCGGGGTTGTCCAGGCTGAGCGCGCGGCCGTGCCAATCGGTGATGACGCCGCCCGCACCTTGAATGACCGGCACGAAGGGCGCGTAGTCGTAAAGCGCCAGCTTGGCGTCGATGGCGACATCGGTGCGCCCCGACGCCAGCAGCCCGTATGCCAGGCAGCAGCCGCCGTAGATGCGCCAGCGGGTGCGCTCGCGCAGCACCTGAAATGCGGGCAGCTCATCGGCGGTGTAGAAGTCGGGGTTGCTGGTGCTGAGCATGGCGTCGCCCATGGCGTCGCACGGGCGGGTGTGGCAGGGCTGGCCCCGATGCCGGGTGGGCTGGCCGGCAGCGCCAACCCAGCGGTCTGCGGTCGAGGGAAAGTCCATGACGCCGATCACGGGTTCGCCGCGATGCAGCAGGGCGATCAGCGTGCCGAATACCGGTACGCCAGCCAGGAAGGGCGCGGTGCCGTCGATGGGATCAAGCACCCAGACGTATTCGGCGTCCAATCGGACAACGCCGCCTTCTTCGCCGTAAATGCCGTGGTCGGGATAGGCGTGTTCGATGCGGGCGCGCAGATGCGCTTCAATGGCATGGTCCAACGCGGTGACTAGGCTGCGGTCTGGCTTGATGTCAGGGCGCGGCACGCTGTGTTGCCCCGTCGCCAAGTAAGGCGCGAAACGTTCGCGGGCCTCTTGGGCCAGGCATTCAGCGAAGACGATGAAGGGAGCCAGGCGGTCTGTCATGAGGTTTCCTTATTCGGTTGAGCGGCTGGTGGAAGGCGGCGGGCGGCCATCGGAAGCGAGGCTGGCGCCTAGGCCCGCCAGCGCGCCAATGTTGTCGCTGACGCCCGCTAAGGTGCCGATGCTGTCGCCTACGCTCGCCAAGCTGCCGATGCTGTCACCCATGCCCGCCAGCGCGCCGATGCTGTCGCCCATGCCCGCCAAGGTGCCGACGCGGGCGGGTGCAAGCAGGTGCTTAGGCGGCGCGGGCGTCCAGCCATAGAGGGCTTGCGTGGCGGCGCCGCACACGCGGCCCTGACAGGCGCCCATGCCGCAGCGTGTGTGCAGCTTGGCGTCGATCCAGCTGTTGCATGCGGCCAAGGCGGATTGCGGAACGTCTTCGCAGCGGCAGATCAACGTGTCGGGGCGAGCCAGCGTCAAAAGGGGCGAGCGCAGCGTGAAATGCCGGCGCACGGTGTTGGCGAAGCCTTGCCATCGCGCGAGGTCGGGCGCCAGGCGCGTGGCCTGCGCCAATTCGCCAATCGCCGCGTGGCCCGCGATGGCCCCCTGAATCTGCGAGCGTTCGCTGCCGCCAATGCCAGTGCATTCGCCCGCCGCGAAGACGCCGGGGACAGACGTCTGAAGCAGACCGTCCACTTGCAACGCCTGATGCGCATCCAATTCGCATCCCAGCATCTGGCCCAATTGGGTATTGGGGATCAGGCCGAAGCCGCAGGCCAGGCGATGGCAGGCGATCTGTTCTTCACCATTGGCGCGGCGCAGGCGCACGTGCTGAAGCCGGCCGTTGCCGCTGGCCTCAAGCACATGGCTGGCGCTGCGGTATTGCGGATGGAACAGGGTCATGGCTTGCAGGGCTTTGACCGGCCAGCGCGGCAGGCCGCTGGCAAAGCGCAGGAGCGCGCGCCAGTCTGCCTGTTCGGCAATGCGTACAACAGTGGCGCCCGCGTCGCGTGCGGTGCGGGCGGCGGCCAACAGCAGCGGCCCGGTTCCCGCGATGACGATGCGCTGGCCGCGCAGCGAGGTGCCAGCCTTGACCAGCGCCTGCAACCCTCCGGCGCCGGTGACGCCGGGCAGCGTCCAGCCGGGAAACGGCAGCAGCAATTCGCGTGCGCCGGTGCAGAGAATCAGCGAGTCATAATGCTGGGTCCAACCCTGGCGCGCATCTTCAAGCAGCAGCGCGGCCTGTCCGGGTTGGCCGGCCAGGCCCACCACGCGCGTGCCGCATAGCACCGTGATGTTTGCGTGACGCGCCAGCTGTTCGCGCAGGCGCTGCGCGGGGGCGGGCAGGGCGGCAGCGGGGCCGTCGCGCCAGATTTGCCCGCCTGCGGCGGGGTTGTCGTCCACCAGCACGATGGCGCGCCCGCTTGCGGCCGCCGCCAACGCCGCCGACATGCCGGCGGGGCCGGCGCCCACAATGAGCAGGTCGCAGGTGCGGTGATGGCCGGCTGCCCGATCCGGTACGCCGGCCCAGCTGGTTGGGTCTAGAACGGTGTCGACGCGCATACCGTCGTGGCAAGGGGTCTGGCAGGCCAGGCGCAAGTGGCCCTCGACCAGCACGCGGCATTCATGGCAAATGCCCATCCCGCAAAACGCTGCACGCTTTTCGCCCGAGACAGAGATGCGGGAGTTGCCGGGCGCTCGCAAGGCGAGCGCGGCGGCGACGCTGCTGCCCGCGGCGACGCGCAAGGATTGGCCGTCGAGCCGGATGCGCACCCGTGCGCAGTCAGGCGGAGTCTTCGTCATGGCGTGACCTCGTCGAAGGAGCGGGATGCGGCGAAGGGAGTGGGGTCCAGCGGGGGAGCCGCGCCGGTCATCAGCGCGGCCAGCAGGCGGCCGGTGGCGGGGGCTGTAGTCACACCCAGCCCTTCGTGGCCGACCGCCAGCCACAGCTTGTCGCGCGCAGGGTGGCGGCCAATCAGCGGAAGCCCATCCGGGGTGGCGGTGCGCACGCCCGTCCAGGTGCGGATGAGGTTCAAGCCGGACAGGCCAGGCAGATAGCCGATTGCGCGCCGGAGCATGCGGGCCAATACGGCGGGTTCGACGGCGGGGGTGAGGGCGGTGCCGGAGGCGGAACCCGTCGCGCATTGGGCTTCACCGATTTGCCGGGATGACCCGATCAGCAGTTGGCCGGTGGGACGGGGCTGCACGTTGAAGGCAACCGCAGCGCCCTCGCGCTGCTGGGTGCTGGCCGTGTAGCCGAGTTCAACCAATTGATGGCGGATGCCGGTGGGGTAGCGGTCGGTGATGGCCAGATGGCCTTTCTTGGGATGCAGGGGCAGGTCGTCACACAGTCGGCTTGCCAACATGCCCGCCGCCAGCACAATGGCTTCGGCGGTGCGCCGGGAACCGTCGGTAAGGACCACGCCTTGCGCGTCGATCTTGCAGACTTCAACGGCTTCGAAAGACAGACACGGAGGGGCATGCGTGAGCAGCCAGCGCGCGGCGCTGGGTGCATAGATCAGCGCGTCGCCAGACACTTGCAATGCGCCAGCGAGTCCGGTGCGCAAGGCCGGCTCGGCGTGCGCCAGTTGTTGTGCGTTCAACAGCGTGGAGGGCACGCCGTGTTCCAGCAAGCGGCGCTGCTTGCGCTCGGCCTCTGCCATGTCGTGATCGCTTTCGGCCACCCACATCGTGCCGCAACCGGTATAGGCGCATGCCGGGTCCGTGTGGTTCATGCGCGCGCCCCAGTCGCGCCAGATATCCAGCGAGGCGGCGCTTAACGCCAGTTCGGCCGGGTGGGCATCCATGGCGACCAGGTGCCCCATGCCGGTTTGCGTGGCGCCCCCCAGCCGGGCATCCACCACGCGTACCGACAGGCCGGCCCGCGCCAGTTCGTGCGCGCAGGCAGCGCCGATGATGCCGGCGCCGATGACCAGCACATCCGTATGACGGTGAGACATGGAAAGCCCCTGTGGAGGAATTACAGCCGGATGCCCCAGCCGAACGGATCGTCCGGCGGAATCAGCAAGGTGGATTCCGCGCAGACATAGGCGCGGCCTCGGATCGTGGGGATGATGTGGTCGCCGTCCCGCACATAGCTGGCTTCGAACACGCTGCCAATCACGCTGGCCTGGCGCCAGACTTGCCCGGGGGCGAGCTTGCCATCGGCCGCCAGGCAGGCCAGCTTGGCGCTGGTGCCCGTGCCGCAGGGCGAGCGGTCATAGGCGTTGCCGGGGCACAGCACGAAGTTGCGGCTGTCGGCTGCCGGGTCGGGGGCGAACAGTTCGATGTGGTCGATTTCGGCCCCATCCGCGCCAGTCATGCCCGCTGCCGCCAGGGCTTGCCGTACGGCCCGGGCGTAATGAGTCAGTGCGTCAAGGTTGTCGGGCGCGACGCGTTGATCGTGTTCGCCGATCAGGAAGAACCAGTTGCCGCCCCAGGCGACATCGCCGACGACCTCGCCGTAACCCGGCACATTGACGCACACCGCGTGATGCTTGCGGTACGCAGGCACATTGCGCACGCTGACCGCGCCATCGTTGTGCAGCGTGGCGCGGACAACACCAACGGGCGTTTCGATGCCGTGTTCACCCGGGGCGATGCGTTTCAGATAGGCAAGCGTGGCGACCAGGCCGATGGTGCCGTGGCCGCACATGCCCAGGTAGCCGGCGTTATTGAAGAAGATGACGCCCGCGGCGTTGGCGGGGTCTGCGGGTTCGCACAGCAAGGCGCCCACGATGACATCGCTGCCCCGGGGCTCCTGCACGGTGGCGGCGCGCCACGCATCGTGATCGGATGCGAGCCGGCGTTGCCGCTCAGCCATGCTGCCCGTGCCTAGCGCAGGAAAGCCGGCCACGACCAGCCGGGTGGGCTCACCGCCCGTGTGGGAATCGACGACACGAATCTGTTTCATTGACGCGCCTCATCTGCAAGGGAATGAAGGGCCAGCCACCACGGCCAATATCGGGACTGGCTCAGTCTAGGCAATTACCTGCGTGACGTCGCCCCAACCGTGATGGCGATGTCACGCATATGCCCGTGCCTTACGGAACGGATTGGTATTTAGCCGGACGCGTGGCCAGCGCCTGTGCCACCACGCGTTCGATCAGCGCGCGCTCTTCGCCGATAACGGGCAGGCGGGGGCGGCGAACGTGTTCGGTGCCAACGCCCACAAGCACATCGATCAGCTTCAGGTTTTGCACGAGCTTGGTGGACACGTCCAGATGCAGCAGCGGCGTCATCCATTGATAGAGCGCCAGGGCTTCAGCGTGCTTGCCGGCTTTCATCAAGTCATAGAGCGCCACGGTTTCGCGCGGGAAGGCGCAGCCCACGCCTGCCAGCAGGCCATCGCACCCCAGCGCCAGCCCTTCATAGGCCAGATCGTCCACGCCCAGGAAGATCTGGTAGCGGTCGCCGACGGCGTTGCGCAGGTCGGTCACGCGGCGGGTATCGCCCGAGCTGTCTTTGACGGCCGCCAGCCATTGGCAGTCGGCCAGTTCAGCCATGTGCGAGGCGGTTAAATCCACGCGATAGGCGATCGGGTTGTTGTAGACCATTACAGGCTGCTGGGCGGCGTTGGCCATGGTGCGCACGTTCTGCATGGCTTCGCGGGCGTCCGCGACGTAGATCAGCGAGGGCATGACCATGAATCCGGCCACGCCGAGCTTGTTGGCGCCGTCGATAAATCGCAGGGCTTCACGGGTGCTGGTCTCGGACACGTTGGCCAGAACCGGGATGCGGCCGCCAGCGGCGTCCAGCGCAATCTTGGTGACTTCCAGCTTTTCTTCCAGCGTCAGCGTGCTGGCCTCGCCCAGTGAGCCGCAGGTGACCACGCCGTGAATGCCGTTGCGGATCTGGAAGTCGATGTGCTTGGCCGTGCCTTCGGCGTCGATGCGTTCATCGGCGTGGAACTTGGTGGTGATGGCGGGAAAGATGCCAGTCCAGCGAGGGTGGGTCATGACGGACTCCTGGTTGAAGGGGCGTTAGGAACACAAAATATACGTTAAATATATTTAAAGAGAAGGGGTCAGGCATGAGGGTTAACCAGCGCAAAGTGTCAGGCCCCAATTTTTAGATGTGGATCATAGTGAGAATGGTTATAATTCAGGCCCTGCCAAACAGGCATTGGCCGCGGGGCTTGCCTGGGTGGTGATCGGACGACAGACAAGATCCACAAAGAGGAAAGATCCACAATGAAATTCGCAAGGACTTTGGCCGCTATCGCCCTGTTGGGCAGCGCCGGCGCCGCGCAAGCGCACTTTGTTTGGTTGGAACGCACGGCCGAGGGGCCGGCCAAGGCGTACTTTGGCGAGTGGGCCGATGACCTGCGCGAAAAGCGTGATGGCTTGTTGGGCAAAGTTCTGGTGTCGCCGGTGGTGACGGCAGCCGACGGCAAGACGCTGAAGGCATCGGCCGAAGGCGCCGACTTCATTGAGTTCGCGGCCGCGGGCAAGGGCGACGTCCGGCTGGCTCAGCCCATCCAATTCAAAGACACGCTGGTGAAATACGGCGCCAAGGCCGGCCGCGCGGAGACGCAAGGCAAGCTGGATCTGGAACTCGTACCCACCGCCGCAGACGCCAACACCTTCGTGCTGCAATTCCAAGGCAAGCCGCTGGCCAAGACCGAAGTCACCGTGTTCGGCCCGCCGAAGTGGGAAAAGCGTTTCCACAGTGATGAAAATGGCCGCATCGAAATCACGACGCCATGGCCCGGCCAGTACGTGCTGGAAGCCGCGCACGTCGAAGAGAAGGCGGGCGAGGCGGATGGCAAGTCCTACGCCAAGATCCGCTACGTTTCCACCCTGACCTTCAACGTGTCCAAGTGAAAGCTCCCGCAGCCGGCGCAGGCATGATGCGCTATCGAATGGCCGTATTTTCCAGGGCGGCTGCGGCCATCCTGGGCGGCTACGCCCTTGCCTCGGCGGCTGCGGCTTGCCTGGCCGTCTGGCTGCCCATGGGGCGCGCGGACGCCGTCACCACGGCGCAAATGTTGTCCTTCGTGGTCTACGCCTGCGGCGTGATCTGGGTATTCGCCACGCGCAACGCCTGGCGCGCCTGGGCGGGCATCCTGATCCCTGCCGCCGTGCTGGGCGGCTTGTTCCTGGCCGGCCGCACGATGGGGGTGGCATGAAGGCAGGCAAAGCCCGCGCGCAAGGCGAAGAAGGCCTGCGCCAGTCCATGTCCTGGTTGCATACCTGGGCGGGGCTTATTTTTGGCTGGGTGTTGTTCGCGATGTTCCTGACGGGGTCGCTCGCGTTTTTCCGGCCCGAGATCACGCGCTGGATGCAGCCGGAAATTCAGGTGCAGGCCACGCCCGCAGTGCAAGCGGTGGAGATGGCGCAACGCTATCTGAATGAGCATGCGCCGGATGCCAAGCGGTGGTTCATCACGCCGCCCACGCAGCGTGAACCGTTGACGCTGCTGCTGTATCAGGTTGCCAAGCCCAAGCCGGGCGAGCGTGGTTTTGTGCGCGTGAAGCTGGATCAGAACGGGCAGGAAGTCAAAGGCCGGGAAACACGCGGTGGCGACTTCTTCTACCGCTTTCATTTCGAGTTGGAAACCGCATTCCCGTGGGGACGCTGGCTGGCCAGCATTGCGGGCATGTTCATGCTGGTGGCGATCATCAGCGGCATCATCACGCACAAAAAGATATTCACCGATTTCTTTACCTTCCGCCCTAAGAAGGGCGGGCAGCGCGCCTGGATGGACGGCCATAACGTCTTGTCGGTATTGGGCCTGCCGTTTCACCTGATGATCACCTTCAGCGGCCTGATGCTGTTCATGGTGATGCTGATGCCGGCCGGGATCAGCGCCGTCTACGAGAATCCGCGCCAATACACTGACGACGTTTTCAAATCGTTCAAGGTCACGCCGCCGCTGAATCAGCCCGCCCCGCTGCTGCCGATTGCGCCGCTGGTTGAGCAGGCGCAGCAACACTGGCAAGGCCGCGTTGGCCGCGTCACCGTCAATAACCCGGGCGATGCCGGCGCCACCGTGACGATGGTGCGCGACGCCGCCGATGGCGTGTCGTATGGACGCTTGGCGCCGTACATGCGTTTTGATGGCGTGACTGGGAAGTACCTTGAAGGCGAGGATGACCTTAGCGCCACCGTACAGACGGCCGGCACCATCATCGGCCTGCATCTGGGCTTGTTCGCTGAACCGCTGCTGCGCTGGTTCTACTTCGTGGTCAGCCTGGCTGGCACCGGTATGGTCGGCACGGGGCTCGTGCTGTGGATCGCCAAGCGCCGTCAGAAGGCGCGTCCGGGCGATGTCCGCGACGCCTTTTCACTGCGTCTGGTCGATGGCCTGAACGCGGGCACGATCGCGGGCGTGGTGTTCGGCGTGGCCGCATTTTTCCTGGCCAACCGCCTGCTGCCCGCGGATATGCCCGGCCGTCAACTTTGGGAAGTGCGCGCGTTCTTTTCGGCGTGGGGCTTGTCGCTGGTCTATGCCTTCCTGTTCCAACGCCGTAAATGGCAAGACCTGCTGGCCGTGGCGGCTGCCGCGATGGCCTTGGTGCCGGTCGTCAACGCACTGACCACGTCGCGCCACCTGGGCGTGTCGCTGCCGCAGGGCGATTGGGTGATGGCTGGTTTTGACCTGACTTGCCTGGCCACGGCGCTGTTGTTCGCCTGGATGGCGCGCAAGGCGGCGCGGGTCCGCAAGGCGCCTGCCACGCTGCCGGCGCGCGCCGCCGCCAAGCCGCGTGCGGAAAAGGGGGCTGCCGCTGAACGTGCCGGCGCCTCTGCGTCCGCCGCTGCCGCCTCCACCCCGCATCCGTCTTTCCCCGTTGCCGACGCACCCGTGGCGAAGTCCGCCCCCAGTGCCGTTGTCTATGAACCGCGAGGTGATACGCCATGACGCTTGCCGCCTTCTGCCTGGCCTACGCAGGGTTTTCCGCCCTGTGCCTGGGCATGGACCGCCACTACGAAGATCTATTCGACCGCGCGATGCCCCGGCGTCACCGCGTGCCGTTGCGCGCGTTTGGCTGGATCGCGCTGGCCTTATCGCTATGCGCGTCCGCCGCGGTGTGGGGCTGGAGCTATGGCACGGTCGAGTGGATCGGCATCCTCAGCATTGCCGGCCTGCTGCTGATCTGGTTCCTGACTTTCCGCCCGCGCGCCGCGCTGACCACGGGCGGGGTGTGCGCCCTGGCGGCGCCTCTTTTGGCGGTGCTGTAAGTTCGCAGGCTGGCTCGGGTTGCGCCAAGCCAGACCTGACCGGGCCGAGCCAAGCCAAGCCCTTCCACGCAGCCCGGCGACGAAGGCGCCCGCCCGACGGCTGGGCGCTCCGGCACGTTACACTGCTCGTTTCCCCTAGCAAACGCCTCTTCGCCCCATGAATACCCGCGTCCTTACTGGCATTACCACCACTGGCACCCCCCACCTTGGCAACTATGCGGGCGCTATCCGGCCCGCCGTGCAGGCCAGTACGCAGCCCGGCGTGGACGCATTCTTCTTTCTGGCGGACTATCACGCGCTGATCAAGTGCGATGATCCGGCGCGCGTGGCGCGTTCCCGCTTGGAAATCGCGGCGACCTGGCTGGCCGTGGGCCTGGACCACGATCGTGTCACGTTCTATCGCCAGTCCGACATTCCTGAAATTCCCGAACTCAGCTGGCTTTTGACCTGCGTCACGGCCAAGGGCCTGATGAACCGCGCGCACGCCTACAAGGCGTCGGTGGACCAGAACGTGGCCAAGGGCGTGGAGCCTGACGACGGCGTCACGATGGGCTTGTTCTCGTATCCGATCCTGATGGCCGCGGACATCCTGATGTTCAACGCGAACCGTGTGCCGGTCGGCCGCGACCAGATCCAGCATCTGGAAATGGCGCGCGACATCGCCCAGCGCTTCAACCACCTGTACGGCCGTGATTACTTCACGCTGCCCGAAGTGGTGATCGAGGAAGACGTGGCGACCTTGCCCGGCCTGGATGGCCGCAAGATGTCCAAGAGCTACAACAACACCATCCCGCTGTTCGAAGGCGGCGCAAAGGCGCTGCGCGCGTCGGTGATGCGCATCGTGACCGATTCGCGTGAACCGGGCGAACCCAAGGACGCCGAAAGCTCGCACCTGTACACGCTGTACCGCGCGTTCGCCACGCACGAGCAATCGGCGGCGTTTCGCAAGCAGCTGGAAGACGGCATGGGCTGGGGCGACGCCAAGCAGGCGCTGTACGAGCATCTGGAAAACCTGCTTGCGCCGATGCGCGAGAAGTACGTTGACCTGATCGCCAACCCCGGCCGCATCGAAGACATTCTGCAAGCCGGCGCCGCCAAGGCGCGCAGGCTGGCGCTGCCACTGATGCAGGAACTGCGCGAGGCCGTGGGCCTGCGCAACCTGAACGCGGGCGCCACGACGGGTAAAGCGCAGGGCAAAAAGGAAAAGGGCAAGGGCGCGCGCTTCGTCAGCTTCCGCGATGAAGACGGCGCGTTCCGCTTCCGCCTTCTGGCTGCCGATGGCGAAGAACTGCTGCTGTCGCCGGGCTTTGCCAATCCGAAGGACGCGGGCGGCTTGATGCAAACGCTGAAGTCCGATCCCTCGGACGCGGCGCTGGCTGGGTTGCTGCCAGGGGCTGACGCCGACCCGGCCTTGCTGGGCCGTGTGCGCGACGCGCTGGTGTCGATGTCTCAGGAATGAATGTAGTAGCGGGGGCGTGTGGCGGCATCATGCGCCGTTGCACCTGCCGCCCGCTCTGGCAAAGATACGACGCGGTATGGGATAGCGCCCCATCCGCGTCGTTTCACATTCAGGCGGCGCGTGCGTTCGCGCTTGCGACGATGCGGCCGTCGCGCACCTGGAAGCGCTGGGCGTTGCCCTGGCCGGCAATTTCCAGCATGTCGCCTTCCGAATAGCCGGTGACGTTCGGGCAGTCCAGCCATTCCGGGTTGATGAACGGAAAGTACTTCAGCGTGCCGCTGCCCTGGCTGACGAAGTCGAAGGTCGTGTTGGCGACCACTTCCGGGTCCCATTGGCTGGCGTCGAATATCAGCGCGCAGCCCGCGCCGATGCGGTACACGATGCTGGCGCCCATGCTGGCGAATCCCAGCGCGCCCACATGCAGCTGCGCGCCATTGCGCAATTCAATAATGCGGGTGCCCAGGCGCTCCAGCGTGATGTGCTTGAAGGTGACTTCTGCGCCATCAACGATCAGGTGCGCATATTGGCCCAGCGTGACTTCGTTATAGGCGCCGCCCGCGCCAGCTTCTTTTTCGGTGATCGTTGCCGCTTCATTGGCGGCAAGCGTAATGGTATTGCGCATGACGAATCGCTCTCCGGGCTCTCAGGGTAGGGGCGCTTTTTTTGGATTTCTTGCCTGATAGACGGTTCGCGCCGCGGTTCGCCTGATCATGGATGTTTGTGTCCGCCGTGTTCCCCAACGCCACCGGCTTTTATTATTTGGACACAATTCGATATTTTCCCTTATTTTTAGATTTCTTGATTGAGGGAGCGCAAGGAAATCACCAATCTACGGGAAAGTCCTAGGCTAAAGAAAAAAGCCCGGCGCATGCGATGCGCCGGGCTTTTTGATGAGCGGTGAGTCTTGTGGAATCAGCGCTTGAGTTTGGCGAAGGCGTCGGCCATCGCGCTGTTCATGCCGCCTGCGGCAGCGCCTGCGTTACCGCGGCCGCCATCGCTTTGCGAACGGCGCGGGCGGTCACCGCCCTTGGGCGCGTCGCCGCTGCGGCGAGCCGGGGCGGCGGTGTCGTTCAGGCGCATGGTCAGCGCGACGCGTTTGCGCGCGGCGTCCACTTCCAGCACCTTCACGCTGACCGTCTGGCCCACGCGCACCACATCGCGCGGGTCTTTCACGAACTTCTCGGCCAGCGCCGAGATGTGGACCAGGCCGTCCTGATGCACGCCGATGTCGACGAACGCGCCGAAGTTGGCCACGTTGGTCACGACGCCTTCCAGGATCATGCCCGGGTACAGGTCGTTCAGCGTTTCCACGCCTTCCTTGAACTGCGCCGTCTTGAATTCGGGGCGCGGATCGCGGCCCGGCTTTTCGAGTTCGGCGAAGATGTCGCGCACCGTGGGCAAGCCGAAACGCTCGTCGGTGAAGTCGGACGGCGACACGCCTTTCAGGGCGTCGCGCTGGCCGATGATCTGCTTTACTTCCGCCTTGATCTTCGCGACGATGCGCTCGACCACGGGATAGGCTTCGGGGTGAACCGACGACGCATCCAGCGGGTTGTCGCCGTTGGGAATGCGCAGGAAGCCGGCGGCCTGTTCGAAGGCCTTCTCGCCAAAGCGCGGCACCTTGCGCAGGATTTCACGCGTGGGGAACGCGCCGTTCTCGTCGCGCCACGCCACGATGTTCTTGGCCAGCAGCGAGTTCAAACCGGACACGCGGGCCAGCAATGCAGCCGACGCCGTGTTCACGTCCACACCCACCGCGTTCACGCAATCTTCGACCACGGCGTCCAGCGAACGCGCCAGCTCGCGCTGGTTGACGTCGTGCTGGTACTGGCCCACGCCGATCGCCTTGGGATCGATCTTGACCAATTCGGCCAGCGGGTCTTGCAAGCGGCGGGCGATGGACACGGCGCCACGCAGCGTCACGTCCAGGTCGGGGAATTCCAGGGCGGCGGTTTCCGATGCGGAATACACCGACGCGCCGGCCTCGGAGACCACCACACGGGTGACCTTCAGGTCGGGGAAGCGTTCCATCATGTCGCCCACCAGCTTCTCGCTTTCGCGCGATGCCGTGCCGTTGCCAATGGCGATCAGGTCCACCTTGTGGCGCGCCACCAGCGCGGCCAGCGTGTTGATGGTGCCTTCACGGTCGCGGCGCGGTTCAAAGGGGTAGACGGTGGTGGTGTCGACGACCTTGCCGGTCTGGTCGATCACGGCAACCTTGCAGCCCGTGCGGATGCCCGGGTCCAGGCCCAGCACGGCCTTGGGGCCGGCGGGTGCGGCCAGCAGCAAGTCTTTCAGGTTGGCGGCGAACACGCGAATGGCTTCGGCTTCGCCGCTTTCGCGCAGGCGGCCGATCAGTTCGCTTTCGAATGCCGTCAGCAGCTTCACGCGCCAGGTCCAGCGGCAGACTTCGCCCAGCCAGCGCGCGCGCGGCGTGGCGTCCAGTGCGAACAGGCCGTTGCCCAGCTTCAGGAAGTTGGCGATGCGCGCCACGCACGGGTGCGGCAGTTGCGCTTCCAGTTCGGCTTCCAGGCCCAGACGCAATTCCAGCACGCCTTGCTGGCGGCCGCGCAGCAGCGCCAGGATGCGGTGCGAGGGCAGCGTGCGCAGCGGCTCGTTGAAGTCGAACCAGTCGCGGAAGTTGGCGCCCTCGGTTTCCTTGCCGTCGATCATCTTGGAGTAGATCAGGCCGGTGGACCACAGGTGCTCGCGCATGTCGGCCAGCAGGTCCGCGTTTTCCGCGTAGCGCTCGGCCAGGATGTCGCGCGCGCCGTCCAGCGCCGCCTTGGCGTCGTTGATCGACGCTTCGGGGTTCAGGTACTGCGCGGCCAGCACGGCGGGGTCGCAGGCAAGGTCCGCCAGGATGGCGTCGGCCAGCGGTTCCAGGCCGGCCTCGCGGGCGATCTGGGCGCGGGTGCGGCGCTTGGGCTTGTACGGCGCGTACAAGTCTTCCAGGCGCTGCTTGGTATCCGCCGTGGCGATTTCCTGATGCAGCTCGGGCGTGAGCTTGCCCTGCTGCGAGATGGATTCAAGGATCGAGCCGCGGCGCTCTTCGAGTTCGCGCAGGTAACCCAGGCGCACTTCCAGATTACGCAGCACGGTATCGTCCAGGCCGCCAGTGGCTTCCTTGCGATAGCGGGAGATAAACGGCACGGTGGCGCCGTCATCCAGCAGTTCTACCGCCGAAGCGATCTGGGAGGCGCGCGCGCCGAGCTCGGTAGCGAGCTGCGCGACGATGCGGGCGTTGTCGACGCCAGCGGCGACGTTCGTGATAGCGGAAGTTTCAGACATCTCTATACGACGACAAAAAGGAAAAACAAGGGGCGGATTGTGCCATAAGCCACTGTTACAGAACGTGTGAGGGTGGACTGATCTGTCCCTTCGCGAGCCGGATCAGGCGGCTGCACCGAGTATCATTTGGTCCTTTCCCACATCAGTGTCTGGCGGCCGTACCGTATGGGTACCGGGCTCTCCGAAGACGCCGACTGACACTAGGCTGCCGTAATGCTGGACCTGGATATATCCGAATTTTTTGACGAGGACGGGCCGCTGGCTACGGCCATGCCCGGCTACAAGCCACGCCCTTCGCAGGTGGAATTGTCGCAGGCGATTGGCGACGCCATCCAAGACCGCGCCACACTGGTGGCCGAAGCCGGCACCGGTATCGGCAAAACCTGGGCTTACCTTGTACCCGCCTTCATTCAGGGCGGCAAGGTGCTGATTTCCACCGGTACCCGCACGCTGCAAGACCAGTTATTTGCGCGAGACCTGCCGCGTGTGCGCGCGGCGTTGGCTGCTCCGGTCACGGCCGCGTTGCTCAAGGGCCGCGGCAATTACGTCTGCCACTATCACCTGGAACGCTTGCAGGGCGACGAACGCGCCTTGAAGTCGCGCACCGAAATCCAGCAGCTGCGCCAGATTCAGGTGTTCGCCGGTATCTCCAAAACGGGCGACCTCAGCGATCTTGCGCAGGTGCCTGAAGACGCCGACATCTGGCAGCGCGTGACGTCCACGCGCGAAAACTGTCTGGGCCAGGAATGCCCGCGTATCCGCGATTGTTTCGTCGTGAAGGCGCGCCGCCAGGCGCAGGAAGCTGACGTCGTGGTCGTCAACCATGCGCTTTTCATGGCCGACCTGGTGTTGCGCGAAGAAGGCGTGACCGATCTGCTGCCTGAAGCCGATACCGTCATCTTCGACGAAGCGCATCAGTTGCCCGACACGGCTACGCGCTTTCTGGGCAGCAGCGTGTCCACCCACCAACTGATGGACTTTGGCCGCGCGCTGGAAGTGGCGGGCTTGGCGTATGCCCGCGAGGCCGCCAAATGGAGCGACGTCAGCCGCCATCTGGAAACCGCCGCGCGCGAACTGCGCCTGGTCTGTGCGCCGCTTGACCGCATGCCGGGCCGCAAGGCCACGTTCGACGCCATTCCCAACCCCGAGGAATTCGACGAGGCCCTGTTGGCCTTGCGCGAAGCCGTGGATACGGCCACCAAGGCCTTGGGCGTGGTCGCGGAAAAACATCCTGACCTGATGGCGGCTGCGCGCGTCGGCGCCGAGATCTCGGTGCGGCTCAAGCGCTGGGCCACGCCCGGCCGCGCGGATGCCGGGTTTGCCGACGAAGGGTGGGGCCGGGACGATCAAGCCCCCGAGCCGGCCGCCGCTGACGCCATCGCCGCGCTGGGCGACGGGGCGTCTACGCCTGCGGCCATACTGGAAGGCGTGGCCGCCGCAGCCGAACAATGGACGGGGCCTGCGGTGCGCTGGGTCGAACACGGCCAGCACCACGTCCGCCTGCATTCGGCGCCGTTGTCGGTGGCACAGGCTTTCTCGAAATACCGCAAGCCGGGCCAGGCCTGGATCATGACGTCGGCCACGCTGTCGGTGAATGGCGAGTTCCATCATTTCACCAGTCAGCTGGGGCTGGAAAAGGCGCGCACGGGCAAGTGGGAGTCGCCGTTCAACTATCCCGAACAGGCCCTGTTGTTCGTGCCGCGCGGCATGCCCGAGCCGCAATCGCCGCAGTTTCTAGACCGCTTCGTCGACACGCTGATGCCGCTGCTGGAAGCCAGCCCCGGCGGCACGCTGGTGCTGTGCACGACCTTGCGCGCTGTCGAAAAGGTGGCCACGTTGCTGGCCGACGCCTTTGACGATGCTGGCCATGATTGGCCGCTGCTCAAGCAAGGCGAAGGCACGCGCCGAGACCTGCTTGACCGCTTCTGCAAGCTCAAGCATCCGGTACTGGTGGGTAGCGCCAGCTTCTGGGAAGGCATCGACCTGCCCGGCGATGTGCTGACGTTGGTGGCCATCGACAAGCTGCCGTTCGCGCCGCCCGATGATCCCGTCATCGAAGCCCGGCTACGTGCGTGTCGGGCGCAAGGCGGCAATCCGTTCTCGGAATACCAATTGCCCGAAGCCGCCATTTCGCTCAAGCAGGGCGCGGGCCGGCTAATTCGTACCGAGTCGGATTGGGGCGTGCTGATGGTGGGCGATGCGCGGCTCGTGGAAAAGCCTTACGGCAAACGTCTGTGGCGCGGGTTGCCGCCCTTTGCGCGAACGCGCGAGCTGGAAGAGGTGCTGGCGTTCTACCGCCGCAAGCAAGAGGGCGGGGAAGGCTGACGCTGCCGTCGCCGCGCTGGGCCGCAGCCAAAAAAAAGCCCCTCGAATGAATCGAGGGGCTTTTTCTTTCCCATGCGGGGGAGTTCGCTAACGTTGCCGGATCAGTCGAACGGGTTCCACCAGCTGCGATCCGCCTTCAGGCCCTTGGACTTGAAGTCGCTATTGGGGAAGTTCTTGTCGTACACGCGCTGCGAGTCGTTCTTCAGTTCGGTCATGCCCAGCTTGTCGTAGGACTGGATCATCAAGTACAGCGCTTCTTCGGTGGCGGGGGCGCCTTCGAAGTCGGTGATGACGGTTTGGGCACGGTTGGCGGCGGCCACGTAGGCGCCGCGCTCGTAGTAATAACGGGCGACGTGCACTTCGTTCATGGCGATGGTGTTGACCAGCCATGCCACGCGCTTTTCGGCATCCACGGTGTACTTGCTGTCCGGGTAGCGCTTGATCAGCTCGTTGAAGGCGTCGTACGACGCGCGCAGGCCCTTGGGGTCGCGCTCGGCCGGGTCCTGGCCGGTGATGCTGGTCATGAAGGCGCTGGCCGGCGTGAAGTTGATCAGGCCCTTCAGGTAGAGCGCGTAGTCGGTGCCGGGGTGGTTGGGGTACAGCTGCTGGAAGCGGTCGATGGCGGCCAGGGCTTGTTCGTTTTCGCCGTCTTTCCAGTTGACGTAGGCCAGTTCAAGCAGGGCTTGCTGGGCATAGACGCCAAAGGGGTAGCGGCTTTCGATGGCGGTCAGGCGCTCGCGCGCTTCTTTCCAACCGCCCGAGGACATTTCGGACTTGGCGTCAGCGTAAAGCTGTTCGGCGCTCCAGTTGGTGGTCTTGTCGTACTTGCTGTTGGTCGAGCCGCAACCGGCGATGACGATGACGGCAAATAGCGCGATAACCACGCGCAAAACCGGCCCGCTTCGGGATGCGGGGTTCGAGGGAGCTGCGGAGTGGTGAATCACGAGAATCGTATCCTTGGTGTTAGCATGGCAGGCTGATTATATGATTTGTCTCCATGTCTGATACAGCCGCCGGCACAGATCTCGTTTCCGACGACGAACTCCTGGGCCTTCCTGACGAAAATGCGGACGGAAACCCCGGGGAAAACCGGGGTGAACCGCAACTTGTAACGGTTCCTTCCAGCACCAAAGCCGATCGGCTCGACAAGGTTCTGGCTGGGCTGATGCCCGACCATTCCCGCAGCCGCCTGCAAGGCTGGATTGAATCCGGCAATGTGCATGTGAACGGTGCGCCCGGCAAGATCCGCCAAACGGTAGGCCCCGGCGACGAGCTGCTGGTATGGGCGCAGCCCGCCCCCGACGCCCGCGCCTTCACGCCCGAACCCGTTGAATTCACCGTGGTGGGCGAAAGCCCCGACTGGATCGTCGTGAACAAGCCTGCTGGCCTGGTCACGCATCCGGGCGCTGGCAACTGGAGCGGCACGCTGCTCAACGGTCTGCTTTATCGGTATCCGGAATTGGCGGCCGTGGCGCGTGCCGGCATTGTTCACAGGCTGGACAAGGACACCTCCGGACTCATGGTCGTGGCCCGCAACGAAAAGGCCCAGACGCATCTGGTGCGCCAGTTGCAGGCGCGCAGCATGGGCCGCGAATACGTGGCCCTGGCTCATGGCTGGGTCGCAAACGGCGGCCGTGTCGATCGCGCCATTGGCCGCGATTCCCGCGTGCCCATCCGCATGAGCGTCGAGCGCCCCGTGGCGCCCAAGCCCGCCATCACCAATTACGCACCGGTGCGCCGCGGCCAGGTTGACCCTGGCGGCCGCGTCACCGAAGTGGTGTGCCGTCTGGAAACGGGGCGCACCCACCAGATTCGCGTGCACATGGCCAGCCTGGGGCACCCGCTGCTGGCCGACACCATCTATGGCGGCAAGAACATCGCGGGGGCGCAGCGCCAGATGCTGCACGCCCGCGCCCTGCATTTCGATGATCCGGGCGGCAACGGTGAAGTCCAATTCGCCGCTGCGGTGCCGGCCGACATGACCCTGGTCCAGGAAAGCATTGCATGGAACGCGTGATCGCCAGTCTGCCTGTCGTCACCGGCCCCCAGTGGGCCGGCGTGAACTATTTCTGCACGACACGCGCGGGCGGCGTGGGCGTGGCCCCGCATGACACCCTGAACCTGGGCCGCCGCGCGGGCGACAACCCCGACACCGTGGCCGAGAACCGCCGCCGCGTGCGCGCCGCCGTGCCCGCCGAGCCGCTGTGGTTGCGCCAAGTGCACGGCAGCGAGGTCGTGGACGCGGACGTGATGGATGCGGCAGGCGAACCTGCGACAGGCGATCCTGCGGCGGGCGAACCCGCGGCAGGCGAACCTGCGGCGGGCGTCCCCGCGGCGGGCGTCCCCGCGGCAGGGGCTCCCATACAGGATGAACCCGCCGTGGACGCCAGCGTCACGACGCAGCCGGGCCGTGTGCTGGCCGTCATGGTGGCGGATTGCCTGCCCGTTGTGATTACCGATTCCAAGGGCCTGGTGCTGGGCGCGGCGCACGCCGGCTGGCGCGGCCTGTCGGGCGGCGTGCTGGAAAACACATTGGCCGCCATGCGGGCCAAGGCGCCGCAGGCCGAAGGCTGGCGCGCCTGGGTGGGCCCCGGCATCGGGCCGCAACATTTCGAAGTTGGCCAGGATGTGCTGGATGCGTTCACGGCCGATGATCCCGCCACGGCGCGTTACTTCACGCCGCGTCCCGGGCTATCGGGAAAGTGGCTGGCCGACCTCGCCGGATTGGCCGATTTCCGCCTGCGCCGCGCCGGGGTACAAGAGGTGGCGTTGAGCGGCTTGTGCACCGTGTCGGCCTCGGATCGCTTCTTCTCATATCGGCGCGACGGCGAAACCGGACGCATGGCATTGCTGGCCTGGCTCGACCCGGTTTGATCTTGCGCAAGGCCGGCGGGCGGGCTTGAGACCTACCCTGATTGCCTCCTTGTATACCCGCATTGACAGTCCTGGACCCGGAATGCAACATCAATCGAGCAGTGTCGATAACAAGGTGTCGAAGTGAACGCCAATCTCTCCGCAGGACCCATTCCGGTGAGCGTGGCACCGGAAATCCTGGCCGACATTCAGGCCGAATTCTCTCGCGAGTGGCAGCGCCTTTGCGACGATGCCCGGCGCGGCGCGCTTGCGCCCCTGGCTGACCGCCGCTTCGCTGGCGACGCCTGGTCCGCCAATAGTTCGCATCTGCTGATGGCGCACACCTATCTGCTGTCGGCGCGCGCCATGCAGCGCATGGTTGACGCCGCCCAGGTCAGCGAACCCATGCGCGACCGCCTGCGCTTTTCCATCATGCAATGGGTGGATGCGCTGTCGCCGTCGAACTTCCTGGCGCTGAACCCGGACGCCCAGCAATCCATCGTCGAAAGCGCGGGCCGCGCGTTAAACGAAGGGCTGGCGAATCTGCTGGGCGACGTCAAGAAAGGCCGCATCACGCAAACCGACGAATCGCAGTTCGAGATCGGCCGCAACGTGGCGGTGACGCCCGGCGAAGTGGTCTACGAGAACACGCTGTTCCAGCTGATCCAGTACGCGCCTTCGACCAGCACGGTGTACGAACGCCCGCTGGTGATCGTGCCGCCGAACATCAACAAGTTCTACATCCTGGATCTGCAGCCCGAGAATTCCTTCGTGCGTCACGCGGTGGAGCAGGGCTTTACGGTGTTCCTGGTGTCGTGGCGCAACCCGGTAGCCAGCGACACCGACGGCATCGACCGCGCCACCTGGTCCGACTACCTGGACAACGCCGTGCTGCAAGCGCTGCGCGTGGCCAGCGACATCACCAAGCAACCCAAGGTCAATGCGCTGGGCTTCTGCGTGGGCGGCACGATGCTGGCTTCCGCGCTGGCGCTGGCCGAAGCGCGCGGCGAGCATCCGGTGGCTTCGCTGACGTTGTTGACCTCGCTGCTGGATTTCCACGACACGGGCATCCTGAATGTGTTCGTGGACGAAGCCCACGCGTTGCTGCGCGACCATCAATTAGGCAACGGCGGGCTGATGCCTGGCCGCGACCTGGCCACCACGTTCTCGTTCCTGCGGCCCAATGAGCTGGTGTGGAACTACGTGGTCGGCAACTATCTGAAGGGCCAGAAACCGCCCCCGTTCGATCTGCTGTTCTGGAATGGCGACAGCACCAATCTGCCGGGGCCGTTCTTTTCCTGGTACTTCCGCAATACCTATCTTGAGAACAACCTGAAGGTGCCGGGCCGCGCGCAAGCCGCCGGCCTGCCGCTGGACCTGACGCGCCTGACGATGCCGGCGTACATCTTCGGGTCACGCGAAGACCATATCGTGCCGTGGGTGTCGGCCTACGCGTCTACGCAGCTGCTGCGCGGCCCGCAACGCTTCGTGCTGGGGGCCTCGGGCCACATCGCGGGCGTGGTCAATCCGCCGGCCAAGAAGCGCCGCAGCTATTGGGTGGCGGACGGGCTGGGCAAGCAGGGGCACGACGACATGCCCGGCGACCCCAATGCCTGGTTCGCACAAGCGGCCGAGCACGCGGGCAGCTGGTGGCCCGATTGGGCAGACTGGCTGTCGCATCATTCAGGTAAGCAGGTCAAGGCGCGTACAAAATTAGGCAATGCCAAGCACCAGCCGATCGAGCCGGCGCCTGGCAGGTATGTGAAGGTCCGGGCAGCCTGAAACCGCCCTGCGCGGTTGGCCCAGGCCAATAAGAAAGTTAATCAACGAGGCGTCCGTCGCACACAGGAGGAAGTCCAATGAGCGGAAAACTGGCTTACGTAACAGGCGGGATGGGCGGTATCGGCACCTCTATTTGCCAGCGCTTGGCCAAGGATGGCTTTCGCGTGGTGGCAGGTTGCGGCCCCAGCCGCAATTACCAGCAATGGCTGGATGAGCAGGCAGCACAGGGCTACACGTTCCACGCATCGGTGGGCAACGTGTCGGATTGGGAATCCACGGTAAAGGCTTTCGAGAAAGTCACCGCGGAGCTCGGTCCGGTCGATGTGCTGGTGAACAACGCGGGTATCACCCGCGATGGGCTGTTCCGCAAAATGAGCGCCGACGATTGGCGCGCGGTGATCGACACCAACCTGAACAGCCTCTTCAACGTGACCAAGCAGGTCATTGAAGGCATGGTTGAACGGCAGTGGGGCCGCATCATCAACATCAGCTCGGTGAACGGTCAGAAAGGCCAGTTCGGCCAGACCAACTACTCCACCGCGAAGGCTGGCATCCATGGTTTCACCATGGCGCTGGCGCAGGAAGTGGCCAGCAAGGGCGTGACCGTCAATACGATCTCGCCGGGCTACATCGGCACGGACATGGTTCGCGCCATCCGTCCCGAAGTGCTGGAAAAGATCGTGGCCACCATTCCGGTGCGCCGCTTGGGCACGCCCGAGGAAATCGCTTCCATGACATCGTGGCTGGCTTCTGATGAGTCGGGTTTTTCGACGGGCGCAGACTTCTCGCTCAACGGCGGCCTGCACATGGGCTGATGCTGGCAAGCGGGGCCGCCGTGGGCGGCCTCAGGCGCCGGAAGGCCTCGGGGAGAGGGCCTTCCGGCATTACACTCCACCTTATTCGAAGTCTAAGAGATCGCCCGATCCGGGGACACACATGACGCAAGCACAAACCGGCGCCAGCCTGCGCCTGATTAAAAAGTACCCCAACCGTCGCCTATACGACACCCGGACCAGCACCTACATCACTCTGGCAGATGTCAAGCAACTGGTTCTGGCCAACGAAGAATTCCAAGTCGTCGACGCCAAGAGCGGCGAAGACCTGACCCGCAGCATTCTCTTGCAGATCATTCTGGAAGAGGAAAGCGGCGGCATGCCCATGTTCTCGTCGAACATGCTGTCGCAGATCATCCGTTTCTACGGCCATGCCATGCAGGGCATCATGGGTTCTTATCTTGAGAAGAACATCCAGGCCTTCATGGAAATCCAGACGCGCATGGCCGAGCAGTCCAAGGGCCTGTACGGCAGCCAATTCGGGCCCGAGGCCTGGACGCAGTTCATGAATGTGCAGACGCCCATGCTGCAGAACATGATGAACAACTACATCGATCAGAGCAAAAACCTGTTCGTGCAGATGCAGGATCAAATGCAGGACCAAACGCGCGCGATGTTCTCGACGTTCCCGTTCACGCCCGGCAGCACGCCGGGCACGGGTACGGGTACGGGCCGCAAGTAAAGCCCGGCGTCCGTTCGTTCAACAGCCGGTGCGGCGCCAGCCCTGCCGGCTTTTTTGTGGCCCGCCGGCACTTGAGTAAACGCAAAAAACAGCCCCTTTTGGGAGCCCCTGGTTCAGGGATATGTCAGTTTTTTTCGTTACATTAATGAAAACGGTTCTTGTTTAGCTTCTTAGAACCGCCATTCATTTGTGTCTCAAGGATTATGCACATGATCAAGAAAGCCTTGGCGCTGGCCATCGTCGCTCTGAGCGTGTCTGCCGCCAACGCGGCCGAATACCCCATCGGCAAGCCGGTAGAAAAGGGCGGTATGGAAATTGGCGCGGTGTATCTGCAGCCGATCGAAATGGACCCGCCCGGCATGATGCGCGCCGCCAAGGATTCCGATGTGCACCTTGAGGCCGACATCCACGCCACCGCCGGCAACAAAACGGGCTTTCCGGAAGGCGAATGGGTGCCGTACCTGGTGGTGAACTTCGAGATTCAGAAAGTCGGCAGCCAGAACGTGCAGAAGGGCACCTTCATGCCCATGGTCGCGAACGACGGCCCGCACTACGGCGACAACATCAAGCTGGAAGGCCCGGGCAAGTACAAGCTGAAGTACACGATTCTGCCGCCGTCCGAAAACAAGATGGCCCACTTCGGCCGCCACATCGACAAGGAAACCGGTGTGGGTCCGTGGTTCGAGCCGTTCGAACTGGAATATGAATTCGTCTACGCCGGCACTGGCAAGAAGGGCGGTTACTGATCGTGCGCCGCCTGCTTAACGGAGTTGCCGCGCTGCTGATCGGCCTGGCCGGTGTTGCCGGCATGGCGCCTGCGCAGGCGGATGAATTGCCCACGTTCACACTCAGGTTCAAGCCGGACGGCACGTTCGAGCCGGCCACGCTCGAAGTGCCCGCCGGCCGTTTCAAGATTGAACTCATCAACGAAAGCAACGAGCCGGTGGAATTCGAAAGCATTCCGCTGCGCAAGGAAAAAGTTTTGGGACCAGGGGTGAAATCCTTCGTGGTGATCACCATCTCGCGTCCCGGCGAGTATCCCTTCTTTGATGACTTTCACCAAAGCGTGAAAGGCACCCTGGTCGTCAAGCCCAAGGAATAAGCGGTAGCTATACATGGAACAGGTCCTCTTTATCGTCTGGCGTGAAAGCGTCGAAGCCTTGCTCGTGGTGGGTATTTTGTACACCTGGCTGCGTTCTACGCCCGAAGGCAAGCGGGGGCTGAACTATCTGTGGGGCGGCGTTGCGGCGGGTCTGGCGCTGGCCGTGGCCTTGGCGCTGGTGCTGCTGGGCGTGTCGTCCTGGCTCAGCGACGAAGGGCAGGAATGGTTCCAGGCCATCATGTCGCTGGCCGCATGCGCCTTGGTCGTGCAGATGGTTGTATGGATGAAGAAGCACGGACGCACGCTGAAAGGCGAGCTTGAAAGCGGGGCGCGCACGTCGGTTGCCAATGACAACTGGTGGGGCCTGTTTGTGCTGGTCGCCATTGCGGTTGCCCGTGAAGGCAGCGAAACCGTGGTGTTCCTGTATGGCACCGTGTCGGCGGGTGAAGGCGGCGGCGACATGCTGAAGCTGGCGCTGGCCGGCGTGGCGGGCTTTGCCGCGGCGCTGTTGACGTTCTGGCTGCTGCAACTGGGCGGCAAGCTGATCACGTGGCGCCGGTTTTTCCGCGTGACCGAAATTCTGCTGTTGCTGCTGGCCGGCTCGCTGCTCGTGGGCGGCCTTGACCATCTGATTTCACTGGATGTCCTGCCCACCATCATCGACCCCGTCTGGGACAGCTCGTGGCTCTTGAGCGACAGCACCGGCGTGGGCAAGGTCCTGGCTGACTTCGCCGGCTACCGCGCATTGCCCGCCCTGATCTCGGTGTTGTTGTGGGTGGCTTACTGGATTGTGGTCTGGGCGCTGTTGCGCTGGGTGGGCAACAAGCCCGCCCGCGCGCCGGCCGCTGCGCGGAGCGCATCCTGATTCCGGTGTAATGCCGGACTGAACAATGAAGGTTTGACCATGGCTGCTGTACTCGGGAGGGTGACCTCCCGGATCGCCGACTTTCTTCGTGACCATGCCCCGCTGTTGCGCAAGCTTCAGTGGGGCATTGTTGCGATATACGCGTTCCTGTTGATCGTGCCTGTGCTCCTGCCGTTGCCGGACAACACGGCGTCGGTGTTCAACAATCTGACGATCGTTGCGCAGTTCGCATTTTGGGGCGTGTGGTGGCCATTCGTGCTGATCTCCATGCCCATTCTTGGCCGCGCCTGGTGTGGCTGGCTGTGTCCCGAAGGCATGCTGACCGAATGGGCCAGCGAGCGCGGGCAGGGCCACGCCATTCCCAAATGGATGCGGTGGGGCGGCTGGCCGTTCGTGGCCTTTGCGCTGACCACGGTCTATGGCCAGCTGGTCAGCGTCTACCAATATCCGCTGGCGGTGCTGGCCGTGCTGGGCGGCTCGACCGTCGCCGCCATGATCGTCGGCTGGCGCTATGGCCGCAGCAAGCGCGTGTGGTGCAAGTACCTGTGCCCGGTCAATGGCGTGTTCAATCTGCTGGCCAAGCTGGCGCCCTGGCATTTCAAGGTTGACGAAGAAAAGTGGCGTCACCCGGTCATCCGCATCGAGCCCATCAACTGTGCGCCGCTGGTGCCCCTTCGTCACATGAAGGGCGCCGGCGACTGCCACATGTGCGGGCGTTGCAGCGGCTATCGCGGCGCCATCGAGCTGACCGCGCGTTCGCCCGAAGAAGAAATCGTGAACGTGGCCGACGGCGATGGCTGGCAGACCGCCTTGCTGTGCTTCGGCCTGATGGGCATTGCCATCGGCGCCTTCCTCTGGAGCGCCAGCCCCTGGTTCGTGACGGCCAAGCAATGGGCCGCAACGTGGCTGGTCGAGCACGACATCATGTGGCCGTTGATGGACAACGCGCCCTGGTTCATCCTGACCCACTACCCGGATGTCAACGACAGCTTCTCGTGGCTGGACGGCGCGGGCATTCTGATGTTCGTCGTCGGCGCAACCATCGTCGTGGGCGGCTCAAGCTTCCTGTCGCTGTGGATTGCCGACCGCCTGGCGCCCGCCGCCATTCAAGCCGACGCGCGGGCTACCGGCTGGATTCGTCCCGGCGTGCACAAGCTTGCGCAGGCGCTGATTCCGTCGGCTGGCATCGGCGTGTTCCTGGGCTTGTCGGCCACCACCGTCAACCTGCTCAAGCACGAAGGGGTGCAAGCTGCGTGGGCCGGTCCCGTGCGTTTCACCTTGCTGACGCTTGCCGTGTTGTGGACCTTGCGTCTCTTCGCACGCCTGCTGAATCAGCGCCAGACCCGTGGCTGGCGCAAGGCTGCGGCCTGGCTGGTGCTGGTGGCGGGCCTGGCGCCGTTCTGCATGGCCTGGGTGTTTTTCTTTGCAATCTGGTAAGAACCGCTTGATAGCCTGAGGCCGGGCGCTGCGATACAGTGCAAGGCTGCGCCGGGCTGGCCGGCGGCCTTTTCCTACACGCATCTTCATGACTTCTTACGCGTTTCGCCTGCTCAACGTTTTTGCATCTACCCCCTTCAGCGGCAACCAGCTGTGCGTGTTTGAAGACGCGCGCGGCATGGACGACGCCACCATGCTGAATCTGGCGGCCCAGTTCAATCTTTCCGAAACCACCTTCATCCTGCCGTCTGAACAGGCGGATGCGTACGTGCGCATCTTCACGCCCGGCTACGAAATGAAGTTTGCGGGCCACCCCACCATCGGCACCGCGCAAGTGGTGCGCGATCTGCGCCAAACGGGCGATGCACTGACGCTGGAATTCAAGGCCGGCGTCGTACCCGTGCAAGCCCGTGGCGACACCTGGACCTTCACCGCGCCATGCCCCGGTGGCGTGCGCACCGCACCGCCTGAAATGGACCGTGCCGAGATTGCCGGCCTGATTGGCCTGAACGCCGATGACCTGCTGGGCGATCCGATCTGGGTCGATACCGGCGCTGACCAGTTGCTGGTGCCGCTGGCCAACGTTGACGCCGTGCGCCGCGCCGCGCCTGACTCATCCAAGCTGCACCGCTGGCAAGTCAGCAGCCTGGGCCGCAAGACGCTGTATGTGTTCGCCTTCGACGAAGGCAATGTGCAAGACGAACGCCAGGTCGTCGTGGCGCGCTACTTCTTCGCCAAGGCGGGCGGCGGCGTGGACGAAGATGCCGGCACCGGTTCGGCCTGCGCAAATCTGGGCGGCTGGCTGATTCACCAGAAGCGTGCTTTGCCCGCCAGCATCCTGGTCGAGCAGGGCGATCAAATGGGCCGGCCCTGCCGCTTGCTGCTTGATGTGCTGGCTGATGGCCGCATCCAGGTCGGCGGCCGCGCATTGGAGATCGGGCGGGGCGCCGTCAGCCTGTAGCCTCAGCCAAGCGCAATTTCCGGCGCACCAAAAAAAACGGCGCCCGTGTCAGACACGGGCGCCGTTTGGCTCTCTAGGCCTCAGTATGGAATGCAGCCTTGCTTACTTCTTGTTCTTGGCCGGGTCGACTTTGATGTTGTTCTTCACTTGCTTCACGCCTTCCACGCCACGGGTGACGGTGGCTGCGTGATCGGCTTCGGCCGCGGTGCCGACGGTACCGGTCAGGGTGGCGACGCCGTTATTGGTTTCCACCGCAATGTCCAGCGCGCTCAATTGCTTGTCGGCAACGAAGGCGGCCTTGACCTTGGTCGTGACCGTCGCGTCAGAGGCGTACTCGCCTACGGATTGCTTGGGCTTGCCGTCATCGGCCGCGAATGCCATGGAAGTGAAAACAGCGCCCGTACCCAGTGCGGCGGCGGCGATCAGCTTACGAATTTCCATAGTCGTGCTCCTTATTCATTATTCATGTGGTCTGGCGCGGCGAGGTATCGTGCGCCAGACGTTCAATCTGTTTGGGGGGTATGCGTGCTATCGGCGTGTTCTATTTCTTTCGTAGGGCGCCGCTCAAGATGGACAAGAGCGCCAGCACCAGGAAGACAAAGAACAGGATCTTGGCGATACCCGCGGCCCCGGCGGCAATACCGCCAAAGCCGAGAACCGCCGCGATGATCGCGATGACGAAGAAAACTACGGCGTAATGCAACATGTCAGCTTCTCCAGAAGTTTCGACCGATCAAGGCGGGGCAGGAATCAGGGATTGCGGTCGAAGAAATCCCGGACTTCCTTCTGAGCTTGTTCCTTGGTCTTGCCATAACGCTCCTGGATCAAGCCAGCCAGGCGCTCGGCGTTGCCTTCCGTACGGGTCAACTCGTCGTCGGTGAGCTCACCCCAAGCCGCCTTGGCCTTGCCGGTCAGTTGCTTCCACTTGCCGGCGATGATGTCGTTATTCATGGTGACCTCTCTTTGTCTGCTGCGACACAAGGCTTATGGCCTATAAGTCTTGCAATCGCGGTTGAGTTGGACGCTGATCAGCTAGCCCCTACCGTACGAGTGGGCCAGGGGGGCTGTCAAACCTGGCTGTCGGCAAATGTAACAGCCGAATTGCCCCCTGGCAGCCCGGTTTTTCGACGGAAATCCGCATCCGGAAAATGCCGTTCAAGAGTTACATTCCCGCAATGTTTTGTCCCCTTTTGAGCGGGGCTAGTAACGGGAGATACGAGGTTTTTGGGTGGTTTTCGCCCTGGCCGGCAGGGGGGCGCCCCGGTATAGTCGTGACGGAACACGTCGAGGTTCATCAACAGGAAAGGGAGAAGGCACGCATGACGCAACGACTTTGCAGCGCAATCTTGCTGGCGCTGGCCGCCATGGCGGCAGTAGGGTGCACGCACGTGACGGATCGGTATCAGGCCACGGCGCCCGCCGTGGTGACGCCCAGCACGTAGGATGCAGCCGGGCAGGGGTGCTGCCAGGTAGGGGCTGAAAGATCGGGCCCATCATGCAAACGGGGCGCCAGAGCGCCCCGTTTGCATTGCAGCGATCGCGGCACAGAGCCGCGGCCGCGGGTTCAGGCTTGCGCGATACGCTGCGCAATGTGCTCCAGCGCCTCTTCCACCTGGTCCACCAGGATCAGGCACAGATCGCCCGCGGACAGGCGCGCAAGCGCGGTGTCGATGGCCAGGAACTCGCCATGGATTTCCTCGATGTGCGTCGTGCGCGGCGCACCGACCAGGCCTTCTTGCAGCAACGCCAGCACTTCGCCATCGGCGCGGCCACGTTGGCATTGGTCCTGATACAGCAGCACGTCGTCAAAGGCGGCGCCCAAGATTTCGGTCTGCATGCGGATGTCTTCATCGCGGCGGTCGCCCGCCCCGCTGATGACCACCGACCGGCGCTTGGCCGGCATGGCGTCCACCGCGCGCACCAAAGCCAGGATCGCGTCGGGGTTGTGGCCGTAGTCCGCAATGACCGTGGCCCCGCGATAGTCGAACACGTTGAAGCGGCCAGGGGCCGTCTGCGCGTCGTTGACGAAGGAGGCCAGGCCACGGCGCACGATGTCCCAATCCAGGTTCAACGCCCATGCCGCGGCAATCGAGGCCATGGCGTTTTCGACCTGGAACGTGATTGTGCCGTTGCGCGTCAGCGGAATCTCGGCCAGCGGGAAGCGGGTTTCTTCCGCGCCCTGGGCCGCCACGATGGCGTCGCCATCGCGATACACCGAACGCAGGCCCTGCGCGCGATGCGTCGCCAGCACCGGGTGATTGCGGTCTTCGGCGAAGTAGGTGATCGAGCCGGGGCAGCTGGAAGCCATCTCGGCCACGATCGGGTCGGCGGCATTCAACACCGCCGTGCCTGACGGATGCACATGCTGGACGATGACGCGCTTGACGACCGCCAGGTCTTCCACCGTGCTGATATAGCCCAGGCCCAGGTGGTCGCCCATGCCGATGTTGGTGACGATGGCCACGTTGCAGCGGTCAAACGCCAAGCCTTCGCGCAGGATGCCGCCGCGCGCCGTTTCGAACACGGCGGCGTCGACGTCGGGGTGCATGAGCACGCTGCGGGCGCTGCGCGGGCCGCTGCAATCGCCCGTGTCGATACGCAGGTTGTCTACGTAGACGCCGTCGGAATTCGTCATGCCGACGCGGTTGCCGGCCGTGCCCAGGATGTGGGCGGTCAGGCGCACCGTGGTCGTCTTGCCATTGGTGCCGGCCACGGCCACAACCGGAATGCGGCCGTCGTCGCCGTCGGCGTACATGTTGGCGATGATGGCTTCGCCCACCGCGCGGCCCTTGCCGAACGAGGGGTTCAAGTGCATGCGCAGGCCGGGCGCGGCGTTCACTTCCACCACGCCGCCGTGCTGTTCTTCAAGCGGGTAATGCACGCTTTCCGCCACGACGTCCACGCCGCAGATGTCCAGGCCGATCATGCGGGCGGCCGACACGGCGCGCGCGGCCATCTCGGGGTGCACTTCGTCGGTGACGTCGGTGGCCGAGCCGCCCGTGCTCAGGTTGGCGTTATTGCGCAGGAAGATCAGCGTGCCGGGAGGCGGCACGGAATCGGCGTCGAAGCCCTGCTTTTTCAGCGTGGCCAACGCAATGTCGTCAAAGCGGATCTTGGTCAGCGACGTTGCGTGGCCATCGCCGCGCAAGGGGTCGGCGTTGACCTGGTCCACCAGTTGGCGGATGGTCTGCTGGCCGTCGCCCGTGACTTGCGGCGGGTCGCGGCGCGATGCCGCCACCAGCGCGCCGCCCACCACCAGCAAGCGGAAATCGTGGCCGGGAATGTAGCGTTCAACGATCACTTCCGAGCTGATCTCTTCGGCCACTTCAAAGGCCTGGATCACGCGCTCGCGCGTTTCGATGTTGACCGCCACGCCGCGCCCCTGGCTGCCGTCGCGCGGCTTGACGACCACGGGGCCGTTCAATTCCTGCGCCGCTTCCCAGGCTTCTTCAGCCGTGGTCACCGAACGGCCCATCGGCACCGGCACGCCGGCGGCGTCCAGCAGCATCTTGGTCAGGTCTTTGTCTTGCGCAATCGATTCCGAGATGGCGCTGGTCAGGTCAGTTTCGGCGGCCTGAATGCGGCGCTGCTTGCTGCCCCAGCCGAACTGCACCATGCTGCCTTGCGTCAGGCGGCGGTACGGAATATTGCGCACGACGGCCGCGTTCACGATGGACCCGGTGCTGGGTCCCAGGCGCACATCTTCGTCCAGTTCGCGCAGGCGCTTGAGCGCGTCGGCCAGGTCGAACGGCGTGTCATCCAACGCGGCGCGCACGAGCTGCTGCGCCAGTTCCATCGCCAATAGGCCGACTTCTTCTTCGCTGTATTCGACAACGACCTGGAACACGCCGGGCTCGATGGTCGAGTGCGTGCGGCCAAAGGTGACGGGGCAGCCGGCATGCGCCTGCATCGTCAACGCCACGATCTGCAACACGTGGGCAATCGATACGGCGTCTTGATGGCCTTCCGGGCGCATCAGCCCCATCTGCGGCAGGCGTGCGCGCAGCCGGGCTTCGAACTCAGGCAGGTTATCGATGGAGCACTCGGCGTCGGCGCACGAAACAATGGCCTCGATCGCGGTGTTCTTGCTCCACAGATTGGGGCCGCGCAGGGCCCGGATACGGGAAACTTCCATGGCAGGTATTCCTGTCAGTATTGTTGAATCCAGCGGCGCACCAGATCGATGGTGGGGCCAGAGAAGGCTTCGTCGGATTGCAGCAGCGCGAAGTCGCCCGCCGCGATGCCGTTCAGCACGCTCTCGATGGCTTTGCCATGGTCCGGCTCGTCCTGGATGTCTTTCACACGGCTGCCTTGCGACAAGCCCTGGCGCAGCAGCGCGCGCGCTTCGCCGTCGGGGCGCTTGCTCTTGACCGTCTTGTCGTCATAGAGCACGACGCGGTCAAAGGCGTCGCCCAGCAGGCGGCCCTGTTCGATCAGATCGGCATCGCGGCGGTCGGCGCCGGCGGAGTAAACCGCGGCGCGCGTCGTCGACGGGAACTGGTCGATGGCGGCGATCAGCGGGCGCAACGCGGACGCGTTGTGCACATCGTCCACCACCACGGTGCCGCCGTTGCGTTCAAACAGCGTGAACTGCCACGGCGCGTCGGCCTGGTCGATGTCGAAGGTTTCGATGCCGGCGCGGATCAGTTCCACGGGGATGTCCAGCGCCCAGGCGGAGCCCACGGCGGCCAGCACGTTTTCCACCTGGAAGGCCACGCGTCCGCCATGCGTCAGCGGAATCGCGGCGACGTCAGCCAGCCGCTCTTCGCGGGCGCCTTGCGCCAGGATGATGCTGCCGTCGCGAACAAACACGGCGCGGCCATCTTGTTGCAGATGCGCGGCGATGGCGGGCAGGGCGGGGTCGATGCCGAAGAAGATGACGGCGCCGTCGCACAGCTCGGCCATTTCCACGACACGCGGATCGCGGGCGTTGAGCACGGCGGCGCCGGTCGGCAGCACCACGTCAACCTGCGTGCGGAACACATTGAACATGCGCTCCGTTTCGTTGATGTCGAAGTCGCCCAGATGGTCGGCATCGTCGATGTTGGTAACGACGCCAACCTGGCAGCGGTCGTAAGCCAGGCCTTGGCCCAGGATGACGCCGCTGTCGTTTTCGATGACGGCGGCATCCACGTTGCGGTTCATCAGCAGGCGGGTGCCGGATGCGAAGTCGGCGCGGTCGCCCTTTTGCACCAGGCGGCGGTCCAGGTACAGGCCTTCGCTGCAAGCCAGGCCCGTACGCTTGCCGGACAGATGCAGCAGGCGCGCCACCAGGCGCGCGACGACGGTCTTGCCGTTGGTGCCCGTCACGCCCACGATGGGAATGCGGCCCGCATCGCCTTCGGGGAACAGGTGGTCGACGATGGCGCGGCCCACCGGGCGCGGCGTGCCGTCAGCGGGCTTCAGGTGCATCAGCAAACCGGGGCCGGCGTTGACTTCCACGATGGCGCCGCGCTGCTCAGCCAGCGGCCGGGTGATGTCTTCAGCCACCAGGTCTACGCCTGCGATATCCAGGCCCACCACGCGGGCGGCCAGCGTTACGGTGGCGGCAATGCTCGGGTGGACGCGGTCGGTCACGTCAAAGGCGACGTTGCCGCTGCGCTGCACCAACACGCGCTGGCCGTCGGCCGGCACGCTGTCTTCCGACATGCCCTGGCGCGCGATTTCCAGCCGGGCGGCGGAATCCAGGCGCACAAAGTTCAGCGGATGGTTTTCGGTGCGGCCACGGCGCGGGTCAACGTTGATCTGGCTGTCGATCAGTTCGGTAATGGTGGACTTGCCGTCGCCGGTTACCCAGGCCGGTTCGCCGGCGGCCGCGGCCACCATGCGGTTGCCCACCACCAGCAAACGGTGTTCGTTGCCCAGCACGAAGCGTTCGACGATCACGCCGCTGCCTTCGTCCACCGCCACGCGGTAGGCGGACACCACCTCTTCGCGGGTCGTCAGGTTGGTGAACACGCCACGGCCGTGGTTGCCGTCGTACGGCTTGACTACAACGGGCAGGCCGATGTCTTCGGCCGCTTCCCAGGCGTCGTCTTCGCTGCGCACCAGGCGGCCTTCCGGCACCGGCACGCCGCAGGTCGACAGCAATTCCTTGGTCAGGTCCTTGTCGCGCGAAATGCCTTCGGCGATGGCGCTGGTCCGGTCGGTTTCAGCCGTCCAGATGCGGCGCTGGGCCGATCCGTAGCCGAATTGCACGAGGTTGCCCTCGAACAGGCGGATGTAGGGAATGTCGCGGTCATCGGCCGCGTCCACGATGCAGGCGGTGCTGGGACCCAGGCAGTGCCGGTCCACCAGCGTGCGCAGCTTGGCAATCGTGGCGGGCACGTCGAACGGGCGGTCTTCAATGGCCGCCATGACCAGGTCGCGGGCTTCGTTCAGCGCCGTGCGGGTGACCTGTTCCTGCCAGGCGCGCACCACCACTTTGTAGACGCCGCGGGTCGACGTTTCGCGGGCCTTGCCGAAGCCGCCGCGCAAGCCGGCCAGGTTCTGCAATTCCAGCGTGACATGTTCAAGAATGTGGCCGGGCCACGTGCCTTCTTTCAGGCGGGCCAGGAAGCCGCCGCGCACACCGGGGCTGCAACGGTGCTCAATCAGCGACGGCAACCATTCAGACAGGCGCTCGTAAAACCCGGGAATGGTGTTGGACGGATAGTCCTCCAACTCACCAATATCCACCCACGCTTCAAGGACCGGGCGATACGTCCAAATGTTCGGGCCGCGCAAAGCCACGACATCGAGAAATTCAATGTCTTTCTTTTTCATGTTTTAATTTACTTGAGAAGCAGGTTGGCACGCGCGGACGCCCCTATGTAAGACCGCGAATTTACTGGCAAATTTATGGGGTTGCGCTTTAAGAATAATGCCAACGAGTGGGGGATCCCAGATATTCCTAATTAGAAAAATCGGCTGCTACTATACGACGCCTTCAAGGCGTGAACTCGTTGTGTTGTAAGGAAGGGACACGTTTGCCGCCGTTGGTGGTAAACCGGTTGCCGCCTAGTAGGGCAGAGTCCTGGCCCGGTATGCGTTCCAATGAAAAAACCACACCTGCTTTCTGGCCTTGCCGATGCCTTTCCTGCCGCCTGGCGGGATGAAATCCGCGCTGAATTAGCGGACGGCGAAACCTTGCTGGCCTGGGTTGAAATAGACCTGGACCAGCGGCTGAAGTTCCAGCCGGGGCTGATTGCCGCGACTGACCGTCGCCTATTGGCCCGTAACGCCGCCGATAACGGCTGGGAATCGTGGGTCTACGGCCCCCAATTAACGCTCAACCTTACCGACCACGCCGGCGCCGCCGTGCTGGAATTGCACGACGATACTGCGCGTCTGGCCATCTGGCGTTTCACGCTGGCCCGCAATCCGGCCGCGCTGCGGCTGCTGTCGCACTTCGAATCGCAACAGGCGATCCGCCTGTCGGGCCATCAGGAAGAGGCGCCGCAGGAACGCAACTGCACCATCTGTAATAACGTTATTCCCGCGGGCGAAGAAGAATGCCCCACCTGCAATCAAGAGCAGGCGGCGCCGTCTTCCACCTGGGCGCTGCTGCGCCTGTGGCGTTTTGCCCGGCCGTATCGCGGCGCGTTGCTGGCCGGTTTCGTGCTGACGTTGCTGGGCACGGCCGCGACGCTGGTGCCGCCGTACCTGACGATGCCGCTGATGGACGACGTGCTGATCCCGTTCCAGAACGGCGCGCCCATTGATTACAGCAAGGTGCGCCTCTACCTGAGCGGCCTGTTGGCGTCCGCCATCCTGGCCTGGGGGCTGGGCTGGGCGCGCACCTACATTCTGGCGTGGGTCAGCGAGCGGATCGGCGCCGACTTGCGCACCACCACCTACGAACACTTGCAGCAGCTGTCGCTGGAGTATTTCGGGGGCAAGCGTACGGGCGATCTGATTTCCCGTATCGGTAGCGAGACCGACCGCATTTGCGTGTTCCTGTCTTTGCATCTGCTGGACTTCGCCACCGACATTCTGATGATCGTCATGACGGCGGTGATTCTGGTGTCCATCAACCCCTGGCTGGCGCTGGTTACGCTGGTGCCGCTGCCGTTCATTATCTGGATGATTCACGCGGTGCGCGACCGGCTGCGTCACGGCTTTGAAAAGGTCGACCGCATCTGGTCCGAGATCACCAACGTGCTGGCGGACACCATTCCGGGCATCCGCGTGGTCAAGGCGTTTGCTCAGGAAAAGCGCGAAGTGGCGCGCTTTCGCGAAGCCAATAACCGCAACCTGGAAGTGAACGACCGCGTGAACACGACGTGGTCGCTGTTCTCGCCCACGGTCACGTTGCTGACGGAAGTGGGTCTGCTGGTGGTGTGGATTTTCGGTATCTGGCAGGTGTCGCAAAAGCAGATTACGGTGGGCGTGCTGGCCGCGTTCCTGGCGTATATCGGGCGCTTTTATCTGCGCCTGGATTCGATGAGCCGCATCGTCTCGGTCACGCAGAAAGCGGCCGCTGGCGCCAAGCGCATCTTCGATATTCTTGACCACGTCTCCAGCGTTCCCGAACCGCAGAACCCGGCCAAGCTGCCGCACATCAACGGCCGCATCGAACTGCGCGACGTGGGCTTTCGCTACGGTAATCGCCAAGTCATTCGCGGGCTGGACCTGACCATCGCCCCGGGCGAGATGATCGGCCTGGTGGGCCATAGCGGGTCGGGCAAGAGCACGCTGATCAACCTGATCTGCCGCTTCTACGACGTGTCTGAAGGGGCGGTGCTGGTGGATGGCGCCGATATCCGTTCGGTGCGCGTGGCCGATTACCGCCGCAATATTGGGTTGGTGCTGCAAGAGCCTTTCCTCTTCTTCGGCACCATTGCCGAGAACATCGCCTACGGCAAACCCGACGCCACGCGCGATGAAATCGTGGCCGCCGCCCGCGCGGCGCATGCGCACGAGTTCATTCTGCGCTTGCCGCATGGCTACGATTCCCTGGTGGGCGAGCGCGGCCAGGCTTTGTCCGGCGGCGAACGCCAGCGTATTTCGATTGCGCGTGCGTTGCTGATCGACCCGCGCATCCTGATCCTGGACGAAGCCACGTCGTCGGTGGACACCACCACGGAAAAGGAAATCCAAAAGGCGCTGGACAATCTGGTGCGCGGCCGCACCACCATCGCCATCGCGCACCGCCTGAGTACGCTGCGCAAGGCAGATCGCCTGGTTGTGCTGGATCGCGGCCAGATCGTGGAGCAAGGGCCGCACGAAGAATTGATGGCCCGCGAGGGCGCCTACTATCGTCTCTACCAGGCGCAGGCGCGTCAGGCGGAAGCCGACGCCCAAGCGTCGGACGGCGAAAACATCGCCGCCGTGGCCTGACGCGGACCCAGGATTATCGTCATGACGTTGCCGACCTTTCACTTGCGCCGCAATGCCTTCGGGCGCCTGGAATATCAATCCGCCGACGGCGAAACGCACGAAGGCGTGATTCCCGTGCGCGCCTTTCCGATCAGTGAAGCGGGCCGCGGCCTGTCGCTGGTCACCAGCGACGGCCACGAGCTGGTGTGGATCGAGCACCTGTCCGATGTTCCCGCTGAGCCGCGCGCGCTGATCGAAGAAGAATTGGCGGGCCGGGAATTCATGCCCGAAATCCGCAAGCTGGCCAGCGTGTCCACCTACGCGACGCCCAGCACCTGGAAGGTGGAAACCGATCGCGGCCCGACGTCGTTCACGCTGCGCGGCGAAGAAGACATCCGCCGGCTCAGCCCGCAGACGCTGCTGATCGCCGACAGCCACGGCATCTTCTATCTGGTGCGCGACATCCTGTCGCTGGACAAGCACAGCCGCAAACTGCTGGACCGGTTCCTGTAAGCGTGTCGCTTACGCGCTGCCCTTGAACGGCGTGTGCGCTTCCAGTTCGCCCAAATAGTCCGTCACCGCCGAGGTCTCTTCGTCCAGGAAGTTCTGGATCGCCTCGGCGAAGCCGGGGTGGGCGACCCAATGCGCTGACCAGGTCGGCGTGGGCAAGAGGCCGCGCGCCATCTTGTGTTCGCCCTGCGCGCCGCCTTCAAAACGGGCGATGCCGTGCGCGATGCAATACGCGATGGACTGCATGTAGCACGTCTCGAAATGCAGCCCCGGCACATATTCCGTCGCGCCCCAATAGCGCCCGTAAAGCGCATCGCCGCCCGCCAGATTCAACGCCGCCGCCACCGGCTCGCCATCACGCTCGGCCATGATCAGCACAAAGGCGTCGGGTTGATCGTGGTAGGCGCGCACAAAGAAATCGCGATTCAAATAGGGCGGGTTGCCGTGCTGAAAATACGTGCGGCAATAGCAGTCATAGAAGAAGGCCAGATCGGCCTCTTGGATATCGCTGCCGCGCAGCCATCGGAACGCCAGCCCGGCGGCGGCCACCTTTTTTCTGTCTTGCCGGATTTTCTTGCGCTTGTCGTGGCTCATCCGCGCCAGGAACGCGTCAAAGTCCGCAAAGCCGTCGTTGGTCCAATGAAACTGCACGCTCTCGCGAATCATGAAGCCGGCGTCGCGCAGTACGCGCATGTCGGCGTCAGACGGAAACAGCAGATGCAGCGACGACACCTTGACCTCTTCGGCAAAGGCCACCAACCCGCGCACGAGCGTGGCGCGGTCTTCATCATTCGATGCCAGCAGCCGCGGGCCCGTCACCGGCGTGAAGGGGATGGCCGACAGCAGCTTGGGGTAGTAGCGCATGCCGTGGCGCTGGAAGGCGTCGGCCCAGGCGTAGTCGAACACGTATTCGCCACGAGAGTGGGATTTCAGATAAAGCGGCGTGGCTGCAATCAGCGCGCCGTCGCGCCACAGCGCCAGATAATGCGGCGCCCAACCGGTCTCGGGGGCGGCGCAGCCCGTCTCGTGCAGCGCGCACAAAAACGCGTGCCGCAGAAAGGGCTGGTCCCCGGCCAACGCGTCCCAGGCTTGGGCGTCGATGCGGGACAGGTCGGTTTCAATGGTCAGGCGCAGGGAATCCATTCGTGAATGATAAAGTCTTCGTCAACGCACGGTATTGAAACCGTTGGTTTTTTCAGGTTTTGCAGCGGCTTCGCGCCGCTTGGGATTCGCAAACATCATGGATAGCAACACGACCCCTTCCGTCAAGGAAGGGTCAGGCCAGCACTGCCTGCGCGGCCAGGCCCTCGCAGCGCTTGCCGCGCGTGAGTGGCCCGAGAAAATGGCGGCGGTGCGCGCCATCAGCGACACCGCCGTGATGGACTGCCAGCGCGAATTTTCGGCGCCGCTTGGCTTGCCGGGCCGGCCCGCGCGGCCAGAATTGGTGGCGCCCGGCTTGGTCAAGCACCGGTCCATGGCCACGCTGGAAGGACGCGCGGCGTTGCTGCACGCGCTGGCCCATATTGAATTCAACGCGGTCAATCTGGCGCTGGACATCCTCTGGCGCTTCGCCGGGATGCCCGATGCGTTCTACCGGGATTGGCTGCGCGTCGCCCGCGAAGAGGCCTATCACTTCGATCTGCTGCGCCAGCGGCTGGACACCTTGGGCTATGCCTATGGGGATTTTCCGGCGCACAACGGTTTGTGGGACATGGCCGAACGCACGCGCGGCGATCTGCTGGCCCGGCTGGCGCTGGTGCCGCGCACGCTGGAGGCGCGCGGCCTGGATGCGTCACCGATGATCCGCAACAAGCTGGCTGGGGCGGGGGATGCCGACAGCGCCGCCATTGTGGACATCATCCTGCGCGATGAGATCGGCCACGTCGCCATCGGCAACCACTGGTTCAAACGGCTGTGCGCGCAAGCGGGCCAGGAACCCGTGGCCTGCTATGCCGATCTGGCGCAGCGCTATGATGCGCCGCGCTTACGCGGCCCCTTCAACCTGGAAGCCCGCCGTGCGGCCGGCTTCGACGACGCCGAACTCGCCGCGCTGCAAGCCGGTTGATTCAATCCCCAAAGGAACGCTACGCATGACCACCCGATTGGCCTCCGCGCTGCCTTATGCCGCCTTGACCTTGGCGGGGGCGCTTTGCATGGCGAGCGCCCACGCCGCTGACCCGTTCGCCGCGTGCCTTGCGCAATTGCGCGGCCCTGCGCTGAAAGCAGGCGTGTCCGGCGCCACCTTCGACACGCACACCGCCGGCCTGACGCCCGACATGGCGGTGATTGACCTGCTGGACGCCCAGCCCGAATTCAAAACGCCCATCTGGGATTACATGGCCGGGCTGGTCGACGACGAGCGCGTGGCGGACGGCAAGGCGGGCATGGCGCGCTGGCAGTCCGACCTGAACCGCGCCGCCTCGCGCTATGGCGTAGACCCGGCCACCATTGCGGCGGTGTGGGGCGTGGAAAGCAATTTCGGGCGCACGCTGGGCGGCCGGCCGCTGCTGACGTCGCTATCCACGTTGTCGTGCTTCGGCCGCCGCCAGGCGTACTTCCGGGGCGAGTTTTTCTCGACGTTAAAGATCATCCAGGACGAGCACATCGCGCCCGACCGGCTGGTGGGCTCCTGGGCGGGCGCGTTCGGGCAGACGCAGTTCATGCCGTCCACCTACTTGCGTTTGGCCGTGGATTTTGATGGCGATGGCCGCCGCGATCTGGTGGACAGCGTGCCCGATGCGCTGGCGTCCACCGCCAATTTCTTGAAGCGCGCGGGCTGGAATTCGTCGCTGGCCTGGGGCTACGAGGTCAAGCTGCCCGGCGGCTTGGACACGGCGGGGGCGGGGCGCAAGAACAAGCGTCCGATGTCGTCGTGGGCCAAGCAAGGGGTGACGCGGGTGGACGGGCAAGCCTTGCCTGCCGGCGACACGCCCGCCGGCCTGCTGCTGCCCGCCGGCCGTAACGGCCCGGCCTTCCTGGTCACGCGCAACTTCGATGCGCTGTATTCGTACAACGCCGCGGAAAGCTATGCGCTGGCCATCGCGCATCTTTCGGATCGGCTGCGCGGCGGCGGGCCGCTCGTTCAAGCCTGGCCGACCGATGACCCCGGCCTGTCGCGGGCGGAACGGCGTGAGCTGCAACGGCTGCTGATTGCCAAAGGCTATGACGTTGGCGAACCCGATGGCATGATCGGCGCCCGCACGCGCCAGGCCTTGCAGGCTGCCCAGCGGGAACTGGGCTTGCCCGCGGATGGCCGCGCGGGGCAGAAGGCGCTGAAGGCGCTGAAAGCCGCTGCCGCGGACAAGCGTCCCGGTTAAAGCCCGCCAGATTTACAAGTTTTGCAAAGATCCGGCCCCCGGTAACGGGGCTGACATGCGTTACGCCAGCCACCGCCCTATACTGGTTTTCCGATTTTTCAGGAGCACGGTGATGAGTCTGTTGGATACCTTGGCCTCGATGGCCGGTGGCGGTCAGCAAGGGGGCTCCGCGTCATTGCTGCCTGCCCTGATCGAACAATTGAATAAGTACCCGGGTGGGCTGAGCGGCCTGATCGCCAGCTTCCAGAAGGGCGGTTTAAGCGAAATTGTGGCGTCCTGGGTCGGCACGGGCCAGAACCTGCCGGTCAGCCCCGACCAGCTTGGCGCGGTGCTTGACCCCGGCGTTGTCAATGAACTGGCCGCCAAAACCGGCCAGGACACGGATTCCGTCTTGGGTTCGCTGTCGTCCCTGCTGCCGCAACTGGTCGACAAGGCCACGCCGCAAGGCGAGGTGCAGCCCGGCCAGCCCTTCAACCCGACCGACCTGCTGGCCTCGCTGGGCGGCTTGTTCGGTAACCGCGGTTAAAGACGGGACGGGATCTTCTCCTGACACGCCGTCTGCTTGCATCCCCCACCCGCCGGCGCCTGTTTCAGGCGCTGGCGCTGGGCGCCTTGGCCCCGCTGGCCGCCTGCGCGCCGCCCCTGTCCCTGAACGCCACGTTTCTGCAACTGTGGCGCAGCCACCTGGATCTGAAGCCTGAAGACTGGCGCGTGCGTCTGTCGGCCTATCGCCGGCTGGGCTGCCGCGAGATCTTCCTGCAATGGGTGGGCCTGGAAGGCGGCCGTCCGGACGACTGGATGGCGCCCGACGCCGTGCTGCGCATGATCTTTGACGAAGCCGAACACCAGGGGCTGGGCGTGCACGTGGGCCTGCCTTATGACCAGCGCTGGTGGGATGTGCTGGCGGGCAAGGACAAGGCGGCGTTTACCGCCTATCTGGATCAGACGCGCGCCCGGGGCGTGGCGTATATGGAATCCGCGCCCTGGCCCAAGCGCCGCGCGTTTCGCGGCTGGTATCTGCCCTACGAACTTGAGCAATACAACTGGGCATCCGAAGCCCGGCAGGCGCAGCTGATTCCTTGGCTGGACGCGTTTTCGCGCACGGCGCAGGCAACCAGCCGGGGCGTGCCATGCATTTCCACGTATCACAGCCGCCTGCCCACCGATGGCTCGCTGATGAAGCTGTGGAGCGGCATTCTGGATCGCGTGCGCATCCATCCGATGATTCAGGACGGCGTGGGTGTGGCGGGCTTGGCGAACTATCAGGCGCTGGCGCCGCTGCACGACATGCTGCTGGCGCGCCGCGCCTCGTTTGACCTGATCCTGGAGCTGTTCGAAGAGCTGCCGTCGGGCAGCACTGATGGCTCTACCTTCAAGGCGCGTTCGGCCGACTTTGACCGCGTGAAACAGCAGTGGGAAGTGGCTCGCGGCTACGGCGCCAAGCGCGTCGTGGCGTTCGCCATGGAACCTTGGGTGATCGACAACACGCCCGAGGCGCGCGCGCTGATGCGTGCGTGGCTGGCGGCGCGCGTTTAAGCGCGCCGGCCCGGCTTAATTGAAGCTGCGGCCGATGATTTCCAGCATGACTTCACTGGTGCCGCCAAAGATGCGCAACGCGCGCGCGTCCACCCACGCGCGGCCGATGCCGTATTCCGCCATATACCCGTAGCCGCCGTACATTTGCAGCAGGTCGTCCAACACGCGCCCCTGGATTTCGGTGGCGTTCAGCTTGGCGATGGCGGCGGTGGTGGGGTCCAGTTCGCCTTCCATCTGCCGCGCCAGGCAATCGTCCAGGAACACGCGCAGCATGGTCGTTTGCGCACGTGCATTGGCCAGTTTGAAGCGGGTGTTTTGGTAGTCGATGACGCGGCGGCTGAAGACCTTGCGGTCGCGCGTGTACTGCGCGGCTTCATCCAGCATGCCTTCGACCGAGGCCGCCGCGCGCAAGGCGATGGCCAGCCGTTCGCGGGCGAGTTCGCGCGTCATATATTCGAAGGCGGCGTTCTCCAGGCCCAGCAGGCAATCCGCTGGCACGCGGACATCGTCAAAGTACAGCTCGCAGGTGTCCTGGCTGTGCTGGCCAATCTTGTTCAACGCGGTGCCCTTGGTGTAGCCGGGCAGATTTTCTTCAATGCAGAATAGCGACAAGCCCCGCGCACCCAGGTCGGGGTCGGTGCTGGCCAGCACGATCGCCAGGCCGGCGTTCACGCCATTGGTGATGAACGTTTTCTGGCCGCTCAGCACGTAGTCGTCGCCATCGCGGCGTGCGCGGGTGCGGATGGCTTTCAGGTCGCTGCCCGCGCCGGGTTCAGTCAGCGCAATGGCGCCGACGATGTCGCCCCGCGTCATGGCGGGCAGCCAGCGGTCTTTCTGGGCGTCAGTGCCGAAGTTCAGCAGATAGGGCGACACCATGTCCGAGTGAATCGAAAAGCCGATGCCCAGGAAATTGGCATGCGCCAGCTCTTCGATCACGACGGCGGAATGGCCGAAGTCACCGCCCAGTCCGTAAGGATCGGGCAGCGCGCAGTTGAGCAGGCCTTCGTCGCCGGCCCGCTTCCACAGCGCGCGCGGCGTGACGCCGGCCTTTTCCCATTCGGCGTAGTGGGGCGCGATTTCGCTGGCGACAAAGCGCCGCACTTGGTCGCGGAACAGTTCGTGGTCATCCCGGAATACGCGTCGCATGATGCCTCCTTAGCGGCTGTACGGGTCCGTGGCGCTGACCTGCCCGCTCAGGACGGGCGCGGCGGCGCTGCCGGTCAGGAACAGGCTGTAGTGGTCGCCGGGTTGCAGCGCGGGCAACGGTTGCGGGGGCGAGACCGCCGCGCCGCAGCCCGTGGCCAAGGTGGCGCTGACCGGGTTGATGGCGCGGGCGGCGGCGGCGCCGGGTTTGACGTCCTGGAACAGTACGGGGCCGGACGGGCTCACGCTCAATTGCCCCGCCGCGCAATCGGCCGCCAGGTTATAGAAGCGCAATTCCGCCTTCAGCGCGTCCTGCGCGCCGTTGCTGTCGTCGATAACGGTGAACGTCAGCGTGCCGCCGTCGCGCTTGGGAATCAGCGTGCTGAAGGTGTCAGGCGCGACCTGCAATGTGGCGGCCGGCTTGCCATCGACCTGCACGGTGAAGGGCTGATTGCCTTTGACGATGGCGTAGGTGGTGGCAGGCTTGGCCGCGCCGGGTTCCTGCGCCGGGCCGTTGGCGATCTGCACGCGCAACGGCGTTGCGTCAGGGTTCACGACGCGCACGAAAGACGAACCAGCGGGCGGACGGGCGGCGTACAACTGCGCGAACGCGCCTTCGGCCGCCGCGTTGCCGGCCAGTGCGGTCAGCGCAATGGCCACCGCCAAGCGGGAAGGGATGAACATGATTCAAGACTCCGGTTTTTTGCTGAGGCGGGCGTCCAGGTACAGGCGCGCCAGCTGTTTGCGATCCGCCTTGTCTGTGCTGGTCGTGGGGAAGCGATGGCAGGCGACAAGCTCTGACGGGATCATGTAGGGCGGCAGACGGCGGCCCAGCACGGCTTTCCACTCGTGCAGGTCTGGCGGCAGCGGCTGCACGCCGTCAGGCCCCGCGACCGCCGGTTCAACAAAGCCGATCAGCCGCACAATGGCGCCGTCGGCGCGGCGCAGCGCAACGGTGGCGCCTGCGCGCACGCCGGGCAGCGTGGCGATGGCGGCATCAATCTCGGCGAGTTCAATGCGGTAACCATGCAGCTTGATCTGGTCGTCGATGCGGCCGCGGAAAGTGACCAGGCCTTGATCATCGATTTCGCCCAAATCCCCGCTGCGATAGCCGCGTTTGCCGTTGCGCGTGAACATGCGGGTGGCGTTCAGGTCGGGGCGGTTCAAGTAGCCGCGCATGACGTGGTCGCCCGCGATGCTGATTTCCCCGTTCTCGATGAACACGTCGGCATAGGGTTTGGCGCGGCCGATGGGAAACGGGTTCGGCGCGGCGGCGCGCAGGGCAGCGTCGATTTCGACCCACGTCGTTGAGCAGGTGGCTTCGGTCGGCCCGTAGGAATTGATGATGCGCACATCCGGAAAGCGCTGCCACAATTCTTCCGCCATCGGCGGCGTCAGCGATTCGGCGCCAAAGACGAAGACGCGCAAGTCGGGCAGGTGGACGTGATTGAAATCGGGGTTGAACAACTGCTGGCGCACGAACGACGGCGTGGATGCCCAGACGTTGATGCGCGTGTCCGCCAAATATTTGATGAACGCGTCGCGCTCGGCGATGACCTCGCGCGGGCACAGCACGCACGTGCCGCCCAGCGCCAGCGCACCCACCCAGTTGAACAGCGAGAAATCGAAGCTGAACAGCATCTGGTCCATGAACGCGGGGGCCGTGCCCAGGTTCAGGCAATCTTGAATCCAGCCGGCAAACAGCGTGACGCTTTCGCGGCCGATCTGCACGCCTTTCGGGTCGCCCGTGCTGCCCGACGTGAACATTACGTAGGCCAGGTCTTTCTCGGCCAGCGGCGCGGGCGCGTCGCTGGCGGGTAAAAAGGTGCCGGCTTGCGCGTCATAGCGCAGCCCGGCGTTGACCAGTTGGCCGATGCGCGCAATGCGTTCGGGCGGGTTGATCACGTCCACCGGCACGAACGGCACGCCCAGCCGCAGGCATCCCAGTATCGCCACCAGAAACGCCGCTTCCTTGTGGCCGGATATTGCCAGCGGCGCGGCGTCGTGGCCGCCCACCACGCCGGCCTGGCCCGCCGCCCGTATCCAGGCGTCGGTGGCGGCTTTCAATTCGCTCCACGTCATGGCGCCTTGCGCGTCCACTACCGCCACGGCGTCGGCGTTTGTGGTGAGGCCGGTGAAGTCGTAGGTGCTGAAATCGAAACGCATCTGCCGTTCTCCTGACTGCGTGCGGGCGCCTTCAGGCGCGGCCATTCTCCGCGATGAAGGCGGCAAGGGTGTGCACCGATTCCAGATGCACGTCGATTTCGGTCGGCGGAATCTTGCAGCCGAACTCACGTTCGACGGCCAGCGCCAAGTCGACGGCGGCCAGCGAATCCACCAGACCGGAATCGATCAGCAGGGTGTCCGGGTCGACCTTGGTCAGGATGATGCCTTCGATGATGTCGGCGACTTTGGTTTCGATGGTCTTGATGTCCATTGCATGCTCCGTGACCGCACGGCGGTCAGAATTGGAAATAGAGGAAACGGGTTTCCTTGTGCAGGTTTACCAGGCAGAGAAACAGCAGCGCCAGCATGACGACAAGCCATGCGGTGTTGGGGCGCCACCGCATGAACGCGCGCGGCGCTTCCTGCGGTTTGAACAGCGCTGGCGAATAGCGGCCCAGGATCTGGTGCGCGTTGGGCGTGAACCAGGCGATGCCCAGCAGCACAATCGTGTACAGCAATTGCATGTGATGGCCCACGATAACGCGCCACGCGTCGCCCCAGGCCAGGCCCGCCACATGCGTGGACAGGTCCAGTGATTCCATGCCGCGTGCGCCCACCATGCCCTGCATCAGCAGCATCGCATCCCCCACGCCATGCGCGCGGAAAAACGCCTGCGCGATCAGCACGGCCACGAACGTCAGCAGGATGCAGGCGGCGCGTTTGATCACGCCCACCTGGCGCGCCGCGGCCGGCTTGCGGCCCACCACGAAAATGCGCCACGCATGGTTCACCGACAGGTACATGGCGTGCAGCAGGCCGAACACAATGAACTGAAAGCCCGCGCCGTGCCACACGCCGGCCAGCGTCATCGTGAACAGCGTGGGCACCACGATGCTGCTGGCAAACCCGCCGGGTGTGCGGATGCCTGCGGAGCCCACGGGCAGGTTGTGATCCGTGCGCCATTTCGACACCGCCATCGCCACCGGGTAGTACAGGTACGCCGTGATGTAGCGCGTTAGCGTCATGTGCCAGCGCGCCCAGAAGTCGATGATACTGCTGGCCTTGTAGGGCGAATTGAAATTCAGCGGGAAGCGGATGCCAAACATTTTGGCCAAGCCCAGCGCCATGTCCGAATAGCCCGAGAAATCAAAATACAGCTGCAAGGCGTAGCAGACGCTGGCGCCCCACGAGCCCCAGAACATCAGCTCGCCAGGTGCGGCGAAACCCGCGTCGGCATAGGGCGCAATGCCGTCGGCCAGCAGCACTTTCTTGGCCAGTCCGATCGTGAACAGCATCGCGCCCACTGACAGGTTTTCGGCCTTGAAGCGGTAGTTTTCCGGCTGCGCGAACTGCGGCATCATTTCTTTGTGATGCAGGATCGGGCCGGCGATCAGGTGCGGAAAGAACGTCACAAACAGCACGTAGCTGAGCAGGCTGCGTTCTTTCACCACGCCCGCCTTGCAGTCGAGCAGGTAGCCGATCTGCGTGAAGGTAAAGAACGAAATACCCAGCGGCAGGATGATGTCGTCCATCGTCGTGCTGGTCATGCCCAGGTCTGTCAGGAAGTTCAGCAGCGTGGCGAAGTACTTGTAGTGAAACAGCAGCACCAGGTCGGCGCCCACGCCGAACGCGACGATCATGCTTTGCCATTTCGGGCGCGCGGTGTTGTGCAGGATCAACTGGCTGATGAGGTAGTTGAACGCAATGGACCCGGCTAGCAGCACCACGAACTGCGGGTTCCACCAGCCATAGAACACCAGGGATGTCAGGCACAGCCACAGCGCAGCCAGGCGCACGTTCAGCGGGCCCACCGCGTAGTACACGGCCAGCGTGACGGGCAGGAAGATCAGCAGGAACAGGTAGGAATTAAATAGCATTTGGGTTCGCTACGGCAGGCGGGCCAGCACGGCTTTTTCGTCCGCGGTCAGCGGCAGGGACAAGGCGTTTTCCGAGAATTCCCAGATCAGCAGCTTCAGGCTCTTGGGCCATTGCTCACGCTGGTTCAACGCCATCTGCAACGCGCCCGAGAACTGCCCGCCGTCCAGGCTCATGTTCCAGACTTCGCGGCCCAGGCCCATGCCCAGCCGTTCGGCGAACTGGCTGCGGCGGCCGTTGGACGTGCCCGCCAGCAGCACCTCTACCGGCGGCGCGTCATCCAGCAGGCCGCCCGCGCGCACGGGTTCGATCTTTTGTTCCGACACCACTTCCAGCTCGGGACGCCAGCCGGGCCGCGCCTGCTCGAGGCCGGACAGCACGATCAAGTCGCCCATGCGTGGCGCGGGCGGGGCGGGCGGTTCGGTCTTGAATGCTTGATTGCCGGGGCCTTGTAAAAGGGGCAAGGCCGCCTCGGCCACGCGGGTGGCGGCGGCTTGCGCGCCTTGCGCGTTCATGTGGACGTCGGTGCGGAAAAAGCGGGGGGCGGGCGCGGCTTGCAGTGCGTCACGCAAGTCCACAAAAGGCACGCCTTGCTCGCGCAGCGCGTTCTGCCAGGCGTCCAGCGTCTGGCGCATCGGCAGCGATACCGGCAGGCCGCAAAGCCGGTCGGCTTCGACGCGCGATTTATCGGGCACCGCCACGACCAGCACCTGCACCTGCTTTTGACGCAGCGCATCCACCCAATGCCGCATCAGCCGCAGGCGTTCATTGAAGACATGAACGCCCGGCGGCGGACGCAGCCCGTCGCGATAGAACAGCCACTGCGGGCAACCCATGGCGACCTGATCGCCCAAGTCGCCCAGCGCGCGATACCGCAACGACGCGTTCCACGTGTCGAGCGCCGTCTGCATGGGCATGTGCAGCGCCTTGTTCAAGACGCTGCCGGCCGAGCCATCTTTCCATGCAGACGGGGCGACCTCTGCCGGGTTGATTTTGGCTTTGACCAGGCACCACGCGCCCCAGCCCATGCCCAGCGCCAGCAGCACGGCGACGACGGCCGCGTGCAGCCGATGGCTGGGCAGGGCAGGTTTGTTGTCGGACGGCTCCACGGCGTTACCGGGCGGCGGCGGTGCCAGCGGCTTGGCCAACGGCGGCCTTCATGCGGCTGCGCCACGTGTCGGCGCTGAGGATGGACGCGTTGTCCCACAGCCCCTTGGCGTCAGGCCCTTGCGAGTACGTCGGCTCAAACATCTGCCAGACCAGCACCTGCGGCTTGTTCTGCTTGAAGGCGGGCGACTCCAGGTATTCCAGCAGCATGATCCAGTGGCCGACGTTGCCGGGCTTCCAATTCACCGACACGGGGCGGTCCAGCGCGTTGGACAGCTTTTGCGGAAAGCCGAAGTACGGCTGCACCATGCTGTGCCCCGTCACGTGCACGGGGGCGGGCGCATCGTCCAGCAGGCTCTGATTGTCGGCCTGGCGGCGCACGGTGAAGGTTTCGCGGCCCGCTTGTTTGCGTTGGTCCGGCGTCAGGAACAGTTCGGCCAGATCGCCATAGCGGCGTTCATTCACTACGCTGCCCAGCGGCATGCCGGTGCCGGGCTTGCCCGCCAGTGTTTTCACATCCTGCTTGATACGTTGCGCAAGCGCTTCGGCGGTGGCGTCGGCCGCGGCTTGCGTCCAATGCTGGTCGGTGCGGTAGAACACGTCCTGTCCGCCGTCCTTCACCCGCTTGAGCACGGCTTCGTCGTCAAACGTCGACACGCCGGCCTGCTTGAGCTTGTCTTGAATGGTCTGATAGCGCTTCTTCACGTCAGCGCTCAACGCCTTTCCGTCGGGCAGCTTGTCTTGGTAGAAGAGCGTCTTGTCCGGCAGCACCAGCACTTCCAGCTGGATGCCCTTGGCCGCCAGCGCATCGCGGGTTTCGCGCACCAGCTGCGTCGCGGCATCGATGCCGCGCGAATCGACTTGGGTCAGGCTGCCCCAGCCCGGGAACAGCCAGTTGTCTTTACCCTGGATCACGATGGACGAGCCCTCTTGCGCGTGCGCGGCCACGGCCAGCAGCGCGGCGGAAAACCCAAGCGCCATGCGGCGGGAAAAGGGGGAGGTGATTTTCATGAAGACAGGCTCCTTGATCGTGGCGGTGTGGCGTGTCGTCAGTACGACAACGTCAGGTTGATGAACAGGCCCCGGGCCCGGTCAGCCGCGCCGCCGCCAATGTTGAATCGGTATTGCGTAGTCAGGTCCAGATAAGACCGGGGCGCGTTGTAATGGTCTTCGCGGAACCAGTATCGGATGTTGAAGCCCGGGCCCGCGCCCATGGACCACGATGAGCCGTTGCCCAGCAGGTTGTAGGAATCGGTGCCGTCGATATCCAGCCCCGATACGCGGTTGCGGTTCGACAGCCAGTCCGCGCCGATCACGGCGTACGGGAAGAACACCAGGCGGTCGCTGATCGCGTCCACGCGATAGCTTCGGCCCACGCGCAATTCACCGGCGCCGAAGGCCTGGTCGCGCTTGAGCTTGCCCGATGACTTGTCGCCGTCCACACCCGTGGCGTTGTCGCGCAGCCAGAGCTTGGCATTCATGTCTTGCCACGAATAGCCGGCCTGCACATAGCCTTCCATCGTGAACCAGTCGGGGCGGTCGATGCGCAGCGTGGTGCCTTCGTACAAGCCATAGGTGACATACGCCAGCCAACCGCCGCTGCCCGCATCGGTCTGGTAGTGCGCGGTTTGGTTGTCGCGGTTCAGCGCGCAGCGCAAGCGGGAAGGGTCGGGGCTGAACGTGCCACGCCGAGTGGCCGTGCCCAGGTTGAACTGGCGTTCCAGGCCAAAGGTCAGCCCCACTTCGGTAGACGGCGTGAAGCGCATGCCCAACGAGCCCACCGTGGTGGGAATGCCTGCCAGCCCCTGGTTGGTGGTTTCGTTGATGTCGATGCTGCCGCCGCAAGGATCAGACACCGTCTGGCTCGTCGTCTTGCCGCCCTTGTCATACAGCGTGTTGGACAAGCGGCCGTACAGCTCGAAGGTCTGCGTGGACGAGTTCAAGAAGTCCGACGGACGCCAGAAAATTTCGGCGGTGCTGAACACGGCATCGCCCGGTACGGTGACGGCGGCGCCACCCAGCCCCGACGACGCGGGCCGCGCGCCGCGATAACCGGCCGAGAAATAGCCACCCCATTCGCGCGACAAGCCCCCGATGCCGTTGCGCGTGTCAAAGCGCTGCTGGGGCGTCAGTTCCAGTTTTCCGGCATCCGCTTCATCGATGGCTTCCTTCAGTTTTTCGACCGCGCCGCGCTTGTCGCCCACGCCAGACAACGCATAGCCCTCGTCCAGAATGACCGTGGGCGGCGCCTTGCCGGTGGCGCGGGCCGCCTGAAAATCTTGCAGCGCCAGCTTGGGCTGCTTCATGCGTTGATGCAGATAGCCGCGCTGCATCAGCAGGGTGGGGTCATCAGGTTGCGCCGCTAGCGCGTCGCTCATGCGCTGATTGGCTTCGGCCAGTTGCTGGGGGTTGCCTGCCGCCAGTGTGGTGGTCAGCAGGCGTTGCAGTTCTTTGTTGGCGGGGTCTTGGTCGGCGGCCTTGCGCGCCTGCGTAATGGCTTCTTGATAGTCTTCGCGCGCGTAGGCCGCATAGGCCAGCGCGGCGGGGCCGCCGCTGCCGGCCGCATCCGACGGCAACAGCTCGCACGAGGTGCCGTAGGGCGTGTCGCGGCAATCCTGCACGGGGGCCGGGTAGTTCGCCAGCGTCAAGGTGGCGGGTACGGCGGGTCTTGATCGTGCGCGTTTGATGCGAGCATCGGCGGCCTCGTCTTTGGCGTCCTTGGCGCCCTTGGCGCTCAAGGGCTGAACCAGGGCAAGCGCGCGCGCGTTCTCCCCCGCAGCCAACGATGCATCGGCGGCAATCAGGCGGATGTTTCGCTTCTGGTCGTCGTCCAGCCAATCTTGTTTGAGCGCGGCGTCGAAGTCCTGGTTGGCCAGATCGGTCTTGCCCTGGCGCTGGCGCAGATAGCCGCGCATGACAAGCGCCACGGTGTTCTCGTCGTCCTGCTTCATGGCGTCGGTCGCGGCGTCTTCGGCGGCCGCCAGCTGGTTGTCCAGCATCAGCGCCGTCATCAGCAGCAAGCGGTGGCTGGCGGTGTCGGGCGCCAACGCGACGGCCTGACGCGCAAGCGGCACGGCATCGCCCGGCCGGTTGGCGATCAGCGCCTGATAGCCTTCTTCGGCCGGCTTCACCGCCATGCGCCGTTTCATCGTCTGGCGCCGTGCGGTCAGGTCGTTCTTGTTGGGCGCGCCCAGCGCAATGGCCTTGTCCGCTGCGGCCTCGGCCTCGGCATACAGGTTCTGAGCTTCCAGCGCGTCCAGCCACAGCATCGCCCATGCGCCTTGCTTGGGGTCGATACGGAAAGCTTGTTCCGCGCCGCGCGCCGCTGCTTTGTAGTCAGCGCGGTTGTAGTCGGCGTACGCGCGGGTGGCGATGGGAAAGCCGCGTTGGTAGGCTGACGAAGGGGCAGCGCCACCCGCAGCACGGGGAGCAGGCCGCGCGCTGGTTTGCGGCCGCAGGTTGGCGCGCGCTTGGCGCAGGGCCGGCGTGTCCAGGCCATTCTTGATAGCGTCGGCTGCGGCCTGATCCGCCTCTTTCAGCTTGCCTTGTTTTTGCAGCGAATAAATCAGCAGCAGGCGCAACCGTTCCACATCGGGCCGCAACGCGATGGCGGACTCCGCCTGCTGCTGCGCCAGTTCGTACTTGCCCGCGTCGTAGTTCTTGTAGCCTTCGTCGGCAAACTGCCAGGCCGCGCCTTCCAGCGGCGCTTCCGCTTTGGTCTGCGTACTGGTCTGCTTGTTGGCTTGGGGGTTGGCTTGCGTGTTTGCTTGCGTGTTTGCTTGCGCCAGCGCGGCCACGGGCGCGGCGGTCCATACGCTGGCCAGCGCGGCGGACAACAGGAGCGTACGGGTCAGCGGAGTCATGGGGTCGCGGGTTTTTCTTCGGAATGCGGGGGCGGCGCATCGGCTTCGCCCGCTTGTTGAAAATCAATGGCTTCGTTCAACGTGCGTTCGTCCAGCCAGCCTTGTTCCATCAGAATCTTGCCCAATGGTTTTTTCTCGCGCGCTTGAATTTCCAGCGCGCGCGCCAGCGTGTCCTGATCGATGGCCTGCCAGGACAGCAGCAATTCGCCCAGCCGCTTGCGCTGCTGCGACAGCTGATCGGTGCTGGGGAAGTCATGCATGGTCTTGTCCCAGGCCAGGCGCTTGCCGGTGATCAGATGCACGATGAACAGCCGCCACGCGCGCGCCGCCGCCATGGCGTTGATGAAGTTGCCCACGATCATCCGCGGGATCGACAGCATGGCGTGTTCCCACCCATACATGTGGCCGACGAAGTACGCGCGCTGCACCACGCGCAGCAAGAGCGCGACGGCGTTGATCCACATCAGCGTCACCAGCCAGCCGCCCGGCTTGAAGTAGGACGGGTAATACACCGTCCACCAGCCGAATTTGTCGGCCAGGAAGAACAGAAAGAAATTGGCCAGCAGCACATACGCAAGGATCGCGATGAACGAAGTGACCAGGCCCTTGCGATCTCTGAACAACAGATACTTCGTGGCAAATGATCCCGTCCAGCCCACTTGCTGCCAGCCTTGCAAACCAATGCCCAAGGTCCAGCGGGCCTTTTGGCGATAGGCGGTGCGGAACGTGTTGGGAAAATACTCACGCACGCCCAGCGGCATGCGGATGGTGGATATTTTTTCAGGCCCGAGGCCAAACCAGGAGTCTCGGCGCGTGACGTATTCCACGCGGAACTTGCCGAAGATCTGCTTCATGCCGCGCTGGGCCAGGCGCGCGCCGATGTCGTAGTCTTCGGTCAGCGTATCGGTGTTGAAGGGCTGGTTATTCGTTTCGGCGGCCAGCGATTCCAATGCATGGCGCGAAAAGCACGTGCCTACGCCGGCCGACGGCACCATCCTGGACAGGCTTTCGCGCACCACCAGGTCTTTCGTGTGCCACTCGGCGAACTCATCCATGTAGGTGCCTGCCACCAGCTCATACCAATGGCGCTCCAGCGATGTCACCGGCAGCTGGATGAAGTCGATGCGCGGCAGCAGGTAGTTGTAGTACTTGAGTTCCAGCGGGTGCAGCACGTCTTCGCTGTCATGCAGGATGACGCCGGCAAACGGCTCGGGCTGTTTCTCGTTTTGCGCAAAGATGGCCTGCACGATCCAGTTCAGGCAATCGGCTTTGCAGGTCGGGCCGTCGTGCGGCACTTCCACGCGCACCAGTTGGCGATAGCGCCGCCGCATCCTCTCCACTTCATCAATCGTTCGTTGGTCGTTTTGATACGTGCCAACGAAGATCATGTAGTTCTTGTATTCCAGCGTGGACACCATGGTTTCAAGCATCGACGAGATCACGTCGTACTCCAGCCATGCGGGCACCATGATGGCCAGCGGCTGCTCCGGCTTTTGGCGCAGTTGCTCGGCGGTAAGCGGCGCGTAGCGGCGCTTGACCGTCAGCGAACGCTTCAGCTCGCGCAGCCAGAACCAGCCGTCGATGAACAGATCATCCAGGCTTGAGAGCAGGATGATCACGCCCACGACGGCGGTCACGACTTCCAGCCCGCGGTAGTAATCCGCGATGAAGTAGGGCCAGTAAAGCGAGGACATGGCGCTTCCGGTTTACGTGTTGTCCTTGTTCTTCCTGCGGTTCACCCGCAACGCGACGATCAGGATCAGGATCAGCACCAGCATGCTGATGCTGATGGCCGGCACGCTCCACGAGATATAACGGCGCCATTCAAAGAAAGCGCTTTCGCCAGCGCCGGGCGGGTGGCTGGCGTCGGGGCTGGCGCTGTCGATCCACGCCACCGGCCCCGCAGCGCCGATGATGGCGACGTTGCCGCGGTTCAGCACGAAGGGCGCATCCAGCATGCCCGGATGCTGGCCCAGCGTGTGCCACAGCAAGCCGTCTTGCCCGCTGCCGCGGATGACTTCGGCGGTGCTCAGATGATCCAGGCCAGAAATATCGAGCCAGGTCGCGGCTTTGCCGTCCACCTTCAGTTGCTTGCGGTCGGTGACCTGAACCATGGGCTTGGCGCCGTCCACCGCCACTTCCATCGCCAGGAAGGGCCGGGTGGGTTTAACGGCCTGACCGGCCGGCGTCACCGACAATTCCGCCCGCGTGGCCGATACGCCGCTGGCGGACGCGATGCCGATCACGCGCTTGATGTTGTCGGGCGCGTCGGCCAGGTAGCTGTCGGGGATGATCAGTTGCGGCGAGCCTGCCAGCAGCGGCAAGAGCCCGACGAAGGTGCCGTCGGGTTCGGCGCGCTCAGGCTTCACGTAGCTGGTCGGCAATACATTGACCGGGTAGCCCTGGGGGATTTCATTGCAATCCACGGAAACCGGCTGACGCTGGAACGTCACGCGCACAGCGTTGGTGACGCCCAGCGCATAGCCAGGCACACGCGCCGTCAGACGTTCGGGCTTGCCGTCCGCGTCCAGCTGCTTGGCCGACAGCAGGATGCCATTCCAGAAAACCGACGCCACGGGCCGGGTCGACGAGGCGCCGGGCGCGGCCGCCAGGTCCATCACCAGCTCGCCGGGCATGCGGCCGTCGGCGGACACGGCGGCCAGCGGGAACGTCGCGTTCCAGTCACCGCGCGCGACCACATCGAAGCTGTCTGCCGAACCGCCCAACGTGGTCAGACGCAGCCCGCCATCGGCGAAGGTCTGCGGCGGCGTGGCGGTCTTTACGTTGACCTGCCGCGTGGCCAGGATGCGGCGCCACGCGGTGTCGAAGACGCCCGCGCCTTGCGCGCCGGCGTCGGCCGCAATGGCGATGACGGCCTGACGGCCCAGCGCCAACAGCCGAATGTCTTTAGACGGCAGGTCTGCGCCGGCCAGCGGCATGCGCTGCTGGCGCCACGCCTTGAACGCGTCGGCGGCATCGCTGTCGGACGCCAGTTGCGCCTGCAAGGCGTCCAGCGCGTCGTTGTAGCGGGTGCGCAGCGAGGCGTCGGCGATCACGACGTCGCCACTGACGGCGGGCGCGCCCAGCACGAGCAGCGCGCCGATCTCGGCGGGGCTGGCCAGCTTGTGCTTCTCTTGGTTCGCCACTGCTGCAAACGCGGGAACCTGGTCCAGGCCCGCGGGCATTTGCAGGCCACGCGTATCGACCTCGTCGCCAACGGACGGGAACGCGCGTACCGACACGCGCTTGCCCGTGCGCTCCATGGCCACGCCGATGCGCCATGCGCTGTCGAACGCTTGCGAGTCCAGTTTTTTGCTGGCGACCATCAGCACCGGCTTGCCGGGCAGCGTGCCCCACGCGTCGTCAAGATTGCCGATCGCCGACGCGTCGTAGCGGTAACTCAGCCGGGTTTGCGGCGAAATGGTCAGCGCGTTTGCGGTGGCGCGATTGCTTTCGCAATGCCGGAGCGCAATTTCCGATTGCCAGTCCACCCCCAGGCGCAAGAAGCCCGACTCGCGGCTGCGGCGCTCAACCGCCAGACTGCGCGTGACGGTGCCGTCGCCGTCGGCAATGCGCTGGGCCGATTGCGGCACGCCATCCACCCACAGCACCATGCTCGTGCGGCCCGGCTCGCCCTTGGTGTATTTGGCGTCAAAGTTCAGCGTGGCGTCCGAGATGGGCACGCCGCGCGGCACGGGCAGGTAGAAGTCCTGCCGGGCGTCGCTGTTGCTGAGCACGACCGGTTCACTGATCCCCAGATCTTGCAGCGTGGTGTTGCGCGTCACCCAGTCATCGCTTTGCAGGCGGCGCAAGGCATCGCCGGCGGGGCTGGCCATCGCGGTCAGCGGCAGCAGCAGGCCGGCGGCCATCAAGGCGCGGCACAGGGTACGGGCAATGGGGTGGGGCAGGGCAGGGTGGGGCATGGGGGCTCCGGCAGAATGCGTCGCGGGGGGCATCAGGCAAAAGGGGCGGCAGCCGATCCGTAAGGATCAAACTCCGACACGGCGCGGCCGCATAGTGCGTCCACGATGCGTTGGCTGGCGCGGCCGTCGCCATAAGGGTTGATGCGTCGCGAGAACGACGCATGCAGTTCAGGGTGGTCCAGCAGGCGGCTCACCTCGGTCACGATGCGCCGCGTATCAGTGCCAACCAGCGCCACCGTTCCGGCTTGCACGGCTTCAGGGCGCTCGGTGACGTCGCGCATCACCAGCACGGGCTTGCCCAGATACGGCGCTTCTTCCTGCACCCCGCCCGAGTCGGTCAGGATGAGATAGGCGCGCTGCATGAACCAGACGAAATCCAGGTAATCCAGGGGATCGATCAGATGCACGTGCGACAAGCCGGCCAGTTCCTTCATCACCACATTGCGCACCTGCGGATTCAAGTGCACGGGATAAACGATTTGCAGGTCGTCGCGTTGCGCGAGTTCGGCCAGCGCCGCGCAGATGTTCTTGAAGCCATCGCCAAAGCTCTCGCGCCGATGGCCCGTGACCAGCAGCAGGCGCCGCGACGGGTCGATCCAGTCGTATCGGGCTTCGAGCTGCTGCGCCAACGCGCCTTGCGGCTCGAGTTTGGCGCAGGTCATCGCCAGGGCGTCGATCACCGTGTTGCCGGTAATGGTGATCCGGCCCGCCAGGTTTTCGCGCATCAGATTGGCGCGTGACTGCGCCGTGGGCGCGAACAGCCAGTCGCCCACCGCGTCCACGACGCGCCGGTTCATTTCTTCGGGAAAGGGCATCGCCAGATTGCCCGTGCGCAAGCCGGCTTCGACGTGGCCAATGCGCACACGTCGGTGAAATGAGGCCAAGGCGCACGCGGACGCGGTGCTCGTATCCCCGTGCACCAGGACGCAGTCGGGCTGTTCGGCCTCGAGCACGCTGTCCACCCGGCTGATCAGCCGCGCGTACAGTCCGTTCAATGTTTGATTGGGCACCATGATGTCCAGGTCATGTTGGGCGCGCAGATCAAACAGCGCCAATACCTGGTCCAGCATTTCCCGGTGCTGGCCCGTCACGCAAACCACGCTCTGGATTTCCGGCTCCTGCTGAAGCGCGGTCACCAACGGCGCCATCTTGATGGCCTCGGGGCGGGTGCCGAAAATGGAAAGGACTTTCATCGCAAGAGTGACCTCACAGACGCCGGTGGCTTTTCCTTGTTTGATTATGTCTTGAAAGCATTCGTAATATGTGACGGATTATTTCGGATCTCGATGAGATTGCCGACATGTTCAGTCAATGATTGCGATAGCCGCTGAATGCCTTCATAGACAAAATAGGGCCAGACTTGATGGCAGCGGGTTTTGAAATCCCGCGCGGATCGCCCAGCTGTTACCGATAGTTGCTTGGGAAAATGTCGTGGTCGGGCAACAAGGGTCTAAAAGATACCTTGTTTAAGCCCCTTGTTCGGCGCGTGCCGCGTCAAGGATTGCAAAGCTGCTGTGCAGGAAAGGGGTGGAAATTTCTCTACGCTGGGCGCAAAAAAAATGGCCAACTCCGAAGAGTTGGCCATTTGCTAAAGCACTGTGCAATAAAGCGGAATTTGGTGGAGCCGGGGGGAATTGAACCCCCGTCCGCAAGCCCTCTGCAATCAGTTCTACATGCGTAGTCGATTTATTTAGTTTTAACTTTGGACTTAGCCAACCGACAGGCCGGACCAAAGCGATTCACGTAATTTAAATCTGAGCCGTGTGACCCCAGCGCAGACCGATTCCTTGTGAATGTCGCTGCTGTGGTTCGAGGGTTACCCCCCTAGGAAGTTGCCTTCCTCCACCTGACCCAAGGACAGATCAGTGCAGCGGCTCACCGCTTAAGCGGCGAGAGCGAAACGCTCGTCGTTGGCGTTTGTAGTGTTTCCAGTGGTTTAACGAGCGAACTGGTGCTCGGCATGCCCTGAGTTGTTTCGCGACCCACGTCGAATCCGGATCGGCCCCAAGAACTTTCTATTGTACTGGTAAACGTCATAGCCTGCTGCATTTCCGCAGAGCCACCCGTCAAGGCGTGGCGCGGCGGGCATGCGCAAGGGGTCAGGCGGCGTTGGCGCAGGCTGTTTTGGCTGGCGCGCGAGGGCGTGACGCGGCCATCAGCACAAAGGCCAATCCCACCGAAATCGCCACGATGACGGCGGCGGCCCAGCCCAGCGACGCCAGTCCGTAGTGGTCGATGACGTTGCCACCCACCACGGCGCCCAGGCCGATGCCGATGTTGGCGCCCGAGATGTTCAAAGACGCGGCAAAGGCGGGCGCTTCGGGCGCCGCTTTCATCAGGCGCACGTGGCACACGATGAACAACGCGGCTTGCGCGATGCCCCAGATGCCTAGCGCGATTGCCAACAGCCCGTGCGATTGCATCACCGGCGCCACGAAGGCCAGGCCGGCCGCCATCATGGATGAAAACAACGCGGTGGCGCCCAGCGGGCTGCGGTCAACCATGCGCCCGCCCAGCGTATTGCCGATGAGCCCCACGCCGCCAAACGCCATCATCGTCCAGCCAACAATCTGGCCATTGAACCCGGCCAGACGTTCAAGCATGTCCGCCAGATACGTATAGGCCGTGAACATGCCGGTAAACACCAGCAGCGACAGCATCACGTGGCCCAGCACGATCGGGTTGCGCAGAATGCGCAGCTGCGTGACCAATTTGACGCTGTCGGCGCGGATGCGCGTGCTGGGGAAGGTGAGCAGCAGCAACAGCGCCTTGGCGAAGGCGACGCCCGACAGGACCCAGAACGCGGCGCGCCAACCGAATGCGTCCGAAATCAGCACGCCAATGGGAATGCCGAACACGGTGGCGGCGACGATGCCGAACGCGACCATGGAAATCGCACGTCCTGCACGAGCCGGGCCCACCAGTTCCACCGCCGTGGCGCTGGCCAGCGACCAGAACACCGGCAGCGCCAGCGCGGGCACGAAGCGGGCCACCGCCATGACCCAGATGTTCGGCGCCATGGCCGCCACGGCGTTGGACACGCCAAACAGCACCAGCACGCCGATGAACAGGCGCTTGCGTTCCATGTTGGCCATCATGGCCGTCAGCAGCGGGCCGGTCGCCGCCACGGTGAACGCGAACAGAGAAACCAGCAATCCTGCCTGCGACACGGTGACGTCCAGGTCACGGGCAAGGCCGGGCAGCAGCCCGACGATCAGGAATTCGGTGGTCAGAATGGTGAAACCGGCGGCAGAAAGTAGCAGGATGGGCAAAAGCATAGGCATTCCTCTGGCGCGATGCCGGATGGCAGCGCGCGGGGGCAGGGCGTTGTAGGCGGACTAAAAGGTCAAAGGTGCGCGGCGCGGTATGGCCAGAGCACGGTGCACGTCGGCAATAAGCCGTCGGCGGGGAGGGATGTTGTTGCGAAAGGGGGCTTGCGCAACACCGGCGTCAGCCGGAATGGCAATCGGTAAGCGCCCGAATGCCACGCATGGTTCACACTTTAGGGGAGTTCGGAATCCGGATAAAGGGGTCGAGTCCGGATAGATTGTTCGTGCAGGTCAACCAATAGGCGCGAACCGGTGTCAGAAAGCGGGCAGGGGCCAGACACGGCCCCCACGCTTTAGGCGATCAACGCACGTCGGCAGGCAACAGCGGTTCGATGGCGGCCCAGAGTTCTTCAGGCGTGTAGGCGCAGGTTTCGGCTTCCCACGCCGTGATGTTGTCGTCTTCACCCACGTAACCGTAGGCGGCCGCAACGGCGGGCATGCCTGCCGCGTGCGCGGCCTGGATGTCGCGCAGATCGTCACCCACATACACGCAGCGGTCCGTGGCGAAACCGGCTTCCCGCGCAGCATGCTGTAGCGGCAGCGGGTGCGGCTTGGCGTGGGCGGTGGTGTCGCCGCAGACCAGCACAGCGCTGTCGCGCGTCAGGTCCAGGAATTCGACGATCGGCAAGGTCAGGTACGTGACCTTGTTGGTGACGATGCCCCACGACAGGCCACGGCGGCGGATGTCGGACAGCAGCCCTTCGATGCCCGGAAACAGCTTGCTGTGGACGGTTGAATTCGCGGCGTAGTCTTCCAGGAACTGCAAGCGCGTCGGCTCGTAATCCGGGTCGCCAGGTTTCAAGTCCAGCGCGACGCGCAGCAGGCCGCGCGCGCCTTGCGAGGCCACGGGGCGCAACGCTTCGTAGGCCATCGGTTCCAGGCCGCGGCGCGTGCGCTGCTGGTTGGCGGCGGCGGCCAGGTCAGGGGCGGTGTCGGCCAGGGTGCCGTCGAAGTCGAACAGAATCAGGGCGCTCATTTGCGGGTAGCCATCAGGTAGTTAACCGACGTGTCGGACGACAAGGTGTAGATCTGGGTAATGGGGTTGTATTCCATGCCGCGCATGCTGATGGGCTCAAGGCTGGCGGCGCGGGCTGCGGCGGACAGTTCGCTGGGTTTGATGAACTGGTCGTAGCTATGCGTGCCGCGCGGCAGCAGGCGCAGTACGTATTCGGCGCCCACGATGGCGAACAAAAACGACTTGGCGTTGCGGTTCAGTGTCGAAAAGAACACCCAGCCGCCCGGTTTCACAAGCGTCGAGCAAGCGCGCACGATCGAGGCCGGGTCCGGCACGTGTTCCAGCATTTCCATGCAGGTGACCACGTCGTACTGGCCGGGCTGCTCCGCCGCCAGTTCTTCGACGGGCACCTTGCGGTATTCCACCTTCACGCCCGATTCCAGGCCATGCAGGCGCGCCACCTTCAGGGATTTGTCGGCCAGATCGATGCCGGTCACGTCTGCACCGCCACGCGCCATGGCTTCAGACAGAATGCCGCCACCGCAGCCCACGTCCAGCACCTTCTTGCCGGCGAGGCTGCCCGCGCATTCCTGAATCCATTCCAGGCGCAGCGGATTGATCGCATGCAGCGGCTTGAACTCGCTTTCGGGGTCCCACCAGCGGCTGGCCAGGGCGCTGAACTTGTCGAGTTCAGCCTGATCGGCGTTGACGGCAGGGCGATCGGAGTCGTGAATTTGCGTGGTCATGGGAAGGTCCAGCGAAAGGCGACGCTATATATATAGAGGGGCCCGTCCGCGCGAGGGCGGGGCGGCTACGCGCCATGGCACCGCATTGGTGCATGACGGACGAAAAAAAGGGCCTCGCTATGCGAGGCCCCTTATTGTAGCTAGTCCGGCAATTACTTGCGGCTACCCACGATTTCGATTTCAACGCGACGGTTTTGGGCACGGCCCTCTTTCGTCTTGTTGGAAGCGATCGGGTTCAGCTCACCCTTGCCTTCCGTGTAGATACGGTTCGGGTCGATGCCCTTGCTGACCAGGTAGGTCTTGACCGAAGCGGCGCGGCGCTCGGACAGCTTCTGGTTGTAGGCTTCCGTGCCGATCGAGTCGGTGTGGCCAACAGCAATGATGGTTTCCAGCTCGATACCGCGAGCTTGCTGGGCGACTTGGTCCAGCAATTGACGGCCTTCGGGCTTCAGGGTCGACTTGTCGAAGTCGAAGAACGTGTCAGCATTGAACACGACCTTTGCCGCCATCGGGGCCGGCTTCGCCTTCTGTTGTGCAACCGGGACACCGTCGCAACCGGGGATGCCGGTGGCAGGGGTCCAGAAAGCATCGCGCCAGCACAGTTCGTTCGTACCGTTTTTCCAAACGTTACCGAACGGGTTGCGCCAGTTGTCCACGGTTTGCGCGGAAGCTACACCAGAGGCCGTGACGGCGGCGAAGGCGAGCGCCAGAGCGAATTTGGAGGGTTTGTTCATGTTTCTCCTCGTTGAGCTTGAAGCTGGATAAGTGACTCGCAGCGAACCCCCGCCGCATATCAGGAAAACGGGGCCAGTATAGCAACGCCAAGAGCTGGTTCAAAGGAATAGCTACTGGGTTTCCTGCGTGCTGGAAACAATCTTAAGGCATTTGGGGGGCTTTGGCTTCCCTGGAGAGGCGCATTAACGCTGGATACGACGTTTTCGGCACTCCATCGGTTTTCCCTGTTGGTTTTTGACAACAGGGCCGCTGGGCGCGGTCGGGCGGGCGGGTCGTTGGTCCGATCGGCGGCCGCGGCAAGCGCGTCAGAGGCAGCTTGCCGCGGCCCTGCCGGCCTGGAATGGAATCGAATGATAGAATTTCCTGTTTACCCGGCCCGGGTTCCTCCTTACACGATTCTGTCGTTATATATATGGATTCCTTTGCCAAGGAGACGCTTCCGGTTTCGCTGGAAGAAGAGATGCGCCGCAGTTACCTCGATTACGCGATGAGCGTGATCGTTGGGCGGGCGCTACCGGATGTGCGGGACGGGCTCAAACCCGTCCACCGGCGCGTGCTCTACGCGATGCATGAGCTGAACAACGATTGGAATCGCGCCTACAAGAAGTCGGCGCGTATCGTCGGGGACGTCATCGGTAAGTACCACCCCCACGGCGACCAGTCCGTCTATGACACCATCGTCCGCATGGCGCAAGATTTCTCAATGCGCTACATGTTGGTTGACGGTCAGGGTAACTTCGGCTCGATCGACGGCGATAACGCCGCGGCGATGCGTTACACCGAAATCCGTCTGGCCAAGATTGCGCACGAGCTGCTGGCCGATATCGACCAGGAGACGGTGGACTTCGGCCCCAACTACGATGGCAGCGAACAAGAACCGCTGCTGTTGCCGTCGCGGCTGCCCAACCTGCTGGTCAACGGCAGCTCGGGTATCGCGGTGGGCATGGCCACCAATATTCCGCCCCACAACCTTCAGGAAGTGGTCGACGGCTGCCTGTACTGCCTGCGCAATCCGGCCTGCACGGTTGACGAGCTGATCGAGCTCATCCCGGCGCCGGACTTCCCCACGGGCGGCATCATCTACGGCATGTCCGGCGTGCGCGAAGGCTATCGCACCGGTCGCGGCCGCGTCATCATGCGCGCCAAGACCCACTTCGAAGACATGGAAAAGGGCAATCGCCAAGCCATCGTCATCGACGCGATTCCCTACCAGGTCAACAAGAAGACGCTGCAGGAACGCATTGCCGAACTCGTCAACGACAAGAAGATCGAAGGCATCTCCGATATTCGGGACGAGTCCGACAAGGACGGCATGCGCCTGGTCATCGAGCTCAAGCGCGGCGAGGTTCCCGAGGTTGTTCTGAACAACCTGTACAAGAATACGCAGCTTCAAGACACCTTCGGGATGAACCTGGTGGCGCTGGTCGACGGCCAGCCCCGCCTGCTCAACCTGAAGCAGATGATCGACTACTTCCTGCAACATCGCCGCGAAGTGGTCACGCGCCGCACGGTGTTCCAGCTGCGCAAGGCCCGCGAACGCGGCCATGTGCTGGAAGGTCTGGCGGTTGCGCTGGCCAACATCGACGATTTCATCGCCATCATCAAGGCCGCGCCGACGCCTCCCGTCGCCCGTCAGGAATTGATGGCGAAGTCGTGGGATTCGTCCCTGGTTCGCGACATGCTGTCGCGCGCCGACGGCGACACCCCGGGCGGCCGCGCCGCATTCCGTCCGGACGATCTGGGCGTTGAGTTCGGTCTTCAAGGCGACGGCCTGTACCGTCTGAGCGACACGCAGGCTCAGGAAATCCTGAACATGCGCCTGCAACGCCTGACCGGGCTGGAGCAGGACAAGATCGTTGGCGAATACAAGGACATCATGTCCACCATCGCCGACTTGCTCGACATCCTGGCCCGCCCCGAGCGCATCACGACGATCATCAGCGACGAGCTGCAAGCCATCAAGGCTGAATTCTCGACCGGCACGAAGGACACGCGCCGTTCGGAAATCGAGATGAACGCCACGGAGCTCGACACCGAAGATCTGATCACGCCGACCGACATGGTCGTGACCTTGTCGCACGGCGGCTACATCAAGAGCCAGCCGCTGTCCGAGTACCGCTCGCAAAAGCGTGGCGGACGCGGCAAGCAAGCCACGGCGATGAAGGAAAACGACTGGATCGACCAGCTGTTCATCGCCAACACGCACGATTACCTGCTGTGCTTCTCGAACCGCGGCCGCGTGTACTGGCTGAAGGTCTGGGAAGTGCCGCAAGGCACGCGCAACTCGCGCGGCAAGCCCATCGTCAACATGTTCCCGCTGGCTGACGGCGAGAAGATCACGGTGGTGTTGCCGGTCAAGGAATTCAGCGAAGATCACTACGTCTTCATGGCGACGTCGCGCGGCACGGTCAAGAAGACCCCGCTGTCCGACTTCTCCAACCCGCGCAAGGCCGGCATCATCGCCGTTGACCTTGACGATGGCGACTACCTGATCGGCGCCGACCTCACCGACGGCAAGCACGACGTCATGCTGTTCTCGGACTCTGGCAAGGCCGTGCGTTTCGACGAAAACGACGTGCGTCCGATGGGCCGCAATGCCCGCGGCGTGCGCGGCATGATGCTGGAAGAAACGCAGACCGTCATCGCGCTGCTGGTTGCCGGCGACGAAACGCAGACCGTGCTGACCGCCACCGAAAACGGTTACGGCAAGCGCACCCCGATCGGCGAATACACGCGCCACGGCCGGGGCACGAAGGGCATGATCGCCATCCAGACCAGCTCGCGTAACGGCAAGGTGGTGGGTGCGGTGCTCGTCAACCCGACCGACGAAATCATGCTGATCACGACCGGCGGCGTGCTGGTGCGTACCCGCGTCGCGGAAATCCGCGAAATGGGCCGCGCCACGCAAGGCGTCACGCTGATCAACGTGGATGACGGCAGCACGCTGTCCGGTGTGCGCCGTGTCGTGGAAAGCGATGCGGACGACGACGGCGAACTGGACGAAGACGTCCAGGCTGACGGCGGCGACGACAGCAACGGTGCAGCAGACTCGACGGATTCGACGGAACCTACGGAGCAATAATGGCCCGCCCCTGGAACTTCTCGGCAGGCCCCTCGGCCTTGCCCGAGGTGGTATTGCAGCAAGCAGCAGCTGAGATGCTGGATTGGCATGGCAGTGGCATGTCGGTGATGGAAATGTCTCATCGCGGCAAGCACTTCGTGCAGATCTGCGACGAAGCCGAATCCGATTTGCGTGAGCTGCTGGGCTTGCCCGCGGATTACGCGGTCATGTTCATGCAAGGCGGAGGTTCCGGGGAGAACGCCATCGTTCCCATGAATCTCATGGGACGACGCAGCACGCCGGCTGCCGATTTCGTCGTGACGGGCCATTGGTCCAAGCGGTCGTACAAGGAAGCCGGGCGCTATGGCAGCACCCATGTCGCGGCAAGCAGCGAGCAAGCCATCCAGCTTGATGGCCGCGAGCAGGCGCCGCTGACCTGGGTGCCGCCGGTCGATACCTGGAATGTGCGCAAGGAATCGGCTTACCTGCACCTGTGCAGCAATGAAACCATCGGCGGCGTCGAGTTCATGGACTGGCCCGACACCGCCGCGCTGGGCGCACCCGACGTGCCGTTGGTCGTCGATGCGTCTTCGCATTTCCTGTCGCGTCCGATGGACGTGACGCGCTGCGGCATGATGTATGCCGGCGCGCAAAAGAACGCGGGCCCGGCTGGCGTGACCATGGTCATCGCCCGCCGCGACCTGATCGGCCACGCCTTGCCGATCTGCCCGTCCGCCTTCGATTACGCCAATGTGGCCGCGGATCATTCGCGCTACAACACGCCGCCGACCTTCGCGATCTACGTCGCGGGCCTGGTGTTCAAGTGGGTCAAGGCCAATGGCGGCGTGGCCGGCATGGAAGCCGCCAACAAGGCCAAGGCCGACCTGTTGTACGGCTACTTGGACAGCACCAATTTCTATCGCAATCCCATTCACGCGCCCGTGCGTTCGCGCATGAACGTGCCGTTTGTGTTGCGCGATGAATCGCTGAATGACGCCTTCCTGCAAGGCGCCGACGCAGCGGGTCTGACGCAACTGAAGGGCCACAAGAGCGTGGGCGGCATGCGTGCCTCCATCTACAACGCCGTTCCCCTTGCCGGGGTTGCGGCGCTGGTCGAGTACCTGAAGGAATTCGAGCGCCGCTATGGATGAAGATCTGCAGCGCAAGCTGCGTCCCTTGCGTGAACGCATTGATGCGTTGGACGCGCAGATCCTCGACCTGCTTTCGCAGCGCGCGCGCGCCGCGTTGGAAGTGGGCGAGGCCAAGCATGCCGCGCAAGCGGATGGCCCGGTGCTGCGCCCCGAGCGCGAAGCCGAAGTCATTCGCCGCCTGCAGCAGATCAACCCCGGCCCGTTCCCGAATGCGGGCGTGGCGTCGGTATGGACGGAAATCATCTCGGCTTGCCGTGGCCTGGAGCGCGGCATGACCGTGGCGTATCTGGGTCCGCAAGGCTCGTTTTCCGAGCAGGCCGCGCTGGAGCATTTCGGCCACGCCGTGCAAAAGCTGCCGTGCGCGTCGTTTGATGAAGTGTTTCGTGCCGTCGAAGGCGGCCAGGCCGATGTGGGCATGGTGCCGGTGGAAAATTCCACCGAAGGCGCCGTCAACCGCAGCCTGGACTTGCTGCTGAACACGCCGCTGACGATTCTGGGCGAGCGCTCGCTGGTGATCCGCCATTGCCTGATGTCGCAGTCGGGCAGCATGGACGGCATCAAAACCATTTCCGCGCATCCGCAAGCGCTGGCGCAGTGCCAAGGCTGGCTGACGCGCAACTATCCCGATGTGGACCGCGTAGCGGCGTCCAGCAATTCCGAAGCGGCCCGCGCCGCGGCGGGCGATCCCACCATCGCGGCCATTGCCGGCGAAGTGGCGGCGCCTGCCTGGAATTTGCAGGTCGTCGCGGCCGGCATCCAGGACGACCCCCACAACCGCACGCGCTTTTTGGCCATCGGCAATATCCAGCCGCTGGTCAGCGGCAAGGACAAGACCAGCCTGATCCTGGCGGTGCCGAACCGCGCGGGCGCGGTCTACGAAATGCTGGCGCCGCTGGCGGCAAACGGCGTGTCGATGACGCGCTTTGAGTCGCGCCCGGCGCGCACCGGCCAGTGGGAATACTACTTTTACGTTGATGTCCTGGGTCATCGCAATGATCCGAACGTCGAGCGCGCCCTTGCTACCTTGCAGGCGCAGGTTGCCTATCTGAAAGTGCTGGGTTCTTACCCCGCGCCGTGAGCCTCCACACCATGACCACCGCATCCAAGCCCCTCGTTGCTCCCGCGCACGTCAGCGCCATCGCGCCTTATCAGGCGGGCAAGCCCATTGAAGAACTGGCCCGTGAGTTCGGCCTGGACCCGGCGGGCATCGTCAAGCTGGCGTCGAACGAAAACCCGCTGGGTATGCCGAAGTCGGCACGTGCCGCCATGCTGGCCGCCGCCGAGTCGCTGGCCCGCTATCCCGACCCCAACGGCTTTGACCTGAAGGCGGCGCTGGCCGAGCGTTATGGCGTGCCGATGAACTGGATCACGCTGGGCAACGGTTCCAACGACATCCTTGAAATCGCGGCGTTGGCATTGCTGGAACCGGGTTCGTCGGCGGTGTATGCGCAGCATTCGTTCGCCGTCTACCGCCTTGCCACGCAAGCGCGCGGCGCGCGCCACATCGTGGTGCCGGCGCAAGACTATGGCCATGATCTGGATGCGATGTTCGACGCCATTGCCGACGACACGCGCCTGCTGTTCATCGCCAACCCCAACAACCCGACGGGCACCTTCGTGCCGGGCGACAAGGTCGCGTCCTTCCTGGAACGCGTGCAAGCTGCCCATGGCGACCGCGTCACGGTGGTGCTGGACGAGGCTTACAACGAATACCTGGACCCGGAACACCGCTTCGACAGCACTGCGCTGGCGCGCCGGTTTCCGAACCTGATCATCTCGCGCACGTTCTCCAAGGCCTATGGCCTGGCGGGCTTGCGCGTGGGTTTCTCGGTGGCGCAGCCTCCGCTGACCGACCTGCTCAATCGTGTGCGTCAGCCGTTTAACGTCAACACGCTGGCGCAGGCCGCGGCCATTGCTGCGTTGGGCGATGCCGCCTATCTGGAAGAGGCCTATGCCTCGAACAAAGCGGGCAAGGCGCAGCTTTGCGCGGCGTTCGACCAGCTGAAGCTGCGCTACGTGCCTAGCTACGGCAACTTCGTGCTGGTGCATGTGGGCGACGCGCCTCGCATCAATCTGGAATTGCTCAAGCGTGGCGTGATCGTGCGCCCGGTGGCGGGCGATGGCCTGCCGGAATGGCTGCGTGTGTCGATCGGCTTGCCGGAAGAAAACGCGCGCTTCATCGATGCCCTGACCGCCATTTTGTCCGCATGAACGACGCGTTACCTTCTACCAATCAGGGGGCCGCTGGCCCCCTGATTCCTGTATTGGCCGTGGTGGGTGTGGGCCTGATCGGCGGTTCATTTGCTGCGGCGTTGCGCCGGGCCGGCCAGGTTGGCCGCGTGTTGGGCGTAGGGCGCAATGCGTCATCGCTTGCGCGTGCCGTGGAGCTGGGGCTGATCGATGAAGCGGTCAGCGCGGAAGAGGCAGCCGCCCGGGCGGACCTGGTGCTGCTGTCCACGCCGGTTGGCGGCTTGAAGAACGTGCTGGCGCGGATGCTGCCGCATTTGGGCGCGGCCACGGTCTTGACCGATGCAGGCAGCACCAAGGCCGAGGTCGTCGAAGCCGCGCGTGACGCGCTGGGCGAACACGTCGGGCGTTTCGTGCCGGGCCACCCCATTGCCGGCGCCGAGCGCACGGGGCCGGATGCCGCCGATGCCGATCTGTATGGCCAGCGCACCGTCATTCTGACGCCGCTTGCCGAGAATGCCGCCGCGTCCATCGACCTGGTGCGCCGCGCGTGGCAAGCCTGCGGCGCCACGGTGATCGACATGGATGCCGGCGCGCACGACCGCGTGCTGGCATCCGTCAGCCATCTGCCGCACTTGTTGTCGTCGGTGTACATGGAGCAGGTGGCGACCGCTGCTGACGCCCCGACCCGGCTGGCGCTGGCCGGCAGCGGCTTTCGTGATTTCACGCGCATCGCGGCGGGGTCGCCCGAGATGTGGCGCGACATTTTTCTGTCTAATCGCGACGCGATGCTGGCCGAGCTTGCCGATGTGCGCGCCGTGCTGGATCGCGCTGAACGCGCCATTGCCGATGGCGATGACGCCGCTTTGCTGGCGCTGCTGGACACGGCAGCCCAGGCGCGCCGTCATTGGCGCAAGGAGTAGCTGACATGAACGCTATGGCTTATCTGGATCTGCCGCGCGTGCGGCAGGCGCAGGGCGTGATGGCCTTGCCCGGTTCCAAAAGCATTTCCAACCGCGTGCTGCTGCTGGCGGCGATTGCCGAGGGCACGACGGTCATCACCGGCCTGCTGGATTCTGACGATACCCGCGTCATGCTGGGCGCCTTGCGCCAGCTGGGCGTGCAGGTGTCTGACCTGGACGCCGGCCGCGTCACCGTCGAAGGCGTGCGGCGTTTTCCCGTGGAAAGCGCGGACCTCTTCATGGGTAACGCCGGCACCGCGATTCGTCCGCTGACGGCCGCGCTGGCCTTGATGGGGGGCGACTACCGCTTGTCGGGCGTGCCGCGCATGCATGAACGCCCCATCGGTGATCTGGCGGATGCCTTGAATGCGCTGGGCGCCCGCATCGATTACTTGGGCCAGCCGGGCTATCCGCCGCTGCATATCGGCCGCGGCGACATCGCTGAAGACGCCGTCACGCGCGTGCAGGGTTCCGTGTCCAGCCAGTTCCTGACGGCATTGTTGCTGGCTGCGCCCTTGCAGGCGGGCCGCAGTGGCAAGCCCGTCACGATTGAAGTGGCGGGCGAGCTGATCTCCAAGCCCTACATCGAAATCACGCTGAATCTGATGGCGCGTTTTGGCGTGCAGGTGCAGCGTGATGGATGGAGCCGTTTCGTGATTGAAGGCGGCGCGGGTTATCGCAGCCCCGGTCAGATCGCGGTGGAAGGCGATGCGTCGACGGCATCCTACTTCCTGGCGCTGGGCGCCATTGGCGGCGGCCCGTTACGCGTGACTGGCGTGGGTGCCGACAGCATCCAGGGCGATGTCGCGTTTGCCGACACCCTGGCGCAGATGGGCGCCACCGTCACGTACGGCCCCGACTGGATCGAAGTGTCGGGCGTGCGCGTGGCCGACGGCGCACGCCTGAAGGCCTTCGACACCGATTTCAATCTGATCCCCGACGCGGCCATGACGGCCGCCGCGCTGGCCCTGTATGCCGACGGCCCGTGCCGCCTGCGCAACATCGGCAGCTGGCGCGTGAAGGAAACCGACCGCATCCACGCCATGCAGACCGAGCTGGAGAAGCTGGGCGCGCAGGTGGAATCGGGGCCGGATTGGCTGCGCGTCATCCCGCCAGCGCAGGACGCCTGGCGCGATGCGCACATCGGCACCTGGGACGACCACCGCATGGCCATGTGCTTTTCGCTGGCGGCGTTTGGCCCGTCGGCGGTCAGAATTCTGGACCCAGGCTGCGTCAGCAAGACGTTCCCGGGTTACTTTGATGTCTACGCGAGCCTGGTATCGGCCTAGCGAAAAACCTAAATGACTTTGACTTCTTCGATTGAATCTCCCTTGGCTGCGGTCATCACGATTGACGGGCCTACCGCGTCGGGCAAGGGCACCGTGGCGCATCGCGTCGCCAAGGCGCTGGGCTGGGACGTGCTGGACAGCGGCGCCTTGTACCGCCTGACGGCGCTGGCCGCCATCAAGCAGGGCGTGGCCGCGGACGACGAGCCGGGCGTGGCCCGGGTGGCCGAAACGCTGGATGTGCGCTTTGACGGCCCCCATGTGTATCTGGAAGGCGCCGATGTCGGCCACGACATCCGCCGCGAGGAAGTGGGTAATTTTGCATCCCGTGTGGCGGCTTTCCCGGGCGTGCGCCAGGCGCTGCTCGAGCGCCAGCGCGCTTTCCGCCTGCCTCCCGGGCTGGTGGCCGACGGCCGCGATATGGGCACGGTGGTGTTCCCCGATGCGTCCCTGAAGGTGTTCCTGGTTGCCGACGTGGTCGCCCGGGCGGAGAGGCGGCGTAAGCAGTTGATCGAAAAGGGAATTTCTGCTAATCTAGACGACCTTCTGCGAGACATGCGCGAGCGAGACGCCCGCGACACCCAGCGCGCCACGGCGCCGCTTGCTCCCGCAGCAGACGCACACGTGCTGGATTCGTCAAATTTGACGATTGCAGAAACAGTGCAGGCAATACTGGATTTCTGGCAACAAGCGCAAAAATAGTCCAACAGCGATGGCTGAAAAGCAGCAGCTGAAAGGCAGTAGCTAAAAGGCGAAAGCGCAGACAGCCAGAAAATTTTTTTAGGCCCTGTTCTAGCCAGGCGCAACCCCCCACGGGCCACCCCGCAGGGGCGAACCGGCAAACAGGTATTTTGACTCCACTGTGGCGGGCAATCCGCTGCGGTGTGTTCTTAACGGCCATTTCGGCCCAATGGATTTCAACCCCATGTCTTCCGTTTCCACTACCGCCACCGGCGGCGAAAGTTTCGCCGACCTTTTCGCACAAAGCCTCAAGAGCCAGGACATGAAGTCCGGCGAGGTCATCAGCGCCGAAGTCGTGCGCGTCGACCATAATTTCGTCGTCGTCAACGCCGGCCTGAAGTCCGAAGCGCTGATCCCCCTGGAAGAGTTCCTGAACGACCAGGGCGAGCTCGAAGTGCAACCCGGCGATTTCGTCTCGGTGGCCATCGATTCCCTGGAAAACGGCTACGGCGACACCATCCTGTCGCGTGACCGCGCCAAGCGCCTGTCGGCCTGGCTGCAGCTGGAAAAGGCCCTGGAAAACGGCGAACTGGTTACCGGCACCATCACCGGCAAGGTGAAGGGCGGCCTGACCGTCATGACCAACGGCATCCGCGCGTTCCTGCCGGGTTCGCTGGTGGACCTGCGTCCGGTCAAGGACACCACCCCGTACGAAGGCAAGACCCTCGAATTCAAGGTCATCAAGCTCGACCGCAAGCGCAACAACGTTGTGCTGTCGCGTCGCCAAGTGCTGGAAGCCAGCATGGGCGAAGAGCGTCAAAAGCTGCTCGAAACCCTGCACGAAGGTGCTGTGGTCAAGGGCGTGGTCAAGAACATCACCGACTACGGCGCGTTCGTTGACCTGGGCGGCATCGACGGCCTGCTCCACATCACCGACATGGCATGGCGTCGTGTGCGTCACCCGTCCGAAGTCCTGCAAGTGGGTCAAGAAGTCGAAGCCAAGGTCCTCAAGTTCGACCAGGAAAAGAGCCGCGTCTCGCTGGGCGTCAAGCAGCTGGGCGAAGATCCGTGGGTGGGCCTGGCTCGCCGCTACCCGCAAGGCACCCGCCTGTTCGGTAAGGTCACGAACCTGACCGACTACGGCGCCTTCGTCGAAGTCGAAGCCGGCATCGAAGGCCTGGTTCACGTCTCCGAAATGGACTGGACCAACAAGAACGTCGACCCGCGCAAGGTTGTTACCCTGGGCGAAGAAGTCGAAGTCATGGTCCTGGAAATCGACGAAGACCGTCGTCGTATCTCGCTGGGCATGAAGCAGTGCCGTCAAAACCCGTGGGAAGAGTTCGCGACGAACTTCAAGCGCGGCGACAAGGTCCGCGGCGCCATCAAGTCGATCACCGACTTCGGCGTGTTCGTGGGTCTGCCTGGCGGCATCGACGGCCTGGTTCACCTGTCCGACCTGTCGTGGACGGAAACGGGCGAAGAAGCCGTGCGCAACTTCAAGAAGGGCGACGAGATCGAAGCCGTGGTTCTGGGCATCGATACCGACAAGGAACGCATCTCGCTGGGCATCAAGCAGCTGGAAGGCGACCCCTTCAACAACTTCGTCGCCACGTTTGACAAGGGCGCCGTTGTTCCGGGCACCATCAAGTCCGTCGAAGCCAAGGGCGCTGTGGTTACGCTGTCCGTGGACGTTGAAGGCTACCTGCGCGCTTCCGAGATCTCCTCGGGCCGTGTTGAAGATGCCACCACCGTTCTGAACGCTGGCGAAAACATCGAAGCCATGATCGTCAACATCGACCGCAAGACGCGTTCGATCCAACTGTCGATCAAGGCCCGCGACAACGCTGAGACCGCCGAAACGATCCAGCGCATGTCCGACGCCAGCGCTTCGTCCGGCACCACCAACCTCGGCGCGCTGCTGAAGGCCAAGCTGGACCAACAGCGCAACGACGGTTAATTCGTGACCAAGTCGGAGCTGATCGCCGCCTTGGCGGCCCGCTATCCTCAGCTGGCCGCCCGCGACACCGATTACGCGGTCAAGACCGTTCTGGATGCAATGACCCAGGCCCTGGCCTCGGGTCAGCGCATCGAGATCCGCGGTTTTGGTAGCTTCTCGTTGTCGCAGCGGTCTCCCCGCATCGGCCGCAATCCGAAATCCGGCGAACAAGTGCTGGTGCCTGGTAAACAGGTGCCGCACTTCAAGGCGGGCAAGGAATTGCGCGAACGGGTAGACCTGGTCGGCGGCAATGACGAGGACGCTCAATCTTCTGGATCGAGTGAACCGATGGCGTCCATGGCAGGTTTGCACGCCATGCATTGACGTATCGGCTAGTAAAGGCTGCCTACGGGCAGATCGGACCGAGAACAGGCCCCTTGAGAAATCAAGGGGCTTTGTTTTTTCCGGCTGCCGCCGCGTCAGCGTGATGCGGGGATTTTTTTTCTTGGGACCTTTACGACGTCGCTTACAATTGACAGTCTTGAATTCTTTGGAGCATGCGTCATGCGCTATCTCGTCTGGGCCCTGCGATTGCTCGTGTTTATTGCGGTATTGATGTTCGCCTTGAAGAACACCGATCCGGTTGCCGTGAAGTTCTACGCGGACTACGTCGTGCAAGACGTGCCGTTGATCGTCGTGATGCTGGTGGTGTTTGTGGCGGGCGCCTTGTTTGGCCTGCTGCTGACCGTGCCCGCCGCCATGCGCCGCCGCCGCGAAGCCATCCGCTTGCGCCGCGAGCTGGACCGCGTGCAGGCCGCCGTGAATGGCACCACGCCTGTCGTGCCGCCCGAAGCCGTTGCGCCGATGTCGCCGCTGTAATGGCGCACCAATCCTTGCACGCCATCAATTTCGCACTGAATTACCGCAAGAGCCCGAAACGTGGATTTTGAACCTTGGTGGTTGATTTTCGTGCCGGTGTTGTTCGCGCTGGGCTGGTTGGCCGCGCGCTTCGATATCCGGCAAATGCTTCGGGAAACCCGCAGCCTGCCTGACTCGTATTTCCGGGGGCTGAACTTCCTGCTCAACGAGGAGCCCGACCGCGCGATCGACGCCTTTGTCGAAGTCGCCAAACTGGACCCGGAAACCACCGAACTGCACTTTGCGCTGGGCAGCCTGTTCCGCCGCCGTGGCGAGATGGAACGCGCCATCCGCGTGCATCAAAGCCTGCTGAGCCGCTCCGATCTGCCCGCTGCCGAGCGTGAGCACGCGCAACACGAACTGGCGCAAGACTTCCTCAAGGCTGGCATGCTGGACCGCGCCGAAAGCGGGTTCGAGCAATTGAAGGACACGCGCTATGCGCTGCCCGCCCTGCGTTCGCTGATCCGGATTTTTGAATCCGAGCACGACTGGCCGCGCGCCATTGAAGCCGTCAAGACCTTGCAGGGCCTGGTCGACGAGCCGGTGCCGCAGATCGTGCACTATTACTGCGAGCAGGCGCAGACCGCGCTGACGGCCAAGCCGGCGGATGTGGATGCCGCGCACAAGGCGCTGGACGCCGCTGATCACGCCTTGACCACGACCGACGCGGCCGCCGGCAAGGGCGCGATGGTGCGCACCGCCATGCTGCGCGCCCGCCTGGCGTCCATGGAGCAAGACCCCAAGCGCGAACGCCTGTACCTGGAGTCGGTCATGACCGACGCCCCCGAATTTGCGGGGCTGGTCGCCGAGCAGTTGCTGGCCAATTACCGCGCCGCCAATCAGGTGGAAGCGGGCCTGGAATTCCTGCAAAAGCAGTATCAGCGCCATGCGTCGCTGGATCTTTTCAACGTCGTGTTCCGCGAGCTGCGCGTGCAACAGGGTTCGGCCGTGGCTTGGGCGTTTGCGCGCGGTGCGCTGCGCAGTCATCCGTCCCTGCTGGGCCTGGATCGTTTGCTGGAAGCCGAGCTGGCCAACCCGGATGCGGGCGCCGAGCAAGGGCCGGTGCCGGGCGCCGATCTGACGCTGTTGCGCAGTCTGATCCACAAGCATACGCAACGACTGGACCGCTATGCGTGCCGCAGTTGCGGTTTTCAAGCGCGTCGTTTTTACTGGCAATGTCCCGGCTGCAACGCCTGGGAAACCTATGCGCCGCGCCGTCTGGAAGAACTTGAATGAAGCCTTTCCCCGCCGAAGCCATTTCGCATAGCCGCGTTCTCGTGGTCGGCGACGTCATGCTGGACCGCTACTGGTTTGGCGAAGTCGAACGCATTTCGCCGGAAGCGCCGGTGCCGGTGGTGCGCGTGGCGCGCCGCGAAGACCGCCTGGGCGGCGCGGCGAACGTGGCGCGCAACGTGGCGGCCTTGGGCGGCCATGTGACGCTGGTGGGCGTGCTGGGCGCGGACGAGGCGGGCGACAGCATCCGCCGCTTGTCCGCCGAGGCCGGCATCCAGGCTGACCTGATCGCCGACCCGTCTTTGCACACCACGCTGAAGATGCGCGTGCTGGGCCGCCAGCAGCAGCTGCTGCGCGTGGACTTCGAACAGCACCCGGAGCAGGCCGCACTCGACAGTGTGGACGCTGCGCTGGCGCGTCATCTGGCTAACCATGACATCGTTGTGCTGTCCGACTATGCCAAGGGCGTGCTGACCCGCGTTGAAACGCTGGTGGCCATGGCGCGCCATGCAGGCATCCCGGTGCTGGTGGACCCCAAGGGCGACGACTACGCGCGCTATCGTGGCGCAACGCTTGTCACCCCGAACCGCTCGGAAATGCAGCAGGCCGTGGGCCGCTGGAATTCCGAAGCCGAACTGACCGATCGCGCGCAGCGCCTGCGCGCCGACCTGGACCTGGAAGCCTTGCTCGTGACGCGTTCCGAGCAGGGCATGACTTTGTTTACCGACACCGGACGAGACCACATCGATGCGCAAGCGCACGAGGTGTTCGATGTGTCCGGCGCGGGCGACACCGTGCTGGCCACGCTGGCCGTCTCGCGCGCCATCGGCTTGCCGTGGGCCGAGGCGATGGGCTGGGCCAACAAGGCTGGCGGCATTGCCGTGGGCAAGCTGGGCACGTCCGTCGTCACCGCTGCGGAATTGGCAGGAGAACCCTCATGATCGTCGTAACCGGAGCCGCGGGCTTCATTGGCAGCAATCTGGTGCGCGGGCTGAACCGCCGCGGCATCACGGACATCATCGCGGTGGACGATCTGACCGAAGGCGACAAGTTCGTCAATCTGGTCGATTGCCAGATCGCCGAGTACATGGACAAGGACGACTTCCGACGCCGTGTCGTTGACGGCAGTCTGCCCGCCGTTCGCGCCGTGCTGCACCAAGGCGCGTGTTCGGACACGACCGAGCGCAACGGCCGCTACATGATGGACAACAACTACCGTGTCACGCTGGAGTTGTTCGAGTTCTGCCAGGAGCGCCGCATTCCGTTCCTGTATGCGTCGTCGGCCGCCGTCTATGGCGGGTCGTCGATTTATGTCGAAGACCCTGCCAACGAAGGCCCGTTGAACGTCTACGGCTACTCCAAGCTGCTGTTCGACCAGGTGCTGCGCAAGCGCATGAACAGCCTGACCGCGCAGGTCGTGGGCCTGCGCTACTTCAACGTCTACGGCCCGCACGAGCAGCACAAGGGGCGCATGGCGTCCGTGGCGTTCCACAACATGAACCAGTTCCTGGAACACGGCCATGTGCGTCTGTTCGCAGGCTGGGACGGTTACGTGGACGGCGGTCAAAGCCGCGATTTCATTTCGGTGGAAGACGTGGTGGCGGTCAACCTGCACTTCCTGGATCACCCGGAACAGTCGGGCATCTTCAACTGCGGCACGGGGCGCGCCCAACCGTTCAATGACGTGGCGGCGGCCGTGGTGAACACCTTGCGCGCTGAACGTGGCGAAGCCGAGCTAACGCTGGCGCAATTGGTGGAGCTGGATCTCATCCGCTACATCCCGTTCCCCGACGATCTGAAGGGGCGCTATCAAAGCTACACGCAAGCCGATGTGACGCAGCTGCGTACAGCAGGGTTCTACGCGCCGATGCGGGATGTGCAGACGGGCGTGGCCGAGTACGTGCGGTACTGGCGCGCGCGTCGATAAGCACTGCATGAGTGCTGCATGAGTGCTGTATGAGTGCTGCATGAGTACTGTATGAGTGCTGCAATTCGCGCGGCGCATCTCGTAAAAATGGAAGCCACCGATCCGGTGGCTTTTTTTCGTCTGCGTAGTTGCCGAGGTGGATCAATCCGTTCACTGCGCGGCCCAGGCGCGGGGCGGGCGGCCATCATCCAGGGGTGGCGCAACAACCGTTGTGCTCGGGTCCATTCAGGAGACACCCATGAATCCTTTTATCGAATCCACCTCCGCCGAGTTGCTGCCGTGCCAGGCAGGGCGCGCGCCTCGTTCGCCCTGGGCGGCAATGCGTGCGCGCGGTGGCCGCCACGCCTTGCGGCGAGTAATGGGTGCGTTGCTGGTCACGGCCGGGCTGGGCTTTGCCACGCCGCAGGCCCACGCGCTGGACGTCAACCAGGCCAACGCGCAGCAATTGGAGACGATCCGCGGCATCGGCCCGCGCACGGCTGAAGTCATCATTGCCGAGCGCGAGCGCGGCGGCAAGTTCGAATCGTTTGAAGACTTGGCCGAACGGGTGCGCGGTATCGGCCAGAAAAAGGCGCAGGCCTTGCAAGCGGCGGGCTTGCAGGTGGGCGACGGGGAGCCGTCATCCGCTATGGGCAAGGGGGCTGCGGGCGGCACGACGGAAGCCGCCAAACCGGGTGAAGGTAAGCCGGGTGAAGGCAAGCCGGCTGCGGGGGCTGGCGCGGGGGCTGCGGCCAAGTCGGGGGCCAGAGCCGCCGGCAAGTCTGCTGGCGTGCCAGCCGGTGCTTCCGGCTCTGCGGCCGCCGTGCGGCCCTGAGCTTCCCCGTTACCTGGAACCTCACTCGGAACTTCACTCGGAACGTCACTCGGAACTTTACCCGGAACGTCACTCGGAACGTCACCCGGAAATTCACTCAGGAACCCCTGGCGGGAGCGCGGCTTTTCGCCGCGTCTGCCGCCAGGCGGAGTTATGATCGACCGCATGACTACTACCTATCCCACTATCGAGCAGACCGTCGGCAACACGCCGCTGGTCCGATTGCAGCGCATTCCGGGTGCCGCGGGCGCCGCGCGTGGCAACGTCATCCTGGCCAAGCTGGAAGGCAATAATCCTGCCGGGTCCGTGAAAGACCGCCCGGCCTTGTCGATGATCAATCACGCGGAAGCGCGCGGCGATATCAAGCCGGGCGATACCCTCATTGAAGCCACCAGCGGCAACACGGGCATTGCCCTGGCCATGGCGGCTGCGATGAAGGGCTACCGCATGATCCTGATCATGCCGGACAACCTGTCGGTGGAACGCCGCGCCGCAATGGCCGCCTACGGCGCAGAGCTGATCCTGACGCCGGCTGACAAGGGCGGCATGGAATACGCGCGCGACCTGGCCACTGAAATGCAGGCAGACGGCCGCGGCGTGGTGTTGGACCAATTCGCCAACCCCGACAACCCGCGCGCGCACGTCGAAACCACGGGGCCTGAACTCTGGACCCAGACCGATGGGCGCATCACGCATTTCGTCAGCGCAATGGGTACGACGGGCACGATCATGGGCGTGTCGACCTACCTGAAGTCGCGCAATCCGGCGGTGCAGGTGGTGGGCGCTCAACCCGCGGAAGGCTCGCAGATTCCGGGCATCCGCAAATGGCCCGAGGCCTATCTGCCGAAGATCTTCGACCGCAGCCGCGTCGATGCGTACGAATCCATCGAGCAGTCGGAAGCCGAAGTCATGGCGCGCCGGCTGGCCGCGGAAGAGGGCATCTTTGGCGGTATCTCGTCCGCTGGCGCGCTGGTCGCCGCGTTGCGCGTGGCCGAACGCGTCAACGACGCCACCATCGTGTTCATCGTGTGCGATCGCGGCGACCGCTATCTGTCGACCGGCGTCTTCAACTGACGCCGCTCAGCCCGGTGCGTGCCGCACTGGGCTGATGCAAAAACGCAATGCAAAAACGCCCCAATCGTGGGGCGTTTTGCTTGGGGGACGACAGGGCAGCGCAAGCCCTGCGCCAAGCCCTGCGAAGTTTGGCCAGGCTTCGCCAGCGCAACGCCTAAGCCATGTCACCGCAACATCACCGCAACGTCACCGCAACATCACCGCAACGTCACCGCAACATTATCGCAACGTCACCGCAACATCATCGCAACGTCACCGCAACATCATCGCAACGTCACCGCGACATCATCGCAACATCAACGGGTTACGCGCGCTTCGATCTCGCTGGCCAGGTCAGCCACCGACGTGGCGTAAAAGTAGCTGCGGTTGTACTTGGTCAGCGCAAAGAAGTTGGGCGTGCCCACGCGGTACTGCGCGGTGCCGCGCGCTTCTTCCACCAGGTCGACCACGCCCAGCGGCTGGCTGCCCCAGCCCGCCGCCGAAGCGCCGGGTTGCAGGCGTGCGCCTGCGGCGGACAGCGTGGTCCAGCTTTGCTTGGGTTCCAGGCCGCCGTCGACAAGCGCGGTGGGGTCGGCCGGCAGCACCACGGGCGCAAACACCGGCAGGCCGCGTTGCCAGCCATGCTGGGCCAGGAAGCTGCCCACCGACATGATGGCGTCCTGCGTGTTGTTCGTCAGGTCGATATGGCCGTTGTCGTCGCCGTCCACCGCGTAATGCATGATGCTGGTCGGCATGAATTGCGGCATGCCGATGGCGCCGGCGTACGAGCCGCGCGTTTCCAGTTCCAGCTTGTCTTTCATGACCAGCGTCAGGAAGTCGGCCAGCTGGCCGCGGAACATCGTTGCGCGTTCGGGCTTGTTGGGATCGGGGTAGTCGAAGGCCAGTGTGGCCAGCGCGTCCAGCACCCGGAAATTGCCCATGTTGCGGCCATATAGCGTTTCGACGCCGATGATCGACGCAATGATGGGTGCGGGTACGCCAAAGCGCTGCGCGGCCTGATTGAGCAGGTCGCGGTTTTCGTTATAGAACTCCACGCCCCAGCCGATGCGCTTGGGCTCGACAAACCGTGAACGGTACGTCAGCCAGCTGCGCCAGATTTTCTTGCCGGGCGGGGCGGGCGCAATCAGGCGCGAGACCGTCGCGTTGTAGCGCGAACTTTCCAGCGCCTTCACCATGGGGTTCAGCGGCAAGTTGCGTTCGGCGGCCAGTTCTTCCACGAACGTACGCACTTCCGGGCGCAACGCGCCGGAGGCGGTGAGCGTGGCGGGCGCGTCGTCCGGCAGTTCGGAGCCTGGTGTCGGCGTACTAGGTCCGATGCGGATAGCGGTGTTGCCAGAGGCGGCAGCCGGTTGGGTGGCAAGGGAATTCGGGGCAGTGGGAGCGGTGGTGGAGCAGCCCGCCAACAGGACGGAAAGCGCTCCGAGTTGCAGTAATCGCCGACAGATGAACATAATCTTCCTTATGGAGACCATGTATCTTACCCACCCCGCATGCCGCTTGCATGAAATGGGCAGTTGGCATCCCGAAAGCCCACAGAGGCTGGACGCCATTTCCGACCAGCTATTGGCCAGCGGCTTGATGCCCTATCTGGACGACCGGCAGGCGCCTCAGGCGTCGCGTCACGACGTGCTGCGCGTGCACACCGTCCAGTATCTGGACAGTTTGCGAGAACATACGCCGGACCAAGGGTATTACCCGATAGATCCGGACACCCTGATGAATCCCCACACCTACGAAGCGGCCCTGTACGCCGCTGGCGCGGGCGTGGCGGCGGTGGATGCGGTGATGGGCGGCGAGGCCCGCACGGCCTTCTGCGCGGTGCGTCCGCCCGGCCATCACGCCTGCCGTTCCCAGGCGATGGGGTTCTGCTTTTTGAATAACGTGGCCATCGCGGCGCGCCACGCGCTGGAGTTTCACGGCCTGTCGCGCGTGGCCATCGTTGACTTCGATGTGCACCACGGCAACGGCACCGAAGACGTCTTCGCGGGCGATGAACGCGTGCTGATGTGCAGCTTTTTCCAGCATCCGTTCTTTCCCAACAGCGGCGCCGAGCACCCGGCCGACAACATGATCAACGTGCCGGTGGCCGCCTATACGGGCGGGGCCGCCGTCAGGACGATCGTCACCGACACCTGGCTGCCCAAGCTCGACGCGCACCGGCCGGAGCTGATCCTGGTGTCGGCGGGCTTTGACGCGCACCGCGAGGACGACATGGGCCAGATGGGCCTGGTGGAAGCCGACTATGCGTGGATTACCGAACAGCTCGTCGACGTGGCCGAACGCCACTGTCAGGGGCGCATCGTCAGCACGCTTGAAGGTGGTTACAACTTATCTGCCCTGGGTCGCAGCGTGGTTGCGCATATACGAGCGCTGGCGAAGCTGTAGAATCAGGAAAAAATTGTGCAATGCGATCCCGGCCCATGCCGGGTAATTATTTCCATTTGGAGGCTGCGGGATGAAGGTGTTGGTACCTGTCAAGCGCGTCGTTGACTACAACGTCAAGGTGCGCGTCAAGTCGGATCAGACTGGCGTGGATATCGCCAATGTGAAGATGTCCATGAACCCCTTTGACGAAATCGCCGTCGAAGAAGCGACCCGGTTGAAAGAGAAGGGTGCCGTCGCTGAAGTCGTGGCGGTTTCTTGCGGCGTTGCGCAATGCCAGGAGACGCTGCGCACCGCCATGGCCATTGGCGCCGATCGCGGCGTGCTGGTCCAGACCGATGCCGAATTGCAGCCGCTGGCTGTTGCCAAGCTGTTGAAGGCGTTGGTGGACAAAGAGCAGCCGCAACTGGTCATTCTGGGCAAGCAAGCCATCGATGACGACGCCAACCAAACCGGCCAGATGCTGGCCGCGCTGCTGGACTGGCCGCAAGCCACGTTCGCCAGCAAGGTTGAACTCGCCGACGGCAAGGTCACGGTCACGCGCGAAGTGGACGGCGGCCTGGAAACGCTGACGCTGACGCTGCCCGCTATCGTCACCACCGACTTGCGCCTGAACGAGCCGCGTTACGTCACGCTGCCGAACATCATGAAGGCCAAGAAGAAGCAATTGGACACCGTCACGCCCGAAGAACTGGGTGTTGATCCCGCACCGCGCCTGAAGACGCTGAAGGTCAGCGAGCCGCCCGCCCGCAAGGCGGGCATCAAGGTGGCTGATGTGGCTGCCCTGGTGGACAAACTCAAGAACGAAGCGAAGGTGGTCTGAACATGACGACGCTGGTTATTGCCGAACACGATAACGCCCAGTTGAAGGGCGCAACCCTGAACGCCGTTGCCGCCGCCGCCAAGATCGGAGGCGACGTGCACGTGCTGGTCGCTGGCGCCAACGCGCGCGCCGTGGCCGACCAAGCCGCCGCCGCCGCCGGTGTCGCCAAGGTCCTCTTGGCCGACGCGCCGCAGCTTGCCGATGGCCTGGCTGAAAACGTCGCCGCCCAAGTGCTGGCCGTGGCCTCGAACTACAGCCACATCCTGTTCCCGGCTACCGCCTCGGGCAAGAACGTGGCGCCCCGCGTCGCGGCCAAGCTCGACGTGGCGCAGATCTCGGACATCATCGGTGTGGAATCCGCCGATACGTTCCAGCGCCCGATTTACGCGGGTAACGCCATTGCCACCGTGCAATCGGCCGACGCCGTGAAGGTCATCACCGTGCGTACGACGGGCTTTGACGCCGTCGCCGCGCAAGGCGGTTCGGCTGCGGTGGAAGACGTTGCCGCCGTTGCCGATTCGGGCAAGTCCACGTTCGTGGGCCGCGAAGTCGCCAAGAGCGACCGTCCTGAACTGGCCGGTGCGCGCGTGGTGGTGTCGGGCGGCCGCGGTCTGGGCAGCGCCGAAAACTTCAAGATCCTGGACCCGCTGGCTGACAAGCTGGGCGCGGCGCTGGGCGCTTCGCGTGCTGCGGTCGACGCCGGCTACGCGCCGAACGACTGGCAAGTGGGCCAGACGGGCAAGATTGTTGCGCCGCAGCTGTACGTGGCCGTGGGTATCTCGGGCGCGATCCAGCACTTGGCCGGCATGAAGGATTCGAAGGTCATTGTGGCCATCAACAAAGATCCCGAAGCCCCGATTTTCGGCGTGGCCGATTATGGCTTGGTGGGTGATCTGTTCCAGGTTGTGCCCGAACTGACTGGCGCGCTGTAAGCCGCTTGTTCCTGTCGTTTGAAAAGCCCGTGGATGGTATGTCCACGGGTTTTTTTATGCCCGTTTATTTGCGGCGATCAGATTCGTCTGTCGTATTTCTTTTGAATTTCTGAAAGATTCTGATAATGTGTTCCGCGCGCATCGGGATTGTTCGCGCACGTGCTCGGCCTGTACAGAACGAAGGAGATTCGGGATGGAATGGTTCTTTGACACATTGCGGAAGTACCCTGAATTAGCGATCTTCCTGACCTTGGGTTTAGGGTATTGGATCGGAGCCAAAAAGCTTTTTGGTTTTAATTTAGGCGCGGTAACAGGTACTTTGCTGGTCGGTGTGTTGGTCGGACAACTCGACATCACGATCGCTCCCATTCTCAAGCAGGTGTTCTTCCTGCTGTTCCTCTTCGGTCTTGGCTACGGCGTCGGACCACAATTCTTCCGCGGCATGAAAAGCGATGGCCTTCCCCAGGTTATCTTCGCGGTCGTCATTTGCGTTATCTGCTTGCTGGTCACCTGGGCAACCGCCGTGGGCTTTGGCTTTGACGCCGGCACGGGCGCGGGGCTGCTGGCCGGCGCGCAAACCATTTCCGCGGTGATGGGCGTGGCCACAGACACCATCAATGGCCTGAGTGTGGATGCCGCAACGAAAAAGCAATGGATCGACAGCATCCCGGTGGCGTATGCGGTTTGCTATATCTTCGGCACCGTCGGCAGCGCCTGGCTGCTGGCCTCGTTGGGCCCGAAGCTGATGGGCGTGGACATCGTCAAAGAGTGCAAGGAATACGAAGCCAAGATGTCCGGCAGCAGCGACTCCATGGAGCTGTCCGGTTACCGCAAATTCATTGCGCGCGCCTACAAGCTGGATCACGCTGAATTCGCAGGCAAGACGGTAGCTGAACTGGAAGCCAGGTTTGTCGATGCGCGCGTGTTTGTCGAACGCATCCGGCGCGGCGATCAGATCATCGATAACGACTCCACCACCGTGCTCCAGGCCGGCGATGTGCTGGGCGTGACCGGGCGCCATGACGCGCTGGTGCTGCAAGCGTCAGGCATCATCGGCAGCGAGGTCGAAGATCGCGACCTGATCAATCTGCCTGCCGAAATCGTCGAAGTGGTGCTGACCAATAAAAACGTGGCCGGCAAGACGCTCAAGGAACTTGCCGACAACGAAACCGTGCGCCAGCTGGGCCGAGGCGTGTTCCTGCGCAAGGTTGTTCGCGGCGGCCACGAGATGCCGGTCAATTGGGGCTTGAAGCTGGACCGCGGCGACCGCCTGTTCATCCTGGGCGCCAAGCGCGATGTTGAACGCGTGGTGAGCAAGCTGGGTTATGTGGACCGCGCCACCGAGCAGACGGACATGGTGTTTGTGGGTTTCGGCATCTTGCTGGGCGGCCTGTTCGGCTCGCTGGTGCTGACGGTCAGCGGTATTCCCATTACTTTGTCGACCTCTGGCGGCGCCCTGATTTCCGGCTTGATCTTCGGGTATCTGCGCTCGGTGCATCCCACCTTCGGCCGCGTGCCGGAACCGGTGCACTGGTTCCTGACCTCTGTCGGCCTGACCGCCTTTGTAGCCGTGGTCGGCATTACGTCCGGGCCGGGCTTCGTTCAGGGCTTCCAACAATTGGGCGCCAAGCTGTTTCTGGCGGGCATCATCGCCACCAGCGTCCCGATGATTCTGGGCGTGTTCATCGCCCGATATGTCTTCAAATTCCATCCGGCCATCGTGCTGGGCGTCTGCGCAGGCGCTCGCACCACCACGGCTGCGATCGGCCAAATCACCGAAACGGCGAAAAGCCAGGTGCCCGCCCTGGGCTACACGGTGCCTTATGCGATCGGCAATACCCTGCTCATCATCTGGGGGATTGTCATAGTCATGCTCATGACCTAGTGGGACGCCCCGCAAGCCTTGTGGCTTGCGGGCAGCACACCGGGGGCGCGGATACATCCGCACCGCCCCCGGCAAGCGCCAATCACAACGCAAATCAGGAGTACTGAAAAATGGCTTCCACCGCGCCTGTCACCGTCAACCTGGCTTCGGCCTTGAAAACCACCCGTTCGCGTCAACGCGACCTGGAGCAGTTGTCTCCCTTTGAGTTGAAGGATTATCTGATTACGCTGGCCAAGGAAAATCAGCACACGGCTGCCTTGACCATGTTGAACGCCGGCCGCGGCAATCCGAACTGGATCGCCACCGAGCCGCGCGACGCCTTCTTCCTGCTGGGCCAGTTCGCCATGAAGGAAGCGCGCCGCGTGCGCGATGATTCCATCTTGGCGGGCATGCCGGCCAAGAAGGGCTGCGCCGACCGCCTGCGCAAATTCCTGTCCAAGCACAAGGGCGAAGACGGCTACGACTTCCTGGTGGGCGTGCTTGAGTACGGCGTGAAGATCAAAAGCTTCGACCCCGATGAATGGATTCATGAGCTGACCGACAGCATCATCGGCGACAACTACCCCGTGCCGCCGCGCGCACTGGTGCACATCGAACAGATCGTGCACGACTACCTGATCAAGGAAATGTGCGACGGCCGCCCGCCCAAGGGCAAGTTCGACCTGTTCCCGGTTGAAGGCGGCACCGCCGCCATGTGCTACATCTTCGACTCGCTGATGCAGAACGGCTTGCTGAAGCAGGGCGATACGATTGCGCTGTTTCTGCCGACGTTCACGCCCTATATCGAAATTGCCCACCTTGAGCGCTTCCAGTTCAAGATCGTCGCCATCAATGCCAGCAGCTTGCGCGCCGATGGCACGCACGATTGGCACTATCCGGCGTCCGAAATCGCCAAGCTTGAGAATCCGAAGATCAAGCTCGCGGTGACGGTGAACCCCAGCAACCCGCCGTCGGTGGCGTTCAGCCCGGTCGAGATGAAGCAGATCGTGCGTCTGATCCGCAAGAATCCTGACCTGGTGCTGGTAACCGATGACGTGTACGGCACCTTTGTGCCGAACTTCCGTTCGCTGATGGCCGAAGTGCCGCACAACACCATCTGCGTGTATTCGTTCTCGAAGAACTTCGGGTGCACGGGCTGGCGCCTGGGCGTGATCGCCACGCACGAAAAGAACACGATGGACCGCCGCATCGCTGAGCTGCCGGCATCGTGGAAGCAGCGTTTGAACAAGCGCTACGGCGCCATGACGATGGAACCCGAGAAGCTCAAGTTCATTGACCGCATGGTGGCCGATAGCCGCAACGTGGCGCTGAACCACACGGCCGGCCTGTCGTTGCCGCAGCAGGTGCAGATGGGCTTTTTTGCGTTGTCCCACCTGCTGGACCTGAAGGATTCCTACAAGCATCTGACCATGCAGATCGTGCGCGCACGCCGCGATTCGCTGTGGAGCGGGCTGGGCATTCCGCTGCCGCCCGAAGATCCGATGCGTGGCTGGTATTACGTGGAACTGGACTTCATGGTCTGGGCCAAGGTCAATTACGGCGACGCCTTCTGCAAGTACATGACCACCAACTACGAGCCGGTGGACTTCCTGTTCCGCCTGGCCGAGAAGTCGGGCGTGGTGCTGATGGACGGCGGCGGCTTTGGCGGCCCGCCGTGGTCGATCCGTATCTCGCTGGCCAACCTGGACGACGGCGACTACGCCAAGATCGGCAAGTTCATGGTCGAGTGCGCGACCGAGTATGTCGAGGCCTGGAAGGCATCCGAGCTGGTGCGTTCTGGCCCGACGGCAGGCAAGGGCCAGACGCTCAAGGCCAGCGCCGCCAAGAAGGTCGCCAAGAAGGCGGCGAAGAAGGTCGCCAAGACGGCGGTGAAGAAAGCCGTCAAGAAGGCGGATACCGCCGCCAAGTCGGCCAAGAAGGCGGCCGCACGCTAGCAGACGCAGGCAACCACAGGGCGACATGACCTCATGACGTGCTCAGTCGGGTTTTTCAATAGCGTCCCCATCGCCGTGTTGTTCGTGACGGTGGGTTTGGGATACCTGATCGGCAAGCTCAAGGTCGGGCCGATTCAGCTGGGCGGGGTGTGCGGAACCCTCATCGTCGCCCTGCTGATCGGCCAGACGGGCTGCCAGATGCGCGGCGACTTGAAAGAGGTTGCGTTCGCCCTGTTCATCTTTGCCATGGGCTACTCCGGCGGCCCGCAGTTCTTCGCCAACCTGAACCGTTCCAGCCTGCGCTACATCGCCCTGCCCATCATCGAGGCGCTGCTGGTGCTGACCATTGTGCTGGCCGCCGTGTCGCTGTTTGGCCTGGATGCCGGCACGGCAGCGGGGCTGGCGGCGGGGGCGGCGACGGAATCGGCGGTGGTGGGCACGGCGGCCGAAGCGCTCAAGCATCTGGGGCTGGCCGACGCGGAAGTGCAGCGCATGGAAGCCAACATCGCCACGGCCTACACGCTGACCTATCTGGTGGGCCTGATCAGCATCGTGTTCTTCACCAGCCAGGTCGCGCCTGCGCTGTTGCGCATCAACTTGCGCGAGGCGTCCAAAGCGTTGGAAGAGAAGCTGGGCGTCGCATCGGGCGATAACGAAGAAGCCAACCTGCCGACGTTGCCCCGCCTGGTCGGGCGCGCCCATGTGGTTAAGGACGCCGATGGCATGCGCGTGGGCGACGTTGAAGCGCAATTGGGCGGACGCACGGTGATCAGCCGTATCCTGCGCAATGGCGAAGGGGTGGACGCCACGCCCGAAGACACGCTGAAGACGGGCGACATCGTCGTGGTGCTGGGCTTGCGCCGGTTCGCGCTGCGCGCGGGGGCGGTCGTCGGCCCCGAAATCCAGCTGCCTGAAGGCCATGTGGATGACCTTCAACTGAGCGAGCTGGCGGTAATCGTTAACAAGAAGACCATCAACGGACACACGGTGGGCGAGCTGTCCAAGCGGCCCGGCGCGCGCCGGGCGCGCGGCGTGTTCGTGCAATCCATCATGCGTTCCGGCCATGTGTTGCCGCTGACGCCGGCCACCGTCGTGCAGTATGGCGATCTGGTCACGCTGGTGGGCGCCGAACCCGAATTGTCGGAAGCCGGCGCGGCGCTGGGTAACGAGCTGCGCCGCAGCGGCATCACCGACCTGGTGTTTCTGGCCTTCGGCATTCTTGCCGGGCTGATGATCGGCAGCCTGAGCGCGCGCATGTGGGGCATTCCGGTCTCGCTGGGCAGTGGCGGCGGGGCGCTGGTCAGCGGGCTCGTCTGCGGCTGGATCAACGCCAAGCGGCCTGCGCTGGGGCATATACCCGGCCATGCCGTGCAGTTGCTGAAAGACCTGGGGCTGGCGGTATTTGTGGCCTGCGTGGGATTGTCGGCGGGGCCGGAGGCGGTGTCGCTGATCCGTGAGCACGGCGCCGTGCTGCCGTTGATTGGCTTGCTGGTGTCGCTGGGGCCTGCCTGCCTGTCGCTATGGGTGGGCCACAAGATCCTGAAGATTGAAGGGCCCTTGCTCGTGGGCGCCATTGCCGGCCAGCACGTCAGCACCCCCGCCATCAGCGCCATCCTGAATGCCAGCGGCAGCTCCGTGCCGCTATTGGGTTACACCGTCACCTACGCGATCGCCAACGTGTTGCTGCCGGTGCTGGGGCCGATCATTGTGTCATTGGCGTACCATCTGAGTTAAACCGCACACATCAAGAATCGCAGTAGACACGAGGCGCCCGGCGCCTCGCTGTCATTTGCCCACGGAGACGCAATGCCCTATGTCACCCCGCTACAGGATTTCCGCTTCGCGCTGAAAGAGCTTGCCGGCCTGGACGCCATTTTGAAATTGCCCGGGTTTGAAGAGATAACGCCCGACCTGGTGGACGCCATCCTGGACGAGAACGGCCACTTTGTTGAGCAGGCCGTGGCGCCCCTGAACGTGCCAGGCGATACGCAGCCGCCCGTCTGGAAAGATGGGCAGGTCACGACCACGCCCGGCTACGCCCAGGGGTTCAAGGACTATGCGGCAGGCGGCTGGCAGGGCTTGCAGCATCCGCAGATGTGGGGCGGACAAGGGCTGCCGAAGCTGGTGGCGGCAGCGCCAGGTGAAAATATCCAGGCGGCCAGCCTGGCGTTTTCCTTGTGCCCGATGCTGACGGACGGCGTGATCGAAGCCGTGCTGACGGTGGGGTCGGAAGCGCAGCGCAAGCAATATGTGCCGAACCTGATCGCCGGCAAATGGACGGGCACCATGAACCTGACCGAGCCGCAGGCGGGGTCCGATCTGGCCCAGGTCGCCACGCGCGCGGTGCGCCAGGACGACGGCACGTTCCGCCTGTTCGGGCAGAAGATCTTCATCACGTTTGGCGAACACGACCTGGCCGAGAACATCATCCACCTGGTGTTGGCCCGCACGCCGGATGCGCCGGCCGGTGTGAAGGGCATCTCGCTCTTTATCGTGCCGAAGTTCCTGGTCAACGCCGACGGCAGCCTGGGCAAGCGCAACGACGTGTGGTGCGCATCGCTGGAACATAAGCTGGGCATCCATGGCAGCCCCACCGCCGAGCTGCTGTACGGGTCGGGCAAGGGCGATGTCGGCGAAGGCGCGGTGGGCTATCAGGTGGGCGAGCTGAACCGCGGCCTGGAATACATGTTCATCATGATGAACGCGGCGCGTTACTCCGTGGGGCAGCAGGGCATCGGCGTATCCGAACGCGCGTATCAGCATGCGCTGGCCTATGCGCGCGAACGCGTGCAGGGCCGCGCGGTGGAAGGGTCGCCGGGGCCGGTGGCCATCGTGCGCCACCCCGATGTGCAGCGCATGCTGTTGACGATGAAGGCGCTGACGGAAGCGGCGCGCGCGGTGTCCTACGTGACGGCCGCTGCGCACGACAAGGGCACGCATCACCCTGACCCGGAACAGCGTTCACGCAACCGCGCGTTTTACGAATACATGGTGCCGGTGGTGAAGGGCTATTCCACCGAAATGGCCGTGGAAGTGGCCTCGCTGGGCATTCAGGTGCACGGCGGCATGGGCTTCATTGAGGAAACGGGCGCGGCCCAGTTCTACCGCGATGCGCGCATTCTTCCCATCTACGAAGGCACCACCGCCATCCAGGCCAATGATCTGGTCGGCCGCAAGACGCAGCGTGACGGCGGCGCCACCGCCTATGCGGCCATCGCGGCGATGCGCGAAACGTTGCGTGCGGTGGAAGCGGAATCGACCCGGGCGGCGGCGAACGAACGCGATGCGCTGCGCCTGTTGCGCGACAACCTGGACAGCGCCATTCAGGCCTATGAAGCCGGCGTGGGTTTCATTCTTGAGCAGTCGGCCGCAAACGTGCGGGCCGTGTATTCCAGCAGCGTGCCGTACCTGATGCTGGCGGGCGTGGTGCATGGCGGCTGGCAGATGGCGCGCGCGGTGCTGGCTTGCCGCAAGCACCTTGCCGCGGGGTCCACCGACCCGTTCCATTCGTCAAAGATCGCAACCGGATTGTTCTATGCCGCGCACATCCTGCCGCGCGCATTGTCGCTGTCTGCCGCGGTGCGTGCCGGCGTCGTTGCAGACGCTTGCGGAGCGGCTTCAGATATTGCATAAGGTTATATGGCTTGCGTATTTCCTCCACCGAAGGTTTGATGGAAGAATCGTTTCACACGAGCCACTCTCAACTGCATCTGCATAGGAGACACCATGAGTCATCTACGTCTGGGCGATACCGCCCCCGATTTCGAACAGGAATCCTCGGCCGGCCCCATCCGCTTCCACGAATATCTGGGCAATAGCTGGGGGGTGCTGTTTTCGCACCCGGCCGATTTCACGCCGGTGTGCACGACCGAATTGGGCTACACGGCCAAGCTGGCGGACGAGTTCGCCAAGCGCAACGTGAAGGTGCTGGCCTTGTCGGTGGACGGCGCCGATTCCCACTCCAAGTGGATCGAAGACATCAACGACACGCAATCGACCAAGGTCAACTTCCCGATCCTGGCCGACAAGGACCGCAAGGTTTCCGAGCTCTACGACATGATCCACCCGAACGCCAACGCCACCCTGACGGTGCGTTCGGTGTTCATCATCGATCCGAACAAGAAGGTGCGCCTGATCATCACGTATCCGGCCAGCACGGGCCGTAACTTCAACGAGATCCTGCGCGTTATCGATTCGCTGCAACTGACCGATAGCCACAGCGTGGCCACGCCGGTCAACTGGGAAGATGGCGACGATGTGATCATCGTTCCGTCCCTGCAAGACGAAGCCGTGATCAAGCAGAAGTTCCCCAAGGGTTACAAGGCCGTGCGCCCGTACCTGCGCATTACGCCTCAACCGAATAAGTAAATTCGGAATTTGGGGGGTAGCAACCTCCATCCGAATGCGGCGTTCAGCCGCCCGAACCACCGCCTTTCTCATAGGGAAACGCGGTGGTTTTTTTTATGCGTACGACTTGTCCTATATGCCTGGAGGCGATGAGCAATCAAAAAATGATTCGTTCCGTTCAGAATGTCCAGCCAGCACACTTGCTTCCACATTGCCAAATACAGGGAGCAAAGGATGTCGTTCAGGAAAGCCGGTTGGTTGGCCGCGTTCGCGGCGGTGACAGTTTCGCTGGCGGCGATCGCCCCGGCCCACGCGCAGCAAAAGCAGACCTTGCTGAACGTGTCCTACGACCCGACGCGCGAGCTCTATCGCGCCATCGATGACGCCTTCATCAAGCAGTACAAGGAAAAGGCCAACGTCGACCTGACGATCCGCCAATCCCACGGCGGTTCCGGCCGCCAGGCGCGTTCGGTCATCGACGGGCTGGAAGCCGACGTGGTGACGCTGGCGCTGGCCTATGACATCGACGCCATCGCCGACCGCGGCCTGGTGCCCGAGAACTGGCAGACCCGTTTGCCGCAGAACAGCTCGCCCTATACCTCCACCATCGTGTTCCTGGTGCGCAAGGGCAACCCCAAGGCCATCAAGGACTGGGACGACCTGGTGAAAGACGGCGTGCAAGTCATCACCCCGAACCCGAAGACTTCGGGCGGCGCGCGCTGGAATTACCTGGCCGCCTGGGCCTATGCGCTGGAGAAGAACGGCGGCAGCGAAGAGAAGGCCCGCGCGTATGTCGGCGACCTGCTCAAGCATGTGCCGGTGCTGGATACGGGCGCACGCGGCGCCACCACCACCTTCGTCGAACGCGGGGTGGGCGACGTGCTGCTGGCCTGGGAAAACGAAGCCTTTCTGGCCTTGGAAGAGCTGGGTCCGGACAAGTTCGACATCGTGGTGCCGTCGCTGTCCATCCTGGCCGAACCGCCGGTGGCCATCGTCGACAAGATCGTCGACAAGAAGGGCACCCGCGCCGCCGCGCAGGCCTATCTGGAATTCCTGTACACGCCTGCCGCGCAGGAAATCATTGCGAAGAACTATTACCGGCCCATCGACAAGACGGTCGCCGCTAAGTACGAAAGCAAGTTCCCCAAGGTCAAGCTCGTCACCATCGACGACAAGATCTTCGGCGGCTGGCGCAAGGCGCAGAAAGATCACTTCAGTGATGGCGGCACCTTCGACCAGATTTACCTGCCGCAAAAGAAATAATCAGACGACGATCGGACGACGGCTATGACGACTGCCTCGAACCCGGCGGCAAACGGCGCGCAAGCGCCTTTTGCCGTTCGGCGCAACAGCCCGGGCGTGCTGCCCGGATTCGGCATTTCCATGGGTTACGCGGTGCTGTATCTGAGCGTGCTCGTGTTGATCCCCCTGGCAGCCTTGCCCATCAAGAGCGCAGAACTGGGCTGGCAAGGGTTCTGGGACGCCGTGACGGCGCCTCGGGTGATGGCGTCTTATCAGCTGACGTTCGGCGCATCGCTAATTGCGGCGCTGGTGAATCTGGTGTTCGGCACGGTTGTGGCCTGGGTGCTGGTGCGCTATCGCTTTCCCGGCAAGAAGATTCTGGACGCGCTGGTGGACTTGCCGTTCGCCCTGCCGACGGCGGTGGCTGGCATTGCGCTGACCGCGCTGTATTCCGAAAAGGGCTGGCTGGGCGGGCCGCTGTCTGAATGGTTTGGCCTGAAGGTCGCGTTCACGCCGCTGGGCATTGTGATTGCGCTGATCTTTATCGGCGTGCCGTTTGTGGTGCGCACCGTGCAGCCGGTGCTGGAAGACGTGGAACGCGAAATCGAAGAAGCCGCGGCCAGCCTGGGCGCAAGCCGCTGGCAGACCATTCGCCGCGTCTTGCTGCCCACCATCACGCCAGCGCTGATGACGGGTTTTGCGCTGGCGTTTGCGCGCGCGGTGGGCGAGTACGGCTCGGTGGTGTTCATCGCCGGCAACATGCCCATGGTGTCCGAGATCACGCCGCTGCTGATCATTTCCAAGCTTGAACAGTTCGACTACGCCGGCGCTGCCGCCATCGCTACCGTAATGCTGGTGTTGTCGTTCGTGCTGCTGCTGGTCATCAACCTGCTGCAAGGCTGGCAGGCGCGCCGCAACCTGGGGAGGCTCGCATGAGCGCATCGGATCGTCCGGCCCATCTGACCGAGCCGCGCTGGGTGCGCGGCATTCTGCTGTTTATCGCGCTGGCGTTTTTGACGCTGTTTCTGCTGGTGCCGCTGGCTGCCGTTTTCGCCGAGGCATTCAAGAAAGGCTGGAAGCTGTATCTGGACGCCATCGTCGAGCCGGACGCGTGGTCCGCCATCAAGCTCACGTTGCTGGTGGCGGCGATTGCGCTGCCGGTGAACCTGGTGTTCGGCGTGGCGGCCGCGTGGGCCATCACCAAGTTCCAGTTTCGCGGCAAGCAATTCCTGATCACCTTGATTGATCTGCCGTTCTCGGTGTCGCCGGTGGTGGCCGGGCTGGTGTTTATTTTGCTGTTCGGCACGCAAGGCTGGCTGGGCGGCTGGTTACAGGCCCACGACATCAAGATCGTCTACGCCGTGCCGGGAATCATCCTGGCCACGCTCTTTGTCACCTTTCCGTTTGTGGCGCGTGAATTGATTCCGCTGATGCAGGCGCAGGGCAGCGAAGAAGAGCAGGCCGCGCTGACACTGGGCGCCAGCGGCTGGCAGATTTTCTGGCGCGTGACGCTGCCGAACATCAAGTGGGGCCTGCTGTACGGCGCCATCCTGTGCAATGCGCGGGCCATGGGCGAATTCGGCGCGGTGTCGGTCGTGTCTGGGCAAGTCCGGGGCCTGACCAACACGATGACGCTGCACGTCGAGATTCTCTACAACGAATACCAGTACTCCGCGGCGTTTGCCGTGGCATCGCTGCTGGCCTTGCTGGCGCTGGTGACGCTGGTGGCGAAGAACGTAGTCGAGTGGCGCAACGCGCGCTTCCTGCGGGCGGCCGACCTGCCGGTCGAATACCCCGGCCAACCGGCGCCAACCCTCAAACCGGCCGTCGCCTGACGCGCCCGGTTCAGACGGAGACAAGCATGAGTATCGAAGTTCGTAATCTATCCAAGCAGTTCGGCCAGTTCCGGGCGCTGAATGACGTATCGCTGCACATCGAAACCGGCGAGCTGGTGGCGCTGCTGGGGCCGTCGGGCTGTGGCAAGACGACGCTGCTGCGCATCATCGCGGGTCTTGAAGCGCCGGATGCCGGCAGCGTGCTGTTCGCGGGCGAAGACGCCACCGCGGTGGACGTGCGCCAGCGTCAGGTGGGGTTCGTGTTCCAGCACTATGCGCTGTTCAAGCACATGACGGTGTTCGAGAACGTGGCCTTCGGCCTGCGTGTGAAGCATCGTTCGCAGCGCCCGTCCGAAGACCAGATCAAGCGCAAGGTGCATGAGCTGTTGACGCTGGTGCAATTGGACTGGCTGGCCGACCGCTACCCGGCGCAGCTGTCGGGCGGCCAGCGCCAACGCATTGCGCTGGCCCGCGCGCTGGCCGTTGAGCCGCGCGTGCTGCTGCTGGACGAGCCGTTCGGCGCGCTGGACGCCAAGGTGCGCAAGGAACTGCGGCGTTGGCTGCGCCGGCTGCATGATGAGCTGAACGTGGCCAGCGTGTTCGTCACGCATGACCAGGAAGAAGCGCTGGAAGTGTCCGACCGCGTGGTGCTGATGAACGCCGGCCGTATCGAGCAAGTGGGTACGCCGCGCGAAGTCTGGGAAGGGCCGGCCACGCCGTTCGTCTATGGCTTCCTGGGCGATGTGAACCAATTGCAGGGTGTGGCGACGCGCGGCGTTTGGGAAGGCGCGGGGTTGTCGCTGCCCGCGCCTGACCTGGCGCAAGCCGATGCGCAGCGCGCCACCGCCTATGTGCGCCCGCACGAGTTCGACATCGAACGGTATCGCGCGGGCGGCGAGGGGATACCGGTGCGGCTGGCGCATGCGTATCTGGCCGGGCCCAGCGCGTATCTGGAACTGACCCGTCAGGATTCCGACGCCATCATCGAAGCCGAAGTGCCCGAGTACCAGTACCGGGAGCTGAATCTGCGCGATGGCGAAACCTTGTTGGCGCGTCCCCGACGCGCCCGTATTTTTGCGGTGCAGCCATGACGACCGTGTCCCTGCCTTCCGCTGATCTTTCCGCCAGGCTCGAACCCGCGTTGGCCCAACGCTGGCGCGAGCTGGTCGAGCGCCTGACGCAAGTCCAGCGCCGCTATCCGGACGCCGCCCTGGCGTCGTCGCTGGCGGCCGAAGACATGGTGCTGACGCACGCCATCTACGAATCGGGCCTGGACCTGGAAGTGTTTACGCTGGATACCGGGCGCCTGCATGCCGAAACGCTGGGCGTGCTGGACGCCGTGCGCGCGCGTTACGGGCGTGACGTGACGGTTTACCGCCCTGATGCGTCCGCCGTCGAACAACACGTGGCGGCGCACGGCGCCTACGCCTTCTACGAAAGCGTGGACTTGCGCAAAGCCTGTTGCCAGATCCGCAAGGTCGAGCCGCTCAAGCGCGCGCTGGCCGGACGCGGCGCGTGGATAACCGGCCAGCGCCGTCAGCAATCCACCACGCGCGGCGAACTGCCGCTGGAAGAGCAAGACGCCACGTTTGGCCTCTACAAATTCAACCCGCTGGCCGAGTGGAGCGAAGACGACGTCTGGAATCTGATCCGGGCGCTGGGCATTCCGTACAACCCGCTGCACGACCAGGGCTACCCGTCCATCGGATGCGAACCCTGTACGCGCGCGATCCGCCCCGGCGAAGACCTGCGGGCGGGGCGCTGGTGGTGGGAGTCGTCGGACTCCAAGGAATGCGGCCTGCATGCGGGCAACCGGGTCATCAGTGTTGTGACGCGCGGCGATTGACGCCGTCCATGAATTCGAAATCTGTTTTAGGGGAATACCTATGTCTGCTGTGATCCAACGCAGCCACCTGGATTGGCTGGAATCGGAAGCGATATTCATCTTGCGCGAGGTGGCCGCTGAAAGCGAAAAGCCCGTGCTGCTGTTCTCGGGCGGCAAAGATTCCGTGGTGCTGCTGCGCCTGGCTGAAAAGGCCTTTCGTCCGGGACGCTTTCCGTTCCCGCTCATGCACATCGATACGGGTCACAACTTCGATGAAGTGATTGCGTTCCGCGACCAGCGCGCGGCCGAACTGGGCGAAACCCTGATCGTGCGCAGCGTGGAAGATTCGATCAAGCGCGGCAGCGTGGTGCTGCGCCGCGAGACCGATTCGCGCAACGCGGCGCAAGCCGTCACCTTGCTTGAGGCGATCGAAGAATTCGGCTTTGACGCCTGCATAGGCGGCGCGCGCCGCGATGAGGAAAAGGCGCGCGCCAAGGAACGCATCTTTTCCTTCCGCGACGAATTCGGCCAATGGGACCCGAAGGCGCAGCGCCCGGAACTGTGGAACCTGTTCAACACCCGCGTGCATCGCGGCGAGAACATGCGCGTGTTCCCCATTTCGAACTGGACGGAGCTGGACGTCTGGCAATACATCCAGCGCGAACAGCTGGCGCTGCCGTCGATCTACTACAGCCACGAGCGCGAGGTGGTGCGCCGCAAGGGCCTGCTGGTGCCGGTGACGCGTTTGACGCCGCCGCAAGAGGGCGAGCAGGTCGAGCGCCTGCCGGTGCGTTTCCGCACGGTGGGCGATATTTCCTGCACCTGCCCGGTGGCGTCTGACGCCGCCGACACCTACGCCATCATCGCCGAGACGGCCGTGACGGATATCACCGAGCGCGGCGCCACGCGCATGGACGACCAGACTTCCGAGGCCTCGATGGAGCGCCGCAAGAAGGAAGGCTATTTCTGAATGCACGATACGCCGGCTGCGGCCGGCGGCAGGGGACGCACATGAACGCACTGAATGATTCTTTCCTTTCCGGCGCCGGCACGGGCGTGCTGCGCCTGATCACGGCGGGTTCCGTCGACGACGGCAAGTCCACGCTGATCGGCCGCCTGCTGTACGACAGCAAGGGCGTGTTCGCGGATCAGCTGGACGCGATCTCGCGCGCCAAGCACAAGCGGGTGGCGGGCGACGGCATTGATTTTTCGCTGCTGACCGACGGCCTGGAAGCCGAGCGCGAGCAGGGCATCACCATTGATGTGGCCTATCGCTACTTCTCGACGCCCGCGCGCAAATTCATCATTGCCGACGCGCCGGGGCACGAGCAGTACACGCGCAACATGGTTACGGGCGCATCGACGGCGGACGTGGCCGTCATCCTCATCGACGCCACGCGTGCGGCCGACGGCAAGCTGTTGGCGCAGACCAAGCGGCACAGCACCATCGCGCGCTTGCTGGGCATTCGCCACATTGTGGTCGCGGTCAACAAGATGGATCTGGTCGATTGGGACCGCGCCGTCTTCGAACGCATCCGCGATGCGTATGCGGATCTGGCGGGCAAGCTGGGCATCGAACACTTCGATGCGCTGCCCTTGTCGGCGTTGAATGGTGACAACGTCGTCACGCTGTCGCCGAAGACGCCGTGGTACGAAGGCCAGCCCTTGCTGGCGCTGCTGGAATCGCTGGACCTGGCTAGCGACGGCCGCGCGTTGCCGCTGCGCTTCCCGGTGCAATGGGTGGCGCGCCATGATGGCGACCGCAAGGAAGACTTCCGCGGTTATGCCGGCCGCGTGGCAAGCGGCGTGCTGCGTCCGGGCGACGCCATCACCGTGCAACCGTCGGGGGTAAGCGCGGTGGTGCGGGAAGTGCGAGTCTTTGATCGCGTGCTGGATGAAGCGGTGGCGGGTGATTCGGTCACGCTGGTGTTGGACCGTGATGTGGATGTGTCGCGCGGTGATGTCATCGTGCATACCGCCGCACCCGCGCAAGTCACGCGCGAGTTCGAAGCCGAGTTGTGCTGGCTCGATTCGCAAGCGTTGAACCCGGCGCGCAAGTATCTGTTGAAGTCGGGCACGCGGCTCACGTCGGCGAAGATTCGTGCGGTGTTGTCGCATCGTGACATCCATGAATTGCAGGAAGTGGAGAACACCGAAGGCACGTTGCGCATGAACGATATCGGCCGCGTGACGTTCACCACGCGCGAGGCATTGGCGGTGGATCGCTATGCCGATGTGCCTGCCACCGGGGCCTTTATTTTGATCGACGAGGCGACGCACCAGACGGCTGCCGCGGGCATGTTGCGATAAGCCGGGGATGGGCCGGAAAACAACAAAATCCGGCCTGGATTTTTGGTGTTGTATTTCATCCAAACTCAATGCTGGTGCGGCTCTCCGGGCAATATCGCCTGATGAAATCGATTTGTTCAGACGGCGTCCGCGTCTTGCGGTAAAGTTGGGCTGTCTTACGAAAAGGCTTTTGGTGCTTGTCAAAACCACTGTGTTTTTGTACAGTAGTTTTTATGGCACGCACCGATCATTCTTTTCCCGCCGGTTCTGGGTCCCCGGCTGCCGCCCCCGCCGCCTTGCGCGGTCGGGGTGCGGTTACTAATGTTCGGCATCGCTTTCAGCGCGATGACCGCGTGCAGGTCGACGATGGCTGGTCCTCGTCAGGTCTGCCGGCGGATTTTGTTGAATCCGTCCCTGATACTTTCCCGTCTGATTTCCCGTCTGACTGCCCGGCCGACTGCCCGGCCGAACCCCTCTCCGAATTTCCTTCTGATTTCCCCGATCAGGGTTCCGAGGCGGGCAACGCGCGCGCTGGCTCGCGTTCTGGTTCGGCCATCATCCCGATCCTGCCCGACACCCGCCTTGCGCCGCCCGCCCCCAAGACCACCGTCACGGCGGAAGAAGCGCGCAAGATGCTGTCGCGCAACGATTCGCCCGATATTCCCTTTGATGTCGCCGTCAATCCGTACCGGGGCTGCGAGCACGGCTGCGTGTATTGCTACGCCCGTCCGACCCATTCCTACCTGGGCATGTCGCCCGGGCTCGACTTCGAAACCCGGCTGGTCGCCAAAGCCAATGCCGTGGAAGCGCTGCGGGCTGAACTCGGGAAGCCGGGCTACAAACCGTCGCCCATCAACATCGGGTCGGCCACGGATGCTTACCAGCCGATTGAACGCGATTGGCGGCTGACTCGGGGCATGCTCGAGCTGATGCTGGAAACCCGGCATCCGCTCACGATCGTCACGAAGAACGCGCTGGTCGCCCGCGACCTTGATCTGTTGGCGGCATTGGCCGAACAGAAGCTGGTGGTGGTCTACATGAGCATCACCACGCTGGACGCCGGCATGGCGCGCACGCTGGAGCCGCGCGCCGCCGCGCCCTGGCGCCGCCTGGAGGCCGTGCGCAGTCTCACCGACGCCGGCGTGCCGGTGGGCGTGCTGGTGGCGCCGGTCATCCCGTTCATCAACGACGAGTCCATGGAACACATCCTCCAGGAATCCAAGGCGGCCGGTGCGCATTACGCCAGCTACACCGTCTTGCGCCTGCCCTGGGAGGTCAAGACCCTGTTCGAAGACTGGCTCAACACCCATTACCCCGACCGCGCCCAGCGCGTGTTGCACCGCATTGAAGACCTGCGCAATGGCCGCCGCAACGATCCCAACTTCGGTTCCCGCATGCGCGGCACCGGCATCTGGGCCGATTTGCTGCGCCAGCGTTTCACCGTCGCCACGCGCAAGCTGGGGCTGAACCGCCACCGCCTGGCGCTGGACTGTGATCTTTTCCAGCCGCCGCTGGCGGCTAACGCCACGCCGTCGCTGTTCACCGCAGCCCAAGCTACCGATTTCCTATCCCCGGTTGGCGCGCAAGCGTCTTCAGGGGTCCCCCTTTCTGATGGCCTGCCTGCCGTGAGCGGCGCGGTTGGCCGCGGTGCCCGCCAATTGCGTGCATTGGCGGCCGGGCAGTTGTCGTTGTTTGACTGATCGCGGCTTGCCGCCGCGTCGGCCGCTGCGGCGGCATGGAATCGTTTCTCCAAGGAGTTCCTATGAACACCGCTGATATTTCCGTTTTGTCGGACGAGCTCGTCGTGACGCTGAACCCGCTGCGTCGCGGCGCCTATCGCGCCCGCGCCGTGTGCGCCAAGCTGGCCGGTCTGGCCATGCCCTGGAACACGTCGGCAGACGCCGAGCCGCGTCAGCGCGTACGCTCAAGCACGCGGCCCGCACGCTGGCCTTTCCCGCCCGCGCCGGTGGAAGAGGGGGCGCTGTCAGGCCAAGCAGCCAATGTTTCCGTCGGTATGCCGGTGCCGATGCCGGTGCCGGTGGCTCGGCCCGTAGCGGATACCGCTGGCTGGGTGGCCGCACCGGCTTCGCCCAGCCAGCCCGCCGCAACCGCCGTGCGCGAGCGCAGCCTGGGTAACGCCACGGTGGAACCCGTGACGTCCCAGGTCACCATGAAAGCCATGGTGCTGGATGTGGTGATGGTGTTGGCCTGGGGGGCGATTATCCCCGGCTTGATGTGGCTGGGCGCGGCCGCAGGGTTCTGAGGCCGGCCGTTTTTCAGCTGGAACCCAGCAGCACGACGCCGATCAGGATCGACACGCAGCCGGCCAAGCGGCCCGGTCCGACCTTTTCGCGCAGCAGGAACATGCCGGCCAGGGTGCCCAACATCATGGACATCTCGCGGGCAGGGGCCACCAGACTCAGCGGTGCACCGTTGCGCAAGGCGTACAGCACCAGGATGTAGCCCAACGGCGATAGCAGCCCAACCGCCAGCGCCAGATGCCAGTGTCCGCGCATGGACTCCCAGGCTTGAGCGCGCCGGCTCAGCATGTGAGGCGTCATCATCGTGGTGCGGGTGACACAGGTAAACCAGTCGAATAGCACGGGGCTGATCAGCAGCACCTTGACGCCATAGGCGTCCACCACGGTGTAGGCCGCAATGAACAGGCCAATCACCACCCCCCAGCGCACACCGACCCAGGCCTGCGCCTGCTTGAAGATGGCCAGCCGCCCTTGGGTAGCAATCAGCAGCACGCCGATCACCACGCACAGCATGCCGATGATGCCGGTGCTGGTGGCGGGTTCGCCCAGCAGCAGAAAAGCGCCCGTGGTGGAAAGCAGGGGGCCGGTCCCGCGAGCAATGGGATACACCACCGACAGATCCGCCACCTGGTATCCGCGTTGCAGGCACAGGCTGTAGCCCAGATGCAACAGGCTGGAGGTCAGGATGGCGCCCACGATGGGCCAGGTCCACGTCATGCCGTCGTGCAGCAACACCCAGATCACCCAGGGCGCGTAGAGCACCGAGGCGCACAGGCCATAGGCGAAGACGAAGGGAGCGCCCACCATGGCCGCGCGCTTGGCGAGCAGATTCCACGTTGCGTGGGCCATCGCCGCCAGGACGACCAATAACAGGGACGTATACGACATGGGGGAACAGCGTCAGATGACGTGTTTGTTACAGAAGCGGCAAGAGTACAGCAAAGCCGCAGGAAGGTCGCCATTCTACCCGACGCCTAACGGAATTTTTGGTGTAGAATCATTGGTTTGCCAAATCTCATCCTCTGCTTGCGGCATCAGCAACAACATCGATCGGCAAAAGTTTTAGCCCGCAAAGACATGATGATCTAGGAGTTCTAATGAACCTCATCGCTATCCTGGAACAGGAAGAAATTGCCCGTCTGACCGGCGGTCAAGCCAAGCCTGAATTTGCTCCTGGTGACACCGTCATCGTGAGCGTGAACGTCGTTGAAGGCACCCGCAAGCGCGTGCAGGCTTTCGAAGGCGTTGTCATCGCCAAGCGCAACCGCGGCCTGAACTCCGCGTTCACCGTGCGCAAGATTTCGTCGGGTGAAGCCGTGGAACGTACGTTCCAGCTGTACTCGCCGCAAATCGCCGGCATCGAAGTCAAGCGCCGCGGCGACGTGCGCCGCGCCAAGCTGTACTACCTGCGCAACCGCTCGGGCAAGTCGGCACGTATCAAGGAAAAGCTGGTCAGCAAGCAAGCCTCGGCGGCTTGATCGCTTATCGGCACACGGCCCTACCAGTGTCGGACGTTCGCGCCATTCAGCGTTTCCGTCCGGCACAGGTTTCCGGGTTAAAAAGGCACCTGCGAGGGTGCCTTTTTCTTTTTGCAAAGCCGTATGTCTGATTCCTCGTATTCCGCGCGGCCCCGACGGCCGCTCGTGCGCCCCGGCTTCGATCCGGCGACGCAACCGTGGGTAGTGGCCAACGATTCTCTGCCGGCCGTGCCTGCCAGTCTGTTGACCCCGGATTCTTTGCGGGGCACGCTGACCCAGCCGTCCACCTGGACGCTGGAGCTTTCACGCGACAACGATCTGCGCTATCCCGGACGCGAAGGCACGCCAGTGCCGGCCGCCGTGCTGATTCCGCTGGTCACGCGCGATAACGGCGTCCACATCATGCTGACGCAGCGCGCGGCGCACCTGCATGACCACGCGGGGCAGATCAGCTTTCCCGGCGGCCGCATTGAAGTCAGCGACCCCACGCCCGTCGATGCCGCGCTACGCGAAGCCCAAGAAGAAACCGGTCTGCCCGCCAACTTCGTGGAGGTGCTGGGCAGCATGCCGCCCTACCTGACGGCGACAGGCTTTTCCATCATTCCGGTGGTGTCGTTGGTAAGGCCGGGGTTTGACTTGGCGCCCGACGCGTTCGAAGTGGCCGAGGTGTTCGAGGTGCCGTTGTCCTTCTTGATGGACCCGGCCAACCATCGCTTGTACGAAGCGCGGCTGGATGATGGCCGCGTGCGCAACTATTACGGCATGCCTTACGGCAAGCATTTCATCTGGGGCGCAACCGCCGGCATGTTGCGCAACCTCTATCACCTGCTGCGTCACGGCCTGGCGCCGCGCTGATCCCCGTGTTGAATACCCGCGCGCATTCTGCGTGCGGGCGGGGAGACAGGCACGCGTTCAATACCGCTGCTGCCCCGCCAGGTTCTCTTCCAGGATGCGCTGATACAGCGCATACCGCAGCGGATTGATCTGCCCCGACTCCAACGCGGCCACCACACCGCAGCCCGGCTCTTGCCGGTGCGTGCAGTTGTAGAAGCGGCATTGCTCAATCGGCTTGGTGAATTCCGGGAAGCCGCGAATGATGTCGTCGCGGGTCAGGTGCTGCAAGCCGAACGCCTGGAACCCCGGGGAATCGATCAGGTCGCCCCCTGGCTCGGGCAGGTGATACAAGCGCGTGCTGGTCGTGGTGTGCTTGCCCATGTCCAGCGCCGTCGAATGTTCGCGGGTGGCTGCGCGCGCATCGGGGATCAGCGCGTTCAGCAGCGTCGATTTGCCCATGCCGCTTTGGCCCAGCAGCAGGTTGGTGCGGCCGGCCAAACGCGGGGCCAGCAGCGTGTGGACGTTATCGGGTTCCAGCGCGCTGAGTTCGATGACGGGCACGCCCAAGGCGGCGATCGGCGCCAGACGCGCTCGCGCGGCGGGCAATTCATCCACCAGGTCGGTCTTGTTCAACACGATCAGCGGCGAGATGCCGGCGCTCCAGGCGCCGGCCAGCGCGCGGCCGGTCAGGTCGTCTGAAAACGTGGGCTGCACGGCAATCACGATCAGCAATTGGTCGACGTTCGAGGCGAACTGCTTGGACCGCATTTCATCAGAGCGATACAGCAGGTTGCTGCGCGGCAGAATGGCGTCGATGGCGCCTTCGTCTTTGCCTTGCGGCGCAACCAGCACGCGGTCGCCCACGGCGGCGCCGGCTTTCTTGCCGCGCGGGAAGCACTTGCGCACCGAACCGTCGGCAAGCTCTACCGTGTAGTGGCGGCCGTGGGCCGCGATGATGCGGCCATCCAGCAAGGTGCTTGCGGCCTGCGAAGCAGACGCGGCGCCAGCGGGGGCGTTTTTGGTTTTGCGCGGGGCGCTCATGCGGCAGCCGCCATCAGGTGGCGGATGCGCTCGGCGGCGGGGGGATGGCTATCGTAGAAGGCGGAATGCACAGGGTCGGGGGTCAGCGTGGCGGCGTTGTCGTCGTAGAGTTTGACCAGGGCGGAAACCAGGCGTTCGGGCGAACTTTGTTCGGCCGCATAGCGGTCCGCTTCGAATTCGTCGCGGCGCGAGTACCAGCTGGCCAACGGCGTGAACATGAAAGTGAAAACAGGAATGACCAGGAAGAACAGCAGCAGGGCCATGGCGTCGTTGCGCCCGCCCAGTTGCGGCAGCACGCCCAGGTCTACGTAGAACCAGGGTTGCTGGGCGATCCAGCCCAGGATGGCGAAGAAAACCAGCGCGCCGCCAAAGCTGAAGAGGACGCGCTTGATGATGTGGCGCTTGGCGAAATGGCCGAGTTCATGGGCCAGCACGGCTTCGATCTCGTCGCCGTTCAAACGGGCGAGCAGGGTGTCGAAGAACACGATGCGGCGCGAACGGCCAAAGCCCGTGAAGTAGGCATTGCCATGCGCAGACCGGCGCGAGCCATCCATCACGAACAGCCCATTCAGCGCGAAGCCGCAACGCTGCGCCAGGCGCTGGATGCGGCCTGCCAGGTCGGGGTCGGACAGCGGTGTGAACTTGTTGAAGAGCGGCGCGATGAACATCGGATAGACGATCAGCAGCACCAGATTGAATGCCGTCCACAGCGCCCACGCCCAGATCCACCAGTACGTGCCTGCACTGCCCATCAGCCACAACACCGCGGCCGCCAGCGGCAGGCCCAGCACTGCGGCCACGAGCAAGCCCTTGGCGGTGTCGGCAATGAATAGTTCGGGCGTCATCCGGTTGAAACCGAAGCGCGCTTCCAGCTTGAACTGCCGCCACAGCGTAAAGGGCAACCCCAGTACCCCCAGCAACAGCGCCACCACCACCAGCAACAGCATCTGGCGCAGGAAGTCATTGCTGGTAAGCTGGCCTACCATCAGGTCGATGAATTGCAGCCCGCCCATCAAGGTCAGACACACGAGCAGGATCGCGTCATAGGTGCGTTCCAGCATGCCCAGCTTGACGCGGGCAACCGTGTAATCCGCCGCACGCTGATGGCTGGTCAGCCCGATGCGGTGAGAGAATTCAGCCGGCACCTGATCGCGGTGACGTGCGACGTGGCGGATCTGGCGCGTTGCCAGCCACAGGCGCACGGCCATGTCGGCCAGCAGGAAAGCTACGAACAGCAGTGTGAACATGGGCGAAGCGGTGAGCTCAAATAGGGATGTGCGAAAATCGCGTGTTTTATAGGCAAATTATATGGCTGTGAACGAAAATCGCCTGGTCTGGCTCGACATGGAAATGACGGGGCTGGAACCTGAGAAAGAACGCATCATCGAGGTGGCCGTTGTGGTGACGGAACCCGATCTGACCGTGGTCGCCGAAGGCCCCGTGCTGGTGATTCACCAGCCCGACAGCCTGCTTGACGCCATGGACAACTGGAACAAGTCCACGCATGGCAAAAGCGGCCTGATCGACAAGGTCAAGGCGTCGACAGTGACCGAGGCGCAGGCAGAGGATACGCTGTTGGCGTTTCTTGCGCAGCATGTGCCGGCAGGTAAGTCGCCGCTGTGCGGTAACACCATCAGCCAGGACCGCCGCTTCATGTTTGCGTACATGCCGCGCCTGGAACAGTTCTTCCACTACCGCAACCTGGACGTCAGCACGCTGAAGGAATTGGCGCGACGCTGGGCGCCGGCGGTTTACAAGGGCTTCGAAAAGAAGAGCCGCCACGAAGCGCTGGCCGATATCTACGAATCTATCGACGAACTCAAGTACTACCGCGAACACTTCCTGAAAGTGTAAGAAATCGGGGGGCGTCCTGGAGGGGGGTGAACGGGCCACGGCCCGGCCGCCTGCGCTCAGCCGCCAGCCGTCAGCGGCGAGCGGCTCGCCCCAGGCCCTGCCTCTGCCTTAGCCCCCGGGGCGCTAGCCGTGTGCCGCCATGCCGTCCGACTTCCCGTCCTATTCCGTTGCCCAGATCCGCCACGCGGAGCAGCTTGCCCTGGCTGAAGGCCGGGCGTTGATGCCGCTTGCGGGCAGGGCCGCCGCCGCGTTCATCGCGGCCCGCTATCCCCATCCGATCTCCATCCTGGTGTTGGCTGGCCCCGGCAATAACGGGGGCGATGCGTTGACGGCGGCAAGCCTGCTGCGCGAGCGTGGGGATGATGTGGTCGTCCTATTGCCATCCGGCCCCGGCAAATTGCCGCCCGATGCCGCCACCGCGTGGCGGGCCTGGTCTGATAAAAAAGGGCCGGTGCTGACGGAATTACCCGATCAATCTGCGTTCGATGTGGTGATCGATGGCCTGTTTGGCATCGGGCTCAACCGTCCGCTAACGCAGGCCTGGCAGTCGCTGGTAGACCGGGTCAATGCCTGGCGCTTGCCCGTGTTGGCGCTGGACGTGCCCAGCGGCATTGACGCCGACACCGGCGCGGCATTGGGCCGCCCGGTGCAAGCCCGCTGGACGTTGTCATTCATCGGTATGGCGCGCGGGCTGGACGCGCCTGGCGCGGGCCGCAATGCGGCAGGCGAGCGCTACGTGGACACGCTTGGCGTGGTGATCGCGACGGAAAACGGACCGGCTCCCGCTTTGTAGCCAGGCTCAAGCGGCCGGCCGGCCGCCGAAACGCGCATCCACGTCCGCCTTCAATGGCGCGTAGCGTTCGTTATCTTTTCCGGCCAGCGCATCCAGATGCGTTTCTGACGCATCGAACACCTTCCAGTAGATCCGCCCGCACAGCTCGCGCGCGGCATGCCCGGGCCAGTTGTCGGGCAGCATGGGCCCCGGCAATTGGGGGTCATGCAGCACGATCCGCCGCCAATGGTGCAGCAGCATGACGCGGATGACGAAGGCGTCCGCCGGGGCGGGCGTTTCTTCCAGCAGCTTTTCCACCGGCCCGAAATTTCTGGAGAACTGCCGGTACTGTTCGGCCACGTCGTCCAGGTTCCAGCACTGCGTAGCCAGACTGGCGATAGGCAAGCCGCCCGCACCAGCCAGGTCACGCGCGGACAGCACCAGCGCCCGGTCTGGAATGCCCAGCTTTTCCAGGATGTCGTGCGCGGCCCGCGCCTCGGTGTGCGGGTGGGCGAACAGCCCCGGCGCGATCATGCCGAAACCTTCCCACACCAGCTCGCGGCGCAGCTCCGCGCGTTCGGCCAGGCCATTGCCCGTGCGCGGCAACGCCACCAGCGTCCATTCGCCATTCCAGTCTTGCGACGCGCCCTCGTAGATGCGCTGCGAGGCATGGGCGGTGTGTCTCAGTCCCTGTTCGGAAATCAGGTACAGGCTGCGCCGCCCATGCCGTTCCGATTGCAGCCAATTCTGGGCGACCAGCCGAAAGACGCTGGTGCGCAGCAGGCGTTCATTGATGCCCAGCGGGGCCAGCAGTTCGATGAGGTCGCCCAGCCAGATGGCGCCGCCGTGAGGCGCGAGCGCGTCTCCCAGCAAGCTGACGCAGAGCGATTTGGCGCGAGGCGGGTCGCTTTTCAACAACCGGGTCAGGAAACGGTCCAAAGGCGACGTAGGGTTTGCCATAGGGTGGGCCGCAAGCGGCCATTATCAGGATCTGCAACATGATACATAAATCCAATGTGATACAGATTTGAGTTTGACAATGGTTTTTTTGTATTAAATAATCCGCCTATGACATGACGGCACTGCGGAACGTTTGCTTTGCGTTTTCGCAAACCGTCTCAAGGAGACAAACATGTACGCTCAACTCGTCGAAACCGGCGTCAAGCAGGTCAAGACCGCGGACCAGCTCGAAGGCCGCGAACAGACGTTCCAGCGCCGCATTGACGACGGCGTGCGCATCGAAGCCAAGGACTGGATGCCCGATGCGTACCGCAAGACGCTGGTGCGCCAGATCTCGCAGCACGCGCATTCGGAAATTGTCGGCATGCTGCCGGAAGGCAACTGGATCACCCGCGCGCCGTCGCTCAAGCGCAAGGCCATTCTGTTGGCCAAGGTGCAAGACGAGGCCGGCCACGGGCTGTACCTGTACAGCGCCGCCGAGACGCTGGGCGTGTCGCGCGATGACCTGATCGACGACCTGCATGCGGGCCGCGCCAAGTACTCCAGCATCTTCAATTACCCCACGCTCAGTTGGGCCGATATCGGCATGATCGGCTGGCTGGTTGACGGCTCGGCCATCATCAACCAGATCCCGCTGTGCCGCTGTTCCTATGGTCCGTACGCGCGCGCCATGGTGCGCGTCTGTAAGGAAGAGTCCTTCCACCAGCGCCAGGGCTACGACCTGCTGATGCAGATGTGCCTGCACGGCACGCCCGAGCAAAAAGCCATGGTTCAGGATTCGCTGAACCGCTGGTGGTGGCCCGCCCTGATGATGTTTGGCCCCTCGGATGCCGATTCGCCCAACAGCGCGCAATCCATGGCCTGGAAGATCAAGCTCTTCTCCAATGACGAGCTGCGCCAAAAGATGGTGGACCAGACGGTGCCGCAGGCCGAATACCTGGGCCTGACCGTGCCGGACCCCGAACTCAAGTGGAACGCCGAACGTGGCCACTACGACTTCGGCGAAATCGACTGGAGCGAGTTCTACGCGGTGCTCAAGGGCAACGGCCCTTGCAACCGGGAACGCCTGGCCGCGCGCGTCAAGGCGCACGAAGACGGCGCCTGGGTACGCGACGCGCTGGTCGCCTACGCGGACAAGAAGGCGCAGCGCAAGGCCGCTTGAAGCAAACCGGCCAACGCGCATCGGCGTTTCTCTTTTCCACCCGCGACATCACCTCATCATTGCCGTCCGGAGCGCGCCGCGCGCGCCCGGCATTTCAAGGATATTCATCATGAGCAAAGACTGGCCTTTGTGGGAAGTGTTCATCCGCAGCCAGCACGGCCTGGCGCATAAGCATGTCGGCAGCCTGCATGCCTCCGACGCCGAAATGGCGATCAACCACGCCCGCGACGTCTACACGCGCCGCAATGAAGGCCTGAGCATCTGGGTCGTGCGCGCCTCCGATATCTCGGCAAGCAGCCCCGGCGACAAGGAACCCCTGTTCGAACCGGCCAACAGCAAGGTCTATCGGCATCCCACGTTTTTCCCGATGCCCGACGAAATCAAGCACATGTAAGGCGGCGGGGGAGACATGGACAAGACTTTGTTTGAATATCTGCTGCGCCTGGGCGACTCGTCGCTCATCCTGTCGCAGCGGCTGGGCGCCTGGACGGGCCACGGCCCGATCCTGGAAGAAGACCTGGCGCTTACCAACACCGCGCTGGACTTGCTGGGCCAAGCCCGCATGTGGCTGACGCTGGCGGGCGAAGTCGAAGGCGCCGGCCGCGATGAAGACGCGCTGGCCTATCACCGCGACGCGCATCAGTTCCACAACGTGCTGCTGGTTGAACGCGACAACGGCAACTACGCCGACACCATGGCGCGCCAGTTCCTGTTCGACGTCTGGCACTACTTCCTGCTGCAACGGCTGGAGCAGTCCACTGACGAACGCGTGGCCGCCATCGCGGCCAAGTCCATCAAGGAAGTGACGTACCACGTGCGCCGCTCGTCAGACATGGTCGTGCGCCTGGGCGACGGCACGGATGAAAGCCACACCAAGATGCAGGCCGCCATCGACGACGCCTGGCGCTTTACCGGCGAACTGTTCGCCGATGACGCCGTGGATCAGGACGTGGCCGCGCGCGGCATTGGCTGTGATCTGTCCGCGTTGCGCGAACCGTGGATCGCCCACGTGCGCGACGTGCTGGAAGAGGCCACGCTGACCGTGCCGGATGACGCCGCCGCCAACCATCTGGCCTATCGCGGCGGCCGCCAGGGCAAGCACACCGAAGCGCTGGGCTACGTGCTGGCCGAAATGCAGTACCTGCCGCGCGCCTATCCGGGAGCCACGTGGTGAACGCGCTGGCGCCCATTTCCGCCGACCAGGTCTACACCTGGCTGCAAGAGGTCCCCGATCCGGAGATCCCCGTGCTGTCCGTGGTGGATCTGGGCGTGGTGCGGGACGTTACCTGGGACGGCGGCACCTGTGTCGTCGTCATCACGCCCACGTACTCCGGCTGCCCGGCCATGCGCGAGATCACGCAAGACATCCAGCAGACGCTGGCGCGCCACGGCATCGACGAGGTGCGTGTCGACACCCGCCTGGCGCCCGCCTGGACGACCGACTGGATGAGCGAAAAGGGCCGTGAAGCGCTCAAGGGCTACGGCATCGCCGCGCCCGCTGAACGCGCCATCGACATCTCGGGCATCAGCCGCCGCGCCGCCGCCCCCGCCATTGCGTGCCCGCGCTGCGGTTCGCACGACACGCGGATGGTCAGCAACTTCGGGTCCACGTCATGCAAGGCGCTGTATCGCTGCGTGTCGTGCCGCGAACCCTTCGATTATTTCAAGACTCACTGAGAGCGGTTTCAAGATGAGCAACCAATTTCATTCCTTGAAGGTGGCCTCGGTGGCGCGCAACACGCGCGATGCCGTCGTCGTAACCTTCGATCTGCCCGACACGCTGGCCGACGAGTTCGCGTTTCTGCCGGGGCAGTACCTGACCCTGCGCACGCAGTTAAATGGCGAAGAGCTGCGCCGTTCGTATTCGATTTGCTCTGCGCCGCATGACAAGCTGCTGCGCGTGGCCATCAAGAAGGTCGACGAAGGCACGTTCTCAAGCTGGGCCAATCAGGAATTGCAGCCGGGCCAGACGCTGGAAGTGATGGCGCCGGCCGGCAACTTCACCGTGGATTTCTCGCCCGAGAACCAGCGCCATTACGTCGCGTTCGCCGTGGGCAGCGGCATCACCCCGGTGTTCTCGCTGGTGAAAACTGCGCTGTCCATCGAGCCGAACAGCAAGTTCACGCTGTTCTTCGGCAACCGCGCATCGTCGGCGGTGTTGTTTCGCGAAGAGATCGAAGACCTGAAGAACCTGTACATGGAGCGTTTCTCGCTGGTGTACGTCATGAGCCGCGAAACGCAAGACATCGAACTCTTCAACGGCCGCCTGGATGGCGACAAGGTTGACCAGTTGATGTCGGCCTGGATGAGCCCCGAGGATATCGATTACGCTTTTGTCTGTGGCCCGCAGACCATGACGGAAAGCGTGGTCGAGCACCTGCAAGCGCGCGGCATTCCCAAGGCGAACATCAAGTTCGAGCTGTTCGGCGCCCCCAAGGGGCCGCGCGCCCTGCGTACCGGCCACGACGCCCGCCAGGCGCCCGGCAAGGGGCAGTGCGAAGTCACCGTGGTGCAAGACGGCCACAGCCGTAAATTCGTGATTGATAAGAACAAAGACAGCGTGCTGGATTCGGCGCTGGCGCAAGGGATCGAACTGCCGTATTCGTGCAAGGGCGGGGTGTGTTCCACCTGCCGCTGCAAGGTCATCGAAGGAGAAGTCGACATGGATGCCAACTTCGCCTTGGAAGACTACGAAGTGGCGCGCGGTTTCGTCTTGAGCTGCCAGAGCTTCCCGGTCAGCGACCGCCTGGTCATCGACTTCGACCAGGAAACCTGACACGGCGCAGCCGGTCAGACACAACCTATTCATTGGAGAGACGCAGTGTCCCAGAAATTCTTCGAACGCCATCAGCCCCTGCTGGAACAATCCCTGGCTGCCGCCGCACTGCGCGGCTACTGGAGCCCGTTTGCCGAATCGCCCAGCCCCCGCAACTATGGCGAAACCGCCAACGACGACGGCCGCGCCGCGTTTGAAGCGCTGAAGGGCAAGCCTTTCCCGCTGAATCTGCATGATGCCGATGGCACCGTGGGCGGCGAGAAATCTCCTTATGGTTTTGATCTGGGCATCACGTACCCGCACGTGCCCGTCGACAAGCTCATTGCCGCTTCCAAGCGCGCGCTGGAAGACTGGCGCCGTGCCGGCCCGCAAGCGTGGGTGGGCGTGTCGCTGGAAATTCTGGCGCGGTTGAACAAGCTCAGCTTCGAGATCGCCTACGCGGTCCAGCACACCACCGGCCAAGGCTTCATGATGGCTTTCCAGGCTGGCGGCCCGCACGCGCAAGACCGCGGCTTTGAAGCCGTGACGTACGCGTGGCAGGAAATGTCGCGTATTCCGGGCGTGTCGATCTGGGAAAAGCCGCAGGGCAAGAACGACCCCATCCGCATGGAAAAGCAATTCACCGTGGTGCCGCGTGGCGTGGCGCTGGTGATCGGCTGCTCGACGTTCCCCACCTGGAACGGCTACCCGGGCCTGTTTGCCAGCCTGGCTACCGGCAACACCGTTATCGTCAAGCCGCACCCCGGCGCCATTCTGCCGTTGGCCATCACCGTGAAGGTCGCGCGCGAAGTGCTGCAAGAAGCCGGTTTTGACCCCGACGTGGTGTTGCTGGCCGCACATGAAGCCGGCGACGACACGGCGCAAAAGCTGGCGCTGGACCCAGCCGTCAAGATCGTCGACTTCACCGGCAGCACCGCCAACGGCGACTGGCTGGAAAACAATGCCCGCCAGGCGTTGGTCTACACCGAGAAAGCCGGCGTCAACCAGGTCATCATCGATTCCACCGACGACCTGAAGGGCGTGGCGCGCAACCTGGCGTTCTCGCTGGCGCTGTATTCGGGCCAGATGTGCACCGCGCCGCAAAACATCTACGTGCCGCGCGATGGCATCAACACGCCGGAAGGCCGCGTCAGCTTTGATGACGTTGCCGCCGCCCTGGGCGTGGCGCTGGAAAAGCTGGGCGCCGACGCCGCACGCGCGGTCGAACTGACGGGCGCCATCCAAAACGAAGGCATTGTCGAACGCATCGAAAAGGCCCGCGCGCTGGGTCTGCCGGTGGTGGCCGACAGCAAGACGCTGACGCATCCGCAATTTGAAAATGCCCGCGTCCGCACGCCGCTGCTGCTGCGCACGGAAGCCGGCAATGCCGCCATCAGCCAGGAATGGTTTGGCCCGATCGCTTTCGTGGTGGCGACCGACTCCACCGCGCACAGCGTCCAGCTGGCGCGCGATAGCGTCATCCAGCATGGCGCGCTGTCGCTGTCCGCCTACACGACCGACCCGCAAGTGGCCGATCAGGTGCAGGACGCGGCGGAAGTGTCGGGCGTGTCGTTGTCGTTGAACCTGACGGGCGCGGTGTTCGTCAACCAGACCGCGGCCTTCAGCGACTTCCACGGCACCGGCGCCAACCCGGCCGCCAACGCGGCGCTGTCCGATACGGCCTTCGTGTCGAACCGCTTCCGCGTGGTGCAAACCCGCCGTCACGTCTGACAGGGCGACGCTTATGAGCTATCAGGATATTCAATTTGATTTGTCCAACGGCATCGCGCGTCTGACGCTGAACCGCCCGGACAAACTGAACAGCTTCACCGCCAACATGCACGGCGAAGTGGCCGACGCGTTGACGCGCGTTGAAACCGAAGGCGCGCGCGTGCTGGTCTTGACCGGCGCCGGCCGCGGCTTTTGCGCAGGCCAGGACTTAAGCGAGCGCAAGCCCGCCGAAGACGGCACGCCGCCCGATCTGGGCGAAACCGTCGACAAGTTCTATGGCCCGCTGGTTCGCCGCTTGAATGCCTTGCCCATGCCCGTTGTCGTGGGCGTGAATGGCGTGGCGGCCGGTGCGGGCGCCAACCTGGCGTTCGCGGGCGATATCGTCATCGCCAAGGCCTCGGCCAATTTCATCCAGTCGTTTTGCCGGCTGGGCCTGATCCCCGACACCGGCGGCACCTTCGTGCTGCCGCGTCTGGTGGGCCGGGCGCGCGCCATGGGTTTGGCGATGCTGGGCGACAAGCTCAGCGCCAAGCAGGCCGAAGAATGGGGCTTGATCTGGCAATGCGTGGCGGACGAAGAGTTCGACGCCACGCTGAACCGCCTGGCTCAACATTTTTCGACGGCGCCCACCAAGGGCCTGGCGTTCACCAAGCGCGCTTTGCAGGCCAGCTTGAGCAACGATCTGTCGACGCAGCTGGACCTGGAACGCGACATGATGCGCGAACTGGGCCGCAGCGCCGATTACGCTGAAGGCGTGGCCGCGTTCCTGGGCAAGCGCGAACCGCAATTCAAGGGGCAATGATGACCGTGCACGTTCCCACTGTTGAGGTGCCGAGCGATCCCCAGGAATTGGCGCAGGCCGTTGGCACCGTGATGTATGCGGGTGACGCGGCGTCGCAGGGCTTGGACATGAAGGTCGAAGAGATGGCGCCGGGCTATGCGCGTCTGACGATGCGCGTGCGCGCCGACATGCTCAACGGGCACAAGACCTGCCATGGCGGCTTCATCTTCGCGCTGGCCGACAGCGCGTTCGCGTTTTCTTGCAATTCGCGCAATGTCAGTACGGTGGCTTCCGGCTGCACGATCGACTATCTGGCCCCGGGCTTTGAAGGCGATCTGCTCACCGCTGTGGCGCAAGAGCGGTCGCTGGCCGGCCGCACGGGTGTGTACGACGTGACCGTCACGAATCAAGACGGGCGCAACGTCGCGCTGTTCCGAGGGCGGTCCTATCGCATCAAGGGCCAGATCGTGGGAGTCCCCGCCGAGGCCTGAGTGGCAGGCCTTAGGCACAACGCTGAACCCGTCATCCAACCAAAGACAAGATCGCCGGCCAAGCGGCGCGCGCGTGGGGGTGTTGCCCCCGGCGCGGCCCGGACCGGTGTAGAGCGAATTTCAGGAGAGAGATAACCATGTCCAACACCATAAGCAAGCCGGGGCTGGACCCCATCGAGCATGCCAGCGAGGACGAGCTTCGCGCGTTGCAGCTTGAGCGTCTGAAGTGGACCCTCAAGCACGCGTACGAGAACGTCGCGCACTACAAAAAGGCCTTCGACGAAGCGGGCGTGCATCCGGACGACTTGAAGCAGCTGTCCGATATTTCCAAGTTTCCCTTCACCACGAAGAAGGAACTGCGCGACAACTACCCGTTCGGCATGTTTGCGGTGCCGCGCGAGCGCATTTCGCGCATCCATGCGTCCAGCGGCACGACGGGCAAGCCGACGGTTGTGGGCTACACCAAGAGCGACCTGGACAACTGGGCCAATCTGGTGGCGCGCTCGATCCGCGCGGCGGGCGGCAAGCCGGGCGACACCGTGCACATCGCCTACGGCTACGGGCTGTTCACGGGCGGCCTGGGCGCGCACTATGGTGCGGAACGCCTGGGCTGCACGGTCATCCCGATGTCGGGCGGCCAAACTGAAAAGCAGGTGCAGCTGATCAATGATTTCCGTCCGGACATCATCATGGTCACGCCTTCCTACTTCTGCAATATTCTCGAAGAACAGCGCCGCCAGGGCATTGATCCGCGTCAAAGTTCGCTGCGTATCGGCATCTTCGGCGCTGAGCCGTGGACGGGCCAGATGCGCGCCGACATCGAGGCCGAAGCCGGCATCGACGCCGTGGACATCTACGGCTTGTCTGAAGTGATGGGCCCGGGTGTGGCCAGCGAATGCGTGGAAACCAAGGATGGTCCGGTGGTGTGGGAAGACCATTTCTACGCCGAGATCATCAACCCGGACACGGGCGAACCCGTGGCTGACGGCGAACCCGGCGAGCTTGTGTTCACGTCGTTGACCAAGGAAGCGATGCCCATCATCCGCTACCGCACGCGTGACCTGACCCGCCTGTTGCCGCCCACCGCGCGCAGCATGCGCCGCATTGGCAAGATCACGGGCCGCAGTGACGACATGCTGATCGTGCGTGGCGTGAACATGTTCCCGACGCAGGTTGAAGAGCTGGTGCTGAAGATCGCGCAACTGGCGCCGCACTATCAGCTGGTGCTGTCGCGCACGGGCAATATGGACGAGCTTGAAATCCTGACGGAAGTGCGCGCCGAGTTCTCGGGGCTGTCTGACGACGAACGCAACAACCTGGGCAAGCAGCTGCAACATGCCGTGAAGACGCACATCGGCGTCAGCGCGCGCATCCAGGTGTCGGATGCGGGGCATGTCGAGCGCACGTTGACGGGCAAGGCGCGTCGTGTGATCGACAAGCGTCCGAAGGTGGTCTGAGCCTGGGGCCTGGGGCCTGGGGCCTGGGGCCTGGGCCCTGGGTCCTGGCTTGTGGCTTCTGGCTATAAATCAGTCGGGTAATAAAAATGGCAGCCTTTTCGGGCTGCCATTTTTTTTGGTTCAGCGCTGAACGCCGCGGCGTTACCGCTGCGCCATCGTTCGCACGATGCGGCGGTACCAGAAGTGGAGCAGCGCGGCCGACAAGGCCAGCCCCACCATCGCCATCAGCCACATGCTGCCCGCGCCTTCGGGCGACCCTGGCACCAGCACATTGCGGATGCCATCCAGCCCGCCACGGCCCGGGCCGAAGCCAAACCACCAGCCGCCGACGAGCCCCACGCCCGCCAACGCCACCATTTGCAGCAGCAACGGCACCACCGCCACCTTGTAGGCGCGCAAGAGGTAGGAATTGATGCACTGCATGGAATCGAACAAGTGAAACAGCGGCAGTACCGCCAGCAGCGTCGTGGCCACGGCGGCGACTTCGACGTCGTCGGTATAGGCGGCAAGAATAAGCGGACGGCCCGCCAGCAGCACCGCCGCCGTCACCAAAGCGCCGATCAGGCCCAGCGCCAAGCCGGCCATGCCCGTGCGATGCGCGTGCGCCATATTGCCGGCGCCGATGGCTTGTGCGGTGAGCGCGGCGGTGGCCACCCCCAACGCCATCGGCATCATGTAGCACAGCGCCGCCAGGTTCGACATGATCTGGTGGCCGCCCGTGACGAACGTGCCTTCGCGGGCCACCAGCAGGGCCATGAATGTGAACGCCGACACTTCCACCAGGTACGAGCCGCCCATCGGAATGCCCAGCCGCAGCAGTTCCTTCAGTGTCTTCCAGTCGGGTTTGCCCACGCGAAGATGGAAGCGGCGGTAGAAGCGGTCATGCGTGATCACCCACAGCCCCAGGCCCAGGCTCATCCACGACACCACGGCCGTCGCCAGCCCAGCGCCGGTTGCGCCCATGGCGGGCAGGCCGAAGTTGCCGTAGATGAACAGCCAGTTGAAGAAGGCCTTGAAGCCGATCGCCGACAGGTTGATCGCCATGACGAGCTTGGGCCGCGACACCGATGTGCCTAGCGCGTAGATCGTGCGGAACACCAGCGCCGCGGGCAGCGCGATAACCAGCGCTTGCAAGTAGGAGCCGATGCGCTCGCGCACGCCGGGGGCCACATTGCCCGACATCGATAGCCAGACATCGGGAAACAGCATCAGGATGGCGCCCACGACCGACAGCCCAAGCGCCAGCCACACGCCCTGGCCCCAGCTGCGGCCCACTTCGTGATTGTTGCCCGCGCCGTACTGCTGCGCCAGGATGGGAATCAAGGCGTGCACCACGCCCATCAGGCCGACGAACACCGTAATGTAGATAGAGGCCGACAGGGCCATCGCGGCCAGGTCGTTGGCGCTGGAGTGGCCCGTCATGGCGGTGTCCAGTACGCCGAACGAGATGCCGGCCCACTGGCTGATCAGCACCGGCCAGGCCTGCTTGGCAATGCCGCGCAGAGTGGCGCCGAATGACATCGGCGCCGCGTTCACGGCATTCATCGGTTGGGGCCGACTCGCAGCAGGCGGAAGACTTCCTGCCGGTCGGCGCGGCGGCCGCCTTGCCACAGCACGTCGGCGCCGTCGCTATACGCGGCGGTGTTGTCGCGCAGGCTTTGATTGCTGGTCTGTTGCAGGATCAGCGTGCACTTGGCGTCAAACGTGAAGCTCAAGTTATTGAAGATCAGGAACGACGCGCGCTGGCCGCTGCCCAGGCTCAAACCCCGCACGCATTCGCCGGGCCGCATGTGTTGTTGCAAGGCTTGCGCCAATTGGCCCGATACCGTGCGATAGCTGCGCGCGTAGTCCACGGCGGGCTGCCACAGCAGCACCAGCAGAATCCACGTCACCGTCAGGCCGCCTGCGGACAACACCGTGCCGCGCCACAGGGCTTGCGGACGCACGCGCAGCCGCCACACCACCAGTGCGATCCAGGCCACGGTGAAAATCACGGCGAGCGTGAATGCGCCCCACGAAATGACGGGCTCGTAGCCGGTCGTCTGGCGGGCGATGTTGCGGGAAATCTGAGCCGGGATGTTGAAGTGCAGCGCCACCCAGCCCAGCCAGGCGGTGGCGGCCGTCAGCGAGAAGCACATGACGGCAAACCAATCCAGCGTATTGACGACACCGCGGCGCAGCGTCGGCAGCGAGAACGCACCCAGCACGGCGCACGGCACCGCCAACAGCACGTATTCGGAATCGGTGGCTTCTTCCAGGCCGAACAGCACCAGCGCCGAGCATGCCAGCAGCATCAGCGGCAGCCAGATGTGGGGGGCGTAAATCCAGGCGCGCCAGCGCCAGACGGCCAGCAGCGCCAGCGGCCAGGTCGGCCACAAGTACCAGGGCAGGTCGCGCAGCGTGCGTCCAATGTCATGCCATGACGGCAGCGCGAATGACGACAGGTTCCAGGTCTTCCAGTTGCGTACCCAGTACTGGCTGGTTTCGCTGGCCGGAATCCACCAGGCCAGGATCAGCGCCACGGTCAGCAGGGCGGCCCAGGGCAGCCAGCGCTTGCACTTCCACAATTGGCTGCGCGGGTAGAAGGCCAGCAACGCGCCGATCATGATGGGCACCGCGCCCACCCAGCCGCGCGTCAGGAAACTGGCGGCCAGCGCAATGCCCAGCGTCGTGGTGCCGGTGAAGGGGCGGTCAACGCTGCGCGCCAAGGAATAGAACGCCAGCGCCTGGCACGCCATGATCGCCGGCACGACCGTGGTTTCGTGTGTGCGTTGCAGGATGCCGACGGTGGCCAGCAGCAGCAGCAAAGCGGCGTCGGCCAGCATGCGGCCGTAGTCGCGCGGTTCAGGTTCACCGCCGAAGGGCAGGGCCAAGGGTTGGGCTTCGGCGCGGCGGCCCAGCAGATAGGTGCCGTACCAGACGCTGGTTGCGGTAATGCCAAACCACAGCAGGTTGGGCAGGCGGCCGGCGGTGATGTCGCCAATGAAGGGGCCAAACAGCCAAATGCAGATGGCGCCCACCCAGGTGATCAGCGGGCCTTCTTCGGCGTGCGCCAAGTGGCCCACTTGCGGCAGCAGCCACGTGATGCCGCCTTCGCGGATCGCCGTGATCATCGTCGCCAGACCCACCGCATCATCCGTTTTCCACGGGTCGCGCATGAACAGGCCGGCCACGACATAGGCCAGCGCCAAGCCCAGCAATATCAGTCTGGGGAGCTTCGCGGTCGCCACGGACGTGAGCCGGGCGGGAGTGGAAAGAGAAAGTGGGGACACGGGCGTTACTGTAACCGAGTGATCTGGTTGCGCCAGCCCCCAGCATGCACGAAGCCGTCCAGGGGGGAAAAAAAAGCAGCCCGAAGGCTGCCTTTTTGCTGTGACTCCCGTAGGAGCAACAGGATCAGGAAGCGGACTTGACCGTGCCGGCCGTACGGGCGAAGCGGGCGCGGAACTTTTCCACACGGCCGGTTTCGACGATACGCGTTTGGGCGCCGGTGTAGAACGGGTGCGATTCGGAGGTCACGTCGCACTTGAAGAGCGGGTACGTCTTGCCGTCGATTTCAACGGTTTCGCGCGTGTGGACCGTCGAACGGGTGATGAACTTGTTGCCCGTTTGCAGGTCGGCGAAGACGACTTCGCGGTATTCGGGGTGAATGCCTTCTTTCATGGTGCTTAATCCTTGGACCCGCTAGGGAGTCTTTCTCAAGAGTTAGGGTCGCCAGCCAGGACGCGAAAAGCGGGTTTCAGGGGCTTCGATATTTTGGCTGACAACGATAGTTGCCGCTGCGAAATACCGAATCACTGAATCACTTATGCGAGGACTCTAGCCACGTATCCAAAAAGTAACCCCAAATTCTAGCACGGGAAAATCCCGCTACGCCAGGGCAAAAGGGTGCCGCGGCGTGCGTTGCCTTCGGTGCTGAATAAGGGGACGGATTTCAAAGTTCCGTGCGCAGTTTCCAGATTTCCGGGAACAGCACGACATCCAGCATGCGCCGCAGGTAATCCACGCCCGACGTCCCGCCCGTGCCGCGCTTGAAGCCGATGACGCGTTCGACCGTTGTGACGTGGCGGAATCGCCACAGCCGGAACGCGTCTTCCAGGTCGGTCAGCTTTTCGCCCAACTGATACAGATCCCAATAGCGGTCGGTGTCGCGGTAGACCGTCAGCCAGGCGGCTTCCACGCCTTCAGAGGATTCGTACGGCTGCGTCCAGTCGCGGTCTAGCCGGTCGGCGGGCACCGCGATGCCCTGACGCGCCAGGAGGCGCAGCGCTTCGTCGTACAGCGAGGGGGCGACGTAGGCGCTTTGCACCTGAGCCAGCAGGTCTTCGCGATGCGCGTGGGGTTTGAGCATCGCGGCGTTCTTGTTGCCCAACAGGAATTCGATCTGGCGGTATTGATAGCTTTGAAAGCCGCTGGAACGGGCCAGGTACGGGCGCAGCGCGGAATACTCGGGCGGCGTCATCGTCGCCAGCACATCCCAGGCGTGAACCAGCTGCTCCATGATCTTGCTGACGCGCGCCAGCATCTTGAAGGCGGGTTGCAACCGGTCGGCCGCCACGTTGGCGATGGCGGCGCGAAGTTCGTGCAGCATCAGCTTCATCCAGAGTTCGCTGGTCTGGTGCTGAATGATGAAGAGCATCTCGTTGTGCTCGGGCGACAGCGGATGCTGCGCGCCCAGCACGTCGTCCAGATGCAGGTAGTCGCCGTAGGTCATGTCGCGCGTGAAATCCAGCTGCGCTTTTTCCTCGCGGACGATGTCTTCGGGGCGGTGCGGGCAGCTCATGCTTGGCCTCCGTGGCAGGGCGGGGCGGCGCGGCGGGCCGATGCGGGCAGGGCGCGCCAGCCGGGCGCGCGGGGGCGGACGCAGGCAAGCGCCGCACAGAGGGTGTCAGACAGGTTCATGGTCGTGCGTCTTCGAGAGCGAGCGGCCGGCGTGAGGCGGCCGCTCGAAGGCCAGCGGACCAGCCTACAGTTCGCGCAAGACGGCGCGAACCGGGCTGGCATCAGCCTGGACCAAAGCCAACGGCAGGGCGATCAATTCGTAATCGCCTTCCGGCACATCATCGAGCACCAGGTTTTCAAGCACCCGCATGTCGTGCCGCAAGATCGTGTGATGGCTGTCCAGGGTCTTGCTGGACGCGGGGTCGATGCTGGCGGTATCCAGTCCGATCAGCATGACGCCGCGTTCGGCCAGCCATTCGATGGTCTGGGGCGCGTAGGCGGAGAAATCGTCGGTCCACCAGTCTTGCGCCGCATGCTTGGCGGTGCGCACGAGCACCCGCGGCGGAAGATTCAGGGCCGCATGGGCCAGGTGGTCGGGGGTGATCAGCGGGCCGCAGTCGATCGCGTGGATCACGCGGCAGGGGCCAAGAAAGGGTTCCAGCGACACCGCGCCGATGGCGGCGGCGCCGTTCTGATAGTGCAGCGGGGCATCGGCATGCGCGCCGATATGCGGCGACAGCGTGATTTCACTGACATTGACCGGACAGCCGGGCGTAAGCGACCACTTCCATTGCTGGCGGTACGGCGTGTCGCCGGGAAAAACAGGCGACGCCGCGGAGACGGGCGGGGAAATGTCCCACAAGCGTTTCATTAGAAGCGTTTCAAGTCAGGCTGGGAGGGGTCAGGCAAAAGTCGGTCGGGCAAGAGCGGGTCGGGCAAAAGCGGGCTTGGCCACGACGGCGATTGGTCACGCGAATAGGTTAAAGCCTAAAGCAATTCCGGGCGGTAGTCTAACGAATTCCGGCGGCCTGCGGGAAGCTATACGCCGCCCAGTTCGGCCATGGAGATCACGGCCGCCCCGGCGACGATCAGGTGGTCGACCAGTTTGATGTCCACCAGCGCCAGCGCCTGTTTCAGCTGCTGCGTGAAGCCGCGGTCGGCGGCGCTGGGTTCGGCCAGGCCCGATGGGTGGTTGTGCGCCACGATCAAGGCGGCGGCATGGTGGCGCAGCGCCTCGCGGACGACTTCGCGGGGGTAGACCGAGGCCTGGGATAGCGTGCCGCGCGCCAGTTCGCCCGTGGCGATCACGCGCAGCTGGTTGTCCAGGTAGAGCGCAATGCAGTGTTCCACCTGGCGATGCCCCAGCGCCGTCATGCAATAGCGTTTTACCTGAGACGGGTGGCGCAGGGCGTCCGCGCGCGTCAGGTCTTCCTCGACGGCCCGGCGGGCCAGTTCCAGCAGCGCGGCCAGCGTGCAGGCTTTGGCCGTGCCCAGCCCGGAAACGGTCATCAGTTCGTCGGGTGTGGCCCCTAATAAACCCCGCAAGCCCGAAAAACGCTCGAGCAGGCGGCTGGAAAGATCCACCACATTCAGCCCCGGAATGCCCGTGCGCAGGGCGATGGCGAGCAGTTCCGCATCCTGTAGCGCGGCGGCGCCGTGGCGTAGTAAGCGCTCTCGGGGGCGCTCGTGTTTTGACAGCCGGACAGACAATTTCATAAGAGGCTCTAAAATCAGGGTTTATCCAATATCTATACGGTGGCAGATCTTGAGCATCGCCTCTAACGAAGTGAACGTTTTTGTCCGTCAGGATTCCTACCTAACGCTGCATTACCGCATCACGCTCGCGTCCGGTCCTGGCAAGGATTCGGTCTTCGCCGACACCTTCGACGGCCGTCCCGGCACGCTGCAAATGGGCAGCGGCCAGTGGGCGCCCGGCCTGGAAGCCGCGCTGATCGGCCATGCCGAAGGCGAAAAGTTCAGCGTGACGCTGGAGCCGGCTGACGCCTACGGCGACCGCAACCCCGAGCTGATTCAGCGCGTTACGCGCGGCATGCTGGCCGAGCACGCGGGCGCCGACGCCACGTTCGAGCCGGGCGACCTGGTGGAATTCACCGCGCCCAACGGCGGACGTTATTCTGGCGTTCTGAAAGAAATCAACGATGAGTCGGCGCTGTTCGACTTCAACCACCCGCTTGCGGGCATCAGCTTGCGAGTCGACGTGGCGCTGCTGGGAGTTCTCTGATGAGCAAGGCCGTTACCGCCGCCGACGCTGAAGTCCTGCTGGCCCAGCCGCGCGGCTTCTGTGCCGGTGTGGACCGCGCGATCGATATCGTCGAACGCGCAATCGAACTGCATGGCGCGCCGATCTACGTGCGTCATGAGATCGTGCACAACCGTTATGTGGTCGAAGACCTGCGCGCCAAGGGCGCCATCTTCATCGACGAGCTGGACGACGCGCCGGCGGGCGCCATCGTCGTGTTCTCGGCGCATGGCGTGTCCAAGGCGGTGCGGGCCGAAGCGGAATCGCGCGGCTTGCAGGTGTTTGACGCCACCTGCCCGCTGGTCACCAAGGTGCACATTGAAGTGGCGCGCATGCGCGCGGCCGGCCGCGAGATCATCATGATCGGCCACAAGGGCCACCCCGAGGTCGAAGGCACGCTAGGTCAGGCCCAGGGCGGCATGTATCTGGTCGAGACCGTGGAAGATGTGGCGGGCCTGGAAGTGACCGACCCCGAAAACCTGGCCTACGTCACCCAGACGACCCTGTCCGTCGATGACGCGGCCGCGGTGTCCAAGGCGCTCAAGGCGCGTTTCCCCAGCATCGTCGAACCCAAGAAAAGCGACATCTGCTACGCCACCCAGAATCGTCAGGACGCGGTGAAGGTGATGGCGCCGGATTGCGATCTGGTGCTGGTCGTGGGTAGCGTCAACAGCTCAAACTCGAATCGTTTGCGCGAAGTGGCCGAGCGCAAGGGCGTGGCGTCTTACCTGATCGATGGCGCGCAATCGATCGACCCCGCCTGGCTGGTGGGCCGCAAGCGCATCGGCGTCACGGCGGGCGCTTCCGCCCCCGAGATTCTGGTGCAACAGGTGATTGACCGCGTGAAGGAATTGGGCGCGGTATCGGTGCGCACGATGCCCGGCCTGGAAGAAAATGTGGCGTTCCCGCTGCCCAAGGGCTTGTCGCGCAAGGCGGCGCAAACGGAATCGCTGGAATAAGCGGCCGCCGCCCGGCGCGGCGCCAGAAAAAACGTCAAGGAGACTTCATGCAGTTGTATAGCTATTTCCGCAGCTCGGCCGCGTACCGCGTGCGCATCGCCTTGAATCTCAAGGGTTTGCCGTACGAGACGGTGCCGGTGCATCTGCTGAAGGATGGCGGCCAGCAATTGTCGGAGGGCTATCGCAAGCTGAATCCGACGGCGCTGGTGCCTACGCTGATCGATGGCGACGCGGTCATTGGCCAGTCGCTTGCCATCATTGAATATCTGGAAGAAACGCACCCCGGTGTGCCGCTGCTGCCCGCTGACGCGATTGGCCGCGCGCGTGTGCGCGATCTGGCGTTGGGCATTGCGTGCGACACGCATCCGTTGAACAACCTGCGCGTGCTGAAGTATCTGAAGCACACGCTGGGCGTGGATGAAGCCGCCAAGACTGCTTGGTACAAGCATTGGGTGCATCAGGGGCTTGAGGCCCTGGAATCGCAACTGGCGCGTTCGAGCGCCACAGGTACTTTCTGTCACGGCGATACGCCGACCATTGCTGATCTGTGCCTGGTGCCGCAAGTGGCTAACGCGCAGCGCTTTGAATGCGATTTGTCGTCGATGCCCAACGTGGTGCGCATCGATGCGGCTTGCCGCGCGCTGCCGGCTTTCGCAAACGCCGCGCCGGGCAAGCAGCCCGACGCGGAGTAGGACGACTCGACGCCGTATGGCCCCAAGTCCGGCGACTCGAAGTCATACGGCGTCGATCGTACGGAGCAGGCTGGCTTAGCCGATCTGCACCGGCACGAAGATCTTGTCTTCGCCGCGCTGCACCAGCAGCGCAACCGTCTTGCCGGCTTTGGACAGTTCCGCCTTCACCTGCGCGATGTCGCGCACGGGCACGCCGTTCAAGGACAGCAGTACATCACCCGGTTCGATGCCCGCTTTGGCAGCCGGACCGGCCGAGCGCTCAATCAGCAGGCCTTCGGCGCCCGACGCCTGTTGCTCTTGCGGGCTTAGCGGGCGCAGGGCCAGACCCAGTTGGCCGCGCTGCACGCCCTCATCCCCTGACGCCGTTTGCGACTTGTCCTTCGGCACGCCGCCCAGCGTGGCGACAAGCTCCTTGGGCGCGCCGGCACGCCAGACATCCAGCTTGATCTTCTCGCCGGGCGAGGCCAGCGTGATCATGGATGCCAAGTCGCCGGAAGACACGATGGTCTTGCCATCGATCTGCCGCACAACGTCGCCGGGTTGCAGGCCGGCCTTCTCGGCCGCGCTGCCTTTCTCGACGCTGGACACCAGCGCGCCCGAGGGCGACTCCAGCTTGAACGAGTTGGCCAGGTCTTGATTCACTTCCTGCACCGTCACGCCCAGCCGCGCATGCTGCACCTTGCCGTGCTGCAAGATCTGATCCTTGATCTTGTAGGCCACATCGATGGGGATCGAGAACGACAGGCCCTGGAAGCCGCCCGTGCGGCTGTAGATCTGCGAGTTGATGCCCACGACTTCGCCGCGGTCGTTAAACAGCGGGCCGCCCGAGTTGCCCGGGTTGACGGCCACGTCCGTCTGGATGAACGGCACCGACGTATCGTCCGGCAGCGAACGTCCCTTGGCGCTGACGATGCCCGCCGTCGCGGTGTTCTCCAGGCCGTAGGGCGAGCCAATGGCCAACACCCATTCGCCCACCTGCAATTGGTTGACGTCACCCACCTTCACCACCGGCAGGTTCTTGGCGTCGATCTTGAGCACGGCCACGTCCGTCTGCGGGTCGGCGCCCAGCACCTTGGCCTTGAATTCGCGGCGGTCGGTCAGCTTGACGGTGACTTCCTTCGCGTCTTGCACCACGTGCGCATTGGTCAGGATGGTGCCGTCGTTGCTGATGATGAAGCCCGAGCCTTCGCCGCGCATCGGGACTTCACGCGCCGGCATACGGCCGCGCGAGCCGGGGATCTGGCCAAAGAACTGGGCGAAGGGGTCGTCATCGTCTGCCGACACCTTGCGGGTGCCGCTGACGCTGATATTTACAACGGCCGGCCCGAAGTCGCGCGTGATCTGCGCGAAGTTCGGCGGGCTGGAAGTATTGATCGATTGCGGCGCAGCGGCGACGGCCGGCGCGTTGGCCGCCATCGACACGCCGCCCATCACGGCGGTTGCGCCAGCGCCGCCAATGGCGCCAGCGGCCAGCAGCGCCAGCATCAGGCGCGAGGGTTTCATTTGCGAGGTCTTCATGTCGGCTCCTGGGTTCATGTTTGAGGACATGACGCTATCTTCGGGCCCGACACTTAGGTGAATCTTAAATCGCTGAAATCATCCGCGCAGGGGGAATTCCACGCGTGCGCGCAACCCGTGGCCGCCGGGGGCGTCTTCCAGGAAAATTGCGGCGTGATGGCGGTCGGCGATGGCGCGGGCGATAGACAGCCCCAGGCCGCTGCCGTGCTGCGTATTGCCTTCGGCGCGGTAGAAGCGGTCGAAGACGCGTTCGCGTTCGGCGGGAGGAATGCCGGGGCCTTCGTCGTCAATCGTGAAAGACACCTTGTCTTTCGCCTGATCCAAATGCAGCCGGATGCGCCCGCCTTCCGGCGAGTGCTTGATGGCGTTGTCCAGCAGGTTGCGCGCCAGCAGCACCAGCGCGTCGCGGTGGCCTTGCATGACGGCTTCATCGGCGCCGTCCATGTCGATCGTGATGGACTTGGTATTCGCCTGCGGCAGGTTTTCAGACAGGGCCTGACGCAGCACGTCGGCCAGGTCCACGGGGGCGGCGGGCGTCTGTTCGGCGGTGCTTTCGTGGCGGGCCATGGACAGCAGCTGTTCGACCAGGCGCGTGGCGCGGTCGATGCCGGCGGCCAGGCGCTGTTCGGCAAGCTGGCGGGCGTCTGCGTCGCTGGCGCGCCGCAGTGCTTGCAGTTGCAGGCGCAGTGCCGTCAGCGGAGATCGCAATTCATGTGCGGCGTCTCCGACAAATTGCTTTTGTTGTGCGAACGCGCCTCGCATGCGGTCCAGCAGCAGATTCAGTTCGACGATAAGGGGGCGGATTTCATCGGGCAGCCCCGTCACGCTGACCGGCGACAGGTCTTCGGGCTGCCGCGCGGCAACCTGTTCGCGCGCGCGATTGACGGGGCGCAGCGACCAGCTCACCACGCACCAGATGATCAGCATCAGAACGGGCGCCGCAGCCGCAATGGGCGCGATGGTGCGCAGCGCCAGCGCGCGCGCCATGTGCTTGCGCACGTCCATGTCCTGCGCGACCTGGATCACCTGGAAGGGCGTCGCCAGCGAATACACGCGATACGTGGTGCCTTCCATCTTGGCGTCGGAAAACCCCAGCACGATCTGGTCGGGCAGGGGGCGGCGCGAGCGTGAGTTGAAGACGCGCAGGCCGTCAGGCGTCCAGATCTGGATGATCAGGTCGTCGGCCATGGGCGTGGCGGCGCCGCGGTTATGGGTGGGGCCTGTGCTGAGCAGGCCGTCGCCCGTGCCTAGCGACAAGGCGGTGCGTTGCAGCAGCGAATCAAAGATGTCGTCGGCCTGCGCGAGCGTGCTGCGATAGGCGATGGCGGCTTGCGCGAGCGCGCCGACCACAATGGCGGCCAGCAGGAAGAACAGCAGACGGGCTCGTAGCGAGTCGCTAAGCCGAATGCTCATGTTTTGGGAATGACATAGCCGACGCCTCTGACGTTCTGGATCAGGTTCGGACCCAGTTTCTTGCGCAGGCCATGAATATAAACCTCAACCGCGTTGCTGCTGACGCTGTCTTTCCAGCTGTAGAGTTTTTCTTCCAGCTGGGCGCGCGAAAAGATCATGCCCGGGCGGGCGATCAGCGGTTCCAGCACGGCCCATTCGCGGGCGGTCAGCGCAACGGGCGTGCCATCCACCATCGCCGCATGCGATTGCGGGTCGATGGTGATGCCTTCATGCTCAAACACGGGTTCGGCGCGCCCGGCGCTGCGGCGGATCAGCGCGCGCATGCGGGCCAGCAGCTCGTCTACGTCATACGGTTTGACGACGTAGTCATCCGCGCCGGCGTCCAGCCCCGCAATGCGGTCGCTGACGGCGTCGCGCGCGGTGGCGATCAGGACCGGCGTGCGGTCCTTGCGCGTGCGCAGGTCGCGCAACAGCGTCAGGCCGTCGCGCTTGGGCAGGCCCAGGTCCAGCAGAATCAAGTCATAGGTGTCGGTGCGCAAGGCCAGCTCGGCAGCGTTGCCGTCCTTGACCCAGTCGACGGCGTAATGCTCCGCGCGCAGGCAGTCCAGTACGCTTTCACCGATCATGATGTCGTCTTCGACGAGAAGGATGCGCATGGTGGTCTTCGCTTGGCTGAAGGAAAAATCCAGCAAGTTGGACGCGTGTGGGGCGGATGGAGTTCCCGTGAGCGGGGCCGCCAAGGGCAGGGGCGTTCGAGCGAAGGATGTGCGGAAATGAAAAAAGCAGCCCGAGAGGGCTGCTTTTTGAATTTGGTGCCGGCAATAGGAGTCGAACCTACGACCTTCGCATTACGAATGCGCTGCTCTACCAACTGAGCTATGCCGGCAAGACCATTTGCTTCAACTTCTGCGTGCCGGTGTTGAATTCGGCGATGCTGAACAACAAGCAAAACATCTTTGTTTCTTCCAGTTCGTCGCCTTGTTTTTAGGGCCTGATCTGGAAAGACCGAAATCATATCAGAGTTTTTTCGCGATGGGAAACAATCGACGCAAAAAGATTTAAAAATTCTGCGATTTGCATGCGCCAAAAATTTAGTTCATAATTACGTTCTTGGCAGATCCCCGATAGCTCAGTCGGTAGAGCGACGGACTGTTAATCCGCAGGTCGCTGGTTCGAGCCCAGCTCGGGGAGCCAAAACAAATACCGAACATCAAGGCCACTCACGCAAGCGAGTGGCCTTTTTGTTTGCGCGCGCGCAGGTAGCGTGCCCTCTGTTGTACGCTGCGCGATCCGCGTCCACGGTGGGGTGGCGCAATGCAACCGGTTGGGTCGAAGACGATGGAAAACGACAAACGCATTGGCGTGACCGTGATTTCTGGGTTTCTGGGCAGCGGCAAAACCACGCTGCTCAACCGCTTGCTGCACGAACCGGCCTATGCCGATTCGGTTGTCGTCGTCAACGAGTACGGCGATATTGGCGTCGACCATCACTTGGTGCGCCTGGCGCCGGCCAATGTGGTTCTGATCGAAGGCGGCTGCCTGTGCTGCGTGGTCAGCGGGGCGGTGGTCGACACCTTGCGCGATCTCTTCATGTTGGCGCTCAGCCGCCGGATCAAGCCGTTTCGCCATGTGCTGATCGAAACCAGCGGGCTGGCTGATCCGGCGTCCATTCTGTTCATGCTCAAACACGACCATTTCTTGGCCGAGCGCTATGCATATCGCGGCGCGATCGTGCTGGTGGACGTGCGTCATGGTGAAGCGCAATTGGCCACGCAGCCCGAGGCGTCCCGGCAATTGGCCTTGGCCGATACCGTGGTGCTCAGCAAGTCCGACCTGGCGGATGCAGCGCAATTGCGGCGGGTGGAGCAGGCGGTTGTTGCTATCAACCCCGGTGCGCAACGGTGTGTGCAGCGTCAGGATTCGCCATTGGCGGGTGTGTTGCGCGATGGCCCGGATATGCTGGCGCGGCGGGACGGCGTTGCGCTGTCGCATTGGCTACAGGCATTCGCCCAGCCGGCGGCTGGCCGGCATGCGCAAACCGCCAGTTTTTCGTTGACCTTGTCATCGCCAATCAGCCGGGCTGCTTTCCTGGCCGGGGTGTCGCGCATTCAGGAACGTTTTGGTCAGGCGTTGCTACGCATGAAGGGGCTGGTGTGTTTCGAAGGCGAGGCGCTGCCGTGCGAGGTGCACGGTGTGCATGGTGAGCTGTATCCCTTGCGCGGGCTGACGCAATGGCCGGACGATGATCGATCCTCGCGTCTCGTCTATATCGTGCGTGGCTTGGATACGGACGAGATGCGGGCCGCGGTTTGTGAGGCGCTGGGCCAGTAGTCCGACTCAAGAGGGTGCCGTTTCCGTCTGTCGGTTCAGTGCGCAAAATGTCTCATATTCGACGCGGATAATGCACAGAAATACGGTATAACCGGTACGGTCTGATGCAAGAATCGAGACAATCATGGATCGTCTGAAAGCCATGCAGGTGTTCGTCGAAGTCGCTGACCGGGGTAGCCTGTCGGCGGCCGCAGTGCATTTGGATATGTCGCGAGCGATGGTGTCGAGGTATCTGGCTGAGATGGAGCAGTGGGTGGGGGTGCGCTTGCTGCATCGCACGACACGCCGCCTGAGTCTCACGCCAGCGGGCGCGGAAACCTTGCCCCGCTGCCGGCAGATGCTGGATATGGTGGGCGATCTGCGCAGTGCGGTCTCGACCCCTGAGGACACGCCGCGCGGGTTATTGCGCATCACCACGAGTATGTCGTTTGGCGCCAAGCACCTGGCCGGCGCCGTCACCGATTACGTCAAGCAGCATCCCGGCACGTCGGTGGATCTGATGCTGGTCGAGCGCGCCGTGAACCTGGTCGAAGAGCGGGTGGATCTGGCGGTGCGCATCACCAATGACCTGGACCCGAACCTGATTGCGCGCAAGCTGGCGGTCTGCCGTTCGGTGGTGTGCGCGTCACCCGACTATCTGGCGCGCGAAGGCGTGCCGGCACGCGTCGAGGACCTGTCCCTGCGCAACTGCCTGACCCATTCTTACTTTGGCAAGAGCTTGTGGCGTTTTGAACGAGACGGCCAGCCGGTGGATGTGCCGGTCAGCGGAAACATCAGCGCCAACGAGGTGTCGGTGCTGTGCAGCGCTGCGCTGGAAGGGGCGGGCATTGCCATGCTGCCCACCTACTACGCGGCGGAGCATATTGCTGCGGGCCGGTTGAAGGCGATTCTGCCGCAGTGCAAGCCTCAGGAATTGGGCATTTATGGTGTGTATGCGTCGCGCCGCCAAATGCCGCTGATTCTGCGTTCAATGCTGGATTTTCTGGTGGACAGGTTGGGTTCCGCGCCGTGGGATAAGCCTGCGGGATAGATTCTGACGTGCGCATTGCGGCCCGGTGGGCTTGAGAGCGAGGGTTATGGCGGTATAATTTGCAAATTGCTCGCGCAGGTTTGGCAACTGAGCCAAATTCATGTTCTTGAGCAGTAGTCTTCGAAAATATCTAAGAATCGTAAGTCCGGCCTGGATTGGGCTATGGCATCGCGAAGAAATCTTCGCATGTGCAAGGGGCGCGTGGATTCAGGGCGCGGCAGCTCGCCGCGACACCGTATTCATTGTTTGATGATCCGGGTCTTGATACTGATTGCCGCAGGATGATGACGCCGGGTACCGGCGTGTCTTGCAGGCTCGTTGGCGAGTGATGCCAACTTTCCAGAATTTGCTTAAGGCGTCTGCCGCGATAGAAATCGGGCAGGCTTGTCGCCCTATCTGGCGCGCCGCGGCCGTATTGCCGCATGGCCGTCGTAGATGGCAATCAACGCAGGAATCGTGTGAACACTACGCAAATCAACGCCGTCGGTAGCGGATCTGTCCGAGCTATTGCTTGTGATGGGGTTTGGCCGGCTGCGGAGTTGCGGGTGGCGACGTGTGCGGGATTGCGAGTTGGGTCGCGAATTGGGTCGCGTGTTGGGCTGGGTATGCCCATCGCCCTGACAAACGCCAAAAAAATCGCTGAACAAATGAAAAAGGCCCAGCGAAATCGCCAGGCCTTCATCAAATTTGGTTGCGGGGGCAGGATTTGAACCTACGACCTTCGGGTTATGAGCCCGACGAGCTGCCAGACTGCTCCACCCCGCGTCTGAGAAAAGAATATTAACCTTATTTCCAACCTAGCGCAAGTTAGCCCTTTTTGAATTTGAATGTCGATGAACGATAGCGAGGCAATACTCGTGCTGGAAACCGCGCTTTTATGTGCGGTGCAGCCGATGCAACTGTCCGATATGCGCAAGCTATTCGGTGACGATGAACAATTCGACAACAGTAAGCTGCGTGCGCTGTTGGAGACACTGCAAGCCAATTGGGCCGATGGCGGCCTGGAGCTGGTGCAGCTGGCAAGCGGATGGCGCTTTCAAAGCCGCCCGCATATGCAGCGCTACCTTGAGCGGCTGAGTCCTGAAAAGCCGCCCAAGTATTCGCGCGCCGTGATGGAGACGCTGGCGATTGTTGCGTGGCGTCAACCGGTGACGCGAGGCGATATTGAAGATATCCGGGGTGTGACGGTGTCTTCGCAGATCGTGAAGGCGCTGGAAGATCGGGGCTGGATCGAAGTGATCGGGCATCGTGATGCGCCCGGCCGCCCGGCGCTCTTCGGCACGACGCGCCAGTTTCTGGACGATCTGGGGCTGCGCGCGCTGGACGAGCTGCCGCCGCTGGAATCCGCGCAAGCTGCCGCTGCGTTGGCGGGCCTGGATCTGGGGGAAGTACAGCAAGTGACAGGCGAAGCGCCGGGCGGGATGCCGGGCGAAGTTCCGCTGGAAAGTGCTGAAAATGACACTATCCCCGTTGCGGAATTGTCTGTTTCGGAAGACGATGCACCCATAGCCCCGGTCGATAGCGTAGAATCCGTCGTTTCGCGCACAGAAGAAGGCGCGATTCCCGCCGACGAACCCACCGTCCGGGAGCAAGCCGAAGGCTTGTCCAATACGCCGACCCTGTCCGGTTTTCCCGACGACAGAGCCGGTAACGACATTTCCGATATGGCCGCCGATTCCCCTGAGGACGGTGCTGCAAAGGAAAGTGTCGAGAACGCAAAACACGCGGAACCGACCGACCCGATTGACGAGACCGATCACGCAGCGCCTGGCGCCGCTGGGCATGAGCCCGATTTCGGCCTTGATGATCCTGTTCGGCCCGACCCCGATGCCGCCTCCGTGGCCTCGGATGAAACGGACCCGGCGCGGCCTGGCGCCAGCCGAGATTCGGCGTCCCCTGATGATGACGAGCCTGCCCCTGGCAGGCCTACCCAAGTTTGAAATTCGGAGCTGTCCCAGTGACAACGAATACAGCAATGCAGGACGAGAATCCCCGTTCGGATGACACCGTTTCCAACGGTCAGCCGGAATCCTCCGCCGCGCGCGAGCCGGCAGCCGAAGGCGAGGGCGCAGCCCGTGGCCGCGGCCGCAAGCTGAGGACGCCGTTCCGTCGCCGTCGTGGCGACGCAACGGGCGAGCAAGCACCCGCTGTCGAAGGCCAGCCCGCGGCGGCCGCCGCTGCTCCGGTCGAGTCGCCTGACTCCCGTGGTGGCGAGCAGGAAGCCGAGCAGGCCCTGTCGTACCTTGAGACGGCTGACCGCATGGAGCAGCGTCTGGGCAAGTACCTGAACAGCGATTCGGTCATGCCCAAGCTGCACAAGGTGTTGGCGGACGCCGGCATCGGTTCGCGCCGCGAAATGGAAGAACTGATTGTTGCTGGCCGCGTGTCGGTCAACGGCGAGCCGGCCCATATTGGCCAGCGCGTGGCCCCGAACGACCAGGTTCGCGTGAACGGCAAGCCGATCATGCGCGTGAACACCAAGAAGCCGCCGCGCGTGATCCTGTATCACAAGCCGGCAGGCGAAATCGTCAGCCATGACGACCCGGCTGGCCGCGCCAGCGTATTCGCGCGCTTGCCCAAGCTGCGCACCGGCAAGTGGCTGTCGGTCGGCCGTCTGGACTTGAACACCGAAGGGCTGCTGATCTTCACGACTTCCGGTGACATGGCCAACCGCATCATGCACCCCCGTTATGGCACCGAGCGCGAATACGCGGTTCGCGTGCTGGGCGAAATGGACGAGGCGCAGCGCCAGTCGCTGGTCGATGGCATCGAGCTGGAAGACGGCTTGGCCGCGTTCGGCGCGCTGGATTATCTGGGTGGCGACGGCAGCAACCGCTGGTATCGCGTGACCTTGCAAGAAGGCCGCAACCGCGAAGTCCGCCGCATGTTTGAAGCCGTGGGCGTTACGGTCAGCCGCCTGATCCGCACCCGTTTCGGTGATGTGGTCCTGCCGCGTACGTTGCGCCGGGGCCGCTGGGAAGAATTGGATGGTTCGCTCGTCACCGCCTTGATGGTCCAGCTTGGACTGTTGCGTGAAGACGACGAATCTGGCGGTAATCGCCGCCGCTCGAAGCAGCCGCAATCGCATGACAGCGCGCTGCCCCCGGGCTTTGGCACGATGGATCGCAACGGCATGAACGGCGCGCGTATCGGCCGTCGCGGCAAGTTGCAAGGCGGCCGCTTGGGCAGCGCGGGTCAAACGGCGGCGTGTCCGTCCGACCCGTTCGGCACCGGTCTGATGATCGCGGGCGGTTACGCCAACGGCCACCCGCTGGCTGCGGAAGGCGCGGGCGGCAATCGCAAGGGCGGCAAGCCGGGCGGCCGTTCGGCGGCGCCGGGTGGTGGCCGTTCGGGTGGTAAGCAAGGCGGTAAGCCGGGTGGCAACGCAGGCGGCAAGCCGGGCGGCAAACCGCGCGGTCCGCGTTCGGCGGCGGCCAATGGCCCGTCGGGCAACGTGGGTTCGGCGGATGTGGCCGTGGGTAATGTGGCTGAAGCGCCTATGGGCGGCGGCCGCAAGCCTGGTGGCGGCAAACCGGGTGGCAAGCCTGCGGGTGCGCGTGGCGGCAACGCCGGCGGCCGCAATGGCAAGCCGGCAGGTGCTGGCGGCCGGGGTGGCAACAAGGCTGAAGGTCCGCGCGGTGCAGGCAATTCCGCCGGAAACAAGGGTCCGGGCGCAGGCGGCAAGCCGCGCGCTCCGCGTAGCGCATCGTCGTCTTCGTCGTCGCCTCGTGGTGATGATTGGCAACCGCGTGGCGCATCGGCGCACGAGTCCCGCCTGGGTGTGATGGGCGGACGCGGCCGTCAAGGCCGCTGAGCGTGGCTGGCGGCGGCGCTAACGGCGCCGCCGGGCACGATGTGTCCCGCATAACTGTAAGCCCGTGACGAATCAGGCGTTTTTCCAGTTTATCTGGTAAAATCAATGGTTTTCATGGCTTCGCGTCATTGCTTTTTGTCAGGCAAAGGCGGTTGGCGTGGTGCTTATCGCTCTGCTGTGGCGTGCAAATATCGCAAGCAGGGCAGTGCTGGGAAGCGTTAAGCAAGAGCAGTTGGCATCGGAATTTGCGCCAAGTGCTGTCGGGTCCGCAGGTCGGGCCGGGGCGGCCAAGGTTGAGAAACCCTGCTAGGGTTTCGTGGCGCAAACCACAAATTAGGTCGCAATATAGGGCGCTGCCCAGCATTGCTCCTTACGTGTAGTAGGGAAGCGGCTGGGCTCTGCGCAATATCGGTGGGCTGGGCGTGCAGCCCATTTTTTTTGAGTATATGGCTGATTTATTCGCATTGACCGAAGAGGCTCTGGCCGGCATGGACGTCGAACTCGTGGACGTCGAGCGTGCCGCCCTGGGCCTTTTGCGCGTAACGATCGATCGGGTCGGCGGTGTGCGCATCGAAGACTGTGAACAGGTGTCTCGCCAATTGTCGCGGGTGTTTGAAGTCGAAAACGTCGACTACAAGCGCCTGGAAGTGGGCTCGCCGGGCATTGACCGCCCGCTGCGCAACGAGGCTGAGTTCCGGCGCTTTGCTGGCGAGCGCATCGAGATCAAGCTGCGCGAGGCATTAGACGGACGTAAGGTCTTCTCCGGCACGTTGACCGTGCCTGAAGACGACGCCGCCGCCTCGGACGCTGCTGCTGGGATGCACAAGACCGTCTTCGGTCTCGAATTTGAGGCAAAAAAGAACGACATCCAGGTGTTGAATTTCACGGTCGATGATATCGAGCGTGCAAAACTGGACCCCGTTCTGGATTTCAAGGGCAAAAAGCGATGAGTCGCGAAATTCTTCTGTTGGTCGATGCCTTGGCGCGTGAAAAGAACGTCACGCGTGACGTCGTGTTCGGCGCACTGGAAAGTGCGCTGGCCTCGGCCATGAAAAAGCGCTTCAAGGATGATGCGGACATTCGTGTCGCCATCGATAGGGAAACCGGCGATCACGAAGGCTTCCGCCGCTGGCTGGTGGTGCCGGACGAAGCCGGCCTGCAAGAACCCGACAAGCAGGAAATGCTGTCGGATGCGGTGGAAATCGTTCCTGGCATCCAGGAAGGCGAATACATCGAAGAGCCGCTTGAACCCATCGAGTTCGGCCGTATCGGCGCGCAGGCGGCCAAGCAGGCCATTCTGCAAAAGATCCGTGACGCCGAGCGCGAACAGGTGCTGAACGACTTCCTGGATCGTGGCGAAACCATTGTGTCCGGCACGATCAAGCGCATGGACAAGGGCGACGCCATTGTCGAAACCGGCAAGATCGAAGCGCGCCTGCCCCGTTCCGAGATGATTCCGAAGGAAAACCTCCGGGTCGCCGACCGCGTCCGCGCCTTTGTGTTGCGTGTTGACCACGCCGCGCGTGGCCAGCAAGTGATTCTGTCGCGCACCTCGCCCGAGTTCATCCGCCAGTTGTTCGAGAACGAAGTTCCGGAAATCGAGCAGGGTCTGCTCGAGATCAAGGCTGCGGCCCGTGATGCGGGTGTGCGTGCGAAGATCGCCGTCGTGGCATACGATAAGCGGATCGATCCCATCGGCACGTGTGTCGGCATGCGTGGTTCGCGTGTTACCGCCGTGCGCAATGAGTTGGGCGGCGAGCAGGTTGATATCGTGTTGTGGTCGGAAGACCCCGCGCAGTTTGTCATCGGCGCGCTGGCGCCGGCCAACGTCGAATCGATCGTCGTTGATGAAGACAAGCATGCGATGGACGTCGTCGTCGACGAAGAAAACCTGCCCAAGGCGATCGGCGCCAAGGGTCAGAACGTGCGCCTGGCGTCCGAACTGACCGGCTGGCAGATCAACATCATGACGCCGGAAGAAAGCCTGAACCGCCAGGAAGTCGAGCGGTCGGGTCTGCGCGCCACGTTCATGAGCAAGCTGGACGTTGACGAGGAAGTCGCTGACATCCTGATCGACGAAGGTTTTACCGGTATCGAGGAAATCGCTTACGTGCCCATGCAGGAACTGCTGGAAATCGAAGCGTTTGACGAAGACACCATTAATGAATTGCGCGCCCGTGCCCGCAATGCGTTGCTGACTGAGGCCATTGCCCAGGAAGAGCGCCTTGAGACCGCACAGGATTTGCTTGAACTCGAAGGCATGACGCAAGAGCTGGCTGGCAAGCTGGCCGAGCGTCAAGTGCATACGCGTGATGATCTGGCCGAATTGGCAACGGACGAACTGGCGGAAATCGCCGGCTTGACCGAGCAGGAAGCCAGCGACCTCATCATGCGTGCCCGCGCCCATTGGTTCGACGAAGAATAACCAAAAGGACACGGGTCTGCGGTGGGTAGTGCTGGTTTTGTCCACCGCAAGTTCACGTTGTTTGTAATAGCTGCATATAGGGAAGAGAGAGCCTAATGTCGAGTAACACCGTCGCCCAGTTCGCTACCGAGCTGAAAATGCCTGCCAATGTGCTGCTGGATCAGCTGCGCTCGGCTGGTGTTGACCTCAAATCGGTTGACGATTCCGTCACCGACAGCGACAAGGCGAAATTGCTCGAATCGCTGCGTCGCGCCCACGGCGCGACCGAAGGCAAGAAGATCACCCTGACGCGCCGCCAAACGTCCGAGATCCGGCAGGCTGACGCCACCGGCCGCTCGCGCACGATTCAGGTCGAAGTGCGCAAGAAGCGCGTGTTCGTCAAGCGTGATCCCTCCGAAATCGCCCTGGAGCAGGCCGCGTCCGCGCGTGCTGATGAAGAAGTCTCCGTCGAAGAAGAGCAGCAGGTGTCCGCGCCGGCTGCACCCGAGGCGCCTGCCGTGGTCGAGCCCCGCGAGACCACTCCCGTGCAGGCGGAGGCTGCGGCCCCCGCTGAATCGGCAGAGCCCGTTGCTGTAGAAGCGCCCGCGCCGGTTGAAGCGCCCGCGCCTGTTGAATCCGTCGCGGCCGAAGTGCCCGCCACCGTCGAGGCGCAAGCCGCCGACGTTCAGGCCCAGCCTGAACCCGAACCGACGCCGGCGCCTGCTCCTGCCGAGCCCGTGGCCGAAGAGGCCAAGCCCGAAGTTAAGACTGAATCCACCGAGCCCAAGGCTGAAGAAGCCAAGCCGGAACCTGTTGTGCTAGCTAATAAGTCCGAAACACCTTCCCCCCAGGCCAATGCGCCGATCGCCCAGGCTCAGCCTGCTGCGAAGTCCGAACCCGTGAAACCCGCCGCCAAGCCCGAGGCCGCCGCGCCTGCCGCTCCTGCTGCGGCCGCCGCACCGGCGCCCGCCGCCCGCGTGGGCAATCGCGCCGACAACCGCCGCGCTGGCCCGCCGCTCGCCGCCTCCGCTACGTCGGGTGGCCGCGATGAGGCCCGCCGCGCCGCCGAAGCCGAAGCCGCTGCCCTGCGCGAGATGCTGAACCGTCCGCGCAAGGTGCTGCGCGCCCCCGAGCCGGAGGCGCCTGCCGCCGCCGCTGCGCCGATTTCGGGCACGCTGCACAAGCCGGCTGGCAAGCCGGGTGCAACGCCTGGCGCCAAGAAGGACGCCAAGCCGGCCGCTCCTGGCACGAAGAAGACCATCAAGACCGCCGAAGTCGCTTCGACCTGGTCCGATGACGCGTCGCGCAAGAAGCCCGCCGACAAGCCGGCAGCCCCGGCTAGCCGTGATGGCTGGCGCGCAGGCGGCAAGGGTGGTGGCAAGGGCGGCGGCCGTGGTGGCCGCAACCAGCAGAACGACCGCCGCAACGAGCCGGCACCCGCAGAATTCATCGCACGTGAAGTTCACGTGCCGGAAACCATCAGCGTGGCCGACCTGGCGCACAAGATGTCCGTGAAGGCCGCAGAAGTCATCAAGCAATTGATGAAGCTGGGCCAGATGGTCACCATCAACCAGGTGCTGGACCAGGAAACGGCCATGATCGTGGTCGAGGAACTGGGCCACGTGGCTATCGCCGCCAAGCTGGATGACCCGGAAGCCTTCCTGGACGAAACCGCGACCGTCTCCGAAGCCGAGCAACTGCCTCGCGCTCCGGTCGTGACCGTCATGGGCCACGTCGACCACGGCAAGACCTCGCTGCTGGATTACATCCGCCGCGCCAAGGTTGCCGCGGGCGAAGCCGGCGGCATTACGCAGCACATCGGCGCCTACCACGTTCAGACCGAACGCGGCATGGTGACCTTCCTTGACACCCCGGGCCACGAGGCGTTCACCGCCATGCGTGCCCGCGGCGCCAAGGCGACCGACATCGTCATCCTGGTGGTGGCTTCCGACGACGGCGTAATGCCGCAAACGCGTGAAGCGATCCACCATGCCAAGGCTGCGGGCGTGCCCATGGTCGTGGCCGTGACCAAGATCGACAAGCCGTCGGCCAACCCGGATCGCGTCAAGCAGGAACTGGTTGCCGAACAGGTTGTGCCGGAAGAATACGGCGGCGACGTGCCGTTCGTGGGTGTGTCCGCCAAGACCGGCGAAGGCATCGACGATCTGCTCGAAAACGTGCTGCTGCAAGCCGAAGTGCTGGAACTGAAGGCGCCGGAAGACGCACCCGCCAAGGGTCTGGTCATCGAAGCCCGTCTGGACAAGGGCCGCGGCCCGGTCGCGACGATTCTGGTGCAAAGCGGCACGCTCAAGCGCGGCGACGTCGTGCTGGCCGGCGCAAGCTTTGGCCGCGTGCGCGCCATGCTGGACGAAAACGGCAAGCCGATTCAATCGGCCGGCCCGTCGATCCCGGTGGAAATCCAGGGTCTGACCGAAGTCCCGGCCGCCGGCGACGAGCTGATGGCGCTGTCCGACGAGCGCAAGGCGCGCGAAATCGCGCTGTTCCGCCAAGGCAAGTTCCGCGACGTCAAGCTGGCCCGCCAACAGGCCGCCAAGCTGGAATCGATGTTCGACAACCTGGGCGAGGGCACGCAAACGCTCACGCTTATCGTCAAGACCGACGTGCAAGGTTCGCAGGAAGCGCTGGTGCAGTCGCTGGTCAAGCTGTCGACCGACGAAGTCCGTGTGCAAGTGGTGCACGCGGCCGTTGGCGGCATCTCGGAAACCGACATCAACCTGGCTATCGCCTCGAACGCTGTCGTGATCGGCTTTAACGTGCGTGCGGAAGCAAGCGCCAAGAAGCTGGCCGAAAACAACGGCATCGATGTGCGCTACTACAACATCATCTATGACGCCGTGGATGAAGTGAAGGCAGCCATGTCGGGCATGCTGGCGCCCGAGAAGAAAGAAGAAATCATCGGCCTGGTCGAAATCCGTGAGGTCTACAGCATCTCGCGTCTCGGCAACATCGCCGGTTGTATGGTGCTTGACGGCATCGTCCGCCGCGATTCCCAGGTACGCCTGCTGCGCAACAACGTCGTTCACTGGACCGGGCATCTCGAATCGCTGCGCCGCTTCAAGGACGACGTCAAGGAAGTCAAGTCGGGCTTCGATTGCGGTCTTACGCTGCGCGGCAACAATGACATCCAGGTGGGTGACCAGCTGGAAGTCTTTGAAATCAAGGAAATCGCGCGTACGCTGTAAAGCGTCGCGAGGCATTATTGCTAATGAGCCGTCACAAGTCCAAAGCCATCCCCGGCCGCAATCTGCGGCTGGCCGACCAGATCCAAAAGGATCTGGCCGAGATCATCCAGCGCGAAATCGATATGTCTCGCGCTGGCCTGATCACGCTCTCCGGTGTGGAATTGTCGACCGACTACGCGCATGCCAAGGTGTGGTTCACGGTGTTGGGCGCTGAGCCCGAAGCCGCGACCGCCTTGCTGAACGAAAAAGCCGGTTGGCTGCATTCTCAGCTTTACAAGCTGCTGCACATTCACACTGTCCCCACTTTGCGTTTCTTCCACGACGAGCAAATTGCCCGTGGTATCGAAATGTCGATCCTCATCGACCGCGCAAACCGGCCCGGCCCGCACTCGGGCGTGCCCGACGAACCTGAAGACCAGTCCTGATCGGGCTGTCGTCACTGCTTTTTCAACCGGATTTCGACGATGGCTAAACGACGCGGGCTCGCGCTCGACGGTGTGCTGTTGCTCGACAAACCCGTAGGTTTGTCGAGTAACCACGCTTTGCAACGCGCCAAACGCGCCATGGATGCGGCGAAAGCCGGTCATACGGGTACGTTGGACCCCTTCGCCACCGGCTTGCTGGTGTGCTGCATGGGTCGCGCAACTAAAATTTCCGGCGCGATGCTGAACGCCGACAAGGCATATCGCGCTACGCTGCAATTTGGCAGCGAAACCGATTCTGGCGACCTGACCGGCAATGTCGTGTCGACCGCCGAACCGGGTTTTGCCGTCGAGGAACAAGCACTGCGCGACGCGCTGTCACGTTTCTCGGGCACGATTGAACAGATTCCGCCGATGTACTCCGCGCTCAAGCGCGACGGCAAACCGTTGTACGAGTACGCGCGCGCCGGCATCGAGCTGGAACGCGCTCCGCGACAAATCACGATACACCGCATCGAGCTGTTGTCCCTTTCGGGGACGCAGGCAGAGATCGATGTGGCTTGCAGTAAAGGCACATACATCCGAACACTGGCCCAGGACATCGGGCGCGTGCTGGGCTGTTTCGCCCACCTGACGGCGCTGCGGCGCACGCATGTCGGGCCATTTTCTCTGGAACGCGCCGTTGAGCTGGAAGCCTTGCAGGCCATGCCAGACCCCAAGCAGGCATTGCTTGCACTGAACGAATTGCCGGAGGGCTTGCTGCCCTCCACCCTGACCTTAAAGGACTCGCTATGACTCGCGCCTTGCGCAACGTCGCCATCATCGCCCACGTGGACCACGGTAAAACAACCCTGGTCGACCAGCTGCTGCGCCAATCCGGCACCTTCCGCGAAAACCAGGCGCTGACCGAACGGGTCATGGACTCGAACGATCTGGAAAAAGAACGCGGCATTACGATTCTGGCCAAGAACTGTGCCGTTGAATACGAAGGCACGCACATCAACATCGTCGACACCCCGGGACACGCGGACTTCGGTGGTGAAGTCGAACGCGTGCTGTCCATGGTTGACGGCGTGCTGCTGCTGGTGGACGCCGTTGAAGGCCCGATGCCGCAGACCATCTTCGTGACGCGCAAGGCGCTGGCCCTGGGCCTGAAGCCGATCGTGGTCGTCAACAAGGTTGACCGCCCGGGCGCCCGTACCGACTTCGTCATTAACGCCACGTTCGACCTGTTCGACAAGCTGGGCGCGACCGAAGAGCAGCTGGACTTCCCGGTGGTGTACGCCTCGGGTCTGTCGGGCTACGCCGGTCTGACCCCGGACGTGCGCGAAGGCAACATGCGCCCGTTGTTCGAAGCCATTCTGCAGCACGTGCCGCAGCGTGACGACGATCCCAACGGCCCGCTGCAGATGCAAATCATCTCGCTGGACTACAACAGCTACGTCGGCAAGATCGGCGTGGGCCGCATCAACCGTGGCCGTATGCGCCCCGGCATGGAAGTGGCTTACAAGTTTGGTCCGGAAGGCCAGGGCGGCCGCGGCCGTATCAACCAGGTGCTGAAGTTCCACGGTCTGGAACGCGTGGTCGTGGATGAAGCCGAAGCCGGCGACATCGTGCTGATCAACGGTATCGAAGAACTGGGCATCGGCTGCACCGTCACCGACGTCACCACGCAAGAAGCCCTGCCGATGCTGCGCATCGACGAGCCGACGCTGACCATGAATTTCATGGTGAACACGTCGCCGCTGGCCGGCCGCGAAGGCAAATTCGTGACCAGCCGCCAAGTGCGCGACCGTCTGGACCGCGAACTGAAGTCCAACGTGGCGCTGCGTGTGCGCGACACGGGCGACGACACGGTGTTTGAAGTGTCGGGCCGTGGCGAACTGCACCTGACGATTCTGCTGGAAACGATGCGCCGCGAAGGCTACGAGCTGGCCGTGTCGCGCCCGCGCGTGGTGTTCAAGGAAGTCGACGGCGTGAAGTGCGAGCCGTTTGAATCGCTGACGATCGACGTTGAAGATGCTCACCAGGGCGGCGTCATGGAAGAGCTGGGCCGCCGCAAGGGCGACCTGCAAGACATGCAGCCGGACGGCCGTGGCCGTACCCGCCTGGAATACCTGATCCCGGCCCGTGGCCTGATCGGTTTCCAGAACGAGTTCCTGACGCTGACGCGCGGCACGGGCTTGATGAGCCACATCTTCCACGAATACGCCCCGATCAAGGAAGGCTCGATTGGCGAGCGCCGTAACGGCGTGCTGATCAGCCAGGACAACGGCGACGCCGTGGCCTACGCACTGTGGAAGCTGCAAGACCGCGGCCGCATGTTCGTGAACCCGGGCGATGCGCTGTACGAAGGCATGATCATCGGCATCCACAGCCGCGACAACGACCTGGTCGTGAACCCGATCAAGGGCAAGCAGCTGACCAACGTGCGCGCCTCGGGCACCGACGAAGCCGTGCGCCTGGTTCCGCCGATCCAGATGTCGCTGGAATACGCCGTGGAATTCATCGACGACGACGAACTCGTGGAAATCACGCCGAAGTCGATCCGTCTGCGTAAGCGTCACCTGCTGGAAAACGAACGCAAGCGCGCCGCGCGCGAAGCCGCTGTCTAAGCCACGCGGGGGCTCACGCCCCTTGCGGTTCGGCAGCAAAAGAAAAGCCGCACACCTTCGGGTGCGCGGCTTTTTTTTGCGCGTTGTTTCTGGCCGGGGAATTACACGCCGCTTTGCTGGTGCCGGTATTCCTGCGTGGCGCCGCCATAGCCATAGGCCGCAGCGCGCGCATCGATCACATGCACGTACGAGCATTCGTGGAGCTCGCCCAGAATCTCTTGGAACGCGGCGTAGATCTCCTTGATGAAGCGCGCCTTTTCGCCCTTGGTGTTGGTCTCGTCGGTGACGCTGATGTCCAGGTGGAAGGCATTCTTGCCCAGTTCCGACAGCGGCTGCCCGCCGATGAACCACAGGTCGTGCGGAATATGCTGCAACGTGATCGCGATGACGGGCAGCTTTTTTCCCAATACGGACTGGGTCAGGCTGGCGACGGATTGCACCACGCGGCGGTTGATGGCGGGGTCGGGCTGGCCCGAGAGATGAACGACGATGTGGGGCATTTTTAGCTCCTGAATGGGGAAGGGACAGGGCCAGTTTAGGTAGCCGTTTGACATCGGAAAAGCGGGAAATTACGATTTAATCCATCGATAAATCCGTTGGATAAATCATGTCGGGATTCGATCTGGACCAGCTGCGCACCCTGGTTGCCGTGCTGGATGCAGGCAGCCTGACGGCGGCCGCGCCCAAGGTGTTTCTGTCGCAGTCATCCGTCAGCGAGCAGATGCGCAAACTGGAAGACCGTGCCGGCCAGCCGCTGCTTGTGCGCGGCAAGACGGGTGTTGCGGCCACGCCCGCGGGCGAACGCCTGCTGGCGCACGCGCGCGCCATTCTGGCTTTGAGCGACGAGGCCTACCGCGACCTGCGCGGCGTGGCGCTGCAAGGCGAGCTGCGGCTGTTCATCACTGACTACTTCCGCCCTGGTGACGTGGCGCGCATGCTGCGCCGCCTGAACGAGCAATATCCGCAAGTGCGGCTGCACGTCACCATCATGAAAAGCGGCGCGATCGAGGCCGCCTATGAACGCGGCGAGATTGATGTCGGCATCTCCATGTCGATCCAGGAACGGGGCGCGCCCCGAGCCCGTGCGCAAGGCGCGCTGCTGCGCCGCGAACCGTTGCTGTGGATGGCGGCGGAAGGCGCAAGCGTGCCGCAACATGACGCCTTGCCGCTGCTGGTGTTGCCCGAAACTTGTGCGCTGCGTCAGTACGTAGAGCGCTTGCTGTGCCGCCGAGGCGTGCCCTATACCGTGTCGCATGTGGCCTCGGGCGTGGCCGGTTTGCAGCTGGCGATTTCCGCGGGGTTGGGCGTGGCCTGCCTGAATGAATCGGCGCTGGCGCCAGGCATTGCGCGCTTGCACGCGCCGGGTTTGCCGGCCTTGCCGATGGTGGAATTCCGCTTGCTGCCCGCGCGCGCGGGCGAAAGCGAATTCATCGGGCTGGCGCGCGACGCCATCATCAAAGCGATGAGCTGATCCGGCCAGCTGCCTTGATTCGCTCTGGCTTCCCGCCCGGAAATGATTGAAACTGCCGGAATCAAGCAGGACGAATCACAGGCTTTTTTCACCGAGACAGGATCATCCCTTTCACTGGAGAAGCAATGGGTGCCATCGATACACTCGCGCCGTTCATCGACGCGCGCAGCGACCGTTATGCGGACTTGAGCGACCGCATCTGGAGCCTGGCCGAGCTGCGCTACGACGAGCACAAGTCGGCCGAGCTGCACATCGCGATGCTTGAGGAAACGGGCTTTCGCATCACGCGCGACGCCGCCGGCATTCCCACTGCGTTCGTGGCCGAAGCCGGCCAAGGCGGCCCCGTCATCGCCATTCTGGGCGAGTACGACGCGCTGTCGGGCTTAAGCCAGGAAAGCGGCGCCTTTGCGTGCGCGCCGTCGCCCGAGACGCCCAATGGCAACGGCCACGGTTGCGGCCATCATCTGCTGGGTACAGCCGCCCATTTCGCCGCCGTCGCCGTCAAGGAATTCCTTGAGGCCAATCAATTGCCCGGCACGATCCGGTTTTACGGCTGTCCGGCGGAAGAGGGCGGGTCGGGCAAGACCTTCATGGCGCGCGCGGGGTTGTTTGACGATGTGGATGCGGCGCTGACGTGGCATCCGGCGTCGCACACGGGCATTTTTTATCAGTCGTCACTGGCCAACATTCAGGCCTACTTCCGCTTTCGAGGCATCGCGGCGCACGCGGCGAATTCTCCGCATCTGGGCCGCAGCGCGCTGGACGCGGTGGAGCTGATGAACGTGGGCGTGAACTATCTGCGCGAACACATGGTGCCGGATGCGCGCGTGCATTACGCCGTGACCAACAGCGGCGGCATTTCTCCCAACGTGGTGCAGGCGCGTGCCGAAGTGCTGTACCTGGTGCGCGCGCCCATCAATTCGCAGGCGGCCGAGCTGTATGAACGGGTGAAGAACGTGGCGCGCGGCGCGGCCTTGATGACCGGCTGCGAGCTGGACATTGTGTTCGACAAGGCCTGCTCCAACTACATGCCGAACCGCGTGCTGAACGAGGTGATGTACGCCAACATGCAGGCGCTGCAAGGGCCGGCGTACACGCCGGGCGAAGAGCAGGCGGCGCGCCGCATGTGGGATGCGATCAGCGAAGACGACATTGATAACGCGGGTAAAAACCTGGGCGCGGTGCTGCGCAACCCCACGCCCTTGTTCGCGGGCGTGGCGCCGTTTGACCCGGCCAAGACGGAGATCAGCTACGGCTCTACCGATGTGGGCGACGTCAGCTGGGTGACGCCCACGGCGCAGTGCTGGGGCGCTTGCTATGCCTATGGCACGCCGTTCCATTCGTGGCAGATGGTGGCGCAGGGCAAGATGTCGATGGCGCACAAGGGCATGGTGCATGCCGCGAAAATCATTGCGGCGACCGCTGCGGATTTGTATACGCAGCCCGGCGCATTGGCGCGCGCCAAGGAAGAACTGCTGGAGGCGCGCCGCGGTCAGCCTTACGTGTGCCCGATCCCGGCCGATGTCGTGCCGTCGTTCATGCGCAAGTGATGCCGGGCGGCGGGGCCGCTAGGAAATCCGGGATGTGACATGACACGCCCCGCCGCCAGGCGGCGGGGCGTGTCTGTTTTCCTGATGCGAAATCAGGCCGGCAGCGACGGCGCGTACTGCGCTTCCGAGGTGACTTTTTCGTGGAATTCCACGACGCGGCGCACGACCTTGACGGGATCATCTTCGATGATGAAAAGATCCAGGTCATGCGCGCCGATCATGCCGTTGCTCAGCACCTGGTCGCCCAGCCATTCGACCAGGCCAGACCAGTATTCGCTGCCCACCAGCACGATGGGCGCCGGCGGAACCTTGCCCGTCTGGATCAGCGTCAACGCTTCGAAGAGCTCGTCCAGGGTGCCAAACCCGCCCGGCATCGCAACGTAGGCGAAGCTGTGCATGAAAAACGTGGCCTTGCGCGAGAAGAAATATTCGAACGACAGGCTGATGGTTTGGTATTCGTTGTTGTGCGCTTCGTGCGGCAGGCTGATGTTCAGCCCGATGCTGGTGCCGCCTGCCTCGAATGCGCCCTTGTTCGCGGCCTCCATGATGCCGGGGCCGCCCCCTGCAATCACCGCAAAACCGGCGCCGGCCAGGGCGGCCGAAATCGCAACGGTAGTTTCATAGTGGGGGGAATTGCGGCTGACTCGTGCGCTGCCGAAGACGCTGACTGCGGGCCCGATGTTTGCGAGCTTGTCTGCCGCCGTCCGTATCTCTGACATAATCAGCGGAATTTGTTTGCCGGCGGGTGTTTCCATATCTGCCTTTGTAACCATGAAAAAAACCTTATTACTGGTCGACGGTTCAAGTTACTTGTACCGCGCTTTCCACGCTATGCCTGATTTGCGCAATGCGCAAGGCGAACCTACGGGTGCGCTCTACGGCGTGGTGAACATGTTGCGCAAGCTTGTATCTGACCACAAGGCAGAGTATGCCGCATGTATTTTCGATGCTCGCGGCAAGACCTTCCGGGACGACCTCTATCCCGAGTACAAGTCGCACCGTCCTCCCATGCCGGAGGACCTGGCCGCGCAGATTGAACCCATCCACCGCGCCGTGCGTGCGCTGGGCTGGCCGGTGCTGGCCATTGAAGGGGTGGAGGCCGATGACGTGATCGGCACCCTGGCCAAGCGTGCCACCGAACACGACGTGCACACCATCGTCTCTACGGGTGATAAAGACCTGGCCCAACTCGTCAACAGCCACGTCACGCTGGTCAACACCATGACGGGCGAAGTGCTGGACGAACCTGGCGTCGTCAATAAATTCGGCGTGCCTGCCGACCGCATCGTGGACTACCTGATGCTGGTGGGCGACACCGTCGACAACGTGCCGGGTGTGACCAAGGTCGGCCCGAAGACGGCCGTCAAATGGCTGACTGAATTCGGTTCCATCGACAAGCTCATCGAAGGCGCCGATGGCATCAAGGGCGTGGCGGGCAACAACCTGCGTGAAGCCATTCCGAACTTTCCGCTGACGCGCCAACTGCTGACGGTGAAGTACGACTGCGACCTGACCGGCCATGTCGAAAGCGTGGACGACCTGACCCCGCGCGCGCGCGACGACGCCACGCTGACGGAACTGTACGAGCGCTATGGTTTCCGCACCTGGCTGCGTGACCTGACGGGCGACGCCGAACGTGTGCCCACAGGCGATGCGCGCATCGCCGCCGAGGCGCCCGCAGCGCCCACTGAAATCGACTACCGCATCATTTCCGATTGGGCTGAATTCGACGCCTGGTTTGAAAAGCTGCAAGGCGCGCCGCTGGTGGCGCTGGATACCGAAACGACGTCGCTTGATCAGATGCAGGCGCGGCTCGTGGGCCTGTCGCTGGCAGTAGAGCCGGGCGTGGCCTGCTACATCCCCGTGGCCCATCGCGGCCCGGACGGCGCGACCCAACTGCCGAAAGCCGAAGTGCTGGCGCGTTTGAAGCCGTGGCTGGAAGACGCCTCGCGCGCCAAACTGCTGCATCACGCCAAGTACGACGCCCATGTGTTCGCCAACGAAGGCATCAAGCTTGCGGGCATCACCGACGACACGATGCTGCAAGCCTACGTGCTGGAATCGCATCGGGGCGTGGGGCTGAATGATCTGGCCCAGCGCTATCTGGGCCGCAGCGGCGTGTCGTATGAAGACCTGTGCGGCAAGGGCGCCAAGCAGATCGGCTTTGACGAAGTGGCGGTGGACAAGGCCGGCCATTACGCCGCCGAAGACGCGGACTTCACCTTGCAGCTGCATCAGGTGCTGCGCCCGATGGTGGCGGCCGACGAAGGCTTGAACCGCATCTACCAGCTTGAGATCCAGGTGTCGGCGGTGCTGACCACCATCGAACGCAATGGCGTGAAGGTGGATGCCGCTGAACTCGGCCAACAAAGCCACAAGCTGGGCCAGGAAATGCTGCGGCTGGAACAAAAGGCCTATGAACTGGCCGGCCAGCCGTTCAACCTGAATTCGCCCAAGCAGTTGGGCGAGATACTGTTTGAGCGCATGCAACTGCCCGTCGTGCGCAAGACCGCAAGCGGCGCGCCGTCTACGGACGAAGACGTGCTGACCAAGCTGGCGCAAGACTATCCGCTGCCGCAGGTGCTGCTGGAATATCGGGGTTTGTCCAAGCTGAAATCCACGTACACGGACAAGCTGCCGCGCATGATCAACCCGGCGACGGGGCGCGTGCATACGCGCTATTCGCAGGCGGCGGTGATCACGGGCCGCCTGGCGTCGTCTGATCCCAACTTGCAGAACATTCCGGTGCGCACCGAGGCGGGCCGCCGCGTGCGCGAAGCGTTCATCGCTGAACAGGGCATGTTGCTATCGGCGGACTATTCGCAGATTGAACTGCGCATCATGGCGCATGTGTCCGACGACGAGAACCTGCAACGCGCCTTCGCCGCGGGCGAAGACATCCACCGCGCCACGGCCTCTGAAGTGTTCGGCGTAGCCTTGCCCGATGTGTCCACCGAGCAGCGCCGCGCGGCCAAGGCCATCAACTTTGGCCTGATCTACGGCATGGGCGTATTCGGCCTGGCGTCCAACCTGGGCATCACGCGCGACGCGGCGCAGGCGTATATCGACCGCTACTTCGCCCGCTATCCCGGCGTGGCGATGTACATGGAAAACACCCGCCGCTTGGCGCGTGAGCAGGGCTACGTGGAAACGGTATTCGGCCGCCGGCTGCAATTGCCGGAAATCCGCGGGGCTTCGGGCCCGCGCCGGCAGGGCGCCGAACGGGCCGCCATCAACGCGCCCATGCAAGGCACCGCGGCTGACCTGATCAAGATGGCCATGGTGGCCGTGCAAGATTGGCTGGAAGCGGAAAAGCTGCAAACGCGCATGATCATGCAGGTGCACGATGAACTGGTGCTGGAAGCGCCGGACGCCGAGATCGACATGGTCAAGGAAGCGCTGCCCCGTTTGATGTGTGCGGTGGCCGAGCTGCGCGTGCCGCTGGTGGCCGAAGTGGGCATGGGCAAGAACTGGGAGCAGGCGCACTAAGGGCGGAAACGCTTCGCCGGCTTGACCCTCGGTGGGCCGTCTTCGGACGGCCCATTTCCGATTTTGGGATTGCAACAATATAATGTTGCGCTTCCCTCCCGCCTTTATTGCGTCCCCCAAATGTTGCTGCTCTGGGTCCTGCTTGCCACCGTAACCGGCGGGCTTATCGCCGTCTTTGTCGCCAGCTGGCTGGCCTACAGAGTGTTTGCCCAATACCTGCATCACATGGTCAGCCTGTCGGTGGGCGTGCTGTTGTCGGTGGCGCTGTTGCACCTGCTGCCCGAGGCCTTTGAGGGCGCGGTGGGTGACGCCCACGCGCTGTTCGGGCTGATGCTGGCCTCGCTGATCGGCTTCTTCGTGCTGGAGAAGATTGCGCTGCTGCGCCACAGCCATCACCACGAGGGCGACGGCCACCACCATCACAAGGGCCACGACCATCACGAAGCGGGCCGGGGCGGCATGTTGATTCTAATCGGCAGCTCGTTGCACAACCTGTGCGACGGCGTGCTGGTGGCGGCGGCCTTCCTGACCGACCCGCTGCTGGGCGTGCTGACGGCGGCGTCGATCATCGTGCATGAAGTGCCGCACAAGCTGAGCGATTTCGTCGTGCTGCTGAATGCTGGCCTGGCTCGCCGCCGGGCGTTTTCGCTGATTCTCTTCACCAGCTTGTGTTCAGCCGTGGGCGGCATAATAGGGTACTTCGTGCTGCAGCAGGCGCAGGGCTGGGTGCCGTATGTCTTGGTGGTTGCCGCCAGCAGCTTCCTCTATATCTCGGTGGCCGACCTGATGCCGCAGATGCACGAACGGGTATCCCTTTCGGATGCCGTCCCGCAATTGCTGCTGGTAGGCGTGGGCGTGGCGCTGATCTACAGCGTCACGACTCTGATGCACCATGGACACGAGCACGGGGCCGACGCCGGCCACGGCGCGCCCCATGCGGAGCACGCTCACCCGCACTAGGGCGCGCGGACGGGATGCCCGGCCGTCTTCGATTCCACCCTAGGAGTGTGCCCATGAGTTTTTCCGCCGCCGCCGGTAACGTCGCGCCCACCGTCATCCATACCGACACGGATGGATTGGTCCACGGAGACTTCAAACTGCCCGTGGCCGATGGTTCCATCGCCGCCTATTACGCAGCGCCTGAAGGCCGCCGTGACCTGCCCATCGTGCTGGTGGTGCAAGAGATCTTCGGCGTGCACGAGCACATCAAGGATTTGTGCCGCCGCATCGCCAAGGCCGGCTACCTGGCCGTTGCCGCCAACCTGTATGAACGCCAGGGCGACGCCTCCGTCTACACCGACATCCCGAAACTCATCGCCGAGCTGGTCAGCAAAGTGCCCGACGAGCAGGTGTTTGCAGACCTGGACGCCAGCGTGGCCTGGGCCGCGCAGAACGGCGGCGACGCCAAGCGTGTGGCCGTGACGGGCTTTTGCTGGGGCGGCCGCTTGACCTGGATGTACGCCGCGCACAACCCCGATGTGAAGGCGGGCGTGGCCTGGTACGGCAAGCTGAGCGTGGGCCACGGCCCGCTGATCAAGCGCGTGGCCTTCGACGTGGTCAACGAACTGCACGGCCCCGTGCTGGGCTTGTATGGCGCGAAGGACGCCAGCATTCCGCTGGCCGACATCGAAACGATGAAGACGAAACTGGCCGCGGGCAACGCCGCCGCCAAGCAGTCAGAGTTCGTGGTGTACCCGGATGCCGACCATGCGTTCCTGGCGGACTACCGGGCCAGCTACAAGCCGGAAGCGGCGAAAGATGGCTGGAGCCGGATGCTCGCCTGGTTCCAGCGCTATCTGTAGGGATAAAAAAAACCGGCCCAAGGGCCGGTTTTTTTACGTTCAGTTCCCAGCTTCGCGCAGCCGGCTTGGCAGCAGTTCGCCGTGGCGGGCCAGCAGCGGGTAAGCCGCTGCGCCCACCAGATGCGAGTTGATGCCCTTCATGTCGCGCAGAATATCCAGGTACAGCGCGCCGACTTCGGCGGCGTCGACCTGACCAGCCTTGATCTTTTGCAGGTGCGTCTCGGACGCTTGGATTTCGATGGTGCGGAAACGCGCCTTCTCGCCGGCAAGGGCCCGGGCCTGGCGCAGATCGTCGTTGACGAACAGGGCCGCGGCTTGGCGCTCGTTGGCGATCAGCTGGCCCAGCGTGTCGTCCAGGCTGGCGCGCTGCTCGGGCGAGAAGGTCCAGCCCTGTTTGCGCAGCTTGGCGACGTGGCTCAAGAGGCCATGGTGGGCGATGTCGCCCGCGTGGCCGATGTTGCTGGTGAAGGCCAGGATGTCATCCATGCGCTGCACGTCGTCGCGCGTCATGTTTTCCTGATCCAGCGTGGCCAGGTAGGTGGTGATGGCGTTTTCCAGCTTGTCCAGCGCGGCGTCCAGCTGGCGCGCCTGCACCATGCGGTGGCGGTTGTCGCGCTTGAAACCGGCGCGCGCGTACAGCAGCAGCGTTTGCACCATATCGGCCATGCGCAGCGCTTCGCGTGCGGCATTGCCCAACGCCACGGCGGGCACGTCGTGCGCCCACTCGTCCAGATATTGGGGACGGGAAGGGTCGTTCGGGTCGGCGCGCTTGGGCAGCCAGCGGGTGAGCAGGGCGGCGTAGGGCGTGAGCAGCGGCAGGAACACCAGCGCGATCACCGCGTTGAACAGCGTGTGAAAGTTGGCCACGGCGCGCGCCGGGTCGCTCGCCATGTCGCTCATCAGCGGTTGCAGCACGGGCAGCAGAATCAGGCCGGCCAGCACGCCCAGCACGCGGGTCAGCAGGTTGCCCAGCGGCAGGCGGCGGGCGGCCGGGTCGTCGCCCGTCACGCCTTCGATCATCGGGTTGATGGCGGTGCCCAGGTTGGCGCCCAGCACCAGCGCAAAGGCCACGTGCGGCGCCACCATGTGGTGGCTGGCCAGCGACATCACCAGCACCACCACGGCCACGCTGGAGTGCGCGGCCCAGGTGAAGGCGGCTGACAGCAGCACGGCAGCCACCGGCTGGGTGGACAGCGCGTCAAGAATCATGCCCAGCATGGGGGCGGTCTGGAACGGCTCGAAGAGTTCAACCAGTTGATGCAGCGACAGCAGCAACAACCCCAGCCCGATGAACACCCGGCCCAGGTCGCGGGTGCGGCCGGGCGGATAGCGCCGGAACATCCATACGCCCGCCAGGATCAGGATGGGGGCCAGCGAGGTCAGGTCAAACGACAGCAACTGAACGATCAGCGTGGTGCCGACGTTGGCGCCCAGCATCGCGGCCAGGGCGGGCACCAGGCCAACCACGCCGCCTGCGGCGAAACCGGTAATCATCAGGCCCGTGGCGGTGCTGCTTTGCAGGGCGGCGGTGATGCCCAGCCCGGCGGCAAAGGCACGCAAGCGCGTACCCAGCGCTTTGCCCAGCGCCGCGCCCAAGGCCGCGCCGAAAGCGCGCTGGACGCCCGTTTGGACCATGTGCACCCCCCAAAGAAGGAGCGCGACGTAGCCGGCGAAGTCAAGCAGGGTAATAAGTCCAGACATCCAGGGGTAGTTCCGTTCTTTTTATGACATGAAATAATTTTGTAATGATCGCATGCCTGACCGGGCGGCGAAACCCGGCGGCGCAATACAGCTTACGCCCGTCGGGCCTTTACTGCGCGCGGCTGTGGCTACGCGTATCATTGCCTGACTATTCTTTGATGTACTGGAGTTTCGCGTGGCCGTTTCCGTATTCGATCTGTTCAAGATAGGCATAGGCCCGTCTAGCTCCCATACGGTGGGCCCGATGCGGGCCGCATTGCTATTTGCGCAGGGGCTTGAACGCGACGGCCTGATCCCCCAAGTCGCCTATGTGCGCGCCGAAATGTACGGCTCGCTGGGCGCCACCGGCAAGGGCCACGGCACCGACAAGGGCGTTCTGCTGGGCCTGATGGGCGAAGCCCCCGACACGGTTGACCCGGCCGCTATCGCCGGCATGTTGGCCTCGGTGCGCGCCAGCCGCCAGTTGCCGCTGCTTGGCCGTTTCCCCGTGCCCTTCATCGAGAAGGAACACATGGTGTTCTACCGCCGCGAAGCGATGGCCGAACACCCCAATGGCATGAAGTTTCACGCCATCGGCGCCAATGGCGAGTCGCTGCGCGAATCGCGCTATCTGTCGGTAGGCGGCGGCTTTGTCGTAACGGCCGGCGCGTCGAACAGCCAGGTCATTGCCGCGCATAACCAGTTGCCCTATCCGTTTCGCACAGGCCGTGAGCTGTTGACCATGTGCCGCGAAAGCGGCATGACCGTGGCGCAGCTGATGATGCAAAACGAGCTGACCTGGCGCGAAGCGTCGGAAACGCATAGCGGGCTGGACCGTATCTGGCAGGTCATGCAGGACTGCGTGGCGCGGGGCTGTGGCATCAATTACCCGGAAGCCGATGGCGAATTGCCTGGCCCGCTGCGCGTGCGCCGCCGTGCGCCCGAGCTCTACCGCAACCTGACGCAGCGCGCCGAACGCACCTTGTCCGATCCCTTGTCGGTGATGGACTGGGTCAACCTGTACGCCATGGCCGTCAACGAAGAAAACGCGGCGGGCGGGCGTGTGGTGACGGCGCCGACCAACGGCGCGGCCGGCATCATCCCGGCGGTGCTGCATTATTACGACCGATTCGTGCCGGGCGCCAACAGCGACGGCGTGCGCAATTTCCTGCTGACCGCTGCGGCGGTGGGGCTGCTGTACAAGTACAACGCGTCGCTGTCGGGGGCCGAAGTGGGCTGTCAGGGCGAAGTGGGCGTGGCGTGTTCGATGGCTGCGGGCGGCTTGGCGGCCGCCTTGGGCGGCACGGTTGAGCAAGTTGAGAACGCCGCCGAAATCGGCATGGAGCACAATCTGGGCCTGACGTGCGACCCCGTGGGCGGGCTGGTGCAAATTCCCTGTATCGAACGCAATGCCATGGCTTCCATCAAAGCCGTGAACGCGGCGCGCATGGCGCTGCGCGGCGACGGGCAGCACTATGTGTCGCTGGACTCTGTCATCAAGACGATGCGCGAAACGGGCGCCGACATGAAGACGAAGTACAAGGAAACCGCGCGTGGCGGCCTGGCGGTGAACATCGTCGAGTGCTGATCCAGGCGTGATCGGGTGCGTGGTGGCCTCGGCCTTGTCTTCGGTGTGACAGGGCCTCGGCCCGCCGCCAGCCGCAGCGATCCGGCAATTCGCCGTCCCAAGAAAAATCCCCTCTGACCGAGGGGATTTTTGCTGCCTGCCTGCGAGTGGGGCAGGGCTCAGACCACGCGTGCGTTTTGCAGTGCGGCGATGCGCGCGGGGATCGGCGGGTGCGAAGCGAACATGGCCGACAGGCCGCCCTTGCCGGTGATGCCCGAGGCTTCAAACGACTTGGGCAAATCGCCCGGTTCCAGGCCGCCCAGGCGCGCCAGCGCGCGGATCATCGGTTCGCGCGCGCCCATCAGGTGCGCCGAACCGGCGTCTGCGCGGTATTCACGCTGGCGCGAGAACCAGGCCACGATGATCGAGGCCAGCACGCCGAAAATGATTTCACAGACCAGCACGGTGATGTAGTAGCCCGGGCCGATTCCGCGTTCGTTCTTGAACACGACGCGGTCGATGAAGTAGCCAACCACGCGCGCCAGGAACACGACGAACGTGTTCACCACGCCTTGGATCAGCGTCAGCGTGACCATGTCGCCGTTGGCGATGTGGGCCACTTCATGCGCGAGCACGGCCGCGACTTCTTCTTCGCTCATGCTTTCGAGCAGGCCCGTCGACACGGCAACCAGCGAGTCGTTCTTGAACGCGCCGGTGGCGAATGCGTTGGGGGCGCCTTCATAGATGGCGACTTCGGGGCGGCCGATGCCGGCGCGGTCAGCCAGCTGATGCACGGTGTCGACCAGCCAGGCTTCGCGCTGGTTGCGCGGCGCGTTCGGGTCCAGCACTTGTGCGCCGGTGCTCCATTTGGCCATCGGCTTGCTGATCAGCAGCGAGATGATCGCGCCGGTAAAGCCCACGACCACCGAGAAGATCAGCAGCGCGTTAAGGTTCAGGCCATTGGCGGTGATGTAGCGGTCTACGCCCAGGATGCGCAGCGTGGCCGACAGCACGAGCATGACGGCCAGGTTGGTGATGACGAACAAGACAATGCGTTTCATGTTTTTTGTGTTCCTCTGCGAGCGGGAAATACCCGGGGTTCGACATGGCGGCGGCCCGCCAGTTCCCCGACTCGCCGGCACCGCTCCCGGTGACGGAGAGTATAGTATCGCTTTCCCCTATTTCTCCCCCACTTTTCCCTTAGCGCAGACCCCCAAATGCAGGCTCTTTGGATGTTGCTGGCGTCCGCCATGTTCGCCATCATGGGGTCGTTCGTGAAGCTCGGCACCGAGCACGGCGCGTCGTTGCCGCAGATCGTGCTTTTCCGCGGGCTCCCCTCCGTCATTCTGTTGCTGCTGTGGGCGCGAGCCGGCCGGCAATCCATCATCCCCACCAGTTGGAAGCTGCACATCTGGCGCAACTTGTCTGGCGTCACGTCGATGTGGCTGGGGTTTTTCGCGATCTCGCATTTGCCGCTGGCTACCGCCACCAGCCTGAACTACACGGCGCCGCTGTTCATCGCCTGTTGGATGCTGGGCTGGGGCGGCGCGCAGCGCGACCCGGTGCGCATCATCGCGGTAGCGCTGGGTTTTCTGGGCGTGATCGCGGTACTGCGCCCCAGCATTACCGACGACCAGTGGCTGGCCGCGGTGATGGGCATGGGCGCGGGCGCCATGTCGGCGATTGCCATGATGCAGATCCGCCAGCTGGGCCGCATTGGCGAACCCGAGTGGCGCACCGTGCTGTTTTTCTCGGTGGCGGTCTGCGTGTCCAGCGTGGCTGGCCTGTGGTTCGAAGGCTGGGGCCAGGCTGACTGGCAGGGCTACGCATCGCTGTTCGGCGTGGGCGTGGCGGGCATGTTTGGCCAGTTGGCCATGACCCGGGCCTTCGGCATGGGCTCAGCCCTGCTGACGGCGGCGTTGCAGTACAGCACCATTATTTTCGCGGCCTTGCTGGGCATGGGCTTCTGGGGCGACCATCTGGACGCTCTGGCCTGGGCCGGCATGGGCTTGATCATTTCCGCGGGCCTGCTGTCGGTGTGGCGCACCATGCGCGACCCCAAGCCGACCTGACCCGCCTCTTTTCGATCAGGAGCACCCCGAATGACGATGACACTGATTTCCGCCGCCGACCTGGCCGCCCGCCTGGGCGCGAGCGATGCGCCCGACGTGCGCATCTTCGATGTGCGCCATGACCTGACCAACCACGCTGCGGGCCGCCAGGCCTATGACGCCGGCCACATTCCCGGCGCGCGTTATCTGGATCACGAAACCGAGCTGGCCGCGCCGCGCACCGGCAAGAACGGCCGCCATCCGCTGCCGTCGCGCGCCGAGTTCGGCGCCTTGATGGCCGCGCACGGCGTCACGCCGCAAACGCTGGTGGTAGCGTATGACGGCAGCGGCGGCATGTATGGCGCGCACTTGTGGTGGATGCTGCGCTGGCTGGGCCATGAGCGCGTGGTGGTGTTGGATGGCGGCTGGCAAGCCTGGGTGGCGGCCGGTTTGCCGACCACGACCGAAGCCGCGCCGGCAGTCAAGGCGGGTCAACCGGTGGAACCCGGCGCATCGCTCGCGGGCGCCGTCGACGCCAAGGCCGTGCTGGACAACATCGCCCAGCCGTCCTTCACGGTGATCGATGCACGCGCCGCCAACCGCTATCGCGGCGAGGTCGAGCCCATGGACCCGGTGGCCGGCCATATCCCCGGCGCGCTGAACCGCCCCAACGGCGAGAACCTGCAAGCCGACGGCCGCTTCAAATCCGCCGAGCAATTGCGCACCGAATTCTCGGGCCTGCTGGCAGGGCGCGACCCGGCGGCAATCGTTCATCAGTGCGGCTCGGGCATTACGGCCTGCCACAACCTGCTGTCCATGGAGATCGCGGGCTTGTCGGGGTCGCGCCTGTACCCGGGTTCGTGGAGCGAGTGGTGCAGCGACCCGTCCCGCCCGGTGGCCAAAGGCTGAAGACGGCCGCCGCCTCGGCCTAGCCGCGCATCACCAGATCGCCGCCAGCTTGACCCGCCCGGAGACGCTTTCGGCGATCTCCAGGAAATGGTCCAAGGGCGGCGTCGCCAGCCCTGGCACCTTGGCCATGTCGTCCCAACGCCTTAGACGAATCGCATCCGGCGCGCCCGGCATGCTGGCGAAATCCACCGCCTGGCCCGCATCGAAACTGCCCCCTTGCAACGCCAGGCTGCGCTTGGAGTCCTCCGAGAGCGACGCTTCATATTGCGGCTCCACGTAGCAAAGGTAGCGCTTGGCTTCGACATGGAGCCGGATGGGGTCCAGCACCGCCGAACTGAACAGCCCGCGCAAGAAAGGCAGCACGAAATATTGATGCTTGTCGTCGATGCCGCGCAGCGTGGGCGTGCCGGGCCGGTCGGCAATCAGATGGCCCAGGTCATGCAACAGGCACGCGGTGATCAGCTGCGCGTTTGCGCCATTGCGTTCGGCCAGCGACGCCGTTTGCAGCGCATGCCGCAAATGGCTCACGGACTCGCCGTGATAGGAACGGTGCCCCCGTTCCAGGAAAATCTGCTCGATGTCTTGCAAGGTCAAGGCCATGGTTGTCTCCTGAGTGGCCGCAAGGGGGAGGGGGCGGGCAGTGACCGTAGACGGTCAGCCGGCTGCCGGCGCCATCTCCAGAAAGCGCGCGATCAATTGCACCGGTTGGCGCTCGCGCAGGCAGTACAGGTATTCGTTCATCATGATCTCGGCCCCCTGGATATCCAGGGCCGCCAGATCGGGATGGGACGGGATTTCACGCGACGGGATCAGGCTGATCCCCAGATCGCAAAGAATGGCTTGCCGGATCGATTCGCGGCTGCCGATCTCCAGCGTGCGGCGCACGGTGACGCCGGCCTCGGCCAGCGCGTCTTCGGTCAGCTGACGCGTCATGGAGCCGGGCTCGCGCAGCAGCACCGCGTGGTCGGCCAGATCGGCCAGACGCACCTTGCCGCGCCGCGCCAACGGATGGTCGCGGTGAGTGACCACGCGGATCGGGTCGGCGGCAATCATCCGGCGGTACAGATGCTTGTCATCCATCAGAAAAGAAGACGTGGCAATCTCGATGCGGTAGTCGTGCAGCGCTTGCAGCATCGACTGCGAATTGCCGATCGTCACCGTCAGGTCGATGCCCGGATAGCGCTGGTTGTACCGGCGCACGGTATCCATGATGTAGAAGGGGCCTGTTGCGCCAATGCGCAGGTTGCCTTCACGCAGGTCGCTCGCGTCGCGCAGCCGGAAATCGATTTCCGTTTCTTGCTGCACCAGCTTTTCCACCATGGGCATCAGGCTGTGGCCGGCGTCAGACAGCCGCATGCCGCGGCCTTGCCGGTGGAACAGCTCAACGCCGTAACGCGATTCCAGCTGGCGCAATTGCCCCGTCACCGTGGGTTGGCTGACACCCAGTTGGGCGGCGGCTTTGGTGACGGTGCCGCAGCGAGCCACGGCGTAGAAGGATTTGAGTTCGGCGACAAGCACGATGGTGGGGGCGGGAAAGGGACGCAATGCGCAAGACCGCCAGTACACCAAAATAATTTGATGTTTTTATTACTGCATTTGCGCGAAGTGTCATAAACGCTCAATACGCGCCTTCCATACTGCCTTCGTTCCCAGACCGGAGGCACCATGCCCCAACCCGATAGCGCCTTTCTCTCAGTACGAAATTTAGTGAAACGATTCGGCAGCCACACGGCGCTGGCCGACGTGTCGCTGGATATCCGCGCCGGAGAGCTGGTGTGCCTGCTGGGCCCGTCCGGTTGCGGCAAGACGACGCTGCTGCGCGCCATTGCCGGGCTCGAGCGTCAGGACAGCGGCGCGATCGTGCTGTCGGGCCGCGATATTTCTTATGCCGAACCGCAAGAGCGCGACTACGGCATCCTGTTTCAGTCCTACGCGCTGTTTCCCAATCTGACCGTGGCGCAGAACGTGGCCTATGGCCTGAGCGGCAAGCGCGCGCATCGCAAGCATGTGGCCAGCCGGGTCGAAGAAATGTTGACGCTGGTGGGCTTGGCGGGGGCGGCGGATAAATATCCGGGACAGATCTCGGGCGGCCAGCAGCAGCGCGTGGCCCTGGCGCGCGCGTTGGCCCCGTCGCCCTCATTGCTGTTGCTGGACGAACCGATGTCGGCGCTGGACGCCCGCGTGCGTGAGCATCTGCGCATCGAGCTGCGGGCGTTGCAAAAGCGTTTGTCCATCACGACGCTGATGGTGACGCATGATCAGGAAGAGGCCATGGTGATGGCCGACCGCATCGCCGTCATGAATGGCGGCGTCATTGAACAGTACGGCACGCCGCGCGAACTGTATCGTCAGCCGGGTTCGGCCTTCATTGCCGATTTCGTGGGCGAAGCGAACTGGCTGCCGTTCGAACGCGTGGATGCGCACCGAGCGCGCGTCGGCCGTCAGGAACTGGCGGTGGACGAGGCGTTGGGCGGCCAGTCGGGCAAGCTGTTTGTGCGCCCCGAGGCCGTGCGCGTCACCATGGCGCGCCCGGAAGAACCCAATTCCATGTTGGCCGATGTGCTGGACGGCGTTTTCCTGGGCCGCGGTTACCGCCTGGCCTTGCGGCTGGAAGGGGTGCCCGGGTCCACCGTGCATTCCATCGTGTCCCCTGAAATTGGAGACGCCCTGTTGGGCCCTCACGCTGCCAGCCGTTGCTGGGTGGAGCTGCCGCGCCATGCGATTCGCGCCTACGCTTGAGTCCGCCATGACCGGTTCGCCTTCCGTGGCTGAGACCTCCGCTGCGCCGATGGGTGCTGCGGCTTCTGCGGCTGCGGTGTCTGCGACCATGCCGGCAGCAATGCCGCCCCCTGCGTCCGCCGCAACGCTGGCCACCCCTCCTGCGGCGCCTTTGGGCCGCCGCCCCCTGCCCGCGTGGATCGGGGCGCTGGGTCTGACGATGGGGCAGGGCGCGCTGGTCTTGTTTCTGGTGCTGTTCCTGGCGCTGCCGTTGATCGGCATTCTGGCCAAGTCCGTGACGGATAACGACGGCGCTTGGGCGGGCTTGTCGGTCGTTGGCGGCATCATCGGCGCGGACGGCTTTCTGCCGATGGTCGGGCGCAGCCTGACGGTAGGCATCGTGACCCTGCTGTTGGTGGTGCCTTGCGCGTACGCGTTTGCCTACGGCCTGACGCGCACGCGCCTGCCGGGCAAGGGCCTTTTGCGCACCATCGCCTTGCTGCCGCTGCTGGCCCCGTCGCTGTTGCCCGGCATTGCGCTGGTGTACTTGTTGGGCAACCAGGGCCTGCTCAAGGGCCTCACGGGCGGCGCCACCATTTATGGTTTCTGGGGCATCGTGGTCGGCGAGGCGTTCTACACCTTTCCGCATGCGCTGATGATTCTGCTGACGGGCCTGACGCTGGCCGACGGACGCCTGTATGACGCCGCGCGCGCCATGGGTGCGGGGCCGTGGCGCACTTTCATGACCGTCACCTTGCCCGGCACGCGCTATGCCGTGTTCTCGGCGTGCTGCGTGGTGTTCACGCTGACGGTCACGGATTTCGGCGTGCCCAAGGTGGTGGGCGGCGACTACAACGTGCTGGCCATGGAAGCCTACAAGGCGGTGGTCGGCCAACAGAACTTCCCCAAGGGCGCAGCGATCGGCATCTTGCTGCTGCTGCCGGCCTTGCTGACCTTCGTGCTGGACCGCCGCCTGCGCGCCCGTCAAGGCGCCCAGATGAGCGGCCGCGCCCAAGCCTACGCGGCGGGCCAGAACCGCCGCCGCGATGCCGCCTTCCTGGCGGTGGCGGGCGTGATGGCCGCCTTCCTGCTGCTGATCATCGGCGTGGCCGTCTGGGCTTCGTTCGTGAAGATGTGGCCGTACAACCTGTCGATGTCGCTGCGGTCCTACGACTTCGACAACATGGACGGCGGCGGCTGGCTGGCCTGGCGCAACAGCTTGCAGCTGGCGTTTTGCACCGCGCTGATCGGCACGGCCGTGGTGTTCGTAGGCGCATGGATGATGGAAAAGGTGCCGGCGCGCGGCCAGGTGGCGCGCGGCTTGCGCGGCGTGGTCAGCATGTTGGCGTTGATGCCCATGGCCGTGCCTGGCCTGGTGCTGGGCCTGGGCTACATCTTCTTCTTCAACAGCCCGATGAATCCGCTGAACGTGTTGTACGGAACGATGCCGCTGCTGATCTTGTGCACGGTCGTCCACTTCTACACCAGCGCGCATCTGACGGCCGCCACTGCGCTCAACGCGCTGGACCCGGAATTCGAAGCCGCGTCCGCGTCGCTGAAGGTGCCGCGCATGACGACGTTCCTGCGCGTGACCTTGCCGATGTGCCTGCCCGCCGCGCTGGATGTCGCCCGTTACCTGTTTGTTTCCGCCATGACGACCGTGTCGGCCGTGGTGTTCCTGTATAGCCCGTCCACGGTGCTGGCCGCCGTTGCCGTGCTGAACATGGACGACGCCGGCTTCATCGGCCCGGCCGCCGCCATGTGCACGGTCATCATGGCCAGTTCCGCCACGGCGGCGCTGGTGCTGCATCTGGCCAGCCGTGCGCTGGTAGCGCGCAGCCAGGCCTGGCGCCGTCCGGTGACGCTTTGAACACTTATTTCTAGGATGACCCTCATGACTGTTTCTTCCTTGCCCGTGCAGCTGGAAGCCGTGATCTTCGACTGGGCCGGCACGCTGGTCGACTTCGGTTCGTTTGCCCCCACCAAGGTGTTCGTGGATGCGTTTTCGCAGTTCGGCATGGACGTGTCGCTGAAAGAGGCCCGCGGCCCGATGGGCATGGGCAAGTGGGATCACATTCGCACGCTTTGCGACCAGCCCGCCATCGCCAGCCAGTACCAGGCTCAGTTTGGCCGCCTGCCCACCGACGACGACGTCACCGCCATCTACGAACGCTTTCTGCCGATGCAGATGGAGAAGGTGGCGCAGTATTCGGCGGCCATTCCTGGCGCGGCCGAGCTGCTGCGCGCGCTGCGCCAGAAGGGCCTGAAGATTGGTTCGTGCTCGGGCTACCCGGACAGCGTGATGCGCCGCGTAGTCGAACGCGCCGCCTCTGAAGGCCTGGAGCCTGATTGCATCGTGGCCAGCGACGACGTGCCGCGCGCGCGTCCCGCACCCGCCATGGCGCTGAAGAACGTGGTGGAACTCGGGCTGTCGGATGTGGCCGCCTGCATCAAGGTGGACGACACCGCGCCCGGCATTGAAGAAGGCCGCCGCGCCGGCATGTGGTCCGTGGGCTTGCTGCTGTCGGGCAACGCCGCCGGCCTGACGCTGGACGAATACCTGAGCCTGGACGAGGCCGGCCGCGACCTGGTGCGCGCCGACGCCAGCCGCGAGCTGTCAACCGCCGCGCCGCATTACCTGATCGACACGGTGGCCGATCTGCCGGCCGTCATCATCGACATCGAAGCCCGTCTGGCACGAGGCCAACGACCCTGAGCTAGCTTTTTCTTCCGGCGCCGCCGGACGCGTTTTCCCTTTCTGTTTTTACCTTGCACCGCAGCCGGCAGCCGCCGGCAGTGGGGGCGACCTTCACCCTTTTTTTGCGCAATTTTTCCGCTCATCCACGGAGTTCCACATGAATCGCTACAAGCTGCTTGCCCTGGCCGCCGCCCTGACGGGCGTGATGGGCGCCGCCTCCGCCGAGACCACGCTGACGGTCTACACCGCGCTCGAAGCCGACCAGATCAAGGTCTACCAAGCCGCATTCGAAAAGGCCAACCCCGACATCAAGATCCAGTGGGTGCGTGATTCCACCGGCATCATCGCCGCCAAGCTGCTGGCCGAAAAAAGCAACCCCAAGGCTGACGTGATCTGGGGCCTGGCTGGCACGGCGCTGGGCCTGATGGACAAGGAAGGCATGCTGCAACCCTACGCCCCCAAGGGCCTGGACCAGATCGCCGCCAACATGCGCGACGCCAAGGCCGAGCCGTCGTGGGTCGGTATGGACGGCTATGCCGCCGCCATCTGCTTCAACACCATCGAAGCCGAAAAGCAAAAGCTGCCCAAGCCCACATCGTGGCAAGACCTGACCAAGCCGGTCTACGCCGGCAAGATCGTCATGCCGAACCCGGCTTCGTCCGGCACGGGCTTCCTGGACGTCAGCGCCTGGCTGCAAATCTTTGGTGAAGAGAAGGGCTGGGCCTATATGGACGCCCTGCACAAGAACATCGGTTCGTACACGCACTCGGGTTCGAAGCCGTGCAACATGGCGGCCGCGGGCGAGTTCCCGATTGGCGTGTCGTTCGACTACCGCGCGGCCAAGCTGAAGGCCGATGGCGCACCGGTCGAAGCCGTGTTCCCGTCGGAGGGCCTGGGCTGGGAAGTGGAAGCCACCGCCATCATGAAGGGCACGAAGAACCTGGACGCCGCGCGCAAGCTGGCTGACTTCTCGGCCAGCCGCGAAGCCAACGAGCTGTACAAGGCCAACTTCGCGGTGCTGGCGATTCCGTCCATCGCCACGGTCAACCCCAACCTGCCGGCTGACCTGACCAAGCGCATGATCAAGAACGACTTCGTGTGGGCCGCGACGAACCGCGAACGCATCATCGCCGAGTGGACGAAGCGCTACGACGGCAAGTCCGAGCCGAAGAAGAAGTAAGCCTGCGCGCGCACGGCGGCAAGGGCGTTGCGCCCACGCCGCCGTCCTCGGGGAAGGGCCTTACTTGGCGGTTCCCCTGCTATTTCTCTTGCAATGTTCCTCTGATGAAAACTTACGACGTAATCGTGGTGGGCGCGGGCATGCTTGGCATCGCCCACGCCTGGGCGGCCGCCAAGCGCGGCCTGTCGGTGGCGGTGATCGAGCGCAGCCGTCAGGCGCACGGCGCCACGATCCGCAACTTCGGCCAAGTTATCGTGACGGGCCAGGCGCCCGGCATGATGCTGTCGCACGCGCAGCAAGCCCGCGAACTGTGGCTGGACCTGGCAGGCAAGGCGGGCTTTCATGTGCGCGCCAATGGCGCGCTGGTGCTGGCCCGCAATGCCGACGAGGCCGCTGTCTTGCAGGAATTCGCCGACACGCGCTTGAAGCAGGAAGGCTATCGCGCCGATCTGCTGTCGGCGCGTGACGTGGCGGGCCTGTACGGCGGGCAATTGGCGCACCACTGCATGGCGCTGCGCGGCCATGACGACCTGCAAATCTATTCCCGCGAAGCCTTGCCCGCCATCACGGCGTACCTGGCCGAGTCGTTGGGCGTGACCTTCATCACCGGCACGCTGGCGCGCGCCGTGGAAAATGGCCTGGTCGGCACCACGGCGGGTGAATTCCAAGGCAAGCATGTGTTCGTCTGCCCGGGTCACGACTACCTGACCCTGCTGCCCGAACGCTTTGCACCGCTGAACCTGGAAGTCACGCGTTTGCAGATGTTGCGCGCGGCGTTCGAGACCCACCCCATTGCGTTGGACCGCCCAGTGCTAACGGGCTTGTCCTGCGTGCATTACGGCGCATTCTCGGACCTGCCCACGGCGCAGACGCTGCGTGACGTGATCCAGGCCCGCACGCCGATGCTGCTGGAAAACGGCATCCATCTGCTGATCAGCCCCACGCCCACGGGCGAGCTGATCATCGGCGATTCGCATCGTTACGGGCAGGACGCGTTCCCGTTCAACGACGAGGCGGTCGACAACGCCATGCTGGACTTGGCCTCGCAGGCCTTGGGCGCGCGGCTGCGCGTGATTGAACGCTGGCAGGGCGTGTATGGCGCGCACGGCCCGGCGCCGTTTTCGGTGATGCCGGTGGACGCGGCCACGACCGTTGCCGTGATGCACTCCGGCGTTGGCATGACGGTGGGGTTGGCGATTGGTGAACGGACGGTGGCGGGCATGGTCGGGAAGTGACCGGGCAGTGATCCGGAAACTGACCCGGCAGTGATCCGGCAGTGATCCGGGGAGTGATCCTCCGGTTTCCCCCGCTCATGCAAAAGGGCCTCGCATTGCTGCGAGGCCCTTTTCTTTCGTAGGCGGAAAACCTGAATTACAGGTCTTGCATGATGCGCCGATACCATTCGTGGAAGTGCTGCATGCCGTCTTCCATCGGCGATTGGTATGGGCCGGCTTCGTTCACGCCGCGCAGCATCAGGGCCTTGCGGCCGGCGTCCATGCGTTCGGCGATCTCATCGTCTTCGATGGCCGTTTCCATGTAAGCCGCGCGCTGGGCTTCAACGAATTCGCGTTCGAACGCCGAGATTTCCTCGGGGTAGTAGAACTCGACAACGTTGATGGTTTCCTGCGGGCTCTTGGGGTACAGCGTGGACAGCACCAGCACGTGCGGATAGAGCTCGATCATGTGGGTCGGGAAATACGTGACCCAGACCGCGCCGAAGTCCGGTGCATCGCCATCACGGAACGACAACAGGCGGTCGTGCCATTGCTTGTACACATCCGAACCCGGCTGCGCCAGCGCATTGTGCACGCCCACTTTCTGCAAGCTGTACCAGTCGTTGAATTCCCAGGTCAGGTCGTCGCACGTGACGAAGCGGCCCAGCCCCGGGTGGAACGGACCAACGTGGTAATCCTCGAGGTAGACCTCGATGAACGTCTTCCAGTTGTAGTTGCACTGGTGCACTTCAACGTGGTCCAGCACGTAATCGCCGAAGTTGAATTCCGGGCGCGAGAACAGCGGAGCCATGTCGGAGGCCGGATCGCGCGGGCCTTCGAACAGCAGGCCGTGGCAATCGCGCAGGCGGAACTTCTGCAGATTCATGCAGGGCGTGGTGGCGAACTGCGGCGCGCCCAACAACTCGCCTTGGTTGTTGTACGTCCAACGGTGCAGCGGGCAGACGATGTTGCCGCCGGTCGCCTTCAGATTGCCTTGCGTATTGCAGTTGCCGGCCACGTTGCCGGCTTCGCCGCCCAGCATCAATGCCTGACGATGACGGCAGACATTCGAGATGAGTTCAACGCCGTTCTGGTTGCGAACCAGCACGCGTCCACCGCCTTCCTGGACCAACGACCGCCAATCCCCGATGTCGGGAACCAATTTCTGATGGCCGACGTACTGCGAGGATTGCTTGAAAATGAGTTCTTGCTCGCGGGCAAAGAGGGCTTCGTCAAAATAAGCGCTGACGGGTAGCTGGGTGCGAGCTGGCACGACATGTGCCATCCGACCGATGTCGGTCATGATTCCCTCCGCTCGGATAAAAAAGCCAGGACGGTTTGAGCTCTGCCAAGCGCTTTTGTTCAAGCCCAGCGTGATTGCAAACCATCGTTGCAAACGCTTGAGCTCAACGTCGAGCTTGGCTACATCCGTGCTGGCGCGAAGAAAAATCGGTGTCTGGCCGATCAAATAAGCCGTGAATTGTACCCCAAGGGATTCCCCCACGCCCGTGAAGATCGGTGAAGTCTGGTGAAGATTCAGAGGGGCATGATGGCCCCGCCGCAAAGATGAATTAACCCTTTGCGGCGTAGGTCTTTCAGACGAGCCTGCGCGTGGCGGGATGGCGGCGCATCAGCCAACTGCTGGCGGCCGATAGCGCGAAGACCGCCAGCGTCAGTAACGGCACGATCCAGGCGTCGCGTTGGCCGCCTGTGAAAGCGCCCGCGCGGTGCGCGATGTCCAGGAAGACGGGGTGGATCAGATAGACGCCAAAGGTCAGCGGCGCCAATGCAGTCAACCTCGGCAGGCGGGGCGAAGACACGATCCATTGGAACGCGGCCAGTGACATGAATGGCACGGTCAGGCTGAAGTAGTCGTAGAAATAAGTGTCCAGGGCGTGGCCATTGGACATAACGCTGACGCCCAACGCGGTGGCGGCGACGCTGGCGGTAAGCATCAGGCCGGGCCGGGGGATGCGCATCTCGCCATCAAAAATCAGGCGGCCGGCCACGAAGTAACCCAGGTACGGCAGGAACCACGTCAGGAAGAATCCGTGCGGCGCGCCCAGCGCGCGCCGGTACAGCGCATCCAGAATGGCCACACCCAGAATGCCCACGACCCATAGCGCGCGCCCGCGCGGCGTGCTGCGTGCGTACAGCAGGCGGGCCAGCGGGGCGAACAGGTACAGCCCCACGATCATGTACAGATACCAAAGGTGGTAATACGGTTCGCCCTGAGCCACCTTGCGCGGCCAGAACGAGACGTCGACGCGGCCGTCATCCCACCAGTCGAGTCCGGTGCGCCAGGCCAGATAGAACAGGGTCCAGAACACCAGCGGGGCGCAGATGCGCGCCATGCGGCGGCTGTAGAACTGGCGGGCGTCCTGCGGCTTGTGGGGGTCAAGCAGCAGGGCGCCGCTGACCATGACGAAAACCGGCACGCACCAGCGCGCCGCCGAGTCGTACAGATTGGCGGCCAGCCACGCGCCGCCGCCATACGCGGCCGGATCGCTGACGATCAGCGCAGCGCTATGGAGCAGCACGACGGCCACGGCCGCCAGCCAGCGGGCGGCGTCCAGGCGGGCGTATCGGTCTTCGGTCTGATGCATCGGGCTCCCGCTGGGTGTTTCGCTGCTTCACCATAGCAGTGACCCGCGCCCGTCTTCTGTATCCAGCGGTTAGGCAAGGCGTAAAAAACCGACAGGGCCTGTGAGGGCGCTGTCGGTGGAAAGGGCGGCGTGCCAGGTGGGACGCCGCCGCCTCGCGGGCCGGCGAGGCCGCGAACGATTTGTCACGAAACCGTTTGCCCGTTTGCCCGTTTGCCCGTTTGGCGTTGCGCCTAGGCCGGGCGCCGCGTTGCCGTTGTCCCATTGCAGGACTTCGGTTTGCCGGCGCCCGTTCATGCAGCGCGCGGCAGGCTTATTGCAGAACGATGTTCGCCTGTTTGATCAGTTGCGACACGATGGGCTGTTCGGTCTTGATCTGCTTGTCCAGTTCAGCCGCCGTGCCGGAACGCGGGTCGATACCCATGTCCAGCATGCGCTTTTTGACGGCGTCATCCTTCAGCGTTTCGCTCAGCGCCGCTTGCAGCTTTTCCAGCACCGGGGCCGGCGTGCCCTTGGGCGCGACGAAGCTGAACCACGCGGTCATGTCAAAGGCCGGGTAGCCCTCTTCGGCCAGCGTTTGCAGCTTGGGCAACGTGGCCAGGCGCGACGGGCTGGTAATGGCAAACACCTTGACCTTGCCGGCGTCTGCTTGCGGCATGCCGGTGGCGACCATGTCGAAGAACAGGTCCACGTCGCCGCTGATCAGCGCGGGCAGGGCCTGGGTCGCGCCCTTGAAAGGCACGTGCAGGATGTCGATGCCGGCGCGTTCCTTGAACAGTTCGCCCGCCAGGTGCGACGAGGTGCCGGGGCCGAACGTGGCGAACGTGAGCTTGCCCGGATTCTGCTTGGCATAGGCGACCACGTCCTGCGTGCTGTTGAACGGGCGCTTGGGGCTGGACAGCAGCACCAGCGGGCCGACGCCCACCATGCCGATGTGCGCGAAGGCGTCCGGGTCGTACGGCAGTTCCTTATACAGATAGCGGTTCGTGACGAGCGTGGAGTTGGTGGCCATCAGGATGGTGTAGCCGTCCGGCTGCTCGCGCGAGACGAATGCCGCGCCGATCGACGTGCCTGCGCCCGCCTTGTTCTCGACAATCATCGGCTGGCCCAGCGTCTTGGCCATGCGTTCGGCCAGGATGCGCGTCAGCACATCGGTGGCGCCGCCTGCCGGGAAGGGCGAGACAACCTTGATCGGGCGAGCCGGGTAGGTGTCGGCTTGCGCGCCCAATGCGGCGGCGCTGAGCAATACGGTGGCCAGCAGTTTGATGCCTGTGCGAATCATGTTTTTCCCCTTGAAATCGCGTGCATGAGTGGATCGCCGGGCCTGGCTTGGTTGCGCTGCGGTGCTTGGAGGCATCGCGCCAACTTGCCAGGTCTCCTTGGATGATTTAAATTCCGTTATATGGAATTTAGTTTTGTTATTCGGAATAAACTATAAAAACGAAGCGAATAGAAATGCAATCTTTTTCTGACTCCAAGCGCGTCATTCACGCCGCCGCCAAGCCCGACGAAACGTTGGAACTCAGCCAGCCCGCCCGCCGCAAACGCACGGCGGGCGTGGGCGAAGGCGCCAACTCGCCCGACTTCATCACCGCGCTTGCGCGCGGGCTGGACGTCTTGCGCTGCTTTCGCCATGGCGTGACGGCGCTGGGCAATCTGGATCTGGCGCGCCTGACCGGCCTGCCCAAACCCACCATCAGCCGCATCACGTACACGCTGACCGAACTGGGCTACCTGCGCTATCACCCCGACACGGGCAAGTACTCGCCCGGCTACGGCGTGCTGGCGCTGGGCTTTGGCCTCTTGGCCGGGCTGGAAGTGCGTGAACTGGCCAAGTCGTCAATGACGGACCTGGCGCGCGACACCGGCGGCGCGGTGGCGCTGGGCGCATTCGATGGCGACGCCATGACCTATGTGGAAGCCATCCACGGCTCGTCGGCGCTGTACCTGCGCCTGCCGGTGGGTTATCGCGCCAGCCTGGACAGCGCCATGGGCCGTGCGTATCTGGCCAGCCTGCCGGCGGGCGCCTGCGATGACGTCACCGCCAGGCTCGGCCCGGCCGCGCCGCCCGCCGAAGCCATCGTGCGCGCGCGGGCGGAATTGCAGGAATCCGGCTGCTGTTTCGCGCTGGGGGAATGGCAGTCGGGCATCAACGCCGTCGCCGTGCCATTCACGTCCATCACCGGCGAAGGGGTCTTCGTGATGAGCTGCGGCGGCCCCGCCAGCCTGTTGCCCGAGGCCGAGTTGCGCACGCGCGTAGGGCCGGCATTGCGGGCCGCCATTGCGGGACTGGCGGGGTCATCGGCCTGATCATTGCGCTGCATCAAGGTCCGGCGTGGCTATCTCGTACAATTCACGAATTGATCCACCCCTAGCGCCCTCGGAGACCCGTTTGGCCACACCCGCACAAGCCGATCCGCAGATCGATGACCGTCCCTTGCCCCAGGATTTCGAAACGGCCCTGGCCGAATTGGAATCGTTGGTTGCGGCCATGGAAGACGGCTCGTTGCCGCTTGAGCAATCGCTGACGGCCTACCGGCGCGGCGTTGCCTTGACGCGCGTCTGCCAGGAACGCCTGGCGCAGGCCGAACAGCAGGTCAAGGTTCTGGAAGGCGACCTGCTGCGCCCGCTGGACCCGGCGGCGCTGGATGACGAATAAGAATCCGATGAAGCAAACTCAACTCCCCTTCGCGGAGTGGTTGCACGGTCGTGTGCGGCATGTCGAAGATGTGCTCGATGACCTGATGCCCCCCGCGGATGTGCTGCCCGTCCGCCTGCATGAAGCCATGCGCTACGCCGTGCTTGGCGGCGGCAAGCGTGTGCGCGCCGCCATGGTTTACGCCGCGGGGCAAGCCTGCCCCGTCAGCGGCAGCGTGCTGGCCATCGAGGCCTCGCTGGACCGTGCGGCCGCGGCGGTGGAACTGATACACGCCTATTCGCTGGTGCACGACGACCTGCCTTGCATGGACGACGACACGCTGCGCCGCGGCCGGCCCACCACGCACGTGCAATTCGACGAAGCCACCGCCATGTTGGCGGGCGACGCCTTGCAGCCGCTGGCGTTTGACCTGCTGGCGTCCATGCCGATTGCGCCCGCGCTGATCGTGCAGGCCACCCAATCGCTGGCGCGCGCCGCCGGCAGCCAGGGCATGGCGGGCGGTCAAGCGATTGACCTGCTCAGCGTGGGCCATTCGCTGTCGCGCGATGAACTCCAGACCATGCACAGCATGAAAACGGGCGCTATGCTCGCGTGCAGCGTAGCGCTGGGCGGCATCGTGGCCGGCGCCAGTTCGGCCTCGCGTCAGGCGCTGGATGCGTATGCGCAGGCCATGGGTCTGGCGTTTCAGGTGGTGGACGATATTCTTGACGTCACCGCCGACACCGCCGTCCTGGGCAAGACGCCAGGCAAGGACGCGGCGGAGAACAAGCCGACGTATGTGTCGCTTCTGGGTCTGTCCGAGGCGCGCGCGTTTGCCGAAGAATTGCGTGTGGCCGCGCTGGCGGCGCTGGAACCGCTGGGCGACGCCGGCTTGCGCCTGGCGCAACTGGCCGATTTCATCGTCCTTCGAGACCGCTGATCCGTGACTAGCCCGGCCTGAGTCCAGGCCGGGTCAACGAACCCCATAAAAGCATGACGACTGATTTATTGGACCGCATTCAATCCCCGGCAGACCTCAAGCGCCTGGATCGTCGCGAGCTGAAAAAGCTTGCCGACGAGCTGCGCGGCTTCGTGCTGGAGTCGGTTTCCAAAACGGGCGGGCACCTGTCGTCCAACCTGGGCACGGTCGAGCTCACGCTGGCCTTGCATCAGGTGTTCGACACGCCGCATGACCGCATCGTCTGGGACGTGGGCCACCAGTCCTACCCGCACAAGATTCTGACGGGCCGCCGCGCCGGCATGGCCAAGCTGCGCCAGCAGGGCGGAATATCGGGCTTTCCCAAGCGCAGCGAATCCGAATACGACGCCTTTGGCACCGCGCACTCGTCAACGTCCATCTCGGCTGCGCTGGGCATGGCGGTGGCCTCGCGCAATGCGGGCGTGCAGCGCCAGCACATCGCCATCATTGGCGACGGCGCCATGTCCGCAGGCATGGCGTTCGAGGCCATGAACAATGCGGGCGTCACGCCCAACATCAATCTGCTGGTGATCCTGAACGACAACGACATGTCGATCTCGCCGCCGGTGGGGGCGCTGAACCGCTACCTGGCGCGTTTGATGTCGGGCCGCTTCTACGCTGCGGCCAAGAACGTGGGCCGCGCCGTCTTGCAGCACGTGCCGCCGGTGCTGGAGCTGGCGCGCCGCTTCGAAGAGCACGCCAAGGGCATGGTTACGCCGGCCACGCTGTTCGAAGAGTTCGGCTTCAATTACGTCGGCCCCATCGACGGCCACGACCTGGACGCGCTGGTGCCCACCTTGCAGAACCTGAAGGCGCTGCAAGGCTTGCAGTTCCTGCACGTGGTCACGAAGAAGGGCCAAGGCTACAAGCTGGCCGAAGCCGACCCGGTGCTGTATCACGGCCCCGGCAAGTTTGACCCCGCCGTCGGCATCCAGCAGTCCAAGGCGCCCGGCAAGCGCACCTTCACGCAGGTGTTCGGCAAGTGGCTGTGCGACATGGCCGAAGCGGATTCGCGCCTGGTCGCCATCACCCCCGCCATGCGCGAAGGCAGCGGCCTTGTCGAATTCGAAAAGCGTTTCCCGCTGCGTTATTTCGACGTGGGCATCGCCGAGCAGCACGCCGTGACGTTCGCCGCCGGCGTTGCCTGCGAAGGGCAGAAACCCGTCGTCGCCATCTACTCCACGTTCATGCAGCGCGGCTATGACCAGTTCATCCACGACGTCGCCTTGCAGAACCTGGATGTGACCTTCGCGCTGGACCGCGCGGGCATCGTCGGCGCTGACGGCGCCACACACGCCGGCAACTACGACACCGCCTTCCTGCGTTGCGTGCCCAACATGGTGGTTGCCACGCCGTCCGACGAACGCGAAACGCGCTTGCTGTTGTCCACCTGTTATCAGTACCCGGGCCCGGCTTCGGTGCGCTATCCGCGCGGCGCGGGCTGCGGCGCGGTGGAAGATGCTGGCCTGGATACCGTCGAGCTTGGCCGTGGCATCGTGCGCCGCGAAGGCAAGAAGATTGCCATCCTGGGCTTTGGCACGCTGGTGCAGCCGGCGTTGGCCGCGGCCGACAAGCTGGACGCCACGGTGGCGGACATGCGCTTTGTGAAACCGATTGACCGCGAATTGATTCTGGACTTGGCCCGCCGGCACGATGCGCTGGTCACCATTGAAGACGCGTCCATCATGGGTGGGGCGGGCAGCGCCGTGCTGGAAGTGCTGAGCGCCGCCGGCGTACAGATTCCGGTGCTGCAACTGGGCCTGCCCGATGTCTTCATTGACCACGGCGAGCAGTCGGCCCTGTTGGCCGGCGTGGGCTTGGATGCCGCCGGCATCGAGCAATCGATTCGCACGCGCTACGCTGATCTGCTGGCGTAACCGCCTGCCGCAAGCCCGGACGAAGGCGCGGCTTTCGTCCGGAATTTGAAACACACTGTTCCGGCCCCGCCAACCTACGAGTAGAAGGGTTTTCCCTGGCGCAGGCGGGGGTTTGGGCGATAATGGCCCTCTCTCAAAGTTTCCTAGGCCGAGCGCGAGCGACTGGTTGCCTAGACAGGTACGCTGAAATGAATTCTCCGATCGACCCCGCCATCGTGATGCCCGACGTCCAGAGTTCGGCGGACACCCGGCACATTCCGATCCAGCGCGTGGGCATCCGTGGCGTGCGCCACCCCATGCTGATTCAAGGCGGCGACGGTTCGCCGCAAGGCACCGTGGCCAACTGGACGCTGACCGTGGCGCTGCCGCCCGAAGAAAAGGGGACGCACATGTCCCGCTTCGTGGCGCTGCTGGAAAAGTACCGCAGCACCCCCATGACGCCGGCCCTGTTCCGCACCATGGCGGCTGACATGCTGCCGCTGCTGCACGCCGAACGCGGCGACATCACCGCCGCCTTCCCGTACTTCATCAACAAGTCGGCCCCGATTTCCGGCGTGCAAAGCCTGCTGGACTACGAAGTCCAGTGGATCGCCCGCGCCCAGAACGATGGCGTTGAATTTGAACTGGTCGTGCAGGTGCCTGTCACCAGCCTCTGTCCGTGCTCGAAGGCCATCTCGGAATACGGCGCGCACAACCAGCGTTCGCACGTCACGGTGTCGGCCATTCTGGACGGCGACATCAGCATGGACGGCGTGATCCGCCTGATCGAAGAGGAAGGGTCGTGCGAACTGTGGGGCCTGCTCAAGCGCCCCGATGAAAAGTACGTCACCGAACGCGCTTACGACAATCCCAAGTTCGTCGAAGACTTGGTGCGTGATGTGGCTGCCCGCCTGAACGCGCATCCCGGCATTGCGCGCTATCGCGTCGAGGCCGAGAACTTCGAATCGATCCACAACCACTCGGCCTACGCCGTCGTGGAAGGTTGAGCGTTCCGTGAGCCATCCGGCGGCCAATGATTGGCCGCTTATCGCGGCGCTGCAAACGTGGGAATCGCGGCTGGCCAATCATTTGGCCGGCCGCGGCCGTTTTGGCGTGGCGTTCTACGAATTTTTCCGCTTTGGCGTCAAGCAAGCCTGGGCCTGCCTGTTCGGCGGGCTGATGTGCGCGCTGCTGTTGGGCACGCACTGGTGGTATCCCAAGGATGCGCTGCTGGCCCGCTACGATTTCCTGACGCTGGCGGCGCTGGGCATTCAGGCCCTGTTGCTGGCGCTGCGCATGGAAACCTGGAGCGAAGCGCGCGTGATTTTGATGTTCCATGTGGTCGGCACCGGTATGGAGCTCTTCAAAACCGCGGCCGGTTCCTGGATCTACCCCGAAGCGAGCGTGTTGCGCATTGGCGGCGTGCCGCTATTTACCGGCTTCATGTACGCCGCGGTGGGCAGCTATCTGGCCCGCGTCTGGCGCTTGTTCGATTTCCGGTTTCGCGCGCACCCACCCATGGCCGCGACGGTGGCGCTGTCGGTGCTGATTTACGTGAATTTCTTTGCGCACCACTTCATCATGGATTTTCGGTGGGTGCTGTTCGCGCTGACCGCCGTGCTGTTTGCGCGCACCTGGGTGTATTTCCGGATCTGGCGCGTCTATCGCCGTATGCCCTTGCTGCTGGGTTTTGTGCTGGTGGCCTTGTTCATCTGGTTCGCCGAAAACATCGGCACCTTCGCCAACGCCTGGCGCTATCCCAACCAGACGCATGCCTGGCAATGGGTGTCGATCGCCAAGCTGGGCTCGTGGTTCCTGCTGATGATCATCAGCTATGTGATGGTCAGCGTGGTGAACCGGCCCCAGGAAATCGGTGTTGCCGATCTGCCGCAGCCAGCGGGGCAGGGCGGCGAAAATAGCCCGTCCCTGATTTCCTGACGCCCTGCGCGCTTGCGCCCTGCCACTCAATCGGTGATAATCGAGAGCTTTCTTGCTCGACCGCCCATGGTTTTTGGGTAGCGGGCTGCCCCTTGCGGGCCTAGAGCATCCTATGCAATGAGCTGAAAAGCGATGTGCTGAAAAGCAATGCGCTGAAAGGTTATTGCAAAAACCCATGATGGAAAGCACGGGTTCGGGACGCCAGGCCAGCGAGACATCCTCAAGGAGTTTTACTCATGCGTCACTACGAAGTAGTGTTTATCGTTCACCCCGACCAAAGCGAGCAAGTGCCCGCCATGGTCGAGCGTTACCAAGCGCTGGTCACGGGCCAAGGCGGCTCGGTTCACCGCCTGGAAGACTGGGGTCGCCGCCAACTGGCCTACCCGATCCAGAAGCTCGTCAAGGCTCACTACGTCTGCCTGAACATCGAGTGCGGCCAAGCCACGCTGGATGAGCTGGAACACTCGTTCCGCTACAACGACGCCGTTCTGCGCCACCTGGTCATCAAGACCAAGAAAGCCCAGACCACGCCCTCGATCATGATGAAGTCGGTCGAGCGTGAAGAAGCCCGTAAGGCTTCGGCAGAAGCTGCCCCGGCTCAGGCCGAGTAAGCAGGGCTCACGCAGAGCTCATCCCATGAAGTCCCCTCGGTGCCTGGCAGGATGAATCAGCTGGAACTCAGCGCCCGCGTTCTCGAATGCGAGCCTTTGCGCCACACTCCCGCCGGACTGCCTGCACTGGAAATGGTGCTGGCGCATGAGTCGGAAGTCATTGAAGCCGGCCACCCGCGCCGTGTTGAATTGACGATTACGGCTGTGGCACTGGGCGATCTGGCGTTGCTGTTGAAGAACACCGCGTTAGGGTCTGAATTGCTGGTGCAGGGGTTTTTGGCTCCCGCGCGCAAAGACTCGGTGAAGATCAAGCTGCATTTGCAGCAGGCACGCAAGGTCAGCGGTAGCGCAGGGCGCGATCCGCAGGTGGCTTGAAAGGGTTGAGCAACAGGTGCGAAAGCGCCTTCTGAATACGGATAGGTTATGGGGAGTTGGACCCGGTTATCGATAACCGCCCAGTCCCCTCAAACATAGAGGCACATATCATGGCTTTCTTCGGAAAACGCAAAGAAAAACGCAAATTCACGCAGCAGAACCCGCTCTTCAAGCGTCGTAAGTTCTGCCGCTTCACCGCAGCCGGCGTCGAAGAGATCGACTACAAGGATCTGGACACCCTGCGCGACTTCGTGCAAGAAAACGGCAAGATCATCCCGGCTCGCCTGACCGGCACCAAGGCAATCTACCAGCGCCAGCTGGACACCGCCATCAAGCGCGCGCGCTTCCTGGCTCTGTTGCCTTACACCGACAACCACAACTAATCCGGGGCACTGAAAATGCAAGTTATTCTGCTCGAAAAAGTCGTCAACCTGGGCAACCTGGGCGAAGTCGTGCGCGTGCGTGATGGTTACGCCCGCAACTTCCTGATCCCCCAGCGCAAGGCCCGTCGTGCTACCGACGCCGCTCTGAAGGAATTCGAAGCCCGCCGCGCCGAGCTGGAAAAGGCCCAAGCTGAAAAGCTGGCCGCTTCCCAAGCCCTGGGCGAGCGCGTCGCTGGTTACCAACTGAAGATCGTTCAGAAGGCTGGTGTTGACGGCCGTCTGTTCGGCTCGGTCACCAACGCCGACATCGCTGAAGCGCTGAAGAAGGCCGGTTTCGAAGGCGTTGAAAAGGCGCAAGTGCGTCTGCCCAACGGCCAGCTGAAGTCGGTTGGCGAGTTCCCGATCCAGGTCGCCCTGCACGCCGACGTTATCGTCGACGTCACGGTTCTGGTTGAAGGCGAACTGTCCTAAGCCGGTACCCGCAGTAAAAAGAAGCCGGCCCGCGCGCCGGCTTTTTTTCTTTTTGCCTGGGCGCCATCGCGCATTGCCGTTGCGCGCCCCGCTAGAAGCACCCCATTGCTTTCCTCAGAGGACCTCTTGACTCAGCCGCCTGTTCATCACAATGCGCCGCCCGGCCTGCGCGCCTGGCTCAACAGCGTGGATGCGTTGCGTGAACCTTCGGTGCGCGACGTGACGATCGACGGGGTTCGCTGCATCATCAAGCGCCGCCGGCCAAGCTTTGTCCGCGGCGTCAGCTATGCGTTGCGCTACGTGCGGGCCTTCTTGCTGGGCGTGGGCTGCAAGCTGTTCCTGGGCGAATTTCCGCGCCCCGGCGTGTTGTTGAAGAACGGCCTGGCTCACGAGGCCGCGCGCCTGTCGACGCTATTGCAGGCCGGTTGCCGCGTGCCGGAAGTGTGGTGGCAAGAGCAGGGCCTGCTGGTGCTGGAATACGTGGGCGATGATCTGGCTGACCTGATCCGCAACGAAGATTCCACGTCGCAACTGTGGCTGACGCGCGCCGCCGCCACTGACCTGGCGGCGTTTCACGCCCGCGGCATGTGGCACGGTGGCGCGCAGATCCGCAACATCACCTTGCGCGACGGCGAGTTGTGGCGCATTGATTTCGAAGAAAATATTGGCTCGACGCTGTCCCGGCCGCTGGCGCAGGCGTACGATCTTTTCCAGATGCTGTCGTCGATTGCGTCGTTGCGCAAATTGCCGGACGACGTGGCCGTGACCCTGGGTACACTGGCCCTCGACGTGTATCTTCAGAGCAACCCTGACCCCGAGGTCAAAGCGCGGCTGACCCGCCTGGCGCGTATCCTCTGCGGGCTGGCGGCGCCCCTGCGTCCCCTGTTGCGCCGCCTGCCGTCGCGCGACGTCCAAGGATTTTTCCGCGTTGCGGATATCCTGCAGCCATTACTATTGAAGTCATGAACACACCTGCCGATCCCCAGCTTGAATACCTGCGCGTTCCTCCCCATTCCATTGAGGCGGAACAATCGGTGTTGGGCGGCCTGCTGCTGGACAACACCGCGTGGGACCGCATCGCCGACGTGCTGGTCGAAGAAGACTTCTACCGCCACGATCACCGGCTGATCTGGCACCACATTGCCCGATTGATCGGGCTGGCGCGTCCCGCCGACGTCATCACCGTCAATGAATCGCTGATCAGCGCCGGCAAGGCCGAAGACTCGGGCGGCCTGGCTTATCTGAACGCGCTGGCGCACAACACGCCGTCGGCCGCGAACATTCGCCGCTACGCCGAAATCGTGCGCGAGCGCGCCATGCTGCGCAAGCTGGTGTCGATTGCCGACGAGATCTCGTCGGCCGCCTTGAACCCGCAGGGCAAGGAAGCGCGCCAACTGCTGGACGAAGCCGAATCCAAGGTCTTCAAGATCGCGCAGGAAGGCTCGCGCGGCGCCGCCGGTTTCCAGGAAATTCAGCCGCTCTTGACCCAGGTGGTGGAACGCATCGACGAGCTCTATCACCGCGAAGGCACGTCTGACGTGACCGGGGTGCCGACGGGCTTCACCGATCTGGACAAGATGACGTCCGGCATGCAGGGCGGTGACTTGATCATCGTGGCCGGGCGCCCGTCCATGGGCAAGACCTCGTTCTCGATGAACATCGGCGAACACGTGGCCATTGAGCAGGGCCTGCCGGTTGCCGTGTTCTCGATGGAAATGGGCGCCGTGCAGCTGGCCATGCGTATGCTGGGTTCGGTGGGCTTGCTGGACCAGCACCGCATGCGTACCGGCAAGCTCATTGCCGATGACTGGCCCCGCGTGACGCACGCCGTGCAGCTCATGCAGGATGCGCAGGTCTACATCGATGAAACGCCCGCTTTGAGCCCGATGGAAGTGCGTGCGCGCACCCGCCGCCTGGCGCGTCAATGCGGCCAGCTGGGCCTGATCATCATCGACTACCTGCAACTGATGTCGGGTAACGGCTCGGGTGAAAACCGGGCGACGGAAGTGTCGGAAATCAGCCGTTCGCTAAAGGGCTTGGCGAAGGAACTGAATTGCCCGCTGATCGCGTTGTCGCAGCTGAACCGAAGCCTGGAACAGCGCCCCAACAAGCGGCCCGTGATGAGCGACTTGCGCGAATCCGGCGCTATCGAACAGGACGCCGACGTGATCCTGTTCATCTATCGCGACGAGGTCTACAACCCCGATTCCCCGGACAAGGGCACGGCCGAGATCATCATCGGCAAGCAGCGTAACGGGCCGATCGGCACCGTGCGCCTGACCTTCCAGGGCTCCAGCACGCGCTTCCTGAACTTCTCGGGCGCGCAGCCACGCGATATGTACTGATCCGCCGCTGGCAGGCATAAAAAAACCGCGCTTCATTGCGCGGTTTTTTTTGTGCGGCGGCAGGCGTCAGCCTTCGATTTCGGGGCGCTTGCCGTAACGCGCAGCCAGCACGCCGCACACCATCAACTGGATCTGATGGAACAGCATCAGCGGCAGCACGATGGCGCCCACGGCGTGGCCGGCAAACAGCACCTGCGCCATCGGAATGCCGCTGGCCAGGCTCTTCTTCGAACCGCAGAACAGCAATGTGATGCGGTCTTCAACATTGAAGCCAAACATCTTGCCGGCCAAGGCCGACAGGCCCAGCGCCAACGCCAGGATCACGGCGCAGCACACGACAAGCCCCACCAGCGCGGGAATGGGCGTGGTGCTCCACAGGCCTTCATTGATAGCTTCGGAGAAGGCGGTATAGACGACCAGCAGGATGGAACCCTGGTCGACGAACTTCAGCATTGCTTTGCGCTTGTGCACCCAGGCGCCAATCCAGCGGCGGGCGATCTGGCCCAGCACGAACGGCAGCAGCAGTTGCAGCATGATCTTGCCGACGGCATCGAACGAGATCGGCGCGCTGCCCGCATTGGCCACCACCGTACCCACCAGCAGCGGGGTCAGGAAGATGCCCAACAGGCTCGACGCAGACGCGCTGCACACGGCAGCGGGCACGTTGCCGCGCGCCATCGACGTGAACGCGATGGCTGATTGCACGGTAGCGGGCAGGCAGCACAGGAACAGGATGCCCAGGTACAGCTCGGGCGTCACCAGCGGTTCCAGCACCGGCTTGAGCGCCAGGCCCAGCAGCGGAAACATCAGGAACGTGGCGGAGAAGATCGTCAGGTGCAGCTTCCAGTGCGTCAGGCCGGCAATGATGGCCTCGCGGGACAAACGCGCCCCGTGCAGGAAGAACAGCAGGCCGACCGCAATATTGGTGATCCAGCCGAAGATCACCACGCCTTGCCCGTGCGCGGGCACGATGCTGGCGATGATGACGGTGCAGATCAGGTAGAGGGTGAAGCGGTCGGGCAGAAGGCGGACAAGGCGTGACATGGAAGGGGTAGGGGAGCAGACGGAAAGCGGCGGCGCGCAGCAGGCGCCGGAAACGGGGCGTATTGTAGTCCCGCTGCCGCCCGGGGCCGAAGCCGCCGGGCTGGGCGCGGGCTAAGGCGTCATGGCCAGCGCAAGATCAAAGGCGGCCACCAGCGAGGCTTGGTCGGCGACGCCGCGGCCAGCGATGTCAAAGGCCGTGCCGTGGTCGACGCTGGTGCGCACAAACGGCAGCCCCACCGTGACATTCACGCCGTGGTCCAGTCCCAGGTATTTCACCGGAATCAGGCCTTGGTCGTGATATTGAGCCACGACGATATCGAATTCGCCGCGCCGGGCGCGCATGAAGATCGTGTCGCCGGGCCAGGGGCCGCTGGCGTCGATGCCTTCGGCACGGGCGCGTGCGATGGCGGGTTCGATGATGTCGATGTCTTCGCGGCCGAACTTGCCGCCTTCGCCGGCATGCGGGTTCAGACCGGCCACGGCCACGCGCGGGGCGGCAATGCCCATCTGCCGGCACGCGCGGTCGGCCAGGCGCATGGCGGTCAGTTCGGCATCGGGCGTGATGCGGGCCATGACGTCCGCCAACGCCACGTGGATGGTCACGAGCAAGACGCGCAACTCATCGTTGGCCAGCATCATTGCGAAGTCCTGCGTGGCGGAGCGCTCGGCCAGGATTTCCGTGTGGCCGGGGTAGTCGATACCGGCCTCGTGCATGGACTTCTTGTTCAGCGGCGCGGTCACAATCGCGCGGATGCGGCCGGCCTGCGCGTCATCGATGGCGGCGCACACGTAGTCGTAGGCGCCGCGTCCGGCAGCAGCGCTGATCTGTCCCAAGGGCAGGTCGGCGGGCAGCGCGGGGCTACAGGCTACGACGTGAATGCGGCTGGCATCCGGCTGCGCCTGGCTGACATCGCTGATTTCCACAATGTCCAAACGCGCTCCCAGTTGGGCCGCGGCGCGGCGCAATGCGCCCGCATCGCCATACACCACGCAGGGCGCGCTTAAGCCCTGTGCATAGGCCTTGACGACAATTTCGGGGCCGATGCCGGCGGCATCGCCCATGGTGATGCCCACGGGCAAAGACGTGTTCACGATTTGGGTTCCTTGGGCGGCTCGATGACGCCGCATTCGAACGTCACGGTGGCGCGCTTGGAACCCAGGCCCGTCGCATGGTTGGACGTCACTTTCGGCTTTTGCATCTTGCGGCCGATGGAGGTGCAGTATTGGTCGGCGCGTTGCAGGGTCTGGTTCTTGAGTTCAACCCAGGTCAGCAACTGCGTGCCCGAGCTATAGGTGACGCTGTACGTGTTCTTGTCGACGGGCGTGACCTCGCTCATGCTGGAACAGGCGGTTAGCAAGGTGAGCAAGGCGGCGGCGGGGGCAAGGCGTGCAAGCATGGGGCGTCCAAAAATCACGGTATCCGCCATTACAACACCATGTCGGGCCGGGAGAAAAGACGGGCCGCTTCAGGCGGGTTTGTCTGCGCGGCCGGGCAGATGGCGCTTCAAGGCGCGGCGACGGCGCTGCGGCGGTCGACCTTGCGGCTCAGCACGATGGACGTCTGCGTTTGCTTCACGCCGTCGATCAGGCCAATGCGGTCAAGCAGCTCGTCCAGCTGTTCATGCGTTTCGCAACGCAGGAAGATCAGGTAGTCATACGGCCCGCTGACGGACGACACCTCTTCCACTTCGGGCATGCGCTCCAGTTCGCGGATCACCGCCGCCGGCGTCTTGGGCAGCACGCTGATGAAGCAATACGCGCGTACGGCGGCCTCTTCCAGGCGGCGGCCCAGGCGCACGCCGTAACCCGACACGATGTGCTCGCGTTCCAGGCGGGCGATGCGCGCCACGACGGTGGTGCGGGCCAGCCCGAGTTTGCGCGCGAGAATCGCCGCGGGCTCGCGCGCGTTGGCCGAGAGCAGGCTGAGCAGTTGTCGGTCGATGTCGTCGAGTCGTTCGTTCATGCGGAGTGCGGGTGGCGAAAGCGGAGTGCCGACGGTACAGGCGCGGACCGGCCCGCGTCAATGCGATACGGTCGCATCCCTGCGCCAGGGCCAGGACCAGGCTAGCCGTCTGATTCGGGCGGAATGCCGCCGTGATAGATGCGGCCATCAAATTCGAAGCGCGTGATGGTCTTGTGCGCGGCGTCGAAAATGCGGTCGCGGCTGGCGTCGTCCAGTCCGTCGTGGTCGGCAAAGCGAAAGCGGCACAGATCGATATCGCTGTCGTAGAACACCGAGTTCACGAAGCGGCTGACGTCGGCCTCGTGCGCGAAGTGCGCGAACTCGCGCAGCTGCTCCATTTCGTGGAACGCGCCATTACGGCTGACCAGCAGCATACCGAATTTGCGCTCTTCGTCCGCGACCGGTTCCGGCGCAGGCGGCGCGGCGTCCGCCAAGGGATCTTCGTAATTGAAGCGGGCGCCGGCTTCGCGCATGGCCTCCAGCACCTTTTGCCATTGCCGTTCATCCAGCGTCAGGCGGGCCATCATGTAGAACAGGCGCTGCCGGCCCAAGCTGCGGGGCTCCGGGCCGCCCACGTAACTGGGCCATGGCGTGGCGGCGTCCAGCCCGGCCAGCTCCGCCATGCGCGCGTCGCTGAAACCCAGTTTGTTCTGCAAGCGTTGCAGGGATTGGGCGTCCGGGGGTGCATAGTCTTGGATCGTCTTCATAAGCGCGCTCCGATAGCCCCGGCGCCGTGGGTGGCGGCCGGTGGCGTGCGCCGCGGTGCCCCAGCGGCTACGCTTGATGCTAGCGCGCTGCGGGGCGCTTGCCTAGCGCCGTTGGGACGGCCGCAAGCGTCATGCTAGGATTTGCGCCGACTATCAATGCCAGGAGGCTTAGCCATGGATATCCAAGAACAAATCGCCGTCATCGTTCACACCATTTCGCATCAGGGCGGCCGCATCGACGCGCTGAATTCGACGCTGCTGTCGATGCTGCATCTGGTGAAGGCGTCGCCTGGGCTGCGTGAAGCGATTGAAGCCCAGTTGGAGCAGAACTACTCCAGCCTGTTGGCCCGTTCCGAGAACCCGCAGTACGTGGCCGGCTTCGAAAGCGTGCGTGACATGATCACCGCTGCGCTGAAGTAAAAACGCGAAAGTTACCCACAGCTTCTGTGGACAAGCCTTGGGATAGTGCGGGCATAGTTCCGCATTTTCCTTTAATTACAAGGGCTTGGGTGGAGCGGTCAAAGGTGGCTCCATTTGCGTGTTTTGCGCACCCGTTTCAATGTCATCCACAGGCCCGTCAAGCCGGGTAATATGCGGCCCCATGCGGAATCAGTATCGATTGGAACACCCGGGCGGAGCCTTGTTGGCTCGCGTTTCGGAAGCAGCAAAGCTGGCGGCGTTCGACCCCGGCAAACTCACACCCGAAGCGCGCCAGAGCTGGGAGCGCATGGGCCACGGCTTCAAAGCCTGGCACGACTTCGACCAGCGCCACCCCATCTTGCGCCGTCTGGCGCTGCTGCCATTCATTGGCGGCTGGTACCGCAACGCGCGGCGCCGCCACGTGCTGCGCGCAAGCGGCCGGATCGTCTGCTGACGTTCGCTTAGCGCCGCCGCCGGGCGATCAAGTGGTAGGCCAGCCCGATCACCACACCAATCGCCACGGCCACCGCCAGTTTCGTTTCCACGCCGTGCAGGCGGCCAAGCAAGGATTCGATGGTCTGGCCGAATGCATAGCCGATCAGGCTGAAGCACACCGCCCATATCGCGGCGGCGATGGCGTTCAGCACCAAAAAGCGCAGCGGCGGCACGCGTGACATGCCCAATGCCACGGGCCCCACGGTGCGCAGGCCGTACAGGAATCGCAGGCTCAAAATGAAGCCGTGCGGATAGCGGTCAATGGCGGCCAGCGCCTTTTCGAACGCGGGCTTTTCGCGGATGCGCCGCACGAAGCGATGGTCGCGATAGCGCCGGCCCAGAAAGAACAGCAACTGGTCCGCGACGAAGGACCCGGTGAACGCGCACAGCATCACAGAGGGCAAGTGCATCAGATGCTGATGCGCGAGGAAGCCCGCGAACACCACCACGCTTTCGCCTTCCAGAAAGGTGCCGCCCAGCACGGCCCAGAGGCCGTAGTCGACGATGAACTGATGCAGTGCCGGATTCATGCGCCGCCTTCGCCAACGATGCGCGCCAGCGTCAACAGCGCGCGCGAGATTTCGGGCGTGGTGCGCTGGCCGCAACTGATGCGCAAAAAGTGGTTGTAGCGCGTGCCGTTTGAAAACATGGCGCCGGGGGCGACGCGTATGCCTTGTTGCAGCGCCGCTTCGAATACCTCCATGCCGGATCGCCCGCCAGGCATTTCCACCCACAGCAACATGCCGCCTTGCGGCACGCTCAGCCGGGTGCCGCGCGGAAAGTGCGCGGCGATGGCTTCGGCCGTCTGGTCGCGTTGGCTTTTCAATTGCCGCCGCAGCCGCGCCAAGTGCCGGTCATACGCGCGCGAGCCCAGGAATTCGGCCACGGCAATCTGCGCCAGCGGTTCGTTCGGGCGGCTTTGCGCAAACTTCAACATGGCGATGCGCGCCTTCCACCGGCCCCCCAGCAGCCAGCCCAGACGCATGCCCGGCGCCAGCGTCTTGTGCATTGACGAGCAATAGATGACGTTGCCGGTCGCGTCCCACGACTTGGCGGCGGCAAGCGGCGTGTCTTCATCGGTCAGCGCGCCGTAGGTGTCGTCTTCGATCAGCGGCACTTGCTGGCGCTCGCACAGCGCCACCAGCCGCGCCTTTTCGGCGTCCGGCATGACACAGCCCAATGGGTTCTGAAAGTTCGGCACGACAACCACGGCGCGAATATTGCCGTGCGTCTGAAAGGCCAGGTCCAGCGCTTCGATGGACAAGCCGTGCTGCGGGCTGGTGGGAATCTCCAGCGCGCGCATCCCCAGGCTTTCCAAGATTTGCAGCAGACCAAAGTAGGTGGGCGATTCGACGGCAATCGTGTCGCCGGGGCGGGCCACCGCACGCAACGCCAGGTTCAACGCTTCGATGCAGCCATGCGTGACGATGACGTCATCCGGCGTGGCGTTGATGCCATTGGCCAGCGCGCGCCGCGCGAGCACCGTGCGCAGCTCTGGATGGCCTTGCGGCGGAACGGGGCTCACCAGCACTTGAGGCGTCATCCGCAGCGCGCGCGTCATCGCTTGCTTCAGCGCTTCCATGGGATAGGCCTCGGGCACCGCGGCCGCCAGCGCGAAGTTGGCGCTGACGGGGTGCGCCTCACATTTGGCGATGAAATCCGACACCCGGTCGTGGATGCCCACGTATTGCGCCGCGCCGAGCGTCTGACGGATGTCGGGCTCGTTGACGGGGGGAATGCTGTTGCGCCGGGGGGAAAGCACGAAGTATCCCGAGCGCGGCCGGGCTTCGATCAGGCCGTCGTCTTCCAGCTGGCGGCAGGCTTGCAGCGCGGTGGACAGACTGACGTGGTGGGTTCGCACCAGAGTGCGCACGGAGGGCATGCGCTGGGCGGGCGCCAGAACGCCCGTCTGAATGGCGCGCCGGTAGTGGTTCGCCAAGCGTAGGTACAGCGGTTGTGGGTCCATGCGCCGATCATGCTCCCCGAGGTTGGACGGAAGGAAGGCACAGTTTGCAGAAAAGTACACCATAACAGCGCCAAAATCGAGGGTCTGCATCGGTACAGAAAGGCCGGCTGTGTGGCTGTTGCGCAGAGCAGGGCGCGCGTAGCCTGTCACTGTCCGATTGGAGAATATTCATGACCCCCGATACCCGCCCTGAACCCCTGGCCCGCCGCCTTGAAATCGCCTCTGGCGCGTCCCGAACCCTGGCGCTGCGCGCGGGCGCAAGCGTTGTTTGTCTTTCAGGCAGCATCCGCATCGACGAACCCGCCGCGGGCGCCGAAGCCGCTAGCAGCCTGCATCTGCCGGTTTCCGCACACATCAATGCGGGCGAGGCGCATGGGGTGGCCGCAGGCGGCGTGCTGCGCGTGACGGCAATTAAAGGCGCCGAAGTGATTTGTGTGGACGTTCCCAGCCCGTTCACGCGTTTTTTTGGGGCCGCAACGAAAATATTTCGCCTGAATCGGGCCAGATTAGCGAAAAAAGGCCTGGGTGCGCTGCACAAGATTTCATAATGGTGTATGATTCATCACATCAGACGCGGGGTGGAGCAGTCTGGCAGCTCGTCGGGCTCATAACCCGAAGGTCGTAGGTTCAAATCCTGCCCCCGCAACCAGTTTCAAGAGATAAGCCGCGATGCAAATCGCGGCTTTTTTCGTTTGGAATTTGCTTTGGGGTTTTCGCCCGCCGTTTGCCTTGGATCAAGCGATTGTTCCAACCCGGAGTTTCCCGGGTGTTCCTGAGCGCACAGGCCGCGAGCGCTGAGCTACCATGGGTCACGCGCGCTAGTTCGCCGCACTCGAGGAGGGTCCATGGGTACCGCAAAATACGATCATCCTGGTTACGTCGCCGACACCGGCGCTGAAGGCAAGTATCACGTGGGCATCTGGTGCCCGCATGGCTATCCCGCCCATATCCATATCGGCCGCCCCGCGGAACGCGGTGATCCCCAAGCGCTGCTGCGCTTGCGCATTCCCGATGGCGTCTTCCAGTCCTTGCCTGATGATCCTGAAACCCTGTGCCGCCGCGCGCTTGGACAGGCTATGGGCGCGGGGCTGCTGCGGACGGTCGCGGTAGATGGCGAGTATCAGGAACTGCGTTTTGAGTTGGATTCCGAACCCTGGTCCGGTCCCATGCAGGCGGCGGGTAACGCCTGATACGTTGAAAGTTACCCACATCGACTGTGGACAAGCCTTGGGATAGCCTCTGCGCATGTCCAATTTGTCCTGTCATAACAAAGGCTTGGCGCCTGCGGTCAATAAGTGGCCGGCGCCGGGCCTTTTTCTTGCTGGCGCTCTTGCCGATAAGCCCTTGATGCGCGGAACGCTACGCCAGCCGCATTCGCGCTGAGCCGTCATGCGACAATCTTTCCCCTCGCGGCGCGCCCGGCGTCGCGTACGTCATTGATGGCTTCGATCCTTCCTTCATGTTTCGCCTTCCGTTCCTTTCCATCCCCGCTCAAAACGGGGTAGCCCCATGACGCTGAACGCATCCAAGCGTGTCGCCGTGATCGGGGGCGGGCCGGCTGGCCTGATGGCGGCGGAAAGGCTGGCCGCGCAGGGCGTGCAGGTTGACGTGTTTGACGCCATGCCGTCTGTCGGCCGCAAGTTCCTGATGGCGGGGCGGGGCGGTTTGAATCTGACCCATAGCGAAGCGGCCGCGCCATTCCTGGCGCGGTATGGTGAGCGCGCGGCGCAGGTCGCGCCGTGGCTTGCGGCGATGGACGCCGCGGCGCTGCGTGCCTGGGCGCATGAGCTGGGCATCGAGACGTTCGTTGGTTCGTCGGGCCGCGTGTTTCCGCAGGAGATGAAAGCGGCTCCGATGCTGCGGGCCTGGCTGGCGCGGCTGCGTGCAAGCGGTGTGCGCTTTCATATGCGGCACCGTTGGCTGGGGTGGCCGGAAGGTGCATCGCCATCGCCGGCAATGCTGCGCTTTGACACCCCGGATGGCGTGCATACGCAAACGGCGGACGCCGTGGTGCTGGCCTTGGGGGGCGGCAGTTGGGCCAAGCTGGGATCGGATGGCGCCTGGGTTCAGGGCTTGCAGGCGCATGGCATTCTGGTCGCGCCTCTGCGTCCGGCCAATTGCGGCTTCGATGTGGCGTGGTCCGAGCATTTCCGCCAGCGCTATGCGGGCCAGCCGGTGAAATCGGTCGCGATGTCGTGCGCGCGAAAGGACGGGATTGCGCCCGCCCGCCAAGGGGAATTCGTGGTGTCGGACACCGGCATTGAAGGTAGCTTGGTCTACGCATTGTCGGCGCCGTTGCGTGACCAGATCGATGCCAGCGGACACGCCGTCGCCGTGCTGGATCTGGCGCCGGATTGGCCGCAGGAAAAGGTGATGGCGGCGGTGATGCATCCGCGTGGCGCACGGTCGATGTCCAGTCACCTGCAAAGCCGGATGGGGCTGACGGGTGTGAAGGCAGGCTTGCTGCGCGAATGCGCATCGGCGGAAGATTTCAAAGACCCTGCGCGGCTAGCCGTCCGCATCAAGGCGCTGCCGGTGACGCTCGTGCGCGCCCGTCCCATCGACGAGGCGATCAGCACGGCGGGCGGCGTGTCATTCGATGCGGTGGATGCGGGCCTGATGCTGCGCGCTGCCGCCGGCGTATTCTGCGCCGGCGAAATGCTGGATTGGGAAGCGCCCACTGGCGGCTATCTGCTGACGGCCTGCATGGCCAGCGGCGTTGTTGCTGCAAACGGGGTGGGGGACTACCTGAACAGGTAGGCCGGGGCGCGCCAGTCAAGGACGCGCATCAGCCCCGGGGTGGCGCCAGCCTGCTGGGTCAGGAAACCGAGGGGTAAGGCGAGACGCCCAGCGGCGAACGCGGCGCCAGGTCACCCACGACATGGCCCACCACGGGCGGGCCGCCGTCGGGCTGCGTGATGATGCCGATCACGCGCGTAATGGCGCTGGCCGGAATATCGGTGCCATGCGCCGGGTCTTGCACCAGTTGCCAGATAGTGGCGCTAGGCGGGGCATCGGCTTCGGTGTCGGCCACGGCCGAGGTGTCAAGGCAGCTGCGGGCAAAGAAGGACCAGTCAGATGCGTTACATGGCAAGCCGTGTGCGGTGGCCAAGCGGGCCAGCGCCAGAGGTGCGTCCGCCTGGCTCGCGGCGTGCTGGGCGGCAGCGCCCAGCGAGACGTCCAGCGACAGCAAGCGGAGAAACTCTACGACGTTGTCAGTTTTCATTGTGGGTCCCCTGTAAGCGCTGTCTGGTCCTGGCCAATTGCGTGCCGTCGGTTGTTGCGGGTGAGTCAGCCTGGGCCTTGGCCCAGCATCGATACCAGCGATTTTTTCAGGCGTGCCGAGAAAATTGGCACCGTATGAGACACGCCGTTGCGGTCCACGCCTTCCTTGAGTTCGACCGATTGCCCCAAGAAGATTTCCGGCGCGGCGTTGATTTCGTTGTAGCGGGCAAGCAATTCATCCACCTGCCCTTGCGCGTCGGCCAGTGTGCTGCTGTCCGCGAGTTTGCCAGCGGCGTGGGCTTGCAGAATTCGATGCAGATCGTCGATGAACAGCGCCAAAGCCGCTTGTCCACGGCATTGCGGCTGTTCCCAGCCCCAACCCGCAGGGGCGGAGCCAGCGATTTGCGAAACAAGTTTTTTATTCATTTGCGCATCCTAATCCATTGCCGGCAAATACGCGACAGCCGTACCGCGGCCGGATTGTCACGGCCGCGTAAGGCCGGTTACGGGGTTTCGTCGCCTGCGTTACAAAGTGCAGGCAGGCCATCTGCCGTGCGCCGGGCGGGCCGCATTGTAGGCGGGAATGCGTACGGCCTTTTGATCTACCAGCGGGTTGAGTCCGGGGCGGGGCCCGCATGGGACGGGAAATGGGGCAGCACTTCTTCCGCCAAGCGGTCTGAAGCGGCGGGCGGGGGCGGGCGGCGGCGGGCGGCGCGGTGCCGTCACGGCAGGTTTACCCGCCGCGCGCCACCCCATTCGCCTCATCCGATTGATGCGCAATTGACGGTCTTTAGGGTATGCTGGCTTCGGTTTCCACGCCCAGACAGGAGAGGTTTATGAAGAACAAAGTCGTTCTCGTCATGCTGCTTTCGATTGCCGCGCTTTCGGCGGGCTGCAACACCGTTGCGGGCGCAGGGAAGGATATCCAGCGCGGCGGCGAAAAGATCGAGGGCGCCGCGAACAAGTAGTTTGCCACCCTCGGCCAACCGCCAGGCTGGCTCAAGGCCACGCGTGAAATGTTCAGACATTTCCCGCGTGGCCTTTTTGCTGCCGCTGGCATAATCGCGGAAGTGCGAATTTCAATGCGGGAAGAATCATGCGCAAGTCTGTATGGGCAGGTGTGGCGTTGGCGGTGTTGTTGGCCGGCTGCGCAAGCAAAGGGGTCTACGAGGCCGATAGCGTGCGTAAGGAGACCTTCAGCGTCGACACCAACTACCAGGCCGCGTTCCGCCGCGGTGGTGAATATGTGCGCGCATGTCACGTGAATGTGCAGCACCCCTATGGCGTGGCTTACGCATGGCGCCATAGCCTGGGCGAGAAGGGCGCGCCCGATGAGATCCAGCTGTACAAGGTTGGCGAACCGGCCACCGTGCTGGAGCTGATTTCCGCCGAGGCCGATGGCCCGGCCAAGTCCAAAGTCACCGTGACGGTGCTGGGTGAAGGGCGCTGGGACGCGGCCGAAATCGCCGCCGCACGCACGTCGATCCAAACTGCCACGCCCGTGTGCCGTACCGGTAACGGCGGCTGACGCATGGACCCCCGCGCCCAGCAGATACGCGCTTCAGGCTTGTCGTTCTCGCTGCTTGCGGGCGCGTTTCGTTTCCTGGGATGGTTGAACGGGGGCGCGGCGCTGGCGCTGGTGGCGTTTTCGTTGGGTATTGTGGGCGGCGACATCGCCGCCCCTGATCTTCAATTGCCCTTGGCTCTGTTCCTGGGCGGCCTTGTGGCTTCGTGCCTGGGCCTGCTGTTTGCCTACCTGGCGCAAGTGAGTTTGTTGCGTCAGGGCTACACGGGGCACATGACGCGTGGCCATTGGCCGACGCAACTGCTGGCGATGATCTGCTATCTGCTCGCGGCGCTGGCGTTCTGCGCGGCATGCTGGTTCTCGCTGGGGCAGGCGGCGCATGATGCGCAGCAGATGACGTCTTACGCCAGCCGTTAAAGGTATGTGAAATAACGGGTAAACCCCTATACGCAAAAGTGTTGGACTTGCACTTGCGTTGAGAATAATATGCGCGGTGCGTATATAAATCCTCTTTCTCGGGGCCCGTCATGACCATCTCCCAGCAAGCCTTCCTGCGCGACGCCATGCGCCGCCTGAACCTGACGCGCGACGTGTTCGCGACCCGGATCGGCGTCAAACGCCGCGCCTTGGATACCTGGCTGTTGCCTGAAGGCTCGCAGGAATTCCGCGCCATGCCGGAAGTGGTGCAACGTTTCGTCAGCGAAATCGTGCAGAACGGCGTGCTGCTGGAAAAATATACGCAAAGCGTACAAGACGGCCCCCTGCGTGAGCGCATCGCCGTGGAAGGCAAGCATCAGCTGCTGTCGGTGGACCAATTCACGCGCGAGTCGGTGGAAGACCTGTTCCGCGTGGCTGACATGATGCAGCCCATCGCGCGCCGCCAGAAGGTGTCGCGCGTGCTGGAAGGCGCGGTGCTGGGCAACCTGTTCTTCGAAGCCAGCACCCGGACCCGCGTCAGCTTCGGCTCGGCCTTCTGCCGCCTGGGCGGCTCGGTGTGCGACACCACCGGCTTCACGTTTTCGTCGATGGCCAAGGGCGAATCCATTTACGACACCAGCCGCGTCATGAGCGGCTACGTGGACGCGATGGTGATCCGCCATCCCGACCAGGGTTCGGTGGCGGAATTTGCGCGCGCGACGAACATCCCGGTGGTCAACGGCGGCGACGGCCCCGGCGAGCACCCCAGCCAGGCCTTGCTGGATCTGTACACGATCCTGACCGAGTTCTCGCGCCTGGGTAAGTTGCTGGACGGCGCGCACATCGCCATGGTGGGCGACCTGAAGTACGGCCGCACCGTGCATTCGCTGATCAAGCTGATGGCGCTGTACAAGAACGTGAAGTTCTCGCTGGTGTCGCCGAAGGGTCTGGAAATGCCGAGCTACATCATCGAGCAGGCCAGCCGCAACGGCAACATCATCGAACAGAAGACGTCGCTGGCCGAAGGCCTGGCCGGCGCCGACGTGATCTACGCGACGCGCGTGCAGAAAGAGCGTTTCGCCAACGAAGAGAACGAAGGCTACACGCCCGACTTCCAGATCAACCGCGCCATCATCGATGCGTATTGCAGCCCCGAGACCATCGTGATGCACCCGCTGCCGCGCGACAGCCGTCCGGGCGCCAACGACCTGAGCGTGGATCTGAACCACGATCCGCGTCTGGCCATCTTCCGCCAGACCGACAACGGTATCCCCATCCGCATGGCGATTTTTGCGGTGCTGCTGGGCGTGGAAGGCTTGGTGCAGCACTCGCTGCGCGATGTGACGTGGCAGCATCCGTCGCACGTGGGTCCGGACGACTCCGTGTTCCACGGTCTGGAGTAAGACGCCCCCACGCCGCACTCGCTAGCGCTCGCTTGCTGCCCCCCGAGGGGGCTCGCCCCGCCTTGGGGCGGCCCGGCGGTCCGCCCTGTTCAAGTGCCGTGACACGCAAGCCGCGTACCCCTGGCAGCCTCGTCATGCTTTTGAAGGATAATCCGCGCTGGTTTTCTGTCGCGTGTCGTTCCAAGACACGGGCGGCGATTTTTGGGGCGGATGATTTATGTCTTCGAGCAACAGCGCGATGCCGGTGTGGTCGGGTGGCGCCGGTCAGGCGTGCTACCTGAGCGCGTCAAACGCGCAGGCCTGGGAAGCGGTCTATCAATCGGTTGACGCCTACACGCGCGGCCAGGTCGCGGCGGTAGTGGGCGATAGCGCCAAAGAATTGGTGGATGCCTTCTATTCCACCTTGCTGGCGGATGTTGAAGCCGGGCCGCGCCTGTCGCACGAGATCGTCTCGACGCGCTTGCACAACGGGATGAAGTACTGGCTGAAGGGCCTGCTCTGTGTGCGCGATCAGGGCGACATCGCCGCGCTGATGGCCACGCAGAAAAAGGTGGGCGAAGTGCATGCGCGCGTGCACATCCCGATCCATCTAGTGATGGCGGGCGCCCGCGTTCTGAAAAACGAAATCTCGGCCCGTTTGCGCGCCAGCGATCTGGACGGCACGGCCGCGTCCATCGCCACCCAGTACGTCTGTAATCTGTTTGATCTGGCCATTGAGCAGATGAGCCGCGCCTTCATGCGCGACATCAACCGCGGCGCACGCAATGACGAAGCGTATCGCTTGTTCGCCCTGGGGCAGAATATTTCCACCGAGCGCGAGCGCCAGCGCGCCGCCCTGTTGGAATGGAGCCAGGCGGTGTTGATCGGCCTGCATTACCGCGCGCCGGAACAAGCGTTGCCGCGCCTGGCCGCCTCCGAGTTCGGCCTGTGGCTGCAACATAAAGGCGGCGTGCTGTTCGAAAGCGCACCGGCACTGCGCCAGATCACCGAAGCCGTGGCGCGTCTGGATGACGTGGTGCTGCCGCAACTGATGTTGGCCGACACCCAGCGGCAGATGTCCTTGCCTGATCAGGTGCGTGAACTGCAAGAGTTGGTGGCGCGCATTAAGCATTTGCTGAACGGCCTGTTCGACATGGTGGCCGAGATCGAAAGCGGCAGCGATCCCCTCACGAATGTCTTGAACCGCCGCTTTCTGCCCTCGGTGATCGGGCGCGAGATCGCCATCGCCAGCCGGCAAGACAGCCGCTTTTCGGTGCTGCTGCTGGATATCGACCATTTCAAGGCCATCAACGACGCGCATGGGCATTCGGGTGGCGACCAGGTGTTGCGCCAGTTTGCCGAGGTGGTGCATCAGTCATGCCGGTCCAGCGATTTCGTCTTCCGATATGGCGGCGAGGAGTTTCTGGTGGTGCTGGTCGACACCGGCCAGGACGCCGCGCTGGCCGCTGCCGAAAAGCTGGGCAATGAAATCCGCCGGCACGATTTCACGATTCCCGAAGCGGGGGCGTTGCGAATTACGGCGAGCATTGGCGTGGCGACTTTTGATGGCCACCCGGATTACGCGTATTTGATTGATCGCGCCGACAAGGCCTTGTATCGCGCGAAACAGGCCGGGCGCGACCAGAGCGTCGCGGCTTGACGCCGGGGCGGCGTCTGCGCCTATCAACAAAAAGGCCGCTCTGTTCAAGAGCGGCCTGTCGCGTTCAGCGTGATTGCGCCAGCAATCAGATTTTCTTTTCGCCGCCCAGTGCGTCGACCAGCTCGGCCATCATCTTGGCCAGTTCGCCCGTCATCAGCATCATGTCGGAATCGAACTTTTCGTCGTCGTTCGCGGCGACGCCTTCATTGCCTTCTTTCAGCACGTCCAGCGGCGACACGCGCTTCACATCCAGGCCTTCGGTCAGCACGAACGAGATGCGGTCGGCCCACGTCATGGCCAAGCGGGTGCACTGCTTGCCCGACTGGATGTGCCGGCGCACGTCGTCGGCGTCAATGGAGTGCTTCACGTAGCGGATGGCCGCGCCGCTTTCGCCGGACGAACGCAGCTCGGTGTCCTGGTCGATGGTGAAGTTCGACGGCGCTTCGTCTTCCGCCAGCCAGCCCGTCATGGCGGACGCGGGCGATTGCGCCACATACAGGTTTTCCAGCGGGAAAGGGTCCACGCACTTGGCGAGCAGGCCAATGACTTCGTCGGCCTTGGCGGACGCGGCGGCGTCGATCACCAGCCAGTGATTGTGCGGGTCGATCCAGACGCGGGTGTCGCGGTACACGCTGAAGGCGCGCGGCAGGAGCTCGTCGGTGACGCGTTCCTTGATTTCCTTCATCTGCTTGCGGCCCGGCTTGTAGCCTTGCTGCTCTTCGATTTCCTGGGCGCGCGCCTTGGCGACCTGGTTTACGACCGTGCCCGGCAGCAGCTTTTTCTCGGCGCGCAGCGACAGCAGGATCTGGCCGTTCACAACGTGGGCAAGCCCGCCGTTTTCGCGCGGCGGCACCCAGCCCAGGCTTTGCATTTCAAGGTTGTTGCCCGCTTGATAGGCGTGGCGCGCAAGCGTTTCTTCAAGCTGATCGCCAACGAGAGTCCACGGCGAGGAGAGGCGGTAAATCTTGAGGTTTTTGAACCACATGAGCGTCGGCCAAAAGGGTTGATTCTATACGACGCAGCCGGTTTGCCGAAGTGCGATAAACCGCAAGCGACAGACGACACGTTCTGTCACTGACACATTCCAGGCGATGCGTTAACTTCCGCGCACCGACATGGAACCGGAGAGGAAAACATGAAAATCATTGGCGCCATCCTGATCGTCCTGGGCATCGCGGCCCTGGCCTACAAGGGCTTTAACTACAAGTCCGAAGAGACTGTTTTGCAGATCGGTTCGGTAAAGGCCACGGCCGAAACCGAGAAGTCGGTACCGATCCCGACCTGGGCCGGCATTGCCGCTATCGTGGCGGGCGTGGTGGCCTTTGGCGTGGGCATGCGCCGCTGACACGGCGGGCCGGCACGTCCGGCGCAATGAACAAAAATGGCGGCCGCCACGCGGTCGCCATTTTTTTATTGGTTCGAAGGGGGGCAATCGTTGGCCCGCAACCGTTGGCCCGCAAAGGTGGCCCGCAATAGTGGGCCCGCAAAAGTTGGCCCGAAATAGTTGGCCCGCAAAAAAAAAGCGGCCCGGCTCAATAAAGGCCGGGCCGGTACGGGAGCACACAATACCGCGTCATAAAAGGCTCGCGGGGAACGCGGTATCGGTGTCAGAACACTAGCCCTGCAATCGTCTGACAGGGGGATCAATCGTCAGCCGATGTGGCGCAAGGCCGTAATCTGAGGTGCCAGTCTAAGCGCGAGGGTCTGACATCGTCCTGAAAGTGCCGAGGATATTTTGGCAATCGACGCTGACCGACGGATTCGCAACCCCGGCATCGCAGAAATAGCCTGCCCCCGGGCGCAGCAAGTGCACAGCGCGCGCGCAGCGTGTTGGGCCAACATAAAAAAAAAGCTCCATAAGGAGCTTTTGAAAGGCCGGGCAGGCGCAGCAGTCCCACCCGGCGGGGGATGGCCGTTTATGCGTTGATGTCGTTGTCCTTGGATTCGCGCACGAACAGCGTGCCGATGACCAGGGTCATGACTGCAATGATGATCGGGTACCACAAGCCGTCGTAGATGTTGCCGGTGGCAGCCACGACCGCGAAGGCGACCGGGGGCAGGAAGCCGCCGAACCAGCCGTTGCCGATGTGATACGGCAAGCTCATCGAGGTGTAGCGGATGCGGGTCGGGAACATTTCCACCAGCATGGCAGCGATGGGGCCGTAAACCATGGTCACGTACAGCACCAGGATCGCCAGCAGCACAACCACCATGACGTTATTGCTTTGCGCCGGGTCCGCCTTGGCCGGATAGCCGTGGCTGCGGATCGCGGTGGTCAGCGCCTTGTCCAGTTCAGCGGCCTTGGCCTTGAAGTCGGCGGGAGCCATGGCCTTGCCGTCGAACGAGGCGAACTCGTCGTTGCCGATCTTGACCTTGGCCACCGAGCCTGCCGGCGCCGTTTCGTTCTTGTAGTTCACCGAGTTGCGGGCCATGAAGGACTTCACGACGTCGCAAGAGCTGGTGAACGCGGACGTGCCCACCGGGTTGAACTGGAACGAGCAGGTGCTGGGGTCGGCAATCACCGTGACCGGGGCCGTGGCTTGCGCCTTTTCCAGCGCCGGGTTGGCAAAGTGCGTAATGCCTTGGAAGATCGGGAAGTAGGTCGCGGCAGCAATCAGGCAGCCCGCCATGATGATGGGCTTGCGGCCGATCTTGTCCGACAGCGCGCCGAAGACCACGAAGAACGGGGTGCCGATCAAGAGCGCAATGGCGATCATGATGTTGGCGGTATTGGCGTCAACCTTCAGCGTCTGCGTCAGGAAGAACAGGGCGTAGAACTGGCCCGTGTACCAGACGACGGCTTGGCCGGCGGTCAGGCCCAGCAGCGCCAGGATCACGACCTTCAGGTTCTTCCACTGGCCGAACGATTCAGCGATCGGCGCCTTCGAACCCTTGCCTTCTTCCTTCATGCGCTTGAAGGTGGGCGATTCGCTCAGTTGCAGACGAATCCACACCGAGATGCCCAGCAGCACGACCGAGATCAGGAACGGAATGCGCCAGCCCCAGGCTTTGAAGTCGTCTTCGCCCATGACCGTGCGGATGCCCAGGATGACCAGCAGCGACAGGAACAGGCCCAGCGTGGCGGTCGTTTGAATCCAGGACGTGTAGAAACCACGGCGGCCGTGCGGAGCGTGTTCGGCGACGTACGTTGCCGCGCCACCGTATTCACCGCCCAGCGCCAGGCCTTGCAGCAGACGCAGCACGATCAGGATGGCCGGAGCGGCCAGGCCGATGCTGGCGTAGCTGGGCAGCACGCCGACCAGGAACGTCGACAGGCCCATGATCACGATCGTGACCAGGAACGTGTATTTGCGGCCGACCAGATCGCCCAAACGGCCAAACACCAGGGCGCCGAAGGGGCGCACGGCAAAGCCCGCGGCGAACGCCAGCAGCGCGAAAATGAAGCCCGCGGTGGGGTTCACGCCCGAGAAAAAGTGTTGCGCGATGATGGCTGCAAGCGAGCCATATAGGTAAAAGTCGTACCACTCGAAAACCGTGCCCAAAGACGACGCGAAGATGACGCGGCGTTCATCCTTGGTCATCGGGCGCGGTTCCGCGGAAGGACCGCGGCCTGCCATGGTTGTTGTGCTCATGATGTCTCCTCGTTTTTTTGGCCAGCGGTTGTCCGCCGTGCTGGGCCCTTTGCCGGCGAGCCGACATCGAGCTATACGCAACATTGAGGCGCGAGGCTGACGAGGTTCTGACGTAACCCTTACCTGAATCTTAAAATTGAAACATTGTGTAAGTGCTGCGCGCGGGGCTAGGGATAGTCCTTAGGCCGCTGCGGGCGGGGCGGCGCTCAGCTTTCCAGCAAATCCGGGTGCTCGGCGTACATCGGAAACACCACGCGGATGCGGGTGCCAGGCAGGTCCGAATGTGCGGTCGGGTGGTCGCTGATCAGGACTGTCGCCTGATGCTTCTGCGCAATTTCGCGCACGATGGCCAGCCCCAGTCCGCTGCCGTCAGACGCCGTGCCCAGCACGCGGTAGAAGCGGTCGAATACGCGTTCGCGTTCTTCGGGGGGAATGCCCGGGCCAGAGTCTTCGACCTCGAGCACGGCTTCGTCGCCCACCCGCTGCACGCGCACGGTGATGTGGCCGCCGCGGGGGGTGTAGCGCAACGCGTTGTCGACCAGGTTGTTCAACAGCTCGGCAAGCAATAACGGGTTGCCGCTGATCTCAACCGGGTCGTCCGACCCTTCGAAACCCAGATCGGTGGCCAGCGACAGCGCCTGCGGCACCCAATGCATCGCCTGCTCGTAGGCGATGGCGTTGAGGTCGGTGCGGGCCAATCCGATCGCGCTGGGGTTTTCCGCGCGGGCCAGCAACAGCAATTGGTTGACCAGGCGTGTGGCGCGTTCGGACCCCGTCACCAGCTGGCGCAGGCTGGATTGCATTTCTTCGGGGCTGGCATCGCGCAACGCCAGCTCGGCCTGCGTGCGCAGGCCGGCCAGCGGCGTCTTCAATTGATGCGCGGCGTCCGCCACGAAACGGCGCTGCGCCTGCACGTTGGCGGACAAGCGGTCCAGCAGGTCGTTCATGGCCGCCACCAGCGGCGCGATTTCCGACGGCGCGGCGCGTTCGTCGATGGGCGAAAGATCATCGGGACGGCGCGCGCGCAGGCGCTGCTGCAACGCGTTCAACGGCGCCACGCCGCGCGACAGCCCGAACCACACGAGCAGCACGGCAATTGGCAGCACCACGAACTGCGGAATGATCACGCCTTTGATGATGTCGTTGGCCAGCTGGGTGCGCTTCTCGACGGTCTCGGCCACGATCAGCAGCGCGGGCTGCGTGTTGGGCAGATTCAGGTCAACCCAGGTGAAGGCCAGCCGGATGCCGAATCCGCGCATGGTGTCGTCTTCGTATTGGACCTCGCCGGGGCGGGGCTGGCCCACGGTGGCGGGCAGGGGCAAGGCGCGGTCGCCGCCCAGGTATTCGCCGCGGCTGCCCAGCGCCAGCCAGAACACGCTGTCGGTTTCATCTGCGCGCAGCACGTCGCGTGCGGGGTCCGTCATCTTCAGTACTGCGCGGCCATCCTGCGCGTGGACCTGGCGCGTCAGCACATGCAGGTTATTGGCCAGCGCCCGGTCGTAAGGCACGTTGGCGATGTTCTGCGCGACCACATACGTGATGGCGACGCTCATGGGCCACAGCAGGAACAGCGGCGCGAGCATCCAGTCCAGGATTTCGCCCAGCAGCGAACGCTGGGGCGGCGCGAAGCTCGGGCCCTTGGACCCGGCTTGCATGATATCCAGCGCTTCCTGATTAAGCGGCTCAGGTCCTGCGGGCTCAGCTGGCGAGGTACGCGGCACCCTGGTCCCGCTCCAGACAGTAGCCCAGGCCGCGCACGGTCACGATCTTCACGCCGCTGGGCTCCAGCTTCTTGCGCAGCCGGTGCACATAGACTTCGATGGCGTTGGTGCTGACTTCCTCACCCCATTCGCAAAGGTGGTCCACCAGTTGCGTCTTGCTGACCATGCGGCCGCTGCGGGTCAGCAGAATTTCCAGCAGGCTGACTTCGCGCGCGGACAGGTCCAGCGTCTGGTCATCGACGATGGCCACGCGGCCCGTCTGGTCAAACAGCAGCCGGCCGTGCTTGATCATCGTGGCCCCGCCGCCCGCGCCGCGCCGGGTCAGGGCGCGCACGCGCGCTTCCAGCTCGGACAGCGCGAAAGGCTTGGCCATGTAATCGTCGGCGCCCAGATCCAGGCCTTTGACGCGCTGCTCGATGCTGTCGGCGGCAGTCAGGATCAGAACGGGCAGGGCGGAGTTGCGGGCGCGCAGGCGGCGCAGCACTTCCAGCCCGGCCAGTTGCGGCAGGCCGAGATCCAGGATGAGCAGGTCAAAGGCTTGGGCCGCCAGGGCGGAATCCGCGGCCAGCCCGTCGCGCACGGCGTCCACGGCATAACCGTTGTGGCGCAATGACCGGGATAGGCCGTCGGCCAGAATGCTGTCGTCTTCAGCGATCAGGATACGCATGGGCTGCAAAAGAAGGGGGGCAAAAAGGTCCCTGTGGCGCCGGCGCTTTGCGCGCTGGCCACCCCTCTATGGGGGGCTATCCGCCTTGTGGGCGGCCCGGCGGCGGAAAAGGGACGAAACGCCGGGGTCGGCTTCGATTCTGTCATAGGCGGCCGGGCTTGCCCACTCAGGGAATACGTGCAAAACTCTGGCACACTGGTTTTTTGTACAGTACAATCCGATGCCATAATCTGAACCTGATTCAAAATAGCAACGCTGCGGTTCAGGCCCCAGCCGCAACCACCAGATACCAGATACGTTACAGACAGGACATTACATGGACGACAAAACCTCCAAGGCCGCCGCTTCGGAAAAGGCCAAGGCGCTTGCCGCCGCGCTTTCGCAGATCGAAAAGCAGTTCGGCAAGGGCTCGATCATGCGCTACGGCGACAACGAGGTCTCGCACGACATCCAGGTGGTTTCCACGGGCTCGCTGGGTCTGGACATCGCGCTGGGCGTTGGCGGCCTGCCGCGCGGCCGTGTGGTCGAAATCTACGGCCCGGAATCGTCGGGCAAGACGACCCTCACGCTGCAAGTCATTGCTGAAATGCAGAAAATCGGCGGCACTTGCGCGTTCGTCGACGCGGAACACGCGCTGGACGTGCAATACGCCAACAAGCTGGGCGTGAACCTGACCGACCTGCTGATCTCGCAGCCGGACACGGGCGAACAGGCACTGGAAATCACCGATGCGCTGGTGCGCTCGGGTTCGGTTGACCTGATCGTCATCGACTCGGTCGCCGCGCTGGTGCCCAAGGCTGAAATCGAAGGCGAAATGGGCGACTCGCTGCCCGGCCTGCAAGCCCGTCTGATGAGCCAGGCGCTGCGCAAGCTGACCGCCACGATCAAGCGCACCAACTGCATGGTCATCTTCATCAACCAGATCCGTATGAAGATCGGCGTCATGTTCGGCAACCCCGAAACCACGACGGGCGGCAACGCGTTGAAGTTCTACGCCTCGGTGCGTCTGGACATCCGCCGCATCGGCTCCATCAAGAAGGGCGACGAAGTCGTTGGCAACGAAACCCGCGTCAAGGTGGTGAAGAACAAGGTTGCCCCGCCGTTCAAGCAGGCTGAATTCGACATCATGTATGGCGCCGGCATTTCACGCGAAGGCGAAATCATTGACTTGGGCGTTGCCGCCAGCGTGGTGGACAAGTCCGGCGCGTGGTACAGCTACAACGGCAATCGCATTGGCCAGGGTAAGGACAATGTTCGCGAATACCTGAAAGAGCACAAGGAAATCGCGATCGAGATCGAGAACCGCGTTCGTGAGAACCAGGGTATCGTCAGCCGCGCCGCCGAATTCGTGCCCACGGCGGAAGACACCGCCGAGTAACTTGATTCGGACGTCGCCAGGGCTTCGGCCCGGCGATAAATGCGGCAGGCGCCACGACGGGCCTGCCGTTTTGCATAGCAAGCAGGAAGCGCATGAGCTGGAAATCGACCCCCGCGTCAGCCGACCGTCTTCGCGCCAAGTTGGATGACGAGTTTGAAACCGTCGCCAAGCCTCAGGGCTTGCGGCGGACTTCCGATGCGCGCCGCGAAAAGGAAGCTGAAGCGGCCGAAGACGCGGCGGCCGAGGGCAAGCCCGAGCGCAAAGGGCCGTCGCTGAAGATGCGCGCGGTGGGATATTTGTCGCGGCGTGAGCACGCGCGCGAAGAACTCGCCCGCAAGCTTGCCGCCTACGCCGACGACGCTGACGAGGTTGAAGCGGTGTTGGACGCGCTGGAAAAAGAAGGCTGGCTGTCCACCGAGCGCTTTGCGCAAAGCCTGGTGCATCGCCGCGCATCGCGCCAAGGCACGGCCCGCATCGTGCAGGAATTGCGCCAGCATGGCGTGGACGACAACCAGGTCGCCGAACTGCGTGACCAGCTTCGCGCCACGGAATACGACCGCGCGCTGGAAGTCTGGAAGAAGCGCTTCGATGCCAAACCGGCCGACCGCGCCGCCTACGCCAAGCAGGCCCGCTTTCTGGCCAGCCGCGGTTTTGCGCACGACGTCATCCGCCGCATCTTGGGCGATAGCGACGAAGACTGATCTGGCCGCCTTACCTCACTTCACGGACTTGATGCCCGATAGCGTCTTGAAGCAGACGTCTCGCGTGATGGTCAGGAATTCATCGATGTAGGACGTGTCGGTGTCTTCGCTGCGCACCGTGGCGTACAGCGTGCGCCATACCCCTTGCGGCCCCAGCCGGCACAGCCGCAACCAGCCTTGATTCATGTATTCCGTCAGCGCCCAGTTTGGCAGCGCCGCCACCCCGCGGTTGCTGGCGACCAGCTGCGCGATGATGGGCGTGAGTTCCGCCTTGCGGATGGCCGCGGGCTCCACATCCGCCGGGTCCAGGAAGGCGGTGAACACGTCCAGGCGCTGCTTGTCCACCGGATAGGTAATCAGCGTCTGATCGGCCAGTTGGTCCGGCATGATGAATTTGCTGCCGGCCAGCGGATTGGATTCCGACACCGCCAACACCAGCTCGTACTTGAATAGCGGCAGATACTCAACGGCATCCAGCGGTTGCGGGTCTGACGTGATCACCAGATCCAGGTCGCCGCGCACCAGGGCGGGCAGCGGCGCAAACGAAAACGCTGCCGACAAGTCCAGCGCCACGTCCGGCCATTGCACGCGGAAAGCGTCCAGCGCCGGCATCAGCCATTGGAAGCAGGAATGGCAATCAATGGCCAGATGCAGGCGGCCCGTGCGCCCCGCGGCCAGACGCTGCAATTCGCGTTCGGTCGCGCGGATGCGCGGCAACACGTCGTCCGCCAGCGCCAGCACGCGCAAACCGGCAGTGGTCAAGCGGGCGGGGCGGGTGCGGCGGTTCAACAGCGGCGTACCCAGGCGGGTTTCGAGGTCGCGCAGCTGATGCGACAGGGCGGATTGGGTCAGGTGCAGGCGCTCGGCGGCTTCTTGCAGGCTGCCGCCTTCGCGGATGGCGGTCAGCGTTTCAAGATGGCGAATTTCTAACATGGGGCGGGTCGTCACTCAAGGGCAGGAACGAGAAATTATTGTATGAGATTTTCTCATCTTATAAATGTGGACATTGATTTTGATTCATATAGTTTTGCCCGCACAATAGCCGTCACTTGAAAAAATTTTGTCTTACGGTGGCATTGTCATGACGACTATTCATAATCTTGGCTTCCCGCGCATTGGCGCGCAGCGCGAACTCAAGCGCGCGGTTGAAGCGTATTGGGCCGGCCAGCACACCGCCGAAGCATTGGAAGAAACGGGCCGCGAACTGCGCGCCAAACACTGGAAGCTGCAAGCCGCCGCTGGCCTCGAGTTCGTACCTGTTGGCGACTTCGCCTGGTATGACCAGATTCTGGAATGGTCCGCCTTGCTGGGCGCAGTGCCCGCCCGCTTCGGCCAAAAGGACAGCGAGCCGGTCTCGCTGGACACGCTGTTCCGCATGGGCCGTGGCCGCGCGCCTACGGGCAAGCCCGCCGCCGCTTGCGAAATGACCAAGTGGTTCGACACCAACTATCACTACATCGTGCCGGAACTGGTTCCGGGCCAAACCTTCCGCATCGCCCGTGAATCGCTGTTTCAGCAGGTTCAGGAAGCGCAAGCGCTGGGCCACGCCGCCAAGCCCGTGATCCCGGGTCCGTTGACCTGGCTCTACCTGGGCAAAGGCGACGCCTTTGCCGGGGGCGCGGCCGACGACGGCAAGCTGCAATTGCTGGCTGCGTTGCTGCCGGTGTACCAAGACGTGCTGGCCCGCTTCGCCAAACAGGGCGTGGAATGGGTGCAGATCGACGAGCCGATACTGGCGGTGGATTTACCCGAAGCCTGGCGCGATGCGTTCAAGCAGGTCTACGGCACACTGGCCGCCAGCCCCGTCAAGCTGCTGGTCGCCACTTACTTTGATGGCCTGAAAGACAACCTGGCCACCGCGCAAGCCTTGCCCGTGGCAGGTTTGCACGTGGATCTGGTTCGCGCGCCGGAGCAACTGGCTGACGTCGTGGCCGGCCTGCGCGCGGGCCAGGTGTTGTCCGCCGGCATCATCAACGGCCGCAACATCTGGCGTACCGATCTGGATGCCGCCATCGCCGCGCTGGCGCCGGTCAAGCGGCGACTGGGCGATCGCCTGTGGCTGGCGCCGTCGTGCTCGTTGTTGCACGTGCCTGTGGATTTGGCCAACGAAACCGAACTGGATGGCGAGCTGATCAGCTGGTTGTCGTTCGCCGCGCAAAAGCTGGAAGAACTGAGCTTGCTGGGCCGCGCACTGAAACGCGCGACCGAGCCGTCCGTGCAAGATGGCCTGATCAATCAGCGCGCCGCGTTGGCCGCCCGTCGTGCGTCGCGCCGTATCCACAACCCGGTAGTGGGCCGCCGCATGGCCGCCGCCGAGTCGGTGTCGCGCCACCGTGCGCCGTTCGCCAGCCGCATCGTTCGCCAGCAAGAACAGCTGGGCCTGCCCGCGTACCCCACCACCACCATCGGCTCCTTCCCGCAGACCGCTGAAATTCGCGCGCTGCGCCGCGATTGGCGGGGCGGCTCGCTGACAGATTCGGGCTATGAGTCCGCCATCCGCAAAGAAATCGAAGACGTCATCCGCTTCCAGGAAAAGGTGGGCCTGGACGTGCTGGTGCACGGCGAACCCGAACGTAATGACATGGTGGAATATTTCGGCGAGCTGCTGGCCGGCTTCGCCTTCACCAAGCATGGCTGGGTGCAAAGCTATGGCTCGCGTTGCGTCAAGCCGCCGATTATTTTCGGCGATGTGGCGCGCCCCTCGCCGATGACGGTGGGCTGGTCGTCGTACGCGCAGTCGCTCACCGACAAACCGGTCAAGGGCATGCTGACCGGGCCCGTGACGATTTTGCAATGGTCGTTCGTGCGTGATGACCAGCCGCGTGAACAGACGTGCCGCCAACTGGCGCTGGCATTGCGCGATGAAGTCGTGGACTTGGAGAAGGCGGGCATCAGCGTCATCCAGATCGACGAACCCGCCATCCGCGAAGGCCTGCCGCTGCGCCGGGCCGATTGGAAGCCGTATCTGGATTGGGCGGTGGACTGCTTCCGCTTGTCGACCGCCGGCGTGCGCGACGAGACGCAGATTCACACCCACATGTGCTATTCGGAATTCAACGACATCATCGAATCAATCGCGGCGATGGATGCCGACGTGATTACGATTGAAACCTCGCGTTCCAACATGGAGCTGCTCAAGGCGTTTGAAGACTTCGATTACCCGAACGACATCGGCCCGGGCGTGTACGACATCCACTCGCCCAACGTGCCGGACGTGGATTGGATGGTGGGCTTGATGCAAAGGGCGGCCGCCCGCCTGCCCAAGGAACGGCTGTGGGTGAATCCTGACTGCGGTCTGAAAACGCGCGCCTGGCCGGAAACGGAAGCCGCGCTGATCAGCATGGTGCAAGCCGCACGCGCGTTGCGTCAGTCAGCATAAGTCTCGGCCAATGACAACCAGGCCCGTGCGGTGTGCGGAAAACGCACACCGCACAGGCCTTTTTTATCGGAGGCTTGAACGATTTTCAACGGCGTGGGTCAATAAGCAAAAATCCTCACAGCCGGATTGTTGCCGTTCCTATGATTCTCCAAGGCCCTTATCGGCCAGATCTGCTTCGCGCGGAAACGCTGCCCGATATTCTGGAAGCCACGATCCTGCGGCACCCCGCCGCCATCGCCATTCATTGGCTGGATCAATCTCTTACCTACGACACGCTTGGCGCACGCGCCGATCTGGCCGCGCATCATCTGATTGAATCCGGCGTGCGGCCTGGCGATATCGTGGGCCTGTGTCTGCCGCGCGGCGCTGACCTGCTGGTGATGCAAGCGGCCATTGCGAAGGCGGGGGCCGCCTGGCTGCCGTTTGAATCCGACACCCCGCCTGACCGCATGCTGGTCTGTTTGCAGGACGCTGGTGCGAATGGGTTGATTGCGGGCGCGGAAGTCCGGTTGGACGGGATGATCACGTGGACGACGTGGGCGCTGTCGGAGCCTGCCGACGGCCCATTGCGCAAGCGGGAAGGGCTGTTGCCCGAGCATCCCGCTTACGTCATCTACACGTCTGGCTCCACGGGCAAGCCCAAGGGCGTGCCCATCAGTCAGGCCAGCATCTGCCATTTTCTGCGTAGCGAAAATGAAGTGCTGGGCGTGCGCCACGGCGACAAGGTCTACCAGGGATTCTCGGTGGCCTTCGACATGTCGTTCGAAGAAATATGGATCAGCTATCTGGTGGGCGCAAGCTTGTGGGTGGCGCCCAAGATGTTGACGACAGACCCCGAGGGGCTGCCCGACGCACTGGTGCGCGAAGGTGTCACGGTGCTGCATGCGGTGCCGACGCTGTTGGCGCTGTTCGCGCATGATGTGCCGGGCCTGCGCATTGTGAATCTGGGCGGCGAAGTGTGCCCGGACTTTCTGGTGCCGCGCTGGGCCACCCCCGGCCGCCGCATGTTCAACACCTATGGGCCGACGGAAACCACGGTGTCGGCCAGCCTGGCCGAATTGCTGCCGGGCCAGCCCGTCACGATCGGCACGCCGTTGCCCAATTACGGCATGTTGATCCGTGGCGACGATGGCGCGGTGCTGCCGCAAGGGCAGGTGGGCGAGCTCTGTATTACCGGCCCGGGTGTCGCGGGCGGCTACCTGGGGCGGCCCGAACTCACGGCCGACAAATTTTTGGCCAACCCCCGGCCCAGCGGTGAGCACGACACGCGCATGTACCGCAGTGGCGACCTTGCCCGCATCGACGAGCACGGGCAGATCCAATGCCTGGGCCGCAGCGACGATCAGGTCAAGGTGCGTGGCTTTCGTGTTGAGCTGGGCGAGATCGAAGCCGCGCTTTACCGGCAGCCCGGTGTGGGCGCGGCGGCGGTCGTGCTGCGGGATCTTGCCGGCATCGAGCAACTGGTGGCCTTCCTGAAACCGGAAGGCGATGCCCGGCTGGATCTGCATGCCCTGCGCGCCGCGCTGGCGCAGGACTTGCCGGCCTATATGATTCCGGCCCGCTTCGAACGCGTGAGCGACGTGCCGCGTTTGACCTCGGGCAAGATCGACCGCAAGACGCTGAAGGCGCAACCTTTGGAGACGGTGTCCGAGCCTAGTGGCGAAGACGATGAACCCGTCACGCCGGGCGAGGCCGCATTGTTCGACGCGCTGCGCCCGCTGTTTCCCGGACAGCCGCTGCGGCTGGCCAGCGACTTCTTCCGCGATCTGGGCGGCCATTCGCTGTTGGCCGCGCGGCTGGTGTCGGCGTTGCGCAAGCATCCGCATTTTTCCGCGTTGACGATGCACGAGCTTTATCAGCATCCCGGAGTGGGAGCGTTGGCGGCGCGGCTGGATGCGCTGGCTGCGGCCAGTACGCCGGCGCGCGTCAACCTGGTAGCCGGTCAGCACGGTGACGAGCAAGGCGCTCAATATGGCGCGGAACACGGCGCCCCGTTAGGCGCCGCAGCCTCTTCGCAAGATGCCGCCATGTCGCGTGCGCCTGAATGGCGGCGCTGGACTTGCGGCTTGGCGCAACTGGCCGCGCTGCCGCTGTTGATTGGCGTGCGCATGCTGATCTGGCTGACGCCGTTTTTCACATATCACTATTGGACGGGCGACGAGGGCGATTCGGTCTGGCGCGCGGTAGCGTTATCGATCGCGGCCTACCTGGCCTGCAATCTGTTGAGCTTCGGCGTCGCCGTGGCGTGCAAGTGGGGCATTCTGGGCCGGCTCAAACCGGGCCGCTATCCGTTGTATGGCTGGCTGTTTTATCGGTGGTGGCTAGTGGACCGGGTGCTGGATATTCCGCCGGCGCATCTGCTGGCGGGTTCGCCGCTTCAGGTCTGGTACTTGCGCGCGCTGGGCGCCCGCATCGGCCGCGACGCCGCGATCAGCCGCATCTCGGTGCGTGCGCCGGATCTCTTGACGGTAGGCGATGGCGTCAGCATCGGCGCTGCCGTCAATCTGGAGAATTTCTCGGTGCAGGGCGGCGTGTGGCAAGTGGCGCCCATCACCCTGGCCGACAACGCCTATGTGGGTTCGTATGCGGTGCTGCAAGGCGACGTCGCGATGGGCGAGGGCGCGCGGCTCGAAGGTTTGTCATCGTTGGCGGCGGGCGCCCGCGTGCCTGCCGGGCAGATCTGGACCGGCGCGCCCGCCCGGCACGACCCGGACGCGCGCGCGGCCGATCTGCCGCCGCGCCCCGAGCGTGCGAGCCGCTGGCGCCGGCTGGATGTGCTGGCCTACGCGGCGGGCGGCACGCTCATCGCCGCCTTGTTCTTCATGCCGGTGTTTCCCAGCTTTGTGCTGATCGATTGGATCGACGCGCGCTGGCTCGACCTGATGAGCGCCCGCGCACCCTGGCCATACGCGTTTCTTTGCTATCTGCTGCTGGCGTTGCCCGCCAGCGCGTTGCTGCTGTTCTTGACGGTGCTGGTTTCCGCGATGATGCGCTGGGCGCTGCTGCCGCGGCTGTCGAGCGGGCGCTGGCCGGTCTACGGCCAGATCTACCTGCGCCGCTGGCTGACCAACCAGATCCAGGAATCCAGCCTGAGCGTGCTGCATGGCCTGTATGCGTCGATCTACGCCGGCACCTGGTATCGGCTGCTGGGGGCGAAGGTCGGCCGCGGCACTGAAATTTCCACTGCGATGGGCATCGTGCCAGACATGCTGACCCTTGGCCGCGATAGCTTCATCGCTGATGGCGTCATGCTGGGCGACGAAGAAATCGATCGCGGCTGGATGACGATGCGGCCCACCATCATCGGCAACCGCAGCTTCGTCGGTAACGGCGCGTATGTGCCCGATGGTTCGGTGCTGCCCGACGATGTGCTGATCGGTGTGCAGAGCCGGGCGCCGTCAAACGCGCGCATGGCCAGCGGGCAGACGTGGCTGGGCAATCCGCCGCTGGCCTTGCCCGCGCGCGAGCAGACGGCGGGCTTCCCGGCGCATCTGACGTTCCGGCCCAGCCTGCCCCGCAAGATCGCCCGTGGCGCGGTGGAAGGCATGCGCATGATCCTGCCGCTGGCGGTGGTGATTGCGGTGGGCTATCTGACGGTGCTGAAGGTGATTCCGATTGCCGTGGCGCAAGGCTTTCTGGCGGCGTTCGATGAGCTGATGCTGGCGGGCGTGCTCTATGGCATCGGCACCTTCCTGTTCCTGGTGCTCTTGAAGTGGGGGCTGATGGGCCGTTACCAGCCGCGCGCCGAACCGATGTGGACGCCGTTTGTCTGGAAGAGCGAGGCCGTCACCAGCCTGTATGAGTCCATCGCCGTGCCGAATTTCTTCAACTTCCTGCGGGCGACGCCCTGGCTGCCGCTGGCGCTGCGCTGCATGGGCGCGCGGATCGGCAAGCGCGTTTTCATGGATACCACTGACATCACCGAATACGACTGCGTGTCGATAGGCGACGATGCGGTGCTGCACGCAGGCTCTGGCCCGCAGACCCATCTGTTCGAGGACCGCGTCATGAAGATCGGGCCGGTGCGCATCGGCAACGGCGTCAATGTCGGGCCGCGCAGCACGATCCTGTACGACACCCACGTCGAGGCCGGGGCGCGGCTGGGGCCGCTGACGCTGGTGCTCAAGGGGGAAAGCATCCCGGCCGGGCAGGCCTGGATGGGTAGCCCGGCCACGCCGTGGACACCGTGAGCGCCTGCGCCGACGTTGCGTCCCCATGCAGGCGGCCCCATCAAGACGGTTGATCGCGGGCCGCCTGCGCTATACTTTGAAGGTTTTGTTGCCGCGCACCATGCGCAGGCCATCTTCGCCCCGCAGGCCCCCAGCATGCCCTTGCCACCGCCGGATTACCCTCGCCAACCTCTGCACACGCGTTCCATACGCGTGCAGTCGTATGCGCGCGAGGACGGCAATTGGGATCTGGAAGCCGAGCTGATCGACGTCAAGGCGTACGATTTTCCCAAGAGCGACGGCGAGATGTTCAAGGCCGGGCAGCCCATTCACCATATGCATCTGCGCATCACCATCGACGAGAACTACTCGATCCTGGCGGCGCAGGCTGTCTATGATGCGGCCCCTTACGGCCGTCATTGCATGGCCATCGAGCCGGCTTACACTGATCTGATCGGCATGAATCTGCTTAAGGGATTCCGCCGCCAGGTCAAGGAGCGGTTTGGGCATGTAGCGGGCTGTACGCACATGACCGAGCTGTCGCAGGTGCTTCCCACCGCGGCGGTCCAGACCATGGCTAACCGCCGGCGGCAGGAAACCAACCCGAACCGGCGTCCATTCCAATTGGATGGCTGTCATGCGCTAAGCACCGACGGCCCGGTGGTGGCTGAGCACTATCCCAAGTGGTACACCGGGGGTAGCGCTGAGGCATCGGCCGATTCGTCCTCCGATTCACCTTCTCTTTCTCATACGTCCTGACAGGTAACACATGAAAATCCACGAGTATCAAGGCAAGGAACTGCTGAAGCAATTTGGCATCCCGGTGCCGCGCGGGATTCCCGCTCTTTCCGTCGACGAGGCCGTGGCTGCCGCTGAAAAGCTGGGTGGACCGGTGTGGGTCGTCAAGGCGCAAATCCACGCGGGTGGCCGCGGCAAGGGCGGTGGCGTCAAGCTGGCGCGCTCGCTGGACGACGTCCGCAAGCTGGCCTCGGAAATCCTGGGCATGCAGCTGATCACGCACCAGACCGGCCCGGAAGGCCAGAAGGTTCGCCGCCTGTACATCGAAGACGGCGCCGACATCCAGAAGGAATACTACGTGTCGCTGGTCACTGACCGCGCCACGCAAAAGGTTGCCTTCATCGCTTCCAGCGAAGGCGGCATGGACATCGAGGAAGTGGCTCACTCCACTCCCGAGAAGATCATCACCGAATACATCGACCCGCTGACCGGCCTGTCCGCCGAGCAAGCCACCAAGATCGCCAACGCGATCGGCCTGCCCGCCGACTCCACCGCCCAAGCCGTGGACGTTTTCCAGAAGCTGTATCAGTGCTACATGGAAACCGACGCGTCGCTGGTTGAAATCAACCCGCTGAACCGCGACAGCAAGGGCAACATCATCGCCCTGGACGCCAAGTTCAACTTCGACTCCAACGCGCTGTTCCGTCATCCGGAAATCGTCGCCTACCGCGACCTGGACGAAGAAGATCCCGCTGAAATCGAAGCCAGCAAGTTCGACCTGGCCTACATCCAGCTCGACGGCAACATCGGCTGCCTGGTGAACGGCGCCGGTCTGGCCATGGCCACGATGGACACCATCAAGCTGTTCGGCGGCGAGCCGGCCAACTTCCTGGACGTCGGCGGCGGCGCTACGGCCGAGAAGGTCACCGAAGCGTTCAAGATCATGCTCGCGAACAAGAGCGTGAAGGCCATTCTGGTCAACATCTTCGGCGGCATCATGCGCTGCGACGTCATCGCCGAAGGCGTGATCGCGGCTTGCAAGGCCGTCAACCTGAACGTGCCGCTGGTCGTCCGCATGAAGGGCACCAACGAAGAACTCGGCAAGAAGATGCTGGCTGACTCCGGTCTGCCGATCATCAGCGCTGACACGATGGCCGAAGCGGCCACCCGCGTCGTAGCCGCCGTCAAGTAAATATGCCCCCTCGCCGCGCCCCTTCGTGGCTAGCTGCTTCCCAACGGAGCGCTTTCCACCTTGGGACGGCCCGGCGGTAAAAGAAATTGCCAAGGATTCACAAATGTCGATTCTGATCAACAAGGACACCAAAGTCATCACCCAGGGCATCACGGGCAAGACGGGCCAGTTCCACACCCGTATGTGCCGTGAGTATGCCAATGGCAAAGCCGCCTTCGTGGCCGGCGTGAACCCCAAGAAGGCGGGTGAAGACTTCGAAGGCGTGCCGATTTTCGCTACGGTGAAAGACGCCAAGGCTGACACCGGCGCGACCGTGTCCGTCATTTACGTGCCGCCGGCTGGCGCCGCTGCTGCGATCTGGGAAGCTGTTGAAGCCGAACTGGATCTGGTGATCTGCATCACCGAAGGCATCCCGGTCCGCGACATGCTGGAAGTGAAGAACCGCATGAAGGCCAAGGGCAGCAAGACGCTGCTGTTGGGCCCGAACTGCCCGGGTCTGATCACGCCGGACGAAATCAAGATCGGCATCATGCCCGGTCACATCCACCGCAAGGGCCGCATCGGCATCGTCAGCCGTTCGGGCACCCTGACGTACGAAGCCGTGGCGCAAGTCACCGAGCTGGGCCTGGGTCAATCCAGCGCCGTCGGCATCGGTGGTGACCCCATCAACGGCCTGAAGCACGTCGACGTCCTGAAGATGTTCAACGACGATCCCGACACCGACGCCGTCATCATGATCGGCGAAATCGGCGGCCCGGACGAAGTCAACGCCGCTGAGTGGGCGAAGGACAACATGAAGAAGCCGGTCGTCGGCTTCATCGCTGGTGTCACCGCTCCTCCTGGAAAGCGCATGGGCCACGCTGGCGCCCTGATCTCCGGTGGCGCCGACACGGCCGACGCCAAGCTGGAAGTCATGGAAGCTTGCGGCATCCGCACCACGCGCAACCCCTCCGAAATGGGCAAGCTGCTCAAGTCGGTGCTGTAAGTCTTTCAGCATTGCGTACGAAAAAGCCCGCTTCGGCGGGCTTTTTTTTTGCGTGTTTATGACGCCGCAGCCAGAAATTTCTGACGCTTTCCTAGGGAAATCCCGTGTCCATAACGCGGTCGTCAAAACATACGGAAAGCTGAACGAAACTATAATGAAAGAAATTTCGCACGTACCCAGCAAGAATGCCGTCGGGCTCGCACCAAGACGGTCAGTACGATTTTCGTTTTCATCATCCATTCATTTGGTTTGTCCTAGGGGGATCATCACCTGGGAAAGAGAGGCATGGAACTTAGTTCAGCGGCATTCTGGATAGCGTTGCTCCAGATCATTTGGGTCAACATTCTGCTATCAGGCGACAACGCCGTGGTTATTGCGCTGGCAGCGCGTTCATTACCGCCGGCGCAACAGAAGAAAGCGATCACGATCGGCTCGGCCGCCGCGATCATCATGCGTATCGTGCTGACCCTGGTGGCGGCCAAGCTGTTGCTGTTGCCGTATCTGAAGCTGATCGGCGCGCTGCTCCTGGTCTACATCGGCGTGACGCTGCTGTTGCCGGAAGGCGAGGACGACGGCGCGGGCAAGACGCAAGGTAATTTGCTGACCGCAATCCGCACTATCATGATCGCCGACCTGGTCATGAGCCTGGATAACGTGGTGGCGGTGGCTGCTGCGGCCATGGGCGACACGACCTTGCTGGTTTTGGGCCTGGCCATCAGCATCCCCTTGGTCATCTTCGGCAGCACGCTGCTGTTGAAGGTCATCGAGCGCTTCCCGATCATCGTCTGGGTGGGTGCTGCGTTGTTGGGCTTTATTGCGGGTGAATTGCTGGTGGGAGATCCCGCCTTGCAGGAACCGGTGGCGCGTATTGACGCGGCATTGGGTGTGACTCACCACACGTTTGAGCTCATGACGGGTGCGCTCGGCGCAGTGCTGGTGCTGGCAATTGGTAAAGTTTTGCTGATGCGCCAGAAAGCTGACTGAAAGCTGAATTACAATAATTAGTTGTTTGAATGATCCTGCCGCGCCGCGCGCGGCAGGATGGCCGGCTCGGGACCGGCCTTTCTTTTCATAAATGCCTTCGGGGGTTCAAAGTGCTTGAGTTTTTCCAGACGCTGAGTTGGGCAGCGGTATTTCAGATCATCCTCATCGATATCCTGCTCGGCGGCGACAACGCCGTGGTCATCGCGTTGGCGTGCCGCAACCTGGCGCCCAAGCAGCGCATGCAGGGCATCCTGTGGGGCACCGCGGGCGCCATCATCCTGCGTGTGGTGCTGATCGCTTTCGCACTGACGCTCCTGTCGATTCCGTTCCTGAAGGTCGTTGGCGGCCTGCTGCTGGTCTGGATCGGCGTCAAGCTTCTTGTTCCAGAAGACGATGCGCATGGCAACGTGAAGGGGGGAACCTCCATCGCCGCCGCCATCAAGACCATCATCATTGCTGACTTCGTGATGAGCCTGGACAACGTGATCGCCATTGCCGGCGCGGCCCAGAACGCCCACGCCGACCACCAGATCGGCCTGGTCGCCTTCGGCCTGATCGTCAGTGTGCCGATCATCATCTGGGGCAGCACGCTGGTTCTGAAGCTGATCGACAAGTACCCGCTGGTGGTGACCTTTGGCGCCGCGCTGCTGGGCTGGATCGCTGGCGGCATGCTGATTACCGATGTGGTTGTCGAACGTCAATTCGGTGTTCAGCCCACTACGGTTAAAATCGCTGCAGAAATTATTGGCGCCTTGCTCGTTGTTGTCCTTGGACGGTGGCTGGCAAGCCGCAAAACCGCTTCCAAGGAATCAGCACATGAGTCTGCGTAGATCCGTCGATCCCCAGCAATCCGAATCGGGCCTGAGCCTCCTTCAGGGCCTTTTCGTCCTGGCCATCCTCGGGATAGTCGCGACGGTCATCGTCTCTAATTTCGTTTGATGACCGCTCGTGCCTCTACCGCAACGCCTGGTCATTGCGACCCGCGCCAGCCGGCTTGCCCTGTGGCAAGCTGAGCATGTGCGTGACCGGCTGCGCACGCTGTACCCAGCGTGCGCGGTTGAGCTCCTTACCCTGACGACCCGAGGCGACCAGATCCTCGACCGCACCTTGTCCAAGGTGGGCGGCAAAGGACTGTTCGTCAAGGAACTCGAAAACGCGCTGCTCGACGGGCGTGCCGATCTGGCCGTGCACTCTTTGAAAGACGTGCCGGTGGATCTGCAAGCCCCGTTCGAGCTTTGCGCCGTCCTTGATCGCGCGGACCCGCGCGATGCCTTCGTGTCCAACCGCTATGCAACGCTGGCAGAACTGCCGGCGGGCGCGGTGGTGGGCACGTCCAGCTTGCGCCGGGAATCCCAGATTCGCGCGCGCTACCCGGAACTGGTGGTCAAGCCGCTGCGCGGCAACCTGGACACCCGCCTGGGCAAGCTGGACAAAGGGGAATACGACGCCATTGTGCTTGCCGCCGCCGGCCTGGACCGGCTGGGCCTGGGCGCGCGTATCCGCAGCCTGCTGGACCCCGCCGATAGTCTGCCGGCAGCCGGGCAGGGCGCGTTGGGCATCGAGATCCGCGACGACCGCGACGACATGCGCGCCTGGCTCGCGCCGTTGATCAGCAGCACCACAACGGCTTGCGTGCAAGCCGAACGCGCCGTGTCCCGCACGCTGGGCGGTTCCTGTCAGGTGCCGCTGGCGGCCTTCGCCGAACTCTCTGGCGACACTTTGTCGTTGCGCGCCCTGGTGGCGTCAACGGACGGGGCCCGCATCGTCCGCACGACACGCACCGGCCCCGCGGCCGATGCCGATGCGTTGGGTGTGGCGGCCGCGCAGGAATTGCTGGACGGTGGCGCCGCCGCCATCCTCCAGGAACTGCTGCAAGCCGACCCGCGGCCGGACTGATGTCCACCGCGCCGCGAGTCGCCATCCTGACGCGGCCCGCGGGCCGCAACGAGGCGCTGGCCGGCCGTCTGACCGACGCCGGCTGGTCCGTCTGCATCCTGCCTGCGCTGGAAATCCATCCGCTGCCAGTGGCCGCCGCGGGCTTGCCTCGGCCGGCCGACTTCGACATGGTTGTGTTCGTCAGTGGCAACGCGGCCAAACAGTATCTGGATCAGCTCGCGCGCGCCGATGGCCAAGCCGCCTGGCCGGCGGGCGTCATCGCCGCAACCGTCGGCCCCGCCAGCGCGCAGGCGTTGCGTGAGTCGACCGCTATTGGCGCGAATACAACAGTCTTGCATCCGGGCGATGATGCGCCCAGCCACGACTCCGAAGCCTTGTGGAATGTGCTTTGCGGCTTGCCGCAATTGCCGGCCCGCGTGCTGGTGGTGCGCGGCACGCAGGGCAGGGACTGGCTGGGCGATACGCTTGAAGCCCACGGCGCGGCCGTCACGCGCCACGCGGCGTATCTGCGCCGCCCGGCCCTCTGGGACGATGCCGCGCTTGCCGCCTTGCGGCAGTGGGCAGATGCGGGCGTGCCCGCCACCTGGCTCATCACCAGCGGCGAAGGCGCCGATGCCGTGCGCGCCGGTGTGGATGCCGCCGGCCTGTCTGCCTGGTGGGCGCGCTGCCGCTTCGTGCTGACGCATCCCTCGCTGGCGCGCCGCGTGCCGCCAGGCTGTCATGACAGTGGCGCGACAGAAATGGTAAAAATCTGCTTGCCCAACGACGAGTCGATATTCCAGGCTTTTGTTGCTGCTTGATTCGTTGCATCGGACTGACACCGAATACAATCGCGTCATGACAGACAAGACTCCCGCTACCGATCCGGTCGTTAACACGGCCGCCCCGGGCGCAAGCGCGCCCGCATCGGCCCCGGCCGATCCCGTCAAGGCCCGTCCGGCCAAGCGCGGCAATGGCCCGTTGGTCACCGCCCTGATAATCGTCATTCTGCTCGCCGTGGGCTTAGGTTATGCCCTGTGGAAGCAGCGCACGCAATTCGTGTCCGCCGGACGCGAGGTCGCGTCGCGTATCGACACGCTGACCGCCGACGTGGCGCAGGCCCGCAAGGACACGCGTGAAGCGCTGGCCCTGGCGCAAGCGCAGGCCGGCCGCGTGGGCGAGCTTGAAGACACCGTGCGCGAAACCCAAAGCCAATACAACGCGCTGCAACAGGCGTGGCAGAACTTCAACGACAGCGCCAGCGACGAGCTGCTGGCCAACGACGTCGAACGTCTCTTGACCATCGCCAATCAACAACTGCGTCTGGCGGGCAACGTCTCGAACGCCATCGTCGCGCTGGAAACCGCGCAATCGCGTTTGGCGCGTGCCGACCGCCCGCGCTTCTCCAGCTTGCAGCAAGCCATCAACGGCGACCTGGATCGTCTGCGCGCCGTGTCCACCGTCGACATCCCCGCGCAATCCGCCCGTATCGAACGCCTGGTGGCCATGGTGGGCAAGGCGCCCTTGCTGGTGCCTGACGCGGCCGCGCCGGGTGTGGTTGCCGCAGGCGAGCCGCGCCCCGCCGTGGCCCCCGCGCCCGCCGTGGACCCGCAGGCAGGCTTGCCCGCCGATGCGCCCTGGTGGCAGCGCTGGCGCGCCGAGGTGGTCTCGTGGCCTGGCCGCGCCGGTTCGGCGCTGGCGCAGGAGCTCGGTGGCTTGATCACCATCCAGCGCGTGGATGAGCCCGCCGCGTTGCTGCTGTCGCCCGAACAGGCCGATCAGGTGCGCGCCACGCTGCGTCAACGCCTGCTGACCGTTCAACTGGCCATGCTGATGCGTCAGCCCGCCGTATGGAAGAGCGAGCTCGACAACGTCGGCGTCACGCTCGCCAAGTATTTCGATAACCGTTCGCCTGATACCGTCGCCGCCCAGACGCTGGCGCGCGAACTGGCGCAGACCGACATCGCCGTGCGCATGCCGGACGTGTCCGACAGCCTGAACGCTGTCGCCGCGTTGCGGGCCGCGGGTTTCAAGACTAGCGGGCAGGACTGAGCCTTATGCGTACCTGGTTCTGGACACTGCTGCTCGCCGTCATCGCCGTCGCCCTGGCGGTGGTGCTGCGCTCGCATTCCGGCAACGTGCTGTTGCTGGTCTGGCCGTGGCGCATCGGAATGTCGCTCACGCTCGCCGTCCTGCTGATCGTTGCGGCGTTCATCGTGCTGTACGTGGGCTTGCGCGTGCTGGCGTGGCTGTTGGCCATTCCCGACCGCGTCCGCGTCTGGCGTGGCAAGCGTGCGCAAGCGCGCGACCACGAATTGCTTGAACGCGGCTGGATCGGTTTGTTGGAAGGCCGTTACACCCACGCCGAAAAAGATCTGACCAAGCTGCTTGAGCAGACCAAAGTGCAGACCCGCCGTGTGCTGGCCGCGCTGTCGGCGGCGCGCGCTGCCCATGGCTTGGGCGAGTTCGACCGCCGCGACCGCCTGCTGGCAACCGCGCAGGAACACGCCGGCACCGACCCGGGTCTGGTGGAAGCCACCGCCACGGTTTCGGCCGACATGCTGCTGGACCAAGGCCGTGCCGAACGCGCGCTCGCCGTGCTGGCGCCGCTGGCTGACGGCGGCGCCCGCCACCTGCACACGATGCGCCTGCTGCTGCGCGCCCACACCGCGCTGCATCACCACGAGCAAGTCTTCACGCTGGCGCGCGGGCTGGTCCGCCGCAATGCGCTGGCCCGCAGCGAAGCCGATGTGCTGATCGACGCCTCGGGCGCGGCGCGCTTGCGTGCGGCGGCCAGCTCGGCCAACAGCGAAGCCTGGCGCGCCATCTGGAAAGACCTGAAGGCCGAAGAGCGCCTGCTGCCCGATGTGGCGCTGGCGGGCGCTGCGGCCTTTGAGGCCGCCGGCGAACCCAACGAAGCGGCCCGCGTGCTGGAAGCCGCCATCGCCGTGAAGTTCAACCCGACGCTGGTGGCGGCCTATGCCCGCTGCGAAGCCGAACAGGTGTCGCGCCGTCTGGCCAAGGCCGAGACGTGGCTGCAACAGCGCCCGACCGATCCCGATCTGCTGACCGCGCTGGGCATGCTGTGCCTGAACGGCCAGTTGTGGGGGCAGGCCGAGCGTTATCTGCTGCGCAGTCTCAGCCGCCGTAGCGATGCCCAGACGCATGCGTTGTTGGGCAGCCTGTACGACCGCCTGGATCGCCCCGCCGACGCGGTGCGCCACTGGCGTCTGGCCACGGCGGCCAGCATGGCCTTGCCGGTGCTGGCGGTGGATGCGGCCTTGCCCGCGGCCGACACCGGTTCCGATCCTTACCGCGTGGACGCCGAAGGCGGCTATGCGGTGGGCCTGTCGGACACGGATGGCGACGCCGATGTCGGCGGCGATTATCCGGCGCTGCCGCCGTCGGTGGCGGCGTCCGCTTCCGACTATGTGCTGGACCCGGATGCGCGCGTCAGCAAGGATCAGCATGCGCGCGCCTTGGCGCCGGAAGACGCGCCGCTTGCCGGCGGCACGTCCGATATCGACGAGTACTTCGACAGCGCCCCGATCCCGGCGGCGGCTTTCGATGAGCCCGTGCCCACGTATTCGCCGGCCCCTCCCGCCAGCCCGAAGCCCGCGCCTGCCGCGGCGCCGGCGCCGGTGCCTGCGACCAAGCCGCCGTTCAAGGACGACGGCTCGCTTTGAACATTTCTTCAGACAAACAACAAGGTTGAATCATGAGTCTTGATCGCGTCTCCCCTGGCAAGAAGCTGCCGGAAGACTTCAACGTCATCATCGAAATCCCCATGAACGCCGACCCGGTGAAGTACGAGGTCGACAAAGACACGGGCGCGATTTTCGTTGACCGCTTCATGCTGACCGCCATGCACTACCCGTGCAACTACGGCTACATCCCGCAAACCCTGTCGGAAGACGGCGACCCCGCCGACGTGCTGGTCCTGACCCCCTTCCCGATCCAGATCGGCGCCGTCGTGCGCTGCCGCGCTATCGGCGTGCTGGAAATGGACGATGAGTCGGGCGGCGACGCCAAGCTCTTGGCCGTGCCGATCGAAAAGCTGTACCCCCCGTACCGCAACATCAAGTCCTACGAAGATCTGCCGACCGAAGACGTCGCGCGTATCCAGCACTTCTTCGAGCACTACAAAGACCTGGAAAAGGGCAAGTGGGTCAAGGTCAAGGGCTGGAAGGGCGTTGATGCCGCTCACGAAGAAATCGTGAACAGCGTCGAACGCTACAACAAGGCCTGATCAGGCTTTGGGCCGCGCCGGTGTTGCACCGGCCGGCGCCTTGATGCGGCGCGGCCGCGACGGCATGATGCCGATCGCCGCCGCGCCGTTGCTTTGTGGGGCCTGCAAGTTTTGCGAGACTTGGGCGGCGGCGACCTGGATGCGGGCTTGCAGCACGTCCAGCCGTTCAGGCGACGTGTGCGCTTCTGCCGCAATGAACACCAGGCTGCCGACCACCTTCTGTTCGGGGCTGAAAATTGCCGCGCCGATGCCCATCAAGCCGCGGTCGACTTCGCCATGCGAAACGCACACACCCGCTGTGCGCAGCCGCTTCAGGTTGGCGCGGAACGCATCCCAGTCATCGCCCAGCCCGGCTTCGCGGATTTCGGCCGCGTGCCACAGCATCAGGTTGCGCAGCTGATAGGGCGGCAGATTGGCCAGAATGGGCTTGGCCGTGGCGCCGCGGAACATCGGGAACGGGCGGCCGCGCGCGTAGCTGGATTCAATGGAGTGATCGGTCCAGTAGCGGTCCACGCACATGACCTTGTCGCCGTAATAGCTGCACAGCATCAGGTTGGCGTGGAGTTCGTCGCCGGTTGCGCGCATGACGTCGCGCGCGGCGCGCATCAAAGGATCGTGCTGGCGCAGGTGGCGGTCCAGCTCGATGATGCGGGAACCCAGCACATAGGCGCCGCCGGCGGTGGGCGCCAGCAGGCCGCTTTCGGTCAGCGATTTTAGATAACGGTAGGCCGTGGCGCGCGAGCACTCCAGATGCGCCATGACGTCCTCCTGGAACGCGGCGGTGGTGTCGTCGCGAAAGAGGTCGAGTATGGACAGCATGCGATCGGGAGTGCTCATTGCTTCTGGGTTTGCCTAGTGAATGTGGAAGCCGCCGTTGACGTCGACCACGATGCCGGTTGAATAAGAGGACAGGTCCGAGGCCAGGAAAACGATGGCCTGGGCAACTTCAGCGGGCGAGCCGAAACGTTGCAGCGGAATGCCCTGTTTGAGTTCTTGTTCCCAATTTTCGCCGAATTTGCCCAGCGTCATGTCCGTTTCGATAATGCCGGGGGCCACGCAGTTGGCGCGGATGCCTCGGGGGCCCAATTCCCGCGCCAGCGCCTTGGTGAAACTGATGACGCCGCCCTTGGACGCCGCGTAATGCGAGCCGCCCAGCAAGCCGCCGCCGCGCAACGCCGCGGTGGAGCCCAGGTTCACGATGGCCGGGCGCCGCGTGCTTTCCAGCAGGGCAGGCAGCGCCGCGTGCGTGACGTTGTAGGTGCCGGTCAGGTTGACGTCGATCATGCGGCGGAACTCGTCTTCGGGCAGGTCCCAGATGCGCGTGGCGGCAACGATGCCCGCGTTGTTGACCAGCACATCGATGCCGCCCAGCGCCATGCGGGCCTGCTCGATTGCGGCCTCGCACGAGACGCCGCGCGACACGTCGCAGTGCAGGTCCACGCGGCCGTTGGCGAGCACGCCCGCGCCGCCCTCGGGGTAGGCGTAGTCCAGCACCGCCACCGTGGCGCCGTGCGCCAGAAACAGGTCTACCACGGCCGCGCCGATGCCCCGGGGGTTTGCCCCCCCGGTGACAACGGCGCGCTTGCCGGCCAGCAGTGCAAGCGCGCCGCCCATCACGACTTCACCAGCGAGCAGCCGCCGTCCTTCAGCGGGCGGAACGCCTGTTCGGCGGGAATCTTGCGCACCAGGTTGTAGTAGTCCCAGTCGCGCTTGGATTCCGCTGGCTTCTTGACCTGGAACAGATACAGGTCGCGCATGACGCGGCCGTCTTCGCGGATGCGGCCATTCTCGGTCATGAAATCATTGATGGGCGTGTCGTGCATTTTCTTCAGCACGGGTTCGGACGCGTCCGTGCCGGCGGCCTTGACCGCGTTCAGGTAATGCATCGTGGCGCTGTAGTTGCTGGCTTGCACCATCGACGGCATGCGCCCCGTGCGCTTGAAGTAGCGCTCGGACCATTGGCGTGCCTTGTCGTCCTGGTCCCAATAGAACGGCTCGACCAGATTCAGCCCCTGCGCGTATTCCAGCCCCACGCTGCGCACGTCCACGATGCTCATGAAGAGGGCGGCCACGCGCTGCTTGCTGCCCATGATGCCGAATTCAAATGCCTGCTTGATGCTGTTGATGGTATCGCCGCTGCCGTTGGCCAGGCCGATCACCTGCGCCTTGGAGGCTTGCGCCTGCAACAGGAACGACGAGAAATCCGAGCTGGCGATGGGGTGGCGCACGCTGCCTACCACTTGCCCGCCCTTGGCTTTCACCACCGCCATCGCGTCGCGTTCCAGCGAGTGGCCGAACGCGTAATCGGACGTGATGAAGTACCAGCTCTTGCCGCCGTCTTCCATCACGCCGTTGGCCACGCCGGTGGCGTACGCATAGGTGTCGTACGTCCAGTGCATGCCGTTGGGCGAACACGCCTTGCCCGTCAGGTCGGCCGACCCGGCGCTGGTGAAGATGACGACGCGCTTCATCTGGCGGGTCAGGTCCTGCACGGCCAGGGCGATAGCCGAATTGGGCACGTCCAGAATCAGGTCCACCTTGTCGTTCTCGTACCAGCGGCGCGCAATTGACACCCCGATGTCCACCTTGTTCTGGTGGTCGGCCGAGATCACTTCAATGGGCTTGCCCAGTACGGTGCCGCCGAAATCCTCAACGGCCATCTTCACGGCTTCCACGCCGAACTTGCCGGACAGATCGGCCATCATGCCGGACTGATCGCCCAGCACGCCGATCTTCACGACGTCATCGGACACCTGCGCCATGGCGGGCAGGGATACGGCGCCCAACACGCAGGCAGCAAGGCTGTTCTTGAAACGGGTCTTCATGGGGGTGTCTCCTTGGGGGGCTTGGTTCTTTTGCGCGCCGCCCTGTGCCGGGCGGTCATGCGGTCTTGCGGATTCACGCTGAATCCTGCCGGGGCAGGCGGACTTACTCCAGCGTCTGGCCGGCGTAAGCGTCGATAAACAGATTGGGTTTCAGGAAAAAGCTGAGCACCAGCGCGCCATTGGGCGCACGCGCCACGTGCTGATTGCCGCGGGGGCGCCAAACATAGTCGCCCGCGCAGACCTCGCCTTCGGCGTCCACGATGGAGCCTTCCAGGACGTAGGTCTGTTCGACTTCAACGTGTTCATGCAAAGGCAGCTCGGTGCCGGGCTGCCAGCGAAACAGCGCGGTGAGCAGGCCGGATTCCTTGTCCTGCATCAGCACCTTCATGTCGATGCCTTCCACCTGCGTGGGTTTCCAGGGCAGATCAGCCACTTTCAGGAAGCGTGAGGCCAGTGGCGGCAGCGCGTTGGCCGCAGGGCAGCCGGGGGTTTCGAGGGCCATGATTGTCTCCTAGCCAGAACTCGTTATGGAAGAAAAAGCAAAAATCTTGTTATTGAGTGTTTAAAAATAGTCGCGTATATTGAGATTGATGTCAACTTTGTTTTTGCATCGGGAAAGCAGGGGCGACATAGGCCGGGCCTAGAGATCCGGTGCATATAAGACAAGGAGACAAGCTTGAAACACGACTATCTGGACCAGACATTTGGTCTGGCGGGACGCGTCGCGCTGGTGACGGGCGCGGCCAGGGGATTGGGTTACGCCATCGCGCAGGCCTTGGGCCGCGCGGGCGCGCAGGTGGTGGTCAACGATCTGTCGCAGGACGCATGCGACGCCGCCTGCGCGCGGTTGGCGGCTGACGGCATCACAGCGCATGCGTCGCCCTTTGATGTGGCCGATGCCGCCGCCGTGGCATCCGCCGTGAGCCTGCTGGAAGACGCCGGCCTGTCCATCGACGTGCTGGTCAGCAACGCCGGCAATCAGAATCGCAAAGCGGTGGTTGATATGACGCCCGCCGAATGGCAGGCGCTGCAAAACGTGCACGTGAACGGCGCGTTCCATTGCGCGCGCGCCGTCTTGCCCGGCATGGGCAAGCGGGGCTTTGGCCGCATTGTGCTGATGTCGTCCGTGGCGGGGCAGGCCACCATGCCGAACATCGCCGCTTACGCCACCGCCAAGGGCGCGATTGCCGCGTTCACGCGCGCGCTGGCCGTGGAATACGGCGCAAGCGGCGTCACGTGCAATGCCCTGGCGCCAGGATTCGTGCGCACGGATTTCACGCAGGGCTTGCAGGACAATCCGCAGTTCCAATCATTCCTGTCGACGTCGGTGCCTGTGGGCCGCTGGGCCACCCCCGAAGACATTGCTCCCGCCGTGGTCTACCTGGCGTCGCCGGGCGCGTCGTTCGTCAACGGGCATGTCCTGGCGATCGACGGCGGCCTGCTGGCCCGCATGTAAGGAACGCCGCCATGACCCCAAGCACCCAAGCGGTTCTATCCGCACAGGGGCTGGTCAAGCGGTTCGGCGGCTTCAATGCCGTCGACGGCGTGACCCTTGCCCTGCAGGAAGGCTCTATCCATGCGCTGATTGGCCCCAATGGCGCGGGCAAAACCACCTGCTTCAATCTGCTGACCAAATTTCTGACGCCGGACGCAGGCGTCATTCACTACCGCGGACGCGACATCACGGCGCTGGCGCCCGAAGAGATCGCGCGGCTGGGCATCGTCCGTTCGTTCCAGATTTCGGCGGTGTTTCTGGGCCTGACCGTGCTGCAGAACATGCGCGTGGCGCTGATGCGCCAGCATGGCGACGGGCTGCGCTTCTGGCGCAGCCGGCGCAGCGTGGATCGCCTGAACGATCGCGCCATGGAACTGCTGGATGCGGTGGGCCTGGCGAACCTGGCCAGCACCACGGCGGCGCTGTTGCCATATGGGCGTAAGCGCGCGCTGGAAATTGCGATGACGCTGGCGCTGGAACCCGAAATCATGCTGCTGGATGAACCCATGGCGGGCCTGGGGCAGGAAGACGTCGCCCGCATCGCCGCGCTGATCCGGCGCGTGTCGGTAAACCGCAGCATCCTGATGGTGGAGCACAACCTGTCGGTTGTGGCCGACCTGTCCGACACCATCACCGTATTGGCGCGTGGCGCCGTGCTGGCGCAAGGCGACTACGCCGCGGTGTCGCGCGATGAGCGCGTCATCACCGCCTACATGGGCTCTGACGAGGAGGCGCACTGAGATGCTGGCCATCAAAGACCTCAACGCCTGGTATGGAGAATCCCATGTGCTGCATGGCGTGGACATCAATGTGAACCGGGGCGAACTCGTCACCATCCTGGGCCGCAACGGCGCGGGCAAGACGACGACGCTGCGCGCCATCATGGGCATCCTGGACAAACGGCGCGGCTCGATCCGGCTGAACGGACAGGAAACCGTGGGCATGGCGCCGCATCGTATCCCGCGTCTGGGTGTGGTGTATTGCCCCGAAGAACGGGCGGTGTTCCGCAGCCTGAGCGTGACCGAAAACCTGATGCTGCCGCCGCGTCTGGCGGCAGGCGGCATGTCGCTGGACGAGATCTACACGCTGTTTCCGAACCTGCGCGAACGCAGCGACAGCTCGGGCGGCAACCTGTCGGGCGGCGAACAGCAGATGCTGGCGATTGCGCGCATCCTGCGCACGGGCGCCCAACTGATCCTGCTGGACGAACCCACCGAAGGCTTGGCGCCGGTCATTGTGCAGCAGATCGGGCAGGCCATCCGCACGCTCAAAGAGCGGGGGTTCACCATCGTGCTGGTTGAGCAGAACTTCCGTTTCGCGACCAAGGTGGCGGACCGTCACTACGTCATGGAGCACGGTTGCGTGGTCGACCAGTTGTCGGCGGATGAGGCGCGCCGCGATCCCGCCCGGATCGCGCGCCGTCTGGGCGTCTGAAAGGAGAAGGCCTGTGTTCGAAATTTTCGGTGTGCCGTCCACGGCACTGTTCGGCCAGCTCCTGCTTGGCCTGATCAACGGATCGTTCTACGCCTTGCTCTCGATCGGGCTGGCGGTGATTTTCGGCCTGTTGAACATCATCAACTTCGCCCATGGCGCGCAGTACACGGCGGGCGCGTTCCTGGCCTGGATGCTGCTGAACTATCTGGGCGTGAACTACTGGGCCGCGCTGGTGCTGGTGCCGCTGATCATGGCGGTGTTCGCGGTGGTGGTCGAACGTTTGCTGATCTCGCGCACGTATCGCATGGATCACCTGTACGGCTTGCTGCTGACGTTTGGCATCGCCTTGCTGATCGAGGGCGGATTGCGGCAGGCCTATGGCGTGTCCGGGCTGCCTTACACCATCCCCAAGGCATTGACCGGCGGCGTGAACCTGGGCTTCATGTTCCTGCCCTGGTATCGCGGCTGGGCGGTAGCGGTGTCGCTGGTGCTGTGCCTGGCGGTATGGGTGCTGATCGAGAAAACGCGCGTGGGCGCCATGCTGCGCGCGGCGACCGAGAACCCGACCATCGTGCGTTCCTTCGGCATCAACGTGCCGCTGCTGATCACGCTGACCTACGCGCTGGGCGTGGCGCTGGCCTCGGTGGCGGGCGTGATCGCGGCGCCCATCTATCAGGTCAGTCCGATGATGGGGTCGAACCTGGTGGTGGTGGTGTTCGCCGTGGTTGTCATTGGCGGCATGGGCTCCATCATGGGCGCCATCATCAGCGGCTTTGGCCTGGGCATCATCGAGGGCCTGACCAAGGTGTTCTATCCCGAAGCCGCGAATCTGGCGATCTTCATCATCATGGTGCTGGTGCTGCTGTGCAAGCCCGCGGGGCTGTTCGGCAAACCGCTGCAAGTCCAGAACGTGCTGGCCGCCGAAGCCACGCGCGAGCCCGTGCAACTGAGCCGGCGCGCAATGCGTATCGCCATGGCGGTGCTGGCGGTGGTGGCGTTGGCGGCGCCGTGGTTTGTGTACCCGACGTTCCTGATGAAGGTGCTGTGCTTCGCGCTGTTTGCGGCGGCGTTCAACCTGCTGGTGGGGTACGTGGGCCTGCTTTCGTTTGGCCACGCGGCGTTCTTCGGCGCGGCCGCCTACGCCACCGGCATCGTGATGAAGCTGCTGGGCGCCACGCCCGAACTGGGGCTGTTGGCGGGCGTGTTGACGGGCGGACTGCTGGGCCTGCTGTTCGGCGCCATCGCCATCCGGCGCCAGGGCATCTATTTCGCGATGATCACGCTGGCGCTGTCGCAGCTGGTTTACTTCATCGCCGTGCAAGCCGGGTTCACGGGCGGCGAAGACGGCTTGCAGAGCGTGCCGCGCGGCAAGCTGTTCGGCCTGATCGACCTGGAAGGCGTGATGCCGATGTACTACTTCACGCTGGCCGTCTTTGCGCTGGGCTACGCGTTCGTGCTGCGCGTGCTGAATTCTCCCTTTGGAGAGGTGATCCGGTCCGTGCGCGATAACGAGCAGCGCGCGCGCTCGCTGGGGTATTCGACGTCGCGCTACAAGCTGCTGGCGTTCACGCTGTCGGCCTCGGTGGCGGGCCTGGCGGGCGGGCTGAAGGTGCTGGTGTTCGGCGTGGCCTCGCTGACGGACGTGCACTGGCACGCCAATGGCGAGGTGGTGCTGATGGCGCTGCTGGGCGGCATCGGCACGGTGTTCGGCCCGCTGGCGGGGGCATTCACCTTTGTGTCGCTGCAAAACTATCTGGCGCCGCTGGGTTCGTGGGTGCTGATTGTCCAGGGCGTGATCTTCGTCTTGTGCGTGCTGCTGTTTCGAGACGGCATCATGGGGTTGGTGTCGCGTGCCTGGCTGGCCGCGACCCGCGTGAAAAAGGAGTCCTGATGTTTCTGCATGTCGTGATGTTGCAACTGTCGGCCGCCGCCGACGCCCAATTCCATGCGCGCGTCCAAGGCTATTGCGACCGCATCCTTGCCGAATGCGACGGCGTGGCGGGCTACGCGTTCCGGCCCAACCAGGCCAGCCGCGCCGACGGGCTGACCCACGCCGTGGTGGCGGCCTTTGCCGACGGCCCGGCGCATGACCGCTACCAGGTCTCGCCCGCGCACCAGGAAATGAAGGCCTATATGGCAAACTTCATCGAACGCCTGGTGGTTTTTGACGGGGATATCCCTACGTTTTCCTGAACAAAACAGCGCAGCGCGTTCCTCCCGGAAAGGGATAAACTCGCGGATGATTTTTCACGTATCTGTCATAGGTTGATCACTCATGGACTACGTATTGCCTCCCCAGCCGCCCGTGGCGGCTCCTGTTGCCGGCAGCGCCGCGCTGTTCCCGGTGCGCCGTGTGTACTGCGTCGGCCGCAACTACGCCGAGCACGCCAAGGAAATGGGCTTCACCGGCCGTGAAGATCCGTTCTTTTTCTGCAAGCCGGCGGATGCCGTGCTGAGCGTGGCTGACGGCGAAACCGGCAAGATGGCCTATCCGCCCAAGACCTCCAACTTGCACTACGAGATGGAACTGGTCGTGGTGCTGGGCAAGGGCGGCCGCGACATTCCCGTCGAAGAAGCCAACGACTGCGTGTGGGGCTACGCGCTGGGTCTGGACATGACGCGCCGCGACCTGCAAGGCGAAATGAAGAAGCAGGGCCGCCCCTGGGAAATCGGCAAGGCGTTCGATCAATCCGCGCCGATGGGCCCGATCCACCCGCGCAGCGTCGTGGGCACGCTCGACAAGGGCGCGATCTGGCTGGATGTGAACGGCCAGCGCAAGCAGTCCAGCGACATTTCGCAAATGCTGTGGAACATTCCGGAAAGCATTTCGTATCTGTCGGGCCTGTTCGAACTGCAACCGGGCGACATCATCTTCACCGGCACCCCCGAAGGCGTGGGCGCGGTGGTGCAGGGCGACGTCATCACGGGCGGTGTGGAAGGCTTGGGCGAACTGCGCGTGCAGATCGTCTGACCCGTCTCGGCCTGGTTTTAGTTTCTATTGTTCAGGAGTTGACAGCATGCGCGGCAAGATCGTGCTGACCGCCTTCGTCGTATTCGGATTCGTGCTGGCCGGTTGCAATACCGTTGCAGGCATGGGTAAGGATATGTCCCGGGCCGGCAATGCCATCACCAACGCGGCCGATAAGTAATCATCGGCATCGTTGTTTGCAGGCAAGAAAAAACCCCTTGAGCCATCAAGGGGTTTTTTTTATGCGAAGCAGAATCGTGCTTTACAGCACATCCCCCGCATAGTCGGCCAGACGCGAACGTTCGCCGCGCTGCAAGGTGACGTGGCCCGAATGCGGCCAGCCCTTGAAGCGGTCGACGACGAACGTCAGGCCCGAACTGCCTTCGGTCAGATACGGCGTATCGATCTGGGCGACGTTGCCCAGGCAGATCACCTTGGTGCCGGGGCCCGCGCGGGTCACCAGCGTCTTCATCTGCTTGGGCGTCAGGTTCTGCGCTTCGTCGATGATCAGGTACTTGTTCAGGAAGGTGCGGCCACGCATGAAGTTCAAGGACTTGACCTTGATGCGCGAACGGATCAGGTCCATGGTGGCGGCGCGGCCCCAGTCCCCGTTGCCTTCGCCTTCGCCCATGTTGAGCACATCCAGGTTGTCTTCCAGCGCGCCCATCCAGGGCAGCATCTTTTCTTCTTCCGTGCCGGGCAGGAAACCGATGTCTTCACCGACAGGCACCGTGACGCGAGTCATGATGATCTCGGTATAGCGCTTGGTTTCCAGCACCTGCGTGATGCCCGCCGCCAGCGCCAGCAGCGTCTTGCCGGTGCCGGCCTGACCCAGCAGTGAGACGAAGTCGCACTCCGGGTTCATCAGCAGGTTCATGGCGAAGTTCTGCTCGCGGTTGCGCGCCGTAATGCCCCAGACGTTGTTCTTGCCGTGGGTGTAGTCGCGCAGGGTGGCCAGCACCGCCATCTTGCCGCTGACTTCGCGCACTTGCGCGTACAGCGGCATCTGGCCTTCGAAGTAGACGAACTGGTTGACGACAAACTGCGAGCACAGCGGGCCGTGGATGCGGTAGAAGGTGGTGCCGCCCTGCTGCCAGGATTCCACATCCTTGCCGTGCTTGTTCCAGAAGTCTTCGGGCAGTTGCATCACGCCCGAATACATCAGGTCGGAATCTTCCAGGACGTGGTCGTTGAAGTAGTCTTCCGCGGCCATGCCCAGCGCGCGCGCCTTCAAGCGCATGTTGATGTCTTTCGACACCAGCACCACTTCGCGCTGCGGGTACTTTTCCTGCAAGGCGCGCACCACGCCCAGAATCTGGTTGTCGGCCTTGCCCATGGGCAGGTCGGACGGCAGGGTGCTGTGAATGGCGGTTGTCTGGAACAGCAGACGGCCGGTGGCGTCCTTGTTGCCCAGCTTGGCAAGTTCCAGCCCTTCATCCAGCTGCGTGGCGTCTTGCACCAGCGCATCCAGCGAACGGCTGACCTGACGCGCGTTGCGCGCCACTTCCGACATGCCTTTCTTCTGGTGGTCCAGCTCTTCCAGCGTCATCATCGGCAGGAAGATGTCGTGCTCTTCAAACCGGAACAGCGAGCTGGGATCGTGCAGCAGCACGTTCGTGTCCAGAACGAACAGCTTGCGCGGTTCGTTCTGCGCACGAGGCTTGGCGCGCTTGGCGGGGGCGGGCTTGGCCGGGCGCGTTTCCGTGCGGGGGGCGGCAGCGGCGGGGGCAGGGGGCGGAACCTGGCGCGCGGGCGCGGGAATCTGCGCCTTGCGGGCCGGAGACGCCATGCCGTCGAGTTCGGGTTGGACGAGAAGCTCGTCCTCGTCGTCGTCAGCAAGAACGGCTTGGGTGTTGGACCGCGCAGCGGCGGTCTTGGTGGTGCGGGCCTGCGCCCGGGCGGTTTCGCCCGAGGGGAAGGTCAGGATGGCTGCGGGACGGGTGGGCAACTTCGGAAGCGGCATATGCGTCACTCTCCAGGGTGGGCCGGCTTAGCGCCTGACGGGTATTCCTGTACAGCTAACCGATGCTTTTTGCGGCCTGCAGGACTTCCTTGGCGTGGCCCGGGACCTTCACCCCGCGCCACTCCTGCACCAGCACGCCATAGGCGTCGATCAAAAAGGTGCTGCGTTCAATACCGCGCACCTGCTTGCCGTACATATTCTTCTGCTTGATGACGCCGAACAGATTGCACACGGTTTCGTCGGCGTCGGAGATGAGCGGGAAAGGAAGTTCGTACTTGGCCTTGAAGTTCTCGTGCGACTTCAGCGAGTCGCGCGAGATGCCAATCACCACGGCGCTGGCCGCCAGGAATTCGGCGTTCAGGTCGCGGAAGTCCTGGCTTTCGGTGGTGCAGCCAGGCGTGTTGTCCTTGGGGTAGAAATACAGGATCACGGCGCGGCCCTGGCATTGTTCCAGGCTGATCGGACCAATGGTGCTTTCAGCGGTGAACAGCGGGGCGGGCTTGCCGATACTGGGCGTCATTTCTGGGGTTCTCCGTTCGGGGGGATGAGGGCCACGACTACGCGCCGGCCCTCCGCCATCAGGATGTTGTAGGTGCGAGAGGCGGCGTGCGTGTCCATGATCTCGACGCCGATACCCATGGTCAACAGGGGACGCAGCACTTCAGGACGCAGGAACTGTTGCCGGGCGCCCGTGCCTACCAGCAGCACTTCGGGCGCATTGGCCGGGCGGCTGGGGCTGGCTTCTGGTTCGTCCAGAAAGGCCATGGGGTCGCGGACGGGCTCGACTAAGCCGGCCGCCTGATGCAACAGGGAAGAGGTGATGTCGGCCGGCGACTCAACGGGCCATTCGGACACTTCGCCTTCGGGGCCAAAAGCGACCGAGGAGGAAAAACGTACCTGGTTGACCTCGATATAACCCTCACCGTACGCGGTGACAGTGTTCAGAGCGGCCGTCGCAGGATCGGTATGCAGCTTCAATAAAAACTCCGGCTTTATGGGCTTGATAATAGCGCATCAAGATGACCTGATGTTGCGCGGTATCCACTCGGGAAATGGGGGTTTTTCCGCCCCATTTGCCGCCTAGGCGTCGTTGCGCTAGATTACAGGGTTTTGTTGCGCTGCAAACGTATGCGGGCGCGGCGTTCAGCCCCTGCGTTTTACCCCTGAAGGATTCCCCATGAGGAAGTTCTCTCGCATCGAGCGATTGCCTCCGTACGTTTTCAACATTACCGGCGAGCTCAAGATGGCGGCGCGTCGGCGGGGCGAGGACATCATCGACATGTCCATGGGTAATCCGGATGGCGCAACGCCCCAGCACATTGTCGACAAGATGGTGGAAGCGACCTCGCGTCCGACCACCCACGGCTACTCGGTGTCCAAGGGCATCCCGCGTTTGCGCAAGGCGATCTGCGACTGGTATCAGCGCCGCTACGCGGTAGAGTTCGACCCCGATTCCGAAGCCATTGTCACCATCGGCTCCAAAGAAGGCCTGGCCCACTTGATGCTGGCCACGCTGGACCGCGGCGACACCGTGCTGGTGCCGAACCCGAGCTACCCCATTCACATCTACGGCGCCGTCATCGCCGGCGCCAACATCCGTTCGGTGCGCATGACTCCGGGCGTGGATTTCTTCGAGGAACTGGAACGCGCCGTGCGCGAATCCTTCCCGAAGCCCAAGATGATGGTGCTGGGCTTTCCCAGCAACCCCACCGCGCAGTGCGTGGACCTGTCATTCTTCGAACGCGTGGTGGCGCTGGCCAAGGAACACGATATCCTTGTCGTGCATGACCTGGCCTACGCCGACATCACGTTCGATGGCTATGTGGCCCCGTCCATCATGCAGGTGCCCGGCGCGCGCGATGTCGCCGTCGAGTTCTTCACGATGAGCAAGAGCTACAACATGGCGGGTTGGCGCGTCGGCTATATGGTCGGCAACCGCGAGCTGGTCAACGCGCTTGCGCGCATCAAGAGTTATCACGACTACGGTACCTTCACGCCGATCCAGGTGGCGTCCATCGCTGCGCTGGATGGCCCGCAAGATTGCGTGAACGAGATCGTGGCCCAGTACCAAAGCCGCCGCGACGTGCTCGTGCGCGGTCTGCACGAAGCAGGTTGGAATGTGGAAATTCCCAAGGCGTCCATGTATATCTGGGCGCAAATCCCCGAGCCCTACCGGGCAATGGGCTCTTTGGAATTTGCCAAGCGTGTCCTGTCGGATGCGAAAGTAGCCGTGTCCCCCGGGATCGGCTTCGGCGAGTACGGCGACGACTACGTACGCTTCGCTCTTATCGAAAACGAGCAGCGCACCCGCCAAGCGGTGCGCGGCATCAAAGATATGTTCCGCAAGGACGGATTGCTGAAATGAATACCCCCCTACGCTCACCCGTCTCGCATGGCCCCGAGGGCAGCGCGATGAATCCCATGAAGGTGGGCCTGCTCGGACTCGGCGTGGTTGGCGGCGGCACGTGGACCGTGCTGTCGCGCAACGCGGAAGAAATTGCGCGCCGCGCCGGCCGCCGCATTGAAGTCACGCGCGCCGCGGTGCGCGATGTGGCCAAGGCGCGCGCCCGCGTGGGCGACTCGATCCTGGTCGACACCGATGTGCACGCGCTGGTTCGCGACCCCGAAATCGATATCGTCGTTGAGCTGATTGGCGGCGACACGCTGGCGCTGGAGCTGGTGATGGAAGCCATCGCCAACGGCAAGCATGTCGTCACCGCCAACAAGGCCCTGCTGGCCAAGCATGGCAACGAGATCTTCGCCGCCGCTTACGAGCGTGGCGTCATGGTCACGTTCGAGGCCGCAGTGGCTGGCGGCATCCCGATCATCAAGGCGATCCGTGAAGGCCTGACCGCCAACCGCATCCAGTGGGTGGCCGGCATCATCAACGGCACCACCAACTTCATCCTGTCCGAAATGCGTTCGCGCGGCCTGCCGTTTGCCGACGTGCTGGCCGAAGCCCAGCGCCTGGGCTACGCCGAAGCCGACCCGACGTTCGACGTCGAAGGCGTGGACGCCGCGCACAAGCTGACGCTGCTGGCCTCGCTGGCCTTTGGCGTGCCGGTGCAGTTCGACCGCGCTTACATCGAAGGCATCTCGAATCTGGCCGCCGAAGATATCGAACACGCCGAACGTCTGGGCTATCGCATCAAGCTGCTGGGCGTGACCAAACGCCGCCCCGACGGTATCGAGCTGCGCGTGCACCCTGCGCTGGTGCCGTCCGAGCGCCTGCTGGCCAACGTGGAAGGCGCGATGAACGCCGTGCTGGTCAAGGGCGACGCCGTTGGCCCCACGCTGTACTACGGCCAGGGCGCGGGCGAAGAGCCCACCGCATCGGCCGTGGTTGCCGACTTGGTTGACGTGACGCGCCTGCACACGGCCGACCCGGGCAACCGCGTGCCGCATCTGGCGTTCCAGCCGGACGCCATGTCTGACACGCCGATCTTGCCGATCGAACTGGTCAGCACGTCGTACTACCTGCGCCTGCGCGTGGACGATCAGCCCGGCGTGCTGGCGGATATCGCCCGCATCCTGGCTGACCGCTCCATCTCGATCGGGTCGATGATTCAGCAGCCTTCGCACATCGGCGGCGCCGACATCATCTTCCTCACGCACGAGGCCGTGGAAGGCAACGTCAACCAAGCCATCGAGCGCATCGAGTCCCTGCCGTTCGTGCGGTCCAAGGTCACGCGACTGCGCGTGGAGAACTTGACATGAAATACGTCTCTACCCGTGGCGGCATGGCCGCCCTGGAGTTTTCGGACATCCTGCTGGAAGGCCTGGCGCCCGATGGCGGCCTGGCCATGCCGGAGCAGTTGCCGCAGGTGTCCGAGCAGACGCTCGAATCCTGGCGCGGCCTGTCCTACGCGGATTTGGCGTTCGAAGTGTTGTCGCTGTTCGCCACCGACATTCCCGCTGACGACCTGCGCCGTTTGACGCGCGCCGCCTACACGCAAGAAATCTTCAACAGCGAAGACATCGTTCCGCTGCGTCCGCTGGACGGCGGCCTGTCGCTGCTGGGCTTGTCCGAAGGCCCGACGCTGGCCTTCAAGGACATGGCCATGCAGTTCCTGGGCCAGGTCTTTGAATATGTGCTGGCCAAGCGCGGCACCACGCTGAATATCGTGGGCGCGACTTCGGGCGACACGGGTTCCGCGGCGGAATACGCCTTGCGCGGCAAGCAGGGCGTGGCCGTGTTCATGCTGTCGCCGCACGGCCGCATGAGCGCCTTTCAGCGCGCGCAGATGTATTCGCTGCAAGACGAAAACATCCACAACATCGCCGTGCATGGCGTGTTCGATGAAGCGCAGGACATCGTCAAGGCCCTGGCTGGCGATCTGGAATTCAAGACGAAGTACCGCCTGGGCGCGGTGAACTCCATCAACTGGGCGCGCATTGCAGCCCAGGTGGTGTACTACTTCCACGGCTGGCTGCGCGCCACCGACAAGCCGGGCCAGCAGGTGTCGTTCGCCGTGCCTTCGGGCAACTTCGGCAACATCCTGTCGGGCCATATCGCGCGCAGCATGGGGCTGCCCGTGCGCCGCCTGGTGCTGGCCACGAACGAGAACAACGTGCTGGAAGAATTCTTCCGCACGGGTATCTACCGCCCTCGTCCGGCCGAGCAAACCTACGCCACATCCAGCCCGTCCATGGACATCTCGCGCGCGTCGAACTTCGAGCGTTTCGTGTTCGATCTGGTCGGCCGCGATGCCGCCCGTGTGAAGGCGTTGTGGACCGCGCTGGCCAAGGATGGCTCGTTCGATCTGTCCGCCATGCTGCCGGAATTCGAATCACGCTACGGCTTCGTGTCGGGCCAGAGCTCGCATGAAGACCGTCTGTCGACGATTCGTTCGGTCTACGAAGAAACCGGCGTGCTGGTCGATCCGCACACTGCCGACGGCGTGAAGGTGGCGCGCGAATTCGTTGAGCCGGGCGTGCCGATGCTGGTCCTGGAAACCGCCTTGCCGGCCAAATTCTCCGAGACCATCGAAGAAGCGCTGGGCCGTCCGGCCACGCCGCCGGGCAATCTGGCGAATCTGGAATCTTTGCCGCAGCGCGTGGAAGTCATGGAATGCAGCGTCGCCGCAGTGCGCCGTTTCATCGAGGCCAACGCCAAGGTGTAAACCTGCATCGCGCAAACCTGTAACCGCTTGCGGTTTGTGTAAGCGCAAAACCCCACCCAGGCTTGTCCTGCGTGGGGTTTTTTTACGATGTGGGACAGGGTGATTACGTTCTCATGCATTTTGACCACAACCCGACACGGATTAGGGGCCAGATTACCGATACAGTGATTCCACCTAATCACACTTGGAGAACACGCCCATGAACCTGAAGACCATGACGTTGGCCCTGGTGGTGACCGGAGTTGGGGTGCTGGCCGGATGCTCGTCGCCCTCGGTCATTCAGAATCGGGACGGAAGCTCGACCGTAACGCCCGACGCGCCGTCGTACGATAAAAAGTCTGGCATGTACGAATACGACAAGGACGGCAAGAAAGTTCAAGTCAACAAGGACGACGTGAAGTCCATCGAAGAAGTGAAGTAATCGCCACTGCGGAAGTAATCGCCACTGCGCCACTCGCGCAATGAAAAAAGCCCCTTGAGAAATCAAGGGGCTTTTCAATGGGGCGACGATTATTTCGCCGCCGCTTCCGAGTGGTAGCGGCCAACGCGTTCGACTTCGTTCTTCGAACCCAGGATCACGCTCACGCGCTGGTGCAGCGTGTCGGGCTGGATTTCCATGATGCGCTGCGTGCCGGTGATCGACGCGCCGCCTGCCTGTTCGATCAGGAAGCTCATGGGGTTGGCTTCGTACATCAGGCGCAGCTTGCCGGCCTTGCCGGGTTCGCGGGCGTCCCAGGGGTACATGAAGATGCCGCCGCGGGTCAGGATGCGATGCACGTCCGCCACCATCGAGGCGATCCAGCGCATGTTGAAATCCTTGCCCAAGGGGCCGGTCGACCCTGCCAGGCAATCGTCGATGTAGCGCTTTACGGGCGGGGCCCAGTGGCGCATGTTCGACATGTTGATGGCGAATTCCTTGGTGTCTGCCGGCACCTGGATGTTCTCGTGCGTCAGCACCCACGAACCCATTTCGCGATCCAGCGTGAAACCCACCACGCCGTTGCCGATGGTCAGCACCAGCATGGTCTGCGGGCCGTAGACGGCATAGCCGGCCACGACCTGCTTGTCGCCCGGTTGCAGGAAGTCCTGCTCGCAGACGGGGGCGCCCGACACGTTATGGGGGGCGTGCAGCACCGAGAAAATGGTGCCGATGGACACGTTCACGTCGATGTTCGACGAGCCGTCCAGGGGATCAAACAGCAGCAGGTATTCGCCCTTGGGGTAGCGGTTCGGGATGAGATGGATGGTTTCCATTTCTTCCGACGCCATGGCCGCCAGGTGGCCGCCCCATTCGTTGGCTTCGAGCAGGATTTCGTTGGACAGCACGTCCAGCTTCTTCTGCACTTCGCCCTGGACGTTTTCGCTTTCCAGGCTGCCCAGAACGCCGCCCAAGGCGCCCTTGCTGACAGCGTGACTGATGGCCTTGCAGGCGCGGGCAACCACTTCGATAAGCAGTCGCACTTCCGGCGCAAGGGCTTGGGCGGAGCGTTGTTGCTCCACCAGGTATTGAGTCAGAGTTTTACGTTTCAAAAAGGTCTCCCTATGCTGCGAATTCTAATGCCTTGGATACGATTTCCTGCACGTTGCGCGACAGGCCCTCATGCGCGCGCACCTGTTGCAGGGCGGCCTGCATGGGCGTGCGCAGCGCCGGTACAAAGCGCGACCAGTTGTCCAGCGCGCGGGCAAGGCGCGCTGCGATTTCCGGATTCAGTGCGTCCAGCGCCAGCACCTGCTCGGCCCAGAACGTGTAGCCGGAACCATCCGGATGGTGCATGCCGCGCGCGTTGTTCAGGCAGAACTGGAAAATCAGCGCGCGGGCGCGGTTCGGATTGCGCAGCGTGAAGGCGGGGTGCGTCATCAGCTCGCGCGCCGTTTGCACGGTGGTTGAACGGGCGGCGGCCTGCAAGGCGAACCACTTGTCGACCACCAGCGGATTGTCGCGCCACTTGTCGTAGAACGCGGCCAGCGCTTCCTGCGGGAAGTCGCCCTGGCCGTAATTGATCAGGGCCGACAGCGCCGCCATGCTGTCCGTCATGTTGCCCGCACGTTCGTACTGCTGTTCAGCCAGGCGCTGGGCATCGTGCTCGCCAGCGGCCATCAGGTGGCCGAGCGCCAGGTTCTTCAGCGCACGCATGCCGGCCGGCACGGGGGCGGGGCTGTATTCCCCCGGCGTCTGGTTCTGCTCGAATGCCTGGCGGAATTCGGCGGCCAGTTGGCGGCCAAGTTCGGCGCGCAGGAAGTCGCGGGCAACGGCCAGCGCGGGCGGGTCCACGGCTTGCATGCGTTCGGCCAGCGTCTTCTCGGACGGAAGCGCCAGCGCGCGGGCGCGGTAGGCGGCGTCGATCACCGGGTCGGTCAGCAGGGCGCGCCAGGCTTCGATGAAGGCGGCGTCGGCGTGCAACGTGCGGCCGGCTTGGCGGGCTTCGGCCAGCGCCAGGATCTGGCGCGTGGCCAATTCCTGGCCGGCTTCCCAGCGGGCGAACGGGTTCGTGTCATGGGCGGACAGCAGCGCAAGCTCTTCGTCGGTCCAGTCGTAGTCGACGATGACCGGGGCCGAGAAGTCGCGCAGCAGCGACGGCACAGGGCGTTCGGCAATGTCTTCGAACACCCATTGCTGGCTCTGCGTGGTGAGCTCGAGCAGCGCGGTTTCGTTCGCCGCGCCGTCATGGCGCAGCAGCAGGGCGCGGCCGTCTTTGTCCAGCAGGCCGATGGCAAACGGGATGTGGTACGGCGCCTTGACGTAGTCGGCGCCAGCCTTTCTTTCGACGCCTACCGGCTGGCAGTCCTGCGTCAGCGTGACTGTGCAGCGGCGGGCGGCGGCGTCATGGTCCAGGCGGACGGTGACGCGCGGCGTGCCGGCCTGGCGATACCAGCGGCGAAACACCGAGAGATCGCGGCCGGGGTGCTGGCGCACATACACCGATTCCATGGCGTCGACGAAGTCGTCGCAGGTGACGGCCTGGCCGTCGTGGCGGCGGAAATACTCGTCCATGCCGGCGCGGAACCCGGCTTCGCCCAGCAGCGTGTGCTGCATGCGAATGACTTCGGCGCCTTTCTCGTACACGGTGGCCGTGTAGAAGTTGCCGATTTCCTGGTAGCTCTCGGGCCGGATGGGGTGAGCCATGGGGCCGGCGTCTTCGGGGAACTGAGCGGCGCGCAGGGCGACGACGTCGTCAATGCGCTTGACGGCGCGGGCGCTGGCGGCAGCCGCCTCGTCCATGCCGTGCGCCATCATGTCAGCGCTGAATTCCTGGTCGCGGAAAACGGTCAGGCCTTCTTTCAGGCTCAGTTGGAACCAGTCGCGGCAGGTGACGCGGTTGCCCGTCCAGTTGTGGAAGTATTCGTGTCCGATAACGGATTCGATGCCTTCGTAGTTGGCGTCGGTGGCGCTGTCGGCGTCGGCCAGCACGTAGGCGGCGTTGAAGATGTTCAGGCCCTTGTTCTCCATCGCGCCCATATTGAAGTCGTGCACGGCGACGATCATGAAACGGTCCAGATCCAGCTCCAGGCCGAAACGGGTTTCGTCCCAGCGCAGCGCGCGCACCAGCGAATCCAACGCCCATTCGGTTTTGGTTTCGGAGCCCGGGTCGCTATATACCTGTAGCAGCACGTCGCGGCCGCTGGCCGTCTTGACCGTGGTTTCGCGATGCGTGAGGTTGCCGGCAACCAGCGCGAACAAATAGCAGGGCTTGGGGAACGGGTCTTCCCATTCGACCTCGTTACGGCCGTCGGGCAGCTGGCGCGACGCCATCAGGTTGCCGTTGGACAGCAGCACCGGGTATTGCGGCTGCGCCCGCAGCGTCACGCGGTAGCGCGACATTACGTCGGGGCGGTCGGCAAACCAGGTGATGCGGCGAAAGCCTTCGGCTTCGCATTGCGTGAAGAAATTGCCACCCGATACGTACAAACCCATCAACGTGGAGTTGGCCGATGGCTTGCAACGGCTGACGATTTCCACGGTGGCGTCTTGGGGCAGGCCGTAAATGGCCAGGTTGTGATCCGACAGGTGATAGCCGTCGGCGGCCAGCGCCTTGCCGTTGACGCCTACCGAGACGAGTTCCAGATCTTCTCCATCCAGGATCAGAGCGGCGTCGGCGCTGGCGCCGGACTTGCGCTGCACGTGCATCGTGCAGCGCACTTCGGTGGCGTCGGGCGCCAAGTCGAAGGCCAGAGCGACTTCGGGAATGTCGTAGGGGTAGGGCTGGTAGTCCTTGCGATAAACGGTAATGGGCGTGTCGGTGCGCATGGAGTTGCAGTCCTGGTTGAACGAGGAGTCTATTGTAGTAGGTGGTCGCGGGCGCAAGGCTGGGGCGTGCGGACTAGGGCAAACTTTTTGCCGTCGCCCCAGTCAAAGCTCAGTATGATGGCGCCGTCGCGCGCTACAGGAGTCGCAATATGTCCAGAATGTCCATGTTCAGAGTTGGCCGTTGGGCCGGATTATTGGCCGTGGCGGGGGCGCTGACATTGACGGGCTGCGCAGCCCCTACGGTGTCGGCTCGGGTCACTTCATTCCAGCAATGGCCAACCGGCGTTGAAGGCCAGACCTATCAGTTCGTCGCGTCCGATCCGAATCAGGTCAATAATCTGGAATACCAGTCTTATCAGGATATGGTGCGCGCCGGCATCGGCGCGACCGGGCTGGTCGAAGCGCCACCCGGAGCCAAAGGCCGTTTTGATGTGTCGTTCACTTACGGCACCAGCCAAACCCAAATCATGGTGCGCCGCCCGTATGACCCGTACTTCTATGGCGGTTATGGCTACGGCGGCCCGTACGGCCCGCGCCCGTGGGGTCCGGGCTACGGTTATTGGGGCCCGGATTGGGTCGACGTTCCCATGGCGGTCCAGCGCAATACGCTGAACTTGAAGATCCGCGATACCCAGCGGGGCGGCGCCGAGGTATATCGTTCCACGGCCTTCATACTCAGCCAGGGTGATGATTTCATGCACACAATGCCCTATCTGGTGCGTGCAATATTTGACAATTTCCCCGGAAATAACGGGGCGGAACGCGAGATTGAATTCCCGCTTCGCTAAGTCTGACTGCCTTCTGAAGACGTTCCATAAATAAAATCGGCGCACCAATTTGGTGCGCCGATTTATTTCTTACTGCGGAATAGCTTTTATTCTTTGATGAGAAAACTGTCGCGTGTGGCGCCAGTTGCTTCCTCAGCGGCGAGCCAGCGCGGGGCTTTACCGCGGCCGCTCCAGGTCTCGCCCGTTTGCGGGTGGCGATACTTCGGAGCAACGGCGCGCTTGGCAGCGTTGGCGGGGCGGGGAGCCGCGCCAGCCTTGCGTCGGCCGCCAGTGGCAGCGCGGGCCGGCTTGCCGGCGCCATAGGCGGCGATGATTTCTTCAGGCGTGATGTCGTATTCACGCATGGAGGTGATGATGGAAGAGATCACGGGCTTGCGACGCTTCGTTTGAAGGACTTCCGCCTTCTTTTGAAGCTTGTTGATTTCTTTCTCGATCTTTGCTTGCAGTGCTGCGTATGTTTCTCGGGCCATGGTTTATTCCTGATTATGGAACTGCTTTAATCGCCGGCGAAGTTATGTTTATTTGTTGTGCTTCGCATAATACAGAAGTTACGCCTTGACTTCTCTATTTTCGGACTAATTACTTTGTATCAAAAGAGTCGCATAGCCTTTAGGCTTGCGGATGTCCCCCTGGAACAAGTATTGGGAAAGATATTCCCAAATTTGGGACGGGTTGAAACAAATCTACGTTTGGCTCACAGGGCGTACGAATGCGCCGTACAGGCCCCAATCAAGAGCGGTTTTGTTTCATTTGACGCGCGGATCGAGGCGCGGAAGGCGTCAAGCGCAGAAGGTGGAGACGGTTGCTCCGTTTTAAAGTCTACGAGGTATACCTGTTTTCAGAAGCGAGGTCAGACGACCGAACTGGCCCTACTTGTGTTGATGAACCTTGTCGCTATGCATTTTGGCATTCCTGGTTTATGAGAATGGTATGGGCCACAGAAGTGCCGTCAGGAGCAGGGTGGACTGCATTTTCTTACCACTTGTATGACGACCTGGAACGACGCGGCGCCCCTTGTCTGCCAAGATCGTGGATGCCATGTTGTAAGCAACGTGTAAGCGATTCACGTGCAAAAAACTGTTATGTGATCGAACAATCTTTAGTTGTAATTACTTAACTTGATACTCAGTATTGCGGCCCCATCTGATTCATCTGTGAATAATCGACGGCATTTTCCGCCGCCGCCAGTCCGCACGCGATCCGGGGCGGCGCGGCCGGCAAGCCCCTTTGGGGTGTGTCTCTTTTGTCGCTTGCGCAGGACGCCGGACCCCGGTCGGCGGTACGATACGATCTTGAGCGTCCACGCATGTGCGCACCCGTGCCGCGCCGATGCCCCCTGAATAGAGCCTATGAAAATCATTGATCCCGCCATTGCATCCCTTGCCACCGCCAAATCGCTGCTGCTCGACCCCTGGGGTCTGACTGAAGCCGACATGGCGCGCGCACTGGGTGAAATCTTCACCCATAAGGTCGACTACGCCGACCTGTACTTCCAGTACACGCGCAGCGAGGGGTGGAGCCTGGAAGAGGGCATCGTCAAAACGGGCAGCTTCTCCATCAGCCAGGGCGTGGGCGTGCGCGCGGTAAGCGGCGAGAAAACCGCCTTCGCCTATTCCGATTCGCTGTCGGCGGACGCGTTGCTGTCGTCCGCGCATGCCGTGCGCGGCATTGCGCGCCGTGGCGCCGGCAAGGTCAAGGTGGCGGCGCAGGTCGAAGCCGAAATGGGCCGCAGCCTGTATGCCGACATTGATCCCGTCGCGACGCTGAGCGCACCGGAAAAGGTCGCGCTGCTGGAACGTATTGAACGCATGGCGCGCGCTCGCGACCCGCACGTCATTCAAGTCATGGCAGGCCTGGGCGCTGAATACGATGTGGTGCTGGTGGCCGGCAGCGATGGCCGCCTGGCCGCTGACGTGCGCCCGCTGGTGCGCCTGTCGCTGACCGTGATCGCCGAGCGCAACGGCCGCCGCGAAATGGGTCACGCAGGCGGCGGTGGCCGCCTTGGCCTGGCCTACTTCACCGACGAAATGCTGCAAGGGTATGTGGAACGCGCCGTGCACGAAGCCATGGTGAACCTGGAAGCGCGCCCCGCGCCCGCCGGTGAAATGACGGTGGTGCTGGGTTCGGGCTGGCCCGGCATCCTGCTGCACGAGGCCGTGGGCCACGGCCTGGAAGGCGACTTCAACCGCAAGGGTTCCAGCGTGTTCTCGGGCCGGATCGGTGAGCGCGTGGCGTCCAAGGGCGTGACGGTGGTGGATGACGGCACGCTGCCTGACCGCCGCGGCTCGCTGAATATCGATGATGAAGGCAACGCCACGCAACGCAATGTGCTGATCGAAGACGGCATCCTGCGCGGCTACATGCAAGACACGCTGAACGCGCGTCTGATGAAAACCGCCGCTACCGGCAACGGCCGCCGCGAATCGTTCGCGCATCTGCCGATGCCGCGCATGACCAACACCTACATGCTGGCCGGCGACAAGCCTGCTGAAGAAATCGTGTCGTCCGTCAAGCGCGGCCTGTACGCGGTGAATTTCGGCGGCGGCCAGGTCGACATCACCAGCGGCAAGTTCGTGTTCTCGGCCTCCGAGGCCTACATGATCGAAGACGGCAAGGTGACGTACCCCGTCAAGGGCGCCACCCTGATCGGCAACGGCCCTGACGCCATGACCCGCGTCACCATGATCGGCAATGACTTGCAGCTGGATTCGGGTGTGGGCACGTGCGGCAAGGACGGCCAGAGCGTGCCGGTGGGCGTGGGCATGCCGACCGTGCGCATGGAAGGCCTGACCGTGGGCGGCACCGCCTGAGCGTGAATTTCGGCCGTCGCATCCTTAAAAAACGATGTGACGGCCAAAAAGTTTTGTGCTAGAGTCAATCCCCATGAAATTCGCGTCCCCCGCCTTTTACTTTTATTTTTATAAGTTTCTGAAGCCGCTGGCGGAGGAAGGGACGCGCTCAATCTGAAGTTTGGAAAGAATCCCCCCCAAAAAAGCCGCCAGCGAACTGGCGGCTTTTTTTGTGCCGCCGGGATCGGGAGACCGATCGGGATGGACCCCGTTGGCGGGCAACCCAGGAGCAGTACCGTGTCACACAATACCGACGACCTTCGCATTCGAGAAATCAAGGAACTGAATCCGCCCGCGCACGTGATGCGCGAGTTCGCATGCACGAAAGAGGCGTCCGATACCGTTTTCGCCGCCCGCCAAGGCATGCACCGCATCTTGCACGGCATGGACGACCGCATGATCGTCGTGATCGGGCCGTGCTCGATCCACGACACGCGGGCTGCCATCGAATATGCGAAGCGTCTGAAGCCGGTACGTGACCGTCTGAGTGCTGACCTGGAAATCGTGATGCGCGTGTATTTCGAGAAGCCGCGCACCACCGTCGGCTGGAAGGGGCTGATCAACGATCCCGACCTGGACGGCAGCTTCGACATCAACAAGGGCGTGCGCGTGGCCCGTGAACTGCTGCTGGACATCAACAGCCTGGGGCTGCCGGCAGGTTGCGAGTTCTTGGACATGATTACGCCGCAGTACATCGCGGATCTGGTCTCCTGGGGGGCGATCGGGGCTCGGACGACGGAAAGCCAGGTGCATCGCGAGCTGGCTTCCGGCCTGTCGTGTCCGGTGGGGTTCAAGAACGGTACGGATGGCAATGTGAAGATTGCGGTCGACGCGATCAAGGCGGCGTCGCAGCCGCACCATTTCCTGTCGGTGACCAAGGGCGGGCATTCGGCGATTGTGTCGACGGCCGGCAACGAAGACTGTCACGTCATCCTGCGCGGCGGCAAGACGCCGAACTACGACGCGGCCAGCGTTGACGCGGCCTGCCAGGACGTGTCCAAGGCCGGTCTGGCGCAACGCATCATGGTGGACGCCAGCCACGCCAACAGCAGCAAAGACCCCGAAAACCAGCCGCGCGTGATCGAAGACGTAGCGCGCCAAATGGAAGCGGGCGACGCGCGCCTGGTGGGCGTCATGGTGGAAAGCCATCTGCTGGGCGGCCGCCAGGACATGGTGCCCGGCAAGCCCTTGGTGTATGGCCAAAGTATCACTGACGGCTGCATTGATTGGGATGCGTCGGTGGCGGTGCTGGAGCGTCTGGCGCACGCAGTGCGTGAGCGCCGCCGCGTCGCGCTGACCTCTGGCAAATAAGGCAAGACACACCGCAAGCCGCCTGCCTGGGGCGGTTTGCGGTGCAGCATGCGTTGCGGCGTAGAATATTCCGGTTAACGAACCCGAGAACACGCTGATCATGAACGCTCCTTTGCACGCTGAAACGTTGCGCCGCGCGGTGCCGGCCGCCTGTCTGGATGCCCTGCGCGCGCGCTTTGGCGACCGCCTGTCTGAGTCCTCTGCCGTGCGTGAACACCACGGCCGTGATGAATCGCCGTATCCGGCCATGCTGCCGGACGCCGTAGTCTTCGCGCACACCACCGAAGAAGTCGCCGAGGTCGCCAAGCTGTGCAATGAGCATCGCGTTCCGTTGATTCCGTACGGCGCGGGCTCGTCGCTGGAAGGCCACATCCTGGCGATCCAGGGCGGCATCAGCCTGGACTTGTCGCAGATGAACAAGGTCTTGGCGATCAACGCCGAAGACCTGACCGCCACGGTGCAGGCCGGCGTGTTGCGCAAGCAGCTCAACGAAGAAATTCGCAGCACCGGTTTGTTCTTCCCGATTGATCCGGGCGCCGACGCCAGCCTGGGCGGCATGGCCGCCACGCGCGCATCGGGCACGAACGCCGTGCGCTACGGCACCATGCGCGAAAACGTGATGTCGCTGACGGTGGTGACCGCCGATGGCCGCATCGTCCGCACGGCCGGGCGCGCACGTAAATCGTCGGCGGGCTACGACCTGACGCGTATCTTCATCGGCAGCGAAGGCACGCTGGGCATCATTACCGAAGTGACCGTGCGCCTGTACCCGCAGCCCGAAGCCGTGTCGGCCGCCGTCTGCAACTTCCCCACGCTGGATGACGCCGTGCAAAGCGTCATCGAAATCATCCAGATGGGCGTGCCGGTTGCGCGCGTCGAATTCATGGACGCGGCCAGCGTGCGGTCGGTGAACCAGTACAGCAAGCTGACCCTGCGCGAAACCCCGCTGCTGGTGTTTGAATTCCATGGCAGCCCGGCCGGTGTGCAAGAGCAGGCCGAAACCGTGCAAGCCATTACCGCCGAACATGGCGGCATGGACTTCGAATGGGCTGAACGCCCCGAAGACCGCAGCCGCCTGTGGACCGCGCGTCACAACGCCTACTTTGCGGGCTTGCAACTGCGCCCCGGCTGCCGCGCCAGCACCACCGACGTCTGCGTGCCGATCTCGCGCCTGGCGGATTGCGTGCGCGACACGGTTGAAGAACTGGACCGCGCCAGCTTCCCGTACACCATCGTCGGCCACGTGGGCGACGGCAACTTCCACGTGCTGATGCTGCTGGACGCCGACAACCCCCAGGAATGGGAAGAGTCGGAAACCATCAACCACAATCTGGTGCGCCGCGCGATTGCCGCCGACGGCACCTGCACGGGCGAACACGGCGTGGGCCTGCACAAGATGCAATTTATGGCGGAAGAGCATGGCGAAGATGCGCTGGATTTGATGCGCAGCCTGAAGCACGCGTTTGATCCGAACAACATCCTGAACCCGGGCAAGATCGTGTCCTGGTAGTGGGTCAAGGGAAAGCGGCGCGCCTTTCCCCGCGAATTCCGAAAAGCCGACGGCCTTGCCCGTCGGTTTTTTTTGCCTGATCGCCCCCCGCGCATTGCATCCACCGCCGCTAGTTTTCCAGTGACACGGCAAGCCAAATCCTTTATTCTGAATTTTCGTAGACAATTGTCCACAATATGGACAAACAGAAATGCCGTCTGCGCATCCCACAAAGCGGACTGGGTTTCAACAGAAAACCCGGCCATGACAAAGGAGACAAGGATGTTGATGAGACAAGGCTTGATGGTGGCCAGCCTGCTTGCGGCGGGCTTGACGGCTTCGTTGCCGGCGCATGCGCAGGCGGCGGATGCTTATCCGAATCAGCCCGTCACGCTGGTGGTGCCGTTCCAGCCGGGCGGCGGCACGGATGCCGTGGCCCGCACCTTCGCCAAAGTGTCGGCGCAGTATTTCCCGAAGGGCATGGTGGTGCTGAACAAGTCCGGCGCGGGCGGGGCGGTGGGCTGGAAGTATGTGCTGAACAGCAAGAACGACGGCCACACGCTGACGGTTGTGACCGCGGAATTCGTGATCCTGCCGCTGCTGGGCCTGTTCGATCACACGTACAAGGATTACACGCCGCTGGTGCAGTTGAACGCCGACCCGGCAGCCATCGTCGTGCCGGCCAATTCGCCGTACCAGACGCTGGAACAATTCATGGCGGCCGCGAAGAAGGCGCCCGCTACCTTGAATGTGGGCACGTCCGGCACGGGTTCCATCTACGACGTGGCGCTCAGCGCGTTCGAAGTGAAGTCGGACACGCGCTTCACGCACATTCCGTTTCCCGGTTCGGGGCCTGCGCTGCTGAACCTGTTGGGCGGCCAGCTGGATGCGGTGGCGACGAGCCCCGCCGAGGCCTCGGAATATGTGCGGTCCGGCAAGCTGCGGCTGCTGGTTTTGATGAGCGACAAGCGCGTGCCCGAATTTCCCGACGTGCCCACCGCGAAAGAGAAGGGCCTGGATGTGGCCTATGGCACCTGGCGCGGCATAGCCGGCCCCAAGGGCATGCCCCCCGCAACGGTGACCAAGCTGAAGGAAGTTTTTGAAAAGGTGGCGCAGGACCCGCAACTGATCTCGGCGATCAAGGCGCAGAACCTGGGCTATGTGTACGCCGATAGCGACACCTTCGAAAAGAAGATGGCGGCCGAGACCGCTGATTACGCTCAGGTCCTGAAAACCTTGAGCATCAAGTGAGCCGCGATGACGACGACATCTGCTATCCCCACCCCATACCGTTACCCCAACCCCAAGGAAGCGTTGCCCGACATCGTCGTGCCAAGCGTCATTCCGGATGACGAGCGCGTCTGGGTGCCGCAGGCCGACAACGTCTGGTTCCGGCCGCTCTGTCTGAACGTGTCGCAGGGTTATTGGATGAACCTGTTGCGCGTGCGCAAGTCGGGCGTGCTGAGCTGCCACCGCCATCCCCAGGCGGTGCACGGCTACGTCATCAAGGGATCGTGGCGCTATCTGGAACACGACTGGATCGCGCGCGAAGGCAGCTACGTCTTCGAGCCGCCGGGCGAAACGCATACCTTGTATGTGCCTGACGACGTGGAAGAAATGATCACCATGTTTCAGGTCAACGGCGTCATGTATTACTGCGACAGCGAAGGCCGCCACACCGGATACGAAGACGTGTTCACCAAGCTGGACATGTGCCGCAAGCACTACGAAAGCGTGGGCCTGGGTACAGACTACGTCGACCAATTCGTGCGCTGAGGACATCCCCCATGAGTTTTCAGACTGACTTGTTCAAGGGCAAGACCGCCGTGGTGACTGGCGGCACGCAAGGCCTGGGCCATGGCGTGGCCGAGGCCCTGGCACGATTGGGCGCGCGTGTGATTGCGGTGGGCTTGCCTTCGTCTGACGCGCCGCCTGCGGGCGTCGAGGTGGTGACGGTGGACGTCACGCATGCGGAAAACGTGGCGGCGTTTGCCGCTACGCTGGACCGCGTGGACATGCTCATCAACTGCGCGGGCGTGATCTTCCGGCAAGAAGAATTCAAGCTGCCGGTGTTCGAACGTGTGCTGGACATCAACCTGACGGGCACCATGCGCGTGTGCGAAGCCTTGCACCCGCAATTGGCGCGCGCCCAGGGTTGCATCGTCAACACGGCGTCGATGCTGAGCTTTTTTGGGGGCGGGCTGGTGCCGGCGTATAGCGCCAGCAAGGGCGGGGTGGCGCAACTGACCAAGTCCTTGGCCATTGCCTACGCGGATGCGGGCATCCGCGTGAACGCGGTGGCGCCGGGCTGGATCGCCACGCCGTTGACGCAAGCGCTGCAAAACGATCCCGCGCGCGCCTCGCGCATTCTGGAACGCACACCGCTGAAACGCTGGGGGCTGCCCGCCGATGTGGCGCAAGCCGTCGTGTTCTTGTGTTCGCCTGCCGCCGCCTTTATGACGGGGGTGGTGATGCCGGTGGACGGGGGCTACATGGTAACCTGACCCGCGTGAAAATCGCTCGCGACAAGCCTTCGTCAAGCCCCGCCTCCAGCGCCAAGCCGGTCGCCGGCACGGCCTCGTTTTCCAAGTTCATGCGCGTGCTGGATGTCATCGCATCCAGCGGCGAAACGGCTTGGACGGTGAACGAACTGAGCGCCCGGCTGGACTACCCGCGGCCCACTATTTACCGCATCGTCGATGCGCTGCTGGCCGAACAATTGATCGTGCAGCAGCGCAACGGCCAGACGTTTGGCTTGGGGCCGCGGCTGGTCAGCCTGGCGAGCCGTGCGCTGGAAAGTTCCGACATCCGGCAACTGTGCAAAGACCATCTGTTCGATCTTAAAGCGCACACGCAAGAGACCGTGCATCTGGCGGTGCCGGACCGCGCCGAGATGACCTACATCGACAAGCTCGAAAGCCCGAAGGCGGTTCGCATGAATTCGCGCCTGGGCAGCCGCGTCACGATGTATTCCAGTTCGGTCGGCAAAGCGTATCTGGCGCATCTGGACCCCGACGCGCGTGACGCCATCATTCAAACCTTGGATTTCAAGGTGTTCACCGCGGCCACGCTGCGCACGCCGGACGCGTTGCGCAAAGAGCTTGAGCAGATCCGCCGCCAGGGGTTTGCGGAAGACCGCGAAGAAAACGAGAAGGACATCTTCTGCTTCGGTTGCGCCATTACCGACAAGCAGGGCCAGCCCGTGGCGTGCGTCAGTTTGAGCATTCCGGCATTTCGCATGAGCGAAAACCGGGTGGACAGTTATATCCAGCCGCTGGTCGACACCTGCGCCGCCATCTCCCGAAAACTGGCGCTGCTGGATTATTCCGCCTGATTGCGTGCGGCTTTTCAGCGACAAAAATCGCACCTATTACGGCTGGTTACGTGTCGCTTTGCCCCGGTCGTTGCATGGATGCGGGTAAATCCCGGCCTGTTTTAACAGAGCGCTCGCGCTATTGTTGCGCTCATGAATTCACTGGTCGAAACCGGCCTGGCACAAGTGCAGGCGCCTTATTCGTTGCAGCAGCTCATCGAGGCGTTGTCGGCCGCGTTGCCCGCGCACTGCGTGTTGTTTCGCGAAGAAGATACCCGTCCCTACGAGTGCGACGGGCTGTCGTTGTATCGCGCGCTGCCGGCTGTTGTGGCATTACCCGAAACCGAAGAGCAGGTGCAGGCCGTCATGCGGATCTGCAAGCGCCTGAACGCGCCCATCGTCGCGCGTGGCGCAGGCACCGGCCTGTCTGGCGGCGCCATGCCGCACAGCCAGGGCGTGCTGTTGGGCCTGTCCAAATTCAACCGCATCAAGCATATCGATCTGGCCAGCGCCACCGCCGTCGTGCAGCCTGGCGTGCGCAACCTGGCCATTTCCGAAGCGGCATCGCCTTATGGCCTGTACTACGCACCTGACCCGTCCAGCCAGATTGCCTGTTCCATTGGCGGCAACGTGGCCGAGAATTCCGGCGGCGTGCATTGCCTGAAGTACGGGCTCACCGTACACAACGTGCTGCGTGTGCGCGTGGTCACCATCGATGGCGACATTGTTGAACTGGGTTCCGAAGCGCCGGATGCGCCGGGCCTGGATTTGCTGTCTGTGTTTATCGGCTCCGAAGGCATGCTGGGCGTGGTCACCGAAGTGACCGTCAAACTGATACCGAAGCCGGCCTGCGCCCAGGTCGTCATGGCCAGCTTTTCCAGCGTGGAAGCGGCGGGCAATGCGGTCACGCAAGTGATCGCGGCGGGCATGATTCCCGCCGGCCTGGAAATGATGGACCGCCGCGCGACCCACATGGTCGAACCCTTCGTGTGCGCCGGCTACGACATGGACGCGCAAGCCATTTTGCTGTGCGAGTCCGATGGCACGCCTGAAGAAGTCGCGCACGAAATCGCGCGCATGGAAGCGGTGTTTCGCGACGCCGGCGCCACGCGCTGCCAGGTGTCCACGTCTGAAGCCGAGCGCCTGAAATTCTGGGCGGGCCGCAAGAACGCGTTTCCGGCTGCGGGGCGCGTGTCACCCGATTATTACTGCATGGACGGCACGATTCCGCGCCGCCATCTGGCGCGCGTGCTGGGCGCCATTGAACAGATGGAAGATGAGTTCGGGTTGCGCTGCGCCAACGTGTTCCATGCGGGCGACGGCAATCTGCATCCGCTGATTCTGTTCGATTCAAATAAGCCGGACGAGGTGGAGCGCGCCGAGAAATTCGGTGCGGCCATTCTTGAGCTGTGCGTGCAGGTAGGAGGAACCGTGACCGGAGAGCACGGTGTGGGTATGGAGAAGATAAATCAAATGTGCGTGCAATTCTCTCGCGAAGAACTCGACGCGTTCCTGGCGGTCAAGCGGGCGTTTGATCCGCCGTGCCTGCTGAATCCTGAAAAAGTCATTCCCACGCTGGCCCGCTGCGCCGAATACGGCAAGATGCACGTCCATGCGGGTGAGATGCGCTTCCCCGATCTCGCCCGTTTCTAGGACGTATCTCCTATGGATTTTGTCCTGTCGGAATTGTGCGACCAGGTCATGACCGCCCGTGCCGGTCACAAGCCTTTGTTTGTGATGGGGGGCGGCAGCAAGGCGTTTTATGGCAACTACCGCCCGGTAACGCCGCAAGACGGCCACTGCCTGCTGGACATGACGCCGTATCGCGGCATCGTCAGTTATCACCCTTCTGAACTGGTGGTGACCGTGCGCGCAGGCACGCCGTTAGCCGAACTGGAGGCGGCCTTGGCCGAGAACGGTCAGATGCTGGCTTTCGAACCGCCGCATTTTGGCGAGTCCGCAACCGTAGGCGGCTGCGTGGCGGCAGGGTTGTCCGGCCCGCGCCGCATGAGCGCGGGCGCGCTGCGCGACTTCATCCTGGGAACGCGATTGCTGGATTCGGAAGGGCGCGTCCTGTCGTTTGGCGGCGAGGTCATGAAGAACGTAGCGGGGTACGACGTGTCGCGGCTATTGGCCGGATCGCACGGCATCTTCGGCGCCATTCTTGATGTGTCGATGAAGGTTGTGCCGCGTCCCATGGAAGAACTGACGCTGGTGCTGCCCGCGACCCAAGCGCAAGCGCTGGCCAGTTTTGCCTTGTGGCGCGGCAAGCCGCTGCCCATTTCCGCCACCAGTTGGACGGGCGGCGATGGCGACGGCCAGGGCGCGATGCACGTGCGGCTGTCGGGCGCGCCGCCCGCCATCGCCAGCGCGCGGCAAGTGGTAGGCGGCGACCCGATGGAGCCTGATGCCGCGCAAGCCTGGTGGCGCGCGTTGCGCGAACAGACCCACGAATTTTTTGCGCCAGACCGGCCGTTGTGGCGCCTGGCATTGCCGCCGACGGCCGCCGCGCTGGCGCTGGGGCCGACGCTCATCGAATGGGGGGGCGGACAGCGCTGGCTGACCGGTCCTTATGACGCCACCGAGCTGCGGGAGATCGCCGCGCGCTTGGGCGGCCACGCCACGCTGTTTCGTGCGGGCCATCTCCAACCGCCAGCCGATGGCGTGTTCCATCCGCTTGCGCCGGGCGTCGCGTTGATTACGCGCCGGCTCAAGCAGGAGCTCGATCCCGCCAGTTTGTTCAACCCCGGCCGCCTGGTCCTGGAGCTATAGCGCATCATGCAAACCAACCTGGCATCCTGGGCCCGCGACACCGAGCTGGGCAACGAGGCCGACGCCATTCTGCGGCGGTGCGTGCATTGCGGCTTCTGCACGGCCACCTGTCCGACCTATCAGGTACTGGGCGACGAGCTGGACAGCCCGCGCGGGCGCATCTACTTGATCAAGCAGGTGCTGGAAGGCGCTGAACCCACGCAGTCCACCCAACAACACTTGGACCGGTGCCTGACCTGCCGCAATTGCGAAACCACATGTCCGTCGGGGGTGGAGTACGGTCATCTGATCGACATTGGCCGCAAGATCGTGGACGAGCGCGTGCCGCGTTCCTGGGCGGACAAAACCAAGCGCAATCTGCTGCGCCGGACCATGCTGTCGCCGTTGTTCGCGCCAGCGATGCGGGTGGGCCAAGCCATGCGCGGCCTGCTGCCCGACGCGCTTAAACGCAAGGTGCCGGAACGCCGCGATGCCGGTGCGTTGCCTGACGTGGCGGCGCACCCGCGCCAAGTGCTGATGCTGACGGGCTGCGTGCAGCCGGCGATGATGCCGACAATCGACGCCGCCACCATTCGCGTGCTGGATGCCGTGGGCATCGGCGCGCGGCTGGCGCCGGGCGCGGGCTGCTGCGGCGCGGTCAGTTTTCACCTGGATGCGCAAGACGAGGCGCTGGCGCAGATGCGCGCCAATGTCGACGCGTGGTGGCCGCTGGTGCAAGACGGGGCGGTTGAGGCCATTGTGATGAACGCGTCGGGCTGCGGCGCCATGGTGAAGGAATATGCGCACCATTTGAAGCATGATCCGGCCTACGCGCAGAAGGCCGCGGACATCGTGGCGCTGGTGAAGGACGTGGCGGAAATTGTCGCGCCGCATGCGGAACAACTGCGCGCGCGCCTGGCGCCGGGAACGCGCGCGGCGTTTCATCCGCCGTGCACGTTGCAGCATTGGCAGGGGCTGCGGCCGCTGTCGGAGCGTTTGCTTGTGGACTTGGGATTCGAGCTGCTGCCGTTTGCCGACAAGCATTTGTGCTGCGGATCGGCGGGGGCGTACTCGGTGCTGAACCCGGAGATTGCGCTGGAGCTGCGCGACCGCAAGCTGGGCGCTATCACGGCGAGCGGGCCGGATGTGATTCTGTCGGCCAACATCGGCTGCATTGGCCATTTGCAAAGCGGCACCGACACGCCGGTGCGGCATTGGGTGGAAGTGGTGGATGCGCAACTGCAAACGTCCACGAACGCCTGATATCAGGCATTCGTGGACCCGGGCGGTTTACTCCACCGCCTTGACCATATCTTCCAGCACCTTCTTCGCATCGCCGAACACCATCATCGTCCGGTCCATGTAGAAGAGTTCGTTGTCCAGCCCCGCGTAGCCGGACGCCATCGAGCGCTTGTTCACGATGACCGTGCGCGCCTTGTAGGCTTCCAGAATCGGCATGCCGGCAATGGGCGACTTGGGATCGTTCTTCGCGGCCGGGTTGACCACGTCGTTCGCGCCCAGCACCAGCACCACGTCGGTCTGCGCAAACTCGCTGTTGATGTCTTCCATTTCGAAGACCTGGTCGTACGGCACTTCGGCCTCGGCCAGCAGCACGTTCATATGGCCCGGCATGCGGCCCGCGACGGGGTGGATGGCGTACTTGACTGTCACGCCGCGCTCGGTGAGCTTGGTGGCCAGTTCCTTCAACGCGTGCTGAGCGCGCGCCACCGCCAGGCCGTAGCCCGGCACGATGGTCACGCTTTCGGCATTGGTCATCAGGAAAGCGGCGTCGTCCGCGCTGCCTGACTTGACGCTGCGCTGCTGCCCGCCGCCCGCATCCGCCGCGCCGCCCGCCTGGCCGCCAAAGCCGCCCAGGATCACGTTGAAGAACGACCGGTTCATCGCCTTGCACATGATGTAAGACAGAATCGCGCCTGACGAACCCACCAGCGAACCGGCGATGATCAGCATCGGGTTGTTCAGCGAAAAGCCGATGCCGGCCGCCGCCCAACCCGAATAGCTGTTCAGCATGGACACCACCACGGGCATGTCCGCGCCGCCAATCGGGATGATGATCAGCACGCCCAGCACAAACGCGATCAGCGTCATGATGATGAAGGGCGTCCATTCCTGCGTCAGCATGAACCACACACCGCAGGCCAGCATCGCCAGCGCAAGCGCCAGATTCAGCATGTGCTGGCCAGGGAACACGACGGGTGCGCCCTGGAACAGCCGGAACTTGTACTTGCCCGACAGTTTTCCAAACGCGATGACCGAGCCCGAGAACGTGATGGCTCCCACAAACGTGCCGATGAACAGCTCGAAGCGGTTGCCGGTGGGAATCAGCATGCCGGCGGCGACAATGCCGAACGCATGCGGCTCCGCCACCACGGCGACAGCGATGGCAACCGCCGCCAAGCCGATCATGCTGTGCATGAACGCAACCAGTTCGGGCATCTTCGTCATCTCGACGCGGCGGGCCATCACGGTGCCGATGGTGCCGCCGACCAGCAGGCCCAGCACGACCCAGCCCAGCCCGATTGTGGCGGCGCCTTCACGCGCCAGCCCCACAATCAGCGCTGCCGTGGTCAGCACGGCAATCGCCATGCCGGCCATGCCGAACGCGTTGCCCAGCCGGGACGTCGTGGGATGCGACAGGCCCTTGAGCGCCTGGATGAAGCAGACGGACGCAATCAGATAAAGCAGGGTGACGAGGTTCAGCGAGATCATTTCGCTTCCTCCTTGCCCGGCTTTCTGTCCTTTTTCTTGAACATTTCAAGCATGCGGCGCGTGACGAGGAAGCCGCCGAACACATTTACCGCAGCCAGCGCCACGGCGAACACGCCCATGCCGCGCGCAAGCCCGCCTTCAGTCAGCGCGGCGGCCAGCATGGCGCCCACGATGATGATTGCCGAGATGGCGTTGGTGACCGCCATCAGCGGCGTGTGCAAGGCGGGCGTGACGTTCCACACGACGTGATAGCCGACATAGATGGCCAGCACGAAGATGATGAGGTTCATCAGGGTGGGGTTGATCGCTTCCATGTTCAGGTTCTCCGCAACACATTGCCGCCTTCGCACACCAGGCAGGCCGCCACGATTTCATCGTCGCGCTGGATCGCCAGCGCGCCGTCCGCATTGATGATGAGCTTCAGAAAATCCTGGATGTTGCGCGCATAGAGCGCGGAGGCATCCGTGGCGACCAGGCCGGGCAGGTTGGTCAGCCCGATGATCGTCACGCCATGCTTTTCCACCACCAGGCCTTTCTCTGACAAGGGGCAGTTGCCGCCGCGTTCGACCGCCAGGTCCACCAGTACCGAACCCGGCTTCATGGCCGCAACGGTTTCCGCCGAGACGAGCGTGGGGGCTGGCCGCCCGGGAATCAGCGCGGTGGTAATGACAAGGTCGGCCTGCTTGCAGCGTTCGGACACCAGCGCCGCCTGCCGCGCCATCCAGCTGGGCGGCATGGCGCGCGCGTAGCCGCCGGTGCCTTGGGCGATCTCGCGTTCTTCATCGGTTTCGAAAGGCACGTCGATGAACTTGGCGCCCAGCGACTCGACTTGCTCGCGCGCGGCGGGCCGCACGTCAGAGGCTTCGACCACCGCACCCAGCCGCTTGGCCGTGGCGATGGCCTGCAAGCCCGCCACCCCGGTGCCCAGCACGACGGCGCGCGCGGCTTTCAAGGTGCCGGCGGCGGTCATCATCATGGGAATCAGCCGGCCGTAGTGGTGCGCGGCGAGCAGCACGGCCTTGTAGCCGGCCAAATTGGCCTGGGACGACAGCACGTCCAGGCTTTGCGCACGAGTGATGCGGGGCGCGGCTTCCAGCGCGAATCCGACGAGTCCTGCCGCGGCCATCTGTTCCAGGCCTTCGGCGTCGAACGGATCAAGCATGCCGATGACGACAGCGCCCGATTTCATCTGGGGCAATTCAGCGGAAGAGGGCGCGCGAACCTTCAAGACGAGTTCCGCGCCCAGCGCATCCTGGGCGGAACCGAGCGTAGCGCCCGCGGCCTCATAGGCGTCATCCAGAAAGCGGGCGGCGGTGCCGGCCCCACGCTCCACGACAACGGTGTGTTTGCCGCCTACGTACTTCTTGACGGTCTCCGGTGTTGCTGCGACACGGGTTTCCCCGTCTCGGGTCTCTTTTGGTATCCCGATGTGCATCGACGCCTCTCCTCAGAAGGTTCGCCGTAGTTATACACGTTAATGCCCCCACGCTGCGCTCATTGCATTCGCTTGCTGCCTCCCGAGCGGGGCGAGGCCGCCTTGGGGCGGCCCTGCGGCGGGCTGATGAGTCCTCTGTTTGCCGGGCAAAAAAAAAGCCCCATGGCGAACCATGGGGCTCGGGGTTTACACCCCCACTTGCTCCGGCCAGTCTTACCACGCCGCTGGCCGGCACTTGCTCGCAAACGTCCGGCGTCAGGCCGTTTGCGCGCGAGTCCAGTTGATCAGCGCAGCGGTAAGGTCGCGCAGATCGGCCTTCAGGCGGCCATAGTTTTCCGTCGGACGCAGCGTGACTTCGTCCATATACAGCTTGCGGTTGATTTCGATCTGCAAGCTGTGGCGGCCTTCTTGCGGGCGGCCAAAGGCGCGCACCAGTTCGACGCCCTTGTAGGGATCGTTCACCGTCACGTTGTAGCCGCGTTCGCGCAGCCAGGCCGCGATGAATTCGCGGAAGGCCGGGTCGCTGGTGCTGCCGTCGCGGTCGCCCAGCACGAAGTCGGGGTGGACCAAGCCGGGGCGGTCGGTGGCGAAAGCGCCGGCGACGCTGGGCATGGAGTGGCAGTTGATGTGCCAGACCTTGCCGAATTTCTGGTGTGCCGAATCCAGCACTTGGCCAAGCGCCGCGTGGTACGGCTTCCAGCAGGCGTTGATGCGGTGGCGCACTTCTTCCACCGTCAGCTTGCGGTTGTACAGCGGGGTGCCGTCATCCAGCATGCGCCAGATCAGGCCCTTGCCCAGCTTGACCTTGGGCGATGCGTTGATGGCATCGGGCCAGGCTTCGTCCAGCAGCAGTTCGTCGATCTCGTCGGGGGCGCGGTTGGCGTCGATGTAGGCGCGCGGAAACGCGGCGGCAATCATCGGCACGCCCATGTCCAGCGCGTCGCCCCACAGGTCGTCAACCCAGGTGTCCTCGGCAGTGCGCAGTGCGCCAAAGTCCACCGCGGCCGCGAAATCGGGAGGGTAGGCGGTGCCGCTGTGCGGAGAGTCCAGCACAAGCGGGGCCGAGGGTTCCGAATCCGGATATTGCTGCGGAAGGTCGAGCCGGTAAGACAGGGGTTGGGTAATTCGCATATAGAGGTGTTGCGTTCGTGAATCGGAGGCCCCCGCCGCACAAGCTTGCGCGGTGGGGGCCGAAGATCGCTTAGTCGATCTTCACGTTGGCTTCTTTGGCGATGCGCTTGTTCTTGGCGATTTCAGCGGCGATCTGCTTGCCGAAGTCGGCCGAGCTGTTGGCGGCGGGTTCAGCACCCAGCGCTTCCAGGCGCGACTTGACGTCGGCTTCCGCGCTGACCTTCTGCACGGCGGCGTTCAGCTTGGCCAGAATCGGCTCCGGCAGCTTGGCCGGGGCAACCAGACCGAACCAGGACGCGTCGTTCACGGCCGGCAGGCCGGCTTCGGCGAACGTGGGCACGTTGGGCAGGCTGGCCACGCGCTTCGGCGAAGCAACGGCCATGGCGATCAGACGGCCGGACTGCACGTGCGGCAGCGTGGACGGCAGGTTGTCATACATGACGTCGACCTGGCCGGCCAGCGCGTCGTTCAGCGCCGGGCCCACGCCACGGTACGGAACGTGCATCAGGTCGGTGCCCGAGGCCATCTTGAACAGTTCGCCCATCATGTGCGAGACCGAACCGTTGCCGGCCGATGCGTACGTCAGCTTGCCCGGCTGGCTTTTGGCCAGCGTGATGAACTCGGCCATGTTCTTGGCCTGCACCTTCGGGTTGATCGTCATGATGTTCGGCACGGCCGCCAGGTTCGAGATCGGCGTGAAGTCCTTCTCGCCATCGAACGGCAGGTTCGGGTAGATGGCCGGGTTGATGCCGTGCGTGCTGACGGTAGCGATGCCCAGCACGTAGCCGTCGGGCGCGCTGCTGGCGACGAATGCGCTGCCGATCGAGCCGCCGGCGCCGCCGCGGTTTTCCACCACAACGGTCTGACCCAGTTCCTTGCCCAGCTTGTCCGCGAACAGGCGGCCGACGATGTCGGTGGTGCCCCCGGGCGGGAAGGGAACGATCAGGCGGATGGGCTTGCTCGGATACGCATCTTCAGCGTGCGCGATACCCGAGATCAGCGGCGTGGCCAAGGTCGCAGCAGCGACACAGAGGCCCAGGACTACATTACGGCGTTGCATGAATTCCCCTAATAAATGGAAAGCGGATGCGCAAAGGCAGACGCAAACGCAATGATTCTTTCCTGGCGGGGCGGTTTGCGCAAACGAAAGTTTCTCCGTAAGCTATGACTTTTTTTCATGCCTCTCTGTTGGCGTCACCGTCCCGGCGTTACTTTTGTGTAACTTTTCCGGCACGTTTCGCTGATCTGCCGGGCCGGAGCCCCACCCATGCGTGGGGGCGAACCATGCGACGTTTCTGTCCCTCTTTAACCGATCTGCAGGCCTTTGAAGTGGCCGCCAGACACAGCAGCTTCACGCGCGCGGCGCAGGAACTGTGTGTGACGCAGGGCGCCGTCAGTAAACAGGTGAAACATCTGGAAGAGTTCGTCGGCGTCGAACTATTCCTGCGGATCAGGCAAGGCCTGGTCCTGACCGAAGCGGGCCGCAGCTATCTGACGAAGATTCAGGCGGGGCTGGGCCAGATCGAGGCCGCAACCGTAGAGCTGATTGCGCATCAGGGGCAGGGCGGCACCCTTAACCTGACCTGTATGCCGACCTTCGGCGCGCGCTGGCTGATCCCGCGGCTTACCGCCTTCATGCGCCTGCGCCCCGACATCCACGTAGAGTTTCTGCCGCATCGCCAGGGCTACGATTTTTCGACGCCGGAACTGGATGCCGCCGTGCGCTTTGGCGAAGGGTTGTGGCCGGGCAGCGGGTCTGACTACATCGTTGGACGAGAGATCGTGCCCGTCTGTAGCCCGCGCCTGATCCCTGGCGGCTGCCCGTCGCCGGAAGCGTTGCTGGCGTATCCGCTGCTGCACCACACGTCGGCGCTGGAAGGCTGGCGCGACTGGTTCGAGCAAGCTGGATGCGATTCGCGCCGCAGCCTGGAGGGGGCGCGCTTTGATCAGTACGCGCTCTTGTCGCAGGCGGCCGCGGCGGGGTTTGGCGTTGCGCTGATTCCGCGTTGCCTGATCGAAGACGAACTGCGCGACGGCAAGCTGGCCGTCGCCATCCAGCTGCCCATCCGCGCGCGCATGGGCTATTACCTGTGCTATCCCGAGCAGAAGGCCAACCTGCCTACGTTGCAGGCCTTTCGCACCTGGCTGATGGAAGTCTCGCGGGCGGCTGAGCCGCAGCCGCGGGAAGATGCCGTGTCCGATTTAAAATAAGCGCCATCATGAGTCAAATATCCACCAAGAAAGGCCGCGTTGTGGTCGGCATGTCGGGCGGGGTCGATTCTTCGGTCACCGCGTGGCTGCTCAAACAGCAAGGCTATGACGTCGTTGGCCTGTTCATGAAGAACTGGGAAGACGACGACGATTCCGAATACTGCTCCACCCGCCAGGATCTGCTTGACGCCGCCAGCGTCGCCGACCTGGTGGGCGTGGACTTCGAGTTCGTCAACTTCGCCGCCGAATATAAAGACCGCGTGTTTGCGGAATTCCTGCGCGAGTATTCCGCGGGCCGCACGCCCAACCCTGACGTGCTGTGCAACGCCGAGATCAAGTTCAAGGCGTTCTTGGACCACGCCATGGCGTTGGGCGCCGAGCACATCGCCACCGGTCATTACGCGCGGGTGCGCGAGGTGCCGGCAGACGGCGGCGGCACGCAGTTCCAGCTATTGAAAGCGCTGGATGCGTCCAAGGACCAAAGCTACTTCCTGCATCGGCTGAATCAGGCGCAGCTGTCGCGCACACTGTTTCCGCTGGGGGAAATCCACAAGACCGAAGTGCGGCGCATTGCGCACGAGATCGGCTTGCACAACGCGGCCAAGAAGGATTCCACGGGGATCTGCTTCATCGGCGAACGCCCGTTCCGCGAATTCCTGAACCGCTATCTGCCGACCGAGCCGGGTCCGATCCTGACGCCCGAAGGCCAGAAGGTCGGGCGCCACGAGGGCTTGTCGTTCTATACGCTGGGGCAGCGCAAGGGCCTGGGCGTGGGCGGCGTGAAGGGCCGTCAGCGTGAAGATGGCACGGCTGAAGCCTGGTACGTGGCGCGCAAGGATCTGGAGCGCAACATTCTTTACGTGGTGCAGGGGCATGACCACCCCTGGCTGCTGTCGGGCCAGTTGCAGGCGCAAGACGCCAGTTGGGTGGCCGGGCATCCGCCCGCCATCGCCAGCTATGGCGCCAAGACGCGCTACCGTCAGGCGGACGCCGCTTGCCGCCTGGCGCGCGCCGAAGGCGATACCTTTGCGCTGGATTTCACCGAGCCGCAGTGGGCCGTGACGCCCGGGCAGTCGGCTGTGCTTTACGATGGCGAGGTTTGCCTGGGCGGCGGCATCATCCTGTAAAGGACGCTGCCGTCTGGTGCGTGTGGGTCCGGACAAGGCCCCGCGGGTGTGATCCCTGCGGGGCCTTGTTCATGAGAAGCAAGTATTCAAAACAAAACGAGAGGAGACGGTTGTGGATGTGTCGATGTTGATTTGCCTGCTGGTGTTGGGCGCGGTGGTGGGGTTTGCCGCGGGGCTGCTGGGCATTGGCGGCGGGATGCTGCTGGTGCCGTTCCTGACGATGCTGTTCGCCTGGCAGGGCATGCCGGCTGATCTGGTCGTGCACGCGGCCATCGCCACGTCGATGACGTCCATCTTGTTCACCTCTGTGTCCAGCGTCCGGGCGCACCAGCAGCGGGGCACCATCAAATGGAACATCGTGTGGGCGATGGCGCCGGGCATCATCATCGGCGGGCTGGTGTCGGGCGGGGCGGTGTTCGCCGCGCTCAGCACCTTGTGGCTGTCGCTGTTCTTCGCGCTGTTCGTGGGCTATTCGGGCTGGAGCATGCTGCGCAACAAAAAGCCCAAGCCGGCGCGCCAGATGCCTGGCGTGGTGGGCACCAGCGCGGCCGGGGCAGGCATCGGTTTCCTGTCGGGCCTGGTGGGGGCGGGCGGCGGTTTCCTGTCCGTGCCGTTCATGGTCTGGTGCAACGTGGCCTTGCATAACGCCGTGTCGACGTCGGCCGCGCTGGGCTTTCCCATTGCGCTGGCCAATAGCGTGGGCTATGTGGTGTCGGGCCTGAACGAAGGCGCATCGCGCCCCGGCATGCTGGGCTATATCTATTGGCCGGCGTTGCTGGCGCTGGTGTGCACCAGCGTGCTGACGGCGCCGATGGGCGCGCGCATGGCGCACCGCCTGCCCGTGCAAACCTTGAAGCGCGTGTTCGCCTGCCTGCTGTTCGCCCTGGCCGCCTACATGTTGTTCAAGGCCTGGCAGACGTTTGCCGCCCAATAGCGCGGGTTCGACAATACGCGGCCGGAATCTGTCGGCCGCCGCAATGAAAATCGGCCGCAATGCGGCCGATGTCTTATCAGGCGCCCATCGTGGATGGGCGGTCTGTGGCGGTCAGGCGGTCTTGGGAACCGTGTCGAGGAACGATTGGCGCTGGGACAGCTTGTCGTACAGGCGGGCCAGGTTCAGGTGGTTGGCACGCCAGTCAAGCTCGGCGAAGCGCAGGTCCAGGTAGCCCAGCGCGCAGCCGACGGCGATGTCGGCCAGGCTGTAGTTGATGCCCATACAGTGCGCGTTTTCGCCCAGGCTCTTGTTCATGGCGTCGAGACTGGCGTGGATTTTGCTGAACTGGCGTTCAATCCATTCCGGGCTGCGTTGCGCCTCGGGGCGCTGGTTTTCCTTGACGATAGCCACGCACGCATCCAGCACGCCGTCTGCAATGGCTTCCCAGCACTTCACAGCCGCGCGGTCGCGGCCCTGCTGCGGGATCAGGCGGGCAACGGGAGACAGGGTGTCCACGTATTCGACGATGACGCGCGAATCGAACAGCGCGCCGCCGTCTTCCATGACCAGGCAGGGAACCTTGCCCAGCGGGTTGTACGTTTGGATCTGCGTGTCGGCGGACCAGACGTTTTCGAGTTCAAGCCGGTAGTCCAGCTTTTTCTCGGCCATGACGATACGCACTTTGCGTACGTATGGACTGGTAAGCGAGCCGATCAGTTTCATGGAGTCACAAGCGGAGTCGAAAAGCGGCCGAAGTATAGCAGGCCGTATGACGGTCTAACCGGCCGCCGGCCGGAATCTTCGCCAGTTTGCCACAATGTTGCGCGCCCTCGGATGATAAAATCGTCGGGTTTTCCCATCCGTAGCTATTTCTTCTCCAGACCATGCAAATCGCCGATCAATTGAGCCAACTGAATGCCCTTTCGCCATTGGATGGCCGTTACGCTTCCCGGAGCGACGCGCTGCGCGGTCTGCTGTCCGAAGCCGGCTTCATGGCGCACCGTGTCGAAGTCGAGGTGGCGTGGCTCGTCGCCCTGTCCGACGCCGGCCTGCCCGAGCTGCCCTCGTTCTCTGAAGCCGCCCGCCAGCGCCTGCAACAGCTGGTGCAGGACTTTTCGGAATCCGACGCCGCCCGCATCAAGGACATCGAACGCGTCACGAACCATGACGTGAAGGCCGTTGAGTACTGGCTGAAGGAAAAAGTGGCCGATGACGCCGAGCTGGCCCGCGCCGCCGAGTTCATCCACTTTGCCTGCACCTCTGAAGACATCAACAACACCTCGCACGCGCTGATGCTGTCGCGCGCCCGCGATCAGGTTGTGGTGCCGCGCCTGCGTGAACTGGCCGCCAAGCTGAACGACATGGCCGTGGCCCAGGCTGACCAGCCGATGCTGTCGCGCACGCACGGCCAGCCGGCCAGCCCGACCACGCTGGGCAAGGAATTCGCCAACGTGGCCGCGCGCCTGAACCGCGCCATCGCCGCCGTTGAAGCCGTCGAACCGCTGGCCAAGCTGAACGGCGCCACCGGCAACTACAATGCCCACCTGTCCGCCTATCCGGAAATCGACTGGCCCGCTTTCAGCCAGCGCGTGCTGTCCGGCCTGGGCCTGACCCAGAACCGCCACACCATCCAGATCGAACCGCATGACTGGATGTCGGCCTTGTTTGACGCCATCACGCGCGCCAACATCATCGTCCTGGATCTGGACCGTGACGTCTGGGGCTACGTGGCGCTGGGCTACTTCAAGCAGCGCCTGAAAGAAGGCGAGGTCGGCTCGTCGACCATGCCGCACAAGGTCAACCCGATCGACTTCGAAAACTCCGAAGGCAATCTGGGCCTGGCCAACGCCGTGTTGCGCCACCTGGCCGACAAGCTGCCGATCTCCCGCTGGCAGCGCGACCTGACCGACTCCACCGTGCTGCGCAACCTGGGCGTGGGCCTGGGCTATTGCCTGGTGGCATGGGACGCGTGCATGCGCGGCCTGGGCAAGCTGGAAGTCAACACGGCCGCCATCGACGCCGACATCGACGCGTGCTGGGAAGTGCTGGCCGAACCGGTTCAAACCGTGATGCGCCGCTATGGCCTGCCGCAACCGTACGAACAACTCAAGGCCTTGACGCGCGGCAAGGGCATCACCGAAGAAGCCCTGCGAGAATTCATCCAGGGCCTGGCGCTGCCGGAAGAACCCAAGGCCCGTCTGCTGGCGATGACCCCCCGCTCGTACATCGGGCTGGCCGCCGAGCTGGCTCGGGCGGTATAGTCGCCATGCCGCGCGCGTCATGCGCGCGGCATCCTTGTTGTTCTCACGGGAGATTGCAATGAAGAAGTTGTCCACGCTTGCCGCGTTGGCCTGTATGACCGTTGGGCCGCTGTTGGCGACGACCGCGTCGGCGCAGTTCGCCAAGCCCGAAGATGCGGTCAAGTACCGCCAATCGGCGTTGACGCTGATGGCCTCGCATTTCGGGCGCATGACGCCGGTGGTCAAGGGCCAGGCGCCCTACGATGCCGCGCAGATCAAGGCCAACGTTGAAGTGTTGAAGACCTTGTCGGCGCTGCCGTGGACGGCTTTCGGTCCGGGTACGGAAGGCGGCGATGCCCGCCCCGAAATCTGGAGCGACGCCGCAGGTTTCAAGCAAAAGCAGCAAGCGTTCCAGGACAACATCGTGAAGCTGTCAGCAGCTGCTGACGCAGGCGATCTGGACAAGCTGCGCGCGGCCTTCGGTGATGTCGGCGCAAGCTGCAAGGCCTGCCACGATTCCTACCGCAAGAAGAAGTAAGGCGCGAGCCGTTCGCGGGCGGCCTTGATCGCTGCAAACAAAAAGCCCTTCGAAAATTCGAAGGGCTTTTTGTTTTGTCCTGCGCGGCGCGTGTTCAGGAAAAGGACATGTCGGCCACCACTTCCAGCGACCGTATCCACAACACCAATCCTGTCACGCAGGCGCCCAGCAGCAGCGCGCGCAGCCAAACGGCAATGCCGTCTTGTGCGGGCGGCGTGCCGGCGGGCAGGTCCTTGGCGTCGACATCCCCCGTGATGATGGCGCGCACCAGGCGCTTGCGGCGAACCACTGCATACCAGGCGACGGCTGCCAGGTGCAGCGCGATCAGCGCAATGATCACCCACTCGTTCAACTTGTGCCACGAGGTCAGCGCGCCGGCAGTTGCTTCGCTGACATAGCCGAACAAGGGGCCTTGCGTCATGATGTCGTCGGTGGTGAACAGCCCGCTGACGGCTTGGAAGCCGACGACAAGCAGCAGCGCCAGCACCGACAACGCGCCTAGCGGGTTGTGGCCGGCGGGCGCGGCTGCGCCTTTCAGGTAGCGGGCAATGGAGCCGGGGCCGCGCACAAACTGGGTGAAGCGGACATAGCGCGGGCCGACGATGCCCCACAACAGCCGGAAGATGATCAGGCCCAGCGCCGTGCAGCCAAAGCGCACATGCCAATCCATATACAGGCCGCCCAGCTTTACGCTGACGAACGCGCCGACGATACAGACGACAAGCGCCCAGTGAAAGAGGCGGGTGGGAAGATCCCAGATGCGGATCGCGAGACGATTGTTCTGCATGGTGAGCGTGCCCGGACTAAGGTGCTTGCGACTTTATCACGCGTAAAAAGCACTCGCCGCGCATGGTGCGCGGCGAGGTCGAACTGGCTCCATGAGCCAGGGTGTGGCGTTTAGTGCGTGGCGTTGCTGCGCACGGACTCGATGCGATGCACGTGTTCGTGGCGGAAGCGGATACGCTGGCCGGGCGCCTTTTGCGACGTCACGCCGCAAGGCACGACTTCGGTCGTGTAGGTCGTCGTGCCGTCGATCGGCGCGTTGAAGATGACCGTGGCGCGAATGGCCGGGCCGTTGGCCGGTTGCAGATAAACGATGTCGCCAATGTGGATCGGCGTGTTGTCCAGCATCGTATGAGCCGGGCGTCGGATCAGGTCCGAGGTAGTGAAACGAGTATTCATGGTGTGTGTTCTCTTAAGTTCTAGTTATTAGAAAGCGGCGTCTAGTTCATGCCACGAAGGGGCGGACGTACCAAAAGCGCCTCGCGACTTCGCGTTTGCCATGTCCGGCCGGGTAACGTCTTACAGACATATCGGACAGGCATGCATGACAGTAACGCACAAGTGTTGCCGTCAGTTTGCGCATTCTCATGTTTTTGCTTGCGCGCGTAACGGGGTGATGCGGGGGTGTTGCGTCCGATGCCGTCAGTCAGTCCAGGACGGTATCGGTTCAGGCCAAGTGGCGTGCATGTCGGGGCATGCGCTCTTCAGACCTGAGGGGCCACGCAGAGCGGGTTGACTCTGGTGGTTGCTGTGCAGCGTTGTCGTGAGTGCGACTCGGTCTGCAACGTGTTTGGTCGCTTCTTTCCAAACCGGACTGGCGGTGTGGTGAAGATGTGTTTGGCTATTGCCGTGGGTTCCAGGTGGAAGTCGGCGGCTTGCGTTTTCGCGTTATGGGTTTTCGCAAACCGGATCGAATTTCCGGGTGGCTGGCGGCTCGCGGTTTTTACGGGCGGGGGGCCGGCCAAGCTCTGGAGGGGTACTTCCAGCGTGCTTTCAGCCTATTTATTTTCGGAAATATGGCGGCGTGAAGGCACATCAACTAACGATGATATCGCTAGTCGGCGGGTTTTGCAAGTCTTTTTTGGGGGCTGCGGCTTGGGCGCCGGGTTTTCGCCAGGGGGGGCAGGCCCCCTCATGGGCGCTTAGTGCTCGGCCGCGCGGGCTTGGCGTTGGGCTTCGATGATCAGCCCTTCCAGACGCGGCGACATCCGCAGGGCCACTTGCGCGCCCATCGAGCCGTCTGGCTGGCGCTCGGTTTCCAGCGCCAGGCCGATATGCTCGTCAGTGAAAGCCTCGGGTGCGGCATCAAGGTCGGCATAGCGCGCCACCAGGGCGTCCACGGCTTTCTGTGCACCGGCCAAGGCGTCGTCAGACAATTGGCCCTGACCCAGATACTGGTTCACGACACGCGCCAGATCGTTCATGAAATACAGCAGAGCGGCCGCGCCTCGGCAATCGGGCAGGGTGAAGCCCCAAGGGGCCGGGGAAGCATGTTGAGTCATGGGTGAAGCCAAACCTGGGTTACGCGCGGCCGTTGCGGCCAGCATTGAATATAAGCGGGCATTTTACGGGAAGGCGCGGACGCGTTCCGGCCGGCCCTGCGCATCGTGCATACTTCTTCGCTTTCTGATTGTCGTGCTCCTGGCCGTCATGCCATCCAACTGTCCTGCTTCATGATCCGACCCGCCCAATCATGATCGGACCTGCCCAATCATGATCCGACCCGCCCACGTAAGCGACCTGACCCGTCTCGCCGACATCGAACGCTCCGCCGCACAGCGCTTTCGCGGCACGCCGATGGACTGGGCTGCCGACGGCGAGCCGCTGCCGCTGGACGTGCTGGTCGCGGCCCAAGCGGCCGGCCTGTTGTGGGTGGCGTTGCGCGACGGGCAGCCGTGCGGTTTTGCCCTGGCCAAGCCGATGGATGGCGACCTGTATCTGGTGGAAATGTCCGTGGCCTTGCCCGCGCAAGGCCAGGGCCTGGGGCGGGCGTTGATGCAGGCGGTGTTGGCGCACGCGCGCACGGCAGGGTATGGGGCCGTTGTGCTGACGACCGACCGCGAGCTGCCGTGGAATGCGCCGTTCTATCAACGGCTGGGCTTTGTGGAATTGACGCCGCCGTATTCGGCGGGGTTACGCGCGCGCCTGCAAACGGAAGCGGATGCGGGCTTCGATGCCGCACGGCGGTGCGCCATGGCCTGTTCGCTCCAGGCCTGACCCCTGTGTCAACTCGCTTCGATCGCAACAAAATCCGCCCGCAAGCGGCCGTGGGCCAGCGCTTCGGGATAATCTGCCCCCATGCGCCCGCCATCCACGCAGCGGGCAAGGAGAGGATACGGATGTCACTGTGGCGAGCCTGCCTGGCAGGCCTGGCGATGGCCTCAATGCTGTTCATGACGGCCTGCGTCAATAAAGAACCCCAGGAACGCGTGGCGTTCATCCAGCTGCTGCAATCTCGTGTGACCAGCGACGCGCTGCTGCCGCTTGCCGCCTTGACCAAGGCCGAGAAGGAAGCGGTGGGCGACTACGACGATGCGTACGGCGTCATGACCGATTTCCAGCAAGAAATGGCCAAGGCGGCGGGCGCGTTGCGCGACGTGCTGGCGGTGGAGACCCTGCGGTCGGTGGGCGAAATCGTGGAACGCAAAGCGGCGTTCGAGGCGGCTCGCAAAACCCTGGCCGACAGCGCGGGCAAGCTTCAGGACGCGCGCGACAAAGCCGACAAGGCGCGGGCCAGCCTGACGCTGCCAGAAGATCTGGCGCCCGTCTACGACGGCGTCTATGACGATGCGGTGACGGCGCCTGCCGCCGAGCTGATGCAGGCTGCGACGCGCATGGATTCCGTGGCGCATGATGCAATAGGCATCGCGGATTTCGTCGCCGCCAACGCTGCCGAAATTGAACTTGTGGACGGCCAGGCGCGGGTGGCCACGCCCACGCTCCAACAGGAACTGAACCTGCGATTGCAGGGCCTGAATGCGCAATCGGCGGGGCTTGCCGAAGCGCGCGAAACCATTCTGCTTGCGGCGGGCCGCGGGTCTTGAAAGCATCTGGTAGCGGGCGCTTTGTACAATGCGGGTCTCGCGGCGTTCGCCGTGCCTGGAACGGAATATGAGTCAATCATCCAGCTTGCACTTCAGGACCTTTCTGCTCCTGCTTGTCGTCGTCACCATCGCGTTCGGCTGGTTATTGTGGCCGTTCTATGGCGCCGTGTTTTGGGGCGCCATTCTTGCCATTATCTTTGGGCCCTTGCAACGCCGGCTGGTCAAGCGTTGGGGGGGCAGGCGCAATCTTGCCGCGCTGATCACCTTGTTGGGGGTCTTGCTGCTGGTCATCCTGCCGCTGGTCGCCATCAGCGGGTCGCTGGTGCGTGAAGGCGCGAACCTGTATCAGAGCATCAAGTCGGGCGAGCTGAATTTCGGCGCCTACTTCCAGCAGGCGATGGCGGCATTGCCGCCGTCGGTGCACGACCTGCTGGCGCGCTTTGATCTGGCCGACATCCCCAGCTTGCAAGAAAAGCTCAGCGCGGGCGCCATGCAGGCCAGCCAGTTCCTGGCGACCCAGGCCTTGAGCATCGGGCAGGACACGTTCCAGTTCGTGATCAGCTTCGGCATCATGCTGTACTTGCTGTTCTTCCTGTTGCGTGACGGGCCGCAGTTGTCCGCACGCATCAAGCGCGCCATGCCGTTGAGCGACGCGCACAAGCAGCATCTGTTCCGCAAGTTCACGACCGTGATCCGCGCCACCGTCAAGGGCAACATCGCGGTTGCGGCGGCGCAGGGCGCATTGGGCGGCATCATCTTTTCGATTCTGTCGATTCAGGGCGCGCTGCTGTGGGGCGTGATCATGGGCTTCCTGTCGCTGCTGCCCGCCGTGGGCGCAGGCCTGATCTGGGCGCCCGTGGCCATCTACTTCCTGCTGACCGGCGCCGTCGTCAAGGGCGCGGTGCTGATCGCGTTTGGCGTGCTGGTCATCGGCATGGTCGACAACGTGCTGCGCCCGATTCTGGTGGGCAAGGACACGAAGATGCCCGACTACGTGGTGCTGATTTCCACGCTGGGCGGCATGGCGCTGTTCGGCCTGAACGGTTTTGTGATCGGCCCGCTGATCGCCGCGCTGTTCATGGCCTGCTGGGATCTGTTCTCGCCGTCGTCGGACGAGCTGCTGGCCAAGCCGGAAGACGCGCCGCCGTCCGCCAAGTAAGGCCCGCGCGGGTGTATCGTGTAGCAGGGCCGGTCTGAACAGGCCGGCCCTTTTGCATTGCCGATTATCTTTGCCGGCCTATGGCTTTGCCGGCTTGCCCACACAGGAGCGCGTAGCAATGGAATGGAAACTGCATCGGTCAGGCTGGATCGAAGAACGCAATTTCGATATTGAGTTCGCCGAGGTGCCCGAAGGGTTTCATGCGCGGGTGCGCATCATCGGATTCCCCCCGCTTGAAGACACCAAGAATGTTTTCCCCACCGAGGCGCTGGCGGAGAAGGGCGCGCTGACCTTGCTGAAGAGTCAGTTCGCAGGCACGCCCGACCTGGAAGAAAAATAGCGCGGCATCCACCGCGCTTGGTCTTTGACGCCTAACGCAGCCTGAACAGGTTGTCGCCGATGCGCAGGTCGCGGTCGGTGCGGGGCTGCGTGCGAACCAAGCCTTGCTTGAGCGCCTGCTGCAGATCCGACACGCCGGTTTCGTCTGCGGTGTCCATGGAAAAGCTGACGGCCTTCAGGTGGCCGAGCAGGCTCCATTTATCCGCCGCGTCCGGTGAGTAGAGGGGCAGCCGCTCAACCGTGCTGGTCTGCACATCGCTGAGCGGGGTGACGTACAGCACGATGTCATCACGGCCGTCGCCCGTCAGGTCGGCGAAGACCAGTTGGCAGCGGGGTTCCGCGGCCGGGCGGGACAGCCCCGGGGATACGCCAGGCTTGGCGGGCGTGGCGCAGGTTTTGGCTTGCGAGGGATAAGTCTGTACCAAGTACGCCCACCACGACGCGGGCACCTCGGTGTTCGCGGGGATTGTGGTGAAGGCCGGCACGTTCGCCATGTCCTGGGCAAGCTGCTGTTCGTTGTCCGCCCAGCGGAAGTAGCCGCTTTTCAACGCTTCTTTGGCAACGGCCGCAATGCGCGGGTCTCGTGCATTGGCCGCCCCATCGGCCAGTTGCTGTACGGCCTCCACGCCCCACTTGCCGAAGTCTTCACCCACACGGTAATACGTGAACTCGTGGGGATCGAGGCGTCCGTCGATCATGCGCTGCAACTGGCTTTGGGCCGTCAGCCGCATGGGGTTGGCAATCGGGGTGATGAACGCCACCAGCACGGCCAGCGTGGCGGCCGCGGCGATCAGGTTGGTGGCCCCCAACACCGGGTAGTAGCGCTTGGGGCGCAAGGCCGCCCAGCTGTAGCCCGCCCCGTATAACACCAGGATGCCGCTTGCGGCCACGCCCCAGGCGCGCAGCACGGTCCAGCCATATTGATCGACGCGGACGATAGCGCCGTACAAGGCCACCGCCGCCAGCGGCAGCAGGCACACCATGGCTGCGCGCAGCAGTCCGCCCAGTCGTGCCCCAAACGGGGCGGCGTCGGCATGGTCTTGCCAGGCAGCGTTGATCAGCTTGATCCACACGAGCGAGAACGCAATCAGCGCGCCCGCCGACAATTGCACGGCCTGCAAGCCCAGCGCCATGCGGGCCGCGAGCGCCAGCGTAAAGGCCACGCCCACCAGCGTGACCAGCGGCAGCAACCAGGCGTTAAGCGTCAGCCAGGAACGTTGCAGGGTGTCCGTCAGTGCGGGCCGGCGGCGCACGCCCACCAGGCATGCCGCCAGAATCATCGGCCACACCGCATAGCGGAACGTTGAATTTTCAACGACCCGCTGCACGATCCCGATGCCGATCATCTTGAACATGGCGCCCGCCGCCGTCAGCAGCAGGCACACGGCCCCCGCCAGGAATAGGCTCAGGGCCAGGTGGACGGCATTGCGCCACGCGGCGCGAAATACCGCCGGGTAATTCCATTGCGCGCGGGTGGCGTCCAGCGCCTGGATTACCGGCAGCAGGATGAAGCCCGCCGTGCCGGTCAGCAACAGGGCAACGCTCATTTCGCTGCCGCGGAGCCAGCCGCCGCGTTCATTGGGAAGCGAACCGAACGCGGCCGTCAGCCCGTAGGCCGTGATTGCGGGCAGGATCAGTCCATAGACGGCCAGCGCGACGAGCCAGCGTCTGGCGCTGGTCATCCCCGCAAGCATAGCGCCTGCCAGCGGCGCCAGCGTCAGCCATTGCACAATGAAATACAGCGCGTAGGGGTGGCCCCAAGGCCATGCCCGATGCGCCATGAGTTCATTCATGGCGACGCCAAGCAGGGCGGCGATGACGCCATAGACCAGCACGGTCTTGTCGGGCGCGCTCAAGGCGCTGCCGGAGGTCGGTTTAAGGGACGGATTATTCATGGCGGCGATAGTAGCAACGCGTGGGGCTATCCGCGCATGCAACGCGTTGCGATCCGTATCCGTCTGTCAGGAAGTCATCGCGCAGCGCAATATTTCGGAGTAAATTGGGGACGCGACGTTGCCGGTTAATTAAGGCTTTAGCCCCGAAATCCGGCCGTTGTGCGCGGATTGTGCGGTTGCGGAGGTCTGCAATAATTTCTGAATTTCATCCACCCGGCGTAATGATCGGGAAGGACGTATCGGGAGGCGCATGGGTCCAAAAGGGGTAGGCAATGGCTGATGGCGAAAGCCTGGCAGGGGTGAGGACGCGCCCGCAGCACCGCTATTCCATGCGGACCGGTCTGCTGGCCCTGGTCTTCACCTGTATCGCGCCGGCGCTGGTCGTGGCGTCGGTCGCGGTGTACGAAAGCTATGTCGTCCAAAAGGAACGCATCTTTCGCGACACCATCTTTCTGGCCCGCAATCTGGCGTCCATCCTCGACCGTGAACTGACCGGTGTGGAAGCGGGCGTGCAGATGCTGGCGTCATCCCCGGATCTGCTTAACGGTGATTTTGCGGGCTTTCATCAGCGTGCGCGGGAATCGGTGCGGTTCCAGATCGTCGACAGCTATGTGCTGACCGACAAAGAAGGCCATCAGGTACTCAACACGCTGGTGCCCTACGGCACGCCTCTGCCGATGTCGGGCGCGCCCGACGACTTGAGTCAGGTGTTTCGCACGCGTTCCCCGGTCTTGACCCACTTGTTCACGGGCGGCGTCAGCGGCAGGCCCACCATTGCGTTGGGCGTGCCCGTCCTGCGCGCGGGGGATGTCGCCTACAGCCTGAATGTCGGCATTTCGCCCGACCGGATCGGGGCGGCGCTAGGCCGGCGCGCCTTGCCTGATGGCTGGGTTGCCGCCGTGCTGGACAGTTCCGGCACTATCGTGGCCCGCACGCGCGACGCGTCCAAATTCGTGGGCCAGAAGGCCGTCCCTTCGCTGACCCGCGCCGTGATGCAGGACAGCGAAGGCGCATTGGAATCCACCACCAAGGAAGGCACGCCCGTCTACACGGCGTTCGCCCGGTCGGCTGTGTCGGGGTGGACGGTAGCGGCCGGTGCGCCCATGACTTTATTGACCACGGACCTGTACCGCTCCATCGCCTGGCTGGCATTGGGCACTTTGTTTGCGTTTGGCCTGGGGCTGTGGCTGGCGTTGCGGTTGGCCAGCAGCCTGACGTCGGCGGTGCAAGGCCTGGTCGGCCCGGCGCTGGCGTTGGGCGAAGGCCGCACCGTCGAGCTGGCGGGCACCCGCGTCAAAGAGGCCGAGGAAGTCGGTACGGCGTTGTTGCAGGCGTCACGCATGCTGGCGCACGCGCAGCATCTGGCGCACTATGACCCGCTCACCGGGCTGTGCAACCGGGTGCTGTTCGGCGAGCTGGTCTTGCGGGAATTGGCCGTGGCGCAGCGCACGGGCGAGCCCTTCGCCATCCTGGCGATCGACCTGGACGGCTTCAAAGCGGTCAACGACATGCACGGCCACGCCGCAGGCGACACCGTGCTGAAAGAGGCCGCTGACCGCATGGGCCGCGCCATCCGCGTGTCTGATGTGGCGGCCCGGCTGGGGGGTGACGAGTTCGCCGTCTTGCTGATGGGCGTCGGCAAGGAGCAAGCGCAACCCGTGGCCGAAGCCTTGGTCGACAGCCTGTCCTTGCCCTATCCGGGCATCCGTGTGTCGGTGTCGGCCAGCGTCGGCATAGCCGTGTATCCGGACTCCGGCATCACGATGCTGCAATTGCTGGAGCGGGCCGATGTGGCGCTGTACCAGGCCAAGGGGCAGGGCAAGCGGCGCGTGGCGTCGGACCTGTAAAAGTGGGAAATTAGCGCTCCAGCATTCGTGGGCGGTGGGCCGCTTCAGACCCCGGGACGCGGCGGCGCTTGGGGGGCCAGCGCAGTCAGGACCTCGCCTGATTTCAGCCGATACCGCTTGTCGCCCAGCGCGTCCACCTGTTCCCCTTCCGATGTCCGAAGGATATAGCGCGTAGCGGGCGGGGGCGGCGAGTCCGGCGTGGGCGGACCGTCCGCTTGCAGGAACACTTCTATGCGATAAAGCCGGCCAGATTCCGTGCTGGCAAGAACATCACTCAGTCTGCGTATTGAAATGGCCATGCGCCTGCTACTCCCTCTTCGTCATGGTGTGGGCGGATATGTCGCGTTTGCTCGCACGGAGTTTGCTGTGTGCAAGCAGGTCACTACGATAACGTCTGGTTTTCGCTAAACTGCCCGGCTGCACAGCGCCCGCTCGCACGGCGCTCATTGGCGCGGCGCCCGCTCGCACGGCGCCTGCTTCAAGCGCAGGCAGCAGGACAACAGGAAAGCAGAACAGGTAATGCAGATTTCTCTCGGCCGCAATGCGGCCACCATCCTTGGGTTGCTGGCGATCGTGCTGTGGGGCACTGTCGTCGGTTTGATTCGTGGGGTCAGCGAGAATTTCGGCGCCATCGCAGGCGCCGCGCTTATCTATACGGTGGGTTCGATCTTCCTGGTCGGTTTGCTGGGGTTTCCGAAATTACGCTTGTTTCCTCGGCAGTATCTGCTTGTCGGCAGCCTGTTGTTCGTCGCCTACGAGATTTGCCTGTCGCTCTCGCTGGGCTTTGCCAATGATCGCGGGCAGGCCATTGAGCTGGGCATCGTCAATTATCTGTGGCCTTGCCTGACGGTGGTGCTGGCGATCTTCATCAATGGGCAGCGGGCCAGCGGCTGGGTCGTGCCTGGGATATTGCTTTCCATATGCGGCATCGTCTGGGTTGTGGGCGGATCAGGCGGATTATCGTGGGCGCGCACCGTCACGAATGTGTCGAGCAACCCCCTCAGTTATGGATTGGCATTCAGTGGCGCCATTATCTGGGCGCTTTATTGCAACGTGACCAAGCGCTTCGCCGACGGTAAAAATGGCGTCGCGCTGTTTTTCATGCTGACCGCGGCGGTCTTGTGGATCAAATACTTCCTGAGCGCCGAGCCGCCCCTGGCATTTTCCGCGTCCGCCACGCTGGAACTCTGCGTGACCGGCGGCGCGATGGCGGCCGGTTATGCGTTGTGGAATGTGGGAATACTCAAAGGCAACCTGACCTTGCTGGCCACGGCGTCGTACTTCACCCCGGTGCTGTCGACCTTTTTCGCAGCCGTGTGGCTGTCTACCCGCCTGACCGTGTCGTTCTGGCAAGGCGTGGCGATGGTTACCGCCGGCTCGTTGTTGTGCTGGGCGGCAACGCGAGGCAAATCCGCCCGAGGCGGGTAGCCCAGGGCGGATGGCTCGGGGGAAAAACGCGCTTAGTCGATCAACATGCTTTGGGCGACGGCGTAGCCCAGCGGGATCAACAACAGCGAAGCAAAGGTGGAACTGACAATCGCCGCCGATATCTTCAGCCAGGGCTCGGGCCCTGCACTTTGAATCGTTTGAATCACCAACGCGACGATACCCATAACCATCAAACAGCTGATTACCACTGCTACGTAAGTCATGTTGTCTCCGTCCTCGCCTGATTAAAGGGATGCGGCTGCCGCTGCTGCGGTCTAGATGTTTGAACTGATTGTGCGCCTGTATTGGCAGACTGCACCCTAGGGTTTTCCAGGCGCAACGCATGGGGTGTGGCGGTTTTGCCGCAAGGGGTGCAGCATGAATTTCATGTGCGCGCGCAGCATTTCAATCGGCGTTCGATAAGGCCGTTTCAACGTTTGGATTGCGCTACGATGGCGGCATCCCATCACAGAAAAAGGCGGTCCCATGCCGCAGAGATTGCGCCCCGGCACGCGTGCCACGCTTCAGGTCAGGCAGCTCATGCCGGGCGAATTCGCATGGATCATTACTTTGCTCGACCCTGAAACCGGCAATGTGCACAGCACCAATTATTCGGAAAGACGCTATAGCAGCCAGGATGAAGCCTCTGCGGCAGGCAAGGCCGCCGTGGTGAAATTTCTGGGCAGTGATGGCAAAAATGTCACGACGATGCCGAAAGACGATAAAACCAAGCCCTGAACGCGCCGTGCTTCGGCTCGATGAATTAGCCCTCGCCTGAGGGCTTTTTTGTGTCTGGACACGGGCTGGCTCGCTGCCGGGAACGCCATTTGCTGTGCATCACCGCGGCGTAATACGCGCCGGAGGAGCAGAACATGACCCCAACCCCGCATCGAGAGCCCGGCTTGCCCGACGACTTGTCGCCGGATGATCCCGCGCTACCCGGCAACTTGCCGCCCGACGATCCTTTGCCGGACCCGAATCAGCCGCCCGACGATCCGCCGCCGCACGATCCCACGCCGCCTGCGCCCGATCCGCGTATGCCTGGCGCCATTGATCTGGCCTGAGCGGCGGGCGTCTGCTCGCATTCAATTCATCAAATCATCAGGAGTCCGATATGCGTTCCATCTTGCTGTGGCTGCTTGGCGTGCCAATCCCCATCATCATTTTGCTGGCGCTTTTCTGGCATTGATGTGTCTGCCGTTTCCCGCATCGGCGTTTGGGCTTGAAGCTGGCCTGACGGCCGGCGCGATAAAACAATGAATAAGGAATCACCATGGAAAACGCATCATCAGTAGTCGGCCAGCCCTACGCTGCTGGCGTACCTACGCAAGAATCAGCGGTGTCGGCGGTGTCCTGGGCGGCCGTTTTCGCGGGCGCGGTGATTGCCGCCGCGCTGTCGCTGGCGTTATTCGCCGGCGGCACGGGCCTGGGTTTTCTGTCGGTCTCGCCGTGGAGCGATGAAGGCATGTCGGCGCCCGCCGTGGGCATCGGTATCATCGTGTGGATGTTGCTCACGCAGATCATTTCTTACGGCATCGGCGGCTATGTGGCTGGCCGGTTGCGTACGAAATGGGTCGACGTGCATTCGGATGAAGTCTATTTCCGCGACACCGCGCACGGCTTTCTGGTGTGGGCGCTGAGTGCGGTGGTCAGCGCTGCGTTGCTGGGTTCCGCGATTGCCACGGTGGCTTCCGGCGCGGCGAAAACGGGCGCGACGGTGGCTGCAGGCGCGGGCGCGGCAGTTACCGCCACGGCGGCGGCTGGCGCGGCCGGTGCAGGGGGCGGCGGCATGGATCGGGCAACCGATTACCTGACCGACACGCTGCTGCGTTCGGACCGGCCCGATGCGGGTGGTGACCGCAATGCGGCCAAGGCAGAAGTGGGCCGCATTGTGGCGATGAGCCTGGCGCGCGGCGACATCACGCCCGAAGACCGCGACTATGTCGTGAAGGTCGTGGCCGCACAAACCGGCCTGGAGCCCGCCGTGGCGCAACGCCGTGTCGAGCAAACCATTGCCAACGCCAAGAAGGCGGCGGCAGACGCCAAGCAAAAAGCCAAGGAAGCGGCCGATGCCGCCCGCAAGGCAGCGGCGGCATTCGCGCTGTGGGGCTTCGCCTCGATGCTGATCGGCGCCTTCGTGGCCAGCCTGTCGGCCACGTGGGGCGGCAAGCGCCGGGATATGCTGCGCCGGCTGTAATTTGGCGTGTTGCTTTGGCGCGTTGCGGCGCTGGGGGGTATACGTTGAAGGCGTAGTTTTCCCCCCTTTCTCCCTCACCTTCCCCGCCCCAATGCAAAAGGCCCTCACCGAAGTGAGGGCCTTTTTAATTCTTGGTGGCGCATCCCTGATTCGAACAGGGGACCTGCGGATTATGATTCCGTCGCTCTAACCGGCTGAGCTAATGCGCCAATCCTTGTTCGCTGTCTGTGCTACGTAAGTAGTGCTGAGCAACGAAGAACGAAATTCTAGCATGAAACTTTTTTCGTTTGCAAGCGGGTGCGGCGCAAAAAATTTAAGACGCGTTTTATGCGTCGCGCGCCAGCCGGATGCCCGAGAATTGCCAGCGCGCATCAGGCGGGAAAAAGTTGCGGTAGCTGGGGCGAACATGGTCGCGCGGTGTGGCGCAAGAGCCGCCGCGCAACACGTATTGATTGCACATGAACTTGCCGTTGTATTCGCCGACCGCGCCCGCGTCCGGCTGGTAGCCGGGATAGGCGTCGTAGGCGCTGGACGTCCACTCCCAGGTGTCGCCGAATAGCTGCACGGGGCCGCCCGAACCGTTGCGGGCGGGGGCGGGGCGCGGGTCCAGGTGGCCGTTTTCCAGCATGTTGGCGCGGCCGGGAAATGCGGGGTCGGCCAGTTGGCGGGCGGCGTATTCCCACTCGGCTTCGCGCGGCAGGCGCACGCGAGCCCAGCGCGCGTAAGCGTCGGCTTCGAAATAGCTGACGTGCGTGACGGGCGCTTGGAGCTCAAGCTCCTGCATGCCGCGCAACGTGAAGACGCGCCAGTCGTCGCGCTGGCCTTCCCAGTAAAGCGGCGCACGCCAGCCTTCGGCGCACACGCGATCCCAGCCGGCGGATAGCCAGAGTTCGGGGCGCTTGTAGCCGCCGTCGCGGATGAAGGCCAGGAATTCATGTTGCGTGACAAGCCGGTCCGCCAGATGGAATGGAGCGACCAGCACTTCATGCGCGGGGCCTTCGTTGTCGAACCCAAAGCCGCGGCCATCGTGGCCGATGCGGGTGATGCCGCCTGAATAGCGCGTCCAGCCGGCGGGCGTGCCGGGGGGCAGGGCGGCCGAGCCCGGCGCGATGTAGGCGGGCTTGAGCGGGTTGCAGGACAGCATGTGCTTTACGTCGGTCAGGATCAATTCCTGGTGCTGCTGTTCATGGTTCAAGCCCAGTTCAAGCAGCGCGTCAAAGGCCGGGTCATTGCCGCCCAGCCGGGAAATCAGGTCGTGCATGGCGCCATCGACGTGCTGGCGGTATTGCAGCACATCAGACAGCGCGGGCCGCGACAGCAGGCCGCGTTGCGGACGCGGATGCTTGGCGCCGATAGCGTTGTAGTAAGAATTGAACAGCATGCGGTACTGCGGATGGAACATCGTGTACGGCGGGTGGAAATGCGTCAGCAGAAATGTCTCGAAGAACCACGTCGTGTGCGCCAGATGCCATTTGACCGGGCTGCAATCCGGCATGGATTGCACCTGGCAATCTTCAGGGCTGAGCGGCGCGGCAAGCGCCGTGCTGGTGGAGCGCACGGCATCGTAGCGATCGTGCTGGCCGGCCTGCCCGCTGGCATAGGGTCCGGTGGCGGGGTGTGTCAGCAGGCAGGCAGGTTCCATGGCGATCCTCCAGTGGCGTTGAGGGCGGGGCCGCGTCAGGCGCGGGCGCTGAAAACGGAAAACCAGCCGCGCGCATCCGACCAATGCATGACGTCGCGAAAGCCCGCGCGTTGCAGCAGATCGGTAAACGCCTCTGGCGTGAACTTGTAGGAATTTTCGGTGTGGATGCGTTCGCCCGCGGTGAATTCACGTGCGCCGCCAGGCCATGTCACGCGGACGGCGCGTTGCGCTTCCAGGTGCATTTCAATGCGCGAGCGCTGGCTGTTGAACAGCGCCACGTGACGCCAGTCGGCGACGTCGAAGTCGGTGTCCAGCACGGTGTTCACATGGCGCAGCAGGTTCAGGTTGAAGGCGGCGGTCAGATGCAGCGCATCGTCATACGCGGGTTCCAGCACCTGCTTGGATTTGACGCGGTCCACCCCCACCAGCAGTCCGCCGCCGTCGCATTGCGCGCGAATGCGTTGCAGCATGGCGAGCGCGTCGTCGGGACTCAGGTTGCCGATGCTGGAGCCAGGGTAAAAGAACAGGCGGTGATCGGCCGGCACATTGGAAGGCAGCGCCAGCGTTTGCGAAAAATCCTGGCCGATCGCCGTCACGCTCAAATCGGGATACGCCAGGCGCAGCCGCCGCACGGCGGCTTGCAGGTAGTCGGCCGAAATGTCGATGGGAATGTAATGCCGTGGGCGCAGACGGGCGAACAGGTTTTCGGCTTTGACGCAGTCCCCCGCACCCAGGTCGATCATGGACGTGATCTCACCCACATGCTGGGCGATGTCCGCGCCATGGCGCTGGAAAATCTCGGCTTCGCAGCGCGTGGGGTAGTACTCGGGTAACTGGGTGATAGCGGTGAACAGCGACGAACCCAGGGCGTCATAAAGAAACTTGGGATCGATATGGGCGGGGTCGTCCAGCAGACCGTCCCGCAGTTCAGCTTGTTCGGGACTCGGGGCCTGAGAACCGCGCGCCAGGAAAGCCGGCGCGGCATGGGCAAGGACTGCAGAAGGGGAAACCATGCGTTCATTTCCTTTTTTGAGGCGGTTGAAGCGCATTGCAAGGGGCTATTGTGGCGGCCAGGGGGGTTGCGGTGTCAAGCGCTAAGCCAATGAATGCAATGGACTTTTACGAAATTGAGGCGGTCGTCACGCTTGTTGCGGCGGCTCATCTTGCCTAGCCCTTAGCAAGTTTCGCTCCGCTGAAATATCGAATTACGGCTGGTTGCCAAAGCTCGGGCGGAAGCGCCGAATGATCGGCACAATGGGGACATGGTCAAACAAGCATCTGGCCGGACACAGCGATGTGTCCGGCCAGGCACTTGAGAAGACCCAATCTTCATAAGGAGCGACTATGAATCGAAAGCACCAACGCGCCGAGATGGCTCTGCATCGCGACCGGGTCAACGACAGCTTCCACGAGCTGCTTGCGGGTACGGAAGACCTTTTGCGTTCGACGGCTTCTTATACCGGCTCCGAAATTGAATCGGCCCGTGCGCGTTTGAAGCAGCAGCTGGCCGAAGCGCGCGACCACTCGCGCGACTGGGAAGGCGCCGCGCGCGAACGCGCGTATCGCGCCAAGGCCTATGCCGATGAGTATGTGCATGAACACGCCTGGAAGTCTGTCGGCGTGGCGGCACTGGTCGGCGCCCTGCTGGGGTGCCTGGTGGCAAGCGGCCGGCGCTAAGTCGCCGTTGCCATGAGGCCGTCTCCGGCCGGGGGCCGGATCGTAACGTGTCCGGGCGCGCTTAGCGGCTTGCCCGGCGCGCTGCCCGGCCTGCGCCGCTGGGCGCAGGCGCTGCTGCTGGCCTGCGCCACCCTCATGCTGGCCGCCTGCGCCAGCGTGCCTGATGCGCAGGAGCGGCAGGCGCGCAAGGCGCAAGCCGGCCTGTCCGCCGATGCGGCCCGCGACAGTTACCGCCGCGGGCAAGGCATTGCGGCGGACCCGAAGACGCCCAAAGATGATTTCCTGGCGCGCCATCTGGCCGTTGAACAAGCCGTCAGCGGCGCGCCGCTGGTGGCTGGCAACCGTGTTCGGTTGCTGGCCGACGGCCCAAGCACCTATCAAGCCATGCTGCAATCCATCCGGCAAGCGCGCCGGTATGTGCACATGGAAACCTATATTTTCGATGACGACGCCGAAGGCGCACGCTTTGCCGACGCGCTGATTGACGCGCGCAATCGGGGCGCCGAGGTGTCGCTGATGGTCGACGCCGTGGGCACCATCAAAACGCCTGACGCGCTGTTCCAGCGTATGCGCGATGCCGGCGTTCAAGTCGCCGTGTTCAACCCGGTGAATCCGGCAAGCGCCCGTGCGGGCTGGTCGCCGAATCAACGCAACCACCGCAAGGTGCTGGTGGTGGACGGCAAGGTCGGCTACGTGGGCGGCATCAACGTCAGCAGCGTGTATGAATCATCGCCGGGCTCGGGGTCAAGCTCAGTGGTGGGAGCAAGCGGCGGCGGCGCGGATACCCAGGCAAAGGGCGACGCCAAGGCTGCGCCGTGGCGCGACACGCATCTGCGCATCGAAGGCCCGGCGGTGGCGCAGGTGGAACAGGTGATTCAGGCGGGTTGGGCGTCGCAATCCGACGAACCGATCAAGGGCGGCGGCGCCTATATTGCGCCGGCAGTGGGCGCGACCAGCGTGCGCATCCTGGCCAACCAGCCTGACCGCAGCGACGGCTACACGGTCTACCTGACGCTGATGTCCGCGTTCGAAAGCGCGCAGAAATCCATCCACATCACGATGGCGTACTTCGTGCCGGACCCGGCTTTCATTGAAGCGCTGTCCAGCGCCGCTCAGCGTGGCGTGGACGTGGTGCTGGTGCTGCCGGGGTTCAGCGATTCGTCGCTGGTGTTCAACGCGGGGCGTTCGCATTACACCGACTTGCTGCGCGCTGGCGTGAAGCTCTACGAACGGCGCGACGCCTTGCTGCATGCGAAGACGGCCGTGGTCGACGGCGTGTGGTCCACCGTCGGGTCCAGCAACATGGATTGGCGCAGCTTTGCGCTGAACTATGAGATCAACGCCGTCGTGCTGGGGCCAGAATTCGCGAGCGAAATGGAAGCGTTGTTCCAGCGCGATGTGGCGGACTCGGTGCAGATCACGCCAGAAGCCTGGCGTGACCGAGGCGCCGATGACCGCTTCATGGAATTCTTTTCGCGGATGTTCGAGCGCTGGCTGTAGTGGGCCGTAGTCGGCCGTAGTCGGCCGTAGTGGACAGCGGTGAGCCGTCGTGGCCGGGGTTACCGGTCATAGGCCGTCTGAGCCGATCGCCGCCGTTGAACATCCGCTGTCTGTTGCCTTGAAACTTTAAGCGCGATGCTCCGCCAGCGCCGTCGTGATGTCTTGCGTCGGCTGGAACGAGCTGGCTTGCGCCATCGCCCAACCCACCCTGAAGACCTGATGGCGGAATTCGCCGCGCAGCAATTCGCCCGGCGCCAGTTCGGGGAACAGCGCCGACAGCAGGCGGATTTCGCTGGACGAAATGCGGCGTGCGATATGGTGCGGGCGCAGTTGGCCCGGGTGGGTCAACCCGGCTGCCGCCAGCAGTTCGGCCAGCGCATGCAGCGTGTTGCGATGGAAGAACGTCACGCGCTGCGCCTTGTCTGGTACGACCAGCGCGCGTTGGCGCAGCGGGTCTTGCGTGGTGACGCCCGTGGGGCATTTGCCGGTATGGCAGGCCTGCGCCTGAATACAGCCGATAGCGAACATGAAACCGCGCGCGGCGTTGCACCAGTCTGCGCCCATCGCCATGACGCGCGCCATGTCGAAAGCGGTGATGATCTTGCCCGACGCGCCCAGTTTGATGCGCTCGCGCAGGTTCACGCCAATCAGCGTGTTGTGCACCAGGCGCAGCGCTTCGCGCAGCGGCGTGCCGACGTGGTCGACAAATTCAACGGGCGCCGCACCCGTGCCGCCTTCCGCCCCGTCCACCACGATGAAGTCCGGGGTGATGCCGGTTTCCAGCATGGCCTTGACGATGGCGAACCATTCCCACGGATGGCCCACGCAGAACTTGAAGCCCACGGGCTTGCCGCCTGAAAGTTCGCGCAGGCGGGCCACGAATTTCATCAGGCCGATGGGTGAGTCAAACGCTGAATGGCTGGCCGGCGAATTGCAATCTTGCCAGGCGGCCACGCCGCGCGCTTCGGCGATCTCGGGCGTGACCTTGCCCGCAGGCAGGATGCCGCCATGCCCGGGCTTGGCGCCCTGCGACAGCTTGATCTCGATCATCTTCACCTGCGGCGTACAGGCGTTCTTTACAAAGGCTTCTTCCGAGAAGGCGCCGTGTTCGTCGCGGCAGCCGAAGTAGCCCGAGCCTATGTTCCACACCAGGCTGCCGCCGGGTTGGCGGTGGTAGCGGCTGATGCCGCCTTCGCCTGTGTCATGCGCGAAGTCGCCTTGGCGTGCGCCTTCGTTCAGCGCCAGAATCGCGTTGGCGGACAGGGCGCCAAAGCTCATCGCCGACACGTTGAACGCCGACATCGAATAGGGCTGCTTGCAGTCCGGCCCGCCCACCGTGACGCGGAAATCCGTGTCGTTGATGTGCGAGGGCGACATGGAATGGTTGATCCATTCGTAGCGGTCGCCGTAGACGTCTTCCTGCGTGCCGAAGGGGCGCTTGTCGATCTCGCGCTTGGCGCGCTGATAAACGATGGAGCGTTGCGCGCGCGAGAACGGCGCGGCTTGCGTGTCATCTTCCAGGAAATACTGGCGGATCTCGGGGCGGATGAATTCGAACAGGAAGCGCAGGTTGCCCAGCACGGGGTAGTTGCGCCGGATCGCGTGCCGCGTCTGGATCAGGTCATAGACACCCAGCACACCCAACGCCGCCAGCGGCACGGCCGCCCACAGCCACCAGAGTGAACCGGTGATGGCCAGGAAGGCGGTGATGGCCGCGCCTGCCAGGGTCAAGATAAAGGCCGTGTAGCGGCCGACAAACCAGCTCATAGTCCTCTCCGTGTTGCGGAATGCAGCAACCATACACCAGCTGATCCCCCAGAAAAAAAAGACCCCCTTAAATAAGGGGGCCGATTCTGGAACACTGTTTTTCAGCGCCGGGGTTAAGCCGCGAGGCTTAGCAGCTGGAAGCGGGCGGCGTCTTCTCAACCGCCAGGCCGAAGGCCGGGCGCAAATGCACGCCCAGGGCGCTGCCCGCGAATGCGGCCGGCAGCCACAGCCAGGCGTGCAGGCTGCCCGAGAGGATGCCGCTGAAGTAGGCGCCGATGTTGCAGCCGAACGCCAGGCGCGAACCATAGCCCAGCAGCAGGCCGCCAATGACGGCGCCAGCCAGCGAACGCGCGGGCACCTTCCACACCGGCGCGAACTTGCCCGCCGCGCTGGCCGCGGCCAGTGCGCCCAGCATCAGGCCGATGTCCATGACGGTCGTGACGTCCTGGCGCAGCGGCGCGCCCAGCGCGGGCTGCTTGCTCCAATAGGCCCAGGTGGCCACGTCGCCGCTGACGGCGTTCAGGGCCTTGGCGCCCCACAGCGCAAAGGCTGACGTGATGCCCCATGGGCGGCCGGCCAGCGCCAGCGTGGCAAAGTTCAGAACGACCAGCGCCACGCCGCCCCAGATCAGCGGCCAGGGGCCTTGCAGCAGCGACACCGGACGCGCGGTGCGCGAGGCAAACGACACCACGTGGCCGTGGCGGCGCTTCTCAAGCGCGGTGGCCACCCAGGCGATCAGCGCGAACACGGCCAGGTTGGCGGCAAGCGCCGGCGCCAGGCCCCAGGTCTTGATCAGCGAGGTGGGCGCCAGCGCGGGCAGCGCCGACCACCAGCCGAAGTTGGCGGTGGCAATCACCGAACCGATGATGAAGAACAGCAAGGTCACCAGCATGCGGGTATTGCCGCCGCCCACGGCGAACAGCGTGCCCGAGGCGCAGCCGCCGCCCAGCTGCATGCCGATGCCAAAGAGAAAGGCGCCCAACAAAACCGACACGCCGGGTGGCGACACCAATCCCGTGACGGGCTGGCCGAACAGCGAGCCCGATGCCAGGAACGGGAAGAACAGCAGCACGCCCACGCCCAGCATGAACATTTGCGCGCGCAGGCCCGCACCCCGGCGGTCAGACACAAACACGCGCCACGCTTGCGTGAAGCCGAACGACGCGTGATACAGCGTGACGCCCAGCAGCGCACCCACCACCCACAGCGCGCCTTGGCGCCAGCTGACGGTCTGGTTCAGATAGAGCGCGCCAGCCAGCAGCAGCAACAGCGCAATCCAAAGCGGCTTGCGGTTGATCTGGATGGGCGGCAGGGCCGAAGGCAGGGGAAGGGTCGAGGCGTTGGAGCTCATGGGTATCCCGATGGGATGGGTGATGTCAAAGCAAACGGGCGCATTGAGGGCGCCCGTGGGAATGAAGGAAGTTTAAGGGGGAGCTTAAATCTCCCAAACCATTAAATTCTGCTTGAATAATAACTAAAAGTTATTAAGAGAGGATCACGAAACCGGGTGCGCGCTGATCCAGGCCACCAGCAGGCTGACGGTCAGCACCGAGGCCACGGTCGAGACGAGGATGGCGCGCGACGTGACGCGCGCATCGCGGCCATACATATTGGCCAGCATGAACGGGCCGGTGCCGATCGGCAACGCGCTCATCAGTACGGCGGTCCAGGCCCACAGCGGGGGCATGGAAAAAACATAGAAGGCCAGCACCGCCGTGACGGCGGGCTGCAGCAACAGCTTGCCCAGCACCAGGCGCAGAACGCCTGGGCCGGCGCTGGCCGTTTCCGTTTGCGCCAGGAACAGGCCGATCGTCACCAGTGCGCACGGGCTGGCGGACGCGCCCAGCAAGGCCACGTAGCGGTCGATGCCTTCGGGCAGCGCGACGCCGGTCGCGGCCCAGGCCAGGCCCAGCACGGGGGCGGCCAGCAAGGGGTTGCGCATCAGCGCCCGGCCCACTTTGATCAAGGTGGCGGCGGCGTTGGGGGTTTGCTGGCGGTCGAATTCAATCAGCGCGATGGCGAAGCCGAACAGCACGCTGGCCGTGAGCAGGGTGGTGAATGTGGCGGGCGCAAGGCTGTCCGCGCCCAGCAGCGCCAGGCATAGCGGAATGCCCATATAGCCGGCATTCGCGTAAGAGGCCGCCAGGCCCTCGATGCTGCGGTCGGTGAGGGCGCGCCGCGTGTTCTTGTCAGCGCCCCGGCCAGGCAGAAACGCCACCAGAAACGTCACGGCGATGCCGCCGGCAAATGCGCCCACAAAACCCCAGTGCGCCATGTGCGCCAAGTCCACCTGCGTCATCGCCCGGAACAGCAGCGCCGGCAGCGACAGGTAGACCACGTAGCGGTTCAACGCGTCGGTTGCGCCGGGCCCAAGCACCTTGGCGCGGGCGGCCAGCCATCCAGTCAGGATCAGCGCAAAGACCGGCAGGGCGGCGGTGATGACGGCATTCATGGTTGAGGGGGAGGGCGCGGGAAGGCGCTCATTCTACTGGGCGCGCGCGGGCGCTGCGGGTCACCAGCAAAATGCCCAGCGCGGCCAGCGCCATGCCTGGCCATGCCAGCGCTGGAATGGGTTCGCCCAGCGCCATCAATGCGAACACCGCCGTGCAGGGCGGCACCAGGAAGAACAGGGCGGATACGCGCGAGGCTTCGCCGTGCCGGATCATCGTCAGCAGCAGGGTGATGGCGATAAGCGAATTGCCCACCACCAGATAAGCCAGTGCGCCCAAGAGCGGACCGGTCCATTCGATATGCATGGGTTCCAGCCAGAACGCCAGCGGCGCGGTGACCGCCAGGCCCACCGCGTACTGCACCAGGTTGGACGTGACGGGATGCGTGGCCGTGCCGTAGCGCTTTTCGTACAGCGTGCCGCTGGTGATGCAGAGCAGTGCGCCCACGGCGAACAGCAGCCCCAGCGGCGCCAGCACATCAATCGACGCCTTGGCGATGATGACGAGCGCGGCGCCCGAAACGCCCAGGCCCAGGCCAGCCCAACGCCGGAGGTCGACACGTTCCTGCGCGATCATCGGCGCCAGCAGTCCGATCAGAATGGGTTGCAGCGATGCAATCAGCGCCAGGCCGCCCGCGGACATGCCCAGCTTCAACGACAGGTACGTGCAACAGAAATAGCCCGCTTGCAGCAGCAGCCCGACCATCGCCAGATGGCCCCAGGCGCGAGCGCCGCGCGGCAGCGGCGGGCGCATGATCAGCATGAAGGGCGCCAAGATCAGCACGACGCAGGCGTAGCGCACCGCCAGAAACGTCATCGGGTCGGCATACGCCAGGCCGATCTTGAGCACGACGAATCCACTGGACCACAACAACAGGAAAAGCGCGGGCGCGATTTTCAGCCAGGTCGGCGGGGTGGCGGGCGTCATGTTGGGTGCAGGCAACGTGGGCAAGCCGCGATCGTACCCCTTTTCGGCGCGGCGTCATCCTTGCGAGAATGCGGCGTAGGATATTTATTGTTGATCCGTTGCACGCGAGGGAATGGACATGTCGACCAGCAAACCATCAAAAAAATCAGCAGTGCGTATCGCGCTCGGCACGTGGGACCGCTTGCGCGAAGACGCCTACTCGGTTCGATACGAAGTTTTCGTCGTCGAACAAAAGGTTCCTCCAGAGGTCGAGCTGGATGATGACGATGCCGTGTCAGTACACGCCGTGGCCTATGGGCCGGACGGCACGCCGATGGGCACGGGCCGCTTGCTGCCCGATGGCCATATCGGCCGCATGGCCGTGCACAAGAAAGCGCGCGGCATGGGCGTGGGCGGGCAGTTGCTGGATGCGCTGATCGAGCAAGGCCACGGCGACGGCCATCGCATGTTGGTGTTGCACGCGCAAACGCACGCCGCCGGCTTTTATCAAGCGCACGGCTTCGCGGTGGAGGGCGAGGAGTTCGTGGAAGCGGGCATCCCGCATGTGGTGATGACGCGCGAACTGAAGTAGGGCGGCCACGCAAAACCTAGAAGAAAAAACCAAAAGAAAAAACCCCGGTCGTTTTCACGAACGGGGTTTTTCTTGGCGCATCACGCAGGTACCTCGTGATGTAATAATTGGTGCCCAGGAGAGGACTCGAACCTCCACACCTTGCGGCACACGGACCTGAACCGTGCGCGTCTACCAATTCCGCCACCTGGGCGCTGTCGCTTTACTTGTTGCGTCGCTTTCGCGTCGTTTCTTGTTCAGCAGCAGAGGAACGAGATTATGCATACTTTTTTGAAGGTGTGCAAGCGACGGTGAATCTTTTTTTCTCTCTTTCCGCATTTTTTCGTGCGGCTCACTTTCGCTATAGTGTCGCCCCATGTCTCGCCCTCTTTGCACGCGCTGCCTGCGCCCCGAATCGCACTGCCTGTGCGCGCTGATCCCGGCCTTGTCCTGCCGCACCCGCGTCGTGGTATTGCAGCATCCCAGTGAATCGCGTCACGCGTTGAACACCGCCCGCCTGGCGGTGCTGGGGCTGACGGGGGCGCGGCGGGTGGTGGGTGAACACTTTGAGCCCAGCGCTTGGGCCGCGCCTGGCTACGCGCCCCGCTTGCTGTTTCCGGGGCCGGCTGCCGAGGTCTTGCATCCGGGGTATGGGCAGGATCTGGATCAGCCGATTCAATTGATCGTGCCGGATGGCACGTGGGGCCATGCGCGCAAGTTGCTGCACATCAATCCCGAGCTGGCGGCGTTGCCGCGCGTGATGTTGCCGCCGGGCCTGACCACGCGTTATCGCGTGCGTCATGCCGATATTCCTGGGGCGCTGTCCACCATCGAAGCCATCACGCATGCGTTGAATGCGATCGAGGCGCCAATGACTGTCGATGCGTTGCTGCGCCCATTCGAAGCGTTGATCGACGGGCAGATCGAAGGGATGGGTGAAGATCTTTATGCGCGGCATCATTTGCAGCGCAAGGTGCCATGGCGATAATTTGGCAGCCGGGCAGGGCGCGCAGAACATAATCGGGTTTGATTATGGCGCGCGCCATTTCTTTATGCGGATTGCGAGATGCGCAGAAAGAGATGTGTGGAAAGAGATGCGCAGAAAGAGGTGCGCAGAAAGAGGTGCGTAGAAAAAAGGCGAACATAAAGCAAAAGCCCCGAATATCTTTCGATTTTCGGGGCTTGTCGCCTTTGCTATCCAACCAGCTAAAAGCTGATCCGACGTATATGCGGGTGGTGCCCAGGAGAGGACTCGAACCTCCACACCTTGCGGCACACGGACCTGAACCGTGCGCGTCTACCAATTCCGCCACCTGGGCACAGAAAGAGCTGTTGGCTCTTTATGGTCTTGCTGATGTCTTGCTGTACTGACGTTTACTTCACTTGCTTGCTATCCAACTCGCTCGAAAGCCAATCGGACTTAAATTCCGTGGTGCCCAGGAGAGGACTCGAACCTCCACACCTTGCGGCACACGGACCTGAACCGTGCGCGTCTACCAATTCCGCCACCTGGGCACTGAGAGATACTGTGTCAGAACTATGTGCTACGCTGCCGCTCTAGTTGCGTTGTTTAAGTCGTAGTTTTTATTTAACTACAACTAAAACATGCGTCCTGAGCGCAGTTGGTTTTACAATGGGTCTTTCGACCCCTCTGACCATTTCTGCTTCAGTGTTCAGCCTTGGGCGAACCACAGAAGCTGCGCATTATATACGGAAATTTCAGCTTTGGCAAAACGATCGAATAACGAATCGAAAAACAACAGATCAACACCCTTGCCCGAAGCGCCGCCGGACTTCGACCCTGATGTCCCGTCCCGTGAAGCCATTTTGACGGCGCTGCGTTCCGCAGGCTCGCCGCTGTCTCCGGTTGAGTTGGCAGAGCGCATGGGCATCGAGCGCGCGGCGACGATGGTCGGTTTCGAGCGCCGATTGGGCGCCATGGAACGCGACGGGCAATTGATGCCCAACCGCAAAGGCGTGTTGTTGCTCGCTACCAAATTGGACTTTGTCGCCGGCAAGGTGCTGGGGCATCGCGACGGCTTCGGCTTCCTGCTGCGCGATGACGGCGGCCCGGACTTGTTTCTGTCGCCGCGCGAAATGCTCAAGGTGCTGCATGGCGACCGCGTGCTGGTCAAGCCGTCGGGCGAATACCGGGGCAAGCCGGAAGGCACCATCGTTGAAGTCATTGAACGCCGCACCAACAAACTGGTGGGCCGCTTCCTGCACGAGCATGGCCTGTCCATCGTGGTGCCGGAAGACCAGCGCATCAAGCACGACATCCTGATTCCGCCCAGCGACACCAACGGCGCCCAGCATGGGCAGGTGGTCGCGGTTGAAATCATGGAGCAGCCCACCCGCCACACGCAGCCGCTGGGCCGCGTGGCCGAAGTGCTGGGCGAAATCGATGACCCCGGCATGGAAATCGAGATCGCGGTGCGCAAGTTCGATGTGCCCGTCGAATTCTCGGAAGCCGCTCGCAAGCAGGCCGCGCGCCTTCCTGATGTGGTGCGCAAGAGCGACCTCAAAGACCGCGTTGACCTTCGCGATGTGCCGCTGATCACCATCGACGGTGAAGACGCGCGCGACTTCGACGACGCCGTGTATTGCGAGCCGGTCGAGCTTGGCACGGGGCAGCGCAAGCGCCCGGGCTGGCGTTTGCTGGTGGCCATTGCCGACGTCAGCCATTACGTGCGTCCGGGTGACGCCATCGACGACGACGCCATCGAACGCGGCACCAGCGTGTACTTCCCGCGCCGGGTCATTCCGATGCTGCCGGAGTCGCTCTCCAATGGCCTGTGCTCGCTGAATCCCGATGTCGACCGCCTGGTGCTGGTCTGCGACATGGTCATTCCGGCAACCGGCGCCAAGGCCGGCACGGTCACGGCGTACCAGTTCTATAACGCGGTGATGCACTCGCATGCCCGCACCACCTACACGAACGTCTGGGCGGCATTGCAGCAGCCGGGCGGCCCCGCCGCCGCAGCGATGCGCGCCGTGATGCCCCAGGTTCAGCATCTGTATGAGCTGTTCCAGTTGCTGGTGCAGGGCCGCAAGAAGCGCGGCGCGATCGACTTCGATACCGTCGAAACCAAGATCGTCTGCAACGAGCTTGGCCGTATCGAACAGATCGTGGCGTCGGTGCGTAACGATGCCCACAAGCTGATCGAAGAATGCATGCTGGCCGCCAACACCTGCGCGGCCGACTTCATGACGCGCAGCAAGCATCCCGGCCTGTACCGTATTCACGAAGGCCCCACGCCGGAACGCCTGCAATCGCTGCGTGAATTCCTGCGCACGATGGGCTTGTCGCTGGGCGGGGGTGAAACGCCCACCGCCAAGGACTACGGCGACTTCCTCGACACCGTGCGCGGCCGCCCCGATTACCAACTGCTGCAAACCATGTGCCTGCGTTCGATGCAGCAGGCCGTGTACAGCCCGGACAACATGGGCCACTTTGGCCTGTCGTACCCCGGCTACAGCCACTTCACGTCGCCCATCCGCCGCTACCCCGATCTGCTCACGCACCGGGTGATCAAGGCGTTGCTGGCTGGCCAGCGTTACGTGCCCAGCCTGGACGATCACCAGGCGGTGGTCATCGGCCGCACGCAAAAGGAACACGAGCAAGCCATCTGGGAAAAGATGGGCTTGGTGCTGTCGGCCAGCGAACGCCGCGCCGACGAAGCCTCGCGCGATGTCGAGGCCTGGCTCAAGTGCTGGTTCGTCAAGGAACGCGTGGGCGAAGACTTCAGCGGCACCGTCACCGGCGTGGCCAGCTTCGGCATCTTTGTCACGCTGGATACGCTGCACGTGGAAGGGCTGGTGCACGTGTCCGAACTGGGCGGCGAGTACTTCCAGTTCAACGACGCGCTGCATGAGCTGCGCGGCGAACGCACGGGCATGCGCTATCGCCTGACCGACAAGGTGCAGGTGCAAGTGGCCCGCGTCGATCTGGAAGCGCGCCGCATCGAATTCCGCTTGGTGCAGGGCACGAGTTTCGATGCCTTGCGCAAGGCGGCGGCCCGTGGGCCGGACGAGCCGGTGCGCCGCGTGAAGAAGGCGGCCGCGCCCAAGCCCGCTGCGCTCAAGGGCCAAACGGCCAAAGAGCGGCGTGCGGACGCCAAGAAGGCCAGCAAGCCGCCTCGGTCATCCAAGCGCGCCGCCCCGGCCAAAAAAGCCACGCACAAGCGGCACTGATCCCGCCCGATGTGTGCGCTTTATGGCCACCCTGTCTTAGGGCGGGGCGGCCATAAGGGGTAACATTGCGCTGATGGCCGGCTTGGTCCGGTGGCCCGCCCCCTCTGGGGCGGGTATTCGTTTATCTAAAGGTATTGCATCTATGGCGTCGACCCAAGTTCTAGCCGGGTTTCACGCGGTTGTCGCGCGGCTGCGCCACGCGCCCGAGTCGATCAAGGAAATCTATGTAGAAGCGTCGCGCCGCGACAAGCGCATGCAGACGCTCATCGAGCAGGCCGAGAAGGCGGGTTGCCGCCTGCATCCGGTCCCGATGGAACGCCTTGACGGTCTGGCGCGCGGCACCCGCCATCAGGGCGTGGTGGCGCTGGCTGACGAACGCCAATTGGCGGTGGATGTGGACGAAGTGCTTGACGTCATCGAAGGCCCGCCGCTGCTGCTAATTCTTGACGGCGTGACCGATCCCCATAATCTTGGCGCCTGCCTGCGCACCGCCGATGCCGCCGGCGTGCACGCGGTGATTGCACCGCGCGATCGCGCCGTGGGCCTGAACGCCACCGTGCAGCGCGTGGCGTGTGGCGCGGCCGACACCGTCCCCTATGTGATGGTCACCAACCTGGCGCGCACGATGCGCAGCCTGAAAGACCGCGGCGTGTGGCTGGTTGGCACCGATGATCAGGCCACCGACAGCATGCACCAGATCGATGCGCGCCAGCCGATGGCGTGGGTCATGGGGGCGGAAGGCGAGGGCATGCGCCGCCTGACGCGTGAAACCTGCGACCAGCTCGTCAACATTCCCATGCTGGGTTCGGTGGAAAGCCTGAACGTCAGCGTGGCCAGCGCCGTCTGCCTTTACGAAACCGTGCGTCAGCGCCAAGCCTGACCGGTTCAACCCTTCGTTTGTAGATCTTCCTTTACGCGTCAGCCCATCATGCACCAGAACGGCTTTACCACCACGATCCTCCATTCCGACCGCCAACAATCCGTCGAGCACGGAGCGGTGCACAAGCCGATGCATCCGTCATCGGAATTCGCTTACGACGACGCGCGCGAACTGGCTGCGGTGTTCCAGGGCAAGGCGGGCTTTACGTACGCGCGCCAAGGCACGCCGACCACCACGGCGCTGGAAGCGAAGATCAACCACATGGAAGGCGGCAAGGGCACGGTCAGCTTCGCCACGGGCATGGCGGCGTTGTCGGCCATCTTCACGACGCTGCTGCGCCGGGGCGACCACCTGGTGTCCAGCCAGTTCGTTTTCGGCAACACCAACAGCCTGCTGGGCACGCTGCTTGAGCTGGGCGTTGAAATCACCTTCGTCGATGCGACGGACGCCGCGCAGGTGCGTGCGGCCATTCAGCCGAACACGCGCATGGTCTTCACCGAAACCATCGCCAACCCGGGTACGCAGGTTGCCGACCTGGCCGTGATTGGCGAAATCTGCCGCGAAAAGCATCTGGTCTACGTGGTCGATAACACGCTGACCTCGCCCTGGATGTTCCGCCCGTCGACGGTGGGCGCGTCGCTGGTGATGAATTCGCTGTCGAAGTACATCGGCGGCCATGGCAATGCGCTGGGCGGCGCGGTAACGGATACCGGCCTGTACGACTGGGCGGACTACGCCAATATCTATGACGCTTATCGCAAGGGCGCGTCCACCAGCTGGGGCCTGACGCAGATCAAGAAGAAGGGCCTGCGCGACATGGGCGGCACGTTGGCCGCCGAGCCCGCGCACCGCATTGCCGTGGGCGCTGAAACGCTTGCGCTGCGCATGGCCAAGCATTGCGCCAACGCGCTGGCGCTGGCGCGCTTTCTGGAAGAGCACCCAGGCGTTGCCAAGGTGCATTACCCCGGTCTGGCCAGCCATGCGCAGCACGCGCGCGCGGCGGCCCTGTTCGGGTCGCGCTTTGGCGGGCTGCTGGGTGTGGAGCTTGCCGACGGCGTGGACTGCTTTGATTTCCTGAACCGCCTGCGCATTGTGCTGATGGCCACCCACCTGGGCGACACGCGCAGCCTGGCGCTGCCGGCCGCGCACACCATCTACTACGAGATGGGCGCTGAACGCCGCAAGCAGATGGGCATTGCCGACAGCCTGATCCGCGTGTCGGTGGGCATCGAAGACGAGGCCGATCTGCTGTTTGATTTCGATCAGGCGTTGAATGGGTGTCTGAAGGGATAATCCGGCAAGCGCACGCTGGCCGCTTGGGTGCGGCCGTGATGACGCCAGGACAATATTCATGCTGATACAGATCGCAGAAGTATTCACGCCCGACGAGGCGGCTGATATCCGGCGCAGATTGGATGCGTCCGAATGGGTGGACGGCAAGGTCACGGCGGGCTACCAGTCGGCCGAGGTCAAGCGCAACCGGCAGCTGCCCGAACAGCATCCCTTGGCGCAGGAACTGGGCAACCTGATCCTGCAACGCCTGGCCACGAACAACCTGTTCATGTCGGCCGCATTGCCGCGCAAGATCTTTCCGCCGCTTTTTAACCGCTATGAAGGTGGCGAGGCGTTTGGCTATCACGTGGACAACGCGGTGCGCGGTATTGCAGGCACGGCCGAGCGCGTGCGCACGGACCTGTCGGCCACGCTGTTCTTCTCTGAACCTGATTCCTATGATGGCGGCGAGCTTGTCATCGATGACACCTATGGTCCGCGCGCAGTGAAGCTGCCGGCAGGATATATGGTGTTGTACCCGGGCACGAGCCTGCACAAGGTGAATCCGGTGACGCGTGGCGCTCGCGTCAGTTCGTTCTTCTGGATGCAGAGCCTGGTGCGCGAGGACAGTCAGCGCGCCTTGCTGCTGGACATGGATGTGGCCATTCAGCGCTTGAATCAAGACGTCGCGGGGCATGCATCAATCGTGCAGCTGACCGGCATTTATCACAATTTGCTGCGCCGCTGGGCGGATGTTTGATTCAGGCTTGAAGCGTTGTTAAGGGGTGTCGCGCAAACCCCGAAATGCGCGTTTTTGTTTATTGCGAAATCAGCTAAAAGCTAGTATTGGCGCGGGTTGTGGTGAGGTTTTCGCTTGACAGCCGCTCTACGCCAAGGCCTAATACATCTCTGCGTCGCTGACGGTTTGAAGGCAGGAATGCCATCAAATCCTAAGCGGCGCAGCAGTTTAAAAGTTGTGCTTTGCAGCGCAAGAAAAAGTTTATCCACTGTCTGTTCGTCGTTTGTCGGGCCTAGCGTAAGTTGGTGGCGTCCCTGCATGACAGCCATGAACCGCACGGCCTCGCCAGACTCAATACCTTGTGAGGGGTACACCTGAATGAACAAAACCGAACTCATCGATCACATCGCCAGCAAGGCCGATATCTCCAAGGCTGCAGCCGGCCGTTCGCTCGACGCCCTGATCGGTGCCGTGAAGACCACGCTGAAGAAGGGCGGTACGGTCACGCTGGTTGGCTTTGGCACGTTTGCCGTGTCGGCACGCGCTGCGCGCACTGGCCGCAACCCGCGTACGGGCGAGACCATCAAGATCAAAAAGGCCAAGGTGCCGAAGTTCCGTCCGGGCAAGGCCCTGAAGGACGCCGTCAACTAATGGACGGCACGGCGATCGCGGGGCTGGCCCCACGCGATTTGCCGACAATCACGCGGTCCGGTATACTCCGGCCCGCGTATTGCTTTTGAGTACCCCGAGTTGGCAGTTGCTTCACACGAAACCTCGTTTTGAGGCATCAACGGAAGTGTCAGGATCGGGTGCTTAGCTCAGTTGGTAGAGCGGCGCCCTTACAAGGCGTAGGTCACAGGTTCGACCCCTGTAGCACCCACCATCAAAAGCCATCGACGCCATCGGTTTTCCGCTGGCGGCCGATACACCCAGCAAGTTCGAATCCTCACGGATTCCATATCAAACCCGCACACGTCGCCGTGGCGGGTTTTTTGTTTTCCGGCGTCCGCATCACGGGGGTGTGGCGCTGAGCACGTCCCGATGCGCTACGGCCGCACCGAGCACCAAGCACGTCGCAACTACCTGGGCTTGCGCCGGCGCGCAAGCAATTTCGTAAGCGTTTTGTGCATCCTGGCTTGATCGGAATCAGCAGTGTTACGCTACCCCAATCGAAATAGGACGTGCGAATCATTCGCATTTAAGATATTATGTTCGGCTTGTACCGGTCAGCCGACGTTACCCTTTTGCGCGCGTCCTTTCCCTGGCTGGCCGGCTAAGTCAATGCACCCCTGGCTGATTCATGCCTAGTTCTCAACGCGGTTGGAATTCTTCTTCGCCGTCTTCATTTGGTATACGCGCAGGCGCTGGCCTGGCGGTTGTCGCACTTCATGCGGCTGTGATCGGCGCCATTTTCATGGCTCCTGCGAATCGTCCTGAACTGGAGGAACCCGAGGCTGTCATGGTCAGTCTGGTGAATGCGCCCATCCCGCAGGTCGCCAAGGCCGAGCCCACGCCCGAAGTGCCGCAGCCCGTGGTGGAGCCGCCGCCCGAGCCCCAGCCCGAGATCGAGCCGGAACCCGAGCCCGAACCCGAACTGAAGCCCGAGCCGGAACCTGAGCCTGAACCGGTGGTTGAAAAGCCGCCGATGCCGGCCCCCAAACCTAAGCCCAAGCCGAAGCCCAAGCCCCAGCCCAAGCAGGAAGTCAAACCCGAACCCAAGCCGGAAACGCCGCCTCCGCAAACGCCGCCCGCCGGCGCCACGGATGGGGCTCAGGCTTCGCAGAGCCCGCAGCAAGGGCCTCCGCCTGACCAGCCGGTTCTGGTGTCGAGTATTGAGTTCCAGGGCGCGCGCCCCATGCCCACCTACCCGATGGCGTCACGCCGCATGCGGGAAGAGGGACGGGTGCTGGTGCTGGTGGAGATCAATACGCAGGGGCTGGTGGACCGCGCCACGATCGACACGTCGTCGGGATTCCCGAGGCTGGACGAATCCGCGCTGACCGCCGCCCGCAAGGCCAAGTTCAAGCCCTATACCCGTAATGGCGTGGCTTATGCCGCCAAAGCCAAAATTCCGTTCGATTTCGTAATGAGGAACTGAGATGTCCAACGCACTGCATAGCGCCACTCTGGTGGCGCAGGCGACCACCAGCCCGGCAGCGCCGGCTGCTGCCGGCGCCGCTGCGCCTGCCGCCGCCGCGGCTGCGCCCGCAGCCCAACAAGCCGCGACGACCGCTGGCGCGGTCGCCCAGCAATCGGCGGACGCGCTGCACAGCGCCGCCGCTGCGCTGCCGGCAGCCCCGGCTCCGGCCGCGGTTCCCGACATGGGCTTTCTGCACTTTGTCGCCCAGAGCGACTTCGTCGGCAAGAGCCTGTTCATCATCCTGATCCTGATGTCGCTGGTGACCTGGTACCTGATCCTGGTCAAGGCCGCCAGCAACGTCAGCATGCGCAAGCGTTCGGCCGACTTCCTGAACAAGTTCTGGAACGCCAGCTCGCTGGAGCAGGTTGAGCACGAAATCAGCACGCACGGCGCGCGCGATCCGTTCTCGCATCTGGCCAGCCACGCCATGCACGCGCAAGCGCACCACAACAAGTTCGGCGCGACCAAGCTGGAAGAGTCCGGCAGCAACTCCGATTTCGTCACGCGCACCATGCGCAAGGTGATCGACGAAGAAACCGCCAAGCTGGAAAACGGCCTGACGGTGCTGGCCTCGGTGGGTTCGACGGCGCCGTTTGTCGGCCTGTTCGGTACGGTGTGGGGCGTGTATCACGCGCTGGTGGGTATCGGCCTGTCCGATGGCGTCACCATCAACCGCATCGCCGGTCCGGTGGGCGAAGCGCTGATCATGACGGGCCTGGGCCTGGCAGTGGCCATTCCCGCCGTGCTGGCGTACAACACGTTCGTGCGCAACAACCGCGTGTTCCTGTCGCGCCTGGATGCGTTTGCCCATGACCTGTTTGCGTTCCTGACCACCGGCCAGCAAGTGGCGCTGTCCGACGGCAAGGTGCGCGCCCTGCGCCGCCAGAACGGTAGCGGCGCCGCGGTTCAACGCGGGAGCGAATAATGGCCTTTGGCAGCTTTGAGGGAAAAGGGTCCGGGAGCCATGCGGTTTCCGAGATCAACATGGTGCCGCTGATCGACGTCATGCTGGTGCTGCTGGTGATCTTCATCATCACGGCGCCGCTTCTGGCGCACTCGATCAAGATCAACATGCCCCAGGTGGCCGCCGAGCAGATCGAAGAAGAGCCCAAGACGGTGGACCTGGCCATTGACGCCAGCGGCGCAATGTTCTGGGACGAAAAGCCGGTCAATATCGATGACCTGCCCAATCGCTTCAAGTCGATCGCCGGCACCAAGCCGCAACCGGAAATCCGTATCCGCGCCGACCAGAACACCCGCTACGAAACGCTGGCCAAGGTCATGGCCTCGGCGCGCCGCTCGGGCATGTCGCGCATTGGGTTCGTGACGACGCCGCCGACAGGCGGGGCCGCCGCAGCCGAAGCGCCAGCCGCGGGTGGCGCAACGCCAGCTCCGGCCGGGGCGCCGTCCGGCCGGTGAACGAATCCTGCTAGAAGGGGGCGCATTTCGCGCCCCTTTTTTTTCGGATCGCGCTAGAATCGCGGCATGCGAGTACTGGTAATCGAAGACGACACCACCCTGGGCCACGCGCTCCAGGAATTCCTGGCCGACCAGGGTTATGCGGTCGACTGGCTGACAGAAGGCGACCGTGTCCTGGGCGCTCTGGCAGGCCAGCCGTACGACCTCATGCTGCTCGACCTGAATCTTCCCGGCATGAGCGGGCTTGATGTGCTGCGGCAATTGCGCCAAGACGGCAATCAGGTTCCCGTGCTGATCCTCACCGCGCGTGATGGCATCGAAGACCGCGTTGCGGGCCTGGATGCCGGCGCTGACGACTACGTCACCAAACCCTTTGAACTGCCCGAGCTGGCGGCGCGCGTGCGCGCCTTTGGCCGGCGGCGCGCCGGTCAGGCCCAGCCGCTGATCGAAGTCGGCCCCCTGGTGTTCGATACGGTCGGCCGCGAAGTGCGCGCCAATGGCCAACGCCTGTCGCTGTCCGTACGCGAGCTCTCTGTGCTTGAGATGCTGATGGCCCGGGTGGGCCGCGTCGTGACCAAGCGCCAGATCGTGAACTCGTTGTCCGCCTGGGATGCCGATTTCAGCGAAAACGCGGTTGAAGTCTATGTGTACCGTCTGCGCAAGCGCCTGGAAGGCACGGGCGCCAGCATCCAGACGGTGCGCGGCTTCGGCTACATGCTGGATGTGGAAACGGCCTGACGGGCCGGGCGCGACCGGCAAGCTCCGGCTGCGCATTTGCATCCGCCACAGCGAGGGTATCGCGTCATGACGCACGAACGCACTCCTTCCGCTCTTACTCCTTCACGCCCCTTGCTCCCTTCACGCTCGCTGGCGCGGCATCTGGTAATACGCCTGATGCCGCCGATTCTGCTGCTCGTCCTGCTGGATCTCGCAGCCACGTGGGTCATCACGCACAAGATCGACATGTCGCTCTGGATGCTGGAAGACTTCTTCTGGCTGATGGTCGTGGGGCAGGTGGCGCTGATCGCGCTGTTCACCTGGGTGGTGGTTCAGGGCGTGCGGTCGGGATTGCGGTCGGTGAACCATTTGTCGGAAGAAATCCGCCAGCGCTCCATCGATGACATGCAGCCGCTGGAAGTGGCGGGCGTGCCGGTTGAGATCGAACCGCTCGTGACGCACACCAACGACCTGCTGCTGCGGCTGGACGCTTCGCTTGCCGCGCAACGCCGTTTCATCGGGCATGCCGCGCATCAACTGCGCACCCCCTTGTCCGGCCTGCGGCTGGAATCCGAACTGATGCTGGCGCGCCCCTTGCCCGACGATGTGCGGGCGCGTGCCGAGCGCATCAAGGCCGTCAGTGACCGCATGATCCGCCTGGGCCAGCAGTTGCTGGTGCTGGCGCGTGCCGACCCCAACGCCCGGCCGCAAGACAGCTTTGTGCGCATCGACCTCTGCGAATGGGTGCGGGCGCATGGGGCCGAGTGGTTTCCGCGTGTGCGCGAGGCGCGCTACGAGCTGGACCTGGTGGCGCCGGATGCGCCCATCTGGATCGACGCCGACCCGCTGCTGCTGGCCGAACTGCTGGGCAACCTGATCGACAACGCCTTGCGATACGGCAACGAAACCGGGCGCATCACGCTGATCGTGGGCGCCAACCCGCCGTCGCTGACGGTTGAGGACGACGGCCCCGGCATCCCCGCCGAAGAACGCGACCGCGTGTTCGAAGCCTTTTACCGGTCACCCACTGCAACCGCGGGCGGCTCGGGATTGGGACTGGCGATTGTGCGCGAGATCGCGCACGCGCATGGCGCCTGGTGGAAGCTCACCAGCCGGCCCGACTTTTCCGGAACGCGGCTATCCGTCGTGTTCCCCGGCCCCCGCAAAGGGGCTCAACTTACTCGTCAAGAACCGACATCATGAGCCAAGCCTCGGCTGGTGTTTCTTCCCCGACCGGCGCGCACGCAGGCGGGGTGCATGCGCCATCGTCGCGCGCGGCGCTGATCATGGGCGCGCTGGGCGTGGTGTATGGCGACATCGGCACCAGCCCGCTTTACACGCTGCGCGCCTGCCTGACCGGCCTGAGCGTGCACACGGACCTTGAGCCTGCGCATTTGCTGGGCGTGCTGTCCATCCTGTTCTGGATGCTGATGGTGGTGGTGTCCTTGAAGTACGTGACGCTGGTGCTGCGCGCCGACAACCGGGGCGAGGGCGGCACGCTGGCCCTGCTTGAGCTGGCGGTGCGTAACCGCGACGGCAAGATGCGATGGGTGCTGATCGTGCTGGGCATTTTTGGCGCGGCGCTCTTTTATGGCGACAGCATGATCACGCCGGCTATTTCAGTGCTGTCGGCGCTGGAAGGGATCGGCATCGTGTCGCACACGCTGGATGCCTGGGTGGTGCCCGTTGCGCTCGTCGTGCTGGTGGCGTTGTTCGCCATCCAGTCGCATGGCACGGGCGTCATGGGCAAGCTGTTTGGGCCGGTGATGCTGGTGTGGTTCGGCACCTTGGCGGCGCTGGGCGGGTGGCAGATCTGGCAAACCCCCGAAGTGCTGGCGGCGCTGAACCCGATGTGGGGCTTGCGCTTCATCATCGAGTTTCCGCTGATCAGCTTTGTGTTGCTGGGCGCGGTGGTGCTGGCGTTGACGGGCGCCGAGGCGCTGTACGCCGACATGGGCCACTTTGGCCGGCCGGCCATTCGCAGCGCCTGGTTCAGCATGGTGCTGCCGGCATTGACGCTGTGCTATTTCGGCCAGGGCGCGCTGCTGCTGCGCGACCCGACGGCAATCCGCAATCCGTTCTTCCTGATGGCGCCGGAGTGGGGCCTGGCACCGCTGGTGGCGTTGGCGACAATCGCAACCATCGTCGCGTCGCAGGCGGTGATTTCCGGCGCGTATTCGGTGACGCGCCAGGCGGTGCAACTGGGATTCTGGCCGCGCATGCAGATTCTGCATACCTCGGCCATTGAGAAGGGCCAGATCTATCTGCCGCAGGTGAACGCGCTGCTGTTGTGCGCGGTGCTGGTGCTGGTGCTGCTGTTCCGCAATTCCGACAACCTGGCCGCCGCTTACGGCTTTGCAGTGACGGGCACGATGTTGACGACGTCGGTGCTGGCGTTTGCGGTGCTGCCGCGCGGCACGACAGGCGTGAAGCGGATGCTGTGGTTTGGCGTGCTGGGCCTGTTGCTGCTGTTTGACGTGCTGCTGTTTTCGGCCAACGTGTTCAAGATTCATGAAGGCGGCTGGTTGCCGCTGCTGGTGGCGATCGTGGTGTTCACGCTGATGATGACGTGGCGCCGCGGCCGTCATCTGCTGTCTGACATGCAGCATCGGGACCGCCAGCCGCTCAAGGAATTCATGGAGCAGCTTGAGGAGTATCCGCCGTCGCGGGTGCCGGGTACGGCGATCTTCATGACGATGAATTCGGGCAATGTGCCGCCGGCGCTGCTGCACAACCTGAAGCACAACAAGGTGCTGCATGACCACGTGCTGTTCCTGACGATTCTGGTGGCGGACGTGCCGTATATCTCGCCGGAAGAGCGTTTCGTGGTGAAGAAGCTGAGCGCGTCGAGCTGGACGGCGACGGTGAATTACGGCTTCAAGGAAGATCCGGATGTGCCGGAAGCGCTGCGGCTGGTGGCTGAAGCGTATCCCGAGCTGGATCTGGAACCGATGCGGACGTCTTATTTCCTGTCGCGGCAAACCGTGGTGGCGGCGAGAAAGCCGGCGCTTTGGCGGTGGCGGCGGGCGGTGTTCTCGTTCATGGCTCGAAATTCGACGCGGAGCACGAAGTTTTTCAAGATTCCGGCGAATCGGGTGGTGGAAATGGGCATGCAGGTGGAGTTGTAGGGCGCTTTGGGTGTTGTGGTTTCGCGCCCGCTGTCCTTTACCTGCCCGCAAACAAAAAACCCCTCGACATCGTCGAGGGGTTTTTTTATGGCGCTGAAGAATTACTTCTTCTTGCCGTCGTCTTTCAGTTGCGGCAGCGACGTGCCGCTCGAAGCCAGCAAACCGGTCTTCACGTACGTAAAGAGCTTTTCGCGGGTGTCGACGATGTCGAGGTTGCGCATGGTCAGCTGGCCGATGCGGTCTGCCGGCGTGAACGGGGCGTTTTCGACCTTTTCCATCGACAGGCGCTCGGGCGCGTACGTCAGGTTGGCCGATTCCGTGTTCAGCAGCGAGTAGTCGTTGCCGCGGCGCAGTTCGATGGTGACTTCGCCGGTGATGGCGCGGGCGACCCAGCGTTGGGCGGTTTCGCGCAGCATGATGGCTTGCGGGTCGAACCAGCGGCCTTGGTACAGCAGGCGGCCCAGCTTGCGGCCGTTTTCGCGGTACTGCTCGATGGTGTCTTCGTTATGAATGCCGGTGACCAGGCGTTCGTAGGCGATGAACAGCAGCGCCAGGCCCGGGGCTTCGTAGATGCCGCGGCTCTTGGCTTCGATGATGCGGTTTTCGATCTGGTCGCTCATGCCCAGGCCGTGGCGGCCGCCAATGCGGTTGGCTTCCAGCAGCAGTTCGACCGGGTCGCTGTATTCCACGCCGTTCAGGGCGACCGGTTGGCCTTCCTCGAAGCGGACGGTGACTTCTTCGGCCTTCACGGCTACGTCGTCGCGCCAGAACGCCACGCCCATGATGGGCTTGACGATGCGGATGCCGGAGTTCAGTTGCTCCAGGTCCTTGGCTTCGTGGGTCGCGCCCAGCAGGTTGGAGTCGGTCGAGTAGGCTTTTTCGGCCGACATCTTGTAGTCGAAGCCGGCTTGGCGCATGTATTCGGACATTTCCGAACGGCCGCCCAGTTCGTCGATGAAGCGCTGGTCGAGCCAGGGCTTGTAGATCTTCAGGTCGGGGTTGGTCAACAGGCCGTAGCGGTAGAAGCGCTCGATGTCGTTGCCCTTGAAGGTGCTGCCGTCGCCCCAGATGTTGACGTCGTCTTCCTTCATGGCGGCCACCAGCATCGTGCCGGTGACGGCGCGGCCGATGGGGGTCGTGTTGAAGTACGTGATGCCGGCGGTCGAGATGTGGAACGCGCCCGCTTGCAGGGCGGCGATGCCTTCAGCCACCAACTGCGCGCGGCAGTCGATCAGGCGGGCGTTTTCGGCGCCGTAGGCCAGGGCCTTGCGGGGGATTTCGTCGTAATCGGATTCGTCGGGCTGGCCCAGGTTCGCCGTGTAGGCGTACGGAATGGCGCCGTTATTGCGCATCCACAGAAGCGCTGCGCTGGTGTCGAGGCCGCCGGAAAAGGCGATGCCGACCTTCTGGCCGGTGGGAAGGTTCGGGAGGATAGTGGTCATTGTTTGAGGTGAGACGCCAACAGGACTTTGACAAAAGGCTTTGACAGCAGCAAGCCGCCAAACAAGAAAGGTAGCGGGCATTTTAACTCTTTTGACCGGGACGGGCGGCGCGCGTCGGGCGGCTGGCCGCATCTGTCCCCGTGCAGGCCTTGTCCGCCGCCCGCGACCGCGAACCTGTCCGTTTTGTCAGGATGCGGACAGCGTGGGGTCCGGGACCGGTTTCTACAGTGGAGCCATATCCACAAGTGGCCGGGGACCCGGCGCGCGACATGAACACGGGAAATCGCAGGGGGCCGCGTTGGGCGGGGGCAGGGTTGGCGGCCGCGCTGGCACTGGCCGGCTGTGCGGCCGGGCCGGATTACACGCGCCCGGCGATGGACCTGCCTGCCGCCTACAAGGAAGCCGGCCCGTGGAAGCCGGCCGAACCCGGGGCGATCGACGGCAATATGCGCTGGTGGGAAGCGTATGGCGACGCCACGCTGAACGCGCTGATCGACCAGGCCAACGCCGCCAACCAGACGATTCAACAGGCGCAGGCCCAGTACCGCCAGGCGCGGGCGGCCGCAGACGCTGCGCGGGCTGGCTTCTGGCCTACGGTGGGCGTCAGCGCTTCCGCCCAGCGGGCGCGCGCGAAAAGCAATGGCGTGACCGCGGTGTCCAATGGCTATGCCGCCGCGCTGGACGTGTCGTGGGAACCCGACCTGTGGGGCGCGGTGCGCCGCCAGGTCGAGGCCAGCGACGCCACAACCCAGTCCAGCGAGGCCAGCCTGGCCGCCGCCCGCTTGAGCATTCAGGCCGCGCTGGCGCAGGATTATCTGCAACTGCGGGCGGTCGACCGCGAAAAAGAGCTGTACGCCCGCACGCTGCAAGCCTATGCGCGCACGTTGAAGCTGACGCAAAGCCAGTACGACGCGGGCGTGGCCTTGCGCTCGGATGTGGCGCAGGCCGAAGCCCAACTTAAAACGGCACAGGCGCAGTCCATCGACCTGGACGCGTCGCGCAGCCAGTTGGAACACGCCATCGCCATCCTGACGGGGCGCACGCCCGCGCAGTTTGATCTGCCCGCCTTGCCGGCCAGCCAGCCCTGGACGTATCAGGCGCCGCCCGTGCCTACGGGCCTGCCGTCGGCGTTGCTGGAACGGCGGCCGGACATCGCCGCGGCCGAGCGCAACGTGGCCTCAGCCAATGCGGGCATCGGGGTGGCGCGTGCCGCGTATTTTCCGTCGCTGGTGTTGTCGGCCAGCGGCGGCTTTGGCGCCGCCAGCTTCGCGCAGTGGTTCAACGCGCCGGGCCGGGTTTGGTCGCTGGGCGCGCTGCTGGCCGAAACCGTGTTCGACGGCGGCTTGCGCAAAGCGCGTGACGCGCAGGCCGTGGCGGTATTCGATGCCAGCGCCGCGCAATACAAGCAGACGGTGCTGGGCGCGTTCCAGGAAGTGGAAGACAACCTGTCGACCTTGCGCGTGCTGGACGATGAAGCGCGCGTGCAGGACGACGCGGTAGCCGCTTCGCGCTTGAGCGAGCAATTGGCCCTGGCGCAATACCGCGCGGGCACCACCACCTTTCTGACCGTGGCCGTCGCGCAGGCGCTGACCCTGTCAAACGAACGCGCCGCGGTGCAACTGCGCGGCCGGCAGCTGGTGGCCAGCGTGGCGCTGGTGAAGGCCGTGGGCGGAGGCTGGAACGCCGCCGCCTTGAACACGCCCGATGCCGCCGCGCTGGCGGTGGCGGGCCCCGGGCAGGCCGCAAGCACAACTACCCAGAACGAGTGAGTCCATGGATCAAGTGTTGACTTCCCCCCATCGGCGCGCCGGGTTGCGCGCCGGGCTTGTGGCGCTGGCCGTTGCGGTGTGCGTGCTGGCCGCGTGGCTGCTGTTGCGCGATCGGGGCGCGCCGCCCGCCACGCCCGACCCCGTTGTGCCTGTCGCAACGGTGCGGGTGCAGCAGCAGGAAGTGGCGCGTTATCTGACCGGGGTCGGCACGGTAACGGCGGCCGCCAGCGTCACGGTCAAGGCGCGGGTGGATGGGCAGCTGGACAGCGTGGGGTTTGTGGAAGGGCAGGACGTCAAGGCAGGCCAGGTGCTGGCCAATATCGACCCGCGCGCGTTGCAGGCGCAACTGGCGCAGGCGCAGGCGCAGCGCGCGAAGGATCAGGCAACCTTGCTGAACGCCCGCCTTGATCTGCAACGCTACACCCGCTTGCAGCGCGAAGACGCCGCCACGCAGCAGACGCTGGATGCGCAACGCGCGCTGGTCGCGCAACTAGAGGCGGCAACCCAGACCGACGACGCGCAGATCAGCTACGCCCGCGTGCAGCTGGACTACACGCGCATCGTGGCGCCGATTGCCGGCCGGGTGGGCGCGCGGCTGGTGGACCCGGGCAACATCGTGCACGCGGCGGACGCGAATGGGCTGGTCGTGATTAACCAGATCGACCCGATCACCGTGCAGTTCTCGCTGCCCGAAGAATCGGTGCCCGCCATCAACGCCGCCATGAACCGGGGCCAGCCGCTGCCGGTTGTGGCGTATGCGCGCGACAGCAATGAACCTTTGGAAACGGGCACGCTGGTGCTGCTGAACAACCAGATCGACACCACCACCGGCACCGTGCAGTTAAAGGGCCGGTTCGACAACCCCCGTCATCGGCTGTGGCCCGGCTTGTATGTGAACGCCCGGCTGGTGCTGGACGCGCATGAAACCGTGCTGACCGTGCCAGCGGCCGCCGTGCAGCGCAGCCAGACCGGCACCTTCGTGTACGCGGTGGACGACAACGGCGTGGCGCAGCCGCAAGCGGTCACGGTGGAGCGCATGCAGGACGGCCTGGCGATTATCCAGAGCGGCCTGACAGCCGGGCAGCGCGTGGTGGTGGACGGGCAGTACAAGATCAAACCGGGCAGCAAGGTGCGTGAGCTGGCCGCTACGCCTGCCGCCACACCGGCCCCTGCGGGGAATGTGAAATGAGCATCTCGGCCAATTTCATCAAGCGGCCCATCGGCACGTCGCTGCTGGCGCTGGCGATTCTGCTGGTGGGCATCGCGGCCTGGCCGCTGTTGCCCGTGGCGCCGTTGCCGCAGGTGGATTTTCCTACCATCCAGGTGCAGGCCAACTTGCCGGGCGGCAGCCCCGAGACCATGGCGTCCAATGTGGCGCAGCCGCTGGAGCGGCAGTTTTCGCTGATCGCCGGTTTGTCGCAGATGACTTCCGTCAGCGCCATCGGCAACACGCAGATCACCTTGCAGTTCGACCTGAACCGCAGCATTGATTCGGCGGCGGTGGATGTGCAGGCGGCCATCAATGCCGCCACCGGGCAACTGCCGGCCAACCTGCCCAACCCGCCCACGTTTCGCAAGGTGAACCCGGCGGACGCGCCCATCATGGTGATGGCGGTGCAGTCCGACACGCTGCCGCTGATTCAGGTGAATGATTACGCCGACAACATTCTGGCGCAGCAGATTTCACAGATATCCGGCGTGGGGCTCGTCAACATCGGCGGGCAGCAAAAGCCTGCCGTGCGCATACAGGTGGACCCGGGCAAGCTGTCGGCGCTGGGCTTGAGCCTGGAAGACATCCGCGGCGTAATCGCCACCACCACCGTCAACCAGCCCAAGGGCACCATCGACGGCGCGCGCCAAAGCTTCACGACCTATACCAACGACCAGTTGCTGTCGGCCGCGCAGTGGAACGACATGGTGCTGGCCTACCGCAATGGCGCGCCCATCCGGGTGCGCGATGTGGGCGTGGCGGTGGACGGCCCCGAGAACACCAAGCTGGCCGGCTGGGCCTACGCGGGCAAGGCCTCGCCGCCTGACAACACGATCACCAACGGCCGATCCATCGTGTTGCAGATCAGCAAGCAGCCGGGCGCCAACGTCATCGAAACCGTGGACCGCATCCGCGCGGCGTTGCCCAGGCTCGAGGCATCGATTCCGCCCTCGGTGCATGTGAACACCATCATCGACCGCACGCAGACGATCCGTGCGTCCGTCACGGATGTGGAGTTCACGCTGACGCTGACCATCCTGCTGGTGGTGCTGGTGATCTTTCTGTTCCTGCGCAACGTGCCGGCCACGCTGATTCCCTGCGTGACGGTGCCGCTGGCGCTGATGGGCACCGCCGCCATGATGTATGTGGTGGGCTTCAGCCTGGACAACCTGTCGTTGATGGCGCTGACGATCTCGGTGGGCTTCGTGGTGGACGACGCCATCGTGATGCTGGAAAACGTGTACCGCCATGTCGAGGCCGGCATGTCGCCGCTGGAAGCCGCGTACAAGGGCGCGGGCGAAATCGGCTTCACCATCGTGTCGATCTCGGTGTCGCTCATCGCCGTGTTCATTCCGTTGTTGCTGATGGGCGGCATCGTCGGCCGCCTGTTCCGCGAATTTGCCGTGACCGTCACGCTGGCCATCGTGGTGTCGGTGCTGGTGTCGCTGACGTTGACGCCGATGCTGTGCTCGCGCTATCTGAAGAACCATCACGGCGAGCGCCACGGCCGGCTGTACCAGCTGTTTGAACGCGGCTTTGACGCCATGTTGCACGGCTACGAACGCGGGCTGAAGCTGGTGCTGCGGCACCAGTTCGCCACCTTGTGCGTGTTCCTGGCCACGGTGGCGTCCACGGTGGTGTTGTTCGTGGTGATCCCGAAAGGCTTCTTTCCGCAGCAAGACACGGGCTTTATCTTCGGCTTTGCGGAGTCGGCGCAGGATTCCTCTTTCGCGTTGATGAACCAGCGCATGATCCAGATGGCCGAGGTCATTCGGCAAGATCCGGACATCGCCAGCTTTGGTTTCAACGGCAGCCAAAGCACGTACAACACCGGCAACTTCTATATCGGCTTGAAACCCAAGGACGAAGGCCGCACGGCGTCTGCCGATGAAGTGATCGGGCGGCTGCGTCCGCAGCTGGCCAAGCTTGAAGGCGTGACGCTGTTCATGCAGGCGGGGCAAGACATCAACGTGGGCGGACGCCTGTCGCGCACGCAGTACCAGTACACGCTGACAGATTCCAACCTGGACGAGCTGAACGTCTGGGCGCCGAAACTGTTGACGGCGTTTCGCAAGTTGCCGCAGCTGACGGATGTGGCCTCGGACCAGCAGAACAACGCGGCCACGGCCTCGCTGACGATAGACCGCGCGCGGGCGTCGTCGTTCGGCATTTCACCGGCGCTGATCGACGCCACCATCTATGACGCGATCGGCCAGCGCCAGGTGGCGCAGTACTTCACGCAGATCAACAGCTACCACGTCATTCTGGAAGTGACGCCCAAGCTGCAACAAGACCCGAGCCTGTTTTCCAAGCTCTATCTGACGTCGCCGCTGACCGGGCAGCAGGTGCCGCTGTCCACCTTCGTGAAGCTGGACACGGACAAGACGGCGTACCTGTCGATCAGCCACCAGGGGCAGTTTCCCGCGGTGACCATTTCGTTCAACCTGGCGCCGGGCGCGTCGCTGGGCAGCGCCGTGCAGGCGATTCAGCAGGCGCAAAACCAGATGGGGGCGCCGGCCAGCCTGACGGGCGCGTTCCAAGGCACGGCCAAGGCGTTTGGGGATTCGTTGTCGACGCAGCCGTACCTGATTGCAGCCGCGCTGATCGCCGTCTACATCGTGCTGGGCCTGCTGTACGAAAGCTATATCCACCCGCTGACGATTTTGTCGACCTTGCCGTCGGCGGGGGTGGGCGCGCTGCTGATCCTGATGCTGGGCGGATATGACCTGAGCGTCATCGCGCTGATCGGCATCATCTTGCTGATTGGCATCGTGAAGAAGAACGGCATCATGATGATCGACTTTGCGCTGACCGCCGAGCGCGAGCACGGCATGGCGCCGGCCGAGGCCATCTACCAGGCTTGCGTCTTGCGCTTTCGGCCCATCATGATGACGACGATGTGCGCGCTGCTTAGCGGCCTGCCGCTGATGCTGAGCCACGGCCAGGGGTCGGAACTGCGCCGGCCGCTGGGCTATGCGATGGTGGGCGGCCTGATCGTGTCGCAGGCGCTGACCTTGTTCACGACGCCGGTCGTCTACCTGTATCTGGACCGGGCGCATTACTGGTACATGGAACGCAAGGCGGCGCGGGCGGCAAGCAAGGCGGGGCAGGTGACGATGGCGAATCAGGCGAAGGCGCGCAGCGCCGGGCGGACTTGAGTCAAAATAGCGGTCAACCGTAGCGTTTGCGGGGCGGCACATGAAAATCCTGATAGTCGAAGACGAACTGAAGACGGCGGATTACCTGCGCAAAGGCTTGGGCGAGCAGGGCTGCACGGTCGATGTCGCGCATAACGGCATTGACGGCCAGCACCTGGCCCTGGAGCACGATTACGACGTGATCGTGCTGGACGCCATGCTGCCCGGCATGGACGGCTTTGCGGTGCTGCGCTCGCTGCGCACGGTGCGGCAGACGCCCGTCATCATGCTGACCGCCCGCGACGGCGTCGAAGACCGCATACGCGGCCTGCACGACGGGGCCGACGATTACCTGGTCAAGCCATTTTCCTTTCTTGAATTGCTGGCGCGCCTGCAAGCGCTGACCCGGCGCGGCCGCGCGCAAGAACCCGTGCAGCTGCGCATTGGCGATTTGCAGATCGACCTGATCAGCCGCAAGGCCTGGCGGGCCGGCACGCGGCTGGACCTCACCGCCAAGGAATTCGCGTTGCTGGCCGTGCTGGCGCGCCGCCAGGGCGAAATCCTGTCCAAGACGGCGATAGCCGAATTGGTCTGGGACATGAATTTCGACAGCAACGTGAACGTGGTGGAAGTGGCCATCAAGCGGCTGCGCGGCAAGGTGGACGCACCCTTTGGCCGGCGCCTGCTGCACACGATACGCGGCATGGGCTATGTGCTGGAGCTGCGCGACGAGGCGGCCGCGCCATGATGGGCGAACGATGAAGCTCCCTTCATGAAGACGTCACTGAAATCCCGGCTGGTCATTCTGTACGCGGTAGCGGCGGCGGTGACGTTCGCGCTGACCGGGGTGGCGCTCTACGGCGTGCTGGACCGCCAGCTTGACCGCATCCAGCAAGACGCGCTGCGCACGACGGCGCAAGAGGTCAGCTATTCGCTGGCCCGCAGCGGCGACCTTGACCGCTGGGGCCGCTTCAAGACCAAGCTCGACACCCTGACGCCCGCCGATGGCAGCTTGCGCTTCTGGGTGCTGTCGGACGACCCCGCCTACGAATATGGCAAGGGCCTGGCCGATATCAGCAGCCTGGAACGTCACCCCGACGGCTTTGGCAAGATCACCTTGCCCGAACGCGACTACGCGCTGCGCACGCTGACGGTGACGGTCGACGCGTATCTGGCGCGGCCGCCGGTGCGGCTGATCGTCGGCATGGACTCCGCGCCTTATGCGCATACGCTGCGCTACCTGCTGTGGGCGATGGCGGGCCTGTCGCTGACGGCCATTCTGCTGGTGGCGCTGCTGGGGTTCTGGGTGACGCGGCTGGGGCTGCGGCCCTTGAACCGGCTGTCTGCCGAGGCGCGCGCGCTGCGTCCCAGCGCGTTGTCTCAGCGGCTCAGCATGGCCGAGTTGCCGGTGGAACTGGAAGACCTGGCCACGTCGTTCAACGGCGCGTTGGCGCGCTTGGAGGGCGCATACAACCAGCTGGAAGGATTCAATGCGGATGTCGCCCACGAGCTGCGCACGCCGCTGACGAACCTGATCGGCCAGACGCAAGTGGCCTTGTCGCGCCCGCGCAGCGCGGATGATCTGCAAGAGGTGCTGCAATCGAATCTGGAAGAGCTGGACCGCTTGCGCGCCATGATCAATGACATGCTGTTCCTGGCGCGCGCAGACCAGGGCGAAGCCGCCAGCGGACGGGTCCACGCGGTGCTGGCGGATGAGGTCGGCAAGACGGCGGAGTTCTTTGAGTTCCTGCTGGACGAAGCCGGCATGCGGGTGCGCATCGAGGGCGACGGCGAGGCCAGCGCGCTGATCGACACGGCATTGTTCCGGCGCGCCGTCACCAACCTGCTGCAAAACGCTATCCAGTATTCGCAGCCGGGCGCCGAGATCGGCATCGATATCCAGCGCCAGGGCGACCGCTTGGAGGTTGCCGTCAGCAACGCGGGGCCGGCCATCGACGCCGCGCATCTGCCGCACCTGTTCCAGCGCTTTTACCGCGTGGATGCGGCGCGGCGGGGAGATGGCGTGGAGCACAGCCACGGCCTGGGGCTGGCAATCGTGAAGGCGGTGGCGCTGATGCATGGCGGCGCGGTGTCCGCCAGCAGCGAAGGCGGCACCACGCGCGTGGCGTTCAGCGTCGAGGCGCGGCCGTAACGGCGGTAATGATTGCAGTGGCCGCAGTGTCCGCGGTGTTCGCACCTTCTGCCGTAGCCGTTGTCGCTACCCCGCCCGGCGCGCCTGGCCCGCAGGTTGGAACAATTCCGCGAGCTTCAATTGCCGGATCATCTGGCCCGTTGCGGTGGCCAGCCGCGTGGCCGGCCGATGGCGGGCGCTGGCCAGCACCAGGTTATTGGTGATCTTGGGCGACCCGATATCGCATAGCGACAGCGCGTGTTCGGCGGCTGGGCCTTGCGCGGCGGAGCGCGGCAAGATGGCATACGCGTCGCCTTGGGCCGCGAGCTCGACAATGGTTTGCACCGCGTCCACCTCGGCGGCCACCTTCAGCCGCACGCCTTGCGCGCGGCACACGCTTTCAACCAAGGTGCGGATGGCGTTGGGCAGGCTGGGCAGCACCAGCGGGTAATTGCCCAGCTGCGCCACGGCCACGCGCGCGGGCAGCGGCGGCTGATGCGCGGCCGCGGCGGCCAGCACCAGGTCTTCGCGAAACAGCGATTCATACGCCAGTTGGGGCGAGGGCGCGGGGTCATACAGCAGGGCCAGGTCGACCCGGCCCGCCAGCAGCCATTCGCGCACCTGGGCGCTCAGGCCTTCGGCGACCGCGATGGACGCATCAGGGAAGCTGCGGCGAAACGCCTGCACCAGCGGGGGCGTCAGCACGCGCGCAATGCGCGGCGGCAGGCCCACCACGACCTTGCCCGTGGGCGTTTCCCGCAGCGTCTGCAAATCTTCCTTGGCGCGTTCGGCCAGCGTCAGCAACGCGCGGGCGTGTTCCAGAAAGCGCAGGCCGGCCTCGGTGGGCTCCGCGCCGCGGCCGTTGCGGTACAGCAGATGCTGGCCCAGTTCGAGTTCCAGCAGGCGCACCTGCCGGCTGAGCGTGGGTTGGGCCACGTCCAGCATTTCGGCGGCGCGCGAGAAGCTGCGCCGCTCGGCGACCCTGACGAAGTATTCGATTTGCTTGAGGTCCATCTGATATATGGTTTTTCTATATCTGAAATCAAAGATATAGCATTGTTAGCCAGCCCGCAATCCGGGACGATGTCGGTTTTCCCCCGCAGGAATTCGCCCGTGCCAGATTGCCGCCCTCCGCTTGCGTCGCCTTCCCGTCCCCGCCACGCCTTGCCCCCTGGCGCGTGCGACACGCATTGCCACGTCTTCGGGCCGGGCGATGTGTTCCCGTACGCCGAGGGGCGCTCGTACACGCCGCCTGATGCGCCCTACGCAAAGATGGCGGCCTTGCACGCGCATCTGGGCATTGAGCGAGCGGTCGTGGTGCAGGCCAATTGCCATGGCTCGGACCACAGCGCCTTGCTGGATGCGCTGGCGCAAAGCGGCGGCCGTTATCGGGGCGTGGCGTTGTTGGGCGCGGACGCCACGGCCGACAGCGTCAAGCAATTGCACGACGGCGGCGTGCGCGCGGCGCGATTCAATTTCGTGCCGCACCTTGGGGGTGCGCCGGAGCCTGCGGTGTTCGACCATGTCGTGTCGCTGATTGCGCCGCTCGGCTGGCATCTGTGCCTGCATGTGGACGGCGCCATGCTGCCCGACTTGCTGCCGCGCCTGCTGGCGTTGCCGGTGCCGTTCGTCGTGGACCACATGGGCCGGCTGAAGGCGGCCGATGGCCTGGATTCGCCCGCGATGCGCGCCTTGCTCAGCCTGGCGGATGTGCCGCAAGCGTGGGTCAAGGTGTCGGGCATTGATCGCATCTCGTCGGGTAAACGGCCCTACGCCGAAGGCATTCCGTTTGTGCGCGCCCTGATCGACGCCATGCCCGGCCGCACCTTGTGGGGCACCGACTGGCCGCATCCGAACGTGGCGGGCGACATGCCCGACGACGGCGAATTGGTCGATACGTTCTTCCAAGCGTGCCCCGACGCGGCTTTGCGCCAGCGCGTGCTGGTCGACAACCCGGCCCGGTTGTACGGATTTCAGTAATCGGCAGACGCAGGATCGTCAGGCCATAAAAAATTCATTCATTGAGGAGACACCATGTTCAAGAAAATCATCTCGGCCACCGTGCTGAGCCTGGCTGCGTTCAGCGCAGCGCATGCCGATGGCCCCGTTCGCCTGATCATCGCGTTCCCGCCCGGCGGGCCGGTGGACCTGGTGGGGCGTGTGTTGGCCGAGCAATTGGGCAAGGAGCTCAAGCAGCAGGTCATCGTTGAAAACAAGGCCGGCGCCAACGGCAACATTGCCGCGGCCTATGTGGCCAAGGCGCCGGGCGACGGCTCGGTGCTGTTCCTGACGAGCGTGGGCGCGGTGGCGATCAGCCCGGCGCTGTACAAAGACCTGCCTTACGACCCGGTGCGCGACTTTGCGCCCGTGTCCAAGGTCGTGAACAACGCAACCGTGTTTGTCGTGAACCCGTCCAACCCGGCCACCGACGCCGCCGATTTCGTGAAGAAGTCGCAAGCCGCGTCGCAGTCGGTGGCGATTGGCTCGTCGGGCATCGGCAGCATTCCGCATCTGACGATGGAAATGTTTGCCGACGCCAGCAAGGCCAACGTGCTGCACGTGCCGTACAAGGGCGCCGCGCCCGTCATCAACGACGTGATGGGCAATCAGGTTGCCGGTTTCTTTGGCGACGTGCCGGGCCTGATCGGCCACATCCAGGGCGGTAAGCTGAAGCCGCTGGGCATTGCCGCGCCCACGCGCCACCCGCTGTTGCCGGACGTGAAGACGCTGGCCGAGCAGGGCATTGCCGGCGTCGAGTCGAACAACTGGTATGGCATCGTGGCCCCCGCGTCCACGCCGGCCGCCACCGTCGACAAGCTGAACCAGGCCGTGCGCGCCGCATTGGGCAATGAAGCCGTGCGCGCCAAGCTTGAGAAGTTCGGCGCGCAGGCGGCGCCCAGCTCGCCGCAGGAACTGACCGCCTTGATCGCGTCCGACCGCGACAAGTGGACCGCGCTGATCCAGCGCAAGAACATTCGTCCGGAGTAAGCATGAGCGCAAGCCGAGTCGCGCCCGTTGAACCGGGCACCCGTCAGGAACTGGCCACGCTTGAGGCGCGCATCAGCGCCGCGCGCGGCCGGATTTCACCGCTGTATCAGGTGCTGCTGAACAGCCCGGCCGTGGTCGAAGGCTGGGAGGCCATGCTGACCGCCATCCGCCAGAAGACGTCGCTGGCGCCGCGCTTGCGCGAGCTGATCATTCTGCGTGTGGCGACGTTGAACAACGCGCCCTATGAATTCGATGCGCACGTGCCGCATGCGCTGGCGGGCGGCATGCCGCAGCAGGTGATCGATGCGCTGCGCAGCAACCCTGCGCCCGATGCCGTCGAAGGGCTGGCCCCCGGCGAGGCCGAGGTGCTGGCGCTGACCGACGCCATGACGCGCGACATTGAAGTGCCGGACGCCGTGTTCGCACCCTTGCGCGCACGCTACGATGACACGCAACTGGTCGAGCTGGCGGCCACGGTGGGGGCGTACAACATGGTGTCGCGCTTCCTTGTCGCGTTGCGCGTCGGCCACTGAAAGGAGAAGACCGTGCAGGAATCGGTATTGCTGGTGTCGCTGGGCGAGCGCTTTGACGAAGCGCGCGCGGCGGATATGGCCCAACGTTTGACGCAGGGGCTGACGGGCGTGTCCGTCAGTGCATTTGCCGCGCTGGAAGAGGAAGACACCTACGTGTATCTGCGCGGCGCGCCGGACGCGTTGCCCGAGATTCAGGCGCGTCTGGCGGAAAGCTTTCCCGGTGCGCGGGTGCGCGTGCTGCATCAGACGCTGGATTTGGCGGGCGCATCGGCCGGGCAGGATGCGCCGTGGCACTACATCGTTGAAACCGATGTCGTGCCCGAGGCCGAAGCCGATCTGAACGCCTGGTACGACCAGGAACACTTGCCGGGTCTGGCGTCGGTGCCTGGCACGGTGCGCGCGATGCGATATGAATGCCGCGACGAAGCGCCGCGCTATCTGGCCTGCTACGACCTGCACACGCGCGAAACCTTCGGCAGCCCGCCGTGGCTGGCGGTGCGCGCCACCGATTGGAGCAGCCGCGTGCGCCCGTCGTTTCGCAATACGCGCCGGACGATGTTCCGCAAAATCCTGTAAACGCAGCGGGCGCAGACCCGAACCGAGGAGACATGATGATGAAGTTCTTGCTAAGCGGCTTGACGCTGTCGTGCGCGGCCGTGGCCGCCAGCCCCGCGTTGGCCGATGCGCCCAAACGCGTGAATGTGGTGGTGGGCAACGGCGCCAGCATCGAAGTGCTGGACCAGGGGGCTGGCCCGGCGCTGGTGTTGCTGCCGTCGCGCGGCCGTGGCGCGGAAGATTTCGATGAGCTGGCCGACCGTTTCGTGCAAGCCGGCTACCGCGTATTGCGTCCGCAGCCGCGCGGTATCGGCGGCAGCACGGGGCCGATGTCCGGCATCACGCTGCATGATCTGGCCGAAGATCAAGCCGCGGTGATTCGCAACGTGGCGCGCCAGCCTGTTGTGATGGTGGGCCATGCCTTTGGCAATTGGGTGGCGCGCACGACGGGCGTGGATCACCCCGAACTGGTGCGCGGCGTCGTCATCGTGGCCGCCGCGGCCAAGCAGTATCCCAAGGGCTTGAGCGAACACGTGGACCGCAGCGCCGAGCTGTCGCTGCCGGACGCCGAACGCTTGAAGTCCATTCAGTACGCGTTCTTCGCGCCGGCTAACGACGCACGCATGTGGCTCAACGGCTGGTATCCCGCGGTCAGTGAAAGCCAGCGTCTGGCGGGCAAGGCCACTCAGCAATCCGATTGGTGGTCGGGCGGCAATAAGCCCCTGCTGGATTTGCAGGCCGAGCTGGACTTGTTCAAGCCGCCCGCCACGCGCAACGAAATCCGCGATGAATTCGGCAGCCGGGTGTCGGTGGTGGTGATTGATGGGGCAGGGCATGCGCTGGTGCCCGAGAAGCCGCAAGCGGTCGTGGACGCCATCGCCGCGTGGGAACGCACGCTGCGCTGATCGCTGCCGCCAAGCAACGAAAGAAACAGAAAGGGCCTGGATATCGAAAGACATCCAGGCCCTTTGCCATGTTCAGCGGGCTTACTTCAGTTGGCCCAGCAGCAGGAATTCCATCAGCGCCTTTTGCACGTGCAGGCGGTTTTCGGCTTCGTCCCAGACCACGCTTTGCGGGCCGTCGATGACTTCACCGGTGACTTCTTCGCCGCGGTGGGCGGGCAGGCAGTGCATGAAGACGGCTTCGGCGTCGGCCGCGGCCATCATTTCGGCGTCCACGCACCAGTCGGCAAACGCCGCGCGGCGTTCTTCGTTTTCCGCTTCGTAGCCCATGCTGGTCCAGACGTCGGTCGTGACCAGGTGCGCGCCCTTGCAGGCTTCCATGGGGTCTTTGAACTGGCGCAGCACCTTGGCGGACGGCGTGCCGATGCGCGAGGCTTCAAGCTCGTAGCCGGCCGGCGTGGACACATGCAGCGTGAAGCCCAGCATTTCAGCCGCGTGCAGCCACGTGTAGGCCATGTTGTTGGCGTCGCCCACCCAGGCCACCGTCTTGCCGGCGATGGGGCCGCGGTGCTCGATGTAGGTGAAGATGTCGGCCAGGATCTGGCACGGGTGGAATTCGTTGGTCAGGCCGTTGATGACCGGCACGCGCGAGTGGGAAGCGAAGCGCTCGATGCGGGTCTGCTCGAACGTGCGGATCATGACAATGTCGACCATGCGCGAGATGACGCGCGCGGTGTCTTCAATGGGTTCCGAGCGGCCCAGCTGCGAATCGTTCGAGGTCAGGTTGATGACCGATCCGCCCATCTGGTACATGCCGGCTTCAAACGACACGCGGGTGCGGGTGCTGGCCTTTTCAAACACCATCGCCAGCGTGCGGTCGTGCAGCGGCATGTGGGGTTCGTAGCGCTTGAACTTTTCTTTGATCAGGCGCGCGCGGTCCAGCACGTAGGCGATCTCGGCGGGCGAGAAATCTTTGAACTGAAGAAAATGCCGCAACGGGCCGTTTTGAGTCGTGGGAGGAGTCATGGTGATGTCGCAGGTCATTGGGTCCCGCCAGGCTCGTGGCCCGGGCGGGACGTTGATTATGGTTTTTCGGCCAGGAACTGTTGGATGAGCGGAACCAGCGTGTTGACGATCTGGTCCGCTTCTTGATGGTTCAGGATCAGGGGCGGCAGCATACGGATGACGCGGTCGCGCGTGACGTTGATGAGCAGGCCGGCTTCCAGCGCACGCAGCGCCAGTACGCCGCAGGGGCGCGCAAGCTCGATGCCCAGCATCAGGCCCCGGCCACGCACCTCGGTCACGCCTGGGGTGCCTGACAGGGCGCTGGCCAGCTTGTCTTTCAGGTAGTCGCCCACGGTGTGGGCGTTGTGCAGCAGGTTTTCGGATTCCAGCGTGTCCAGCACGGCAAGCCCGGCGGCGCACACCAGCGGGCCGCCGCCGAAGGTCGTGCCATGGCTGCCCGGCGTGAAGACGCCCGCGGCGGGGCCAGCGGCCAGCATCGCGCCAATGGGCACGCCGCCCGCCAGGCCCTTGGCCAGCGTCATGACGTCCGGCACGATGTCTGCCCACTGGTGGGCGAACCATTTGCCGGTGCGGCCGATGCCGGACTGCACTTCGTCGATCATCAGCAGCCAGCCGCGCTCGGTGCACAAGCGGCGCAGCGCTTGCAGATAGGCGATGTCGGACGGGCGTATGCCGCCTTCGCCTTGCAGCACTTCCAGCAGCACCGCCGTGGTGCGCGGTTCGGCGTCGCCCGCTTCGCGCACGGCGTCAAGATTGTTGTAGGGAACCTGGATGAAGCCCGAGGGCAGGGGTTCGAAACCCTTGCGGGCTTTGTCGCTGCCGGTGGCCGCCAGCGTGGCCAGCGTGCGGCCATGCCAGGACGAGTCCATGGTGATGATGTGGGCGTGCTTGTTGCCGCGCTGGTAGGCGTAGTAGCGCGCCAGCTTGATGGCGGCTTCGTTGGCTTCAGAGCCGCTGTTGTTGAACGCGACTTCCTGCATGCCGGACAAGGCCGTGAGCCGGGCGGCCAAGGCCGTCTGCTGAGGCACTTCGTAGATATTCGACGTGTGGATGACGCGCGCGGCTTGCTCGCTGATGGCGGCAACCAGTTTCGGATGGGCGTGGCCCAGGCACGACACGCCGATGCCGGCGAGCGCGTCCAGATATTTTCGGCCTTCGGCATCCCACAACCAGACGCCCTGGCCGTGCGTGAACGCAACCGGCAGGCGGGCATAAATATTGGCCAGAGGCGAGGTCATTGCGGCTCCTCCTGGGGGATTACCAAAAAAAGCGGCCCTCTTTTCGATAGGTTCAGGCGCGATTCCCTGGGAGAAACGGCTTTTGAAAGAGGGCAAAGGATCAATCATATACAATTCGCGGCGCAGGGCGCATGTTTGATCACGCCGAAGATCCGGCTTTCGTGAAAGGCGCGCTGTAGTGAAGAACTCATGGCAACTCGCGTCAGACAATTCGTAATTCATGGCGTTACCGAAAGCGGTAGCCGATTCCGCCCCAGCGATTGGGCGGAGCGGCTCGCTGGCGTAATGGCACAGTTCCGGCCCGCCGGCTGTGCTGGTAACCACCTCACCTATTCGCCTTATGTGCTGCCCGTCGTTATCGACGGCGTGCGCGGAATCGTGGTCGACCTGCGTTTGCGCGACCTGGAACCGCTGGCGTACAAGTTCGTGGTGGATTTCGCTCGCGACAACAACCTCAAGACGGAAGAACGCGAAATCTAGGCCCAAGAACGAAAAAGCGCCCCGACCGGGCGCTTTTCTCATTCTCGGGGGAACCGGCACGCCCATCGGGCGGGCTAGCCCCTACGTGCCGTATCGATCCAGGATCTTGCGGATATCCCGCACGCCTGCGCCATCCGTGCTGAGCAGCGCGCGCGCGGTGACGGATTCCAGATGGTGCTCCAGCAGATGCAGCACATGCTTCTCGTCGCGCGCACGCAAGCCTTCCACGATTTCCATGTGTTCGCTGACCGCGCATTCGCTGGAATGCGGCCGGCCGTAAAGCGCCAGGATCAGCGAGCAGCGCGACACAATCTCGTTCACGTAGCGCGCATACACCGCATTGCCCGAGAGCTCGGCCATCAGGATATGGAATTCGCCCGACAGCCGGATGGATTCATTGGTGCTGTTGCGCTTGCGGGCGGCTTCCTCTTCTTTCACATGCTGCGCCAGCCGCGTCAGCCCGGCTTCGGTGATGTGTTGCAGCAGCCGGCGCGCCACGTCGCGTTCCAGGCAGCGGCGGGCTTCGAAAATATCGTGCGCTTCTTCCAGGCTCGGGCGCGCGACCGCCGCGCCCCGGTTAGGCCGTAAATCGACCAGCCCTTCGCTGAACAGCCGCGTCAGCACCCCCCGCACGATGGTCCGGCTGACGCCGAAACGCTCGCCGATGATGTCTTCGGGCAGCTTGTCGCCGGGCAGCAGCGCCTGCTCGATGATGGCGCGGCGCAAATTTATGTATACGATTTCGCTGCGATTTGTGTCTTTCTTGGCAGGCTCGTTGGCCGGCGGCGCGAGGGTTGTCATCGTCTTATTGGCTCCTGTGCATGCGCATTTTCGTTGTAATGGGAGGGGTCCGGCATTCGCTGCCGGCGCGCTCTGCGGGGTGTAGGCAAGCATACACCAGCTGACGGTAAGGGTTAGCGATAGCTTGAAGGCTGATTTGAAGCGCGTACATTGTCGGCATAAATCGTATACAAACATTTATACAAAATGGCTAAGGACTTCAGGAGTTAAGCCATGTGTTTGTATACATACCGACAGAGGTCTGTTTCATGCCAGCCACGCTCGACGCCATCGTCCTTGATCCGCCCGCGATCAATCCGACCGCCTTTCAGCCCTACCGCCTGCTGGTGGTCAACGGCAACACCACGTCTGACCTGACCGCCAGTCTGGCCGGCCAAGCCCGGGCGTTCTTCGACGGCGCCGCTCATGTGCATGCGGTGACCGCCGTGTTCGGCCCGGCCTATATCGCCAGCCGCGTGGAAGCCGCCGTGGCCGCCCACGCCGTGCTGGAAACCGTGGAGCGCGAAGTGGCGCAGGCCAAGGCGCCTTTCGATGCCTGCCTGCTGGCCTGTTTTGGCGAACCCGGCATTGGCGCCGTGCGCGAAACCTTGAATGTGCCCGTGGTGGGCATGGCCGAAGCGTCCATCATGGCCGCCATGCAGCGCGGCGACCGCTACGCCATCGTGACCGTCGGGCAGCGCTGGCCCGGCATGCTGCGCGAACAGATCCGCCAGTTGGGTCTGGACGCCCGCTGCGCCGGCATCATCGCCTTGCCGGGCAACGCGCTGGACTACGTGTCGCGCACGCCCGAGTCCGCCGCCGAGGTCAGCCGCGCGCTGGATGCCGCCGTGGCGCAGGGGGCCGACGTGGTGATCGTGGCGGGCGCGGCGCTGGCGGGCTATCTGCCCGTGCTGCCGCAGAAACCGGCCGTACCCATCATCGATTCCTACCGCGCCGCGCTGGCGCAAGTGCTGGCGCTGGCCTCGCTGGACCGCGCGCAACGCCAGTTCGCCCCGGCGTGATCACTTCACACATTGCGCCGGGCCTGCCCCTGGCGACATCAAACCGGTATTGAAAACCGATAGACAAGGGAGAGTTGCAGCCATGAAGACGTTGCTCAAATGGACAGCCGGCGCCGTGATCGCGTTGTCGGCCATCTCGGGGGCTTCGGCCGCCAACACGCTGAAGTGGGGCGCCGCGCGCGACCTGGATTCGCTGGACCCGTATTCCTACGGCAGCACGTTCAACCTGGCGTTTCTCAACCATGTGTACGAAGCGCTGATCCGCTACGACGACAAATTCAACATCACGCCGGCGCTGGCCGAATCCTGGGAAGCCACATCGCCCACCGTGTTGCGCTTCAAGCTGCGCCAGGGCGTGAAGTTCCACAACGGCGCGCCGTTCACGGCGGACGACGTCGTGGCGTCGATGACCCGCGTGTCGGATGACGCGTCGCCCTTGAAGGGCAACCTGCCGGCCTTCAAAGCCGTGCGCAAGGTGGATGACTTCACCGTCGACATCGAAATGACGCATCCGTATCCGCTGATGCTGAACGACCTGACCAACATCTTCATCTTCAACCGCCAGTGGCTGGTGGACAACAACAGCACCAAGCCGACGGACGCCGCCAAGAAGATCGAGGGCTACGCCACGCACAACGCCAACGGCACTGGCCCGTTCAAGGTGGAGTCGTACCGGCCGGACACGCGCACCGTGCTTGTCGTGAACAAAGACTGGTGGGACAAGCCCCGCCATAACCTGGACCGCATTGAATTCACCCCCATCGCGTCCGCGCCCACCCGGGTTGCCGCGCTGCTGTCGGGCGACATCAACTTCACCGAGAACGCGCCCTTGCAGGATCTGGACCGCCTGCGCGCCGCGTCCAACGTCAAGGTGCTGGCATCGACCGAGTTGCGCACGCTGTACTTCGGCTTCAACCTGGGCGACAAGCTCGTCGGTTCGAACATCACCGACAAGAACCCGCTGAAAGACCTGCGCGTGCGTCAGGCGCTGTACATGGCGTTGTCGCCCGACCTTTTGCAAAAGCGCGTGATGCGCGGCCTGTCGCGCAGCACGGGCGCGCTGGTGGCGCCGTCGATTCCGGGCTACGAGGCCAAGCAGGAAGCGCGCTTGCCGTTTGACGCCGCAAAGGCCAAGACGCTGTTGGCGGATGCCGGGTATCCCGATGGCTTCACGGTGTCGCTGCTGTGTTCGAACGACATGTTCGTCAACGAGGAAGAACTGTGCCAGGCCGCCGCGTCGATGTGGGCGCGCATTGGCGTGAAGGCGTCGCTCGCCAGCGGGCCGCGTTCGTTGCAGAACCCGAAGCGTTCGCGCGGCGAGTTCGACATCACCATCCACGGCTGGGCCAACGAGCCGCAGATTGATGCCTTGTCGATTCTGCTGCAAGTGATGCACAGCCGCACCGGCCCCGCCGGCGTCTTCAACTGGGGGCAGTGGGGTGATGCCGCGCTTGACGCCAAGATCGATGCGGCCGCGGCCGAGATGGACCGCCCAAAGCGCATCCAGATGATGTCCGAGGTGTTGCAAACCCTGCATGACGACGTGCGCTTCCTGCCGCTGCACCAGCAGCCAATGGCCTGGGCCGTGGGCGACAAGGTGGGCGACGTGCTGCAAATGCCGGACAACAAGGCGCGCCTGTGGACGGTGCGCATGCAGTAGCGCGCCGCGCGCGGCGTATGAGCGGGGGCGGCGTCTGAAGCCGGGCGCTGCCGCCAGAGTCTGACATCGGGTTTGAAGGGAGCCACACATGCTGGCGTTCATTGTTAGACGGGTCTTCAACGCGGTTGGCGTGATGCTGGCGGTGGCGTTGCTGGCCTTTGTGATATTCCGCTTTGTCGGCGACCCCGTCGACATGATGCTGAACGAGCAGGCCTCGCAGACGCAGCGCGACGAGCTGCGCGAACGGCTGGGCCTGAACGCGTCGGTAGGCATGCAGTTTGTGCACTTCGTCACGAACGCGGCGCAAGGCGAGTTCGGCATTTCGTACCGCAACCAGCAGGACGTGTTCGCGCTGGTGGCCGAACGCTTTCCCGCCACATTTGAACTGGTGATGATGGCGACGCTGCTGTCGCTCGTCATCGGCGTGCCGCTGGGCGTGCTGACGGCCATCTACCGCAAGTCCCGCGTGGCGCAGGCCTTGCAGTTTGTGTCCATCCTGGGCATTTCGCTGCCCAGCTTCGTGGTCGGCATCATGCTGATCCTGATCTTTTCGGTGCAGCTGGGCTGGCTGCCAGGCTTTGGCCGGGGCGAAACGGTGAAGATCGGCTGGTGGTCCACGGGCTTGTTGACGCCATCGGGCCGGGCCGCGCTGGTGCTGCCGTCGATCACGCTGGCGTTGTTCCAGATCACGCTGATCATGCGGCTGGTGCGCGCCGAGATGCTGGAAACGCTGCGCACGGAATTCATCAAGTTCGCGCGCGCGCGCGGCCTGCCGAACCGCATCGTGCATTTCCGGCTGGCGCTGCGCAACTGTCTGATGCCCGTCATCACCGTGACGGGCATGCAGATCGGCAACCTGATCGCCTTTGCGCTGATCACGGAAACCGTCTTCCAGTGGCCGGGCATGGGGCTGTTGTTCATCCAATCGGTCATGTTCGTGGACATTCCCGTCATGGCTGCCTATCTGGTGATCGTGTCTTTCATCTTCGTGGCGCTGAACACGTTGGTCGACATGATGTACGGCGTGGTTGACCCGCGCCTGCGCAGCCAGCACGTCAAAGGAGGCGCAAATGCTCACTAATCCCTTTACCCGATCCGCCTCCAAGCCCTTCAAGGGCGGCGCGCAAAGCCGCATGTCGCGTTTCCTGCAAAGCGATCTGTGGTGGAGCCTGCGGAACGATTACGTGGCCATGGGCGCGGGCATCGTGCTGCTGGTGGTGGTGCTGCTGGCCGTGTTCGCACCGTGGATTGCGCCGCAGAACCCCTACGATCTGGCGCAGCTGGACTTGCTGAACGCCGAGCTGCCGCCGTTCTGGGTGGACGGCGCCGACCCGCAGTTTCTGCTTGGCACCGACACGCAAGGCCGCGATGTGTGGTCGGCCATTTTGTATGGCTCGCGCATGTCGCTTGTCATTGGATTGGCGACGGTGGTGTTGTCGCTGGCGATCGGGCTGATGGTGGGCTTGGCGGCCGGCTACTTCGGCGGCTGGGTCGATAACGCGCTGATGCGCCTGGGCGACACGCTGCTTAGCATCCCGACCATTCTGGTGGCCATCCTGGTGACGGCGGTGTTCCGCCAGCTGTTGCCGCCGGGCCTGCGCGAAACGTTGTCAGCGGTGATCCTGATCCTGGCGATCTCGATGACGAACTGGGTGCAGTACGCGCGCACGGTGCGGGCGTCGGCGCTGGTTGAGCGCGGCAAGGAATATGTGCAGGCGGCGCGGCTGATCCGCGTGAGCTCGATGCGCATCATGCTCACGCACATCCTGCCCAACACGCTGACGCCGGTGATGGTGACGGCCACGCTGAACCTGGGCCTGGCCATTTTGATCGAGGCCACGTTGAGCTTTCTGGGCGTGGGCATGCCGCCGACTGAACCGTCGCTGGGCACCTTGATTCGCCTGGGCAACCAGTTCCTGTTTTCGGGGCAATGGTGGGTGGTGGTGTTTCCCGCCCTGTATCTGAGCCTGATTGTGCTGGTGGTGAACTTGCTGGGCGACTGGCTGCGCGATGCGCTGAACCCCCGTTTGCGCTGAGGCGCGCTGTTGAATAAAGGTTGAAGCATGGAAAACGCAACGCTGTATACGAACGTCCGTCCGGCCGGTGGCGAGCTGACATCGGTGCTGGTGCGCGACGGGCGAATTCAGGCAGTGGGCAACCCGGCGCTGTGCGGCTTGCCGCTGGAAGGCGTGCTGGTGGAGGATGGGGGCGGCGCGCTGATGCTGCCCGGGCTGATCGACGCCCACGCGCATCTGGACAAGACGATGTACGGCATGCCCTGGTATCGCAACGAGGTCGGGCCGCGGCTGATCGACAAGATCGAAAACGAGCGCGCCGAAAAGAAGCGTTTGGGCATTGATCCGTACCGGCAGTCGGCGCGGCAGATCGTGATGTCCATCGCCGATGGCACCAGCCATATCCGCAGCCATGTGGATGTAGACACGGATATCGGCCTGGCTGCCATCGAAGGCGTGATGCGCGCGCGTGAACAATACCGTGACCAGATCGACGTGGAGCTCGTCGCCTTTCCGCAAAGCGGGTTGCTGATTCGCCCCGGCACGCTTGCGCTGATGGACGAGGCGCTGCGCATGGGCGCGGAAGTGGTGGGCGGGTTGGACCCGGCCGGCATGGACCGCGATCCCAAGGGCCATCTGGACGCCATCTTCGGGCTGGCCGAAAAACACGGCAAACCCATCGACATCCACCTGCACGAGGCCGGCGAGCTGGGCGCGTTCTCCATGCAGATGACGATAGACCGCGTGCTGGCGCTGGGCATGCAGGGCAAGGTCACCTTGTCGCACGCGTTCTGTCTGGGCATGCCCGACACGCAGGCGGTGCAGGCGCTGACGGAGGGGCTGCTGAAGGCGGGCGTGCACATCATGACAACGGGCTCGGCGTCGCGCCCGGTGCCGCATGTGGCGAGCCTGCGCGCGGCGGGCGTCACGGTCTGTACCGGTAACGATGGCATGCGTGACACCTGGGGCCCTTACGGCAAACCCGACATGCTGGAACGCACCATGCTGGTGGGCCTGCGCAACAACTTCCGCCGCGACGACGAGCTGGCGCTGGCGCTGGACGTGGCCACCTATGGCAACGCCCGCGTCATGAAGTTGGCCGACTACGGGCTGGCGCCAGGCTGCCATGCCGACTTCGTGTTGGTGCAAGCCGAGACCGTGGCCGAGGCCATCGTGGCGCGTCCGGTAAGGAAACGGGTCGTCAAGCGCGGCCGCGTGGTTGCGCGCGATGGCCGCGCATTGGTGGAGGCGCCGTGATGCCCGCCGCCGAAGGCCCCATCCTGCTGACGGCCCGTTGGGTGGTGGGCCACGAGAACGGCCGCCACTGCCTGTATGAAAATGGTGAAGTCGTGTTCGAGGGCGACCGCATCGTCTACGTAGGCCACCGCTATCCGGGGCCGGTGGCGCGCCGCCACGATTACGGCCGCGCGGTGATCGGGCCGGGCTTCGTAGACCTGGACGCCTTGTCTGATCTGGACACCACCATCCTGGGCTTTGACAATTCGCCCGCGTGGCGCAAAGGCCGCATTTGGCCCGACAGCTATATGAAGCGCGGGCCGTATGAAATGTATACCCCCGCCGAATTGGCGTTTCAGAAGCGCTACGCGTTTGCGCAGCTGATCCGCAACGGCATCACCACGGCGCTGCCGATTGCATCGCTGTTCTATCGCGTCTGGGGCGAGACCCGCGAAGAGTTCCTGTCGGCGGCCAACGCCGCAGGCGAGCTGGGCTTGCGCGTGTACCTGGGGCCGGCGTACCGCAGCGGCCACACGTACGTGGATGCCGAAGGCAAGATCCGTTGCCACTACGACGAGGCGCGCGGCATGGCGGGCCTGTCCGACGCCTTGGCGTTTTGCGACGAGATCGACGGGCGCCACGATGGCCGCGTGCGCGCCATGTTGTCGCCCGACCGCATCGAAACCTGTACGCCGGACTTGTTGCGTGCGTCAGCCGCCGCCGCGCGTGAACGCGATATGCCGATCCGACTGCATTGCTGCCAATCGCGTTTGGAGTATGACCTGGTCGTGGAGCAGCACGGCATGAGTCCGCCGGAATGGCTGCACAGCCTGGGCTTTCTGTCCGAGCGCGCGCTGCTGCCGCATGGCACGTATGTGTCGGGGTCGCGCCATATTGATCGCCCGGGGCGTGATCTCGACATCATCCGCGACGCCGGCGCCAGCATCGTGCATTGCCCGCTGGTATCCGCACGCCATGGCGCGGCGTTGGAGTCCTTCGCGCGGTATCGCAAGCAAGGGGTGAACATCGGCATGGGCACGGACACCTGGCCGCCCGACATGGTGTTGAACATGCAGGTAGGAATGATGCTGTGCCGCGTGGCCGACGGTTCGACCGAAGCCGTGCGCTCCGAAGACTATTACGACGCCGCCACGGTGGGCGGCGCCAATGCGTTGGGGCGGCCAGACCTGGGCCGCCTGGTCGTGGGCGCCAAGGCCGACATCGTGGTGTTCGACTTCTCGCATGACCGCAACGGCCAGATGATCGACCCGATCCAGACCTTGATGGTCAGCGGCAGCGGCCGGGATGTGTCGCAGGTGATCATCGATGGCCGCTTCGTCATGATCGACGGCCACATCCCCGGCTTTGACGCCCGCCTGGCGCAAGAGCAGGCGCAGGCGCAGTTCGACGGCCTGGTCGCACGCTATCCCGACCGCACCTGGGGGCATCCCCCGGTGGAACAGATTTTTTCCTCAAGCTATCCGCGTCCCGCAAGGAGCCCGTCATGATGGCCATTGTTCCCAACAACACGCAGCCGCCCGCTTCGGCCGGCCAGGCCGGCATTCCGACGTTGTCCGTGCGCGGCCTGTCGGTGGAATTCCCCACGCGCCACGGCACGCTGGTCGCCACGCGCGACATCAGTTTCGATATCCAGCCCGGCGAAATCCTGGGCATGGTGGGCGAGTCCGGCGCGGGCAAGTCCCTGACCGGGATGGCGGTGATTGGCCTGCTGGAGCCGCCCGGCCGCTTGGGCGGCGGCGAGATTCATCTGGCGGGCAAACGCATCGACAACCTGCCGCCCAAGGCGCGCCAGCGTCTGCGCGGCAAAGAAATCGGCGCCATCTTTCAAGACCCGCTGACAAGCTTGCACCCCTTGTTCACGGTGGGCGACCAACTGGTCGAGACCATTCGCCACCACGACAAGTCGTCCGCGGCGGCCGCCCGCGCGCGTGCGCTGGAGCTGCTGCTGGCGGTGGGCATTCCCGCAGCCGACAAGCGCATTGATCACTATCCGCACCAGTTCTCTGGCGGCATGCGTCAGCGCGTGGTAATTGCGCTGGCCTTGGCCGCGCGGCCGGCGCTGATCATCGCCGATGAACCGACGACGGCGCTGGACGTATCGGTGCAGGCGCAGATCACCGCGCTGCTGCGCCGGCTGTGCCGCGAGCAGGGCACGTCGGTGCTGCTGGTGACGCACGACATGGGGGTCATTGCCGAAACGGCTGACCGTGTGGCGGTGATGTATGCGGGCCGCATTGTGGAGATCGGCCCGGTGCTGGACGTGTTGCGCCGGCCGGGGCATCCCTACACGCAAGGCTTGATGAACGCCATTCCCGGCTTGCGTCATCGCGCAGCACGCCTGAACCAGATCGACGGCGCCATGCCGCGCTTGCACGCCATGCCCGATGGCTGCGCGTTTCATCCCCGCTGCACGCTGGCGGGCCCGCGCTGCGCACAGACACGCCCGGCGCTCGCGCCATCGCCAACCGGCGCGACGGTCAGCGCGTGCTGGCTGCATCAAGGAGGCGTCGCCCATGCCGCGTAACGATGATTTTCTCTTGCGGGCCGATGACCTGGCCTGCTGGTTCGATGTGTCGCCGCCCTGGCTGGAACGCACGCTGTCACGGCAACCGGCGCAAATGCTGAAGGCGGTGGACGGCGTGTCGCTGGCCGTGCCAAGAGGCACGACGTTAAGCATCGTAGGCGAATCGGGTTGCGGCAAGTCGACGCTTGCGAAGCTGCTGGTGGGCCTGGTTGCGCCCACGCGCGGCAAGCTCGCGTATGGCCGCAACCGTTCAGGCGGCGTGCTCTACCCGCAGATGATTTTCCAGGACCCCTACGCGAGCCTGAACCCGCGCTGGCGGGTGGGCAACATCGTGGCCGAACCCATCATCACGCTGGGCTTGCGGCCCACGCCCGCCGAAACGCGCCGCCGCGTGGACGAGCTGCTTGAACTGGTGGGCTTGTCCGCCAGCGACGCGGGGCGCTTTCCGCATGAGTTCTCGGGCGGTCAACGACAGCGTATTTCGATTGCCCGGGCGTTGGCGACGGAAGCGGAATTTCTGGTCTGCGACGAACCCACGTCCGCGCTGGACGTATCGGTGCAGGCGCAGATTCTGAACCTGATGGGCGACTTGCAAAAGGAGTTCGGGCTGACGTATGTGTTCATCAGCCACAACCTGTCGGTGGTGCGCCATGTGTCGGATAACGTGGCGGTGATGTACCTGGGAAGAATCGTCGAACAGGCGCCCGCGGATCAGCTATTCGACGCCCCGCAGCATCCGTACACGCGGATGTTGCTGGACACGATTCCCGATCTGGAAGACCCCAGGCGGGATCGGGAGCCGATGGGGGGAGAGGTGCCAAATCCGATCCAACCGCCAACGGGATGCACGTTTCATCCCCGGTGTCCGGAAGCAAGGGATGAGTGCCGCATAGACGTGCCGGAGGTGAGTGTCGTGGCGGGGCGGCAGGTACGGTGCCATGCGGTGAATTGGGTTCGGGCTGTGGCGGCTTAGGGTTTTTTTAGTGGTACTGGGTTGGCTGGTGGTGCTGGGTTGTCTGGGGGTATTGGGTTCTCTGCTGGTATTGGGTTCTTGTGACGCCCGGGGTGTCGGGGGCCTGGGGTGCGCGGGGCAACGATTGCGGTCCGGAGCCTTCGCTCCGGACTTCCCCGTCGTCATCTTCGTCACCCGCCTTCGGCGGGTTCCTTCAGATTCCCTCGGGCTTATCGACGCCCCGCGCACCCCAGGCCCCCGACACCCCGGGCTCCGTCAGTTGCAATCTGACGTCAGCGGGGGAGATTTGTTTCCTTAGGGTTCTCGCCACGAATTTTGGGGTGGGGGAAGATCTTGCGGGGCCCGCTCCAGGCCGGCCGCGCGGGCGGCCTTTTGGAGCTTACGCGTCGTGGTGCGTCGTCGCGGTGTTCGCTTCGCGTGTGGCGGCGTTGTTCGTAATTTCGGTGTCAGACTGCATTTCCCATCCTACGAATGACAGCCGGCACTTGAACCCCGGTGCGTGGCGCGCAATGGGTCGGCATGCGCAAGACAGTGCGCGCTGCGCGCCACCTTTCTCCCCCCCAAAAAATCGGGAAGGACATTAGCAAACAGCTCTAAAAATCCGCGAATGGATCTGCAATCAGACTGCATTTCTCATCCTACGAATGGCAGTCGGCACTTGAAACCCGGTGTGTGGCTCGCAAAAATGACAGCCGGCACTTGAACCCCGGTGCGTGGCGCGCAATGGGTCGGCATGCGCAAGACAGTGCGCGCTGCGCGCCATCTTTCTCCTCCCCAAAAAAAATCGGGAAGGACATTAGCAAACAGCTCTAAAAATCCGCGAAAGCGACCGCCGCCCAGTCGACCACCGACGCGTATGCCGAGTAAGGCCGCCCGCGCGGCCGGCACTCGGCGGGCCCCGTTGCACTCGTGATTAAGGCAAATCCTAGCGGCGCCCCGATCCAAGACATCGGCAGCCCGTCGGCGCGGTGGCCCTGACGGTGCGCAACCTCGATGCGCCCGAGGGAATCTGAAGGCAGCGGCCGTAGGCCGCAACGAAGATGACGACGGGGCAGTCCGGAGCGAAGGCTCCGGACCGCAATCGTGGGCGCGCGCCGTCAGGGCCACCGCGCCGACGGGCGACCTATACCAGCATCTTCCGCCACCCGCCAAATCAACCCGCTAAATCAACCCGCTCACTTCCCGTAAACCAAATCCCTTAACCCCAGTGATAACCCCGGCCAATAAGTAATCACCATCAGGCAAACAATCACCACCCCGACAAACGGAATCAGCGGTTTGATCAACCGCTCAAGCGGCAGCTTCGCCACGGCACACGCCGCGAAAAGATTGACGCCGAACGGCGGGGTAATCATCCCCAATGCCAGGTTGACCACCATGATGATGCCGAAGTGCACCGGCTCTACACCGAACTTCAGCGCCACCGGAAGCAGCAACGGCGCCAGCACCACGATCGATGCCGACGTTTCGATGAACATGCCGATCACGAACAGTGCGGCGTTCACGCCCATCAGGAACGAGAACTTCGTATCGAAGATCTGCGACAGCCAGACGCCCAGCGCGTCCGGGATGCCTGCGCGGTTCAGCAGGAAGCTGAAGATGCCTGCGTTGGCGATCACGAACATGATCACTGCCGTTGACACCACCGACTTGTGCAGCGTCACCGACAGTTGCTTGAAGCTCAAGCGGCGGTAGATGAACTTGCCGACGACAACCGCGTACATCACCGCCACCACGGACGCTTCCGTCGGCGTGAACACGCCGCCGTAGATGCCGCCCAGGATGATGACCGGCATCAACAGCGCCAGCCAGGCGTTCTTGAACGCGGGCCACAGCGGCAGGCGGCCTTCGCCGTCGCGCTTGCCCAGGTTGTTGCGCTTGGCGTAGAACCACACGTAGAACATCAGCGCCACGCCGATCAGGATGCCCGGCATCACGCCCGCAATGAACAGCTCGCCGGTCGAGGTGTCGGTGGACACGGCGAACAGAATCATCGGGATCGACGGCGGAATGATCACGCCCAGCTCCGCCGCGCTGGCCTGTAATGACGCCGCGAAGGGGGCCGGGTAGCCGTGCCGGATCATGGCTGGAATCAGGATTGCGCCCACCGCGAACGTCGTGGCCACGCTGGAGCCGGCCACGGCGGCGAAGATCATGCAGGTCAGCACGCAGGTGCAGGCCAGCCCGCCCTGGATGCCGCCCACCACGCTCTTGGCGAATTCCACCATGCGTTCGGAAATGCCGCCGGCTTCCATCAGGTTGCCGGCGAGGATGAAGAAGGGGATGGCGACAAGCGGGTACTTGTCCAGTGCGGCGTACAGCTGCTGGGCGACGACCACCCACGGCAGGCCCGCGGTGCCGACGCCCGCCAGGCTGGCCAAACCGATCGACACGGCGACCGGCACAGACAGCCCGAAGAAAATCAGCATCGAGACAATCATTATTTGAGACATGGCGATATCTGCTGCTCAGGTTCGATAAGGGGCGGCTTAGCCTTGCGCGTCGTTGCGCACAGGCACGTCTTCTTCTTCGCCGGCGCACCAGCGGGCCAGCACGGCGATGGCGGCAAGCGTTGCGCCCACGGGAATGGCCAGGTAGATCCAGGAAATGGAAATGTCCAGGCTAGGCACCGTCTGGAAGCGCACGCGATAGGTCATGTTGCCGCCGATCCAGGCCAGAAAGCCCAGGAAGCTGGCGCAGATCAAGCCGATCACCGCTTCAAGCACGCGGCGCTTCGTGCCGCCCAGCAGGTTGCGCAGCAGTTCGACGCTGATCATGGCGCCGTGGCGGAAGGCCAGGGCCACGCCCAGCAGCACCGTCCAGATCAGGAGGGCGCGGGTCAGCACCTCGCTCCAGTCGGCGGGTGAGTGCAGCACGAAGCGGGCAATGACCTGGTAGAAGGCGGCGGCCGCGGCGGCCACCAGCAAAAGTTGGGCAAGGACCGAGACCAGCTTGAACAGGCCGCGGTCGAAAGCGCAGAGCAAACGCATGATGAATCCCGATAGCGAAGGGCGCAAAGGATGGGGACGGCAAGCGGCGGGACCGGAATCCCGCCGCCAAGGGCTACGCGCCCAATAGATGGACTACGCGCCCAATCAATGGGGCGAGCCCCGATTACTTGGTGTCGCGGATCGAGTCGATCAGCTTCTTGTCGAACTTCTTGTAGTACTCGGGGTACGCGGGTTCGACGGCGGCGGCAAATGCAGCGCGGTCCACCTCGGACACTTGCATGCCTTCTTTCTTCAGCTGTTCGACACCGGTCTTCTCGATGTTGTCGACGTAGGCGCGCATGGCTTGGGCGGAGTCCTTGCCGGCCTTGTCGAAGTTGGCCTTGTCGGCAGCCGACAGGCCGTCATAGACGTTGGCCGACATCAGCACCAGCGCCGGGCCGTACACGTGGCCGGTCAAGGACAGGTACTTCTGCATTTGCGACAGCTTGGCCGACGTGATCACCGACAGCGGGTTTTCCTGGCCGTCGATGGTGCCTTGCTGCAAGGCGGTGGCCACTTCCGGCCAGGCCATGGGCGTGGGCAGAATGCCGATCTGGCGGAAAGCCGTGATGTGGATAGGGTTTTCCGTGGTGCGAATCTTCAGGCCCTTGGCGTCCGCCGGGGTCTTGACCGGGCGCACGTTGTTGGTCAGGTGGCGAAAGCCCTGTTCACCCCAGGCCAGGGCGATGATGCCGCGGCTGGGAAACTTGGCCAGCATGTCCTGGCCGATCTTGCTGTCGAGCACCGTGCGCGCGTGTTGCAGGTCGCGCAGCAGGAAGGGGATATCGAAAACCCCAGTCTCGGGAACAAAATTCAGGGTGGCGCCTGTCGAAACGATGGCCAGGTCGATGGTGCCGATCTGCAGGCCTTCGATCACTTCGCGCTCGCCGCCCAGCGCGCTGTTGGCGAATTGCTGTACCTTGTACTTCCCGTTGGTCGATGCCTCGAGCGACTTGGCCAGGGCTTCGGCGCCAGCGCCGTAGTGCGACGAAGCCGACAGGGCGTAGGCCATCTTCAAGGTGTTCTGAGCTGCCGAGGGCAGGGATGTGGCGGCCGCGCAGGCGGCCAGAATCGTGGCCGCAAGCCAGGATTTACGCATTGTCTTCTCCGGTATTTAGGTATCTTTATGGGCGGCGTTGCCTCCCGCCCCGGGATGATATCGGGATTCGGACGCCGTCTATGCCGGTTTTTAACTATGTTGAATGATGGATTTCCCTGATATGTCACAGGCCAAGCGCCCCGGTTTATGGTCCACCCTGCGCCTGGGCGCCAGGATGATGATGCGAGACGCCCGTGCGGGCGAGCTGCGCTTGCTGGTGCTGGCGCTGGTCGTGGCGGTGGCCGCGGTGACGAGCGTGGGCTTTCTGGCCGACCGCGTCAGCCGCGCGCTGGAACGCGACGCGGGCCAGATGTTGGGCGCCGATCTGGTGCTGGACGCCGACGAGCCGGTGCCGGCTCCCTTCCTGGACCAGGCGCGCGAACGCGGCCTGACCTTATCCAGCACCTGGCAGTTTCCGTCCATGGTGGGCGCAGGCGACGGCGCGCAACTGGCCGCGCTGAAGGCCGTTGAACCCGGCTACCCCTTGCGCGGCGCGCTGCGCGTGGCCGATGCCCCCTTCGCGCCCGACGCCGTCACGCGCGACATCCCGCCCGAAGGCGCGGTCTGGGTCGATGCCCAGCTGCTGTCTCTGTTGAACCTGAAAGTGGGCGACACGCTGAATGTGGGCGACGCGCACCTGCGGGTTGACCGCGTGATTACCTATGAGCCGGATCGCGGCATGCAGTTCGTCAACGTGGCGCCGCGCGTGCTGCTGCGCGCGAGCGACCTGCCTGCCACCGGGCTGATCGCACCGGGCAGCCGCATCGGTTACGCCATGCTGGTGGCCGGCCAGCCGGACGCCGTGGCGGGCTACGCCACCTGGCTCAATCAGAACCTGAAGCGCGGGCAGAAGGTCGCCACGCTGGAGTCGGGCCGGCCGGAAGTGCGCCGCACGCTGGACCGCGCGCAACGCTTCCTGTCGCTGGTGGCCTTGCTGGCGGTGCTGATTTCGGCGGTGGCCGTGGCCTTGGCCGCTGGCCGTTACATGACGCGTCACCGCGATGGCATCGCCGTCATGCGTTGCCTGGGCGCGGTGCAATCCCAGGTGTCGCGGATGCTGACCTTGGAATTCACGCTGGTCGGCCTGCTTTCGTCGGTGGTGGGCTGCCTGCTGGGTTATGCCGTGCACCAGGTGCTGGTGATGCTGCTGGGTTCGCTGATCGACACCAGCCTGCCCGCGCCGTCGGCCATTCCTGCCCTGCAGGGCGTGTTGACCGGGCTGTTGCTGCTGCTGGGCTTCGCTTTGCCCGCGCTGGCGCAACTGCGCCATGTGCCGCCGGCCCGGGTGCTGCGGCGTGATGCCGACACGATCAGCGCCCGCAGCGCGTTCGGCTATGCGCTGGGCGCGGCAGGTTTCGCGTTGCTGATCTGGTGGTTCGCGGGAGACGCCAAGCTGGGCGCGGTGGTGGCGGGGGGCTTTCTGGGCGCCTTCGTCGTCTTCGCGCTGGTGGCGTGGCTGTGCATTCTGGGCCTGGCGCGGCTGCGTGGGCTGGCGGCCGGCTTGCCGGCGCTGCGCTTTGCGCTGGCGGGCGTTGTGCGCCGGCGCGCCGCCACCATCACGCAGGTCTGCGCGCTGGCGGTGGGCCTGATGGCGCTGCTGTTGCTGACCATGACGCGCACCGACCTGATCCAGGGCTGGCAGCGCACCATGCCGCCGGATGCGCCCAACCGTTTCCTGATCAACGTGCAGCCCGACCAGCGCCAGGCCGTGACCGATGCGCTGACCCGCGAAGGGCTGGGTCGCATCACGCTGTCGCCCATGGTGCGGGGCCGTCTGATCGCCATCAATGGCAAGCCCGTGGGGCCGGACGACTACGAAGAACCCCGCGCCAAGCGGCTGGTGGACCGTGAGTTCAATTTGTCCTACTCGGACGAGATGCCGTCGTCCAACAAGATCGAGCAGGGCCGGTGGCTCGCGCCCGGGTCGTCCGAGGTGTCGTTGGAGTCTGGCCTGGCCAAGACGCTGGGGCTGAAGCTGGGCGACAAGATGACGTTTGACGTGGCGGGCCAGCAGGTCGAGGCCGCCGTCTCCAGCACCCGGCGCGTGGATTGGGATACGATGCGCGTCAATTTTTTCGCCATCCTGACCCCCGCCGCGTTGGCCGACATGCCCCAAAGCTGGATCACTTCTTTCTACCTGCCGCCCGAAAAAGCGCCGGTGCTGCCCGCGTTGGTGCGCGAATTCCCGAACCTGACCGTGTTCGACGTGGGCGCCATCCTGCAACAATTGCAGTCCGTGCTGAATGAAGTGGGCAAGGCGGTGCAGCTGCTGTTCCTGTTCACGCTGGCAGCAGGCGTGCTGGTGTTGTCGGCGGCGCTGACGGCAACCCGCGACGAGCGCATGCGCGAAGCGGCGGTGCTGCGGGCGCTGGGCGCCACGCGCACGCAGCTGGCGCGTTCCCAACGCATCGAACTCTGGGCGGTGGGCGGCCTGGCGGGCCTGTTGGCCGCGGCCGGCGCCACCGCCATCGCTTGGGTTTTATCAACCCAGGTGTTCGATTTCACCATTACCCTCAGCCTCTGGCCGTGGCTGGCGGGCATCGGCGCGGGTATGCTGGGCGCCTGGGCGGGCGGCGCACTGGCCCTGCGCGGCGTGTTGCGCACGCCGCCGCTCGTCACCCTTCGAGAAACCTGATGACGACCCGCGTCCATACCATTAGCGAACCCGTGGAAAATTCCAGCAGTATTTTTGACCTTCTTGGCGGCGAACCCGGCGTGCGTGCGCTGGTCGACCGTTTCTATGACCTGATGGACATGGAGCCTGACCTGAAAGAACTGCGCGCCGCGCACGGCCCCAGCCTGGACGACGCGCGCGACAAGCTGTTCTGGTTCCTGTGCGGCTACTTTGGCGGCCCCGACCACTACATCGAACGTTTCGGCCACCCCCGGCTGCGCGCGCGGCACTTGCCCTTTTCGATTGGCGAGATCGAGCGCGACCAGTGGGTGACCTGCATCGGCCGCGCCATGGAAGACCAGGGCATCGCCCCGGCGCTGGTGGAACGGCTGCTGGAATCTTTCTACGGCGTGGCCGACTGGATGCGCAACCGTGAAGGCTGAAGGCAAGGCCCACGACTCCCGATCCGGCGCGCAGCGCCAGTCCTGGCCGGGGCCGCTGGCCGGCGCCATGCTGAGCGACGCGCAGCGTCTGGCGCAAGCCGGACCCGAAATCTTCAACCCCGCCCATTACGGCGACCGCGCCCGCCCCGTGGACGCAGGCGGCCGGCAAGCCGCCTGGTTTGTGCAGGGGCCGGGTTGGCAGGGCGTGCTGCGGCGCTACCGGCGCGGCGGAATGATCGCGCGCATCAGCCGCGACGCCTATCTGTGGAACGGCGAGGACCGCACCCGCAGCTTTCGTGAATACCGCCTGTTGGCCGCCATGCGCGCCCAAGGGCTGGCCGTGCCAGCGCCGCTGGCCGCCGCCTACTGGCGCCAGGGGCCGATCTACCGTGCGGCCATCGTGGTCGAACGCATACCCGGCGTGCGCCCGCTGGCTCACGCGCTGGCGGAACCGATTTGGGGCGCGGTGGCCGACGCCATCGTCCGCATGCACCGGGCGGGCGTATGGCATGCGGATCTGAACGCCTTCAATATCCTGATCGGCAGCGATGACCGCGTCTGGCTGATCGATTTCGACCGCGGCACGCAAGGCGCGTTGTCCGAGCGTCAGCGCCAGGGCAATCTGGACCGCCTGCGCCGCTCGCTCGTCAAGGTGGCGGGCGAAGAGGGCGACCGTTTCTGGATGAAAATGCGCGACAGCTACTGGACGGCCTGGGGCGTGGGCGTGCAGCCCTGACAGGCCAGACACGCCAGGGGCCGACATCGGCCCCTAATTGCGTCAATTACCCGGCAAAGTTGGGCAGGTGATCGCTAAAAGGCTTTATCATTTCGCCTTTTGGTAGTCCTGACATACACGGCATACAGCAAGGGGGCTCGTAATGGAACTAAGGGCGGGAATGCGCTGGGCGCTTGGCGCGGTGCTGGTTGCGGCATCGGCTTCGCCGGCGGTCGCTCAGAACAAGGTCGTCAACGTCTACAACTGGGCCGAATACACGGCGCCGGACACAATTCCGGGTTTCGAAAAGGAAACCGGCATCAAGGTCCGCTATGACGTTTACGACAGCAACGACACGCTGCAAGCCAAACTGCTGGCGGGCAAGTCGGGTTACGACGTCGTTGTCCCGTCCACCCATTACGCCTCGCGCCAGATCGAGGCCGGCCTGTTCCAGAAGCTGGACAAGTCCAAGATCCCGAACTGGAAGTACCTGGACCCCGAAGTGATGGCGCTGGTCGCCACCGTCGACCCGGGTAACGAGTACGCCATTCCGTGGGGCTACGGCACCAACGGCCTGGGCTACAACGTCACCAAGGTCAAGCAGATCATGGGCGACAACGTCGACCTGGCCAACTGGGACATGATCTTCAAGCCCGAGAACGCCGCCAAGCTGAAAGAGTGCGGCATCTCGATGCTGGACGAAGCCGCGCAGGTGTTCCCCGCCGTGCTGAAGTACCTGGGCAAAGACCCCAACAGCACTAACGCCGACGACTACAAGGCCGCGCTGGATGTGCTGAAGCAGATCCGCCCGTACATCCGCCAGTTCAGCTCGTCGGGCTATATCGACGAGCTGGCCGTGGGCGACCTGTGCATGGTCTACGGTTTTTCGGGCGACGTGATGATCGCCCGCAAGCGCGCGCAAGAAGCCAAGAAGGCGTATGAAGTGAACTACTTCATCCCGAAGGGCGGCGCGCCCGCGTGGTTCGACCTGATGGTCATTCCGAAGGATGCCCCGCATCCCGAAGAGGCCCTGGCGTTCATCAACTACATTGAAACGCCGAAGGTGCACGCCGCCATCACCAACACCATGTTCTACCCGAACGCCAACAAAGAGGCGCGGCAGTACGTGGTGAAGGACGTGGCCGACAACCCCATGATCTACCCGCCGGCCGAGGTCTCCAAGACCTTGTATGTGATCAAGGCGCTGCCCTTGAACATTCAACGCCTGCAAAACCGGATGTGGTCCGAGCTGAAGTCTGGAAGATAAGTCATCATGAGCGATAGCCGTTACTCGGCGCCGCATACCGTGGACCCGGACGAGTTCGTCCGGGTCTCCGATGTGGTCAAGATTTTTGGCGATGTGGTCGCCGTGCGTTCCGTCAACCTGTCCGTCAAGCGCAACGAGATCTTCGCGCTGCTGGGAAGCTCCGGCAGCGGCAAGTCGACCTTGCTGCGCATGCTGGCGGGCTTCGAGGACGCCACCTCCGGGCAGATTCTGCTTGATGGCGAAGACATCACCAGCGTGCCGCCTTACCGCCGGCCCGTGAACATGATGTTCCAGTCCTACGCGCTGTTCCCGCACATGACGGTCGAAGCCAACGTGGCGTTCGGCCTGAAGCAGGAAGGCGTGGACCGCGCCGAAATCCACGACCGCGTGTTCGAAGCGCTGGACCTCGTCCAGATGGCCGGCTATTCGCGCCGCAAGCCGCATCAGTTGTCGGGCGGCCAGCAGCAGCGCGTGGCGCTGGCGCGCAGTCTCGTCAAGCGGCCCAAGCTGCTGTTGCTGGATGAACCGATGTCCGCGCTGGACAAGCAGATTCGCCAGAAGACGCAGATCGAGCTCGTGAAGATTCTGGAACAAGTCGGCGTGACCTGCATCATGGTCACGCACGATCAGGAAGAAGCGATGACCATGGCGCACCGCCTGGCCGTCATGACCGAAGGGCAGATCGTCCAATGCGGCACGCCGCAGGACGTCTACGCGTTCCCGAATTCGCGCTTCGTGGCCAGCTTCATCGGGTCGACGAATATGTTCACCGGCACCATCGTGGTGGACGAGCCCGATCACGTCGCCATCGAATGCGGCGAATTGACGCGGCCTTTGTTCGTGAACCACGGCGTGAGCGAGCCGCTGGGCATGGAAGTGCACGTCTCCATCCGGCCCGAGCGCCTGGTGGTGTCGCGCGAGCAGCCGCCGGGTGAATACAACTGGGCGCACGGCATGGTCAGCCACATGGCGTGGATGGGCAGCTACGCGCTTTATCAGATTCGCCTGGACTCCGGCAAAACGGTAGAAGCCAGCGTGCCCAGCCTGCTCTTGGCGCAGATGGACGCCCCGGGTATCGACGAAGAAATCTTCGTCAGCTGGGGCGAAGACAGCGCGACGGTGCTGGCGTCATGATCCGCTTTTCGCCCCGCGACTGGTTGCCATCGGGCCGGGCGCTGGCGGTGGTGCCGCCGTTCGCCTGGCTGGTGCTGTTCCTGCTGCTGCCCTTCCTGCTGGTGCTGAAGATCAGCTTTGCCGAAGTCAAATTCGGCATTCCGCCGTATACCTCGCTGGCCGAATTCCAGGACGAGGCCGTGCAGTTCAGCCTGCACTTGCGCGGCTATATCCTGCTGTTCACCGACAGCCTGTATTTCAAGACCTACCTGAGCTCGGTGAAAATCGCCGGCATCACCACGCTGATCTGCGTGCTGATCGGCTACCCCATTGCGTATTACATCGCGCGTTCCTCGCCGCGCGTGCGCAACTTGCTGCTGCTGGGCGTGATCCTGCCGTTCTGGACGTCGCTGCTGCTGCGCGTGTATGCGTGGGTGGGCATCCTGCGTAACGACGGCCTGTTGAACAACCTGCTGCAAAGCCTGGGCATTATTTCCAGCCCGCTGGAAATCTATCGCACCGATGTGGCGGTGTACATCGGCATGGTCTATGCGTATCTGCCGTTCTTCATCCTGCCGCTGTACGCCACGCTGGTGAAGATGGACTTGCGTTTGCTGGAAGCCGCGTATGACCTGGGCGCCAAGCCCTGGCAGGCGTTCTGGCAGATCACCGTGCCGCTGTCGCGCCAGGGCGTGATCGCCGGCGCCATGCTGGTGTTCATTCCGGCCGTGGGCGAATACGTGATTCCGGAAATGCTGGGCGGGGCCAACACACTGATGATGGGCCGCGTCATGTGGAACGAATTCTTCAATAACGCTGACTGGCCCATGGCGTCGGCCGTGACGTGCGTGATGGTGCTGTTGCTGCTCGTGCCGCTGGTGATCTTCCAGTACAACCAGGTCAAGCAGCAGGAACTGGCGAACGGAGGCCGCAAATGAAAGGTCCCAACAAGACCTTGCGCGCCGTGGTGTTGGGGCTGGGGTATTTCTTCCTGTATGTGCCCATCCTGAGCCTGATGGTGTTCTCGTTCAACGAGTCGCCCACCGTGACGTCGTGGGCGGGTTTTTCGTTCCGGTGGTATCACGCGCTGTTCAATGACGATGCGCTGCTGCGCGCGGCCTGGCTGTCGTTTCGCATCGCGGCGATGACGGCGACGGCCGCGGTCATCATCGGCACGTGGGCGGGCTATGTGCTGGGGCGCATGGGGCGCTTCCGCGGCTTTGCGCTGTACGTCGGCATGCTGAGCGCGCCGCTTGTCATCCCCGAAGTGGTGCTGGGCATTTCGCTGCTGCTGATGTTCGTGGAATTGCGCGGCAGCCTGGGCTGGCCCGCCGAGAACGGCGTGTTCACGATCTGGGTCGGCCACGTGACGCTGTGCATGGCGTTTGTGGCGGTCGTCATCCAGACGCGTATCCGCGACCTCGACCGCTCGCTGGAAGAGGCCGCGCTGGATCTGGGCGCCACCCCCATCACCGTGTTCTTCAAGATCACGCTGCCGCTGATTGCGCCCGCCCTGGCGTCGGCCTGGCTGCTGTCTTTCACGCTGTCGCTGGACGACGTCGTTCTGGCGTCGTTCCTGTCCGGTCCCAGTTCCAGCACGCTGCCGATGGAAGTGTTCTCGCGGGTGCGCCTGGGGCTGAAACCCGAGATCAACGCGCTGGCCACCTTGTTCATCCTGGCGGTGGGCACGTGCGTGATCCTGGCCAACCGCCTGCAATGGCGCAAGGAGTCCGAATCCAAATGAAGCAAACCACTCTGTATGGGCTGACCAAGTGCAGCACCTGCGTCAAGGCGCGTGACTGGTTGTCCGAGCATGGCGTGGACCACGCGTTTGTGGATTACCGCGATCATCCCGTGCCGGCCGCCACGCTGAAATCGTGGTCGGAAAAAGTGGGCGGCTGGGAAAAGCTGGTCAACCGCACGTCGATGACCTGGCGCAACCTGCCCGAAGACCGCAAGTCGGCCCAAACCGACGCCGAATGGAGCCAGCTGATTGCGGAATTCCCGGCGCTGGTGCGCCGCCCGGTTACCGTCACCCCCGATGGCGAGGTCACCGTGGGCTTCAGCGAAAAGCGCTACGGCGAACGCTTCGCCTGACGCTGGCCCCCAACGTGATGGCGTCTTCCATCCAGGCATCGCGCGGCGCCGGCAAGGCGTTGCCCGATGCCTTTTTTGACCGTGATGCGGCCACGCTGGCGCGCGATCTGCTGGGCAAGGTCATCCGCCATCGCGTAGACGGGCTGTGGCTGTCGGCGCGCATCATCGAGACCGAAGCCTATTACCTGGAAGAGAAGGGCAGCCACGCGTCGCTGGGCTACACGCACAAGCGTCGCGCGCTGTTCATGGACGGCGGCGTCATCTATATGTATTACGCGCGCGGCGGCGACTCGCTGAATTTCAGCGCCGCCGGGCCGGGCAACGCCGTGCTGATCAAATCGGCCCATCCGTGGACGGACGCGCTCTCCGGCCCTGACGCGCTGGCCCGCATGCAGCAGTTGAACCCGGATGCCCAAGGCCAGCCGCGTCCGCCGTCGCGGCTATGCGCAGGCCAGACGCTGCTGTGCCGCGCGCTGGGCTTGCGGGTGCCGGAATGGGACGCCCGCCGCTTTGATCCGGATGCGCTGTATGTGGAGGATGTGGGCGATTCACCCGATACGCTGATCTGCACGACTCGCTTGGGCATCCCCATGGGGCGCGACGAGCATCTGCATTACCGCTATGTGGACCCGGCCTACGCGACGGTCTGCACGCGTAATCCGTTGCGGCGCGGGCAACGAGCGGGGCATGACTATGTGTGGGTGGACCGGCAGGGCGTGGTGCTGCCAGACGCGCCGTAAGCAGGGCGGCCGAGCCGGGGCGCGTAGTGGGGGTTGCCTGAGTGGGGGGCCTGAGTGGGGGCTGCCTGAGTAGGGGGCTGCCTGAGTCGGGGCTGCCTGAGTCGGGGCTGCCTGAATTCGGGCTGCCCGAGTGGAACCGCCTAAGTCTGATTCTGACCCTGGCCCATCGTCCGGATTCTTTCTTCCAGCGTTCGGCGCATTTTCCGGTACTTGCGGAACATGCGCCAGCGATTCATCCGCTTGCTCCAGGCGTACAGCGGCACCAGCGGCAGCACGCCAAAGCCGTCAATCAGGTACATGCCGGGCTTGCCGTCGGCGTTCTGGCCGCAGGCAATATTGCTGGCCGATACGTCGTGCAGCACAACATGGGCATCGGCCAGGTCGTCGAAAAACTCGTCCAGCTGTTCGAAAAACTTGGCGTCCACAAGGCCCTGCTTGGCCAGATCGGTGACGGTCGGGGCGATGTTGCCGGCGGCATCCGTAATCTTCTCGACCAGCAGGCCCAGCCCCAGCGAGGTTTGCGCCACCCCGACGATGCGCGCCATGGGCACCTGCCAGACGCCTGACGGCCGGGTGGTGGTGGTGACGTATTCCGACAGCTCGTTCAGATACACGCGGTACGCGCTTTCGCGCTGAAACTGCTTGTACCAGCGCTTGAGCGGCCGCGCCTCAAGGTAGACGGCGCGCGCCCGCATGTCCACGACTTTGACCAGCAGGGAGGCGGCGTGAGGGTGCTGAAAAATGTGGCGGTCGCCGCCGATGGCGAGCGGAGCCTCGGCGTCGAGATCCAGTGGGCCGAAAACGGACTGGAACGACACCGACGGCTGACAGGAAGGAAGGTCAGCAGGATTCAATGGGGTCGAGCGATCAGTTCAAAGTAGGGGCAGTTTAATCCCGTTGAGCGCCGGCAACGGCCAGATCCGTGGCAATTTCATGTCGCTTGGTTACAACGGCGGGGGGATGCGTCCTACAATTCCGCCTTTGGAGAGGCCACTTTTGAACGACATTCTGCTTTGGGTTGCCGCCGTCGGCGCGGTATTGGCGTGTTTGGCGGCGTTGTTGGCGTGCCTGCGGCCGCCCGCCAGGGATGCGCGTCTGGACGCGCTGCTTGAGGGTCTGGAACGCACCGAACGCGCCTTGCGCGCCGATATCGCGGAAAGCCAGCGCGGCCTGCGCAGCGAAATTGCGGAGTCCACCCGGGCGGCGCGGGCGGAATCGGCCGAATCCCTGGCGCGTTTCGCCGCGGGTTTCGGCGAGCAATTGCAGGGGCTGATCCAGATCAACGAGCGCCGCCTGATGGAAGTGCGCGCCACCGTCGACCAGCGCTTGCAGTCGCTGCAAACCGAAAACAGCGCCAAGCTTGATGAAATGCGCCGCACCGTGGACGAAAAGCTCCATGCCACGCTTGAGCAGCGCCTGGGCGAGTCCTTCAAACTGGTGTCCGACCGGCTGGAAGCCGTGCACAAGGGGCTGGGCGAAATGCAGGCGCTGGCGGCCGGCGTGGGCGATCTGAAGCGCGTGCTGACCAACGTGAAGTCGCGCGGCACCTGGGGCGAAGTGCAACTGGCCCGCCTGATTGAAGACAACATGACGCCCGACCAATACGCCAGCAACATCAAGCCGGTGCCGGGCAGCGATGCGGTCGTGGAATTCGCCATCCGCTTGCCGGGGCGTGGCGACGGCGGCGAGCCCGTCTGGCTGCCGATCGACGCGAAATTCCCCAAGGAAGAATACGAACGCCTGATGGACGCGCAAGACGCCGCGGATGCCGAAGGCGTCAAGGCGGCGGGCGCGGCGTTGGGCCGGGCGGTGGAATTGCAGGCGCGGCTGATCGCCAGCAAGTATGTCGCGCCGCCGCACACCACCGATTTCGCCATCATGTTCCTGCCCACCGAAAGCCTGTATGCCGAAGTGCTGCGCCGCCCCGGCCTGCTCGACAAGCTGCATGACCTGCGCATCAACGTGGCCGGCCCCAGCAATCTGGCGGCGCTGCTCAATAGCTTGCAGATGGGGTTCCGCACCCTGGCCATCGAGCAGCGGTCGTCGGAAGTCTGGCAGGTGCTGCGCGCGGTCAAGACCGAATTCGGCAAATTCGGCGACGCCCTGGCCAGCGTGAAAAAGACCTTGGACACGGCCAGCAACAAGATCGGCCTGACCGAAGTGCGCACCCGCGCCATGCTGAAGAACCTGAAAAACGTCGAAGCCTTGCCGGAAGCTGATGCCCTGAGGCTATTGGGTGAGGCCGGCACGGCGGACAACGGCAACGACAACGACAACGACCTGGATGAGGACGCCGAGCCGCGCAGCGCCTCGCCCGCAGGCACGAACTGATCCCGTTGTCTTGACGTTGCGCGGCCGCCCCAGGCCGTGCGTGCTTGTTGCCTGCGCAGACTGTCGATATCCTGGCATGTGCGGCATTTCGCCGTCGAACCCTGGAGCATCGTAAGCATGAGCACCGCTGAACGCCATGATTCCTCTTCCCTCGACGCGACGGCGCTGGGCGCCGACATCGCGCTAGGGGTCATCACCGCCCGTGCTGCCATGCAGCAGGCGGTGGACCGGGTAGCGGCGCGCAATCCGTCGATCAACGCGGCCTGCGGCGTCGAAGCCGAAACAGGCCTGCGGCTGGCCCAGGCCCTGGACGACGAACTGGCGGCGCTGTCGCCCGAGCAGCGGCAGGCGCAATTGCAGCACCGCCCATTCCTGGGCGTGCCGACCTTGCTTAAGGATTTGGGCACCGCCGCGCTCGGCCTGCCCAGCGCGATGGGATCGGTGCTGTACGGCCATGTCGCCTGGAACGTCGACGCCGAGATCGTCAAGCGCTATCGCCACGCGGGCCTGATTCCGTTTGGCCGCAGCACCAGCGCCGAACTGGGCTTGAGCCCCACGACGGAATCCCCGGCCTATGGGCCTCCCACCCAAAACCCCTGGAAAGCCGGCCATAGCGCGGGCGGCTCCAGCGGGGGCGCGGGGGCGGCGCTGGCAAGCGGCATGGTGCGGATCGCGCACGGCAGCGACGGCGGCGGCTCCATTCGCATTCCGGCATCGTGCTGCGGGGTGCTGGGCCTGAAGCCGTCGCGCGGGCTGATGCCGCTGGGTCCGCTGAAGGGCGAAGGCTGGGGCGGCTTGGCTACCGAGCACATGATGACAATTTCGGTGCGCGACTGCGCCGCGTCCCTGGATATCAGCGCGGGCGCCGACGTGGGCGCGCCGTATGCGGCCCCGGCGCAGCCTGCAGAATCCTACCGGGCCGTGGTGGCGCGCGTGTCGGCCGATCCGCAAAGCGCCCCGCGCCGCCGTATCGCTTTTATCAACACCACCTATGAAGGCGGGGTCATCCACCCCGAAGTGGCCGCCACCTTGGATGAGGCCGCGCGCTTTTTCGCCGCGCTGGGCCATGAACTGGTGCCGGCCTTGCCGCCGGTGGGGTCGGAAGAGGTGTTGTCGCCGATGCTGCCGCTGATCGCCAGCGCCGCGGCCAATGCCATCGACAGTTTCGTCGCGGCGCGCGGTCGCCGCTTGGCCGCCGACGAATTGCAGCCCACGACGCTGGGCGCGCGCGAGTACGCCCGCGCGATCTCGGGTTCGCAATATGTGGCGTGCGTGGATACCTGCCACGAAATCACGCGCCGCATCGGCCGCTTCCTGCATCGCGACGGCGCGCATGGCTATGACCTGTTCCTGACGCCGGTGCTGGCGCAGCCGCCCGCGCCCATCGGCCGCTACGCCATGGACAACGCCGATTACCTGGCCTACCGTCTGGGCAAGAAGGGCGTGATCGGCTATTCGCCCTTTGCGCCCCTGGCCAACCTGACCGGCATGCCCGCGATTTCCATTCCCTTTGGCATGTCGTCTGACGGCTTGCCGATCGGCATCCAGGTGATGGGCCCGCTGGGCAGCGAAGCGCTGCTGCTGGAGCTGGCCGCGCAGGTCGAGGCCTTGCGGCCCTGGGCGTTGGTGGCGCCCATGGCCAGATAAATAGCCGAATGCTCCAGGGAGCCGCCATGTCTTCGTTTGCGACGCATACCGTGCAGAACCAGGCGCCCGCCCTGGAAGACTATTCCCTGTACGACACGGACCCGGCCTTGCGCGAGGCGGTGCGCCGCGAAGGGGCCGACGGCTGGTCGGGCGATCTGGCCGCGCATGGCGCGTGGCTGGGCCGCGCGCAAACGCTGGCGGCTGGCGCCGAGGCCAACCGTTGCCCGCCCCGTTTGATGAGCTATGACCGCAACGGTCATCGTATCGACCACGTTGAATTCCACCCGGCCTGGAACGTGCTGATGAGCGGCATCGTCGCGCGCGGCTTGCACAGCCGCGCCTGGGCGCAACCGGTGCCGGGCGCGCAAGTGGCGCGGGCCGCGGCGTATCTGATGCAAGGGCAGGTTGAAGCCGGCACGCTGTGCCCCACCACCATGACGTTTGCCGCCGTGCCGCTGCTGCAACGTGAACCGGCGGGCGCCGTGGATTTTGCCGGGCAGTGGCTGCCTGCGTTGTACTCGCGCGAGTTCGACGCCGCCGACGCGCCGCTTGCGGCCAAGCGCAGCGCCCTGATCGGCATGGGGCTGACCGAAAAGCAGGGCGGTTCTGATTTGCGTGCGGTGACCACCCGCGCCACGCCATTGGGCGCGCCGGGCCGCGGCAACGCGTACCAATTGGTGGGACACAAGTGGTTTTTCTCGGTGCCGCAAGCCGATGCGCATCTGGTGCTGGCGCAGACGGACGAAGGGCTCAGTTGCCTGTTCGTGCCGCGCTGGATTCCGGATGGCCCCCGCAACGCCGTGCGCGTGCGCCGCTTGAAAGACAAATTGGGCAATCGCAGCAACGCCAGCGCCGAAGTCGAATTCGAAGACGCCTGGGGCGTCATGGTGGGCGAACCGGGGCGCGGGCTGGCGGTGCTGCTGGAAATGGCCGCCACAACGCGGCTGGATTGCGTGCTGGGCAGCGCCGCGCTGCTGCGGCAGGCGCTGGTGCAATCCATCCATCATGCCCAGCATCGGCACGCGTTCGGCAAGCCGCTGATCGCCCAGCCGCTGATGCGCAATGTGTTGGCGGACCTGGCGTTGGAAAGCGAGGCGGCGATGGTGTTGGCGCTGCGGCTGGCGCGTGCGGTGGATGGGCGCGGAGGCGGACAACAAAGCGGACAAGAACGCGTGCAGGATGGCGCGCTGAACCGCGCGCTGGTGCGTGTGGGCACGCCGGCGGCCAAGCTCTGGATCTGCAAGCGGGCGATCAGCGCGGTCGCCGAATGCATGGAAGTGTGGGGCGGCAACGGCTATGTGGAAGAGGGGCCCATGCCCCGTATTTATCGTGAAACCCCTGTCAATTCCGTTTGGGAAGGGTCGGGCAACGTGATGGCGCTGGATGTGCTGCGCGCCCTGCAACGCGAGCCCGACGCCTTGCCCGCGCTGGAACAGGAATTCGCAGCCGCTGCCGGCCAGCACCGCGCGTTCGACCAGGCGGTGGCGCAATGGCGCGCGATGTTGGCGGATACCAGCCAGGCGGAATTCCAGGCACGGCGCATCGCTTGCGGGTTGGCGCGCCTGTGGCAGGCGGCCTTGTTGATCCAGCACGCGCCCGACGCGGTCGCGCAGGCGTTCGTCGCCAGCCGCCTGCATGCCGATGGCGGCGTTTTTGGTGAACTGGCGGCGGGGGTGGATACGTCTGTCATCCTGTCGCGGGCCTGGCCCGCCGCCGCATGCTAAATTTCCTGGCTTAACCAACCTTCCCGCATTACTCCGCCATGCTCTCCCAGCAAGAACTCAAGCAGCAAGCCGCCGACGCCGCCCTGGAATTCGTTGAAGCCGTCGCCGGCCCGGACGCCATCATCGGCGTGGGCACGGGCTCCACCGCCGACCTGTTCATTGATGGCCTGGCGCGTTTCAAGGGCCGCATTGCCGGCACCGTCGCCAGTTCCGAGCGCAGCGCCGCCCGCCTGGCCGCTCACGGCTTGAAAGTGCTGGACTTGAACGACGTCTCGACGATGCCGATCTATGTCGACGGTGCCGACGAAATCGACGCGAATCTGTACATGATCAAGGGCGGCGGCGGCGCCCTGACGCGCGAGAAAATCGTGGCCTCGGTCGCCGAGCGCTTCATCTGCATCGCCGACGAATCGAAGCTGGTCGACACCCTGGGCAAGTTCCCGCTGCCGCTGGAAGTGATTCCGATGGCGCGCGAATCCGTGGCCCGCGCATTGACCCTGCTGGGCGGCCAGCCGCGCCTGCGTGAAGGTTTTGTCACCGATAACGGCAACATCATCCTGGACGTATCGGGCCTGCTCATCAAAGACCCGCTGGCGTTCGAAGCCCGCGTGAACAATCTGCCAGGCGTCGTCACCTGCGGCCTGTTCGCGTTGGCAGGCGCTGATGTGGCCTTGCTGGCCACCCAGAACGGCATTCGCCGCCTGGATCGCGTGGCGTAATTCCGGGCCTCGCCGCGCCACTTTCCGCCGTTACGCGCTGCCTGCGCATTGCCACCGCCGCTCCGCCTTGCGGGCGGCGGAGGCCCGATTCATAATCCTGTCACACTTGGGTCATAACCTTGCCGGTTGTGCAGGCCCATCTCGTAACTCTCTTATTTCGGGGCAATGCAATGAGATCAACCACGCAGGGAGCCCGGATGACGGAGCATACAAACAAGCAGTTCGACGCCGATCTGGAAAGCGTCCGTTCGCAGTTCTTGCAAATGGGCGGCTTGGTGGAAGCCATGATCCAGGAAGCGATCGACGCGCTGGCCACGGGCGACCTGTCGCTGGTGGATAAAGTCCGTGAGCGGGAAAAGGAAGTCAACCGCCACGAAGTCGAGATCGACGAAAGCATCAGCCGCATCCTGGCCCGCCACCAGCCCACCGCCATCGACCTGCGCATGCTGATGGCCGTGTCGAAGATGCTGACCGACATGGAGCGTTCCGGTGATGAGGCCGAAAAGGTCGCCACCGTTGCCCGCCGCATCCATGAAGCGGAACTGCGCCATATTCCCGTGATCGAACTGCGCCACATGGCCGCCAATGTGCGCACCATGCTGCATCAGGCGCTGGACGCGTTCGCGCGCCTTGACCCGATCCTGGCCGCCGCCGTCGTGCGCAGCGACAAGGAAGTGGACAAGGAATGGAAGGGCGCGCTGCGCCACCTGATCACCTACATGATCGAAGACCCGCGCACCATCTCGCGCGCCATTGACATGATCTTCATTGCGCGCGCGCTGGAACGTATTGGCGACCACGCCAAGAACATGTCCGAACGCGTCATCTACATGGTCAAGGGCGCCGACGTGCGTCACACCGGCGTGAAGAACACCGAGCGCCTGGCGCGCGGTGAAGAAGAGCCGGACGACGAAGACAAATAAGCCCAGCCCAGCCGCCAGCCGGTTTTACAGCGGCAGGGTAGCGCCCAGACACAGGCGAGGATCAGGCACGCCCGGCTTGCCGGCATCGATGCGCCCGGCCAGGCGGCGTCCGAACGCCGGCATGGCGGGTGTGCTGATTTCCAGGTCGTACCAGCCTTCGCGTCCGGCGTATTTGAGCTCCAGCGCGCCGCCGGCCTCCACGTGCGCCATGGCGCGCCAGCCATCGCCCATGTGGGATTCCACTTTGACGGGCTGCGGCATGTCGCTGTGATTGACCAGGCGCAGGCGCAGGCCCGACGTGACTGGCACCAGTTGCGTTTCGAGCAGGCCGGCATCGCGCGCATCCCCGCGGAATTGCCGGTGAAAGCCATCGGGCCCAAGCAGCCAGAGGTCGTACGCGCCGCCAGCGCCCACGCGCCACCCGTCATCCAGGCGGGCGCCCGCGCCCACGGTGTAGCGGCGGGGCGCGCGCGCCAGATCATTGCGGTCATACACATGTAGCACGGCGGCCACACTGCCCGGGTTGCGCAAGGTCAGCCGGTAGTGCTCGCCATCGGCGGTGATGCGGCCCACGGCATCCAGCGCATACGGCAGCGGACAGGCGTGGCGGTTGCTGTCGTGATGATGCGCGCCCCGGTCGCCCGCGAAGTCGAAGGCGGAGGTCAGGTCGCCTGCCACGGCGCGGCGCCAGGGGCTGATGTTGGGTTCTTCGACGCCGAAGCGGGCTTCCAGAAAGCGGATCACCGACGTGTGATCAAACACTTGTGAATTGACCCAGCCGCCACGGCTCCACGGCGACACCACCAGCATCGGCACACGCGGCCCCAGGCCGAAACTCCGGCCATGCAGGCTGGCGGGGTCTTCAGAGGTGGCGGCGCTGCGGCCGTGTCTGGCGTCGTGGTATTCGCCGTCCAGCTCCACGGTGGACAGGCCGCCGGACTCGCCATCCGCGCAGCGGGCGGGCGGCGCGGGCGGCGGCATGTGGTCGAAGAAGCAGTCGTTCTCGTCATAGGTGACGAGAAACACGCAGCGGCTCCAGGTGTCGAGATTCGCCGTCAGAATGTCCAGCACCCGTTCCGTGTAGGCGCCGCCTTGGCAGGGCGACGAGACCTCGGGGTGCTCGGAGTCTGCGGTGGGCGCAATGATCCAGGACACTTGCGGCAGCGTGCCGGCAGCGACGTCGCGCGCCAGATCATCCAGCGTGCAGGTGGACAGGCCGCGGTCGCGCAACGGGGCGTGCGCCGCGCCGCTCGCGTGTTCGCGGCGGTATTGCTGGAAACCGGCCAGCGGGTTGTCGTGGAAGTTGTCCGCCATGTCTTGATAGATGCGCCAGTCCACGCCGGCTTGCTGCAAGCGTTCGGGGTAGGTGGTCCAGGCGTAGCCTTCGCGGGCGGGACCCAAGCGGTCAAAGTGATTGACCAGCGCGGGGCCGCCCGCCAGGCCGGCAGGGTCATTCGTGCCGGTCCACAAGAACAGGCGATTCGGATTGGTGCCGCCTTGCAGCGAACAGTGATAGGCGTCGCACAGCGTGAAGGCATTGGCCAGCGCCGTCTGGAACGGCACGTCGGCGCTTGTGTAAGCCCCCATGCCCAAACGGCTCTTGGCGGATAGCCATTGGTCCATGCGGCCGTCGTTCCACGCGCGTTGCGCATCGTCCCAGGTGTGCGGCGTGATGTAGCCCACGGGCGTGTGGCTGGCGTACTCCGCTTGCAGCGCATAGGGGCGGCAGCGCGTATCGCCGTCCGTCTGCGTCAGCACATTGCCGGCCAAGGTGGGCAAAGGATGCGGGTCCGCAAAGCCGCGCACGCCGGGCAGGGTGCCGAAGTAATGGTCGAACGACCGGTTTTCCTGCATCAGGATGACGACGTGCTGCACATCTTGCAGCGTGCCCGTCTTGCGATCAGGGGCAATCGCCACGGCGCGCTGGATGGACGACGGCGGGTCGGCGGGACGGGGCGAGCGCGATTCTTCTTTCATGACAGCCTTAATACGGCCTGAAATCCAGCAATCTTAAGGGCGGCGTGCTGGCGTGCCACGATAAAGCTGACACAGGCCGAAAAACACGAAGCCCCTCGTGGGCGGAGGGGCTTCGTGGGGGAGCCGCGCGTTGCCTGTGGGCAGGGCGGCATAGCCAGATCAGGCCGACGGCGGGACGTAGCCGTGGGCTTCGACGGTGCCGTCTTCGAACAGGAAACGTTCCATCTGTTCTTTCAGATACTTGCGTGCGCGGGCGTCCGCCAGGTTCAGGCGGTTTTCATTGACCAGACGCGTCTGGATCGCCTTCCATTCTTCCCAAGCTTCCTTGGAAATGCTCTGCCAGATCTTGGTGCCGAGCTCGCCGGGGTAGGGAGGAAAATCCAGCCCTTCGGCTTCACGCTTCAATTTCACACAGTTGACGATACGGGACATGTTTCGCTGCCGGAAAGATAGATAACGGCGTATTTTAGCGGGCTTGGCGTCCAGAGGGCGCCAAGCCCCTTCCAGCCCTGCGGTCTGGCCGCCCGGGCAGGCCGTGGCCGGCCGGCTACAGCTTCTTGATGAAGACGAGGCTGTTGCGCGAACGGTTGTAGTTGTTCTGCTTTTCGCGGGGCAGGTCGGTGATGCCGCCCTGGACGAAACCGCGCTTCATGAACCAGTGCGACGTACGCGTGGTCAGCACGAACAGGCGCTTGGCGCCGGTGGCGCGCGCGCGCGACTCCATGTGGCGCAAGAGGATTTCGCCTTCGCCGGAGCCTTGCCATTCAGGATGCACGATCAGGCAGGCCATTTCAGCCATCTGCTCGTCGGCAAACGTATGCAGCGCGGCGCAGCCGTAGATCACGCCGTCGTGCTCCAGCACCGTGAAGTTTTCCACGTCGCGTTCGATCACGCTGCGCGGGCGCGGCACCAAGGTGCCGTCGGCTTCCAGCGGTTCGATCAGGCTCAGAATGGCGCCCACGTCGTCGATGGTGGCGGCGCGCAGATCGTCCAGCGTGTCTTCCACCACCATGGTGCCCACGCCGTCGTGGGTGAAGATTTCAAGCAGCACGCTGCCATCCAGCGCAAACGGCAGCAGGTGGGCGCGCGCCACGCCGCGTTTGACCGCGAGCGATGCGTATTGCAGGAACGCGTGCGTTTCTTCGTCGAGCTCGCCGCCCGCCAAGAGCGCGTCGGCGTCCACGCGGGCAAGTTCCGTGTCCAGCGTGCCGTCGTCGTTCAGCACGCCGTGCGAGCTGGACAGGAAAATCAGCTTTTCCGCGCGCAGCGCCACGGCGACGCTGGTGGCCAGGTCTTCCATGGCCAGGTTGAAGGCGTCGCCCGTGGGCGAGAAGCCCAGCGGCGACAGCAGCACCACCGACGAGCCTTTCTCGATGGCGAACTTCAGCGCGTCGACGTCAATCTTGCGCACTTGGCCCGTGTGCTTGTAGTCCACGCCTTCCAGCACGCCGGTCGGGCGCGCGGTGACGAAGTTGCCAGAAATGACGCGGATGTGCGCGTGCGACATCGGCGTGTTGGGCAGCCCCTGGCTGAACGCGGCTTCGATATCCAGGCGGATTTCGCCCGCCGCTTCCTTGGCGCATTCCAGCGCGGCGGCGTCGGTGGGCGACAGGCCGCGGTCAAACTGCTGCGTGTAACCCTTCAGGCGCAACTGCTCGTTGACCTGCGGGCGCGAGCCGTGCACCAGCACCAGGCGGATGCCCAGCGACGACAGCAACGACAAATCCTGCACCAACGCATTCAGCGCGCCAGCCTGCACCAGTTCACCGCCGAACGCCACCACGAAGGTCTTGCCTCGGAATGCATGCACATAGGGCGCCACGTCTCGAAACCATCGGACGAACTGGGCGGGTGCGAATTCTGGGGCTTCAAGGGCGGAGACGGTGTCGGGTTCCAGGTCGGGCATGATGTGCGTTGCAAGGTCCTATGAGATCGCGGGACGGCGTGGCCTTGGGCCTGCCGCTCGCGCCGCCAGGGGGCGGCGCTACGCGGAATTATATGGCCGCAAGGCTCCCCCACCGTTGCAACGCGTGACAGGATTTGTTGCGCGCCGCCCACGGCCAGTCTCAATGCCCCGGCAGATGCCGGTGCTCCAGCCGGCTCAACAGGCGCACCACCGGCCACAGCAGGATCAGGTAGAACAGCGCGGCCAGCACAATGGGCGACGGGTTGTACACCAGCGACTGGGCGTCGCGCGCCACCCGCAGCAGCTCGGGCAGCGCCACGGCGCTGGCCAGCGTGGTCAGCTTGACCACTTCAAGCGTGTTGCTGATCAGGTCGGGCATGACGTTGCGCGTGGCTTGCGGAATCTGCACATGCCACAGCGTTTGCCAACTGGACAGCCCGGTGGAGCGGGCCGCTTCGATCTGGCCGCGCGGCACGCTCTCCAGCCCGGCTCGGAACACCTCGCCATAATAAGAAGAATTATTCAGCATGAAGCCGATGGCCACGGCGAGCAGCTTGGGCAGGTCCAGGCCCAGAAACGGCGCGCCGAAGTAGATGAAGATCAGCAGCACCAGCGGCGGCAGCGCACGGAAAAAGTCGATATAGACCGCCAGCAGCACCCGCGCCCAACGCCGCTTGAGCGTGATCGACAGCACGCCGATCAACAGGCCCGAGGCCAGCCCCACTGGAATCACCATCGCCGACAGCAACAGCGTGCGGCCCAAGCCTTGCAGCAGGTAGGGCGCGACATTCTTGTAGATATTCAGATTGAAAAAGTTTTGCAGGATTTCATCCATGCCATTCCCCTTGGACCCTGTGGCCGCTCAGTGCTTCTCGCTCAGTGCTTCCACTTGAAGCGGGTTTCGGTCCATCGTCCCAGAATCACCACGGGCAGAAAGATCAGCAGGCAGGCGATGGCCGCCAGCGTCAGCGGCGTGGCGTTGCCCGCGTTGCTGCTGGCCGACTGCGCGTTGTTGAGCACCTCGCTCAAGCCCACCACCGACCCCAGCGCGGTGCTCTTGGTGATGGCGATGACACGATTCGTCAGCGGCGCCACCGTCAGCCGCATCGCTTGCGGCATCACCACATACACCATGCTTTGCAGCCAGTTCAGGCCTGTCGAGCGGGCCGCTTCGGCCTGGCCGCGCGGAACCGACAGAATGCCGGCCCAGAAGATTTCTTCGGCAAACGCCGCCAGCACCAGCGACAGCGACAGCCAGCAGGCCATGAAGGCCGACATCGACAGATTGATGTATGGGAACGCAAAGAACAGCAGCATGATGACCACCAGCGGCGGCAAGGCGCGCAGGATGTCGGCAAAGCAGATGATCAGGAAGTTCAGCGGCCGGATGCGCAGCGCGCGCACCACGGCCAGCACCAGGCCCAGCGCAACGCCGGTGGCGGCCACCGCCACCCCCAATTGCAGCGTGATCCACATGCCGGACAGGATGTCCGGCAAATACCGCCAGGCGACTTCCGCGTTGAAAAAAGAAAACAGCAGGGCTTTCAGATCCATGGAATACGTACCAACTGCGCGCTAGGCGGCATGTTCCGCCATGCGGGCAAGGAATGCCTGCGTGCGGGGTTGACGGGGGGCGCCAAAGACGTCCTGCGGCGGGCCTTGTTCGACAATCACGCCGCCGTCCATGAACACGACGCGGTCGGCCGCCGCTTTGGCGAATCCCATTTCGTGGCTGACCACCATCATCGTCATGCCGTCTTTCTTCAATTCACGCATGACGTTCAGCACGCTGCCCACCAGCTCGGGGTCCAGCGCGCTGGTGGGCTCGTCAAACAGCACCACCTTGGGCCGCAGCGCGAGCGACCGCGCAATTCCCACGCGCTGCTGCTGGCCGCCAGACAGCTGATCGGGATACGACGACGCCTTGTCGGCAAGGCCGACGCGGTCCAGCGCTTCCATGCCGCGCCGGTCCGCCTCGGCCCGCGCCAGCTTCTGCACCTTGCGCAGCGCCAGCGTGATGTTGCCCAGCACCGACATGTGGCGGTACAGGTTGAAGTGCTGAAACACCATGCCGATGTTCTGGCGGATGCGGTTCAGCGGGGCGGCGGGCGCGGTGATTTCATCGCCATCAACATGGATGCTGCCGGACGTGGGCTCTTCCAGCCGGTTGCAGCAGCGCAAGAGGCTGCTTTTACCCGAGCCGGACGGGCCGATCATGAAGACCAGCTCGCCCCGTTTGACTTCCAGGTCGATACCCTTGAGCACCGCGTTGTCGCCGTAGGACTTGTGCAGCCCGGCGATTTTCAGGATGGGAGTTTCCATCATGTGGCTCCTGGTTGGCGGGCGCGGGCTCAGCTGCAACGCAGTTCGACGGGCGTGGCGTCGTAGCCGGGCAGGTCCGGCACGCCTTGGCCCGGGGTGACGGTCACCGCGGCCGTGCCGGCTGCGGGCGTGAAGCCAAACCACTTCTGCGCAAGCTTGGATACGGTGCCGTCCTGCTTCAGGCACTTCAGGGCGGACGACACGCGGTTGCGGCCTTCCTTGTCGTCCAGCCGGAACGCCAGCGCCCAGACCAGACCGGTTTTGATGGTGTAGCTGGTGCGCACGGCGGGGTTCTGCTTGGCGGCCCAGGCTGCGACCGTATTGCCGGCCAGGTTGGCGTCGGCGCGGCCGGATTGCACCGCCTGCACCGCGTCGGCGTTGGACGCATAGACGTCGTACTTGAAGCCGTATTTAGCGGCGTTGTCGCGCGCCCAGTTCTCGTAGGCCGAGCCCTTGTTGACCGCCAGCTTGCGGCCCTTCAGGTCGTCCAGCCCCGAGATGTCTTTGCCGGATTTGGCGATCACGAACGTGTAGTCGGTGTTCAGATAACCCTCGGAAAACAGCAGCGCGCGGGCGCGTTCCTCGGTGGCCGTGGTGGGCGCCAGCACGAAGTCGTATTTCTTGGCGTTCAGCCCCGGAATCAGCGCGGCGTACTCGGTGCCTTCGATGGTGATGGTGGTGCCCAGCTGCTTGGCAATCGCTTGCCCCAGTTCAATGTTGAAGCCGTCCAGGCCGCCGCCCAGCTTGGGCATGGCGTGCGGCGCAAAGGTGGCGTCCACGCCTGTCGTCAGCGGCTGGGCAGCGTGCGCCAGCCCGGCGCCGGCCACAAGCAGGGTCAGGCCACAGCGGCTGGCGAACGAGAAAATGCGGGAGTTGCGGTTCATGGCGGTCCTTTAGGGAAGAGGCGTCTTGCCCAACGCCGGCCCGGCTCCCACGCGCTCAAGAATCAAGCCGTAGTGTTCCGGGCGCCGATGGGCGGCGAAGTTGAAGATGTGCTGCTTGAAGGTGTCTCCCAATGCCAGGTCAGCCTGGCAAAAAATCACCTCATCCTCCTCCCCCTGCGCCTGCGCCACGATCTCGCCCGTAGGCGCGACGATGGCTGATCCGGCGATCAGGTGGCTGCCGTCTTCCACGCCGGCCTTGCCTGCCGCCGCCACCCACACCGCGTTTTGATACGCGGCGGCCTGCAAACTGAGCAGGTGGTGGAACATGCGCAAGTGGACCGGTTCATTCCAGTGGATATTCAATGACGGCGTGTTGTATCCCAGCGCCACAACCTCGGCGCCTTGCAGCGCCAGCACGCGCCAGGCTTCCGTCCAGCGGCGGTCGTTGCACAGACACATGCCGATGCGTGTCCCCAGGGTTTCCCAAACGTTGAAGCCTTCGTTGCCGACTTCAAAGAATTTCTTTTCCAGATGCTGGAACGGCGCCTGCGGCTTGTGGTCGCTGTGGCCCGGCAGATGGATCTTGCGATAGCGCCCGACGATGCGCGCGTTCGTGTCGACCAGGATGCTGGTATTGAACCGGCGCCCGTCGGATGCGACTTCGGCATAGCCCAGATAGAAACCAATGCCCAGCTCGCGCGCGGTGTCGAACAGGATGCGGGTATCGGGGCCAGGCATTTCCTTTTCGAAGTAGCGGGCCACGGCCTCTTCTTCCGTCATCCAATAGCGCGGAAAGAACGTGGTCAGCGCCAGCTCCGGAAACACCACCAGCTTCGCGCCGCGCGCGTGGGCCTCGCGCATCATGGCCAGCAGCCGGGCCACGGCCTGGCGCCGGGTTTCGTCAGGCTGCACCGGGCCCATCTGCGCGACCGCCAGGCCAAAGGGACGTTTGCTCATCACGGGTTCCTTATTCGTTTGTGGCGGCGGGCGCGTTATGCGTTGGACGCGGTGGCGCGGGCGTCGGCAGTGCTGAAGTACTTGCGCACCAGCGCGTCCGGGTTGCCGTTCAATCGCTGGCGCAGCACGGGTTCCGGCGTGCCGCGCTTGATGAACTGGCCGCTGCCGCGCGCCACATGCAGTTCGCCGTTTTCCACCGCGATGCGCCCGCGGCTGATCACCACTTCGGGCCAGCCGCGCACCGTCTTGCCTTCGTAGGGCGTGTAGCCCACGTTGTCGTGCAGCATGGCGGTGCCGATCGTGACGAGGCGATCCGGGTTCCAGATGGCGATGTCGGCGTCGGCGCCTACCGCGATCGTGCCTTTCTTCGGGTACAGGCCGTAAGTGCGGGCATGGTTGGTGGAGGTCAGCGCGACGAAGCGTTCGATGCTCAGGCGTCCGCCCAGCACGCCTTCGGAGAACAGCAGCGGCATGCGCACTTCCAGGCCGGGCACGCCATTGGCCACATCTTTGAACGTGGTGTCTTCACCCTTGGGCAACTTGCCGCTGGCGTCGAACCGGTAGGGGGCGTGGTCCGACGAATACAGTTGCAGCGTGCCGTTGATCAGCCCTTGCCATACGGCCTCTTGCGAAGCCGGATCGCGCGGCGGCGGGCTGCAGCAGAACTTGGCGCCTTCCAGCCCGGGCTGGTCGATGTCTTCCGCCGTCAGGAACAGGTATTGCGGGCAGCTTTCCGCATGAATGGGCAGCCCCAGCGCTTGCGACGAGTGCACCACGCGCACCGCTTCCTGGCCCGCCACGTGCACGATAAGGATCGGCACGTCCATCATGCGCGCCAAGGTCACGGCGCGGTTCGTCGCTTCGCTTTCGGCCAGCGGCGTGTGGGCCACGGCGTGGTACTTGGGCGCGGTCATGCCGCGTTCGGCCAGGCGGCGCGCCACCCAGCGGATCATGTCGTTGTTTTCGGCATGCACCATCACCAGCGCGCCTTCGCGATCGGCCACTTCCAGAACGTCTAGCAGCTGGTAGTCGTCGAGCTTCAAGCGGTCATACGTCATGAAGACCTTGAACGAGGTGATGCCGTTGCGGATCAGTTCGGGCAGGTCATGGCGCAGCGCCTGTTCGGTCGGGTCTGACAGGATCAGGTGAAAGCCGTAGTCAATAACGGCCTTCTCGGCGGCGCGGCGGGCGTAGTCGGACACCACATCGGGCAAGGCGTTGCCGCGATGCTGGGCCGCGAACGGAATGATGGTGGTGGTGCCGCCGAACGCGGCCGACACGGTGGCGCTGTAGAAGTCGTCGGCGCACATGATGCCCATGCCGGACAACTGTTCAACGTGGCAATGGCTGTCGATGCCGCCGGGCAGCACCCAGCGGCCGGCCGCGTCGATGTCCCGCTTGCCGGGCGCCAGGCCCTGGCCCAGCGCCGCGATCACGCCATCGCGCACGCCGATGTCAGCGGTAAAGGTGTCGGTGGCCGTGCTGATGCGGCCGTTGCGGATGGTCAGGTCAAAGGGGGCGGTGTTGGTCATGGGGGGGCTGCAAGGATAAGAAGGAGTCAGAGCGTGCCGGGGTAGATGCCGCCATCCAGCACCAGGTTTTGCCCGGTCATGAAGCCGGCGCGGGCGCCGCACAGGAATGCGCAGGCGTCGCCGAATTCGGCCGGGTCGCCGTAGCGGCCGGCAGGCACCGTGGCCAGTCTTGCCGCCAGCACGTCATCCACGGTTTTGCCGCCGTCGCGCGCGGCGCGTTCGGCGGTCTGGCGCAGCCGGTCAGTCAGGAACGGGCCGGGCAGCAGGTTGTTGATGGTGACGTTGTGCCGCACCGTCTGGCGCGCCAGGCCCGCCACAAAACCCGTCAGGCCGGCGCGGGCGCCGTTGGACAGGCCAAGAATGTCGATGGGCATCTTCACGGCGGCCGACGTGATGTTCACGATGCGGCCGAACCGGCGCGCGATCATGCCGTCCACCGTGGCGCGGATCAGCGCAATCGGCGTCAGCATGTTGGCGTCCAGCGCCGCGATCCAGTCTTCGCGTGACCATTCACGAAAATCGCCGGGCTTGGGGCCGCCGGCATTGGTGACAAGAATGTCGGGTTCGGGGCAGGCCGCCAGCAGCGCTTGCCGTCCCGCTTCGGTTGTGACGTCGGCGGCCACGGTGACGATGGTTGCGCCCGTCTCCTTGCGTAGCGCGTCGGCCGCCGCCTCCAGCGTGGAAGCGGTGCGCGCGGCCATCACCACGTCAACGCCTTCGCGCGCCAGCGACCACGCGCAGGCCAGGCCCAACCCTTTGCTGGACGCGCACACGAGCGCACGCTTGCCCTTGATTCCCAAATCCATGTCGAACCCCTTTAGTCTTGAACGGCTTGGCGGCCGGTGGCGGCCAGCGACAGGCCTACGCGCGCAACGGTGGCTTCGAGTTCAGCGGCGGTAACCGGGTCGATGCGCATGCCGGGCGCGCGCAAGGCGTAGCTCTTGATGGCGCCGCGGCGCTGGTACACATATTTGCGCAGCGCCAGGCCGATCTTGGGCTGGAATTCGTAGCGGATCAGCGGGCAATAGCGGTCGAAGATGGCGGCTGCGCCAGCTTTGTCACCGCGTGCGTAACGGTCGTAGATGGCCACGAGGATCTCGGGAAACGCAAACCCCGTCATCGTGCCGACCGCGCCCCGTTGCAGCTCTTCCAGGAAGTACACGCCGCCCAGGCCGCCGAAGATCTTCATGTCTTCGTCGGGCACCAGTTCGCGGATACGGCTGATCTTTTGCGCGACAGGCGGCTCTTCCATCTTGATCATGTGCACGCCGCCTTCGCGGCCCAGCCGCGCCACGACTTCGGGGCGGATCTCGGTGCCGAAGGAGTCCGGAAAGTCATGAATCACAACCGGAATCTTCACGGCGTCGGCCACCGCCTTGTAGTAGTCGAACAGCAGCGCGTCGTTGGCGTTGTCCAGCGGCGCGGCGAAGACGGCGGCGGCGCCCAGGTCCTGGGCTTCCCGCGCCTGCTCGATGGCGCCGGCGATGCCGTGGGCGCGCACGCCCACCCACACCGGCACGCGGCCGTCGGTATGCTTGACGAAGGTCTCCAGCACCTGCCGGCGCTCGACGTTGGACAGCTTGTGCAGCTCGCCCAGAAATCCCAGGATGGCCAGGCCGGTCACGCCCGTTTCCAGCAGGAAATCGACCAGCGTGCGGATGCTGTCGGCATCCACTTTCAGGGCGTCGTCAAAGGGCGTGGGGCAAATGGTGAAGACGCCTTTGGCGTCGATGGAGTCAGCCATCATCTCTCCGTCAGGATGCGTGAAAACCGAAAGCGAAAACAGCGTTTCGGATGTCATCCTAATGCGGATGTTTTAGAACTCCACTTGCTTTTTTATTGCGTGGGTATAACACCCAGTTAAGTCAAGGTTTACCCTTGGCAGGGTTTGCCTGGACGGGATTCGAGAGCTCAAAACCCTGTTCTTGCAGCGTGTGCCGCAAGACATCCACGAAGGCTTGCGCCAGCTGCGACAAGGGTTCGAATCGCGATTGCACCAGGTTCGCCGTCAGGATTTTTGCCTGGTTGATTGGACGCACGACGAAGTCTCCCTGCGTGCGGCTTTTGACCGAAAATTCATCCACGATGGCGATGCCGGCGCCGGCTTGCACGAGCGAACACGCGTTCTGCGGCGAGCTGACTTCCACCGCCAGCCGGCGCGTGTGTCCGGCCTCTTGGTACATCTGTTCAACCAGCATGCCAAAGGGTGTGTCGCCGCCGTACGAAATCAGCGGATACGGCAGCAGATCGGCGATGGACAAGAGCGAGCGGTGCGCCAGCGGATGGTTGTACGGGCAGATGCAGACCAGGCGCGCCTGGCCAATGGCTTGCGTGAGCAGGTTGGGGTGCTGGACAGGCAAAATCACCACGCCCAGCTCTGCGCGGTTATCCAGCAGCATCTGCGTCAGTGGCTGCTGGGTCAGCGGCTGGAACGTGATCTTCACGTCGGGATGCGTTTCGCGAAAACGCGTGATGGACATCGGAATCAGCATGTGGCCGATGCTGGGGCTGGACACCAGATGCAGGATGCCGCTGCGGCGTTCAGCCAGTTCGGATGCCAGCTCGCCCACGCGCCGTACGCCGGCGTACACCGCTTCAACCTCGCGGAACAACTGGCGCGATTCGGGCGTGGGGTAGAGCCTGCCCTTGATGCGTTCGAACAGCGCGAATCCCAATCGCTGTTCGGTGTGCGACAAGAGGCGGCTGACGGCGGGCTGCGAGACGAACAGGAGTTTGGCCGCTCCGCTGATCGTGCCGGTCGTCATGACCGCGCGGAATACCTCGATTTGTCGCAAGTTCAGTTGCATGGCGCGCACGCTGGGGTGGGGTCGCAAAAGCATAACAAAGGGTTAAGGGCAGTGCACAAATTGACATTGGGTGCTTATGCGGCGGCGCAGCTAGACTGACGCCGTATTTTGACCAATCCCTTGCCCCGCGCATTGCTCAGGACGGACGAATGGAACAGACCCTTTTTGTCATCAACCCGAATTCCACCCAGGCCGTGACGGACGCCTTCGATGCGGCGTTGGAACCTTTGCGCATGGCGGGCGGCCCCCGCATTCAATGCCTGACGCTGGCCGAAGGCCCGGCCGGCGTGCAGACGCAGATGGATGTGGAAAGCGTGACCTTGCCGCTGGCCCGGCGCGTACGCGAGCTGGACGCCGAATATGGCGCGGCCGCGGCGGGCTACGTCATCGCCTGCTTCAGCGACCCGGGCCTGCACGCCGTGCGCGAAGTCACGGCCAAACCCGTGTTGGGCATCAGCGAATGCGGCATGCTGACCGCGCTGACGCTGGGCCAGCGCGTGGGCGTGATCGCCATCCTGCGCCAGTCGCTGCCGCGTCACGGCCGGCTGTTTGGCGCCGCCGGGCTGTCGGGGCGCGTGGCCGCCGAGCTGCCGCTGGACCTGGCCGTGGTGGAATTGTCGGACGTGGGCCGCACCCGCGAACGGCTGCTGCAAGTGGGCCGCCGCCTGCGCGACGAGCACCTGGCCGACGTGCTGGTGCTGGGCTGCGCCGGCATGGCCGACTACCGGGGCTGGCTGCAAGCCGAGCTGGGGGTGCCCGTGGTGGAGCCCACGCAGGCGGCCGCCGCCATGGCCATTGGCCGCATCCGGCTCAATTGGCACGGCGCCTGAGGCCCCCATGCGCAACCCGGAATTGATCGAACGCTTATCGCATCTGGTGGGCGATAGCGGGCTGGTGCTGGATGCGGAAGGGCAGGCGCCTTACGTGCGGGATTGGCTGGGTAAATGGCAGGGCGGCACGCCTGTCGTGGTGCGCCCGCGCAACGCCACCGAGGTCTCGGCGGTGATGCGGCTGTGCCATCAAAGCCGTACGCCGGTGGTGCCGCAGGGCGGCAATACGGGCATGAGCGGTGGCGCAACGCCAGACGCCAGCGGCGCGCAGGTGATCCTGAGCCTGAATCGCATGAAGCGCATCCGCGAGGTGGACCCGGTCAACAACACGCTTTGCGCGGATGCGGGGGTGCTGTTGGCCGACGTGCAGCAGGCCGCGCGCGGGGTGGGGCGGCTATTCCCGTTAAGCCTGGGTTCCGAAGGCAGCTGCACCATCGGCGGCAACCTGGCCACGAATGCCGGCGGCACGGCGGTGCTGCGCTATGGCAATACGCGCGACCTGACGCTGGGCCTGGAAGTGGTGCTGCCTGATGGCCGGGTCTGGAATGGATTGCGCGGGCTGCGCAAGGACAACACCGGCTACGACCTGAAAAGCCTGTTCATCGGCTCGGAAGGCACGCTGGGCATCATCACGGGCGCCATGCTGAAGCTGTTTCCCGCGCCAGCCGGCCGCGCCACCGCGTGGATCGGGGCGGATTCGCCCGAGCAGGTGGTCAGCCTGCTGACGCGTTTGCAGACGGCCTGTGGAGACCGGCTGACCGCGTTCGAAATGATGTCGGCGCGTTGTCTGGATCTGGTCGTGGCCCATGTCAGCGGCGCGGTCAATCCGCTTGCCGCGCGTCATCCCTACTATGCGTTGCTGGAACTGTCCGACACCGAGCCGTCCGGCCTGCCGGCCATGTTGGAATCCGCGCTAGGCGCGGCGCTTGAAGCCGGCCTGATTCAGGATTGCGTGATCGCCACGAACGATACGCAGGCGCAATCGATGTGGCGATTGCGCGAAGGCATTTCGCAGGCGCAGGTGCGGGCGGGCAAGGCCGTCAAGCACGACATCGCCGTACCCATTTCACGGCTGGCGGCGTTTGTCGAAGAGGCCGACCTGGCGCTGATGTCGGAATTTCCCCATCTGCCCATCGTGAATTTTGGCCATATTGGCGACGGCAATCTGCATTACAACGTGCTGTTGCCGCTGGACACTACGCCTGCGGAACACGCCCGATTGACGGCCGCGCTGAACCGCCGCGTCCACGACCTGGTGGCGCAGCGCGGGGGCAGCATCAGCGCGGAACACGGGGTGGGGCAATTGCGCCGCGACGAGCTGCGGCGGTACAAGTCGCCCGTGGAGATGGATCTGATGCTGATGATCAAACGGGCGCTGGACCCCAACCAGCTGATGAACCCCGGCAAGCTGCTGTAGCGGCGCGGCGGCCGGACGGCGGCCGGGCATGGATCGGGCAGCGGGCGTCGGGCGTTGGACATCGGGCAGCGGGCGTCGGATATCGGGCAGCGGCCCTCGCCCCTTGATGGCCTTTGCGGCCGTGATCGGGAGCCGTGGGCGCGAATTCGCCAGAAATTTATAATGTCGGGCTAATCGGATAAATCCTACATGCCTGAATCCTCCAGCCCGCGGGCGCCCAAAAAGCCGGTGCCGCCATCCGAGGGCCAGAACGCGCCCCGGAACGCGCCCCGTATCAAGCGGAACGAGCCCCGGAACGAGTCCCCGAGCCAGCCCCGGAAAGACGCCCGGAACTCCACGGAAAACACACCGGAATCCACCGCCCCGGCCAATACGCCGCCGCGCGCGCCCCGGAACGCGCCCCGGCCCGAGCGCCCCATTCCCGTGGTGACGTACCCTGAAGACCTGCCCGTCAGCGCACGGCGGCAGGAGATCGCGCGCGCCATTGCTGGCCATCAAGTCGTGATCGTCAGCGGCGAAACCGGCTCGGGCAAGACCACGCAGCTGCCCAAGATCTGTCTGGAGCTGGGCCGCGGCCGCCAGAAGATGATTGGCCATACCCAGCCGCGCCGCCTGGCCGCGACGTCGGTAGCCAAGCGTATCGCCGAAGAGCTGAACACGCCGATGGGCGAAGTGGTGGGCTACCAGGTGCGGTTCAACGACCGCACCGGCCCGAACGCGTCGATCAAGCTGATGACGGACGGCATCTTGCTGGCCGAGTCGCAGCGCGATCCGCTTTTGCGCCGCTACGACACCATCATCATCGACGAGGCGCACGAACGCAGCCTGAACATCGATTTCCTGCTGGGCTACCTGAAGCAGTTGCTGCCGCGCCGCCCGGACCTGAAGCTGATCATCACGTCGGCCACCATCGACGCCGAGCGCTTCTCCAAGCACTTTGCGGCGTCCGAAGACAAGCCCGCGCCGGTGATCGAAGTGTCGGGCCGGCTATACCCGGTCGAGGTCCGCTACCGCCCCGTGCGCGAGGAAATGGCCGAGGACGACAACGCGCCCGCCGCCAAGCCGGGCCGCGACCGTGACCGCGAGCGCATGTCGGGCGACGAAGAACGCGATTTGATCGACGCCATTGTCGACGCAGTGGACGAGTGCGCGCGCCACGGCCCGGGCGATGTGCTGGTGTTCCTGCCCGGTGAACGCGAAATCCGCGAATCCGCCGAAGCCTTGCGCAAGCGCCATCCCGCCGGCACCGAGGTGCTGCCGCTGTATGCGCGTTTGTCGCAGGCCGAGCAAGAGCAGATTTTCCATCCGCGCACCAACGCGCGTCGCATCGTGCTGGCCACCAACGTGGCGGAAACGTCACTGACCGTGCCGGGCATCCGCTTTGTGGTCGATAGCGGGCTGGCGCGCATCAAGCGGTATTCCTGGCGCAACAAGGTCGAACAGCTGCGGATCGAACCGATCAGCCGCGCGTCGGCCAACCAGCGTGCGGGCCGTTGCGGCCGCGTGGGGCCAGGCGTGTGCATCCGGCTCTATGACGAGCTGGACTTCAATAACCGCGCCGCGTTTACCGACCCCGAAGTGCTGCGTTCGTCGCTCGCGTCCGTCATCCTGCGGATGAAGTCGCTGAAGCTGGACGACATCGAGCAATTCCCGTTTGTGGAAGCGCCGCCTGGGCGCGCCGTGGCCGACGGCTACCACTTGCTGCAAGAGCTGGGCGCCATCGAGCTGGCGTCGGCGGCGGACGACGACGCGGACAGCACGCGCACCGGCGCGTCTTTCGTGCTGACCGAAACCGGCCACGAATTGGCCAAGCTGCCGGTGGACCCGCGCATCGGCCGCATGATTCTGGCCGCGCGCGAACATCAATGCTTGTCCGAAATGCTGATCATTGCGTCGGCGCTGTCGGTGCAGGACGCGCGCGACCGCCCCATGCAGGAGCGCGAAGCGGCCGAGGCCGCACACGCCAAGTTCGCTGATGACAAGTCGGAATTCATTTCCTTCCTGAAACTGTGGCGCTGGTACGGCGAGCAGGTGCAGCACAAAGCGTCGCAGCGCAAGCTTGTGAATCTGCTGCGCCAGAATTTCCTGTCGCCGATCCGTTTGCGTGAATGGCACGACGTGCACACGCAGCTGTCGGCGCTGGTGGGCGAGCAGGGCTGGCGCGTCAATCAGGCGGAAGCCACGTACGAACAATTGCATCTGGCGCTGTTGTCCGGCTTGCTGGGCAACATCGGTTTCAAGAGCGACGAGGGCGGCCATTACCAAGGCGCCCGCGAAATCCGCTTCCATATTCACCCCGGCTCGCGCCTGGTGAAGAAGGCCGGGCGCTGGATTATGGCGGCTGAACTCGTCGAAACGACGCGCTTGTACGCGCGCTGCGTGGCGCGGATCGACCCGGTGTGGCTGGAAAAGGTGGGCGCCCATCTGATCCGCAAGAACTGGTCAGATCCGCGTTGGGAAAAGAAGGCCGGACAGGTGGTGGCCAATGAGCGCGCCACGCTGTATGGGCTGACGATCTACACGGGCCGCCGCATCCATTACGGCCGGGTCAACCCGACGCAGGCGCGTGAACTCTTTATTCGCCAGGCGCTGGTGCCGGGCGAGATTGATACGCGGCTGCCGTTTGTGGCGCATAACCGCAAGCTGATTGCCGGCATCGAAAAGCTGGAGCATCAGACGCGCCGCCCCGACATTCTGGTGGACGACGAACTGATCTTCGCCTTCTACGACCGTCAACTGCCCGCCGATATTTCGCAGACGACGTCGCTGGAAAAGTGGGTGTCCAGCCTGGACAAGGCCGCGGCGGCGAAGCTGATGCTGACCCGCGACGAGCTGATGCGCCACGAAGCCGCCGGCGTCACGACCGATGTGTTCCCCAAGAAGGTGGAATGGCAGGGCGTGTCGATGGCGCTGGACTACCACTTTGAACCGGGCTCGCCGCGTGACGGCGTGACCCTGTCGGTGCCGCTGTTTGCGCTGAACCAGATCGACCCGGCCCGCTGCGAGTGGCTGGTGCCGGGCATGCTGAAGGAAAAGGTTCATCTGCTGCTGAAGTCGCTGCCGCAAAAACTGCGCCGCCATTGCGTGCCGCTGCCCGATTACGCCGCCGGTTTCTATGACCGCTGGTTTGAACGGCAGGCGGACCCGCAGCAAGGTCTGGTCGACGCGATCATTGCGGATATGTGGGACCAGGTGCAGGTGCGCCCGGCCGTGGGCGACTTCAAACTGGAGACCCTGCCGGCTCACCTGTTCATGAACTTCCGAGTGGTCGACGAGCACGGCCGCATGCTGGCGGCGGGGCGCAATCTGGCCCAACTGCGCGCGGAATTCGGCAAGCAGGCGCAAGCGACGTTCCAGCAACTGGCGGCCAGCGATACGCAGGTGGCGCAGGCGCTGGCGCACGAAAACCTGACGACGTGGTCGTTCGGGCCGCTGCCCGAGATCATGGAGATCAAACGCCGCGGCCAGTCCGTCATCGGCTATCCGGCGCTGGTGGACCGTGGCGCGCATTGCGATCTGGATGTGTTCGATGACCCGGACGAGGCGCGCAAGCACCATCGCGCGGGCTTGTTGAAGCTGTTCCGGCTGGGCTTGCGCGAGCAGGTGAAGTTCCTGGAAAAGAACCTGGCGGACCTGACCAAGATCAGCATGCTGTACATGACGCTGGGCACGCAGGAAGATTTGCGCGACCAGATCATCGATTGCGCGCTGGGGCAGGCCTGCCTGGCGGAACCGTGGCCGGTGAACGAGCAACAGTTCGAGGCCCGCCGCACGGAAGGCAAGGGCCGGCTGGGGTTGTTGGCGCAAGAGGTGGCCAGGCTGGCAGGGGCGGTGCTGACTGAATACGCAGCGCTGCAACGCAAGCTGCCACAAGCCAAGCCGCACGCGTCGGCGTACGCGGATTTGCAGCAGCAGATTGGCGCGTTGATGCCAAAGATGTTCATCCGCGATACGCCGTATGCGCAGCTGTCGCACTATCCGCGCTATCTGAAGGCTGCCGTGGCGCGCATCGACAAGCTGCGCGCAGACCCGGCGCGGGATGCCAAGCTGGTGGCAGAAATGGCGCCGCTGGTGACGCAGTATCAACGGGCAAGGGCGGCACTAAAGGGGGCGCCTGATCCCCGATTGGATGAGTTTCGGTGGCTGCTGGAGGAACTGAGAGTGGCGTTGTTTGCGCAGGAGCTGCGGACGCCGATGCCGGTTTCGGTGAAGCGGTTGATGAAGAGTTGGGAGTCGTTGAAGCGGTGAGGTTTTTTGTGGGGTTGGGGGGCTGGTGTCGGACTATCGTAGATTCGTAGGTCTTCGTTGGTTCTTGGATCTTCTTCGGTTCTTGGAGCGTCGTTGCGCATCGTTTAGCTTCGTAGGTCGCCCGTCGGCGCGGTGGCCCTGACGGCGCGCGCCCACGATTGCGGTCCGGAGCCTTCGCTCCGGACTGCCCCGTCGTCATCTTCGTTGCGGCCTACGGCCGCTGCCTTCAGATTCCCTCGGGCGCATCGAGGTTGCGCACCGTCAGGGCCACCGCGCCGACGGGCTGCCGATGTCTTGGATCGGGGCGTCGCTAGGATTTGCCTTAATCACGAGTGCCGCGGGGCCCGCCGAGTGCCGGCCGCGCGGGCGGCCTTACTCGGCATACGCGTTGGTGGTCGATTGGGCGGTGGTCGCTTTCGCGGATTTGTAGAGTTGGGTGCTAAGGGGGCCTCCCGCAGTTTTTGGGGGGGAGAAAGGTGGCGCGCGGCGCGCACTGTCTTGCGCATGCCGACCCATTGCGCGCCACGCACCGGGGTTCAAGTGCCGGCTGTCATTCGTAGGATGGGAAATGCAGTCTGACACCGAAATTACCCATGCCGACCCATTGCGAGCCACGCACCGGGGTTCAAGTGCCGGCCGTCATTCGTGGGATGAGAAATGCAGTCTGAATGCAGATCCATGGAATGCAGATCCACCAGAGGAACGGACTTTCGCCCTAGCTGCTAAAAATGCAGTCTGACACCGAAATCACGCAAAAAAAAAAGCCGAGCAACGCCGCCACACGCGAAGCGAACCCTGCGACGACGCACCACGACGCGTAAGCTCCAAAAGGCCGCCCGCGCGGCCGGCCTGGAGCGGGCCCCGCAAGATCTTCCCCCCCAAAAAACTTCGTGGCGAGAACCCTAAGAAAAAAAACCGCCCCAGCTGACGTCAGATTGCAACTGACGGAGCCCGTGGCGTCGGGGGCCTGCGGTGCGCGGGGCGTCGATAAGCCCGAGGGAATCTGAAGGAACCCGCCGAAGGCGGGTGACGAAGATGACAAGGGGGCAGTCCGGAGCGAAGGCTCCGGACCGCAATCGTTGCCCCGCGCACCGCAGGCCCCCGACGCCACGGGCGTCACAAGAACCCTCCTCGTCCCAACACCCCTCCTCATCCCAACACCCCCCCCCAAAAAAACCCACAAACCCCAATTCAGACCCCCGTCATCTCGTTATGCTCCAATTCGCTGGCCCCTCAAACCGCGCCCTGGAACATCCTCAACATGTTCGAGTTATTCACCCCCCGGACTCGTTCGAAGCCCGGCTCCCGCACCACCCCGAATCGCTGGGACTGGGCGCTGTTACCCCTGGTGTTGGGCGTGCTGGCCGTCATGGCTTATGGCGCGTCGCAGATGAGCCGTCCCTTCGCCCTTGGTGAAGAACTGCCGATCTCGCTGGACCCGGTCTATCTGCCGTATTACCTGCTGCGCACCATCCTGCGGATGTTCACCGCGCTAGGCTTTTCCCTGTTGTTCAGCTTTGTCTTCGCCGCCATCGCCGCCAAGTACCGCACGGCCGAGAAAGCGATGATTCCCATGCTGGACATCTTGCAGTCCGTCCCTATCCTGGGATTCCAGGCCATCGCCATCGCGCCGTTCATCGCCTTGTTCCCCGGCAATCTGCTGGGGGTGGAATGCGCCGCCATCTTTGCCATCTTTACGTCCCAAGCCTGGAACATGGCGTTCAGCCTGTATCAATCCATGCGGACCGTGCCGGCCGAGCTGAATGAAGCCGCCCGGATCTTCCGGCTATCGGGGTGGCAGCGGTTCTGGCGCCTGGAGCTGCCGTACGCCACGCCTGGCTTGCTGTGGAACATGATGATGTCGATGTCGGGGGGCTGGTTTTTCCTGGTCGCGGCCGAAGCCATTTCGGTGGCGGGGCAAGACATCAAGTTGCCCGGCATCGGGTCGTACATCGCTGTGGCCATTCAGGCCGAAGACGGCCGCGCCATTGCCTGGGCCATTGGCGCGATGATGGCGGGCATCCTGCTCTACGACCAGCTCTTCTTCCGCCCGCTGCTGGCCTGGGCCGACAAATTCCGGTTCGAGGAATCGCAGGGCGACGCCGCGCAGCAGTCGTGGCTGCTGGACTGGACGCGGCGCAGCCGCTGGATGCAAGCCGTGTCGAACGCCTTTTGGGCCGCCATGCGGCGTGCGCTGGGCTGGTTCAGCGTGTCTTACGACGGCACCTCCATCCGCGCCCGCGCCAAAGCGCCCGATCCGCGCTGGACCCGCGTGTGGGATGCGTTGCTCGCCGCCGCCGCCTTGCTCGCGACCTACAAGCTTGTGGTGTTCGTGCACGAAGACGTGGGCTGGGGCGAAGTGCTGCATGTGCTGGGGCTGGGCGGCATTACGCTTGTGCGCGTCATGCTGCTGATCGGGCTGGCCTCGCTGGTCTGGGTGCCGGTGGCCGTCTGGATTGGGTTGCGTCCCCGATATTCGCAGCGGGTCCAGGCGGTGGCGCAGTTCCTGGCGGCGTTTCCGGTCAACCTGCTGTTTCCGGCCGTGGTGTACGTCATGGTGGCCTGGCAGTTGAACCCCAACATCTGGCTCAGCCCGCTGATTATCTTTGGCACCCAGTGGTACATCCTTTTTAACGTCGTCGCCGGCGCGTCCACCATCCCCAACGAATTGCGGCTGGCGGCCGACAACCTGGGGCTCAAAGGTTGGCTGCGCTGGCGCCGGGTCTATCTGCCTGCTGTTTTCCCCAGCTTTATCACCGGCGCCATCACCGCCAGCGGCGGGTCCTGGAACGCCAGCATCGTGGCCGAATACGTGTCCTGGGGCAAAACCTCGTTGGTGGCCGACGGTCTGGGCAGCTACATCAAGCAGATGACCGAGCAGGGCGACTTTCACCGTATCGCGCTGGGCATTGGTGTGATGTGCGTGTTCGTGATGCTGTTGAACCGATTTTTCTGGCGCAAGCTGTATCTGCTGGCCGAAGACCGCGGCCGCTAGGAGTTTTCATGAATCCCAACGTCCTGATCGAACTGCACGACGTCGGCAAGTCGTTCCGCGCCGCGGATGGCACCGCGCGCCATGTGCTGGAACACGTGGACTTTACGCTGAAGGAAGGCGAGATCGTGGCCTTGCTGGGCAAGTCCGGCTCGGGCAAGTCCACCTTGCTGCGCATCATGGCCGGGCTGGTCAACGCCGACCAAGGCACCGTCACGTACCGCGGCCAGCCGGTATACGGGCCGGCGGCGGGCATTTCGATGGTGTTCCAGTCTTTCGCGCTGTTCCCGTGGCTGACCGCGCAGCAGAACGTCGAGCTGGGGCTGGAAGCCCAGGGCGTGCCCGCGGCCGAACGCGCGAAGCGGGCCGACGCCGTGCTGGACCTGATTGGCCTGGGCGGTTTCGGCGGCGCCTTGCCGCGCGAACTGTCCGGCGGCATGCGCCAGCGCGTGGGCATCGCGCGTGCGCTGGTCATGAACCCCGACGTGCTGCTGATGGACGAAGCGTTTTCGGCGCTGGACGTGCTGACCGGCGAAACGCTGCGTGACGACATGCTGGAGCTCTGGGACGAAAGCCGTATTTCGACCAAGGGCATTCTGATCGTGTCGCACAACATCGAAGAAGCCGTGATGATGGCCGACCGCATCATTGTGTTCGACAGCGATCCGGGGCGGGTCCGCAGCCAGATCATGATTGGACTGCCGCGTCCGCGTAACGCCGATTCGCCGCAGGTGCGCGCGCTGATCGACGAGGTCTACGCGCTGATGACGATGCGGCCAGCGCATGGCGTGCCCACGCCGCGCCAGCAAGGTCTGGGCTATCGCTTTCCGCAAACGGAAGTCGACCGCATGGAAGGCGTGCTGGATGTGTTGGCCGAGGCGCCGTTCAATGGCCGCGCCGACTTGCCCAAACTGGCCGAAGAGGCCGAGATTGCGGACGATGACTTGTTGCCCGCCTGCGAAGCGCTGGGCCTGTTCGGCCTGGCGCAGATTGATCGGGGCGACATCTTTCTGACGCCGCTGGGCCAACGCTACGTGCAGGCTGATCAAAGCCAGAAGCAGGCCATCTTTGGGCGCCAATTGCTGGCGCACGTGCCGCTGGCCGCGCACATTCGCCACAGTCTTGAGCAAGAGCCCACGGGCGCCTTGCCCGAAAAAGACTTCCTGAATTCGTTGGAAGAATTCTTGAAGCCCGACGAGGCCGAGCGGGTGCTCAAGATTGCGGTGGAGTGGGGCCGTTATGGCGAGATCTACGGGTACGACTACCACACCGGCCTGTTGACGCTGCCGGAGCGCGAACCGGTCTGAGACCAGGTAAAAAAGAAAGCGGCCCCTCGCAGGGGCCGCTTTCTGGGGCTGGCCGAAGCCCGCCGTCCGGGGTTTACAGCGCGATGAAGCCGATGATGACCAGCGCGATCAAGCCAAACTTGGTGGCTTTGTAGACGGTGCGGTTCCAGGCCTTGAAGGCCTTGCGCTTCTGGTCGATGACCCAGTGCGCGTGCGTCAGCTTGTTGATGGCGCCGGTCTGGTCATTGCCGTCATTGGGCGAGCTGGCGGCCGACATCACCACGCGGCCAAACCAGCGGTTGAAGGCTTCGGCCCAGCGCCACTTCAGCGGGCGTTCGACGTCGCAGAACAGGATGATGCGGTTCTGGTCGGTGTGGTTATAGGCCTCGTGCACGTAGGTTTCGTCGAACACCACGCTTTCGCCATCGCGCCAGCTATAGGATTCGCCGTCGACGATGATGTGGCAGCGGTTGTCGTTCGGCGTGATCAAGCCCAGGTGGTAGCGCAGCGACCCCGCGAACGGGTCGCGGTGCGGGTTCAGCTGGCCGCCCGGGGGCAGCTCGGCGAACATCGCGGCCTTGACCTTGGGCAGCGTCTTCAGAATGGCGACCGTCTTGGGGCAAAGTTCTTCGGCCGACGGGTGGCGCGCGTCATACCACTTCAAATAGAAGCGCTTCCAGCCGTACTTGAAGAAGGAGTTGAAGCCGATGTCGTTATGGGTGTCGGCCGCCTTGATGCGGCGCAGCTCGGCCATGTGCACGGCTTCTTCGCGGATCGTCTCCCAGTTGTCGTCCAGCACCTTGAGTTCGGCGATTTCGCTCGTCGTCAGGTAGGGCGTGGAAGGCACACGCGAGGTCAACACCATGAAGGCGTTGATCGGGGCCAGCAGCACCGAGTGGTCCAGCATTTGCCGGCCCAGCGGCAGTTTGACTCGGCCTCGGAAGTGGGCGAACAGGATGGCGGCCAGCCAGATCCCGGGGATTAACCATTTCATACGTATTCGTCGTCCTGGGACAGAAGGGGTCAGGTCTACCTAGTATTGTTACACAAGGTCCGTGGTGCGCCCTTTGCGGAATCTCAGACGCATCGGCTTGGACCGTGATCCCTAGGTACAATTCCCGCTATGTCCGAAGCCGTAACAAACCCGACCCCCTTTGTGCATCTGCGCGTTCACTCCGAGTTTTCGGTCGTGGACGGCATTGTGCGCATTTCCGACCTTATCAAGCGCGTCGCCAAGCTGGGCCAGCCCGCCGTGGCGCTGACCGATCTGTCGAACCTTTTTGGCCTGATCAAGTTCTATAAAGGCGCGCGCGGCGCGGGGGTTAAGCCCATCGCGGGTTGCGACGTCTGGCTGACCAATGACGACGATCCCGCCAAGCCGTTCCGCTTGCTCTTGCTGGTGCGCAACCACCAGGGCTACCTGAACCTGTGCGAGCTGCTGTCCAAGGCCTTCCTGACCAACCAAGGCAAGGGCCGCGCCGAAATCCGCCGCGAATGGCTGCAAGGGCAAGAGGGCCTGATCGCCCTGTCGGGCGGGCGCATGGGCGACGTGGGCCAGGCGCTGGACGCCGGCAACGCCGTCTCCGCGCTGGCGCTGGCGCGCCAATGGGCGCACCTGTTTCCGGGCAGCTACTACATTGAGCTGCAACGCGCCGGCATGGATGGCGACGAAGCCTACACCCAAGCCGCCATGCGGCTGGCGGGCGAAGCCGGCCTGCCGGTGGTGGCCACGCACCCGGTGCAGTTCCTGGACGAATATGAATTCCAGGCGCACGAGGCCCGCGTCTGCATCGCCGAAGGCGAAATACTTGCCAACCCGCGCCGCGTGCGCCGGTTCACCAAAGAGCAATACCTGCTCAGCTCCGAAGAAATGGCCCGGCGCTTTGCCGATGTGCCCTCGGCGCTGGCCAACACGGTTGAAATCGCCAAGCGTTGCAACCTGAGCCTGGTGCTGGGCAAGCCGCGCCTGCCCAACTTCCCCACGCCCGACGGCGTGACGCTGGACGACTATCTGGTCCAGCTGTCGGAAGAGGGCCTGGAAAAGCGCATGGCGTTCCTGTTCCCCGACGAGGCCGAACGCGAATCCAAGCGCGAGCAGTACTACGAACGCCTGCGCTGGGAATGCAAGACCATCATCCAGATGGGCTTTCCCGGCTACTTCCTGATCGTTCAAGACTTCATCAACTGGGGTAAGAACAACGGCGTGCCGGTGGGGCCGGGACGGGGGTCGGGCGCGGGCTCGCTCGTGGCGTACGCGCTGGGCATTACCGACCTGGACCCGATCCGCTATGACTTGCTGTTCGAACGCTTCCTGAACCCCGAACGGGTCTCCATGCCCGACTTCGATATCGACTTCTGCCAGGACAACCGCGAACGCGTCATCGACTACGTCAAGGAAAAATACGGCCGCGCCGCCGTGAGCCAGATCGCCACCTTCGGTACGCTGGGCGCGAAGGCCGTGGTCCGCGACGCCGGCCGCGTGCTGGACATGCCCTACATGTTCTGCGACGGCCTGTCCAAGCTGATTCCGTTCAACCCGATGGACCCCTGGTCGCTGGAACGCACCCTGAAGGACGAACCCGCCTTCAAGGACCGCTACGAGCAGGAAGAAGAAGTGCGCGCGCTGGTCGACCTGGCCAAGCCGCTCGAAGGCCTGACCCGCAACATCGGCATGCACGCAGGCGGCGTGCTGATTGCGCCCGGCAAGCTCACCGACTTCTGCCCGCTGTATTGCCAGCCGGGCCAGGAGAACAGCGCGGTGTCGCAGTTCGACAAGGATGACGTCGAAGCGGCCGGCCTGGTGAAGTTCGACTTCCTGGGCCTGCGCAACTTGACCATCCTGGACTGGGCCGTGCGCTACGTGCGCCAGTTCAACGCGGACAAGCGCGACTTCGACGTCATGGCGCTCGAACTCGACGACCCGGCCGCCTACAAGATTCTGTGCGACGCCAACACCACCGCCGTGTTCCAGCTGGAATCGCGCGGCATGAAGGAACTGCTGAAGAAGCTGCGGCCGAACACGTTTGAAGACATCATCGCCATGCTGGCCCTGTATCGTCCGGGGCCGCTGGAATCGGGCATGGTGGACGACTTCGTCAACCGCAAGCACGGCCGCGCCGCGGTGGACTACTTCCACAGCGACCTGGAAGGCACCCTGAAGAGCACCTACGGGGTCATCGTCTACCAGGAACAGGTGATGCTGATCTCGCAGATCATCGGGGGCTACTCGCTGGGCGGCGCCGACCTGCTGCGCCGCGCCATGGGCAAGAAAAAGCCCGAGGAAATGGCCAAGCACCGCGAGCTCTTCGAGCAAGGCGCCAAGGAAAAGGGCCACGACCCGGACCTGGCCGTCAAGCTGTTCGACTTGATGGAAAAGTTTGCGGGCTACGGCTTCAACAAGTCGCACTCGGCCGCTTACGCGCTGATTTCCTACCAGACCGCCTGGCTCAAGGCTTATCACCCGACCGAATTCCTGGCCGCCACCATGTCGTCCGATATGGACGACACCGACAAGGTCCAGATCTTCTGCCGCGACGCCCAAGACAACGGCGTGGAAGTGCTGCCGCCGGACGTCAACTTTTCGGGTTACCGCTTTGAGCCCGTGGCCGACAAGCACACCGAAAAGGGCAAGCCGCCGCGCACCATGCGTTACGGCTTGGGCGCCGTCAAAGGCACGGGGCAGGGCGCTGTCGAAGACATCCTGCGTGCGCGCAAGGAAGGCGGCCCGTTCCTGAACCTGTTCGACTTCTGCCGCCGCGTCAGCAAGAACGCCGTCAACCGCCGCACGATCGAAGCGCTGATCAAGGCGGGCGCGTTCGACACCATCGAACCGAACCGCGCCGCGATGCTGGCCTCGGTGCCAACCGCCATGGAAGCCGCCGAACAAGCGGCCCGCAGCGCCAACCAGGCGTCCCTGTTCGGCGACGACAGCAGCGATGTCGTGGCGGGCGAATTGGCCAAGGTCGCTCCGTGGGACCTGCACAAAAAGCTGACCGAAGAAAAGTCGGCGCTGGGTTATTACTACAGCGGCCACTTGTTCGATGCGTGGCGCGACGAAGTGCGCCGCATCGTGCCGATGCAGCTGGCGCGCGTGGAACCGCAACGCGACCTGCAATGGATGTGCGGCGTGCTGGCCAGCGTGCGCGTCATGATGACCCGCCGCGGCAAGATGGTTTTCGCGGTGCTGGACGACGGCACGGCGCAGGTGGAAATCTCGGTGTTCAACGAACTCTACGAGAAGCACCGCAACCGCTTGCGCGAAGACCAATTGGTCATCGTGCAGGGCAAGGTCAGCAACGATGACTACTCTGGCGGCATGCGCATCGTGGCCGAACAGCTGTACGACCTGCAATTGGCCCGCGAAGCGCGCGCCAAGTCGCTGCGCGTCACGCTTAACGGCTCGGCCGACGCCGCGCGTTTGCGCCAGATGCTGAACCCGTTCCGGGCGGAACCCGAGAACGGCATCCCGGGCGTGCCAGTCGATATTGTCTATACCAAGAATAATTTTCTGTGCACGGTCCGGCTGGGCGAAGAGTGGCGGGTTCGCATGGCCGACACCCTGCTCGACAATCTGAACGCCTGGACCAAGCCCAATGGGGTTGAGGTGACCTATTGATGCGACAACTGCGTATCGTGCATTCTGAAGCGGCCACCAGCTTTGGCGGTCAGGAAGGGCGGATCTTCAAGGAAATGACGGCCATGCGTGCGCGCGGCCATCATGTCGAGGCCATCTGTCAGCCGCGGGCCATGCTGGTCGAACGCTTGTCGGATGCCGGGTTTACCGTGCACACAGTCGACATGGATGGGCCCGTCAACTACGTGAAGGGCGTGGCCGCCGTGCGCCGCATCCTGAAGGAAGGGCGTTTCGATGTGCTTAATACGCACAGCCGCCGCGACACCGTCATTGCGGCGATGGCCGGCCGGCTGGCGGGTACGCCCCTCATCGTCCGCACGCGCCATCTGTCCAACAAGGTGGGGTCGATGTGGTCCTATACGTGGCTGCCGCATCGGGTCACCACGGTCAGCGACCACGTGCGCCACTACCTGATTGAGCGTGGTGTGCCGGCAAACCGGGCGGCGACCGTGTATTCGCCCATCGTGCTGCCGGCGCCGGTCGAACACTCGACGTTGCGCGATGAACTCGGCCTGGCCGATGACGACATCGTCGTGGGCTGCGTGGCCGTCATGCGCGCCACCAAAGGCCACAAGGATCTGATCGACGCCATGGTTCCGCTGATGGCCAGCCGGCCCAAGCTGCACCTGGTGTTCGTGGGTGGGGGCTCGCCGGTGTTTGAGCAGACGCAGGACTACGTCGCTACCCTTGGCCTGCAAGACCGCATCCACCTGATGGGCATGCGTCGCGATGTGCCGAATCTGCTGGCGGGGTTTGACATATTCGCGCTGGCCACTCAGCAGGAAGCGTCTGGCACGGTGTACGTCGAAGCCCAGGCGAGCGGCCTGCCGGTGATCGGCACCAATGTGGGCGGCGTGTCGGAAATGTTCCGCGATGGCGAGACCGGCATACTGGTGCCGCCGAAAAATCCCCAGGCGTTGACCGACGCTTTGCAACGGCTGATTGACGACCCGGCCCTGCGCCGCCGCATGGGCGAGGCCGGCCGCAAGATGGTCTGGGAAGATGGGGTGTTTTCGCCCGCCCGGCTGGCGGAGTCGACCGAAGCCGTGTATCTGAAGTGGCTGGCGGAGCGCGGCGCATGAATGCGCCCAACGTCCCTGTGCTGATGTACCACCATGTCACCCCCGCGGGCGGCATGATTGCGGCGACGCCAGACGTCTTCGAGGCGCAGATCTCGCGCCTGGCGCGTGCGGGTTATCAATCGTTGTCCGCGGCGCAATTCGCGGCGTATCTGGCAGGCGGGGCCGCGCCCGAGCGTTCCGTGCTGATCACGTTCGATGATGGCTATCTGAACAACTGGGTGCACGCGCATCCCATCCTGGCGCGCCATGGCATGCGCGCGGTGTTGTTCACCATCACCGGCTGGATCGGCGATGGCCCCGTGCGGTCGCATGCCGGGCAGGGTGGCGCCTTGCCCGCCACGCCCGATCACGACGCCTGCAAACAACTGGTGGCCGCGGGCCGCACCGACGAGGCCATGCTGCGCTGGAGCGAGATCGAAGCCATGCAGGCGGCCGGCACGTTCGAATTCCATTCCCATACGCATACCCACACGCGCTGGGACAAAGTCTGCGGCGCCGATGTCGACGCCAAGCGCGCCCATATTGCACAAGAATTGCACGACTCGCGCGACACCCTCGTGCGCCGCCTGGGGTCCGTCAGCGATCACCTGTGCTGGCCCCAAGGCTATTTCGACGCCGACTATGTGGATGCGGCGCGCCAGGCAGGCTTTGCGCACTTGTACACTACCGACCCTTTTGGCCAGAACACCCCCGGCGCCGACCCCGAACACATCTATCGTTTCGCGGTGCGCAATCAAGGCGGAACCTGGTTGAACCGGCGCATCTGGCTGTCGCGCGACCCGTTCTGGGGGCCGCGCTATCACGCCTGGAAAGCCTGGAAAAAGCGTCTTAGGAATCGCGGATGAAGCTATCAGTCATCATCATCACCAAGAACGAAGCGGCCAATATTGCCGCCTGCCTCAAGTCCGTGGCCTTCGCCGACGAATTCATCGTGGTGGATTCGGGCAGCACCGATGGCACGGTCGAACTGGCGCAGGCGCTGGGCGCGCGTGTCGAGATCACGCCTGACTGGCCTGGCTTTGGTCCGCAGAAAAATCGCGCGCTGGACTTGGCCACCGGCGATTGGGTGCTGTCCATTGACGCCGACGAGCGCGTCACGCCCGAGCTGGCCCGCGAGATCCAGGACGTGCTGGCGAACCCGCGCGCCGACGCCTACGAGATCGCGCGCCTGTCCAACTTTTGCGGCAAAGATATCCGCCATAGCGGCTGGTGGCCCGACTACGTCTTGCGCTTGTTCAAGCGCGGCACGGCGCGGTTTACGGACGCCGCCGTGCATGAACGCGTGGTGCCCGCCACGGGCCAGCCCCTGAAGATGCAGGGCTATTTCAATCACTACCCGTACGACAACCTGGACGCGCTGATCAACAAGGTCAACCGCTATTCGTCGGACGCCGCCGCGATGATGTACGCGAAAGGGCGGCGCACCTCGGTCTTTGGCGCGGTGGGCCATGGCTTCTGGACGTTCGTGCGCATCTACCTGATCCGTCGTGGCTTCCTGGATGGCCGGCATGGTCTGGTGCTGGCGGTGACGGCGGCGGCGGGCAGCTTCTTCCGCTATTCCAAGCTGATGTTCCTGGCCGAGAAGCAGAAGTGAAAATCCTGTACACGAACTTCCACGCCAACAACGGCGGGGGGCACGTCACCTACATCATCAACTTGGCGAAGGCGCTGGCGCGCACCCACGAAATCACCGTGGCCGCGCCGCCCACGAGCCGGCTGTACCGCTACGCGCGCGCCATTCCCGGCGTGACGGTCGTAGACATGCTTTACACCACGCGCCCGTCGTCCTGGTTCAAGGACCGCGCAAAGTTGCGGCGCCTGATCAAGACAGGGCGCTTCGACATCATTCACGCCAACGGCTCGGCCGACCACAAGCAGGTCATGCTGGCCACGCTGGGCATGGCGCGCCGCCCGCGCATCGTCTTCACCAAGCACAACGATCATCCGCTTGCCAGCTTCGGCCACAAGATGCGCGTGGCGCTGGCCACCGACCACGGCATTGCGGTTAGCGATTACGTGCACGGGCTGATGCAGCAATCGCCTTACAGCAAGCGTCCCATCACAACCATCCGCCACGGCATCGACACGAATTTCTTCGCGCCGCCGCCGCCCGAAAGCCTGGACAAGTTGCGCGGGCTGATCTTCGGCGCCGACTGGCAGGGCAAGCTGTTGCTGGGCAGCGCGGGCGGTACCGATTACGACAAGGGTTGGCTGGACCTGGTGGCGGCGGTTGCCGCCTTGCCGCCTGCGGACAAGGCGCGCGTGCTGCTGATGGTGGCGGGCGACCCGCCGTCGGAAGCCAAGCTGGCGCGCGTGCGCGAACTGGGCATGATCGACCAAGTGCGTTTTCCGGGCCTGCTGGATGATGTGCGCGCCGCGCTGGCGTCCTGCCACGCCGGCTTCGTGTTGTCGTACCGCGAAGCGCTGTCGTTCGCCTGCCGCGAGATCATGGCGCTGGGCTTGCCCGCGCTGGTGACGAACGCGGGCGGCCTGCCTGAAAACGTCACCGACGGTGTTGACGGCTGGATCGTGCCGGTGCGTGATGTGGCCGCCATGACGGACAAGCTGCGCTTCATGCTGGACCATCCGGACACGGTGCGCGCGATGGGCGCAAAGGCCCGCGAAACGGCCTTGCGCGACTTCAACCTTGATCGTTTCGCCGCCGCCACAGTCGACGTCTACCAGCGTACGCTGGATGGACGCCGGGGCCTATAATCCGGCCTATGTCTATCCCCATTCTCATGTACCACCAGATCGGCGAGCCCAATCCGAAGGGCACGCCGTATCGTGGGCTGACCGTGCACCCCGACAGCTTCGCGCGTCAAATGCGCTGGATGCGCCGCTTGGGGTATCGCGGCTTGTCGATGCGCGACGTCATGCCTTATGTGCGCGGCGAACGTCAGGGCAAGGTGTTCGGCCTTACGTTCGACGATGGCTATCGCAACGTGCACCAAAACGCGATGCCCGTGCTGAGCGAACTTGGTTTTACCGCCACCAACTATTTCGTGGCGCACCAGTTCGACGGCGGCAACGTCTGGGACTTGCAAAAAGGCATTCCTTTTTCGCCGCTGATGACGGTGGGCGAAATGCGCGAATGGGCCCAGGCCGGCAACGAGGTTGGCTCGCATACGCTGGACCACGTGCACTTGCCCGAAATGTCGCCCGACGAGGCGCGGCGCCAGATTGTCGAATCCAAGGACGAGCTGGAACAGGCGCTGGGCGCGCCCGTGACGGCCTTCTGCTATCCCTATGGCGATCACGGCCCCGAACACCGCGCCATGGCGCGCGAGGCCGGCTACGACAACGCCACGCTGACCCAGCGCGGCCTGGCTGCGGCATCCGACGATCCCTTCGGGCTGCCTCGGGTGACGGTGGCGCGTTCCACCAACATCATCCGCTTCCTTCAGAAGTGCCTCACCCGGTATGAAGACACCCGCCGGCGCCGCTGAGCGGCGGCTTCGCATCGCGCTGTTGGTCGACCGCTTCGGCAACCGCTTCGGAGGCGCCGAGGCTTATGGCGTGGAGCTGATGCGGGTATTGGGCCAGCGGCACGATGTGTCCATCGTCGCGCGCGATTTCGACAGCGACCTCCCGTTTCCGTTTCTGCCCGTGCGCTTTCCGGGCTGGCTGCCCAGCTGGATGCGCGTGCTGTATTTCGCCTGGCGCGCCGACCGCCTCACGCGCGGCCGCTTCGACATCGTGCACTCGCATATGAACGGCTGGGCCGGAGAAATCCAGGTCATGCATGTGACGCCGGTTCGCTACAACCGCGTCACCCGCGTCAAGCCGCTCAAGCGCGTCACCGCCTGGCTAAGCCCGCGTCTAGCGACCTATCTGCTGCTTGAAAAACTGCGCGTGCGCCGTGCGTCCAGCCGGCGCGTGGTGGCGGTGTCGGGCTTGATCATGGACCAGTTGCACCGCAGCTACGGCCAGGAATTGCCCGTGGATATCATCGCGCCCGGAGTCAAGCTGCCGTCGGAGGATATGGCGGCGGGGCGCGAGGCAACCCGCGCCCGTCTGGGTTGGGATGCCGGCACGGTCGGCTGCCTGCTGGTGGCGCGCAACCCCTTGCGCAAGGGCTTGCCCGCCTTGCTGGATGCGCTGGCGCAGTTGCCGTCGCATTACAAGCTGCTGGTCGTGGGAGCCGATGCGCCGACCCGGGATCGGGTCCGTGCCGCCAACGGTATCGCGCACCGCGTCACGCTGGTTGATCCCACCCCTGAAGTTGCCCAGTATTTCAGCGCGGCGGACATCTATGCGCACCCCACGCTGAACGACAGCTACGGCATGGCGCCGCTGGAGGCGATGTCGCACGGGCTGCCGGTCGTGGTCAGTTCACCGGCGTACTGCGGCTTTGCGCAGTACCTGTCGGCGGGCAAGGACGCGCTGATCCTGCAAGATCCGCGCGATGGCGCGCAACTGGCGCAGGCGTTGGAACGGCTGGGCTCCGAACCGGCGCTGCGGGCGGCGTTGACCGAGCGCGGCCTGGAGATCGCGCGGGATCAAAGCTGGGAAACGGTGGCTGCGCGGTACGAGGCGCTGTACGAAAAGGTGCTGGACGCGCGCAAGCAGGGGTGACGGTGACGGCAGGAAGTTGGCCCAAGCAAGGGCGACCCAGAAACGCGCGGCTTCAGCGCCCCGGCGCCGTCGCCCGTTCCAGATCCCCTAACCACAAAACGGCGTGTTCGCGGTTCGAGCCGCACATCTCGTGTTGCGGCTGTAGCCCGCCGCAGAAATCCGGCCGGTCAGGCTGGCCGAAGATCGCACAGCGCATGTCCGGCAGCAGCTGGATACAGGGCACGCCTGCGGGCTTGCCTTCCGGCATGCCCGGAATCGGCCGGGTGATCGACGGCGCGATGCAACAGGCGCCGCATCCCGCCCGACATTCCAGCGCGGCCGCCGTCAGGCTCATACCCATCCGCGCAGCCAGTAAACGAACAGGCCGGCGTATTCCTTGATGATGGAGCGGCTGGCGTCAAACGTGCGCTGGTCAGGCATCCACAGCGACAGCGACCCATCCGCGGGCGCGACGATCTGCGGGGGAGCGGGGGCGGCGATGGCCTCCACGCCTTGTTTCGAAAAAGCCGCCATGGCGCGCGGCATGTGCAGCGCGGAGGTCACGAGCAATACCTTGTCGATGCCGCGCGACTTGAGCGCGTCCTCGGTCAAGGCGGCGTTTTCATACGTGGTGCGGCTGGAATTTTCCAGGATCAGGGCCGACTCTGGCACGCCTTGCTGGCGGATGGCATGGGCCATGCCACGCGCTTCGCTGACATCGCCTTCCAGCGCGCCGCCCGACAGCAGCACCTTGGGCGCGCGGCCAGCCAGATACAGCTGGGCGGCGGTATCTACGCGGACCACCGCCGTGTCCTTGTCATAGGGCAGGAACCAGTTGGCGCGTCCGTTGGCGGTGTTGCCGCCCAGCACGACGATGGCGTCGGCGGTAGGAGATTCAGCAGGAGGCAGGTGCGGATAGCGGCTTTCCAGTGCGCCGCCCAGCCACAGCGAGGTGGCCGGCAGCGACCAGGCCAGCGCCCAGAGCAAACCGGCCGCAATGATTGCCCCGCCGGTCTTGCGTAGCCGGAACCAGCCCAGCACCAAACCGACGATGACCAACGTCACGCACAAGTTGTAGGGAATGATCAGATTTGCAAGGTAGCTGGAAAGGGGCATGTGAAAACTATCCTGATTACTTCGTCTCGCCCAGCAGGGTCATCGCCTGCTGTTGAACTGCGTCGACGGACGGCCAAGCTTCTTCCGACCCGACGCAAACCGCACGCGGCGACCACGGGCCGGTTCGTCCCGGGCGGGTCACGCCAAACAGCGCGAGCTCCCGGGCGGAGGCCGCCGCGGCGACGTGCGAGACGCCGGAATCGTTACAAATCACCAGCGATGCCCGGGCCGTCAATGCGGCAAAGGCGCCCAGCGACAAGGGAGGCAGCAATTGCGCCGTGGGGGCATTGCGCCGCGCCTCGTCGGTTTCGGCCGGAGGGGGGCACATTACCACGGTATGGCCGTGCGCTTGTAAGGCGCGCGTCAGTGTATCGAATCCGGGCCAGACCTTGATCTTGCCCTTGTGCAGTCCGGTGGCGGTGGGAGCAATCAGCACGAAGCGATGCGCTTCCAGGCCGGCTGCCGCCAGCGCCTGGTCGGCCGCCTGCTGGTGCGCCGGCGTCAACGGCAGGTCCAGCGTCGGGTCCGGCTGGGCGGGGCCGGCGGGCAGCCCCCAGCGGGTGAGCGCGGCGCGGGTCAGGTAATACCAGGACTTCACGGCATGCAGAGAATCATCGGGTTTGGCCACGGGCCAGCGCAGCAGAAAGCTGCGGCCATCGTCCCGATACCCCGCGGACGGCAGGCCCGCCAGCCGGAACACCAGCGCGCTGGATAGCGAGTCGGGCAGCAGCAGGCCCCGGGCGCGGCGGCCCTGGGCGCCCAGGCTGCGCCGATGGGCGCTGACGGCAGCGCGGTCGGGGCCGACCTTGCCGCGCATGGCAATGAAGTCCTGCTTGGCCACGCCATCGAGCAGGTCGCGAGCCCAGGGGCGCGCACAGATCACGAGCGGCAGGCCGCTGGCGTGCAGCGCATGCAGGCTGGGCAGGCTCATGCAGACGTCGCCCACCCAATTGGGCAACCGGACGTATAAACAACTGATATCGGACATGGGTGGGCGTGGGGCTATTTAGGCTGAAATGGGGTGGGGCGGCAGAGCGCGTTGGCGCGTAGCCAGTACAATCCTGGGCACAATTGTATAAAAGCGAGTGCTCCCTTTGAATTCTGCCGCACGCAACACCCCCGCGGATTCCAACCCCGTCAAAGCTGAACTCTGGAGCCGGATCTACAGCCGCGTGGGTTCCTACTGGAAGGGCTTGTTGCTGGCCGTCCTGTTGATGGCGGGCGCAGCGGCCACGCAGCCGGTGCTGGCCGTCATTATGAAGCCCTTGCTGGACGGCGGCTTCTCCGGGGCCAAACCTTATTACGTCTGGGCCTTGCCGCTGGCCGTCGTCGGCCTGATCCTCTTGCGCGGCATCTGCAACTTCTTCAGCGATTATTTGCTGGCCTGGGTGGCCAACAATGTGCTGCTGGGCATGCGCCGCGACATGTTCGAGCGCCTGCTGGGCCTGCCGGATGCCGACTTCAAGCGCGGCGACACCGGCCGCCTGCTCAACCGCTTCACCATCGACGCCGGCAACGTCACGGGCTACGCCACCGACGTCATTACGGTGCTGGTGCGTGAAACGCTGGTCGTGATCGCGCTGATCTGCGTGCTGCTTTACATGTCGTGGGTGCTGACGCTGATCATCCTGGTCATGCTGCCCGTGTCGGTCCTAATCTCGCGCTTCTTCATCAAGCGCCTGCGCCGCATCAACCGCGACACCGTCAACATGAACGCCGAGCTGACCCGCGTGGTCGGCGAGGGCATCGACGGCCAGCGCGTCATCAAGCTGTTTGATGGTTATGAAGTCGAGCGCGGCCGTTTCGATTTCGTCAGCCGCCGCCTGCGCCGCTTCGCCATGCGCACCGCCACGGCGGATGCCGCCCTGACGCCGCTGACGCAGGTCTGCATTTCAATTTCCGTTGGCGCCGTCATCGCGGTGGCGCTCAGCCAGGCCAACAGCGGTTCGCTGACGGTGGGCAGCTTTGCCTCGTTCATGGCCGCGCTGGCGCAGATTTTTGACCCCATCAAGCGCCTGACGAACGTTGCCGCCCGCATGCAAAAGATGCTGGTGTCGGCCGAAAGCGTGTTCACGTTGATCGACCAGACGCCGGAAAACGACACCGGCACCAAGGAACTGGCCGAACCCGTGCGCGGCAAGGTTGAGTTCCGCCACGTCAAGCATCGCTTCCCCGATGCCGAGCGCGACACCGTCAACGACATCTCCTTCATCGTTGAGCCCGGCCAGACCGTGGCCCTGGTGGGCCGGTCAGGCAGCGGCAAGACCACGCTGGTCAATATGCTGCCGCGCTTCGTGCTGCCTGACAGCGGTTCGATTCTGGTGGACGACACCCCCGTTGACGAACTGACGCTGCGCAGCCTGCGTTCGCATCTGTCTCTGGTCAGCCAGGACGTCGTGCTGTTCGATGACACCATCGCCGCCAACGTCGGCTACGGCGCGTTGGGCAAGTCCAGCGAGCAAAAGGTGCGCGACGCCCTGGCGGCGGCCAACCTGCTGGAATTCGTGGAAGGCCTGCCGCAGGGCATCAACACGCCAGTCGGCGAAAATGCGGCCCGCCTGTCGGGCGGCCAGCGCCAGCGCCTGGCGATTGCCCGCGCGCTGATCAAGAACGCGCCCATCCTGATCCTCGACGAAGCCACCTCGGCGCTGGATAACGAGTCCGAACGCCAGGTCCAGGCCTCGCTGGAACGGCTGATGAAGGGGCGAACCACGCTCGTCATCGCCCACCGTCTGTCCACCGTGCAGAACGCCGACCGCATCATCGTGCTGGACGCCGGCAAGATCGTCGAACAAGGCCCGCACGCCGAGCTCCTGGCCGCCAACGGCCTGTATGCCTCGCTCTACAAGATGCAATTCCGCGACGACTGATCGCGAAACCCGCCACTGCCCAACCGCCGCGTCCTGATCGCGGCGGTTTTTTTTATCATCCCATCCGGCCCGCCGCTGCTGGGGATTGCCAATTTCCTGATTGCCAATCCCCCGGTTTGCCGGAAAATGGGGCAAGCCCGCCTGCGGCGCTTTCAGCGTCCTGGGCCTGCGTGCAAACCAGGAGCGCCTTATGGCTCTGCCTACCGAAGGCAATCAACTCGTCAACGTCGTCGTCCTGCTGGGCGCGGCGGTCATCGCCGTCCCGCTATTCAAGCGTCTTGGGCTGGGCTCCGTGCTGGGTTATCTGGCGGCGGGTCTTGCCATTGGCCCGTTCGGCATCGGTTTCTTTTCCGATCCCAAGTCCATCTTGCACGTCGCCGAGTTGGGCGTCGTGATGTTCCTGTTCATCATCGGGCTGGAAATGCAGCCGTCGCGGCTCTGGAAACTCAGGGGCGAAATCTTCGGCCTGGGCGTGGCCCAGGTGCTGGTGTGTGGCGGCCTGCTGACGGTAGTGGGCTTGTTGGCCGGCCTGTCCGGCCCGGCGGCGTTCATGGCGGCGATGGGCTTTGTGCTGTCGTCCACAGCCATCGTCATGCAGATTCTGGGCGAGCGCGACGAAAGCACCAGCGCCCAGGGCCAGCGCATTGTCTCCATTTTGTTGCTGGAAGATCTGGCCATCGTGCCCTTGCTGGCGTTGGTGGCCTTGCTGGCGCCAGCCGGCGCCACCGAGCACGGCGACCCCTGGACACAATCCGCCATTGCCGTCGGCTGCATTCTGGCGCTGCTGGCTGCGGGCCGCTGGCTGCTGAATCCGCTATTCCGTTTATTGGCCGCGGCGCATGCGCGCGAGGTCATGACCGCCGCCGCGCTGCTCGTCGTGCTGGGGGCGGCACTGCTGATGGAGCTGGGTGGCTTGTCCATGGCCATGGGCGCGTTCCTGGCGGGGGTGCTGCTGTCCGAATCCACCTTCCGTCACCAATTGGAAGCCGAAGTCGAGCCCTTCCGGGGGATTTTGCTGGGCCTATTCTTCCTGGGCGTCGGCATGTCGCTGGACTTGTCCGCCGTGGCGCGCGAATGGCCGCTCATTCTGGCGGCTGTCATCGTCTTCATGCTGGTGAAATCCGTGGGCGTGTATGCCGTGGCGCGATTGCTGCGCGCGCCGCACGCCGAAGCGGTGACGCGGGCGGCGCTGTTGGCTCAGGGCGGCGAGTTCGCTTTCGTGCTGTACGGCGCGGCGGCCGCAGCGGGTATTTTCGATGCGCACACGGGCGCGGTCCTGACCGCCGTAGTCATCATTTCCATGGCGCTCACCCCCTTGTGCGTGCTGGCGTTGCGCTGGGTGTTGCCCAAACCGGTTCCGTCGATGGAAGGCGTGGACGTGGCCCGCGATCTTGACGGCTGCGCGCTGATCGTCGGTTTTGGCCGTTTCGGCCAGATCGTCACCCAGGCCATGCTGGCTCGCGACCTGAAGGTGTCCATTCTAGATACCGACACGGACGCCATCCGGGCCGCCGCCAAATGGGGGGTCAAGGTGTATTATGGCGACGGCACCCGCATCGACATGCTGCGCACCGCCGGCGCCGAGAACGCCTGCGCCATCCTGATCTGCATCGACAACCCGCAGGCCGTGACCCACATGGTCAAGCTGATCAAATCGGAATTTCCGCTGGTCCGGGTCGTGGTGCGCGCCTATGACCGCATCCACTCCCTGGCCTTGGCCAAGGAAGGGGTGGATTACCAGGTACGCGAAACCCTGGAATCCGCGCTGGTGTTTGGCGAGGCGGCGCTGCGCGCCATCGGCGTGCCGCCGGACGAGGCCGCGGAAGTGGTCGAAGACGTGCGCCGCCGCGACACCGAACGTTTTGACCTGGAAGTGGCAGGCGGGCTGTTCGCCGGGCGTTCGCTGCTTTACGGAAATATGACGGGCCCCGCCGATGGCAAAAATGACAAACCAGACCGCGAGGCCGCGGCCGAGGCGACGGCCAACCCCCTGGCCTGAACGCTGTATTTCCACTGCATTGCATTACTTTACGTATCATTTCACGCGCAAGTCAGAAAGACTGCGGTAGATTGGTTCGCACTGACTCTTCACTGATGAAGAGCATTAGCCAGGGGGCTGCCATGCTGCAATCGGACCGGAGTTTCACGACGCCGCACGCTGTAGGTGTTGAGCTTGCCCGACGCCAGGCCTTGGCGTTGCAGTGCGGATTTTCAGCGGGCGCGATGCGCCAGCTGATGTCGCTGACAGGCGGAGCGGGTTCCGCCTGGGCGATCAATGCGCACCGCGAGACGGACAAGGCGCGAGGTGTTCGCGCTTTCCCCTTCCGCATCGCCGCCACGGCGGTGTCGTAAGTAAGGAAACCTCCGGGCGCCGCGCGCCCGGAGTTCAGGCGGTTTGGCGCTGTGCCGCTGGACGCCCGTTCATCACTCTCTTTCACCGATACGTTTTCTTGCGTCCCTGAATGTTGAGGACGCTTGATCCGCTCGCGCGTCAGCGGCATTATCTGGCAGGGCATTGCCTGGATATCCACCGCGACACCCTGATCGTCATCGTGAAGGAGCGCCGTATTGAAGCACCGAGAAGTGGTGAACCGCGTCCTGTATGCGCTGGCCGGCTTGGTGGCCATCGGCATCTGCGCCGCCGCGGTGACGCTGTTGTGGGTCGACCGGCGCGACATCTGGGCGTCCGCCTATACCTCGGCCCGCAATCTGACCGGTGTGCTCGCCGCGGATATCAGCCGCAGCTTGCGAAGCTACGACTTGTCGCTGCAAGGCGTGGTCGAGCGCCTGCGCGAACCCGGCATCGAACGCGTCAAGCGCGAAACGCTACAGCGATTGCTGTTTGACCGGGCATCTGGCGTGCAATACCTGGGCGTCATCGGCGTTCTCGACGAAAAAGGCAATGTCATCTATGACTCGGCATCCGTGCAGCGGCCGTCCGCCAACTTTGCCGACCGCGATTTCTTTACGGTTCACCGAAATGCCGACGACGTCGGCATGTATGTCAGCCGCCCGTATCACAGCGTTTTGCGGCCGGGCGACGACAGCATCGCCATCAGCCGCCGCATTTCCCACTCCGATGGCAGCTTTGCGGGCGTGGTCGTCGGGTCATTGCGTCTGGCCTATTTTCGCGACCGTTTCGCTGAACTCTCGATAGGCGAACGCGATTCCATCACGGTGTTTCGCAGTGACGGCGTCGTGCTAGCGCGCAATCCCTATTCGCTGGCGGATTTCGACCGCGAGATCGACATGCCCAAGGATTTCCAGCAATTCGTGTTTGGGCGCGAGGGCACGTTCGTGGGCGTGCTGTCGCCCGACGGCATCAATCGCCTGTACACGTTCGATGTCATCGAAGGCACGCCGCTGGTGATCAACGTGGCATTGGCGGTGGACGATGTCATGGAGCCCTGGGTGCGGCGCGCGGTGTTGATCGTGCCGGTCACGCTGGCGCTGTTTCTGTCGGTGATGGCGCAGATCGTGCTGTTCCGCCGCGAGATGCGCGTCAGGGGCGTCTACGAAAAACAGATCGAAGCGCAGGCGCAGACCGACGGCCTGACGGGCATCGCCAACCGTCGCACCTTTGACGACGCGCTAGAGCGCGAATGGCAGGCCGCCCGCCGCGAAAACAAGCCGCTGTCGCTGCTGTTTCTGGATGCGGATCACTTCAAACGCTACAACGACCGCTATGGCCACCAAGCGGGCGATGAGCTGTTGAAGCGGCTGGCGCAGGTCCTGAAGAACAAAGCGCGCCGGCCTCGGGATTTGGCGGCGCGCTATGGGGGCGAAGAGTTCGTGGTGCTGCTGCCCCACACGACACTGCCGCGCGCCGTGGCGATCGCCGAATCCATCCGGCGCGCCATTGCGCAATGGCGCGTTCCGCATGAAGACAGCGAGGGCGGCATCGTCACCGTCAGCATCGGCGCCGCCTGCGCAACGCCGGGGGCGGACGATGCGGCAGCCAGTCTAGTTGTGGCGGCCGATGCCGCGGTTTACCGGGCGAAGGCGGCGGGGCGCAACCGCGTTGTGGCGGCATGACCCCCGGGGTGGAAGGGGTTGACCGGGCTGACGGTACTGGTGGTGCTAGCGGTACTAGCGGCACTAGCGGTTCTAGTAGCGCTAGCGGTATTGGCGGTATTGGCGTTGTCGGCGCTAGGGCAGCCGTCGTTGCTTTAACGGCCCAGCATCAGCGCCTGCATGCGCGTGTGCGCCTGTTGCAGGTCTTTCGCTTGGGCGTTCAAGTCCTGTAGCAACTGGTTCAGCTCGGCTTGCACAGCCGGGTCTTTCACCTTGACGATGGCGCCCGAGATTTCGATTTGCGATTGATGGGCATCTACGTAATCGGCAATCTTCAGGCTGCTGTCGATCGTCGCATTGACTTGCGGCAGCACATCGCGGAACGTGTCCGCCGGCAGGCTGACCGTCTTCTCGTAGGCCTTGTCGTACACGGCCTTCAGATCATCCGGCTGCTTGAGCTGCGCGCGCGCGGCATCTGCGCGGGCTTGTTGCTCTTTCAATGCCGCAGCCATGTCGTTCAGCGAAGTCTGCACGGATTTGAGATCGTCGCGCCGCGTCACGATGTCGTTCAACGAACGCACGGCGCCTTTCTGCATGATTCCCGTCAACGGCTTGACCGAGCTTTCCATCCCCGCGTTGAAATCCGTGATCACTGCGTAGTGAGCGGCATAGTCGCCGATGGACTTCTTTTCCTCATCCGTCAGTTTGGGCACGCGCACGCCAGGCTTGTCGACGATGCGGGTTTGCAGGAACTGCGTAAACGCGGCCCGCTGCTCGGGTTCCTTGTCGCCGCAGGCAGCCAGCAACAGCGGCAGCGCTGCAACCAGCACCAGAAACGGACGGAATAGGGACTTCATTGCATTAACCTCCGAAAGCATAAGAAAAAGCGCTTCGAAGGGATCGACCCCTGCGAAGCGCCCGCGAGCTTATCGGCTAAGAGATGCCACCGCCATTCGTTTCAAACTTCATTGCAATCGAATCGTTAAGACACACAATCCGAACATATCGGGTTGAAGTGAACGCGCCAACCTGCTATTGCGCGCGGCGCAGCGGTTGGCATTTTCGTGCGTGGCTTATACGAGGATGATGTCGTACTTTTCCTGCGAGTAGGTGCTCTCGACTTCCAGCGACACGCGCTTGCCGACGAAGTCGCCCAGCATCGCCAAGTGCTGGCTTTCTTCTTCCAGGAACAGGTCGACCACGTCTTGCGAAGCCAGGATGCGGAATTCCTTGGGATTGAACTGCCGGGCTTCGCGCAGAATCTCACGCAGAATTTCGTAGCAAACGGTGCGCGGCGTGCGCACATTGCCGCGCGATTCGCACATGGGGCAGGGCTCGCACAGTTGATGCGCCAGCGAATCGCGCGTGCGCTTACGCGTCATTTCCACCAGGCCCAGTTGCGTGAAGCCATTGACCGTCATGCGCGTCCGGTCACGAGAAAGCGCTTTCTTCAGTTCGGCCAACACCGTGTCGCGGTGTTCCTGTTCTTCCATGTCGATGAAGTCCAGGATGACGATGCCGCCCAGATTGCGCAGCCGCAACTGGCGGGCAATGGCTTGCGCCGCTTCCAGGTTGGTCTTGAAGATGGTGTCATCGAAATTGCGGCCGCCGACGAAACCGCCGGTGTTCACGTCGACGGTGGTCAGTGCTTCGGTTTGGTCAATGATCAGGTAGCCGCCCGATTTCAGATCCACGCGGCGCGACAGCGCCCGCGCAATCTCGTCGTCCACATTCGCCGTATCAAATAACGGCCGTTCGCCGCTGTAATGCTGGATACGGCCAACAACAGAAGGCGTATAGACGCGCGCCCATTCCAGCATGGCCGCACTGGTCGTGCGCGAGTCCACCAGAATCGTCCCGGTGCCTGGCCCCACCATGTCGCGCAGCACGCGCTGGGCCAGCGTCAGATCCTGGTGAAGCAGGGCGGGGGCGGGCTGCGTGCGCGCCGACGCCTGAACGCTGGTCCACAGCTTGCGCAGATACTCCAGATCTGCGGCCAACTCCTCATCGTTGGCGCCTTCCGCCTGGGTGCGCACGATGAATCCGCCTTTCTCCTCGGCCGGCATCAGCGCTTGAAGCCGCTCACGCAATTGGATGCGCTCGGATTCCGAGTCGATTTTCTGGGAAATGCCGATGTGGGGGTCGTGCGGCAGATACACCAGCATCCGCCCGGCAATGCTGATCTGGGTCGACAGACGCGCGCCTTTGGTGCCCAACGGGTCTTTCACGACCTGGACCATGATGGTCTGTCCCTCGAAAAGCAGCTTTTCGATGGGGGTGGGGGTCAGTCCCTGCGTGCGCTCGCCGCGGTTTTCCCGCAAGTCAGCAATATGGATAAACGCCGCGCGCTCCAATCCAATATCAATAAAGGCGCTCTGCATGCCCGGCAGCACGCGCACCACCCGTCCCAGATAGATATTGCCGACATGGCCCCGCTGGATGCTGCGTTCCACATGCAGCTCCTGTACCGACCCCTGTTCCACCAGCGCAACGCGGGTTTCGAAGGGGGTAACGTTGATCAGGATATCTTCGCTCAGGGCGATGGCTGGGGGCATAGCGTGTTCGTCTCCAATTAGGTACGGCGTACAGGCGAATAGTAAACGTACCCCAACGGGAGGCAAGCGGGCCAAGGCAACTATCTATATAGAGGGCTGGAATGCGAGCGATGGATAGAGGGTAGGAATGCGAGCGAAGGCATGCGCTCTATATATAGAGCGCGGGCATCGTCGCGCGCCGAGTCTTGAGATTCGAACAATTTTCTTGCTTGCCACGGAAGACAAGCCAAAAACTTGTGCTATAGTCTCGCTCCTTCGCAGTTCAGACAGTTTGAACCGCGAAGACAAGGCAAGCGCAACAGGCCAAGCAGGGGTCTCCAGA